>NZ_QKYK01000014.1 GCF_003426815.1 Desertimonas flava
CGTCAGCACCATCAACCGGCGAACCCGATCAGGAACACGACTCCGTGCCATCACCAACACCTCCAAGGCTCAAGGTGTTGCACTCACCGCTGGCGGGCAGGCAGGCACCATCTGTTACCCGGTCACGCCAGGGCGACGAGGTCGAGCCAGCCGGCGTTGAAGTAGTCGAGCTCGCCGTCGGGCAGCAGGAGGACCTTGGTCGGCGCCAGCCGCTCGACGAACTCGGTGTCGTGGCTGACGAAGATGATCGCCCCGGGCCAGTCGCTGAGGGCGTCGGCGACCGACTCGCGGCTCGCCGGGTCGAGGTTGTTCGTCGGCTCGTCGAGCAGCAGCAGGTTGTTGCGCCCGACCATCAGCATCGACAGCGCCAGCTTGGTCTTCTCCCCGCCCGACAGCGTGCCGGCTTCCTGGAAGACCTTCTCGCCCGACAGCCCGAACATGCCCATCATGCCGCGCAGCTCGGTCTCGGTGAGCACGACGCCCGGCGGCACCTCGGCGCGGATGTTGTCGAGCAGCGAGCGGTCGCCACGCAGGTTGTCGTGCTCCTGGGCGTAGTAGCCGGCGGTGACGTTGTGGCCGAACGTGAACGTCCCGAGATTGGCGTCGGTCTCCCCGGCGAGGATGCGCAGCAGCGACGTCTTGCCGGCACCGTTGAGGCCGAGCACGAGCAGCCGTTCGCCCCGGCCGAGGTCGAACGCCACGTCCTCGAAGATCGGCGGGCCGCCGTAGGCCTTGCAGAGGCCGACGGCCTCGATGACGGTCTTGCCCGCGGCCGGTGGCGGCGGGAACTTCACACGCAGCGTCTTGGTGTGCTTGGGCGCGTCGACGCGACCGGCCTCGAGCCGGGCGATGCGCTTCTCGATGCTGTGGGCCATCGCCGCCTTGGTGGCCTTGGCGCCGAAGCGATCGACCACCGTCTGCAAGCGGTTGATCTCCTTCGACTGGCGGGCGGCCATCTTCGCCTGGCGCTCCTCGTCCTCGCGACGCCCCCGCACGTACTGGGAGTACGTCCCGCGGTACTCGACGATGTGCCCGGTGGCGTCCTCGGCCGGACGGTCGAGGTGCAGCACGCGGGTGATCGCCTCGTCGAGCAGCTCGAGGTCGTGGCTGATCACGAGCAGGGCGCCGCGATACTGGCGCAGGAAACCGAGCAGCCACTCCTTGGCGTCGACGTCGAGGTGGTTGGTGGGCTCGTCGAGGCACAGCACGTCGCTGCCGGCGAAGAGGATGCGGGCGATCTCGACACGGCGCCGCTCGCCGCCCGACAGCACGCCGATGGGGCCGTTGAGCCGGGACGCGTCGAGACCCAGGCCGGCGGCGATGGCCCGGGCCTCGCTCTCGGCGGCGTACCCGCCACTCGCCTGGAACTCCTCCTCGGCCCGGGTGTAGCGGCGGATCGCCCGCTCGTCGGGGTTCTCCTCCATGGCGATGCGCAGCTTCTCGATGCGCGTCATCGCCTCGTCGATGCCGCGGCCCGACAACACGTGGCACACGCCGGTGCGGGCATCGGCGTCGGGCCCCATCCGGGGGTCCTGGGGCAGGTAGCCGAAGTTCCCCTTGCGGATGACCCGCCCGGCGAACGGCTCGGCCTGGCCCCCGAGCACCTTGAAGAGGCTGGTCTTGCCGGCGCCGTTGCGACCGACGAGGCCCACCTTGTCCTTGGGCATGACGGTGAAGTCGACCGACTCGACCACGAGCCGGCCGCCGACCATCACCGAGAGTCCCTGGGCCTGAAGCACCCGTCAAGGTTGGCCGCTCGAACGACCGGTTCCAACCGGGTTACCGGTCGCCGTTGTCTCATCCGAGTGCCGAGGGCCCCGATACTGGTCCCCCGGTACTCGGGCGCCCTTCAGTACTCGGATGTGTGAACGGTCAGCCGTCGCCACCTTCATCAGGCGGCGGGGGCGGCGGAGGCGGCGGGTCGGTCGGGTTCGTCGGCGGAGGGTTGGTCTGGGGAGGATTCGTCGGCGGCGGGTTCGTCGCCGGAGGGTTCGTCGCCGGAGGGTTCGTCGGCTCCGGCTGCGGCTCGGTGGGCTGGGGCGCTTGCGTCTGCGGCGGGTTGGTCGGCTGCGGCCGGGTGTTCTGCGGCGGGTTGGTCCACTGCGGTGGGTTGGTGTACGGCGCCTGGCCCGGAAGCGTGGTGCCGGTGCCGCTCGTGGCCGAGTCGTCGGTGAAGTCGGAGCCGAGGCAGTCGCCGGTGCTGCCATCGGGAGCGTCACCCAGCTCCTCGGCGAGCAGCTCGATCATCCGCGCCCGGCCCGAGTCACTGAGGTGCAGGCCGTCGCCGCCGACGAGGCTCGGGTCCTCGCTGGTCTCGGTCTCCCAGTCGATCACCCGGATGTTGTCGTGCTCGGCGGCGACCTCGTAGACGATGTCGTTCACCTCGGCCCGGTCGGGCCGGTACATGGTGACGGTGTAGAGGATGATCGGCATGCCGGGATCGCTGTCGATCAGCTCGTCGACGATGTCGCGCAGGCCGTCCTCGAACACGTCGGGGTTGGCGCCGTAGTTGTTGCCGAGCATCACCACGGCGACGTCGAAGCCGGCGTCGAGGCGGTCGTCGAGCACGCGCATGCCGAAGTCGATGAACCGTCCCGTCTCGGCGTTGACCTCGACGGCCCAGCCCGCCGGCTCGAGCTGGCGGCAGGCCTCGCCGCCGTACCGCGACGACGTCGACGCCATGATCGAGTCGCCGATCATCAGCACACGGTTGTCGTCGACGAGATCGGCCGTGTCGGCGCCCCCGGCGAAGGTCTCGGGGTCGGCGTCGGCGGCGAACGCCTCCCAGCGGTCACGCGCCGACGCCAGGGCGTTCGGTCGGGCGGCGTCGGAACCGCCGGTCTCGTCGGTCGCCGTCTCGTCGGTTGCCGCTTCGCTCGCCGCCGACCCCGACACGTCGGTGCCGGCCGCCTCGGTCCCGGGCGTCGACACCTCGGTGGCGGACGCGCCGGTGTCGGTGGTGGCAGGCGCGCAGTCGGGGGCCGAGGACTCCGGCAACGTCGACTCCGGCAACGTCGACTCCGGCAACGTCGGCTCGGTCAACGTCGACTCGGTCGATGTCGACTCGGGAACGGATGACTCCGGGACGGTCGACTCCGGGACGGTCGACTCGCTGACCGTGGACGCGGGAACGGAGCCCTCGACGGCGCACGGGTCGACGACGACGGCGGTCACCGGGACCGACGACTCGACGGACGATCCGGCGGCAGTCGGCTCGGCGCCCTCGGTCTCGGCGACCGGCTCGGTGGCCGCGGCCGTGTCCGGCGCCTCGGTGTCGCCGGGCGGCAGTGTCCCGCCGGGCAGCTCCACGACGGCCGGCGCCGCTGCTGCGGCGCCGGAGGCCACGGCGCCGCTGGTGTCAGGCAGGTTGCCGACGTTGGCGACGGTGGGGCTGGCCTCGACCGTCGAGCCTGGGTCGTCGTTGCCGCAACCGGCGACGACGACCCCGGCCGTGAGGACGAGCGCGGCGAAGGAGGGAAGGCGTCGAAGTCGTATCATGGCGGATCGCCGACGAACCTAGCGTTCCGCCTCCGTGCTGTGTCGTCAGTTCTGACGCTGGGCCAGCAGATCGCGGATCTGGCTGAGCAGTGACAGCTCGGTCTCCGCGGTCACTTCCTCCTCGGGCTTGGCCACGTACTTGTTGTAGGCCTTGACGATGAGGAACAGGAAGAAGGCGACGAGGACGAACTTGATCAACGCGTCGATGACCAGCCCGATCGAGATGCGGGCGTCGCCGATGTCGAAGCCGATCTCGGTGAAGTTCGACTTGCCGAAGATGGCGGCGATGATGGGGTTGATCACCCCGTCGAGGACGGCGTTGACGATCTCTTGGAAGTAGAGGGCCATCACCAAGCCGACGGCGATGGTGATGACGTTGCCCTTGTTGATGAAGTCCTTGAACTCCTGGAGCATGACCGGTCCTCCTTGTCTGGCGCAGGATGGCGCAGCACGTGGACCCGGAAGCCTCCGGGCCGAGATCCAGTGAATCACACCGCCGGTGACCCACTCGCGGATCTGGCGCCCCTGCGGCTACCCGTCGGCGGGCACCGGAATGGGCCGGACGTGACCGACGTCGACGTCCTCGAAGCGGTCGATGTCGCGCAACGCCGGGAACGCCACGGACCACACCGCCACGACGCCCATCGTGACCACACCGCCCAGCACGACGGCGGGGCCGACGCCGAGGAGCGAGCTGGCGACGCCGCTCTCGAACGCGCCCACCTCGTTGGACGCACCCACGAAGACGTTCTCCACCGCCGACACCCGGCCGCGCATGTCGTCCGGTGTCGCCAGCGGGACGATCGTCGTGCGGATGAAGACGCTGATGGCGTCGGCACCGGCGAGCACGACGAGGGCGAGGAAGGCGATCGCGTAGTTGCGCGTGAGCCCGAGCACCACCGTCGCGGCACCGAACACGGCGACGACGATCAGCAGGGCGCGGCCGACGCGCCGGCGGATCGGGCGGATCGCCATGGCGGCGGCAAACACCACGGCGCCGATCCCGGGCGCGGCGCGCAGCCAGCCGTAACCGACGTTGCCGGCGCCGAGGCGGTCCTCGGCGATCGCCGGCAACAGGGCGACGGCACCACCGAACAGCACGGCGAACATGTCGAGGGCGATGGCGCCGAAGAGCACCGGCCGTCCGCGGATGAAACGCAGCCCCTCGAGGGCGTGGTGGAACGACGGCTGGACGTCGGCCGACGTCCGGATCTGCGGACGGCGAGTTCGGACCGTGCCGATCGTGATCGCGGCGAGGAGGAAGAAGGCGGCCGCCGCCCCGTAGGGCAGGGCCGGCGACACGTCGTACAGCAGCCCGCTGCTCGCCGGGCCGGCGATGAGCCCGATCTGCCAGGTGGCCGCGTACACCGCCATCACACGGGCGAGACCGCCGTCGGGGGCGACGAGGGGCGGGATCGCCCGGTTGGACGGCGACACGAACGCCCTGGCCGTGCCGAAGACGGCGGCGATGAGGAACATCGGCCCCGCGCTCGTCGGATCGGTGAGGGCATAGAGGACGAAGGCGATCGCCGTGATCGCCTCGACCGACAAGCCGATGGCCGCCACGCGGCGCCGATCGAAGCGGTCGGCGACCGAGCCGGTGACCGGCAGCAGGAGGAACGCCGGGGCGAACTCGACGAGGCCGAGCATGCCGAGGAGGAACTCGCTGTCGGTGATGTCGTAGACGTGCTTGCCGAGAGCGGCGGCCTGGAGGAACATCGCCACTCCCGACATCGTCGACCCGAGCAGGTAGCGGCCGGCCGAGCGGTCCCGCAGAACGTCGAGCGCCGACGGCGGTCGGGCGGGTGGCGCGGGCGGCATCGGCGACGAGCGTACGGCGCCACCGCTCGACGCCCGCCATCCGTTGTGTCAGCCCTTGCGGGTGGCGGCCTCCGCCCGATCCAGCGCGGCACGGACTCCGGCCAGGTTGCGGCCAAGGACCGTCCACGCGCCGGCGTCCGGCGCCAGCGGATGGCAGGCCCAGGCGACCAGACCGTCGGTTCCCGCCGCGGCAGCGCCGGCCTGCTCACCGACCCGCACCGCCCCGGCGATGACGCGGTGGTCACCGAACGACGCGTCATCGATCCCGGCGTTACCGCCGATCGCGACCTCGTTGCGGAGCAACGGCCGGCCCGCCCGGTCCACGTCGAGGCGCTGTCGCATCGCCCCGGACCGTTCGCCCGATCGGCCCCGCACCATGACGTCGCACCAGCGCAGCCGCGAGGACTCGTCGGCCAGCGCGATCGAGGACCGTGCGTGGTGGCGGCAGCCGGTGACGGCCACCGTCGGCTGGGGGGCCCAGTCGAGGGCGGCTCCCGGTCCCACGGTGACGCTGACGTCGAGGGTCGACTCGTCCCCGCTCACGCCCGGATAGGCCAACGAGGCGGCAACGCTGCGGACGACGAGCGACGCGCCGGCGCCGACCACCACGTCGAGGGCGAGCCGGTCCCCACCCAGCGGGGCGGCGGCGCTGCCGACGATCGAGATCTCGGCGGGCCCGGTCCGCCGCAGCGTCAGCGGCGGCTCGGAGCGCAGCTCGGCGACGCGCAGCCGCCCCGCGATCGACTCGACGACGATGCGGGATCGGGCCTCCATCGACGACGCGCTCCCCTGCCGCTCAGCGGGCCAGGGAACCGGCACCGTCGTGGTCGCGATGCTCGTGGTCGTCGTGCTCGTACTCGTGGGCATCGGCGGGCCACGAGCGCAGGCGGCTGCGGATGAAGGCCGCCACAGCGGCGGCGTCGGGCTGGTCGCGCAGGGACGTGATGACGAACGGGAGCTGGCCGCGCTTGGCCGCGGCGTCGGCGGCCATCACTTCGAGGTCGGCCCCGACGTGCGGCGCGAGGTCGCTCTTGTTGATCACCAACAGGTCGGAGGTCTCGATGCCGGGGCCGCCCTTGCGCGGCACCTTGTCGCCGCCGGCGACGTCGATGACGAAGATCTGCACGTCGACGAGCGCCCGGCTGAAGCACGCCGTGAGGTTGTCACCACCGGACTCGACGAGCACGACGTCGGGCGAGAACCGCCGCTCGAGCTCCTCGACGACCTCGACATTCTCACTGATGTCGTCGCGGATCGCCGTGTGCGGGCAGCAGCCGGTCTGCACGGCGACGATGCGCTCGGGTTCGAGCACGGCGCGCCGGTGGAGGATCTCGGCGTCCTCGCGCGTGAAGATGTCGTTCGTCACCACGACCACGTCGAGGTCGGAGAGCGCCCGGCACAGGCAGGCGACGAGCTCGGTCTTGCCGCTGCCGACCGGACCGGCGATGCCGACCCGCAAGGCGGCACCCTCCGGCGGGTGCCGGTGGGGGTGGTCTGGTCCGTGATGCGCTCCCATGGTGTTTCTCTTTCTGCTGCTCTGTGCGTTCAGGTGGCGAAGTGCCGCGTCTCCCACGCGGCGTGGGCGGTCGCGGCGATGTCGACCATTGGCGACGACGACGCCGGCAGGCCGGTCAGCGGACCGCGGGCGGCGGCGACGGCGTCGGCGGCCAGGGCGGCCGACAGCGGGGCGAGGCGGGCGACGATCGCCGCCACACCCACGGGGTCGAGTCCGAGCAGGCGCACGCCGGCCTGGGCCGGCGTCGTGGCCGCGTGATGCAGGGCGAGGGCGGCGATCTGGTCCGCCGAGGCGCCGATCACCGAGCCGGCACAGCCGATCGCCACGCTCTGGTGGGCGCCGTCGGGGCACGCCTCGGCGAGCGTGACGAACACGGCGTCCGGCCAGCAGCGTCCGGAGGCCCGGGCGAGCTGGCGGCCCAGTCGCCGCGACGAGCGCCGCAGCGCGGGCACGAGGATGCGGGCGTCGGCCTCCGCGTCCACGGCGCGGAGCGCGTCGAGGTCGAGCGGACCGGTCAGCGTGGCGGCGGCGATCGCCGCGTCGACGAGCCCCACCGTGGCCAGGCGCGCCGCCACGAACGCCTCGAGCGATGCCTCGTCGGTCACCCGCCCGTCGGCGATCGCCGCCTCGACCCCCGCCGAGTGCGCGTGCCCGCCCGCGGGGAACCTCCCGTCGCCCAGCAACAGCAAACCCAGCAGCGAGTCAATCACGACGAGACTCCGGAGGACAGCGAGCGAAGCGAGCGTCCCGAGGTTCGAACGGGTAGGCGCCCGGAGCGCCAGCGGAGGGTGCCGGCGCGCCGGCCTGCGTGGCCACTGAGCCTCGGCGACCCGCCTGTAGGGAACGCATCAGAAGAGGAAATAGCGCTGGGCCATGGGGAGCTCGGTGGCCGGGGCTTCGGTGACGAGCTCGCCGTCGATGGTGACGGCGAACGTGTCGGGGGCGACGCGCACGTCGGGGCGGGCGTCGTTGTTGGGCAGGTCGTCCTTGGTGAGCCGGCGGCAGTCGGTCACGGCGACCGCTCGCTTGGCGAGGCCGAGCCGGTCGAGGCTGCCGTCGTCGACGGCGAGCGGGGCGACGAAGTTCACGCTGGTGGCCGCCGCGGCACGCGGCGCGGCACCGAACATCGGCCGCGGGTACACGGGCTGGGGCGTGGGGATCGAGGCGTTGGCGTCGCCCATCTGGGCCCAGGCGATGAAGCCGCCCTTGAGCACCACGTGCGGCCGCACACCGAAGAACGCCGGCTCCCACAGGACGAGGTCGGCCAGCTTGCCCACCTCGACCGAACCGATCTCGTGGTCGAGTCCGTGGGCCACGGCCGGGCAGATCGTGTACTTGGCGACGTAACGCCGGGCCCGGTGGTTGTCGGCCGGCCCGTCGCCGGGCAGCGAGCCACGCCGCACCTTCATCACGTGGGCGGTCTGCCACGTGCGGATGACGATCTCGCCGACACGGCCCATCGCCTGGCTGTCGGAGCCGATCATCGAGATCGCCCCCATGTCGTGGAGGATGTCCTCGGCGGCGATGGTGGACGGGCGAATGCGGCTCTCGGCGAACGCCAGGTCCTCGGCGATCTGCGGGTTGAGATGGTGACAGACCATCAGCATGTCGAGGTGCTCGTCGAGCGTGTTCACCGTGTGCGGGCGCGTCGGGTTGGTGGACGACGGCAGCACGTTGGGGTGCGAGCAGACCGTGATGATGTCGGGAGCGTGGCCGCCGCCCGCCCCCTCGGTGTGGTACGTGTGGATCGTCCGCCCGGCGATGGCGGCGAGCGTCGATTCCACGTAGCCGGCCTCGTTGAGCGTGTCGGTGTGGATCGACACCTGCACGCCCTGCTCGTCGGCGATGCGGAGGCAGGCGTCGATCGCCGCCGGCGTGGTGCCCCAGTCCTCGTGGAGCTTGAACCCCGACGCGCCGGCGGCGAGTTGCTCGCGCAGGCCGTCGAGCGACGTCGTGTTGCCCTTGCCGAGCAGGGCGACGTTGACGGGCTGGCCGTCGAGCGCCTCGAACATGCGGGCGAGGTTCCACGCACCGGGGGTGAGGCTGGTGGCCTTGGTGCCCTCGGCCGGGCCCGTGCCCCCGCCGATGAGGGTGGTGGTACCGGCGGCGAGCGCCTCGTCGATCTGCTGCGGGGCGATGAAGTGCACGTGGCTGTCGATGGCGCCGGCGGTGACGATGCGCCCGTTGCCGGCGAGCACCTCGGTGGACGGGCCGATCACCAGGGCCGGGTCGACGCCGTCCATCGTGTCGGGATTGCCGGCCTTGCCGATGCCGACGATGCGCCCGTCCCGGATGCCGATGTCGGCCTTGACGACGCCCCAGTGGTCGAGGATCACGGCGCCCGTGATGACCAGGTCGGGGCTGCCCTCGGCCCTCGTGGCGCGGCCTTGACCCATCGATTCGCGGATGACCTTGCCGCCGCCGAAGACCGCCTCGTCGCCGACGCCCGCCAGATCGCGCTCGACCTCGACGAGCAGGTCGGTGTCGGCGAGGCGGATGCGGTCGCCTGCGGTGGGCCCGAACAGGGCGGCGTAGCGGGCGCGTTCGATCCTCATCGGCCGGCCGCTGGAGAGTCGAGCGGACCCGCGGTCTCGCCCCGAAGTCCCGGCACGATGCGGTCGCCGGCGATGGCGACGAGTGTGACCGTCTGGTCGATGCCGGGCTCGAAGCGCACCGACGTGCCGGCCGGGATGGCGAGCCGGAACCCGCGCGCCGCGGCACGGTCGAACCTGAGCGACGGGTTGGTCTCGGCGAAGTGAAAGTGCGACCCCACCTGGATCGGCCGGTCCCCCGCGTTGACGACCTCCACCTCGACCATCTCCCGCCCGCCGAACAACTCGACGTCCCCCTCCCCGAACAAGATCTCCCCTGGCTTCATTGAATCGGCTCGTGGATGGTGACGAGCTTGGTGCCGTCGGGGAACGTGGCTTCCACCTGGACCTCGGGGAGCAGTTCGGGGACGCCGTCCATCACGTCGTCGCGGGTGAGGACGTGCCGGCCGGCCGCCATCAGGTCGGCGACGGTGCGGCCGTCACGGGCGCCTTCCAGCACGAACGAGCTGATGAGCGCCGTCGCTTCGGGCAGGTTGAGCACGGCGCCACGCGCCTTGCGGTCGCGTGCGACCATGGCGGCGAGCGAGACCATCAACCGCTCCTGTTCGCGGGCTGTCAGCCTCATCGCGACGCACTCATATGGCGAGGAGGCCGGTCAGGGCCTCGGCGTCCGCATCGGCGGTGGAGCCGGCGGCCACGATGGTCCCGCCCTCCATCACGGCGTAGTCGTCGGCGAGTCGCATGGCGAACTCAACGTACTGCTCGACGAGCACGATCGTCATGCCCGTCGTGGCGTGCAGGCGGGCGATGGCGTCCTCGATCTCCATGATGATCGACGGCTGGATGCCCTCGGTGGGCTCGTCGAGGATGAGCAGGCCAGGGCGCGTCGTCAGGGTGCGGGCGATGGCCAGCTGTTGCGCCTGGCCGCCGCTGAGGAGGCCGGCCGGCCGGCCGAGGAGCCGCCGGAGGGCGGGGAAGATCTCGAGCACCTCGTCGACGCGCTCGTCGACGCTCCCGCCGGCCCGGCTGCCCGCCGCCTTGGCAACGACCTCGAGGTTCTGCCGGGCCGTGAGGTGCGGGAACACCGGATGGCCCTGGGGCACGTAGCCGATGCCGGCGCGGGCCCGCTTGAACGGTGACATCCGGCCGATCTCGGTGCCGTCGAGGCGCACCTGACCGGAGCGTATGGGCAGCAGCCCGGTGACGGCGTTGAGCAGCGTGGTCTTGCCGACGCCGTTGCGACCCATGACGCACACGAGGGCGCCGCTCGGCACGTGGAGATCCACGCCGAACAGCACCTGGGTGCGTCCGTAGGCGACGGTGAGGCCGTCGATCTCCAGCTTCACGCGACGCCCTCCACATCGAGCGGGACGGTGGAGCCGTCCGGCACGGCGACGGCGCCGGAGCGCTCGTCACGGGCCCGGCCGAGGTAGACCTCGCGCACCACGGGATCGGCCTGGACCTCGGCCACAGAGCCCTCGGCGAGGACCTTGCCCTCGTGCAGCACGGTGACGGTGTGGGCCCAGCGCCGCAGGAACGCCATGTCGTGTTCGATCACGACGATCGTGTGATCGCCGGCGAGATCGCGGAGCAGCTGCCCGGTCGCCTCGCGTTCCTCCACGCTCATGCCGGCCACCGGCTCGTCGAGCAGCAGCAGCCGGGGCTGCTGGACGAGGAGCATGCCGATCTCCAGCCACTGCTTCTGCCCGTGGCTGAGCACGGCCGCCGGCCGGTCGGCGGCGGCGGCCAGCCCGACCCGATCGATCGTGTCCTGGACGAGCGACGACACGCCGCGGCGGCGACGCAGCAAGGCGGGGATCGGGCGACGGAACGAGGCGGCGAGATCGAGGTTGTCGACGACGCTGAGGGCGTCGAACACCGTCGGCGTCTGGAAGCTGCGCCCGATGCCGAGCTGCACGCGCCGGAAGTCGCGAAGCCCGGTGATGTCGCACCCGTCGAACAGGACGCGCCCCGCGCTCGGCCGGGCGAGCCCGGTGACGACGTCGACGAGCGTGGTCTTTCCGGCCCCGTTGGGGCCGATGAGGAAGCGCAGTTCGCCGTCGTCGACCGAGAGGTCGACGTGATCGATCGCCCGGAAGCCGTCGAACGTCACCGAGACGCCGTCGATGTGCAGGAGGGCGCTCACGACTCCACCCCCGCGGGAGCCGACGCCGATGTCGAGCGCCACGCGACGATCCTCGTCCGGACCGATCTGACGATGCCGACGAGGCCGCCGGGGGCGAACGCCAGCACGACGATGAAGAGTCCGCCCTGGACGTACTGCCAGTCGTCGGGCCGGGCGCTCGACACCGTGTCGCGCAGCCAGTTGACGGCGAGGGCGCCGAGGACGGCGCCCCACAGCGTGCCGCGGCCGCCGACGGCGACCCAGCACACGACGAGGATCGACGGGACGATGCCGAACTGGTTGGGGGCGACGATGCCGATGATCGGCGCGGCCATCGCCCCGGCGATGCCGGCGATGCCGGCAGACGTGGCGAAGCCGATCGTCTTGATGACGGCCGGGTTGTAGCCGAGGAACCGGACGCGTTCCTCGCCGTCACGCACGGCGACGAGCAGGCGGCCGAAGCGGCTGCGCACGAGGATCAGGGCCCCGGCGAGCACGGCGAACAGCACGCCGGCGGCGACCCGGTACAGCCACAGGTTGGTCCCGTCCTCGTACTTGTTGCGACCGAACACGATGGTGAAGTCGGTGAGCCCGTTGAAGCCGGCGGTCAGCGGCAGGTTGCCGATGAGGATGAGCGTGAACACGAGCGCCGTCGCCTGCGTGAGGAGGGCGAAGTAGGGACCACGGACACGTCGGGTGAAGACGAGCAATCCGAGGCCGCTGGCGATCGCCACGGGGATGACCACGGCCAGGAACAGCGTCACGGCGAGGTTGTCGAACGGCCGCCACAGCCACGGCAGCGTGTCGAAGTCGCTGTAGAGCGACATGAAGCTGGGCAGCTCGGACCCGTCGGGCATGTTGGCCAACGACAGGTACATCGCCATGCAGTAGGCGCCGATGCCGAAGAACACACCCTGCCCGAGCACGAGCATCCCGCCGTACCCCCACGCGATGTCGGCGCCGATGGCCAGCGTGGCATAGCAGAGGAACTCGGCCCAGAGCCGGATGTCGGACGAGCCGTCGAGCAGCAGGTCGGGCAGGAACCAGATCACGGCGGCGAAGGCGACGAACGCCGCCCGCCGCGCCCACGCGCTGCCGACGACGGGAAGCAGCCGTGACACCGGCCGCGACGCAGGCTCGGCGGCCGCAGTCACCACCGTCGTGGTCAAGACGTCAGGCCTCTCGTGCGAAGGGTGACCAGGCCGTTGGGGCGGACCTGGAGGAACACGATGACGAGGGCGAACACGAGGGCCTTGCCCATCGTGGCCGACGTGCCGTATTCGAGATAGCTGTTGGCGAGGCCGATGGCGAAGGCGGCGACGAGTGCGCCGCGCAGCTTGCCGAGGCCGCCGACGATCACCACGAGGAACGAGTCGACGATGTAGTTCGACCCGATCGTGAAGCCCACCGAGCCGACCAGGCCGATCGTCACGCCGGCGACGCCGGCGAGGCCCGACCCGATGAAGAACGTCGTGGCATCCACCCGCCCGGTGTCGAGGCCGCTGACCGCGGCGAGCTGGCGGTTCTGCACCACCGCCATCATCCGGTGGCCCTGCGGGAGGCGGTGCATGTAGGCCCACACCCCGGCGATCACCACCGCCGAGACGGCGATGATGAACAGCCGGGTGTGGGTCATCGTCACGCCGGCGACGTGCACGTTGCCCCGCAGCCACGTCGGGACCTTGACGTCGACGGGCTGAGCGCCGAATCGGTCCTTGGCGAACTGCTGGAGCACGAGGCTCACGCCGAACGTGACGAGGAGCGTGTCGAGCGGCCGGCCGTACATGCGCCGGAGCAGCAGCCGTTCGACGAGGAGGCCGAGCGCCCCGGCGACCACGAAGGCCACCGGGAACGCCGTCATGTAGGCGACACCGCTGAGACCGGCGAACAACCCGACCTTGGCCTGCAACACGTACGGGGTGTACGCGCCGGCCATGATCAGTTCACCGTGGGCCATGTTGATGACGCCCATCTGGCCGAACGTGATCGCCAGACCGAGGGCGATCAGCAGCAGGATCGATCCCTGGCTGACCCCGATGAACGACTGGTTGAGGACGGTCTCCACGGCGGCTCGCCCTATCCCTCCGTGGTGGCCGGTGCTGCCTCGCTGGCCGCCGGATCATCCGACCCGGCGGGAGCCGCCGCAGCAGCGGCGTCGCACTCTTGCCGGGCCTCGCCGTCGGCGAGGCCGGCGGCCCACTCGTAGGTGTCGAGGCACGGATCCGGCTCGATGGGCTCACCCGAGTTCCAGACCTCGTCGATCAGACCCTCGGAGTTGACGACCCCGATACGGGCCGTCTTGTAGACGTGATGGTTGAAGGCGTGGACCGTCAGCGGGCCCTCGGGTGTGTCGAGCTCGAGACCGGCGGCGGCGGCGATGACCGCCGGCACGTCGAGGGTCCCGGCCGCTTCGACCGCGGCCGCCCAGATGTAGACGGAGTTGTAGCCGGCTTCCACCGGGTCGGACGTGACCCGATCCTCGCCGTAGGCGGCCTTGAAGGCGGCGACGAACTCCTCGTTCCGCGGGTTGTCGGTCGTCTGGTAGTAGTTCCACGACACGAGATGGCCCTCGATGTTCTCGAGGCCGATGCCGGCCACTTCCTCCTCGGCCACCGACACCGAGATCGTCTGGATCTGGTCGGGGGTGTTGCCCTTGGCCTTGAGCTCCTTGAAGAACGCCACGTTGGTGTCGCCGTTGAGCGTGTTGAACACCACCTGCGGCTCGGCGTCGAGCACCTTCTGCACGACCGTCTGGACGTTCGTGTCGCCGAGCTGCAGGTACTCCTCGCCGACGATCTCCAGGCCGTTGGCCTCGGCGTAGGCCTTGATCTCGGCGTTGGCCGTGCGGGGGAACACGTAGTCCGAGCCGACGAGGAACACCTTGGTGAGACCCTGCTCGACGAGGTAGTCGAGCGCCGGGACGATCTGCTGGTTGGTCGTCGCGCCGGTGTAGAAGATGTTCGGTGAGACCTCGAGGCCCTCGTACTGCACCGGGTAGAACAGCAGGCCGCCGAGGCCTTCGACCACCGGCTTCATCGCCTTGCGGCTCGCCGACGTCCACCCGCCGAAGACGACCGACACGCCGTCGTCGGAGAGGAGCTGCTGGACCTTGTCGGCGAACACCTCGGGCTTCGACTCACCGTCTTCGACCACGGCTTCGATCTGCCGCCCGAGCACGCCGCCGGCAGCGTTGATCTCGTCGATGGCGAGCAGCGTGCTGTCGCGCACGGCGACCTCGCTGATCGCCATCGTGCCGCTCAGGGAGTGGAGCACGCCGACCGTGATCGGGTCCTCCGACGATGCCGACACGCTGGTTGCCGTCGCCGCCGCGGCGGTCACCGCCGAGGCCACCAGCCCGGCCGCGACCAGTCGCGCCAGGGTTCGCCGTCCTGCCATCTGCTTCCTCATTTCTGATGCGACGGTCCCCGTCGTCATCTCTCGCCGTGGCGTCCATCACCACGGGTGCCCGGCGCCGACGGTAGGTAGGAGGTGTTGCCGGACGATGGCCGTCATGTGAACGCCGTGAGTCGAGAAGGCGGAACGCCGCTCGGCACATCCGCGCCGTAACGATGTGAGTACTCGTGTCGAACTCAGCAGATCGACCCGACTACGGTCGACGCGATGAAGGTGCGCGTCGGTGTCGGGCTGGGGGTGCGGACGTGGCTGAACGGGCCCGAGTTCGGAGAGGTCGTCGACACCATCGAGGAGCTGCGCTTCGACAGCCTCTGGGTGTCCGAGCGGATCACCGGGGAGGCGCCCGACCCGGTGGTGGCGATGGCCTACGCCGCCGGCCGCACCTCCCGGCTCAAGTTCGGCATGGCGGTAATGGTGCTGCCGGGCCGCAATCCGGTCGTGCTCGCCAAGGAGATGGCCACGTTGTCGGTGATGTCGGGAGGGCGGCTGTTGCCGGCGTTCGGACTCGGCGCCGCCGACGGCCGCGAGCACGAGGCGTTCGGCGTCACCCGCGGCGAACGGGCTGGCTGGTTCGACGAGGCGATGACCGTGATGCGCAAGTGCTGGAGCGGTGAACCGGTCGTGCACCAGGGTGTGCGATTCCACTACGACGGCCTGCAGGTCAAGCCGGTCCCCCGGCGGCTGGACGTGTGGTTGGGCGGGTTCGCTCCGTCCGAGCTGCGCCGCGTCGGGCGCCTCGCCGACGGCTGGCTGCCCTCGTTCGTCACCCCGGCCGACGCCGAGGCGGGGCGGGCGGTGATCGAGCAAACAGCGGCCGACCACGGACGGTCGATCGATGACGATCACTACGGCGTGCTGATCCCCTACACGCTCGGTTCGGTGCCCGACGCCGTACTCGCCGGCCTGGCCAAGCGGCGTCCGGATCTCGACGATCCGGCCGACCTGATCCCCGTCGGCTGGGATGCGGTCCGCGCCGCGATCAAGCGCTTCGTCGACGTCGGCACGACCAAGTTCGTGATCGTCTCGATGAAGGAGCCGGCATCCGTCGACGCCTGGCAGACCCATCTCACCGTCGCGGCCGCGGAGGTCCTCCCCCTCGAGACCTGAGCCTTGCCCGCGACACGACACGCGCGTGGCGTCGGGTCAGGCGATGCGTGAAGGGTTCACCCAGATCTCGGAATGGTCGAGCCGTTCGCCGTACGGATGGCGGTACTCCACCGGGGTCGGCGGCGGTGGGGCCCCGGGTTTGGGCGGCGTGGGATGGAGTGGGATGATGCGTCTGAAGCGGTCCCGGAACGTCAACCCCATGGGATCGTCGGCGTTGCCCTCGATGGTGAAGTACCCCTGGTGGATCGCGGTGTGGCAGCGGTCGCAGACGCCGACGAGGTTCCAGGTGTCGGTGGGTCCGCCGTCGGCCCAGTGCACGATGTGGTGCACATCGAGCCAGCGCGTGCGATTGCACCACGGGACCCGGCACTTGTGCCCGTCGCGGTGCAGCACCAGGCGGCGGGTCCGTTCGGGAACGATCCGCTGTGTCCGGCCGACCGAGACCGGCTTGCTGTCCCGGATGAACGTCGGGGTGACGTTGCCGTTGCACAGGACCCGTTCGGTCAGCCAGCCGGGCACGCCGTCGCGGGTGATCCAGCAGGCGGACGGCCCATCGCCTCCGTCGACACCGTCGACACCGTCGATGATCGTGTCGAGGTCGATGAACAGGTTGATGCGGTAGCGGTCACGACGCAGCTCGGAGGGTTCGCCGTCGAGGCCCCGTCGGGCCATCTCGGCGAGGGCGTCGACCCAACGGACGCGTGGAGGCGTGTTCGGGTTGGCGACCACCTCGCGGTCGGTGACGGGGTCGGCCGGCGGGTCGGCACTCCGCTGGTGGAACAGCGCGTCCCGGCATTGCTCGAGCGCGTGCTTGACGAGCTGACCGTGTTCGGGCTCGAGTCCGAATCGGCCGTTCAGCCAGCCGTCGGTGTCGGTGCCGAATTCGAAGAACTCGCGGCGCGGTTCGGGATCCTCGGCCGGACGCGGCGTGTCGGCGAGCTTCATCACCTTCACGAAGACCCGCAGCTGCGACAGGGTGCAGTGCGCCGCGACCTCGGCCAGTTCGGCGTCGCGAGTGGCGTCGACCGTGACGGCCAACGCGGCCTGGGCGATCGACAGGCGTCCGTCGGTGAACATGCCGCACCGCACGGGATGCGTGTCGAACGCGGCGGCGACGCGCACCGCCCGGGCGGCTTCGGCCGACGAGAGCCCGAGCTGCCAGCCGAGCCAATGTTCGACGGATCGGACGCCATCGACTGCCCATGTTCCCGTTGATTCGAGGTGCCGAACCAGAGCGACGAGCTCGATATGGGCAGCATTGAGGTGTCCGGCAACGGCGAGCGCCTCACGCTCTTCCCGAGTGTCGCAGATCCCCATGCACGGACCCTAGCACGCCATCAACATGGACACAACACCTGTTCTTACATTTATTTGTTTGCGGCACAATTGTTGCCACCCATCAGAGTGTTGAACGACCCAGTCAGCGCGCCGCGGAGCCGGGATTCCGGGCCCGCCGAGAGCCGAGCAGGTACCCTGGCCCAGATGGTCGGAAGGCGCCCCCGCAGATCAGGTCGAAGAGGATCAGGTCGACGGTCGGCGACGGCAACGCTGGCGACGTGGAGACGACGCCTGCGCTGGGCGCGCCGCGCGCTCGTCCTCGCCTCGCTCGTGGCCGGTGCGTTCAAGGCGCTCGGCACGTCGGGCGGCGGCAGCGGTGGGACTCCACCCGGTGGCGCCGGCCGCCCCTCGCCGTCGGGCGGACCGTCGCCGAGCCCTCGTCGGGCCGAGGCCCGTTCCGAGCCCGGCGCCGATGACACCGTCACCGAGGACGTCACCGCCACCGTCGTCACGCTGAACCGCGTGCGCACGACGGAGAGCGCCACGAGCGAGACGGCCGCCGATTGGGTCGAGGGCGGCGACGGCCACACCGCGCCCGACGGGTTCCCGATCAAGGTCAACGTCCGCTCGGGCATCTACCACGTGCCGGGTGGTCGTGTGTACGAGCGGACCAACGCCGACCGGTGGTACCGCACGACGGAGGCGGCCGAAGCGGACGGCTTCCGTGCCTCCAAGACGACATGACCGATGACATGACGGACGACGTGACGGAGGACATCACGATGAACGGCACGTTCCACGCCAAGCTCGCCACTTCGTGGGTTCGCTCGGGATCGATGCTGTGCGTGGGGCTCGATCCCGACCCGGCCCGTCTCCCCCGCCCGCTCGACGGCGCCCCCGACGCGATCGAGAAGTTCTGCATCGCCATCGTCGACGCCACCGCCGACCTCGTGTGCGCGTTCAAGCCGCAGATCGCCCACTTCTCCGCTCACCGCGCCGAGGGCGCGCTCGAAGCGGTGTGCGCACACATCCGCGAGCACTACCCGGACGTTCCTGTGTTGCTCGATGCCAAGCGGGGCGACATCGGCTCCACTGCCGAGTTCTACGCCAGGGAGGCCTTCGGCCGCTATCGCGCCGATGCCGTCACCTACAACCCGTACCTTGGTACCGATGCCGCCCTGCCGATGCTCGAGCAGGGAGCCGTGGTCGCCATCTGCCGCACGAGCAATCCGGGCAGCGGCGAGCTGCAGGATCTCGACGTGGGAGGCCGGCCGCTCTACGAACGGGTCGCCGAGATGGTCGCCACACGGTGGTCGCAGCACGGCGAGTGCGGCCTGGTCGTCGGCGCCACGTGGCCCGAGCAGCTGCGGAGCGTTCGCGCCATCGCCGGGGACCTCCCGATCCTCGTGCCGGGCGTCGGCGCCCAGGGAGGCGACGTCGTCGCATCGGTGGCCGCGGGGTCCACCGGAGCAGGCACCGGGCTGCTGATGAGCACGTCTCGTGACGTTCTCTACGCCTCGAGCGGCGAGGACTTCGCCGACGCAGCACGTGCTGCCGCGCTGCGCACCATCGACGCGATCAACGCCGCCCCGGTCGCCTGATCAGAGCACGCCGAGCTCGGCGAGCACCGCCCGGGCCTCGTCGGGGCCCTGCACATGGTGCGCCTCGAGCCCCACGGCTGCAGCCGCCTCGGCGTTGACGAGGTTGTCGTCGAAGAAGGCCACGCGGCCGGCGTCGAGGCCGAGCTCGTCGACCACGCGCCGGAAGATCGCCTCGTCGGGCTTGGCCAGGCCGAGCTGGTACGACGGGAAGTGCCGGTCGAACATCGGCAGGATCGTCGTCTCGCAGAACGGCGTCGTCCAGTGGATGACGTTGGTGTTCGACAACGTCGCTGTGGTCACGCCCGCCGCCCGGACCTCGGCGACCAGCTCCGCGGCGCCGGGAAGCAGGTCGCCTGGCCACGCCGCGAACTCGGCGATGAACTCGGCGCGATCGAGCACGACCCCGGTCTCGGCCAGGAAGGCATCGACGTAGGAGTCGGTGTCGAGCGCTCCCCGTTCGAAGTCGAAGTGCGCTCCCGATCCGAGCGCCTTGGCGAAGAAGGTGCCGAGGTCGAGCCGGTGGCGTTGGAGGAACGCCTTGAGCCCGGCGAGGTCGAGGATGACCCCGCCGAGATCGAACACCACGGCATCGACGCGTCGAGACGGCTCGGGAGACGGCATGTGTCGGAGGGTACGGCCACGCTCACCCCCCGGCCACCGTCTTCACGGCGAGGGCGGTCACCACCGCACCACCGGCCACGGCACTCCAACGCCGACCGGCGGGCCCGGTCAGCACCGATCCGGCCGACGCTCCGGCCGCGGCGAGCACCAACTGCCAGCTCACCGACGCCACTCCCACGGCGCCGGCGAACGCCAGGCGCTCGGCCGTCCGGTCGATCTCGCTCATCGACGAGCCGCCGATGAGCGCCGTGAAGTAGAGCAGCGTCGCCGGGTTGACGGCGGTGAGCGCGACGACGGTGAGGAAGGCCCGCCGCGCGGTCGGCGGGACGACGGCGGCCGGGTCGGCCGCTGTCTGCCTCCAGCCCGAGGCCACGAGCCGGACCCCGATGGCGAGGAGCACGACTGCGGCGATGGCCCGCAACGGCACTCGCAGCGGTTCGATGCGGGACGCGAGGATCGCGCCGAACAGCACGGCGACGGTGGCGTACAGCGCGTCGACGACCGCGACACCCGCGGCGGCGGCCGCGCCGACCCGGAGCCCACGGTGGGCGCCGGTCAGGACGATCAGCGCTCCGATGGCACCGACCGGCACGGCGACCCCGTAGCCGGCGACCGCGCCCGACAGGACGGCGCGGATCATCGCACGGTGGCGGGTCGTCGCTCCTCGCTGACGGTGGTCTGCTGGCGCCCGGCGGCCATCGGCTCGGCACTCGGGCGATCGCTCAGACACAGGTTCATGGTGCAAGTGTGGCGGGACCGCCGGCCCTCGGCGACGGGAGTTTCGTCACGTCACGGACACCTACCGGCTCTCAGCAAGCTCTCAGCGTCGGGGGCCACAATGAGCCCGTGACCTCGCACCTCCTGATCGTCGACGACGAGGACAACCTGCGCACGATGCTGGTCGCCGCGCTCAGCCATCACGGCTTCCGGGTCTCCTCGGTCGCCAACGGCCGGGACGCTCTTGCCGCCGTCACGGCAGCGGCCGGTGCCGACGTACCCGATCTGGTCGTGCTCGACGTGATGCTGCCCGACCTCGACGGCTTCGAGGTCTGCCGGCGCATGCGCCAGGCCGGCAACCACACGCCGGTGCTCTTCCTGACCGCCCGTGACACCACCGCCGATGCCGTCCGCGGGCTCACGCTCGGCGGCGACGACTACATGCAGAAGCCGTTCAGCCTGGAGGAGTTGGTGGCCCGGATCACGGCAGTGCTGCGACGGGCGGGCCAGACCCGGACGGAGACGGCGGTGCTCACGTGCGCCGACCTCAGCCTCGACGACGACGCCCATCGCGTCGTGCGGGGCGGCCAGGACATCTCGCTCTCACCCACCGAGTACAACCTGCTGCGGTACCTCATGCTCAACCAGGGTCGCGTGGTGTCGAAGGCACAGATCCTCGACTACGTCTGGCACTACGACTTCGGCGGCAACGACGGGATCGTCGAGACCTACGTCGGCTACCTGCGCCGCAAGCTCGACAACACCCCGGACGGCGAGACCCGACCCGACCTCATCAAGACCGTCCGCGGCGTGGGCTACGTGCTGCGCCCACCGACGTGACCGGCGGCCTCTCCCTCCGCACCCGCGTCCTCGCCGGGATGGGGGTGGTGGTGGTGACGCTGGTGCTCGTCGCCTTCGCCGTCACGTCGCTCACCCGCCGGCACCTCACCGACCAGATCGACGACAACCTGCGCCAGGCGGTGGCCACGCCCGGAGCGAGCTACGACGGCCCCAACCGTCCGGCGCCGCCGCGCCCGCGACTCGCCGACTACATCGAGGGCAACTGCGAGCGAGGCGCCTTCGAGTGGGGGTACCACCCCGCCGTCTCGTCGACCCAGGAGCTGCCCGAGCTCGACTGCGAGGCGCTCGCCGACATGCTGGCGAACCATTCGATCCGCACGCTGACCGGAGACGGAGGGCAGCAGTGGAGAGCGATCGCGTCCACCGAGGGGGTGATCGTCGGGCTGCCGCTCGACGACGTGCGCGAGACCGTGCGGCGGCTGATCGCCGTCGAGGCGATCGCCCTCGGCGCCACGACGATCGTGCTCGGGCTCGTCTCGTGGTGGGTCATTCGCCTCGGCATCAAGCCGGTCAAGCAGATGACCGCGACGGCGGCGGCGATCGCCGCCGGTGACCTCAGCCAGCGCGTTCCCGACCTGCCTCCGTCGACCGAGGCGGGGCAGCTCGGCCAGGCGCTCAACCACATGATGGAGCAACTGGAGGGTGCCTTCAACGAACGAACACGGTCGCAGCGTCGCCTGCAGCAGTTCGTCGCCGACGCGTCGCACGAACTGCGGACACCGGTCACCACCATCCGCGGCTACGCCGAGCTGTACCGGCTCGGCGGGCTGAGCACCGGCGACGAACTGTCCGAGGCGATGCGCCGGACGGAGGACGAGGCCGTGCGCATGTCCCGCCTCGTCGACGACATGCTGTCGCTCGCCAAGTTCGACGAGGGCCGTCCGCTCGAGCGCCGTGACGTCGACCTCGCCCGCATCGTCACCGATGCCGCCGCCGACGCCCGCGCTGTCCAGCCCGACCGCCGCGTCACCGTCGACGCTCCGGCGCCCGCCGTGGCCAACGGCGACGAGGACCGGCTGCGCCAGGTGGTCGCCAACATCGTCGGCAACGCCCTCGTGCACACCCCGCCCGGCACCCCCATCGACCTGGCGGCCCGGGTCACCGACTCGAGCGTCGTGGTCACCGTGACCGACCATGGTCCCGGTATGCCCCCCGATGTCGCGGCCAAGGTGACCGAGCGGTTCTACCGCGCCGACCCGGGCCGGGCCCGGGCCCGCGGTGGCAGCGGGCTCGGCATGGCCATCGTCGACGCCGCCGTGTCCGCCCACGGCGGGAGCGTCACCGTGGCCAGCGAGGTCGGCTCGGGCACCACCGTGACCGTCACGCTCCCCCGCCCCATGCCCCCGCCGACGGTCGGCGCGCCGAGGCACTAGCCGGACACCGTCTCCGCCTCGTCGGGGTGGCCCGAGCGACGTTTGTCCAGGTAGATGACGCCCGACGGCTCCGACCCGACGTTGATGTCAAGTTTGGGTTACGTTGCGCTCTCGTGCGGAGTGACGTAGGACACAGGGCGCATGCCGGGCGGGGCCGGCGCGACGGGGACGGCCGATGGCGGCGGTAGCGATTGCTCCCCCGGAGACCATCCTCGACGTCGAGGACCTCCGCACGCACTTCCTCACCCCGCGTGGCCGGGTCCGCGCGGTGGACGGCGTCAACCTCACGCTGAAGCGGGGCACGACGCTCGGTCTCGTCGGCGAGTCGGGCTCGGGCAAGACGATCTTCTCCCGCTCGGTGATGAACCTCCTGCCCAAGGAGAACGTCCGGCGGACGGGCCGCATCTCGTTCATGGGCCGTGAGCTGATCGGCCTCGACGACAACGAGATGCGCAAGCTGTGCGGGCCCGACCTGGCGATGGTGTTCCAGGACCCGATGAGCTCGCTGAACCCGGTGATGACCATCGGCAAGCAGATCACCGAGGGACTGCGGCGCCACCTCAAGCTCAACCGCAGCGGCGCCCACGACACGGCGGTGACGCTCCTGCGGTCGGTCAACATCCCCGAAGCCGAGCGGCGGTTCCACGAGTATCCGCACCAGCTGTCCGGCGGCATGCGCCAACGCGTGATGATCGCCCTGGCGCTGGCCTGCGGCCCACGGCTCCTGTTCGCCGACGAGCCGACGACCGCGCTCGACGTGACGGTGCAGGCCGACATCCTCAACCTGCTCCAGGACCAGCAGACCGAACGGTTCATGACGATGGTGCTCGTCACCCACGACCTCGGCGTGGTCGCTGGCCGGACCGACGAGATCGCCGTGATGTACGCCGGGCGGATCGTCGAGCAGGCGCCGACGACCGTGCTGTTCTCGAGCATGCGGCATCCCTACTCGGAAGCGCTGCTCCGCTCGATCCCCAAGATCGAGGACCCCAGCCACACGCGGTTGCGCGTGATCACGGGACGGCCGCCCGATCTCGTCGCGCCCCCGCCCGGGTGCAAGTTCGCCCCGCGCTGCCCCTACGCACAACCGCAGTGCGAGATCGACGAGCCGACGCTCCAGGAGGCATCGAGCACGGGGCACCGGTTCGCCTGCCACCTGCCGCTCGGCACACCCGAGAATGCGGCAGCATTGCAATCGAATCTCGACAAGGGCCGGCCGCAGGCCCTGGCGATGCTCGACAGTTCGGCATCGTCGTGATCCAACAACACAACGGGCCCGCGGGTCCGTCGACAAGGGGGAAGACAATGAGACGGAGC
Organism: Desertimonas flava; assembly: GCF_003426815.1. Taxonomy (GTDB): domain Bacteria; phylum Actinomycetota; class Acidimicrobiia; order Acidimicrobiales; family Ilumatobacteraceae; genus Desertimonas; species Desertimonas flava. The sequence goes on from NZ_QKYK01000014.1 coordinate 23,802, forward strand.
AAGCGAACGGCAGCGCTCCTCGCCGGCCTCACGGCGGCGCTCGCCATGACCGCGTCGAGCACCATCGGCGCGGCGACAGAGCCGCCGGGGGGCACCGAAGCGGACAGTGACGCCTCCGCCCCGGTGTTGGAGGGACCGGGCGAGAACCACGTGGGTGACGAAGGTGAGCCCGTCCAGGGCGGCGACCTCGTGTACGGCATCGAGGCCGACTCGGCCAATGGCTGGGCGCCCTATCGCACGAGCACGGCGACCGCCGGCTACGTGATGTTCGACTCCGTGTCGGACCCGCTGTTCGCGGCGACCGACACGGGCGAGATCGCCCCGATGCTGGTCGAATCGTGGGAGGCCAACGAGGACTACACCGTCTGGACGTTCAACATCCGCGAGGGCGTGACGTTCCACGACGGCACGCCGCTCGACGGCCCGGCCGTGGCGTTCAACATCGACAGCTGCCGCGGCTCGGCCCTGACGGGCGCCGCCCTCACGACGATCGCGTCGGTCGAGGGTGAGGGACAGACCGTCACGGTGACGCTCCACACGCCGAACGTCGTCCTGCCCCGCGGGTTCACCGAGCGCCAGTGCGCCTACATGTTCTCGCCTGACTGGCTGCGCAGCCTGCCCGACATCCCGCAGCGGCTCGAGGGCAACCTGGTGTACGACGAGGAGCTCGCTGCCACGCCGGCCGAGGGAGACCCGACCCAGCCGGTGGGGCTCGGCGCGTTCGTGTTCGAGTCGTACTCGCCGGGCAACGGCAACAGCTTCCGCCTCGTCCGCAACGAGGACTACTGGCGCGGCCCCAACGGCGTGACCGGCGAGAGCCTGCCGTACCTCGACTCGATCGAAGGGGTCGTGTCGGTCGACATCGACAGCCGGTCGAACTCGGTGGAGTCCGGCGAGTTCGACGTCATCCACTCGTCCAACACCGACGAGATCGCCCAGTTCCTCGACGCCGGCGAGCTCGAGGTGACGTCGTCGAGCCGCTACGGCGACACGAACTACATCATGCTCAACGTGGCCGAGGGCGACATCGACCCCGAGGGGACCAACGCCGACAGCCCGCTGCTGAACGTGCACTGCCGCCGGGCGCTCGCGTTCGCGACCGACCAGCAGCGACTGATCGACGAGCGCGGCGCCGGGCTCGGCACCCCGGCGACCGGTCCGTTCACCCCGGACATGATCGGCTACCTCGAGGACAGCGGGTACCCGACCTACGATCCCGAGCAGGCCCAAGGCGAGATGGACACGTGCCTCAGTGAGCTGGGGACCGACTCGATCCAGTTCTCGTTCAACACCACGAACGACCCGTTCAACGTCGAGACCAACACGCTGATGATCTCGATGTGGCAAGAGGTGTTCGGCGATCAGGTCAACGCCACGATCGAGCCGATCGAGCAGGGCCAGTACATCGGTCTCGCCCTCGTCGGCACGTTCAACGCCTTCGCCTGGCGCAACCACGGCGGCATCGACCCCGACACCCAGAACTACTGGTGGCACAGCGCCTCGGCGGCGCCCATCGGGGCCCTGGCTCTGAACTTCGGTCGCTTCCGTGATCCCGACATCGACGCCCAGCTGGAGATCCTGCGGACGAACCCCGATCCCGCGGCCCGCGTCGCCGCTGCCGAGGAGGTCAACCGCATCTTCGGCGAGCAGGTGTACAACCTGTGGACCTCGTGGGCCATCTGGGGCGTCATCTCGCAGCCCTACGTCAACGGCGTGGAGACCAACGCGATCCCCGGCTCCGACGAGCCCGGCCTCGGGCTGGCGTTCTCCGGACGGCACCGGATGAACCAGATCTGGTGCAACGAGGGCGTCTGCGAGTAAGCCCGAGCAGGACGCTGGAGACGAGGAGCTGCATGAAGTCAGCGTTCCGCAACCCGGGGGCGGTCACGGCCATCGCGGCCGTGGCCGTCCTCGTGGTCGGCGGTTTCGTCGGCCTTCCGCTGTTGTGGATGTGCCTGGTGTCGTTCACCCTCATCGTCCTCGGGGCGGTGGCGGTGAACGGCACCCAGGTGCTCAAGCGACTGGCCCTCGTCATCCCGACCCTTCTCGCCGTCACCTTCTTCACGTTCTTCCTGCAGAACAGCCGGGGCGACACCCGCGACCTGGCATTCAACATCCTCGGTCCCGGCGCGACCGATGCCGGGGTCGACCGGATCGTCAAGGAGTTCCACCTCGACGAGCCGATGCACACCCGTTTCATCCTCTGGCTCAGCGACGCCCTCCGCGGCGACCTCGGGAACTCCCCGATCCGCAGCGGCCAACCGGTGTCCGACGCGATCGCCGACGCCCTGCCGGTGACGCTGCAGCTCATGCTCTACACGCAGATCGTCGCCCTCGTCCTGGCCGTGCCACTCGGCGTGTACGCCGCCTACCGGGCGAACCGGCGGGGCGACAAGGTCTCGAGCATGGTGGCGCTCGCCGCCCTGTCCGTCCCCAACTTCGTGATCGCCGCCGTCCTCGTGCTGATCTTCGCTCTCGACGGCTTCACGATCAAAGGCGTACGCGTGGGCTGGGAGATCTTCCCCGGCGCCCGCTACCAGCCCTTCGGCGAGGGCGCGTGGGAACATTTCAAGTACATGTTCCTCCCGACGATGTCGCTCGCCCTCGGGCAGGCCGCGGCGTACATGAGGGTCCTGCGATCCGACATGATCGCCACCCTCCAGGAGAACTTCATCACCACGGCCAAGGCCAAGGGTGTCCCCGACCGGCGCATCCTGTGGGGCCACGCCCTGCGTCCGTCGTCGTTCACGCTGATGACCGTGTTCGGTCTCAACACCGCCACCCTCATCGGAGGTGCGCTCATCATCGAGACGCTGTTCAACCTGCCCGGTCTCGGCACCACGATCGGGACGGCGATCGCCCAGAAGGACTTCCTCGTCGTGCAGGGCGTGGTCGTCGTGATCGCCGTCGGCTTCATCCTGATCAACTTCCTGGTCGACGCGCTGTACGGCGTGCTCGATCCGAGGGTCCGCCATGTCCGCGCTTGACACACCGACGGTCGCGGCCGACGCGCCGGCCGAGATCGTCGATGCCACCGTCCCGGTCACCGTGGCCGAGGAGACCTATCGCCGTCGCCGGCTCGGCGTCGGGTTCTGGCTGGCCGTGGCCTGGCTCGTGGCCATCGTGCTCGCTGCCGCCCTCGCCGACCTGCTCCCCCTGAAGGACCCCAACCAGACGTTCTCGGGGGCGTCGAGGAGTGGCCCGTCAGCAGCGCACTGGTTCGGGGCCGACAACATCGGCAAGGACGTCTTCAGCCGATCGATCTACGGCGCCCGCCGTTCGCTGACCGTGGCGTTCCTCTCCACCGCCATCGGCGTGGTGATCGGCGCCGTGCTCGGCCTGATCTCGGGCTACTACCGGCGCGGTGTCGACCTCGCCACGTCGGCGCTGTTCAACGTGATCCTGTCGATCCCTCCGCTCGTGCTCCTGCTCACGCTGATCGCCTTCCTCGCGCCGCCCGGCAAGGCATCGCCGACGACCCAGACGGCGTGGGTGATCGTCGGACTGGCGATCCTCGTCATCCCCAGCGTGGCTCGCGTGACCAGGGCGCAGACCATGGTCTGGTCGGACCGTGACTTCGTGCTGGCGTCGCGCACGCTCGGCGCTCACAACAAGCGCATCATCCTCCGCGAGATCCTGCCCAACGTCATCCCGGCGATCGTCTCGTTCGCGCTCATCGGATTGGCGGCCTTGATGCTGGCCGAGGCGGCGCTGGCGTTCTTCGGCGTCGGAGACGTCACCGGCGTCAGCTGGGGTCTGATGATCCAGAACGGACGGTCGCAGCTCGACCAGGCCCCGCACATGGTCATCTTCCCGGCCCTGTTCATGTCGCTGACGATCTTCTCGCTGAACTTCGTCGGCGACGGATTGCGGTCGCGCTCCGAGGTGAAGGAGGGTGGTATCTGATGGCCGGGAGCGGTACCGCACACCTGCGCGAGCGCACCGCCGGGACCATGGGGGACGACGACCTCGTCCTCCAGGTCGAACATCTCGTCGTCGAGTACGGCAGTCAGCGGGGCACCGTCCACGCCGTCAGCGACGTGAGCTTCGACCTCGCCGACCGCGAGACGCTCGGGATCGTCGGCGAGTCGGGCTGCGGGAAGTCGACCACGGGCAAGGCGATCATGCGGGTCCCGCCGCCGACGAGCGGTTCGGTGCATCTCAATGGTGTCGACATGGCGTCGCTGTCCACCGACCAGTTGCGCGAGGCGCGCACCAAGCTGCAGATGATCTTCCAGGACGCCATCTCGTCGCTCAACCCGCGACGGACGATCCGCGAGATCGTCGGCGAGCCCCTGGTGATCCGCCACCTCGACCGGTTCCCCCAGTCCCCCGTCATCCGGGCGTGGCACTGGTTCGTGCCGCGCATGGTCCGCCTCTGGCGCCATCCCATCGTGAGCAAGGCGGCCGGGGTCCTGCTGTCTGCGTTCTTCGTCGGGCTGGTCCTGCGCATCGCGGCAACGGCAATCGGGACCGAGGGCGAGGACGGGGTGCGCGACGGGGGTGTCGCGGCCACGATCGGCAACGTCATCATGGGTGTGGCACTCAGCCTCCTGTCGCCGATCGCTCTCTTGTTCGTGGGCGGGGCGGTGATCTGGACGATCCTGACGGTCCTCATGCCGGTCTCGGCGATCCCCCGCACCATCCGGCTGCGCCGGGCGCGGGCGGCATTCGAGGCCGACACCGAGCAACGGGTGCGGCGGGTGCTCGACGACGTCGGCATCGATCCCGACGCCGCCCTCGACCGTCGCCCGCACGAGTTCTCCGGCGGTCAGGCCCAACGCATCTCGATCGCCAGGGCGCTCATCCTCGACCCCGAGGTGATCATCTGCGACGAGCCGGTGTCGGCGCTCGACGTCTCGGTGCAGGCCCAGGTGCTCAACCTGCTCGAGGACCTCAAGGTGAAGTACGGCATCTCGCTCGTCTTCATCGCCCACGACCTCGCCGTCGTGAAGAACATCTCCGATCGTGTCGTCGTGATGTACCTGGGCAAGGTGTGCGAGGTGGCGTCTCCCGACGACCTGTTCAACCGCCCCCGGCATCCGTATACGGAGATCCTCGTCAGTTCGATCCCCATCACCGACCCGAGCATCGACCCGCGCGACGCGATCTCCGTCACCGGGGACCTGCCGTCACCCCTCGCACCGCCGTCTGGTTGCCGCTTCCGCACTCGCTGCCCGCGTGCGGCCGATCGCTGCGCCGTCGACGAGCCCGAGTTGCGCGAGCTGTCACCGGACCAGTTCGTGGCCTGCCACTTTCCGCTCTGACCCGGCGACCATCGTCGGTGGGTTGGTCACGTCAGGTCGGCGGATCGATCTCCACCGTCGATCGGAACGCCTTGTCGGTGACCTCGACCACCGGCATCTTGCCGGTCTCGACCTGGAACGAGCCCGCCGCCGCCAGCCGGTCGCTCGCCGACCCCACGAACACCTCGATCTCTCCGGCTTCGACGACGTAGCGGACGTTCCCGTCGACCTCGTCGTGGTAGCCGAGCTGGGCGACCGGCACCGAGAAGCGCAGGCGGCGCATCGCCCCCGCCGGCACTGGGACGCGGGCGAACGCCTTGAGCTCGAGCAGCGGCCGCGTGATCCGCGCTCGCGGATCACGGATGTAGAGCTGCACCACTTCGTCGCCGTCGCGGTCGCCGGTGTTGGCGACGTCGACGGTCACGACGACATCGTCGCCGAGCCGGGCGGTGGTCGGGCCGACGACAGCCGGCTCGAGACGGAACGTCGTGTACGACAACCCATGGCCGAAGGCGTAGAGCGGGGACACCGGCGCGTCGGCGTAGTCGCCCTTCCAGTGCGACCGTCCCCCCGAGCGCTTCTGCCGGTAGTACACCGGCACGTGACCGGCGCTGCGCGGGAACGACAGCGGCAGCTTGCCTCCCGGGTTGAGCTCGCCGACGAGGGCGGCGGCGATCGCCGCTGGCCCACTCGGTCCGGGGATCCACGCCTCCAACACCGCGGCCGCCGATTCGTGAGCCGCCACGCTGCCTGCGGGGCGGCCACCGAGATGGACGAGCACGAGCGGCGTGCCCGTCGCCGCGACCGCGGCGACGAGCTGCTCCTGAACCCCGGGCAGGTCGAGCGACGACCGATCGCGTGCTTCACCGGCGGTGGCGTCGTTGGTCAGCCCTGACTTGTCGCCCACGACGACGATGGCGACATCGCTTCTGGCCGCCTCGGCGACGGCGTCGGCGATGCCGTCGGTTCCCGAGCCGCTGACCGTGCAGCCCTGGGCGAACCCGATCTCGACGCCGGTCAGCACTTCGGCCAGGGCCGAGCGGACCGTCCCGGCGGGCAGTACGACCTCGTCGAGGTCGAGGTCGTCGGGGACGGGCACGTTGAACGTGTTGTCGGTCGAGCGCATCTCCCGGAGCGACTCCACGTGCGCGGCGTAGCTGTAGTCGCCGTGGAGGATGCGGTCGTCGTCGGCGTTGGGCCCGATGACGGCCACGCGGCGGAGGGTCGCCGGGTCGAGCGGCAAGACGCCGTCGTTGCGGAGCAGCACCAGGCTCGCCGCGGCGAGCTCGTCGGCCAATCGGGCGGCCGCCGAGGAACCGACCTCGGCCGAGATCGCCGTCGCCGATTCGTCAACGAACGGTCGCTCGAACAATCCCAGTTCGAACTTCGTCCGCAGCACCCGGGCGACGGACCGATCGACGACGTCGAGGCCCAGCCGTCCCGACTCGACGGCGGCGATCAGGTCGCCGGCGTAGCAATCGGTCGATGGCAGTTCCACGTCGATCCCGGCGGTCAAGGCGATGGCCGCCGCCTCGCGGCCGTCGGCGGCGAGGTGGTGGTAGTCCTCGAGCTGCCGGACCGAGAAGTAGTCGGCGACGACGCACCCGTCGAAGCCCCACTCCTCCCGGAGCACGCCGGTCAGCAGCGAGGCGTTGGCCGCACACGGGATGCCGTCGAGCTCGTGATACCCGTTCATGACCGAGCGCAGCCCGCCGGCGCGCACGGCGACCTCGAACGGGAACAGCTGCACCTCGCGCAGCTCGCGGGCGGGCACGAACGCCGGCGCCCAGTTGAGCCCGCCCTGCGAGGCGCCGTACCCCACGAAATGCTTCGCCGTGGCGACGGCGCCCGTAGCGAGCTCCGAGCCCTGCAACCCGGCGACGAACGCCAGCCCGAGTTCGGCGACGAGCTGGGGATCCTCGCCGAACGTCTCCTCGGTCCGACCCCAGCGTGGATCGCGGCAGATGTCGAGCACGGGCGACAGGCCCTGGTGGGCGCCGATCGCCCGCATCTCGCGGCGCACCACGTCAGCCATCTCCTGCACCCGCTCGGGAGACCACGTGCTGGCCAGGCCGATCGGCTGCGGGAAGACGGTGGCGTCCCGGGCCATCAGGCCGGCGCACACCTCCTCGTGGACGATCGCCGGGATGCCGAGCCGGGTGTGGTCCACCAGGAACCGCTGGATCGCGTTGGCGACGCGGGCGGCCGTCACGGCGTCCGCGTTGCTCGCCCCCGAGATCCGCGTCACCTGCCCGAGGCCGTCGGCCAACCGATCGGCGGCCTCGGGTCGAAGCTCGTCGCGCTTGGCGAGCTCGAACACCCACGCGCTGCCGAGCTGAGCCACCTTCTCGGCGAGCGTCATCCTGCCGAGCAGATCGGCGACGCGCTGGCCCACGGACAGTGACGGATCGCGGTAGCTCGCGTCGTCGTTGGTAGTCACCACGCTGTTCACTCCTTCACGGCCCCGGTGAGGCCACTGACGATCTGTCGCTCGGCCAAGGCGTAGAACAACAGGGCGGGCACCATCGCCAGGGTGGTGTAGGCAAGCACCCTGGCGTAGTCGGTCGAGTATTGCGCCGAGATGTTGTTCACGCCGATGGGAAGCGTGTGCTGATTGGGATCGGTGAGCACGAGCAACGGCAGGAAGAAGCCGTTCCAGCTGCCCACCACCGTGATCACCGCGATCGTGCTGAGCACCGGGCGCGACAGCGGGAGCATCACCGACCAGTACAACCGGAAGGGACCGCACCCGTCGATCGATGCCGCGTCCTGCACCTCACGCGGGATCGCCCGGAAGAACGGGCGCATCACGACGATCGACAGCGGCAGGCCGAACGCCGCCTGCGGCAGCGCCACACCGAACGGGTTGTTCAGGAGGTTGATCTGCCGCAGGGTGATGAACAGCGGCAGGATGGCGACGGCGACGGGGAACAGCAGGCCGAGCGTGAACAGCCCGTACACCGCCTCGCGACCGCGGAACCGGTAGCGGGCGATGACGTACGCGGCGAGCGACGCCGCCGGAAGGACGATGCCCGCCGTCAGCAGGGCGATCACGGTGCTGTTGCGCACCTGGCGCCAGAACGCGCCCGAGCGCAGGATTGCCGTGTAGTTGCTGCCGACCCACGGGTCGGGCCAGCCGACCGGGCTCTCGACGAGCTGAATGTTCGTGCGGAACCCGCCGAGCACCGAGAACGTGAGGGGCACGATGATGACGGCGAGCACGACGAAGGCCACGAGGTAGAGCCCGAGGCTGCGGAGGATGCGTGAGCTAGCCAACGAGACCGGTCCCCTGGAGATCACGCCGCATCGCCGCCCGCTGGTAGGCGAGGGCGACGACGAGCGACAGGCCGAAGATGACGATCGACACCGCGCTGGCGTAACCGAACAGGCTCTTGCGGAACTGCTCGTAGAGGAACGTCGCCATCGTCGAACTGGCGCCGATCGGCCCGCCCTTGGTGGTCACCCACACCATGTCGAAGATCTGCAGTGCCCCGATGATCGACAAGAACGCCGACACGCGCGCTGTGGGGCCGAGCAGCGGCAGGGTGATGTGACGGAACCGCTGCCACGCCGTCGCCCCGTCGATCATCCCCGCCTCGGTCAGCTCCTTGGGAATCTGCTGGAGGCCGGCGAGGAGCAGGATCATGTGGAGTCCGAAGTACTTCCACGAGATGACGAAGAAGAGGCTGTAGAGCACGATGTCGGGGTCGGCGATCCACTCTCGGCTGAACCCCTCGGCGCCCACCGCGGTAAGCGTCTGGTCGACGAGGCCGTTGGGCCGCAGGATCTGGCGCCACACCACGCCGGTCACGACCTCGGACAGCACGTAGGGCGCGAAGAACAGGACGCGCAGCGCGCTGCGTCCGCGCAGCTTGGCGTTGAGCAGCAGCGCGAGCGCGAGGGCGACGGGCAGCTGGAGCACCAGCGACAGCACGATGATGACGCCGTTGTGCCGCATGGCGTCGAGGAACAGCTCGTCGGAGAACGCACGGCGGAAGTTGTCGAGCCCGACGAAGTTGGTGAGCGGCGCCAGGCCGTTCCACTCGTAGACGCTGTAACGGACGCTCTGGATGATCGGGTAGACGACGAACGTGAGGTAGAGGGCGACCGCCGGGAAGAGGAACAGGGCGACCGCGCGCCACGAGATCCCGCGCTCGAGGCGGCTGCGCCGCCTCGAGCGCGAGGCCCTGGCGGGTGGAGAGCCCACGCGGCCCTCCACCCGCACGTCGACGTCGGTGACGGCCGTCAGCTCCCGCCGGCGACGGCCGTGATGGCCGCCGCCGCCTCTTCGGGAGAGGTCTCACCGGCGAACAGGAGCGCCGTCTGGTCGTTGACGGCCGCCCCGACCTCGGCCGTGTAGAACTGGTCGAGGAACTGCTGGTGGAACGTCGCGGCGTTCAACGCCTCGAGCACGGTCGCCATCACGGGGCCATCGGCGGCCGGGGTCTCCGTGATCGCCGCGGTCGCTTCGATGTTGGCCGGGATGCCGCTGCCGCTGGTTGCCCACGTCCGCTGGTTCTCGGTGTTGAGGAGGAACGTCAGGAAGTCGGCCGTCTCCGGCGGGGCGTCGGCCCCGACCACGAACCCGTCGGCGCCTCCGAAGCCGTCGGTCGGCAGGCCGGCGCCGCCTTCCACCTCGGGGAAGGGGAACCAACCGATGCGGAACGGCAGCGGCTCATCGGGTGAGTCGGCGAGGCCGGCCTGGTTGCGGAACGCACCGAGGGCCCACTGGCCCATCAGGTCCATCGCCGCGCTCTGGCTCGCCATCGCGCCCGACTCGCCGTCGGGAGCGTCCCACGGCGCGGCCAGGAAGCCGGGCTGGAACGGCTCGAGGGCCACCAGCTCGGCGACGTGCACACCGGCCTGGACGACCGCCGGCACGTCGAAGTTGTTGTCGGCGGCGATCTGGTTCATCACGTCGGCGCCACCGAGGCGCACCATGAGGTACGAGTACCAGAAGTGGGCCGGCCACTTGTCGCCGGCGCCGACGGCGATCGGCGTGATGCCGGCGTCCTTCAACGTCTGGATGACCTCGAGGAGCTCGGCCCATGTCGTCGGGGTCTCGGTGATCCCGGCCTGCTCGAAGAGATCGACGTTGTACCAGAAGCCGACCATGCTCGTGTTGAAGGGCAGGCCGTACTGCACGCCGTCGACGTTGTAGAGCGACGTGGCGCCCGGGTTCAGCGTGTCGATGATCGGTGCGACCGCCTCGGTGATGTCCTGCACGGCACCGGCCTCGACCTGGTCGAGCAGCACCCCGCCGCCCCACGACTGGAACAGGTCGGGCACGTCACCGGCCTGGATGGCGGGCTGAATCGCCGCCTTGAAGGCCTCGTTCTCCATCACGGTGATGTCGATCGTGACGTTGGGGTGCTCGGCCATGTACGCGTCGGCCATGTTCTGCCAGTCGGTCATGCCGGGATCGTTGTTGGTGATGTGCCACCAGGTGATCGTCACCTCCTCCTCGCCGCTCGCCGCCGCCATCCCGCCGCCAAGGGCGGCGGTGAGACATGCGGCCGTCGCCCCCACCGCGACCCACCGCCGCTGTCGCCTGCTCTGCTTGAACATGTGTGTACCCCCGTGTGGTGCTGTGGACTGTCAGCCCGTGGTTGTGGTGGCGCCGGATGGCGCCGCACACGACTGCCGCACGACCAGTGACGTGGGCAGCGTGATGTGCATCGGCTCCCCAGCCGATGAATCGGACCGCTCCGGGTGCTCGATGCGCTCGATGAGCGCACGCACCGCCGCCTCGCCGACGGCGTGGAGCGATTGGTCGATCGTGGTGAGCGGTGGGTCGGTCAACGCCGACTCCGGGATGTTGTCGAATCCGATGATCGACACGTCGCGCGGCACCTCGATCCCGAGGTCGGCGGCGATGCGCATCGTCTGGATCGCGGTCAGGTCGTTGGCGGCGAAGATGGCCGTGGGCCGGTCCGGTCGTGACAAGAGCTGGTGGGCCGGGCCTTCCGCCGCGGCTGCGGTGAAGTCTCCCGACGTGATGAGACTGCTGTCGACGACGATGCCGGCGTCCTCGAGGGCGGTTCGGTAGCCCTGCTCGCGGCGCCGCGCCGATTCGAGGTCGGGACGACCGCCGATGAAGCCGATGCGGCGGTGGCCGAGCTCGACCAGGTAGCGGGTGGCGGTGATGGCACCCTCGAGGTTCTCGGTGTCGACGATCGGTAACCGCGACCCGTCGAGGTGCGGGTCGACGGCGATCACCGGCTGCGACGTCGTCACGTCGACGACCGTGGGCGTGAGGAGGATCGCGCCGTCGGTGAGCGTGCCGGCGAGCCGCGAGAGGTAGAGCTGCTCCCAGCCGTCGTCGTGGTGATGGCCACCGGAGTAGACGATCAACTCGTACTCCGTCTTTCGGAGGGCGGCGGCGATGCCCTTGAGCACCTCGGCGCTGAACGGCTCGATGTCGGCGACGAGCACACCGATGACGTTGGTGCGACCGCGGCGCAGGCTGCGGGCGATCAGACTGGTTTCGTAGCCCAGCTCCTCGATCGCCGCCTGCACGCGAGTGACGGTCGCCGAGGCGACGCCGTACCGGGCGTTGACCACTCGCGAAACGGTGGAGATCGAGACTCCGGCGCGCGCCGCGACGTCCTCGATCGTCGCCCGTCCGGCCAGTGCTTCCACGCTTCGCGAACCCCCTGCTCACGCGTTATGCAATCGATCTCGCAATCGTTGTCGAGAACGTTTGCAATAACTTGCCATCGCCGGCGGCCGGCGTCAAGCCCTCCATTCGGCTGACCGGCCGTCTTCGCCGGTGACGGTCAGTTCGAGATGCCGCCGCTGGCCGTGCCCGATCCGATGCCCTGCATGTCGGCCTCGAGCGCAAATCGCCGGTCGGCCTCGGCCCGGGAGCTGCCCTGCACCGCTTCCCGCAGGAGGTCCAGCTGCTCCCGCAATGCCGGCCGGCGGTCGTCCGGTGCCACGTCGATCAGATCGATCAGGGCGGCGACGAGACGGCGGCTCACCTGCGGCGAGGCCCAGCCGGCGAGGCGAATCTCGTCGAACGCCAGGTGCACGTAGCCGTCCCAGCTCATCGTCGGGACGGTCAGACGGATCACACCGTGCCGGTCGCGGTACGTGCCATCGCCCAGGTCGCGCACGGCGAGTTGCCGCATCCCGTCATGGAGCCGATCGATCGACTGCACCGCCGTCGTCGGGTCGAGGAAGGGCGAATCGGACAGCGACCGCTCGGCCACGTCGACCAGCATCCTGAACCCGTAGGCGACGTCCTCGCGCTGGGTACGTTCCAGGTCGGCCCGCAGCGCCGATCGGAGTTCGTCGCGGTCGAGCGCGGTGCTGTCGCCGGAGACACGGGCGAGCACCGAGCCTGCTGGGAGGAACGTCCCGACACCCGCGGTCAGATGGATGACGCACCCCGCGTCCTCGGCCAGGGCGACCAGGCGATCGATGTCGATGGCGGTGATCACCGCCGACTCCTCGACGAGGATCAGGTCGGTATCCGGCTCGGTGGCGCTCTCCTGCGGTGGGTACTCCTGGTCGATCAGGCGTCGGACGTCGTCGCCGACGAGCTCGATGAGTGAGGACACCCGCAACGAGCGGCCGATGTGGTTCACGTAGATGACCAACATCGCGATGCTGACGAGGACGAGGACGTACGCGGTCGCGATGGCGACTCCGGGCACCTGGCCGTCTCCGTCGGTCGACACTTCCCGGAGGGCGAGCATCGCGTGCGCGAAGGTGGCGACGAACAGCCCGATCGCCAGCTGACTGGGCTTGTCCTTGAGGAACGTCTGCACGATGCGCGGGGAGAACTGCCCCATCGCCAACTGCACGACGACCATCGTGATCGTCAACACCAGTGCGGCGAGTGAGACCATCGACGCGGCGATTGTGGTCAGCACGCCGACCGCCGCGTCGGGCCCACCCGTCAGCCACCTCGGCAGGACCTCGAACTCTCCCGCACGATCCACGGCAATGGTCGACAGCGAGATGACGACGCCGGCGAGCACGCACATCACGGGAATGAACCACAGACGCGAGCCGGCCTGCTTGAGGTTCAGCTCAGGCATGTCGTGCCTGTACGCGCATGCCCGGTCTCTACCCCTTGCGGTGATTCCGTAACGACGCGTCGCGTAGCGTCGTGCGCATGGCCGCCGCAAAGAAGACCGAGTCGTCCGAGCCCGTCCGGCTCTCCGGGGGCAATCCGCAGATCCCCAAGGGCGACGGCGACGAGCCGGTGCAGGCGTTCATCAGCGCCATGCCCGACTGGAAGCACGACGTGGGCCGCCGCCTCGATGACCTGATCGTCGAGGTGGTGCCGGACGTCAAGAAGGCGGTCCGCTGGAACTCGCCGTTCTACGGCACCGACGAGCACGCCTGGTTCCTCAGCTTCCACTGCTTCGCCAAGTACGTGAAGGTGACGTTCCTCAACGGGGCTCGCCTCGACCCGCCCCCGCCCGAGCCCTCCAAGGACCCCGACACCCGGTACCTCCACATCGGCGAGGACGGCGAGGTCGACGAGACCCAACTCCGCGAGTGGATCCGCCAGGCCTCCAGCCGCCCCGGGTGGGACGGCTTCTGACGGCTATTGGCCGGCGGCTACTCGCACGCGATCCCGTCGCCGTCTCGGTCGAGGTCGTAGACATCACGACCGATGACTTCCACGCGGCCTGTGTACGACGGACCGTTGCCTCGTCCTCCGGCGCAGTCGACGTCGGAATCGTTCGGGACGCAGCCGGTGTAGTTGGGGTTGCAGTTGCCGCGCGGCGAGGCGGCGACGACTGCCTGGACCGGAACGACCGCGGTCGTGGCCGGTACCGGGTTCCAGATGTCGAGCACCCCGGCCGTTTGAGGACCGACGATCCCGTCCACCGTGAGGCCGTGGACGGCCTGGAACAGCCGCACCTGACTGTCGGTCTCCGCGTCGAACACCCCGTCGACGTCCACGTCGGCGCCCGGAGTGATCTCGTCAAGACGCTGCTGAAGACAGCTCACGGACGGCCCTGCATCTCCCTGGCGAAGCGTCTGTCCGACGCTGCACGTGGACGGCGTGTGCAGGTCGTACATCGGCAGCGGCGTCGTCGACGGCGGCGCCGCGACCCGTGCGCCGGACGACCGCCTCGCGCGGCGCCGGGCTACTGGCCGGCGGCGAGTTCGACGAGTCCGAGGAGGTCGGCGCGGGCTCGGGCGACGCGGGACCGGATGGTGCCGATGGGACAACCGACGACGCCGGCGGCTTCCTCGTAACTGAGCCCGACGAGCTGGGTCAGCACGAACGCTTCCCGGCGGTCGGGATCGAGGGCGGCCAGCAGGTCGTCGGTCGCCGCGGGGGCGAGTCCATGGACGGGTGGAGCGTCGGCGCGGCGTGCCGCGGCCTCGGATTCCAAGCGCTGCATCAGACGTCGTTGGCGCTGCCGCTTGCGCACGTGATCGGCACACGTCCGCCGGGCGATGGCGAGCAGCCAGATCCGCACGGGCGCGTCGCCCCGGTACGTCGGCAGTGCCTTCACCGCGCGGAGATACGTGTCCTGGACGAGGTCTTCGGTCTCGCCGTGGGAGCCGAGCGCGGTGCAGAGCTGCCACACCGCGGGCTGCGTCTGTCGCACCAGTTCGGCCAACGCGGCGCCGTCGCCCTCGGCCGCTGCCGCGGCGAGGTGCCGCAGCTGATCATCCGTGCTCACAGCTTCAAGTCTGGTCGTTGGGGGCGACACCGGACAACCTCCGTGACAGCAGTCCGCCGGTGCTGGTCGGTCGGTTCCTGGTCGGGGCGACTGGCACCGTTTCATGCGGCGGGTTCGGTGGGTGGCGGGTTGGGCAGCAGGTTCGGTGTGTGGGTTCGGGTGTCGAGGTCGGGGTCGGCTGGTGGTGGGGTGCAGTAGGTGGGCGTGATGCGATTGTGGAACCGGCACATCAACCGGCCGTTGTCCTGCGAGGTGTCTCCGCCGGCGTGGACCGGCACGATGTGGTCGACATCGCACACGTCGATCGGGGCGTCACAACCGTCGGGGTGTCGACAGTGCCGATCACGCACTTGAATCGCCCGGCGCAACGCCCCGGTGAACGTGCGGGCATCGGACTTCTCGATGGCCCGGAAATGACCGTCGAACACCATGGTCTCCACATCGACCGCATCCAGATGCGGGATCAGCTGACCGGGCGTGATGACGGTCCCGTCCGACAGTTCACACAACCGAGCGAACTCGGCTTGACCGATGACCACCGTGACCAGCGGCCTGGGTTTGCGGCTGCCGGGAGCGACCGCCAAGGCACGTCTGGCCATCTCGACCAGGGCGTCGGCCCGCAACACCCGCTTCGGGCGTCGCGTCCGGCCCGCATGCCTCGCGTCGATGGCGGCAAGCTCGCCGGCGATCCGTTCGACCGCGGCGGCGACCTCGGCACCACCGACAGGGTCGAGATCACCGAAGAACCGTCGTTCCCCGAACACCCCAGGCCGCGACCCGAAATGCCGGTCACTGTTCGGCTCGTCACCATCATCACCCACCGCCGCGTCCGTCTCGTTGCGCCAGTAGGCGGCATGGGTGACGAACCGCTCGAACCGCTTCGTCCTGGCCGTGCCGACCAGGTCAGCCTCGTCACGCCGATACGACTCGGCCCGACGGCGGGCGGTGCACGCGGCGAGACGATCGACATGATCGATCGAGATCTCCCCCGCTCCCAGCGCTGCCGCAGCCTGCGGCATGTTCACGAGTTGCCGGCCCTGCGTCAACACCCGGCCCGCCTCGCGACGCGGCACGTTCGCCACCGTCGCCAACCGTCCCGCCGCCTGACGGTGCCGGCCCACGGCCCACACCGCACGGCGTTCCCAACGCGGCGCAACCCGTCGTGCCAACGCGTCGGTGCGGTGCCCGAGCCGGACCGCCGACACGATCACCGCATCCAACTCGGCGTCGCACAACTGGTCGGGGTCGACTCATCACAGATCACAGATTTTGGAATGATGTTTCGCGCGACATCGCATTTATCGGCCGGGCCGAGACGATGTGTCCGCCGCGCGGCGTCACGCGGCAGACTCGCGCCCATGAGGTTTCGGCTCGAGCCCGCTCCCCCGCGACACGTGGTCACGGCGCGCGTGAGCGTGGTCGGGGCCGACCCCGAGCAGCAGCGCCGGCTCCGCCTGCTCACCGACGACACGGTCGAGGTGGCGATCGACGCGATCGGCGAGGCGCTCGGGTTGCCGGCCGATCCGGCGCAACGGCTCATCACGCCGATCCTGCGCCAGTACGGCCGCCCCGACCTGAAGGCCGAGCTCGGCTTCGGGCGACGCACGCTCGACGCGCGGAAGTACCCGTTGTTCGATGCGCTGTCCGAGGTCGGCGCGCTGGCGCGCATTCATCGCGCCGGGCAGGTCGTCGACATCGAGGTCGAGTCGATCTCGACTCCCGATCCCGACGCGGACTATCCGTCGGTCGACGCCGCCCCAGAGCCGGCGGGCGACCTGTCGAGCACGACGACCGACCGCGGGCCGACCGAATAGTCGGCGCCGTCGAGCGGCACGCCCGCAGCCACGATCTCGTCGGGCGCCGGCAACGAGGTGTCGACGACGCGCTGCCACGGGCCGGGCTCCTGCACGGCGAACGTGAGCGGCTCCCACCACGCATTGGCGATCACGTAGAGATCGCCGATGCACCACGCCAGCGACCGTGACTCGGGCCCGACATCGGCGGGGCCGTCGACGCCGTACCAGCGGACGTCGTCGCCCCACCACTGGTCCTGCGACAGCACCGCGTGGCGCCGGCGCAGGGCGAGCAGTTCGCCGACGAACCGCTCGAGGTCGGTGAAGCGTTCGCGCCTGGCCCAATCGACCCACGACGTCACGTTGTCCTGGTTGTAGGC
Source organism: Desertimonas flava (assembly GCF_003426815.1). Classification (GTDB taxonomy): domain Bacteria; phylum Actinomycetota; class Acidimicrobiia; order Acidimicrobiales; family Ilumatobacteraceae; genus Desertimonas; species Desertimonas flava. The sequence continues at coordinate 40,880 of NZ_QKYK01000014.1, forward strand.
GTTGTTGTTGCCGCCCTGGGTCCGGCCGAACTCGTCGCCCATCGCCACCATCGGCACCCCGTGCGACATCGCCAGGAACGTCCACGCGTTGCGGAGCTGCCGGCGTCTGAGCCCCATGACGGCCTCGGGCGCTCCCTCGTCACCCTCCCAGCCACAGTTCCACGACCGGTTGTCCCAGGCACCGTCGCCGTTGTCGTGGCCGTTGGCCTCGTTGCGCTTGCAGTCGTAGGCGAACAGGTCGTAGAGCGTGAAGCCGTCGTGGCACGTCAGGAAGTTCACCGACTCCATCGCGGAGTCGAAGAGGTCCGGGCTCCCCTGGATCCGCTGTTGCAGCACCTCGATCAGGCCCGGCTCGGCTCGCAGGAATCCGCGGACGTCGTCGCGGTAGCGGTCGTTCCACTGCAACCATCCAGACCCTGGCCAGGCCCGGCCGAGCTCGTGCGTGCCGACGGCGTCCCACGGTTCGGCGATCATCCGGACGCCGCGCCTCGCCGCCCAGGCGTCCAGCTCGGCGGCGAACGGCCGGTGGCGAACGACGACCGGTGCCAGGTCGAAGCGGAACCCGTCCACGCCGAGATCGGCGAGCCGGTCGAGCGACTCGATGATCAACGCCCGCGACGCTTCCGATGACGTGTCGACGTCGTGACCGCAGCCGGTGGTCTCGATGTACCCGCCATGCTCGTCGAGGGCGTAGTAGTGGCCGTCGGCCAGACCACGCAGGTGATAGGTGGGACCGGCAGCATCCACCTCGGTGGTGTGGTTGAACACCACATCGACCCAGATCTCGATGTCCCGAGCGTGGGCCGCGGCGACGAGCTCAGACAGCTCGTCGTGCGGCTCGCCGGCCGCGTGGCCGTGCTCGACCGCCCCGAAGGCGAGGGGCATGTAGCCCCAGTAGCTGCCCTCCTGCGGGTCGCTCTGGTGCACCGGCATCAGCTCGATCGCCGTCACACCGAGGGCGACGAGGCGGTCGAGCTGCCCGATCATGCCGGCGAACGTGCCGGGTCGTACCTCATCGGGATCGGTGATGGTGAAGCCGCGCACGTGAGCCTCGTACACCATCGGCGCCCGTGTCGACCACCGAGGCTGCGACACTGCCGAGCGGGGCCGGCGGGCCACCGCCAGCGGCCCCTCGCCGGAGTTGGACACCCCGCGGCCCGCGGCCGCAGCCCGACGGAACGCCGGCGGGAACCGGACTTCGCGACACCACGGGTCGAGCAACACCTTGGACGGGTCGTACCGCCCTCCGGGTCCGTCGGCCACGAGCCCGTAGACCGTTCCGGCGGCGACCGTACCGGTCCACACGTCGCCGTCCCTCCGCAGCGCCCGCCGCTCGTGCTCGACGGCGCCCGCCTCGTCGAACAGCGCCAGCAGCACCGACCGTGCTGCCGGAGCGTGGACGCGGATCGTCACGAGGTCGTCTCCGGGCATGGCGAGCGACGGTAGCGGCCCGGCAGCGCCGGTTGTTGCGTTTTCGGGCGCTCCTGTAGCTGGACACGTCGAGAATCTGGGGCTCGATCGTGCCATTCGGTGATCTAGGGCTGGATCGTGACGAAAACCGTCACGATCCAGCCCTCGAAACATCCCCACGAGCCGCGCCGGAATACAGGACGCGAGGTGAGCATTCCGGTGCCGGGAGGGCGGCCAGTAGCCTCGGCGCGGTGACTGAATCCCAGGCCGCCGACGTCTCCTCCGTCGAGGCGGTCACGACCGCCCTCACCAAGCACGGCTACCTGCCCGACGAGGGGTTGGCCACGGCGATCTTCCTGGCGATGACCCTGCGTCGGCCGCTCCTCCTCGAGGGCGAGGCCGGAGTCGGCAAGACCGAGGTCGCCAAGGTCCTCGCCGCATGGACGGGAGGCGAGCTCATCCGCCTGCAGTGCTACGAGGGCATCGACGCCGCCCAGGCCGTGTACGACTGGGACTACGCCCGCCAGCTGCTGCACCTCCGCGCCGCCGAGGCCAGCGGCGAGGCCGAGGCCCGCACCAGCGACGCCCTCGAGGCCGATCTCTATCAGGAGCGCTTCTTGGTGAAGCGGGCCCTCCTCCGGGCGATCGAGCCGCGGCTGCAGCCGCCCGTGCTGTTGATCGACGAGATCGACCGCGCCGACGACGAGTTCGAGGCCTACCTGCTCGAGGTGCTGTCCGACTGGCAGGTGACGATCCCCGAGCTCGGTGTCGTCCGTGCCGACACGCCGCCGCTCGTGATCCTCACGAGCAACCGCACCCGCGACGTGCACGACGCCCTCAAGCGCCGCTGCCTGTACCACTGGGTGGAGCATCCGTCGTTCGAACGCGAGGTGGCGATCGTCCACCTCAGGCTGCCCGAGGTCTCGGGCGCACTGGCCCGCCAGGTGGCCGCCGCCGTCGAGGCGCTCCGGTCGCTCAACCTCTACAAGGCACCAGGGGTCGCCGAGACCATCGACTGGGCCGCCGCGCTCGGCCGCCTCGGCGTCACTCAGCTCGACGAGCAGTCGGTCGCCACCACGCTCGGCACCGTCCTCAAGTACCGCGAGGACCACGAGCGCGTGGAGCAGCACGGCTTCGCCGACATCGTGAAGCGGGCCCTCGACCGCAAATGAGTGACACGGCGACGTCCGCCGCGCCCGAGCGCATCGCCGTCGCGTTCGGGCGCGTGCTGCGCGGCGCCGGGGTGGCGACACCGGTGAGCAGCGTCGTCGCGTTCACGGAGGCGCTCGGGGTGGTCGGCATCGAGGATCGCGACCGGGTGTACTGGACCGCCCGGGCCACGCTGGTGCGCCGGCCGGAGGACGTCGAGCCGTTCGACCGGGCGTTCCGTGTCTTCTTCGATGCGGCCACCGGGCCCACCGAGACGGTCGAGGAACCCGAGGTCACCGTCACGCTGGCGGTCGACAGCGACGACGAGGACGGGGCCGACGCGCCGGGAACGCCGAGCGACGACGAGACCCTGGAACTCCGGTTCAGCGTCGCCGAGGTGCTGCGGGACCGGGACTTCGCCGACTACTCGGACACCGAGCTGGCCGAAGCCCATCAGTGGATGACGCGGCTGCGCGTCACCGGTTCCCCCCGCCGGTCGCTGCGACTCACGGCGAGCCGCCGGCGGTCGCGTCGCCCCGACCTGCGGCGCACCGTGCGAGCGGCGATCCGCACCCGTGGCGACCCGCTCGAGCGCCGCTACCGGGAGCCGGCCGCCAAGCATCGTCGCGTGGTGCTCGTGCTCGACATCTCGGGCTCGATGGAGCCCTACGCCCGGGCCCTGCTGCGCTTCGTGCAGGCCGCCGTCTCGGGTCGCCAACGCATCGAGGCCTTCGCTCTCGGCACGCGGCTCACGCGGATCACCCGCGAGCTCGGCTCGCACGATCCCGATCTCGCGCTGCGCCGAGCGGCCGGCCGGGTGCAGGACTGGTCGGGCGGGACGCGTCTCGGTGACGGGCTCGCCACGTTCAACGATCAGTGGGGTTGTCGGGGCATGGCGCGCGGTGCCGACGTCGTGATCCTCTCCGACGGCTGGGATCGCGGAGATCCCGACTTCCTCGCCGAGCAGATGCAGCGCCTCTCGCGGGTGGCCCACCGCATCATCTGGGTCAACCCGTTGAAGGTGTCGCCCGGCTACGCGCCGCTCGCGCGGGGAATGGCGGCCGCGCTCCCCTACGTTGACGAGTTCATCGAAGGCCATTCCCTCAACGCCCTCGACAACCTGACGGAGGTTCTCAACCGTGCGTGAGATCTTGGACGACATCGATCGGTGGCGGTCGGCGGGCAAGCGGGTGGCGCTGGCGCGTGTCGTCGACGTGGAGGGATCGGGGCCGCGCCTGCCCGGCGCGGCGATGGCGGTGAGCGAGGACGGCGAGGTGGCCGGCAGCGTGAGCGGCGGCTGTGTCGAGGGCGCCGTCGTGTCGGAGGCCCTGGCCGTGCTCAGCGGCGAGGCCGAACCCCGAGTGGTCACGTTCGGCTACTCCGACGACGAGGCGTTCGCCGTGGGGCTCACGTGCGGCGGCACGATCCGTCTCTTCGTCGAAGCGCTGGACTGGTGACGGGCACACGATGAGTGGACTCTTCGACATCCTCGCCGCGGCGATCCGCACCAACGAGCCCGTGGCCCTGGCCACGGTGATCGACGGACCGCACCGCGGCGCCAAGCTGCTGGTGCGGCCCGGCCAGGAGCCGCTCGGCACGCTCGGTGACGCCGAGCTCGACCGGGTCGTCGCCCGCGACGCGCTCGCCGAACTGGAGGCCGCCCGTTCCGGCGTCCGCCACTACGGGCCCGGCGGCGAGACGACGCCCGAGGACCTCGAAGGGGCGCCGATCGTGCGGGTCTTCGTCGAGTCCCACGCCCGCCCGCCCCAGATGTGGATCTTCGGGGCCGTCGACTTCACCGCCGCGCTGGCGAAGGTCGCCAAGGTCCTCGGGTACCGGGTCACCGTGTGCGACGCCCGCGAGGTCTTCGCCACCCGGCGGCGCTTCCCGATGGCCGACGAGGTGATCGTGTCCTGGCCGTCGCCCGTGTTCGACGAGCGGGGCGTCACGCTCGGCCAGCGCGACGCCGTGTGCGTGCTCACCCACGACCCGAAGTTCGACGTGCCGGCCATCGTCGGCGCCCTCGCCACGAAGGTCGGCTACATCGGGGTGATGGGCAGCCGGACCACCCACGACAAGCGGCTGCAGCGCCTCTCCGAGGCGGGGGTCACCGATCCGGCCCAGCTCGACCGCCTGATGTCGCCCATCGGTCTCGACCTCGGCGCCCGCACGCCGGAGGAGACGGCGATCTCGATCTGCGCCGAGATCATCGCCCGCCGCACCGGCCACAACGCCCCCAGCCTCAAGGACGCGTCCGGCGCCATTCACTGACCCGGACGCCGCGATGAGCCTGCTGCTGGCCTCCAAACTCAAGGCCCCGCAGCGACGCCGCGGCACCGTTCCCAGGCCGCGGCTCGACGAGCGCCTCGAGCCTGCCAACCAGCCGGCGCTGACCCTGGTGTCGGCCCCGGCCGGGTTCGGCAAGACGACACTGCTGGCCGACTGGGTCGCCGCCCGCGCCGAGCGGGGGCATCCGACGGCTTGGCTGTCCCTGGACGCCGACGACAACGACGCGCCCCGGTTCTGGCACTACGTCGTCGCCGCCGTGCGGACGGTGGCGCCCGAGCTCGGACGAACCACGCTGTCGACGCTGGCGTCGATGCCCGACGCCCTCACCGCTGCCGTCTCGGCGCTGGTCAACGACGTCGCCACCCTCCCCGTCGGCATCGGCTTGGTCCTCGACGACTACCACCTCGTGGACAACCACGACATCCACGGCTCGATGCGGTTCCTGGTCGAGCACGCGCCGCCCCAGCTGCGCATCGCCGTCGCGTCCCGGGCCGACCCGCCGTGGCCGCTGGCCCGGCTCCGGTCGCGCGGCGAGCTGTTGGAGGTGCGCGGCGCCGACCTGCGGTTCACGACCGAGGAGGCCGGGACGTACCTGAACGGCTCGATGGGGCTCGATCTGGCGGCGGTCGACGTGGCGACGCTGGGTGAGCGCACCGAAGGCTGGATCGCCGCCCTGCAGCTTGCGGCCCTGTCGATGCGCGACCGCGACGACACCGCCCGATTCGTCCACTCGTTCGCCGGGACCGACCGGTTCGTCGTCGACTATCTCGCCGAGGAGGTGCTCGAACGCCAGCCGCCTGACGTCCGGTCGTTCCTGCTGCAGACGGCGGTTCTCGGTCGGCTCTGCGGACCGCTGTGCGACGCCGTCACCGGTCGGGCCGGCGGTCAGGCGACGCTCGTCGATCTGGAGGCGGCAAACCTCTTCGTCGTCTCCCTCGACGACCAGCGCGAGTGGTACCGCTATCACCACCTGTTCGCCGACGTCCTGCGCGCCCGCCTGCTCGCCGAACAGCCCGCCTCCGTGGCCGAGCTGCATCGCCGGGCCAGCGACTGGTACCGGGTCCACGACGCCTGGCCCGAGGCCGTCGATCACGCCCTGTCGGCCCACGACCACGGGCGTGCCGCGCAACTCGTCGAGCTGGCCGCACCCACGATGCGCCGCGATCGGCAGGAGGCAACGCTGCGCCGATGGCTGGAGGCGATGCCCTCCGACCTCCTCGCCGAGCGCCCGGTGCTCGGCATCGCTCTCGTCGGGGCGCGGATGGCGACGGGCGATCGGGAGGGCGTGGCCGACCTCCTCGACGACGTCGAACGGCACCTCGGCGACCCCGGCGATCCATCGCGTTCGGCTCCCGTCGTGTTCGATCAGGACGAGTACGCCCGGCTCCCCGAACAGGTCGCCGTGTATCGCGCGGCATTGTCATTGCTCGCCGGTGACACCAGCGCCACGCTCGCCCATGCCCGGCGGGCCCTCGCGCTCGCCGAACCGGCCGACCACCTGCGGCGTGGTGCGGCCACCGCCCTCACCGCCCTCGCTCGATGGACCGAGGGTGACCTCGACGAGGCCGTCGATCGCTATGGCGACGCGATCGGACACTTCGTCGAGCTCGGCCACGTGTCCGACGTGCTCGGCCTCTCACTGGCCATGGCCGACCTGCAGATCACCCAGGGCCGTCTCCGTGCCGCGCGGCAGACGTACGAATCGGCGTTGTCGCAAGCGGGCCGACACGGCGTGGTTCGCGGCACCGCAGACATGCGCGTCGGCCTGGCCACCGTGCTGATCGAGCAGAACGAGCTCGACGCGGCCGGTGAGCAGCTGGTGCTCGTCGACCGTCTCGGCGAGCATGCCGGGCTCCCCCAGAACGCATACCGGCGGCGGGTCGCCGCCGCCCTGCTGCTCCGGGCTCGCGGTGACCTCGACGGCGCCCTGCAGCTCCTACGCGACGCCGAGGCGGTCTACGACACCGACTTCTCCCCCGCCGTCCGGCCGGTCGCCGCCCTGATCGCTTGTACGCAGCTGATGCGGGGCGACGTCGGCGAGTCCGAGCGTTGGGCGGCCCGATCACAGCTGACCCCGAACGACGATCTCGCCTACGTCCACGAGTTCGAGCACGTCACCCTGGCCCGCCTCCTCCTGCACCGCAGGGACGACGAGAGCACCGGGGCGGCCGTCGAGCTGCTCCGGCGGCTGCGTGATGCCGCCGACGAGGGCGGCCGGACCGGCCCGCTGATCGAGGTCCTCACCCTGCTCGCATCGGGATCGGCCGACTCCGGTGATCGCGCCGCCGCCGTGGAGTCGCTCGAACGCGCCTTGACGCTTGCCGCGCGCGAGCGTGCAGCGCGGGTCTTCCTCGACTCGACGCCGACCGTCGCCCGGATGCTCCGCACCGTCACGCTGGCGGGCGTGGCCGGCGAACACCGCCGCCACGTGCTGGCCGCGTCGACGACCCCGACGACCAGCCGGTCCAGTCCACTCGCCGACCCGTTGAGCAGCCGCGAGCTGGACGTGCTGCGCCTCCTCCGCGGCGACCTCAGCGGGCCCGAGATCGCCCGCACGCTGCACGTGTCGCTCAACACGTTGCGCACGCACACCAAGAGCATCTACTCCAAACTCGGGGTCTCCAGCCGCCGGGGTGCCGTGCGACGCGCCAGCGAGCTCGACCTGTAGGGACCACGATCACCACCACGATCACCAGATGATGTGATGCGCCCTCACCAGGTCGGTTCGTACCGTCCTGGAGTGGCAGCGAACACCGACCGCCGACAGTACGAGATCAGGGTCAGGGGACACCTCGGCTCGGCGTGGGCCGCGTGGTTCGACGGGTTCGACGTCACCGACGACGACGGCGGGATCACCGTCATCCGCGGCACCGTGGCCGACCAGGCCGCGCTCCACGGCGTCTTGCAGAAGCTGCGCGACCTCGGCATCCCGCTGGCGTCGCTGACCGACCTCGGACCGGACCCGTCCGGTCGCAACGAAAGGAAATGATCGACATGTCCACCGTGTCAACCGCTGGCCCGACCACCATCCCGGCCGGACGCGGTCTGCGCCGGACGGCGCTGGTCGCCGGCCTGCTCTACATCGCCACGTTCGTGTTCTCCATCCCGGCCAAGTTCGGGCTCTGGGAGGACGTGCTCAACACTCCCGATTTCGTCACCGGCGGCGGGAGCGACGGCGGCGTGCTGTGGGGGGCGTTGTTCGAGGTGTTCACGGGCCTTGCCGGGGTCGGCACGGCCGTCGTGCTGTTCTCCATCGCCCGGCGACACCACGCACGTCTCGGGCTCGGCTTCCTCGCCTCCCGCCTGTTGGAGGCGGCGATGATCTTCGTCGGCGTCCTCGCCGTGCTGTCGGTGTACACGCTGCGCCACGAGTCGACCGGCGGCGACAGCGACTCGCTGCTCGCCACCGGCCGCGCCCTGATCGCCGTGCACGACTGGTCGTTCCTGTTCGGTCCTGGCCTGATGTCGGCGATCAACGCCCTGTGTCTCGGAACGATCATGTACCGCTCCCGGCTGGTGCCCCGCGCGATCCCGACGATCGGCCTCATCGGTGCGCCGATCCTGCTCGCCTCGGACGCCGCCACGCTGTTCGGCGCCTACGACCAGGTGTCGGCTCCCTCCGCCCTGCTCGCCGTTCCGGTGGCGATCTGGGAGTTCTCGCTGGGTGTCTGGATGACCGTCAAGGGCTTCCGGACGGCGCCGAGCGGGACGGCGGTGTCGCCGCAGCCGAGCGCCACCACCCCGCTCACCGTCGCCTTCGATTGAACTTCCTGTACTGATTCCTTGCCACGAGTGACGAGAAATCAGTACAGGAACGCGACGACTATGCGGTCGGGTCGCCGTAGCGCACGCTGTCGGCGCGTCCGTCGGACAACACCCACAGTTCGACATCGCTCTCGGGGTTCGACGAGTGGACCACGGCGTTGCCGAGACCAAGCGACATCATCACGTGACCGGGATACTCGACCAGGTCCCCGGCCATCACCGTGTCTCGGGTGCGCTCGTCGGCCGCGGCGATCTGATCCCCGCTCCGGCGGTTCAGCTCGAACCCGGCCTCTCCCCAGGCGTACGACGTGAGGCCCGAGCAATCGAACCCGACGCCGGGCTCCGAGGTCATCGACCGATACTCCACTCCGAGCTGCGTGAGCGCGGTGAGCAGCGCCACCTGATGCGGACGGTCTGCCGAGTGCCAGGCCAGCTGCATCGCCCGATGATTGAGCCCGATCTCGGTGGCCGTGGCCGCCGCCGTGGCGGCGAGTCCGTCCCGGTAGGCGGCGAGATCGGCGGCGTCGTCGCTGCGCTGGTAGCGGGCCAGCGCAGTCAGCGTGTCCAGCGCATGCTGGGCGACGACCGGCGAGTGCGGATCGCCGGGCACCTCGCTGGGGAGCGGGGCCGCCGAGGCGGACCCACCTCCGAGAGCGAAGGCCGAACCGGCGGCGGCGGCGAGAGCGACGAGGGCGATCCGGGCGCTGCGGCGAGTGCGCTGCGAGCCGGGCCGGCCGGTATGACGATCGGTGATCTGCATGTTGAAGGCGATTCCCCTGGCTTGAGAGAGGCCGTCCGGACCCAACAACACTGGAGGTCTTTCGCGGCCGGGGTTACGTCGTGAAGGCGCAAAGCTACTGTCACGGAAACGACACAATCAACCTCAACGACAACTTTCCGTCATCATTTCGTAATAGCGAGCGCGACGACATCGAGTTGGCTAGTGCCGTGGCCATGAACGGTCGCCTCGTCCACGGCGAGTCGGGGGCGTCGCTGGCAAGGCGCGGCGACGACGTGCCTGCCTTGCCCAACCACGAGGAGCAGCAACGCAGCCAGCGGCGGCATCCGGCCGTCGTGGCGTGCGAACGTTTGTGGTCACGGCACTTGGGCCGCGGCGGGTCAGAATGAGGGGGTGAGTGCAGGTCGAGCAGGCGAGGTGATCGCCGTGGTGCTCGCCGCCGGTGGCGGCACTCGCTACGCCGGCCCGACGCACAAGCTCGACGCGGTGGCCGACCCCGACGGGCGCACGGTCGCCCGCCGCGCCGTGGACGCCGCCCGCGAGGCGGGCATCGGCCCCGTCGTCGTCGTGACGGCCGACCACGTCCGCACCACGCACCCCGCCGACGTCACCGTCATCACCAATCCGGCCTGGAACCAGGGCCAGGCGACGTCGCTGCGCTGCGGCCTCGACGCCGCCCGAGCCGCCGGTGCCACGCGCGTCGTCGTCGGCTTGGGCGACCAGCCGGGGGTGACGGCCGAGGCGTGGCGCGCGGTGGCCGCGGCGGGAACGGTGTCGCCGATCGCCATCGCCACGTACGACGGACGCCGCGGTCACCCGGTGTCACTCGACGAGTCGGTGTGGAGCCTGCTGCCGACCGAGGGCGACGAGGGAGCCCGCTCCCTGATGCGTCTTCGACCCGATCTCGTGCGTGAGGTACCGTGCCAAGGTTCCCCCCGGGACATCGACACGTTGGAGGATCTTCACCGATGGCAGAACAGCTCGTCAACGAGTTCACCGTCAACCGCCCGATCGACGAGGCGTGGACCGTGATCACCGACGTCGAGCGCATCGCGCCCTGCCTTCCCGGAGCGCAACTCCAGGAGATCGAAGGTGAGACGTACCGCGGCGTCGTGAAGATCAAGCTCGGTCCGGCGACCATGCAGTTCAAGGGCCAGGCCACGTTCATCGAACAGGACGACCAGGCCCACCGTGGAGTGCTGAAGGCGGAGGGCCGCGACACCAGCGGCCGGGGCAACGCTGCGGCCGAGATCACCGCTCAGGCCGAGAGCCTCTCGCCCACGAGCACCAAGGTCGTCGTCACCACCGACCTCCACATCACCGGCAAGGTCGCCCAGTTCGGCCGAGGCGTCGTCGGCGACGTGTCGAAGAAGCTGATGGCCCAGTTCGCCACCAATCTCAACACGATGCTCGATGACCAGGGCACCGGCGATCCGGCACCGGCCGAGGAACCGGTGGCGGCCGCCGCCCCGTCCGCCGACGGCGACGAGGCGCCAGCCGCGTCGGACGCCGCGTCCTCCGGTGGCGATGCCGGGTCGACGGCCGCCGAATCGGCGCCGCGGGTGCGCAAGATCGACAGCCCGGCCACCGAGCCGGTCGACCTGGCGGGCGTCGGTGGACCGGCGGTCCTCAAGCGGCTCGGACCGGCCCTCGCGGCCATCCTCCTGCTCCTGTTCGTGCTGCGGCGGCGGCGCTGACCGAGTCGACGTCCAGTTCGCACCACGAACATCAGCCCCGAGTCACACTGTGCAGCCGGGCCCATGAACAGCGACCGTGAACGCGTCGCGGCGTTGCTCGGCCGCGTGCCGGACGGGGACTTCGACGTCGTGGTACGCGATGCCAGCGGCGACCCGGTCGTCATCCGCAACGCACCTCTGCTCGCCGACGGCACGCCGATGCCGACTCGCTACTGGCTCGTCGGGCGCCGTGAGAACGTGGCTGTGAGCCGGCTGGAGGCGGACGGCGGTGTGCGCGCCGCCGAGTCGGCCATCGACCCCGCCTCCATCCGTGCCGCGCACGATCGCTACGCCGCCGAACGCGACGCAGCGGTGCCGCCCGACGCGGTCCACCGGCCGAGTGGCGGCGTCGGCGGCACGCGTGAGGGGGTCAAGTGCCTCCACGCCCACTACGCCTGGCACCTGGCCGGTGGTGACGATCCGGTCGGCCGGTGGGTGGCCGACGAGCTGCGCGGCCGCCTCGACGTGACGCTCTCCCAGCACCGCGTGACCGTCCGTCACTTCGACATCTCGGCGACACTCGCGACCACCCCGAGCGATCTGCTCGCCGAGTTCCTCGGCGACGGCGACCCGCCCCGGCCTGAGGCACTCACCAACTGCCTCGGCACCGTCAGCGACGCCGTCGACGACCTGGTCCGCGATCACCCGGACGTCATCGGCGTCGACCGCGCGACGTTCCGCGGCGACGAGGCCTGGCACCTGGCCCAGGTCGAGCGGGGCACGACGGTCCTGGACGAGGCGGTGGTGATCGATCGCCACGATCTCGAGGACCTGTTCCGCACGATCGTCGCCGAGACGCGCGCCGACCGGCTGCACAACCCGGCGATCGACCCGGCGCGAATCGACTCGATCGTGGCCACCTGCTGCGTCACACTCGGTCTCATGCGGCGCCTCCACCTGGACGCCGCCACCTTCTCCTCCAGGAGCGCGTGATGCTGCGACATCCGTCCGGGCGGCCGACGGTGCCCTCTCCCCTGCGCCTGTACGGCAAGCGGGTGCTGCTCCGACCACTCGTGCTCGAGGACTTCGGGGCATGGCGCGAGGTCCGGGAGCACAACGAGTCGTGGCTCACGCCGTGGGAACCGCGTCGCCCTCTCCCCGAGTTCGACCCCACGTCGAACCGCAGCGCGTTCGCCGCGCGGTGCACCGCGCGCGACCGCGACGCCACCAACGGCCTGTCCTACGGCTTCGGCGTGTTCGTCGATCAGCGCTTCCGTGGCGAGGTGAACCTCAACAACGTGCAGCGCGGCGCGGTGCAGACCGGCACGATCGGGTACTGGATCGACCAGCGCACGGCCGGCCAGTCACTCATCGCCGAGAGCGTCGTCGTGTTGGCCGAGTTCGCCTTCGAGACGCTGTGGCTCCACCGCTTGGAGATCTGCATCGTCCCGCGCAACCACAAGAGCAGGCGAGTGATGGAGAAGCTGGCGATCCGAGAGGAAGGGATCGCTCAGCGGCTCGTCGAGATCAACGGCGTGTGGGAGGACCACATGCGGTACGGCTTCACCGTGGAGGAATGGAATGAGCGCGCCACGGAGTTGCGCGAGGCCTGGTTGATCCCTCAATGAACGCGGTCGCCTCCCCGGCCCGACGGGCCGGGGAGGTGACTCGAACGACTACTCGGCGGCGAGCTTGAAGGCGGCGGCGCGAGCCTGACGCAGCGCCGAACGGCGCTTCCACATCTTCGTCTTCCAGTGCCGCTTGGCACGCGAGCGCTTGGCCAGCTTGGAGCGGGCGACGTCGGGATCCCGATGATGCTCGGGCTTCCAAGCCGCTCCCGGTTCGTGGAGGTCGGCCGGGTCGAGACCGGCACTGACCTGCGTCGCCACGTTCGACAGTTGGACGTGGATCCGGTGCCGCTCGCTGTGAGCGTGCGCCCGAAGCTCCTGCTTGGGCTGCATCGGCAGCTCGGCATCTCGATGCCGCTGGCTCATTCTCTACCTCCTTGTTACGTCCTGTTCGGACGCCGTTTCCTGGATGAGAGCTGGTTGGCCCTTGCAGGTTCACCATAGCCCAGCAGCTGACCGATAGGGGCCACCTCGGGTGTGATTCTGGTGACGAGATCGTGACGTTCAGCGCTTCGACGAGATGCGCGCCTGGAGGGCCGCGACGCGCTCGGCGAACCACGGTTGACGGGTGCTCCACAGCTGCGGTGTGAGCTCGGTGGCGACCGCTTCGTCGTGCGACGTGACGCCCGCCATGGTCGCCAGCGTGCGCTTGGTCTCGATGGCGAGCTCACGCGGGACCGAGGCCGCCCGGGCCGCCATGTCGTGGGCTGCGGCCAGCAGGTCGGCGTCGTCGACGACGCGATAGGCGAGCCCGACCCGCTCGGCCTCGGCCCCGTCGAGCACGTCGCCGAAGAGGACGGCGGCCGCCGCCGCCTGCGGCCCGGCGATCCGGCGCAACATCCACGTGTGCCCACCGCCGGGATGGATCCCGAGCTGCAGGAAACGGGTGTCGAACTTCGCCCGCCGGGCGGCCAAGCGCACGTCGCACCCGAGCGCGAGGTTCATGCCGGCCCCGACCGCCGCACCGTTGACGGCAGCCAGCGTGGGCAGCGTGCTGCGGGCGATGCGCAGGAACCCCTCGTAGATGCGACCGAGGCTCGATCCGTCCGCCTCGGCGAGGTTGCCGAGATTGGCGCCGGCACAGAAGGCGGGCGGTGTCCCCGTGACCACCACGGCACCCACGGACTCGTCGGCCTCGAAACCATCCATCGCGGCGACGATCTGCTCGACCATCGGGGCCGTGAGCGTGTTGCGCTCGTCGGGATTGTTCAACGTCAGCGTGCCGACCCCGTCTGCGACGTCGGTCAGGACCAGGCTCGAGTCAGGGCTGCTCATGCCGCCGAGTCTGTCAGGACACCCTCTCTCGGTCCTATCCGACGCTGCCTCCATGCTCTCCCCAGTAGCCTCAATTCCACATGCTCGATCACGTCTTCACCGATGCCATCAGCGCGCTCCGCGACGCGTTCGAGGCGGCGTTCCTCGAACGGCAGGCATTCGAGGAGCACTTCCAGGTGGACGTGCTGCTCGGCGACGTCACCTGGGAGACCAGCTACGGCCTTCCCGGTGAGGGGCAACCCCCGCGGGTGGTCGCCCACGTCACGTTCGACTGGCCGACCTGGAGCCAGACGGCCTACCGCCGGTGGTACGTGGACGAGGAGCTGGAGAGCCCGCCGGCGATCGAGATGGAGATCGTCCTGCGCGTGCAGCGGCTCGCCGAGACCCCCGACATCAACCGCATCTACGAGTCGATCCCGACGGCCAGCCCACTCGTCGGCGAAGGCCGCCTCGAGCGCGCCGGGCTCACCGTCGAGGTCATCCACCCAGACCCCAGCGACCCCACCGAGATCGAGCTGTCGTATGCCGTCGAGGTCACCTACGAAGGGCTCTACGAGCTGGCCGAGGAGACGCTCGCCGACGGTACGTCGTCGGTGCTCGACGACCACTTCGGTGCGCTCGGCGGCTGGGTGGCGTCGACGCTCGTGCGCCTGGGCGACCTGCGCTTCGCATTCCTCCCCGCCGACGACAGCACCGCCGAGTAGACCGCCTCGTCGCGACGCGTCGAGCCTGCAAGAATCGCCCTCGATGACTGCCGGTACCCCTGTGCTGCTCGACGTGGCCGAGCGCATCGCCACGATCACCCTCAACCGGCCCGAGGCGCGCAATGCGCTGTCGAGCGAGGTGATGCGACTCCTCGCCGAATCGATCATCGCGGCCGAGCACAACCACGACGTCGACGTCATCATCCTCACCGGCGCCGACCCTGCGTTCTGCGCCGGGCTCGACCTCAAGGAGCTCGGCTTGGAGGGCAACTCGCTCGTCGGCTCCAGTTCCACCGAGACCTCGCGAGGTGGCCACCAGGTTCGAGGGCCGTTCCCGCGCCACACCAAGCCGTTGATCGGTGCCGTCAACGGCGTGGCGATCACGGGCGGGTTCGAGCTGGCGCTCAACTGCGACTTCCTCATCGCGTCGGAACGGGCGAAGTTCGGCGACACCCACTCGCGCGTCGGCGTGATGCCGGGATGGGGACTCACGGTGCTGCTACCCCAGGCGATCGGGGTGCGCCGGGCGCGGGAGATGAGCTTCACCGGGAACTTCATGGGCGCCGAGGAGGCTCTCGCTTTCGGGCTGGTCAACCACGTCGTCCCCCACGACGAGTTGATCCCGTTCACCCGCTCCATCGCCGCCGACATCATCGGCAACGATCAGCCGGGCGTGCGCCAGATCCGCGCCACGTACGCGGCCATCACCCACGACGACGACGCGTGGGAGACCGAGGCCCGGGACGGTCGGGCCTGGCTGCGTACGACGTTCAGCCCCGAACGCGTGGCGGCCCGGCGCGCCGCCATCATCGACCGCGGCCGCACTCAATGAGCGAAGCCGGCGACGCCGGCCCTGCCCGGCACCGCGACCGCACGCGGTTGATCTCTGGTGGCATGCTCGCCGCGGTCGTCATCGCCGCGGCCGTCGTGGCCCTGCGCCTCCATCGCAACGGGCACGGACTCGGCGACGACTTCGCGCTCTACATCAACCAGGCCCGCAGCCTGTTCGAGGGCAACGTCGCCCAGGTCATCACGGACAACCGCTTCCTCTGGCAGAACTCGGTGGCGGTCACGCCACCGATCTACCCGTGGGGTTTCCCGATCCTGCTGTCGCCGTTCGTCCACCTCTGGGGCATCGAGGCCTATGACAAGTTGAAGGTCGTCGAGGTCGCCGCCTTCTGCGTGTGGCTGGTCCTCTTCCATGGCATCGTCCGGCGCCGCACCGGCCGGGTGATCGCTCTGGCGCTCACCGTCGCCTTCGCCAGCGCGCCGCTGTATCTCGTGCACACCGACCAGCTGCTGACCGAGTTCCCCCACATGGCGGCCACGGCCACCGTGATCTGGTGGCTCGACCGGCTGCAGCGTTCTCCGGCCACGCAGGCCGCGACAACGGCTCAGTGGGTGGAGAGACGGGTCGGGCTGCTGACGGCTTCGACGGGCCAGCTCGTCACGCTCGGCCTGCTCATGGTCGCCGCCTACAACATCCGCCGCGAGAGCATCGTGCTGCTGGCGGTCCTCGCTGCGGCGATGGTGGTCGACACCGTCGGCTCGCTCTCGACGTGGCGCTTCCCCGGTGGCTCGGTCGTGTCGCGCCTCAAGGCGCTCGTCCACGCCATCCCGTGGCGCCGGATCGGCACACCGTTCCTGGCCTTCGCCGCCGGGGCGTTCCTCTTCCAGCTGCTGTTGCCGTCGACGTTGATCCCCGACAACGGCAACTCCAAGCGGTTCATCACCGAACGACTCTTCAGCACCGACACCAAGACGAAGGACTACCCGTTCCAGCTGACGCTCCAGCTCGGCATCGGGCCCCATCCGCTGCTCGGACTGATCCTCATGGCGATTGCCGCGGCCGGAGTGATCGTCGCGTGCATCCGCCGGCCCCGGCTCAACATCCCGATCGCCGTCCTCACCGCGTGCACGATGCTCGTGGTCGGCACCCACATGCGAATGGTCGCTCGCTACTACTTCCAGATCACGCCCTTCATCGCCTACTTCGCGCTGATGCTGCCGATCTCGTACGCCGAGCTCCTCCTCGGGCACCGGCGGCTCGGCGTGACGACACGCCGTGCCCTCCTCGCCTGCCTGTCGGTACCGGCGCTGTGGATCGCCGCCCTCCACGTGCATGACCTCCCCGCCCGCCTGCGCGCCGCCGACCGCTACAACGACTCGGGACAGGTTCAGTCGGGTGGCGTGACCGAGATCTCGGCGCCGGCGTTCACCGCGATCGAGCGGTACACCGATGCCGACGACGTGATCGTCTACTACCGCGTCCGCACGATGACGCTGTACACGGGACGGCGGGGCGTGCAGACCACCAACCTCGA
Source organism: Desertimonas flava (assembly GCF_003426815.1). GTDB lineage: Bacteria > Actinomycetota > Acidimicrobiia > Acidimicrobiales > Ilumatobacteraceae > Desertimonas > Desertimonas flava. Next base: position 57,839 of record NZ_QKYK01000014.1, read on the forward strand.
CAAGGCCGCCCGCCTCGGCGACTACTTCATGCAGAACCTCCAGCGCGAGTACTCCCAGCCCAAAGCGACCGAGAACGACCTGCTGGCCAGGGGTTGGGTCGTGGTGTGGGAGGACGAGAACTGGCGGCTCTGGGAGATCCCGTCCGGCTGACGATCGATCGTCTCCGACCGGTTCATCGGAAGTTCACCACCGCGTCGCCCGACCGGTGGCCGGCGGCAAGCGACCAGCCAGCCGGCACTGGGAAGGTCGCGGCATGCCTCTCAACAGACGACAGCTCCTCAATCGCGGCGCCGCCGGCGCCGGCCTCCTCGTCGCCGGCAACCTCGGCGTCACGTTCCCCCGGGCCGGCGCGACCGCCGGCACGCCCGGCGGCAGCGCCCTCGGCGGCGCCGTGCTCGGAACCCTCCGGGAACGACGCGGCGGGTACGGCCCGCTGGTCGCCGACCCGGACCAGCTCCTCGACTTGCCCGAGGGCTTCAGCTACACGATCGTCTCCGAGGCGGGCACCGCCACGACCGACGGCGGCGTGATCCCCGACAACTTCGACGGCACGGGCCTCTTCGTCGGCGCCAACGGCAACTCGTACCTCGTGCGCAACAGCGAGCAGGGAGCGATCGAGGGCGTGGACGACGGCGAACCGTACGTGCTCGAGTTCCCGGCCACCGCAGCTGCCGAGTACGTCTACGACGCCACCTGCGGCGGAGGCACGACCACCACCGAGATCGGCCCGGACGGCTCCGTCGTCAACGAGTACGTCAGCCTGGCCGGCACGAGCGAGAACTGCGCCGGCGGCGTGACACCGTGGGGCACGTGGCTGACGTGCGAGGAGACCGAGGACCGCATCGCCGACGGGTTCGAGAAGGACCACGGGTTCGTGTTCGAGGTCGACCCGGTGAACGTCGAGAACAACCAGAACCCGACGCCCCTCGAAGGTCTCGGCCGCTTCGCTCACGAGGCCGTGTCGATCGACCCGGCGACGGGCATCGTCTACCTCACCGAGGACGCCTCCGAGCCCAACGGGTTGCTCTATCGCGCGACGCCCAACGACACGTCCGGCACCTACGGCTCGCTGCGCGCCGGGGCCACGCTCGAGGCCCTCGCCGCCACCGACGAGGCCGGCGAGTTCGTGCCTGACCTCTCGGCCTACAGCGAGGTCGGCACGGTGCTCAACCTCGGGTGGGTGGCGATCCCCGATCCGCTCGCCACCGAGCAGTCGACCCGCATGCAGGTCGAAGAGGTCACCCGCTCCCGCAAGCTCGAGGGCACGTGGTGGGGCAACGACGCGGCCTACATCGTCGCGTCGTACGCACGCCTCGACGACGGCTCCGCCGGCGAGCACGACGGCCAGGTGTGGAAGCTCGACCCGGTCGCCGAGACGCTCGAGTTGGTCGTGCACTTCACGGTCAACGCCGATCCCGACAGCGACAACTTCGACTCGCCCGACAACATCACCGTCGCCCCGTGGGGCGGGCTGATCCTGTGCGCCGACGGCGAGGGTGTGCAACACCTCTGGACCGTCGCCGCCGACGGGTCGAACCAGATGTTCGCCCGCAACGCACGCGACGACGGCGAGTTCGCCGGCGCCGTGTTCTCGGCCGACGGCCAGACGCTGTACGCCAGCCTGCAGTCGCCCGGCGTCACGTTCGCCATCACCGGCCCGTGGGACGGCGGCACCCCGGCGTCGACCATGGCTGCCGACGGCAGCCCCGCCACCACGGCCTGAGCGCGCGGTCAACGCGCCGGCGTGAGGCCGGTCAGGGCGATCTCGTAGTGCTCGGTGTAGTGGACGACCCCGATGGGTGAGCCCTCGACGGTGGCGTTGTCGACGACCCGGCGCACGACGAGGTCGGTCCCGGCGCGGTACCACGTCTCGGTGCGCTGGCTGTCGTCGGGATCGCCGTTGTCGATGGTGACGACGACGTGCTCGACGTCGACGGGCTCGTCACCGACGACGAGTCGGCCCGGCTCGAGGACCTCGCCGGTCCACACCGCGGTCTCGCCCTCGCGTACGCACGTGGTCGTCCACGTCGTACCCGCGGGCGCTCGGAGCGGTCGTGGCTCGCCGGTGCAGAGGTGGGACTCGCGGTCGTCGACCCCGAAGAACCGGTGGAATGCGGTGAACGCCACCGTCTCCACTCCCCCGCCGACCGCGCACGTCAGCACCTCGTCGCTCCGCTCGACGGCGGCGACCCACAGCTGCGACACACCGCAGGACGCAGCGGTGACGGTGAGTGTCGTGACGTCCGGGTACACGTGCTCGCCGCCACCGAGAGCATCGACGCCGTCGCCACCCGAGGTCGCGTAGGTGTACACCCCCGGCTCGGGCAGGGCGGCGGCGAGGATCGAAGCGACCGAGCCGCCGGACACCTCGGCGTTGAAGTCGGCCAATGCGTGGTCCACGCCGACCGGTGTGACCTCGCTGTCCGTCTTGTAGCGGAACAGAGCAAAGGCGCCTGCGGCGAGCACCACGGCGAGGACGAGCCCGCCGACCAGCAGCCTCCGACGCCATCGACGCACACGCGCAGTCAATCACCGTGGGCCCCGACGATCGGGGATGCCCGACTGACGGGACGTGCCTGGCACATCCCGTCAGTCACGCCGTGAGGGTCGACGGGCGGGGCCCGACCGGCAGGAGGCGGGGTTCGCGGAGGTAACTCCGGAGGCGCTTGATCGCCTGGTCGCGCCGGTACCGGACCGAGCGGGCGTCCATCCGCACGACGACCGCCAGCTGGGCGGCGCTACCGTGGTTGACGATGCCGGCGACCACCTCGACGTCGCGCTGCGGCAGCCCGTGGTCGCGAGCGTCGGCCAGCAGTCCGGTGAGCTCCTCGAACGGCGAGCGGTCGGTCCGCGCCTCGGGCTCGTGCAGCCGGTGCGGCGGGCAGGGCGACTCGCTGACCCGCCGCCGTCGCCGCGGATTGGTGAACGCCCGGTGGCGGGCGTCGGTGAGCAGGCGGGCGGCGATGTCCCGATCCCGCGCCGCCACCGGATACCGCACGATCGACATCCACGCCTCCGCGAGCAGCACGTCGAACGCGTCGACGCCGGGCGACCGCCGCTGCTCGTCACGCACGATCACGAGCAAGCCGGGCAGCAGCCGCTGCAACACCATCCGTGCGGCGAGCGGCTCGGTGCGCGCCCGTTCGACCAGCCGGCCGAGCAATGCGTTCGACTGCGGCGTCGGTTGGCACCGGAGGCCGGTGCGACGCAGGAGGTCGTCGAGGCTGGTGATCGGTGGGTCGTCCGGATCGACGAGGTTCCAGCGGCGAACCGTGTCGAGGAGCGCCGAACGGCGTCCCATCCGGGTCCACTCGAGGTCGAGGCGGGCCGACAAGTTGGTCATGCGGCGACGGTGACGGAACCCGCTCACCGCCCGACTCACCGGCCCGAGCGCACGGAGGTCCGGCGAACTCACCGACGCTCTCACCCGCGCACCGGCGGGCTCACAGGCCCTGGTCAGCGACGTCATCCACGGGCGTGATCGGAGAAGGCCCGGAGACGATTCAGGGACATCACCGACTGGGCAACGGGCCCACGTTCCCGTACGGTGGCGGCGGTGAGCATCGGTGATCCAGTGGGCGGCCCGTCGCCCGTCCTGCGCCTGCAGCAGGTCACCAAGCAGTACCCGGCCGTGACCGCTCTCGACGGCATCACCGTCGACGTCCCCGCCGGCCGCACCGGGCTGGTGGGGGCCAACGGCGCGGGGAAGACGACCACGTTCCGGCTCCTGCTCGGCCTGGCTCACCCCACCTCCGGCCGAATCGAGGTGTGCGGCATCGACGTCGGGACCGATCCGGTCTCGGTACGCGCCCGTCTCGGCTACATGCCCGAGCACGACTGCCTGCCCCTCGACCAGACGGCCGCCGACGTCGTCGCCACGTTCGGTGAGCTGAGCGGGTTGCCGGCACGCGTGGCCCGCCAACGGGCGTCCGACATCCTCGATCTCGTCGGCCTCGACGAAGCCCGGTTCCGGCCGATCGGCGGCTTCTCGACCGGCATGCGCCAGCGGACCAAGCTCGCTCAGGCGATCGTCGGCGACCCCCAACTCATCCTCCTCGACGAGCCCACTGCGGGCCTCGATCCCATCGGCCGCGAGGAGATGCTCAGCCTGATCGCCCGCCTCGGCGACTTCGGGATCTCCGTCCTGATGGCCACCCACCTGCTCGACGACGTGCAGCAAGTGTGCGACCACGTCGTCATGATCGACGCCGGCCGGCTGGTGGTGTCCGGGGCCACCGAGTCGCTGCTCGAGACCACCGGCACGGTCACGCTCGACGTCGGTGGCGCCGACGCCGCCGCCACACTCGCCGCCGCGCTCGAGCGGAGTGGTCTCGGCGCCCGCACGGTCGACGGCCACGCCGAGGTCAGCGTCGAGGGCGACGCCGACCTCGACACGGTCCGCGACGTCGTCGCCGACCTCGGCCTGCCGCTGTACCGACTCTCCAACCGCCTCACGTCGCTCGACGATGTGTTCCTGCGAGATCGGAGCGCGCCATGAGCAGCGTGACGTCCGGCGCCGTCTACGACCGCGGCTACCGACCGTACGACGGCCCGCGGGGCCGGCGCGGAGCGGCGACGTGGGCGCTGTACAAGTCGACCATCCGCCGCGCCCTCGGCATCCGCCGCTCGTGGCGCCAGAAGGTCCCCCCGTTCGTGCTGCTCGCCGTCGTCACCGTGCCGGCCATCGTCAACATCGGCATCGGCTACGTCACACGCGACCGCGCCATCATCTCCGAGCGGTTCGAGATCATCACCTACCGCGACTACGTCGGCGTGTCGTCGGCCCTGCTGTTGTTCGTCGCCCTCGTCGCGCCCGACATCATCTGTCCCGACCGTCGCCAGCACGTCCTGCCCCTGATGTTCGCCCGCCCGCTCAACGGATCGGACTACGTCGCCGCCAAGGTCGGGGCGATGGCGACGATCCTCTTCGCCTTCTCGTTCATCCCCCAGGTCATCCTCTACGTCGGCAACATGCTCGTCAGCGACAACGCCCTCGACTACCTCACCGGGCACCTCGACGTGTTGTGGCAGATCCCCCTCGCCGTCGTGATGCTCGCCGTCTATTACGCCGTCGTCGGCGTGGCGATCTCGTCGCTCACCGATCGTCGCATCGTCGCCGGCGCCGTGATGATCGGGCTGTTCCTCGTCACCTCGATCGCCGCCGGCGTGATCGTCGGCGAGGACCCCCGCTTCGATGGCGGATCGATCGCCGCCCTGCTGAACGTGCTGACACTGCCGCTGTTCCTGCGCGACCTCGTGTTCCTGGGCCACATCGACCGCGGCTCGCAGCTCAACGGGGTCGAGTACGGCGGTCTGCTGGCGATCATCGAGTACGTGGTCATCGTCGTCCTCGGCACGATCGTGCTGTTGCGCCGCTACCGGTGGGTGGAACGGTGAACGGCGATCCGGCATTCGTGGCCGACCCGACGGTCGACGTGGCCGACGTGTCGGTGTGGTTCGGCCCCAAGGTGGCCCTGTCCGACCTGAGCTGCTCGTTCGGACCGGGGGTCACCGGGCTGCTCGGCCCCAACGGCGCCGGCAAGACCACCCTCATGCGAGCGATCACCGGCATGGTGGGCGTGAACCAGGGCGCGATCACCGTCGGCGGCCGCTCTCCCCGCCACGACCGCAGCGTGCACCGCGATCTGGCGCTGGTTCCCGAGGACGAAGCGGTGCCGCCCGGGCTGTCGGCCCGCCGGCTCGCCCGCTACGTCGCCGACCTCCACGGCATCGCCGACCGCGACGCACCCGACGCCGCCCTCGCCACCGTCGGTCTCCTCGACGTGGCCGATCGCCACGTCGACACGTTCAGCAAGGGGATGCGCCAACGGGCCAAGATCGCCGCCGCGCTGGTCACCTCGCCGCGAGTGCTCGTGCTCGACGAGCCGCTCAACGGCGCCGACCCCGTGCAGCGCGCCAACCTCATCGCCTTGTTCAAGCGGCTCGGCACGCCCGGGCCCGACGGCACATCGGGCCGCACGGTGATCGTCAGCTCGCACGTGCTCAACGAGGTGGAACGAATGGCCGAGCGCGTGATCGTGATCATCAACGGGCGGCTCGCCGCAGCCGGCGGACATCGGGCGATCCGTGACGCCATGGACGACCGACCGCGGCATGTGCTGATCCGCTCGACCGACGACCGCCTCCTGGCCACCGGTCTCGTCACGCTGCCCGCCGTCGGCGGCGTCACGTTCCGCGCCGGCAGTGACGGGTCGCCCACGCTCGTCGTCGAGACGGCACGTGGACGCGAGCTCGCCACGGCGCTCCCCCGCCTCGCCCGGGACTCGGCGATCCGCATCCACGAGGTCCGTCCGCTCGACGATTCCCTCGAGAGCCTCTTCCGGGAGCTGATCCGGTGAGCACCGACAGCCACACGGCTCGGCCGCCGTCGCGGTTCGCCGCGATCGTCGGGTACACGCTTCGCTCGTGCGTGCCGCCACGGCGGTGGGCGGCCATCGTGCTGGCCAGTACCGGCGCCGTGCTGTTCGGGCTGCTCGCCCACGCCGTCGACGACACCGCCGACCGGGCCTTCGCCAACGTCGCTGCCGAGGGGATCTTGAGCCTGGCCATGCCCATCGCCGCGCTGGTGATCGGCGACTCCGTCCTCGGGGCCGAGATGCGCTCGGGCACGTTCCACTTCACGTGGCTGACACCGGCGCCGACGTGGCAGATCGTCGTGGGCCGATGGCTCGGCGGTGCCCTCGTCGCCCTCGTCACCATCACGCCGGCGTGTGGCCTCGCGGCCGTCGTCGCCGGCTCGCCGTCGTCGGTCGGTCCGATGCTGCTGGCCGCGGTCGTGGGCAGCGTGTCGTACATCGCCCTGTTCGTGGCCGTCGGCAGCATCACGCGCCGCACCGCCGTGTGGTCGCTCGCCATCGTCTTCCTCATCGAACGGCTGCTCGGCGCCGCCCTCACCGGAATCGCCCAGCTGTCGCCGACGTGGGAGTCACGGGCGATCTTCGTCGGTCTCCTCGACGACGCGCCGCGGCGCCTCGTCCGCAAGGGCATCCCCGATGGCGCCGGCGCCATCGTCCGCCTCGCCATCGTCACGCTCGTCGCCCTCGCCATCGCCAACTGGCGCATGAAGCACCTCAAGCTCTCCGGCGCCAGCGACTGACGATCGTCCTCGGCTCGCATCGCTTCGCTCGCTCGCCTGCGGCGAGTTTGATCGTCCTCGGCGAGCGTCGTCGCTTCGCTCCTCGCTCGCTGCGGCGAGTTGTTTGAGCTCGCTTCGCTCGCACGAAAATTGAAAGAAGCGGCGGCGGAGCAAGCTCCGCTGATCGCCGCATCGAAGGGGGAAGTCCCCCTTCGAGCATCCCCCTTCGGAGTCCGCGCGTTGATCGTCTCGCCACCGGTCTCCATCGACGCGTTGGTCGTCGCCGTCGACGACGAGCTCCGGAGTTCAGCGAGCGCAGCGAGCGTCCCGAAGTCCGCGCGGTCAAGGCGAGCGGAGCGCTAGCGGAGCACGCCGTTCACGCGGCCTGCGTGGCCGGGGAACGCAGCAGCACGGTTCAGCGAGCGTCCCGAAGTCCGAGCACGTAGGCGACCGGAGCGCCAGCGGAGGGAGCCGGCGCGCGCGGCCTGCGTGGCCACTGAGCTTCAGCGAAGCGCTTGTAGGGAACGCAAACAAAACGTCAAGGGTCGTCCGGTCGCCGGGGGCTGGCGCGTAGGGTCTCTTCATGGAGGTTCCGTTGACGCGGCTGGTGGTGCTGGCGTCCGGCTCGGGTTCCAATCTGCAGGCGATCCTCGCCGCCTGCGCCGACGGTCGCCTTCGTGCCGAGGTCGCCGGCGTCGTCTCCGACCAGCCCGACGCCTATGCACTCGAGCGGGCGCGGGCTGCCGGGGTGCCGGGAACGCTGCTGCAACGACAGCCCGGCGAAGCCCGCGCCGACTACGACACGCGCCTCACCGATGTGGTCGCCGCGGCGGAGCCCGACTGGATCGTGCTCGCCGGCTGGATGCGCATCCTCACGATGAAGTTCCTCGGCGCCTTCCCCAATCGCGTCGTCAACCTCCACCCGGCCCTCCCCGGCGAGCTACCGGGGACGCACGCCATCGAGCGCGCCTACGAGCAGTTCCTGCGCGGCGAGCGTGAGCGCACGGGCGTGATGATTCACCTCGTCCCCGACGAAGGAGTCGACGACGGCCCGGTGCTCGCCACGGCGGACGTGCCGATCCACGCCGGCGACACGCTCGACGACCTGGCCACCCGAGTCCACGCCACCGAGCACGAGCTGCTCGTCACCACACTGATCGCCCTCGTCGCCCGATCTCCTCACGCCCGACCCCCCTCACCCCAGGAGCAACCATGAGCAACGGACATCCCAACGACGCGCTGTTCGACCGCTTCGAGGCGCTGACGTTCGACGACGTCGTTGTCGTCCCCGGCTACTCGGAGGCGCTGCCCGACGAGGTCGACACCTCCGCCACGTTCGCGGCGGACATCACCCTCGCCATCCCGCTGGTGTCGGCGGCGATGGACAAGGTCACCGAGGCCCGCATGGCCATCGCCATGGCCCGTCACGGCGGGATCGGCGTCATCCACCGCAACATGTCGGTCGCCGATCAAGCATCCGAGGTGCAGAAGGTCAAGCGCAGCCAGAGCGGCATGATCACCGATCCGGTCACGTTGCCGGCCGATGCCCGGCTGCACGAAGCCGAGTCGCTGATGAACCGGTTCAAGTTCTCCGGGGTCCCCGTCACCGATCACGACGGCCATCTCGTCGGCATCCTCACCAACCGCGACATCCGCTTCTGCGAGAGCTCCGACTACGAGCGCCCGCTCTCCGACTTCATGACCGCCGACGGGCTCGTCACCGCGGCCGTCGGCACGTCACTCGACGAGGCCAAGGCGATCCTCCAGAAGTACCGCATCGAGAAGCTGCCGCTCGTCGACGACGCCGGCCGACTCGCCGGGCTCATCACGGTGAAGGACATCCAGAAGCGCCAGGAGTTCCCGAACGCCAGCCGCGACGACAAGGGCCGGTTGCGCTGCGCCGCCGCCGTGGGCGTGGGCGCCGACCTCGAGGAGCGTGTCGAGGCCCTCGTCGCCCGCGGCGTCGACGCCGTCACCATCGACACCGCGCACGGCCATTCGGCCGGCGTGCTCAAGGCCATCGAACGCATCAAGGGGGGTTGGCCCGACCTGCCGGTCGCCGCCGGCAACGTCGTCACGCACGAGGGCGTCGATGCCCTCGCCGACGCAGGGGCCGACGCGATCAAGGTGGGTGTCGGCGCCGGATCGATCTGCACCACTCGCGTCATCAGCGGTGCCGGCATGCCACAGCTGTCGGCGATCTGGGAGGCGTCCCGGCGAGCGATGCAGCGCGGCATCCCGATCATCGGCGACGGCGGCATCACCTACTCGGGCGACATCGTCAAGGCGATCGCCGCCGGCGCGGAATGCGTGATGCTCGGCTCGCTGCTTGCCGGCACCGAGGAGAGCCCGGGCGAGATCGAGCTGTTCGAGGGCCGTCGCTACAAGAGCTACCGCGGCATGGGCTCGATGGGGGCCATGCAAGGCCTCGGCGCCGACCGCTACGCCACCGCGCAGAGCGCGGTGGGCGCGGCGAGTCGCAAGCTCGTCCCCGAGGGCATCGAGGGGCGTGTCGCCTACGCCGGGGCGCTCGGCGACGTCGTCTACCAGCTCGTCGGTGGGTTGCGTAGCGGCATGGGCTACGCCGGCACGCCGAGCCTCGACGCCCTACGCCATCGGGCGCGGTTCATGCGGGTCACCACGGCGGGCCGCGAGGAGAGCCACCCGCACGACGTGACGATCACCAACGAAGCGCCCAACTACCAGCGCAGCTGACGACCCATCCGAGTGTGGAATGCCCGACCCCTGGGCATCCCACACTCTGGCGCGGTTCAACACTCGGATGGGTGGGGCGGGGACGAGTTCGGGCGGTTCGGGAACCGGGGGGCGGGCCGTTGACGTCTGAGGGCCATGCGTTACCGACTCGTGCCCCTCGCCCTCTCCCTCGCCGTCTCGTGCGGGATCCTCGCCGGAACGACCGCCTCGTCCGCACACGCGGCGGGCGGCGATCCGGCCGGCTGCGCCCCGATCGCCGCGGACGACGCGTCGGCCACCGACGAGTCGGCGGCCGACCCGCCCGACGACTCGATGGCCGAACCGGTCGACGCCGACGATCTCGACTCCCGCTGCGACATCGACCCGGCGTCGTACTACCTCGGCTACACGAGCCCGCCGATGGACGCCGACGGCGCCGTGGTGTACGCCGCCCCGCCGGGGGGGCCAGCCCAGACGACCGGCGGGGTTCCGATGCCCGCCGTCGCCGAGGCCGACGCCGCCGCCGTCGAACCCGGCCCGCCGATGATCCCGCTGCCGCCCGACGAGCCCGGCATCACCGAGGACAACACGTTCGTCGACGCCGGCGACTCCACGTGGGTCACCGCGCAGGACGACCGCGAGTCCACGTTCGCCCTCGACGTCGACACCGGATCGATGAGCGTGGCCCGCACGTTCCTCGACCAGGGCTTGCGCCCCGAGCCCGACTCGATCCGGCCCGAGGAGTGGATCAATTCGTTCGACTTCGGCGACCCCCCGGCCACCGACGGCGCGCTCGCCGCCACGGTCGAATCCCGGCCCGCCGACGGCGACGACCCGGCCCTCGTCCGCATCGGGATCACGACGGCCGAGCTCGCCGACGAGGATCGTCCGCCGGCGAACATCACGTTCGTCATCGACACGTCGGGCTCGATGGACATCCGCGAGCGGCTCGGTCTCGTCAAGGCCTCGCTCGCCCTGCTCGTGCGCAGCCTGCGCACCGACGACACGATCTCGATCGTCACCTACGGAGACGACGCGACGCCCGTGCTGGCTCCGACGGCGGTCGCGGACTGGCGCGACATCGTCGATGCAATCGACGCTCTGGGCCCCGGGGGCAGCACCAACATGGAGGCCGGCCTCCGGCTCGGGTACGAGCAAGCCCGCGAGAACCTCGACCCCGAGGGCCTCAACGTGGTCGTGCTGGCGTCCGACGGCGTGGCCAACGTCGGCGTCACCGACGCCGACGAGCTGACGGCCGACATCACCCAGGCGAGCGAGGACGGCATCCACCTCGTCACGGTCGGCTACGGCATGGGCAACTACAACGACCATCTCATGGAGCAGCTGTCCAACCAGGGCGACGGCTTCTACTCGTACGTGGACACGTTCGGTGAGGCCGTCCGCCTGTTCGTCGACGAGCTCACGCCGACGCTCACGGTCGTGGCCGCCGAGGCCAAGGTGCAGGTGGTGTTCGATCCCGAGGTGGTCGCCCGCTATCGCCTCGTCGGCTACGAGAACCGCCAGCTCGACGACGCCGACTTCACCGACGACACCGTCGATGCCGGCGAGCTCGGCGCCGGCCACGCGGTCAGCGCCCTCTACGAGCTCGAGCTCGTCGACCAGGAGGCCGCCGGCCGCGACACCAGCGTCGCCGGCAACGTGCGCCTCCGCTGGGCCGACCCCGCCACCGACGAGGTCACCGAGACGGAGACGCCGATCGACCTCGCCGACGGGGACGCCTCGTCGACGACGCTGCGGTTCGCCGCCCTCGTCGCCAACACGGCCGAGGTGCTGAAGGGAGGCTCGGTCGTGACCGAGCGGGGCGTGTCGCTCGAGGACCTGCTCGTCGAGGCCGAGGCGCTCGCTGCCGATGGCGTCGAGGGGGCCGCCGACATGGCCGAGGTGATCACGCTGGCGATCCACGCCCAGCCGATCGACACCGTGTCGGTCGAGGACTGACCGGACCGCACCGACCCGTCTGGTGCCCGGATCGGTGCGCACCGGACGGGTAGGTTCGCCGGCGATGCATCGACGCCTTCCGCCATCGGTCGTGGTGATCACCGGCGGATCGCGCGGCATCGGCCTGGAGGCGGCGCGCCGCTTCGCTGCCGACGGACACGCCGTCGGCCTCATCGCCAGGGACCGTGGCGACGTCGAGGACGCTGCGGCGTCGATCGGTGAGCGAGCCGTCGCTGCCGCCGCCGACGTCGCCGACGCCGCCGCCCTCGGCAAGGCGATCGACGGCATCGCCGGCGAGCTCGGTCCGCCCGACGTGCTGGTGAACAACGCCGGCATCGGTGCGTGGGGCGCGGTCGCCGAGACCGGCATCGACGTGTTCCGCCGCACGATCGACGTGAACTACCTCGGGGCCGTGCACGCCACCGCAGCCGTGCTCCCCGGCATGCTCGAGCGGCATCGGGGGCGAATCGTCAACGTCGGCTCGATCGCCGGCCGGATCGGTGCGCCGTTCGAGGCGGCGTACTCGGCCAGCAAGTTCGCCCTCGCCGGTTACACCGAATCGCTCGCCGTCGAGCTCCACGGCACCGGCGTCTCGGTCGCCCTCGTCAACCCGGGACCGGTCGACACCGAGTTCTTCGCCCGGCGCGGGCGGGCCTACGGCAACCGGCGCCCCCGCCCCGTGGACCCGGGCGCCGTGGCTCGGCTCATCGTCCGGGCGGCCCACGGTGGCGCCGCCGAGCGGTACCTTCCTCGGTGGCTGCGATTCGCCCACGCCGCCAAGGTCGTCGTTCCCATCGCGTCGAGCGTGGGGACGCGGCGTATGTTCGCCGGCGAACGGCGTGAGCTGCGCGCCCGCATCTCGACAAACGGCACCCCGAAGGAGCATGGTAAGGCGGATGAGTGAACACGGTTCGGTGGCCCGTTCGCCCCTCGTCGCGCGCCCGCCCATCGATTGGGGAGACCCGGCGGAGGGCGACTACACCATCCGCGATCTCGTCCAGCTCAGCGCCGTGCCGGCGAGCTCGATCCACCACTACCGGCGCCTCGGGTTGATCCCCGAACCGTCTCGCTCTCCCTCCAACCAGTACCGCTACGACGATCGGCACGTCACGGCGTTGACGATGGTCCGGTCACTGCGACGGCGCGGCTGCTCCCTGGACGAGATCCGCGACGTCATGGGCGAGTTCCTCCGCGGACGAGACGGCGGCTGCAGCGCGATGGAGGGGCTCGAGCTCACCGAGCAGGTGGGCGACCGGACCCCCGAGACCAAGCTGATCGACGCGGCGATCGCCGAGTTCGCCGTCCACGGCTTCCACGAGGTGAGCATCGCCGCCCTGTGCGAACGGGCCGACGTGGCCAAGGGCACGTTCTACCGCTGTTTCGACAGCAAGGAGGACGTGTTCCTCGCCGCCGCCCGGGCGATCATCGAGCGGGCGATCGACGGTTTCGACCAGGTGGCAGGCAGCCTTCCCGAGTCCGAGCGGCCGGCCGCCTTCGCCACACACCTCCGTCCCGGCCTGCCCGTCCTGTTCGAGCTGGCCAAACGCCTCACGCAGGAGAGCGGACCGTCGGTCAGCGAGGCGGTGACGCTGTTCGCCGGACTGGCCCGGCGGCTCGGGCGGGTCGTCCAGCCGTCGGCGGCCGACGACCAGGCCGAAGCCGGCGGCGGCTGGCTGATCATGCTGTCTCTCGTCGCCATCTTCGAGGATTTGCTCGCGTCGGAGATCACCGGTGCCCGCTTCACCCCGCCACCCCTCGAACTGTGACGCTTCGGCCCTGCCGAGCGGCGGCTCGCGGCCACCGGCGCCGCGCCGCGAGGGCGCGCGCGACTATGTGACCGTCCCATGACGATGCTTGACATACCCACCCCGGGCAACTACAAGAACTAGAACGTCTGGTTCAACTCTTGCTCAGCAGGTGGATCCGCTGTCCGACCATCCTGGCACGCTTCCCGAGTTCGACGCGCTCGCTGCCAAGGCCGGCGCCGAGAACTTCCCGGTGGCGTTGCGCGTGCTCCCCGCAGCGTGGCGCGCCGACCTCCATGCCAGCTACGTGTACGCCCGCCTCGTCGACGACGTCGGCGACGAGTACACCGGCGACCGGCTCGCTGTGCTCGACCACATCGAGGCCGAGCTCCTCGCCGCCACCGCCGACCCGACCCGACGAACGGCCCATGCGGCGATCGCCGGCGCGGCCGATCTGGCCCGGAGGCGACCCGCCGTCCTCGGCGAGCTGCGCAAGCTGATCGACGCCAACCGGCGCGATCAGGTGCAACAGCGCTATGCCACGTTCGACGAGCTCCGGGACTACTGCCGGCTGTCGGCCGATCCCGTGGGCCGCATCGTGCTCGAGATCGTCGACCAGGCGACCGACGATCGGCGCGCGCAGTCCGACGACGTCTGCAGCGCCCTGCAGATCATCGAGCACCTCCAGGACGTCGCCGAGGACCATGCCGCCGGACGTGTCTATCTCCCCCAGGAGGACCTGGCCCGCTTCGGCTGCACCGACGCCGACCTCGGTGCGGCCACGGCGAGCGACGCCGTTCGGCGTCTCGTCGCGTTCGAGGCCGACCGCGCCCGTGCCTTGCTGTCCTCGGCGCGTCCCCTGGCTGCCGGGCTGCCGTGGCGGGCCCGCCTGGCGATCGCCGGCTTCGCCGCTGGCGGTCTGGCTGCCCTCGACGCCATCGCCGCCGCCGGCTACGACGTGCTCGGCACCGCGTGCCGCCCGAGCACGTCGCGCATCGTCCGTCACGCCGTCCCTCTCGCGATGACGTGGCGGCGCCGATGACCGCTGGGTTGAGCATCGACGCGGCCTATGCCGAATGCGCCCGCATCACCAAGACGGAGGCGAAGAACTTCGCCTACGGGATCGCCCTGCTCCCGCCGCCCAAGCGCCGGGCGATGTCGGCGCTCTACGCCTTCGCCCGGCGGATCGACGACATCGCAGACAGCGACCGGCCGACCGACGAGAAGCTCGTCGACCTCGGTGCCGTCGACCGCGACATCCAACAGCTGGCCGATGGCGTGCTTCCCCGTGACGACGACGCCGTGATGGTCGGCGTCCATGATGCCGCTCGACGGTTCGCCGTGCCGGTGGCCGCCTTCGCCGAGATCGTCGAAGGTTGCCGCCGGGACAGCACCGGGGCGGCCTATGCGACGTTCACCGACACCGAGGCGTACTGCCGGCTCGTCGCCGGCTCGGTCGGCCGGCTGTCGCTCGGAGTGTTCGGCCACACCGGCGACCCAGCCACGGCAGCGCGGTTGGCCGACGACCTCGGCGTCGCGCTCCAGGTGACCAACATCCTGCGCGACGTCGCCGAGGACCGCGGGATGGGCCGCGTCTACCTGCCGGCCGACGAGATCAAGCGTCGCGGCTGCGAGCCCGACCTGTCCGGACCGCCGGCGGCGATGGCCGACCTGGTCGCCCACTTCGCCACGGTCGGCGAGCGGTTCTATCGGCGGGGTCTGCCGCTCCTCGACCTCCTCGACCGGCGGAGCCGGGCGTGCGTCGCGGCGATGAGCGGCATCTACCGCCAGCTGCTCCGGCAGATCGCCGCCGCGCCGGGCTCGGTGCTCGACCGGCGCGTGTCGGTGTCGACCTCGCAGAAGCTGTGGGTCGCCGCCAAGAGCCTCTCCGGAGCGACGCCGTGAATACAACCGTTGGAGTTCAGCGAGCGCTAGCGAGCGTCCCGGAGTTCGAGCGGGTAGGCGACCGGAGCGCTAGCTGCCGAGGCTTCAGCCGAGCCGGCTTGTCGGGAAGCCGGCGCGCCGGCCTGCGTGGCCCAGTGAGCTTCAGCGAATCGCTTGTAGGGACGCAATGAGAGTCGTCGTGGTGGGGGGCGGGCTGGCGGGGCTGTCGGCGGCGGTGGCGTTGAGCGATGCCGGTGTGCACGTGACCCTGCTGGAGAAGGCGCCACGGCTCGGCGGAGCCACCTGGTCGTTCCGTCGCGACGGCCGCAGCTACGACAACGGTCAGCACGTGTTCATGCGGTGCTGCACCGAGTATCTCGCCTTCCTCGATCGCATCGGGTCGTCGCAGCACGTGACGTTGCAGGAACGCATGACCGTGCCGGTGCACCGTCCCGGCGGTCCCAACGCCACGCTGCGCCGCGTCGGGCTGCCCTCGCCGCTCCACCTCGCCCCGTCGCTGTCCACGTACCGGCATCTGTCGCTCACCGAACGGCTCGGTGCCGTGCGGGCCTCGCTCGCCCTCAAGCGCCTCGACCTGGACGACCCCTCGCTCGACGAGCAGGCGTTCGGCGACTGGCTCGCCACCCATGGCGTCGCCGCGAGCGCTCTACCCGCCCTCTGGGACATCGTGATCCGGGCCACCATCAACCTCCCCTCGAGCGAGGCGTCGCTGCTCCTCGCCACCAAGGTGTTCAAGACCGGACTCCTCGACCGCAACGACGGCGCCGACATCGGCTGGTCGAACGTCCCGCTCCAACAGCTCCACGGAGACGCCGCACGGCGCGTGCTGGAGGACGCCGGCGCCGAGGTCCGCGTCAGCGCCAAGGTGGCGGCGATCGAGTCGGGCCCCGACGGTCCGGTCGTCGTGCTCGACGACGGCACGATCGCCGCCGACGCCGTCGTGGTCGCTGTACCCCACGACGCCGTCGCCGGCCTGCTCCCCTCCGGATCGTTCCCCGGCCAGGACGACGTGGCCACGCTCGGGCGCTCGCCCATCGTCAACGTCCACCTGCACTACGACCGCAAGGTGATCGACCAGCCGTTCCTGGCCGGCGTCGACTCGCCCGTGCAATTCGTGTTCGACCGCACCGACTCGACGTTCGCCGGCGACGCCCCGGCCGGCCATCAGGCGGTCGCCATCTCGCTGTCGTCGGCCGAGGAGTACCTCCCGCTCAGTCGCGACCAGCTGGTCGAACGCTTCACCGCCGAGATGGCCCGCCTCGTCCCCGCGGCCCGCTCGGCCACGGTGGTCTCGTCGATGGTCACACGCGAGGTCGCCGCGACGTTCCGTGGCACTCCTGGCAGCGCCCACCTGCGGCCGGGACCGACGACGTCGATCCCCGGTGTCGCCCTCGCCGGAGCATGGACCGACACCGGATGGCCGGCCACGATGGAAGGCGCGGTGCGCAGCGGCAACGTCGCCGCCCGGGACGTCCTGCGTCAGATCGCTACGACCGAGTCCCGTTCAGGAGCCGCCGCGTGACCGTCACTCCCCCCGTTCTCGCCCGCGCCCGGGAGCTGGTGCTGCCCGCGCTCCGCCAGGCCGTCGCTCAGCTCACCCCTCGCCTGCGGCTCCCCACCGAGTACCACTTCGGGTGGGTCGAACCGGACGGCACACCCATCCCGCCTGGTACGGCGCGGACCGGCAAGGCCGTGCGGCCGGCGCTCGCCGTGCTCGGCGCCGAGGCCGCCGGCGGCGACGCGTCCGTCGCCGTGCCCGGCGCGGTGGCGATGGAGCTGATCCACAACTTCTCACTCATCCACGACGACATCATGGACGGCGACAAGACCCGGCACCATCGACCGACGGTCTGGGACGTGTACGGCGTGTCCGAGGCGATCCTCGTCGGCGACGCCGTCCACACGCTCGCCTTCCAGGTGCTCGAGTCGGGCACCTCGTCGTCACCGTACGCGGCCGCGGCGCTGCGCTCAGTCACAGCGGCGACGGCGGCGATGATCACCGGTCAGGCCCAGGACGCCGACCTCGACGGACGCCTCGACGGCACGCTCGCCGAGTGCATCGAGATGGAGCGCAACAAGACCGGTGCCCTGCTCGCCGGGTCGATCGGCGTGGGAGCGGTGCTCGCCGGAGCCGGCCCCGAGGTCGTCGGCGCCCTCGAGCAGTACGGCTTCGAGCTCGGTCTGGCGTTCCAGGCGGTCGATGACGTCCTCGGCATCTGGGGCGACCCCGACGCGACCGGCAAGCCCGTCGGCAACGACCTCCGTGAACGCAAGAAGTCTGTCCCGGTGATGCTCGCCCTCGAATCCGGCGGGCGCCTCGCCGACGCCGTCCGCGACGCGTTCGCCACGTCACCCGGCCCCAACGCGGTGGCGGCCCTGTCGGACGTCCTCGCCGACGCCGGCATCCGTGACCGCACGATCGAACGAGCGCACACGCACCTCGACGCCGCGCTGGCGACGATCGCCACCCAGCCCATCGAGCCCGGCGCCGCCACCGAGCTGGAAACCCTGGCCCGGTTCGTCGTCGAGAGGGAGTACTGAGGAGTCCGGAATGACCGCCTTGCACCACTCCACCACGTCACACGACGCCGACGCCCTGTCCCTCCTCGGGCCGGAGGCGGCGCGGGCCGCGCTCGAGCGCGCCGTCGACGCGCTCTTCGCACTCCAGTCCGAGGCCGGGTGGTGGAAGGGTGAGCTGGAGACGAACGTCACGATGGACGCCGAGGATCTGTTCCTGCGCGAGTTCCTCGGCATCTCGGACCCACGGATCACCGAGGGTGCCGCCAACTGGATCCGCAGCCAGCAACGCGACGACGGGACGTGGGCGACGTTCTTCGGCGGCCCGCCCGAGCTGTCCACCACGGTCGAGGCCTACTGGGCGCTGAAGCTCGGCGGTGATCCGGTCGACGCACCGCACATGCACAAGGCGGCGGCGTACATCGTCGCCGAGGGCGGCGTCGAGCGCACCCGGGTGTTCACGCGGATCTGGATGGCGCTGTTCGGCCTGTGGTCGTGGGACGAGCTGCCGGCGCTGCCGCCCGAGGTGATCCTCCTGCCCCACCAGATCTTCGGCCGGCGCGTCCCGCTCAACATCTACGACTTCGCCTGCTGGGCCCGCCAGACGATCGTGCCGCTCACCGTGGTCGGCTCGCACCGGCCCGTCCGTCCTTTGCGCCCGGCCTGGCTGCCGGCCGGGGAAGCGTTCGGGCTCGACGAACTGCGCACGGGGGCCCCACGCAAGGAGACGGAGCCGCGGCCGCCGCGCACGCTGGCCCGGGCGTTCCAGCACCTCGATCGCGTGCTGCACCTGCACGAACGCCGCCCGATCGGACCGCTGCGCCGGCGGGCCCTGCGCAAGGCCGAGCGCTGGATCGTCGAGCGTCAGGAGGCCGACGGCAGCTGGGGCGGCATCCAGCCGCCCTGGGTGTACTCGCTCCTCGCCCTGCACCTCCAGGGCTACCCACTCGACCATCCCGTGATGAAGGCCGGCCTCGCCGGCCTCGACTCGTTCAGCATCTGGGACCACACGAAGTGCGCTGGGGACAGTCCGTGTCGGGGTTCAGCGAGCGCCAGCGAGCGTCCCGGAGTTCGAGCGGCCGTTCACGCGGGATGCGTGGCCGGGGAACGCAGATTAGAGGCGTGCCAGTCGCCGGTGTGGGACACCGCGCTGGCGGTCGTCGCCCTCACCGACGCCGGAGTCGACCCCACCGATCCCCGACTCGCCAAGGCAGCGCACTGGCTGCTCGACGAGGAGGTCACCGTCACGGGCGACTGGAGCGTCAAGCGCCCCGACCTCGCCCCGGGCGGCTGGGCATTCGAGTTCGAGAACGACAACTATCCCGACGTCGACGACACCGCAGAAGTCGTCTTGGCCCTCGATCGTGTCCGCCGTGTCGATCCGGTGCGCGTCCAGGCCGCCATCGACCGCGCCGTTCGGTGGACGAACGGCATGCAGTGCCGCGACGGCGGGTGGGGTGCCTTCGACGTCGACAACGACAGCCGGGTCGCGGCCGAGCTGCCGTTCTGCGACTTCGGCGCGGTCACCGACCCGCCGAGCTCCGACGTCACGGCCCACGCCGTCGAGATGCTCTCCCACCTCTGCTCGGTCAGCCGGGACCATGCGGTCGACCGGGCCGCCCTCGACCGCGCGGTCGAGTGGCTGTCGCAGGAGCAGGAGCGTGATGGATCGTGGTTCGGCCGCTGGGGCGCCAACCACATCTACGGCACCGGCGCCGCCGTGCCGGCACTGGTCTCGGCCGGTGTCTCGGTCGAGGACGAGCGCGTGCAGCACGCCATGCGCTGGCTCGACTCGGTGCAGAACCCCGACGGCGGCTGGGGCGAGGACCTGCGCTCCTACGCCGACGACTCGTGGCGCGGCCGCGGCGAGTCCACGGCTTCGCAGACCGCATGGGCACTCCTCGCTCGCACGTCGGCACGCGACCTCGGCGAATCGACCCGCCGCGGCGTGACATGGCTTGTCGAGAACCAGCGCGCCGACGGCTCGTGGGACGAGCCGTACTTCACCGGCACCGGGTTCCCTCGCGACTTCTACATCAACTATCACCTCTATCGGCTCGTGTTCCCGGTGATGGCACTCGGCCGGTACGTCAAGGCGTTGGGAGCACACGATGGGTGATCGCCGCTTGACCGTCCTCGCGCCGATGCGCATCGAGCACGTCGCGATCAAGCGCGGCGCCACGAGCGCGACGGTGCTGCGGACGGGCATGGGGCCGGCGAAGGCGTCGGCGTTCGCCGCTGGGGAGGGCAGGCGCCGGATCGATCCGGCAGGCCCGATCGCCGTCGTCGGGGTGGCCGGCGCCCTCAGCGACGACCTGAAACCTGGTGACATCATCGTCGCCGACTCGTTGGTGTCCACCGACGGCAAGATCTCCGTCGACCTCCCGGGGGCGCCCCTGGTCGCCTCGGCCCTCGCCGCGGCGGGCATCACGTCGCGCATCGGGCCGCTGTCGTGCGCCCACGTCATCATCAAGGGCGACGCGCGCGACAAGCTCGCCGCCTCGGGGGCGATCGCCGTCGAGATGGAGTCGGCGTGGCTGGCCGACGGCCTGGGTGCCACGGAGGGAGGCCGCCCCTTCGCCGTCGTGCGCGTGATCATCGACACGCCGAGCCACGAGTTGTTCTCACGGCACACCATTCGCAACTTCCGCATGGTCCTCGGCAAGTTGGCATCCGTCGTGGCCCCGTTGGAGCGGTGGGCCGAGGCGTGCGGTGACCGTGACATCCTTCTCGCCGGGCCACGGTCGTTCTGTGCGGGGGTCGAGCGGGCGATCGAGATCGTCGAGCGGGCGATCGACCGGTTCGGCGCACCCGTGTACGTGCGGCGTCAGATCGTCCACAACTCCCACGTCGTGGCCGACCTCGAGCGGCGCGGCGCGGTCTTCGTCGAGGAGCTCGACGAAGTACCGCCCGGCGCCACGGTCGTCCTCGCCGCTCACGGGGTGTCCCCGATGGTCCGCAGCGAGGCGGACGCCCGCGGCCTCCAGGTGATCGACGCGACGTGTCCCCTGGTCAGCAAGGTCCACAGCGAGGCCCGGCGATTCGCCGATCGCGACTTCGACATCGTGCTGATCGGTCACGACGACCACGAGGAGGTCATCGGCACGATCGGCGAGGCGCCGGGACGGATCAGCGTCGTGGCGTCGGCCGAGGACGTCGACCGCTTGGCCGTGCGCGACCCGGACCGAGTCGCCTACCTGACGCAGACGACACTCGCCGTCGACGAGGCCGACGGCATCGTGCAGCGGCTTCGCGAGCGCTTCCCGAATCTCGCCGGTCCCCGCCGCGAGGACATCTGCTACGCCACTCAGAACCGGCAGGAAGCGGTCACGGCCATCGCCGCCGAGAGCGACGTGCTGTTCGTCGTCGGCTCGGCCAACTCGTCCAACTCCCGACGGCTCGTCGAGGTCGCCGAGCGGCGCGGCGTGCGCGCTCACCTCGTCGACGGGCCCGACGGTCTCGACGTCGCCTGGCTGGAGAAGGCCGTGAGTGTCGGCATCAGCGCCGGGGCGTCGGCCCCCGAATCGAAAGTTCAAGAGGTCGTCGCGGCGATCGCGTCGCTCGGTCCGGTCACGGTCACCGAGCGCACCGTGGTGGTCGAAGACGTCTCGTTCCCCCTTCCGAGCCTGGTCAAGTAGCAGGCCGATCCGTCTCCGAGTAGTAGAAGTAGTAGCAGAGGAGTCCGCAACATGGGCATCCCGTTCAAGCAGTCCGTGCGTGTCGGCGCCTACCTGGCCAAGAACAAGCTCAAGGGCCGCAAGAAGTTCCCGCTCATCGTCGAGCTCGAGCCGTTGTTCGCCTGCAACCTGGCGTGCCCCGGCTGCGGCAAGATCCAGCATCCCACGGAGGTGCTGCGCAAGCGGGTCAGCGTCGAGGACGCCGTGGCCGCGATGGAGGAATGCGGGGCGCCGATGGTGTCGATCGCCGGTGGCGAGCCGCTGCTCCACCCCGACATCGACCGCATGGTGGCCGAGCTGGTGAAGCGCAAGAAGTACGTGTACCTCTGCACCAACGGCATCCTGCTCGAGCGCAAGCTCGACCTGTTCACGCCGTCGCCGTACTTCTCGTTCGTCATCCACATCGACGGTCTCGGGGACCGTCACGATCGCGCCGTCGACCGTGACGGTGTGTGGGACACATGCATCAAGGCGATCAAAGAGGCGCGGGCGCGCGGGTTCCGCGTCACCACCAACAGCACCTTCTTCAACACCGACTCGGCGAAGAACGTGCGCGAAGTGCTCGACTACCTGAACGACGACCTCCAGGTGGACGCGATGATGGTGTCGCCCGGCTACGCATACGAGAAGGCGCCCGATCAGGACCACTTCCTTCCGATCGAGCAGACCCACGAGATGTTCCGCGAGGCGTTCGCCGACGGCCGCCGCCGCAAGTGGCGACTCAACCACTCCCCCCTCTTCCTCGACTTCCTCGAGGGCAAGGAGGACTTCGAGTGCACGCCGTGGGGCATCCCGAGCTACTCGGTGTTCGGCTGGCAGCGGCCGTGCTACCTGATGAGCGACGGGTACACCGAGACGTATCAAGAGCTGCTCGACACGACCGACTGGAGCAAGTACGGGCGGGGCAAGGACCCGCGGTGCGCCAACTGCATGGCGCACTGTGGCTACGAGCCCACGGCCGTGCTGGCGACCACGGCGTCGCTGAAGCAGTCGATCCGCGCCGCGCTCAACCGGTAGAACGAGCTCGCCTGGTCAGCGGTCAGCCGCTGAGCCGCTGCTCCACGCCGGGTCGGCTCAGGCGAGCTTCTCGACGAACGACTCGAGCTGACGCAGGTTGCGGCACTCGTACACGCCGTCGGTGTGGGTGCCGTACTCGCCGACAATGGAGTCCCCGGTGTTCCAGTAGGAACGCGGCTCGGGGTTGAGCCAGTAGACGTGCCGGGCCTTGGCGGCCATCTGCTTGACGACCCAGCTCTGGCTGGCGTGGTAGTTGTTGCGGGCGTCACCGAGGAGCAACACCGTCGACTTGGGGCCGACCTCCTTGCCCCACTTCTGCCAGAACACCTCGAAGGCGTGGCCGTAGTCGGAGTGGCCGTCCACCCACACCACGTCGGCCTCGGTGTTGACGCGATGGATCGCCTCTTGGATGTCCTCGGTCGTGCGGAAGTACTCGGTGACCTCGTCGATGCCGTCGATGAAGACGAACGAGCGGACCTTGGAGAACTGGTTCTGGATGGCGTACACCAGCATCAGCGTGAAGCGGGCGAAGGCGGCCACCGATCCGGAGATGTCGGCGATGACGATCAGCTCCGGCTTGGCCGGCCGCGGATACTTGAACTTCGGCTCGGCCGGGACACCACCGTAGGAGAGCGAGTGACGCACGGTGTTGCGGAAGTCGAGGGGCCCCTTGCGGCCGTGGCGGCGCTTGCGCGCCAGCCGTGCGGCGAGCTTGCGGGTGAGCGGATACAGGGCCTTGCGCAGCAGCTGCATCTCGTCGCGACTGGCGTGCATGAACTCGACGTCCTCGGGCAGCGGCTTGCGCAGCGTCTTGGCCATCGCCTCGGCGCCTCGGTCGGCGACGAGACGGCGCCGGATCTCGGCTTCGATCTCGGCCTTGAACTTGTCGATGCGGTCCTGGAACTCCTCGTGCTCGAGACGTTCCTCGAGCGATGTGAGCTCCTGGTTGCCTTGCTCCCGCGAGGCCTGCATGAGCTTCTCGAGCATGCCGTCGAGGTCGAGGTTCCGCAGCGTGCGGTAGAGGTAGTACGTGCCGCCGACGGGCCGTCCCGGCTCCATGCCGGCGAACCGCTGCACCGCCTGCCGGGCCATCGCCCGCAGCATCGCCTGGTCGCCGTTGAGCAGCGCCTGCATGAGCAGCTGGGCGATCTCTTCGGCGGTGAGCGAGTCGAGGCCGCCGCCGGCGCCGGCGTTGCCCTCGCCCGCCGCCATCTGGTCCTGCATCTCGCGCCAGAGCTCGTCGAGGCTGTCCTCGTCGCCCTCGGCCAGCTTGTACTCGGGGCCGCGGAGGCTGAAGTACACCTCGAACACGGTCTCGAAACTGCGCCAGTGGGCGTTGTTCTTCACGAGCGTCGCGCCGAGGGCGTACTTGAACGCCTCGCGGTCGTCGACCGGGATGTACTGCACCGCCTCCATGGCGTCGAGGTTCTCGGTGAGGCTGACGGGAAGGCCGGCGTTGCGCAGCTCGACGACGAAGCCGTTGAGGAGCTCGAGCATCTTCGACGAGGGGGCGGCGGCGGTGTCAGTCACGGTGCCCAGAACGGTAGCTGCCGGCGAGCGATCAACAGCACCCGGAACCGGGCTCGGCTTCCGCACGGTCGGCTTCGAGAACGACTTCGCCAGCGGCGTGCTCATCGACCGGTACGTCGTGTCTGGAGACGGCCATGCGCGTGAGCTGGTCTCCCAGCTGTCGTCGCCGATGTGGGCGACCGAGGAGATCCTCGGCCTCGTGGAGTGGATGCGGGCGTACAACGAGGAGCATCCAGACGACCCGGTTCGATTCCTCGGCACCGACGTCTTGCAGCTTCGCCAGCTGAGCTTCGACGAGATCTCCACGTACGCCGCAGACGTCGCCCCCGAGCGGGCCGCCGATGTCGATGCGACCCTGGCGGAGGTGGCCCTGCGCGGCGAGCCATACGAGCAGTTCGCGTGGTTCTTCGGACTGGCCGCGGACGAGCGGCAGGCGGTCGTCGAGAGGGCCGACGACCTGGTCCGCCTCGTCGCGACATTGCCCGTCGGAAGCGACCCCGTCCTCAAGGCGAACATCGACCAGCACGCCAGGGCGATCGCCGGGTGGTACGAGAACTATTCGCACGACACGGAGTTCCGGGCCGGGCGCGAACGGTTCATCGCCGACTCGATCGCGTGGTGGCAGGGCCTCACCGGCAGCCGGGTCGCATACTGGGCCGCCAACGTGCACACGGCTGCGGCGCCGGCACTCTCCTACTCCAATCCAGGCGACGGTGAGCAGACCGGGGTGATGGCCGGCGGCCACATCGCGGCGCGCCTCGGCGATGGCTACGTGTCGGTCGGGAGCTGGGTCGGTCAGGGCGAGATCAGCCCGGATTACAGCGACCCGCACCCGCACCCGTTCGGGCCCCCGCCCGCAGAGTTCCTCGAAGCGACGCTGGGCCGCGCCGAGGCGGACACCTACCTGCTTCCGCTCGATACCGACGTGCCGGGCGATGTCGCCAGGTGGCGGGCGGGGGCGGCGACAACGCTGATGATCGTGCCGTCGCTGGCCGGCGACGAGGATCCAGCCGCTCACACGATGACGGTTCCGTCGTTGGCCGAGGCGTTCGACGCCGTCGTCTACATCGACGAGTCGAGCGCCAGCCGTCTTCTGGGTCGCTGAACGCCGCCCGGCGCTGTCGGCGTGAGCGGCCGGCACCCGAGCCCGACCGCTCGGGTCGTCACGGTGGGGCGCTCGGCGGCGTCGTCGAGGATGCCGGCACGGTGTCGAACGTCGCCACCGCGCCGGGTGCGACGTTGAAGGTGAGCATCACGATCCTCGTCGCCTCGTCGCCTGGCGCCGACTGCACCTGTACCACAGCGCTGAACGACTGGTCGGCTGGGCTCGCCACCACCATGTTCCACGTCATGTGCGTCGCGCCGCAGTCCGTGCCGACCTGCACGATGCCGGTGAAGATGGGGTCGTCGTACGACCTCACCTCGAGTGTGGCGCAACCGCCGGTGAGACCGTGGGCGCGGAGAAGCTCGGTGGGGTCGGCAGCGAACGGGAACGCTGCGTACAACACGCCCGGCGCGTCGAACGACGTCAGGAAGACGTCGAGATCCGGAGACGCGGCGAGGTAGGGCTGGGCGACTCCGTCGCGCACGGCGGGCAGTGGGTCGACGTCGGTCCACGATTCGGGCACGGCGACCACGAGCAGACCGGTGGAATCGACCAACGGCACGTAGCCGTCGGGGATCGGCGGTGGCTCCGTCGTCGCCGGGGAGAGCACAGAGGCGAGCGACAGCGCGATCGTGGCGAGCACGGCGATCACGGGAGGGTCCGCTTCCGTGTGATCACGACCAGGAAGCCACCGAGCAGCAGCGCCGTCATCGCCGCGGCGACCAGTTCGTCACTCGTGCTGCCGGTCGCCGGCAGAGTGCCACCGGGCGGAGCCGTGACCGGGGGGCCGAACGGGCGGGGTGGGCTCGTCGTCGGAGGCACGGTGACACCCGGGGGCAGGGTTGTTCCCGACGGCGGGGCGGTGCTGACCGGAGGTGCCGTGGTGGCCGGCGCGACGCTGGTCGTCGGACCGGGAGGCAGGGTGGTCGTCGGCGGGGCGAGGCAGTCGAGGTCGTCGGCGTTGATCCGCTGGCAAACGACGACGACTTCGCGATTGGCCGCCGCCGCGTCACCCGTCATGATCGCGTTGCCGGCGTCGTCCACCGCCAACACGGCCACGGCGTCGCCGGCCTGGAGCGCGTTGACCGCGGCCCCCTGCTGCACGTCCGCCTGAGACACGTTGCCACCGGTGTTCGCCTCGGCGATCCCGAGGCTGACGATGACCGAGACCTGTCGGACGTTGGCCCGGGCCCCGCCTTCGGCGAACTGTGCATCCAGGCCTTGGAAGGCTCCGTCGAGGCGCAGGATGAGCCCCTGGAACGGGATCTCGATGCCTTGGCTGTGCGCGTCGAGGGACGCTTCGTTGGCCGAGCGGTGCACGAGGCTGAGGAGCTCGGCCATGAAGGCGGCCATCGTGACCACGGCGTCAGCGGTCTCCTGGTCGAGCGGCCGCACGGACCCGAGCGTGTTGCCGCCCGTGTTGGCGGCCGCCGCCCCCATGTTGGCCACGAGCACATCCTGCACGATGTCGATCTGGCCATCGCCGGACGCCGCGGCCAACGCCACCTGACGGACGAACGTGTCGCTCTCGTTGCCCACGGCGGTGGCATCACCGGACGCGATCGTGCCCTGGGCCGGACCGTAGCCATAGCTCTGCAACATCGCCGGGAGGAGCATGGCGAAGAGCTGTTGGGCGACGGCGTCGTCGTCGGCCTCGCTCGCGGTCAGCAGGCCGGTCGCCACGTTCGACACGTCGTTGAGCCCACTGTTGGCGAGGGCGAACCCGACGTTGAGGACGGTCGCCCGTTGGGTGATGTTCGTCGTCGACTGATCGACACCGAGGATGTCGGCGTACTGCTCGATCTCGGTGAGCGAGTCGTTGCCGGTCGCCGACGCGTCGCCGCTGGCGATATCCCCGCCACTCGCGGCGACGCCGGTACCGGCGACCGCGTTCGTGCCGGTGTTGGCCAGCGCCAGCCCCATCCACAACGAGACGGCGACCTGCGACGAGGCGGCATCGGTGCCGGAAT
Organism: Desertimonas flava; assembly: GCF_003426815.1. Taxonomy (GTDB): domain Bacteria; phylum Actinomycetota; class Acidimicrobiia; order Acidimicrobiales; family Ilumatobacteraceae; genus Desertimonas; species Desertimonas flava. Next base: position 85,055 of record NZ_QKYK01000014.1, read on the forward strand.
CGGCGTTCTGCCGAGCGATCTGGGTGAGGTACTGCTCGATGTCGAGTCCGGTCGCGTCGGCGTCGCCCGTGGCGATCACACCCGACGCGCCGGGCCCGTCCGGTGCCGACACGGCGTTGAGCCCGGTGTTGGCGAGCGCCGCGCCGATGTTGATGACGAGGGCGACTTGAAGCAGGTTGGCGGTCGCCGAGTCGGTGAGGACGACCTCGGCGCCCTGCGTGATCGCGTTGACGTCGATCGAGCCGACGGCGGTGGCGTCGCCGGTGTCGATCTCGGCCAGGGGCGACGACCCGTCGCCGCCCGTGTCGTCGGTGATCACCTCGTTCGAGCCGGTGTTGGCGTCGGCGACGATCGTCGCCGTGATGACCGCGGTCTGGTTCTGGTCGACCTCGGTCCCGTCGGTCCCGTCGGTCGGGCCGACGTCGGCCGAGCTCACGACCGTCGTCAGGTCGACGACCGTGTCGGGTCCGGCCGAGGTTCCGTCGGCAGTCGTCGGCTCGGGCTCGACCACGATGGTGACCGGCGTGGTCACCTCGGTGGTCGGCGAACTCGTTTCGGAGCCGTCGGTTCCGGGGGCTCCGTCGTCACCGACCGGATCCGTCCCCGGTGGAGTACTGGCGCCCACCGTCGCCGTCCCCGCGGCAAGGACCGCCGAGAACGCGGCGGCCGCCACCGCCTTGAGTTTCATCTGTCCGCCTCTGTGATGTCGGAGGGTGGGGCGGCACGCGGTCGCCCCACCCTCGTCTTGTTTTCCCCGTGGAAGGGATCTGTTAGCCGTTCGCCTCGGCGGTGTTCGTCGAGGTGTTGGTGGCGGTCTGCGACACCGTCAGCGACGCCGAGTTGGTCGCCGTGGCATCGCCGGTGCTGATGGTGTTGCTGGAGCTGGAGGTGTTGCTGCCGGCGTTGGTGTTGCCACTGGTCGCCGTCCCGCCGCCACCGCCTCCGGCCGTCGCGGTGCCGCCGTCGGCGTCGCCGTCACCACCGTTGGCGTCGGCGTCGGACTCCTGGTAGGCCGAGTTGCCCTGCTCGGTGCCGTTGCCGGCGACGTTGTGACCGCTGTTCGCGCCTGCGCTCTGGTCGACACTCACGCCGACCGACTGCGACTGGCTGACGCTGGAGCTCGCCGACGCGTTCGCCGGTGTCGGCGTGCTCGACGACGCCGTGGCATCGCCTGCCGACGACGAGGCCGTGGCCGCTCCCGCGGTCGCCGTTGCCGTGTTGCTGGACGTGTTGGTGTGCGTCTGGGAGATGTCCCCGGTCGCGTCGTTGCCCGCCGTGGCGTTGCCCGTGTCGATGGAGTTGGACGACGTGGCGTCGTTCGAGCCGCTGTTGTCGTTCGTCGCGTTGGCCTCGCCGCCGGCGCCGCCGGCGGCCGTCGCCGTGCCGCCACCGCCGAGATCGAAGATCTTGACCGGCCACGACGGCTTGCAGCCGCAGGCATCCGCGTCGGCGTCACCTCCGTTGGCGTTGGCATCGGCGTCCTGGTCGGCGTCGTTGCCCTGCCAGGTCTCGTTGAAGGCGAGGTTCCCGCCGGTGTTGGACCACGCCTTCTGGCGCAGGTCGACGTTCGCCGAAGCGCTCTGGCTGACGTTGTCGTGCGCGTCGGCCGAGGTCGGATCGGCAGGGTCATCGTTGGCGGACACGCCGCCAGCGGTGAGTGCCGTGATGCCGACCGTCGCAATGGCCGCGACAATGAGTCGCCGCCGGTGCTCTCGTTGCATTGCTGTCTCCTGGATGAGGGCGTCTCCGCCTGTGGATTCCTCCGGTGACGACGACGCTGGAGACAATCGCTCCCGGTCGGCGTCACGCACCCCTTCCACGTGACCCTTCCACGGTGTGTCCGCCGCACCGTCACCCGCACCCGGTGACGGTTCTATGACACGCGGCCGATCGTACCCACCACTTGTCAAGCGGTCCAGCGATTTCTTGAACCGGATTTCACGCGCCCGGTGAGCACCCGCCGGGCCGGAGAGTCAGCGGCGACCGATGTCGAACTCGTTGCCCTCGGGATCGGCCATCACGATCCACGAGATCTCCCCGAGGCTCCCGCTGCCGCGCCGCTCGGCGCCCAGTCCGACCAGCCGCGCGGCCTCGGCGTCGGGGTCGTCGACGTGCAGGTCGACGTGCATGCGGTTCTTGGCGACCTTGGGTTCGGACACGCCCTGCACGAGGAACATCGGCCCGGGGCGACCGTCAGCCGGGAGCAGGATCTCGTACTGCTCGACCGAGTCGGCGCGGCGGTACCCGAGCGCCGCGGCCCAGAAGTCGGCGAGCAGGTCCGTGTCGACCGCGTCGATGACGAAGAGGAGGTCGGGCGGCGACGGCGAGGCGTCGGCTGGTTCACTCATTCCCGCAATGTACGTGGCGGTCACCAGTAGTGGTGCTCGTGCTCCTTGCGGTAGTCGACGACGTCGGCGGTGCGCCCCGTCGCGACGAGGCGGACCCACTCGGGGTTGCCGAGCAGGGCTCGGCCGACGGCGGCCAGATCGAACTCACCGTCGGCGTGACGGGCTGCCAGCGCGGCGATCGAGTGTGCCTCCTGGGGGGAGACCATGCGGCTCGCCGACTGGCTGAGACCGACAGAGCCGACGGTGATGGAGGGACGGCCGGTGATGCGCTTGGCCCAGCCGGCGAGGTTGAGTGGCGAGCCGTCGAAGGCGGGATCCCAGAAGCGGCGTTGCGACGCGTGGAACATGTCGGCGCCGGCATCGACCAGTGGCCCCAACACCTCGGCCAACTCGTCGGGCGTGTCGGCCAGGCGAGCCTCGAAGGCGCGCTCTTTGAACTGCGAGAAGCGGACGACGACGGGGAATGTCGGGCCCGTCGCCGCCCGCACCGCGGCGACGATGTCGGCGACGATCCGTGCGCGGTTGCGCCGGCTGCCGCCGTAGCGGTCGGTGCGCCGGTTCGTCGCAGCCCACAGGAACTCGTCGAGCAGGTAGCCGTGGGCCGCGTGGACCTCGACGCCGTCGAACCCGACGCGGTGAGCGGCGCGGGCGGCGTCGGCGTACGCCCCGATCAGCACGTCGACCTCGGCGGTGGTCACCGCGTGTGAGTTGGGACGTCCGTGCTCGTCGATGCCCGACGGGGTCCACGCAGGATGCCCGTCCGGCGAGTCCCGCTGGCTTCCCATGTGCCACAGCTGCGCCACGATCGACGACCCCTCGGCGTGGACGGCGTCGACCACATGGTGCCAGCCCGCTGCCGCCTCGTCGGTCAGGCGCGGGACGTCCGGGTCGTGACCGGCGCTCGGGTGATCGACGAGGATCCCTTCGGTCACGATCAGCCCCACGCCTCCGGCCGCGCGGCGGCGGTAGTACGCCGAGTTTTTGGCCGTCGGGATCCCATCCGGCGAGTGGCTGCGAGTCATCGGCGCCATCACGAAGGCGTTGCGGAGGGTCAGCCCGGCCACGGAGATCGGGGCGAACAGGCGGGCGGCCGACGGGTCGGTCGCCGTCGCGTCGGTTGCGAGTGCGGTCATAGAGGTACGCTAAACCCTTACATTGACGTCAAGGTCAAGGGTCTGTGACGGACGGCATGGAGGACGCTCGATGAGGATCGGTGAACTGGCGGCGGCGACGGGAGCGAGCGCCTGCGCCCTGCGGTACTACGAGGAGCAGAGCCTGCTGGCCAGCGAGCGCAGCCCGAGCGGTCAGCGGCACTACCCCCACTCCGCCGTCGAGCGGGTCGAGTTGATCAGGTGCCTGCTCGATGCCGGGCTGTCGAGCGCGACGATCGCCGACGTCCTGCCGTGCATCGCCGACGACACGATCCGAACGCCGTGGCTGGAACAGCGACTCGGCGAGGAGCTGCAGCGCGTCGATGAGCAACTGGCGTCACTGAAGCGGACCCGACGCCTGCTGTCGGAGGTGGTCGCCCGCTACCGGGTCTGACGGCTGTCAGGTGTCGACGGCTGCTCGCTCGAACGAACCGAGGCGCTCACCGTCGCGTGTACTCTCGGCACCGACCATCGGCGACCGACGGGGCCGTCGACGTTGCGGAACGGGGTGAGGATGACGGCCATCGGCTGGGCGAGCGCTCGTGCTCGCCTGTTCAACGGGCGGAGCGGAGCGGGCGTGCTCATGGCGCTGGCGGCTGTGGCGCCGATCGCCGCGCCGACGTCCGCTGGCACCCCAGCGGTCGCGGAGCCGGACAGCATCGTCGTGACGTCGTCGCTCAATCCGGCGAACGAGGGGGATGCGATCACGTTCACGGCGGTCGTCACGTGGAACGGCGAGATCCAGGAACAGGGCTGGCTGCCGTTCCTCGCCGACGGCGTGTTGCTCGGGACGGTCGCGATGAGCGGCGACGTGAACTCGTTCACCACCAGCGCACTTCCGCCGGGCACCCACCAGATCACGACGAACTGGTCGCTCTCACCGAGCAACTTCATGCTCTCCAGCGCACCTCTGGAGCAGGTCGTGATCGCCCGCCCGGTCCCGAGCACGACATCGACCACGACGTCCACCACCATGCTGCCGACCACGACCCACCCACCCAGCCCGGCTCCCACGGCGACGGGCATGACGTCGTCGCCGAATCCGTCGGTGCTGGGGCAGCCCGTCACCTTCGTCGTCACCGTCGCCGGAGCGGACGCCGCGCCGGCCGGTCTCCGGGGCCACCACGCCGCCGCACAGCCCTCAGTCGATGGCGGCACGGTGACGATCGCCGATGCCGGCGCGGTCCTGGCCACCGTCCCGGTCGTCTCCGGCCGGGCGGTGTTCACCACGTCGGCGCTGTCGGCCGGCGTGCACACCATCACGGCCGACTTCAGCGGCACGGCCACGGCGGCGCCGAGCAGCTTCGCCCTCCGTCAGCAGGTCGACCGACCGGCCGCTCCCACGCCACCGACGTTGCCGGCCACTCGGTGAGCGCCGGCGGCCCGAGGCGAGGCCTCAAGCGTCGTCGACGGAGAGGTCCTTGGTCGCCTTGGCGATGTCGCTCTGGTACTTGAGCAGGATGTGGAGCGTGTCCTTGGCCACCTGGGCGTCGATGGCGTCGAGGTTGAGCAGCAGCAGTGTGCGGGCCCAGTCGAGGGTCTCGGAGACGCTCGGCGACTTCTTGAGATCCATCTGGCGGATCGACCGCACGACGCGGGCGATCTGATCGGCGAGGTTCTCGGTGACACCGGGAACCTTGGCCAGCACGATCTCGCGCTCGCGCTCGAGTGTCGGGTAGTCGACGTGCAGGTAGAGGCAACGCCGCTTGAGCGCCTCGGACAGCTCCCGCGTGTTGTTGGAGGTGAGGAACACGAGAGGGATCTGCTTGGCGGTGATCGTGCCCAGCTCAGGGATCGACACCTGGTAGTCGGACAGGATCTCGAGCAACAGCGCCTCGGTCTCGACCTCGACGCGGTCGACCTCGTCGATCAGCAGCACGACCGGGTCGGGCGCCGAGATCGCCTCGAGCAACGGGCGGGTGAGCAGGAACTCGTCGGAGAAGATGTCGTCGGACACCTCGGCCCAGCTGGTGTCGGCCTCACCAGCGCCGGCCTTGTTGTCGGACTGGATGCGCAGCAGCTGCTTCTTGTAGTTCCACTCGTACAGCGCCTTGGACTCGTCGAGGCCCTCGTAGCACTGCAGCCGGATCAGGCGAGCGCCGAGCATCTCGGCCACCGACTTGGCGAGCTGGGTCTTGCCCGTACCGGCCGGTCCCTCCACCAGGATCGGCTTGCCGAGGCGGTCGGCAAGGAACACCACGCCGGCGATGCCGTCGTCAGCGAGGTAATTGACGTCCTTCAGCCCGTCGCGAACCTGGGGGACGCTCTCGAAGCGGGCAGTCGTTTCAGCGGTCACGGCTGCGACGTTACCGATCGCTAGCTGCGACGACGCTGTCGGAACCGCGGCGGGGGGTGAAGATCGTCAGAACAATGTCGCCTGATCGACGGGATCGTCGGGCACCGGGAGCGCCTCCAGCGCCGGCACGAGTTGACGAACCTCATCGTGGAACCGTCGTGCCAGCACGAGGGCGTGGTCGTTGTCGGGCGTGTGGATGAACACCGTGGGCGTGCGCCCCTCGGCGAGCCACGCGGCGACGACGGGCAGCCACTCCTGCCAACCGGCGACGGTCACGTTGATGTCGTCGCGGCCGATGTAGCGAACCACGGGCCGATCGGTGAGGGCCTCGACGCGGCGGGGCACGCGCGGCTTGTTGGACCAGCCCTCGCGCTCCATGTCGGTGACCGGCGGCCGCGAGAACAGCACGGTGGTGTCGAAGATCGTCCACTCGAAACCGACCGACTCGAGGAGGGAAGCGGCCGATCGCGAGGCCGGGCTCCCGTCGAAGAACGCCGGATGCCGCAGCTCGACCGCGAAGCGGTGCGTCCGCGGCGCCGCGCGTGCGAACGCCGCCAGAGCCGGCAGATCGGCTGGCCCAAAGCTGGCGGGGAGCTGCACGGCGATCGTGCCGGCCCGCTCGCCAAGTGGCGCGAGCAGTTGGAGAAAGGCGCCGACGTCGTCGGCCGGCACCCGCAGGCGCCGGTCGTGCGTGAACGTCTTGGGGAGCTTGAAGAAGAACCGGAAGTCGGGCGGGGTCTGGTCGGCCCAGGCGGCGATCGTGGACGCCGCCGGCTCGGCGTAGAACGTGGCGTTGCCCTCGACGGCGTTGCACCACGTCGCGTACACGGGCAGCTGGGCACTCCGGCCGGCCGGCAGGTGCCGTCCGATCCAGGCCTTGTGCGCCCACAGCGCGCACCCCACGTACAACCGCATCGCCCGACGAGACTATGTGTGCGCTCGGGCGGTGCCGGGGTGGGCATGACGCGGTGCAACTACGCTCCCGCCGTGGCTGGAGCACTGGCGAAGTACGTCGACGCCTTCGTCGACGGGGTGAGCGCCGACCTGTCGGAACTGTCGGGCAGGGACCACCGAGCCGACGTGGTCGTCGAGGCGAGCGATCTGGTGGGCGCCGTCATCGACAGCGACGGTCGCCACTCGGGCGCCGAGCTCGAGGCCTGGCTCGACGACATCGGCCCCCGCCTCCAGCCGGCGGTGCTGGTGTCGTCCGTGCAGCTCAGGGAGTCGCAGCTGCTGGTCGGCAAGGCTCGCTGGCTCGAGCGTCCGAGCACGCTGTTCGGACTCCTGCTCGACGCCGACGCCAGGGACGCCGGCCGACGCGCCGTGCGCTACTACGAGCTGGGGATCCGCCTCTGCCACGCCGCGGCGTCGGTCGACCTCGTGCCCTCACCCGACGAGGTGGCGGCGATCGACCGGTACCGCGGCGTCCTGCTCGGCGCGTTCGACCGCGCCGGCCTGCCCCGGCCCGGCGTGTCGAACCGCGGGGGCGAGCCGCCCCGGCCGCCCTCCGGAGTCCGACCGCAGCAACCCGGAGATCCAGTCGTCGCCACCGCCACGGACGGAGCACCCGCCGCGCAACCGGTCGAGCTGCCGCCGGCACGCCCGATCGAGGACCTCCTCGCCGAGCTCGATGCCCTCGTCGGCCTGGCGACGGTCAAGACGCAGGTGCGGCGGTTGACGTCGTTGCTCCGCATCCAGGCCCTGCGCGTCGAGCGGGGGCTGCCGACGCTCGAGACGAGCCACCACCTGGTGTTCACCGGCAACCCCGGCACCGGGAAGACGACCGTCGCCCGCCTGCTCAGCCAGATCCTCCGCACGCTCGGCCTGGTGTCGCACGGACATCTCGTGGAGACCGACCGCTCTCACCTAGTCGCCGGCTACGTGGGTCAGACTGCCGCCAGGACACGTGGCGTGATGGAGTCGGCGTTGGGCGGCACGCTCCTCGTGGACGAGGCCTACGCCCTCGCCCGCGGCGGCGAGAACGACTTCGGGCGCGAGGCGATCGACACGATCGTCAAGTTCATGGAGGACCATCGCGACGACCTCGCCGTGATCGCCGCCGGCTATCCGGCCGAGATGGCCGCGCTGATCGACGCCAATCCCGGCCTCAAGAGCCGCTTCACGCGCACGATCGAGTTCCCCGACTACACCACCGACGAGTTGGTCGCCATCTTCGAGGGGATGAGCGACGCCACCCGCTACCACCTCGACGACGCCGGCCGCGAGGCGCTGCGCACGGTGATCGACGCCGAACCGCGCGGGCGCGGCTTCGGCAACGCTCGCTTCGTGCGCAACCTCTTCGAGGAGGCGGTCGGCCGCCAAGCCGAACGGCTCGCCGCGGTGGAGCATCCCACCGAGGACGAGCTGACGACGCTCACCGCAAACGATCTTCTCGGGGCCGAATCGCCGGACTGAACGCCTTCCAGCAGTCTTGCCGGCTGCTATCTGGCACACCTAACGTCTCGGCGTCGTTCCTCGAGATCGGAGCCCCCGTGACCCGCACGCCCAGACGCCTCGCCCCCTACCTCATCGCCACCGCACTGGCCAGCGCCGCGACAGCCGGCGCCGGCACGGCGGGGGCGTCGACCGCGCCCGAGCCCACGCCTCCCGGCACCGAGACCGCCGGCAGCGACGCGGTCGCCGGGGCGCCCACGAGCGCCGAGGACGGTGCGTTCCCGGTGACGATCCCGACGGCCTTCGGCGACGTGACGCTGGACGAAGAGCCACAGCGTGTCGTCGCCGTCGGTTGGTCCGACGCCGAGACGGCCCTCGCCCTCGGCGTCCAGCCCGTCGGGGTGAGCGACTGGCTCGGCCTGGGTGGCGACGGGCTGGGCCCGTGGGCCGCCGACCTCTACGAAGAGGAACCGGAGCAGCTCGGCACGATGGATCTCAACCTCGAGCTGCTCGCCGCGCTCGAGCCCGACCTGATCCTCGACACGCGGTCCGACGGGACCCCCGAGCGCCACGACGCGTTGAGCGAGATCGCCCCCACCCTGAGCCCGCCGGCCGACGTCGTCGCGTATGGCACCACGTGGCAGCAGCAGCTCGAGATGGTGGCCGCGGCCCTCGGCCGTCCAGCGTACGGGGCCGAGCTCGCGGCGAGCGTCGACGACGCCTTCGCCGCAGCGGCCGCCGAGCACCCGGAGTTCGACGGCGCCGAGGCGGTCGTCGGTGCCTTCTCGGCCGACGGGTTCGGCATCTACGTCACCGGCGACGCCCGCGTGGAGTTCCTCAGCCAGCTCGGCTTCGTCCAGAAGCCGGGCATCGACGAGCTCGGCACGGGCAACTTCTACGTCCCGGTGGGCGACGAGAACCTCGAGCTGTTCGACGCCGACGTCACGGTGGTGTTCCCCATCTTCGTCGAGGCGTCGGAGTTCACCGAGAACCCGGTGTGGCAGGCCGTGCCGTCGGTCGCCGACGGCCGCGCCGTCGTCATCGAGGACCTCGACCTGCTCAACGCCTTCTCCAGCGGATCCGTGCCCGGCATCCTCTACGCCATCGACGCGATCACCCCACTCCTGGCCGACGCCCTCGCCTGACACACCGCGTCGCACACCGATGTGAGCGTTACGGTTGGTGCCAGGCACCAACCGTAACGCCCGTCTGCGGACGCGGCCGGCGGGGTCGCCGAGCGGGCCGTCAGTTCCAGCCGGGGAGGCGGGCGGTCTCGGCGAACGCGTCCAGGACGGCCATCTCCGGGGCGATGTCGATCCCCTGATCGAACAGCCAGCCGTCGTCGTAGTAGGTGGTCGCGTAGCGGTCGCCACCGTCGCAGATGAGCGTGACGATGCTGCCCTCGACGCCGGCGTCGCGCAGTTCGGCGGCAAGACCGAGCGACGCCCACAGGTTCGTGCCGGTCGATCCTCCGGCCCGGCGGCCGGTGACTCGGTGGAGATGTCGCATCGCGGCGATCGAGGCGGCGTCGGTGACCCTCGCCATGCGGTCGATCACCGACGGCACGAACGACGGCTCGACGCGGGGCCGGCCGATGCCCTCGATCCGCGAACCGCAGGCGGTGGCCGCCGGGTTCTCGTCGGTCCAGCCGTCGTAGAACGCCGACCCCTCAGGATCGGCGACGAGCAACTGCGTGCCGAGTCGCCGGTAGCGGACGTAGCGCCCGATCGTCGCGCTCGTCCCTCCCGTGCCGGCACCGACGACGACCCAGCACGGGATCGGGTGACGCTCGCGAGTCATCTGACCGAAGATCGACTCGGCGATGTTGTTGTTTCCCCGCCAGTCGGTGGCCCGCTCCGAGTAGGTGAACTGGTCCATGTAGTGGCCACCCACCGACGTCGCCAGGCGGGCTGCCTCCTCGTAGATCGCCCCCGGCTCGTCGACGAAGTGGCACGACCCGCCGGTGCGTTCGATGAGTGCCACCTTCTCGGGGCTCGTGCTGCGCGGCATCACGGCGACGAAGGGCAGGCCCAGCAGGCTGGCGAAGTATGCCTCGGACACCGCCGTCGACCCCGACGAGGCCTCGACGATCGTGGTGCCCTCACGGATCCAGCCGTTGCACAGCGAGTAGAGGAACAGCGAACGAGCGAGGCGGTGCTTCAGACTGCCCGTCGGGTGCACCGACTCGTCCTTGAGATAGAGGTCGACGCCCCACTCCGGTGGCAGCGGGAAGACGTGCAGGTGGGTGTCGGCGCTGCGGTTGGCGTCGGCCTCGACCTTGTCGATGGCGGCGTCCACCCATGCGCGATCGGCGCCGCAGGGCCGTCGGGTCACGGTCATCGTGATCCCGGCATCCACGTGGTCGATCGCATCAGTGGCCGACACTACCGCCGACGCTTGAGCGCTCAGTTGTGCCTCACTACGCTCAGAATCGATCATCCGTCGTCGACGACGCTGCACCGCCGCGCTACGCGGCGACGAACCCAACGAAAGGGACCGCCATGACGATCACACCTCGGGACCCGTTCTCCTCGGCCTCGATCGGGCGGCGCAAGCTGCTCGCCATGGGCGGCGGCGCCATCGCCGCGGGGGCGTTCGGCGGACTCGGCGGTTTCGGCCGAGCCGGCGCCGCCGGGCGTCCCGCCACCCGCCGCCCCCGCAGCGGCGACCTGCCCAAGCTCAGCCAGTGGTACCACGAGTACGGCGAGGAAGGGGTGCGTGAGGCCGTCGAAGGGTACGCCGCCGCCTACCCCGACGCCGAGGTCTCGGTGGAGTGGGTTCCCGGCGACTACGACAACAGCCTGCTGCCCGCCGCGCTGCTCACCGACGACGGCCCCGACGTGTTCGAGGTGGGCAACGGCCCCAACATCGACATGATCCAGTCCGGCCAGGTCATCCCGCTCGGCGACATCCTCGGCGACGCCGCCGACGACTTCAACGCACCGATGATCTCGCGCCTCAGCTACGACGGCCAGCTCTGGGCCGTGCCGCAGGTGATCGACATGCAGTTCCTGGCGTTCCGACCGTCGCTGCTCGAGGAGGCGGGCGTTGCTCCCCCGACCACGCTCGACGAGCTGATCGCCGCCGCAGCCGCGCTCACCACGGGCGACCGCAAGGGCTTGTTCGTCGGCAACGACGGCGGCGTCGGCGTGCTCGGCGGGCCGTCGCTGTGGGCGGCCGGGGCCGACTACCTCACCGCCGACAACCAGTTCGGCTTCGACAACGACGCCGTCTACGCGTCGCTCGCCAAGGTCGCCGAGCTGTACGCGAGCGATTCGCTCCTGCTCGGCGCGCCGACCGACTGGAGCGATCCCGGCGCCCTGATCAACGAGCTGACGGCGATGCAGTGGACGGGGCTCTGGACGCTTCCGGCGCTGATGGAGGCCTTCGGCGACGACATCGACGTGGTCGGCTGGCCGGCGCTCGACGCGTCGACCGGAGCGCCGTCCGCACCCATCGGCGCGTATGCGTCGGCCGTCAGCGCCAAGACGGCCGACCCCGAGGCTGCCAAGGCGTTCATCAAGTGGCTGTGGGTCGACCAGACGGACTATCAGAGCGACTTCGCCCTCGGCTACGGCTTCCACATCCCGAGCCGCAACTCGCTCGCCGACGCCGCCGAGCCGCTGCAGTCCGGGGCTGCGGCCAACGCCGTGAAGCTGAGCCAGGACTACGGCCATGCCCAGTCGATGCTCCTGTGGGCGCCGGCCGCGGCAACGGCGTTCTCCGACGCGCTGTCGCGCATCATCACCGAAGGTGCCGACCCGGCGAGCGAGATCGCCGGCGTGAAGGAGATCGCCGAAGAGGAGCTGGAGCGCATCGGCGCCGGTTCGGGGAGCGCCGGCTCGGCGGCCCCCACCGAGGTGACCGCCTCGACGTCGGCGTGACTGCGCCGGCCTGACGAGTGAACATCGCTCAGGCAGAAGCGATGCCGGTGGCCCGGGCGTCCACGGCGACGCCCGGGCCACGTCGCTCATGGTGGCTCCGGCTGGCCGGTCCGCAGAACAACAACCTCTGGTTCTGGGTCTTCGTCGGGCCGTTCCTGCTCGGCCTGATCGCGTTCGTCGTCGTCCCCATCGGCTGGAGCGTCTACCTCAGCCTCTTCGAGGCTCGCAACACCGTGTCGCCGACCGAGTTCGTCGGGCTGCGCAACTACGGCGACATGCTCTCGGACCCCGTCTTCCGGTCGAGCCTCACGACGTTCCTCGCCTTCGCCGCGTTCATCGTCCCCCTCACGTTCCTGTGCTCGCTCGGGCTGGCACTGCTCGTGAACCGACTCGGCGTCGCCAAGGCGTTCTTCCGGTCGGTCTTCTTCCTGCCGGTGGCGTGCAGCTACGTGGTCGCCTCGATGATCTGGAAGCTGTCGATCTTCAACGGCGTGCGCTTCGGACTGGCCAACACCGTGCTCCGCGCGTTCGGGATGGAGGGCAGGCAATGGCTGTCCCGCCCCCATCCCCCGCAGTACTGGGTCGTCATCGTCAGCGAGCGGCTGTGGCTGCAGGTCGGCTTCTACATGCTGCTGTTCCTCGCCGGGCTCCAGCGCATTCCCCAGAACCTCTACGAGGCGGCCGCCGTCGACGGCGCCCGCTCCGCTTGGCAGACGTTCCGCTACATCACCCTGCCGCAGCTGCGCGCCACGTCCGCCGCCGTGGTCGTCCTGCTGCTGATCAACGCGTTCCAGGCGTTCGACGAGTTCTTCAACCTGATGTCGAACTTCGCCGCCGGCACGTATCCCCCGTACGCCCGGCCGCCGCTCGTGTACCTGTACTACGTCGCACTCGGCCGCAATCAGGACTTCGGACACGGGTCGGCGGGCGCGGTGATCCTCACCGCGATGATCGCCCTGTTCACCATCGTCCAGGGACGCCTCGTGGGCTTCGGGCGACGCGGGAGCTACGGGTAGCCATGGCGATGGTCCGTCCCACCGGCCCGCGGGCCGCCGTCGGCACCGGGGTGCTGTACCTCGTCGCCGGGGTCGCCGCGATCCTCTTCCTCATCCCCTTCTACCTGCTCGTCCGCAACGGCCTGTCGACCGACCTGGAGATCTCGGCGCCGGACTGGAAGCTGTTCCCCAGCACCCTGCACTTCAGCAACGTCACCGATCTCTTCGACAACCGCTCCGTCCGCTTCTCCGAAGGGCTCCGCAACTCGGTCGTCGTGTCGGTGACCCAGACGCTCGGCGCCGTGACACTGGCGTCGATGGCCGGCTACGGGCTGGCCCGGATCCCGTTCCGGTACGCCAACGCCGTCTTCGTGATGATGCTGGCCACACTGATGATCCCGGCGGCCGTCACGTTCGTCCCGAGCTTCATCCTCGTCACCGAGATCGGCTGGATCAACTCGTACCAGGGCCTGATCGTCCCCGGCATGTTCCAGGCCTTCGCCGCCTTCTTGTTCCGCCAGTACTTCATCGGCTTCCCGATCGAGCTGGAGGAGGCGGCTCGCATCGACGGTCTGTCGACGTGGGGCACCTACTGGCGCATCGTCGTGCCCAACTCGAAGTCGATCTTCGCCGCCGTCGGATCGATCACGTTCATCGCCAGCTGGAACGCCTTCCTGTGGCCGTTCGTCGTCGGCCGCAACCGCCCCACCGTGCAGGTTGCCCTGTCGTCGTTTCTCAACTCCCAGACGCCGAGGATGTCGCAGCTCTTCGCCGCGTCGGCGATCGCCATCCTCCCCCTCCTGATCGCCTTCGTCCTCCTCCAGCGCTACATCGTCGAAGGCGTCGAACGAACTGGAATAAACGGGTGATTCCTGCTGTCGCGCGGACCAAGTCGGCCCGCGCGACGATGAAGACCGGTCGAGAGGCGACCAACGATCCGGCGCCGACGGGGGATGCTCGAAGGGGGATTCCCCCTTCGATGCGGCGGAAAGCGCAGCTTGCTGCGCCGCCGCCTCTTTCAACTCCTTCGTGCGAGCGAAGCGAGCTCGATCGAACTCGCCGCAGGCGGCGAGGGAGCGCAGCGACCGACGCCGCCGAGGACGAAACTCACACGTCGTTCACATCCGCGTGGCGGGCGATGGTGGCGGAGGCGCGGCGGTTGGCGTGGGGAGGGACGTGCGGTGCGAGCTCGCCGAGGAAGGCGTAGCGTCGCACGAGGGACTGGTGATAGCTCCCCGAGCTCGAGTTGGCCTGCAGGGCGTGCCACCAGTCGACGACGTCTCCCCAGCCGGGCGCGGCGAGCGAGCCGCCGTACTGCTGCACGGACAGCGCCGAGCACAGGGCGGCGAAGGCGAGCCGGTCGGCGAGCGGCCAGCCGGCCAACGTGCCCGTCACCATCGCCGCACCGAACACGTCGCCGGCCCCGGTGGGGTCGAGCGCGTCCACCTGCAACGCCGGCACCTGGGCCTCCTCGCCGGTCGTGGCGTCGATGGCGATTGCACCGTCGGCACCGTTGGTGACGACGGCGAGCGGCACGCGGTCGGCCAGCGCGTAGAGCGCGGCGAGCGGCGAGTCGGTGCGCGTGTACGACATCGCCTCCACGGCGTTGGGCATGAACGCGTGACAATGTGCCAACTGCTCGAGCATCGACTCGGGCCATTCCTCGTCGGGATCCCAGCCGATGTCGGCGAACACCAACGCGCCGGCGCCGGCGGCGGCACGAACCCACGTCGAGTCGGCCGGCTCGACACCGCCGAGGTCGACCATCACCGCTCGCGTCGAGGGCGGCGTCCCGATCATCTCGGTGGCGGAGACCGGCGGTGGGTGGCCGTGGCTGATCATGCTGCGGTCGCGGTCGAACGAGATCGACACCGTGACCGGGCTGTGCCAGTCGGAGAACCGCCGCGAGCGACTGAGGTCGACATGCTCCTGCTCACTCAGCGTCCGCCAGCAGAAGTCGCCGTAGTCGTCGTCGCTGAACGCGGCGGCCAGCGACGTGCGCAGACCGAGCCGGCTCGACGCGATGGCGAGGTTGGCGATCCCACCAGGGCACGACGCCATGCCCTCGGCCCACACCTCGGTGCCGGGCGCCGGGGCCGTCGGCAACCCGGCGAAGATGATGTCGAGGAAGACCGTCCCCCACAGGAAGACGTCGAACTCCGGCGATGAGGGCGTGCGGGCGCGGGCGAGCGGATCGAACGACATGGGCACGACGAGTATGCCTCGCCGGGTCGGGCCACCCGCAATCAACGTCCGTCGGGCCGGCTCTCAGCCGAGCCCGTCGGCGTCGAGCCGGAGGATGGCGAGCGCCATCTGGACGGCGAAACGACGGTCGGGGTCGTCCTGGAACGGCCCGGGCTCCTCGGTGAGACGCGCCAGGCCTGGCGGAACGTGCTCGGCAGGCTGCGCAGGTCGGACGCGGCGCGGCTCGTCCTGAACACGAGCGGCATCCCAACGCGCCTCCCCAATCCGGCTCGCCCGGCTGCTCGTTCGTGAGCGCCGTTGCTTGGATCGGATCAGAGTTGATTGACTAGGGTTCCGACGTGCGATACGTGCGACACCGGGAGGTGATTCGCCGGCTCGAGGCCGAAGGGGCGCTGTCGGTCGAGCAACTGTGTGCGGCCGCCGCCGTGAGCCCGGCGACGATGCGCCGCGACCTCGATGCGCTCGCCTCCGAAGGTCTCATCGACCGGGTGCGAGGCGGTGCCGTGATCCGCCGCGCTGTCGACGCCGACACGGCCCGACCCTTCGCCCAGGTGGTCACCGCCGACGCCGACGACAAGGCCGCCGTCGCCCGGCGCGCCGCGTCCCTCGTCGACGACGGCGACGTCGTGCTGCTCGACATCGGCACCACCACGATGATGCTCGCCCGGCAACTGTGCGGTCGCCCGATCACCGTGATCACGGCCAGCCTCGCCGTCCTCGACGTCCTGCGCGACGACCCGACTGTCGACCTCATCATCCTCGGCGGTCACGTCCGCAGGACCTACCACTCCCTCGTCGGTGCGCTGACCGAAGGCGCGCTTCGCGACGTGCGGGCGAACATCGCCTTCCTCGGCGCCAGCGGCGTCCGGCCCGACGGGACCGTGCTCGACACGACCGCGGTCGAGGTGCCGGTCAAGCGTTCCCTGCTGCGGTCCGCCGACCGGGCCGTGCTGCTGGCCGACCGGCACAAGTTCCCCGGAGCCGGCGTGCTGCGGGTGTGCGGCATCGGCGATCTCGGCGGTGTGGTCACCAACGCCGGCGCCGATCGCGCCACACTCGACACTGCTCGGGACGCCGGGGTCGAGGTGTGGACGGCGTGACGAGGCGGGCGCGGTGAAGCTCACCATGCTCGGCGGTGGCGGGTTCCGCACGCCACTCGTGTACCGGGCCCTGCTGGACGATGTCGCCGACCGTCGCATCGACCGCGTCACGCTGTACGACATCGACGCCGGCCGGCTCGCCGCCATCGGTCACGTGCTCGACCAGCTCGCCGCAGGGTCACCCACGGCCCCCGCCGTCGAGACCACCACCGATCTCGACGCCGCGCTCGAGGGCGCCGATTTCGTGTTCTCGGCGGTCCGTGTCGGCGGCTTGGACGGCCGCGTCGCCGACGAGCGTGTCGCCCTCGACCTCGGTGTGCTCGGCCAGGAGACCACCGGGCCCGGTGGCGTGGCGTTCGGACTGCGCACGATCCCGGTCGCCGTCGACATCGCCCGGCGCGTCACCCGGCTCGCCCCGGACGCCTGGGTGATCAACTTCACCAACCCGGCGGGGATGATCACCGAGGCGATGCGAGCCGTCCTCGGCGACCGGGTGATCGGCATCTGCGACTCGCCGATGGGGTTGGCGCAGCGGGCGCAGCGGGCGCTGCACCTCGACGGTGTCGACGCCGGCATCGACTACGCCGGGCTGAACCATCTCGGCTGGCTGCAGGGGCTCACAGTGAACGGCGCCGACCGCCTGCCCGATCTCGTGGCCGACGCCGATGCCTTGGCCGGCACCGAGGAGGGTCAGCTGTTCGGCGCCGACTGGATCGCGTCGCTCGGCGCCGTGCCCAACGAGTACCTGTACTACTACTACTTCACCCGTGATGCGCTGGCGGCGATCGTCGGCACCGCCGAGACCCGCGGCGAGTTCCTCCTGCGCCAGCAGGCCGACTTCTATCGCGCCGTCGCCGAGCTCCCCGGCTCGGCCCTGGCCACGTGGAATCGGGTGCGCGTCGAGCGCAACGCCACCTACATGCAGGAGACCCGGGGTGCCGAGCACGCCCGCGACGACGCCGACATCGAAGACGGCGGCTACGAGCGGGTGGCCGTGGCGCTGATGGCGGCGATCGCACGCGACGAGCCGGCCGAGCTCATTCTCAACGTCCCGAACGGCGAGACGCTCCCGGGGTTGCCTGCCGACGCCGTGATCGAGGTGCCCTGCGCCGTCGATTCGCATGGTCCCCGACCGCGTTCGGTGAGCCCGCTCCCGATGCACGGTCTCGGTCTCGTGCAGCAGGTGAAGGCCGTCGAACGCCTCACGATTGCCGCCGCCCTCGAGGGGTCCGAACGCATGGCGGTGGAGGCGCTCGCGCTGCACCCGCTCGTCGATTCGGTCACCGTGGCCCGCCAACTCCTCGCCGGCTACCGCCAGCGCATCCCCTCCCTCGCCACCATCTTCTCCGCATCGCCCAAAACCTGATTCTCAGCCGTCTCCGGTTGCAGAAATGCAACGTGAGAAGCACACGAATTCAGGACGCCTGCTCGAGAACCCGAAACTTACGGGCGATCGCGCGGCCAACAGCCGCGAGATCCTTGCGGTCCTCCTCGTTGAACCGCAGCGTCGTCCAGCCGAGCTCGGCGAGCTCCTTGTCCCGCGCCGCGTCGCGGGCTGCTGAGTGGGCATGGCCTTCGTGGTACTCGCTGTGGCCCGGTTCGACGGCCAGCTTGACGTCCGGCCACGCAACGTCGATGTGCACGGGTCCGTACGAGAGCATCACGCGGAACTGTTTCTGCGGCTCCGGCAATCCGACGAGTCGTGCGGCCTGGACGACATCGACCTCGAAGTCGCTCTGCATGGGCCGGGCACGTACGCCGACCTTGCC
Organism: Desertimonas flava; assembly: GCF_003426815.1. Classification (GTDB taxonomy): domain Bacteria; phylum Actinomycetota; class Acidimicrobiia; order Acidimicrobiales; family Ilumatobacteraceae; genus Desertimonas; species Desertimonas flava. The sequence continues at coordinate 103,197 of NZ_QKYK01000014.1, forward strand.
GAGCCACCACAGCGTCCGGGCCACCCCGGAACGGCCGCTGCGGCGATACGTCTCGACGTATTCACGCATGCCGTCCGGCGTGATCAACTTTCGGTTCCAGGCCTTCTCCGCGAGGTGCTCGAACCGCCGGTCGTCGGTGAGCGACGCAATGGTGAACAGCATGGGCTCGGGCCGCTCGAGCCGAAAACCGTCGACCACCACCACGTCAGGCTCGTCGTGCCAGTTCGACTGGCTGCGCCGAACCCACGACGGCAATCGCGATTGCTGGTGGCTGTGCGAGCGGAAGCCGAGGTTGCGCCTCGGCACCATCGCGTGGATGCGCCGGCCGGCGACCTCGGTGACGCCGTGCAGCCACATCGCCGTGAACGCCGACAGGAACGTGTCGGGTGCACCGTGAAGTTGCACCGCCATCGCTCTGGTGAGCGGAGTCTCCGGAACGCTCGCGAGACGCACGACCCCGGGCAGTATCTCGTCCACGTCACCCCGCTGCATCCACCGCCACACCGTCACTCGGTGGCAGCCGACGTCGCCGAGTTGACGGACGGCCGCAACGCCATGTTGGGCGAGGAAGAGGGCGTGGATCTCGGGACTCGTCTTCACACCTCTCCGGTGCGTCGCCCGAAGCCCGAATCGGAAGAGGAATCTTCGCCGCGGTCCCAGAATCCCCAGCGCGAGAACTCGTGTACTTCTCTAGTTGCAGACATGCAACCGGAGACGGCTGAGAATCAGGTTTTGGGGGGGACGGAGCGGGAGTGGGTGACGTCGTAGGTGGCGCGGAGGGCGTGCATAGATGCGTCGAAGGAGGCGGTGGCGACGCCGATGAACAGGCAGTCGACCACCATCAGCTGAGCGATGCGGCTGCCCAGGGCACCGGAGCGGAACTGGGTCTCACGACCGGCGGTGGTGAGCACGACGTCGGACTGCTCCCCGAGCGGTGATGCTGCGTGGTTCGTGATGCCCACGGTGACCGCGCCGACCGACCGGGCGATGCGCAGGAACTCGACGGAGTCCGCCGTGCCGCCGCTGTAGGACACGCCGACGGCGACACAGCCGGCGCCGAGCGTGGCGGCCGACGTCCACGCCGAGTGCGGATCGGGCCAGTTCACCGCCATCCGCCCGATGCGGGCCAGCTTGTGCTGGAGGTCGACGCTCACGATCGCACTGGCCCCGACGCCGAACGTGTCGACGCGATGGGCGGCGCCGACGGCGGCCACCGCCCGCGCGAGGGCGCCGGTGTCGAGGGCGGCGGCCGTGTCGGCGATCGACAGCGTCTCGGTCATCGCCACCTTGGCGACGATGTCGGCGAGCGAGTCGTCACGGTCGATGTCGCCCGACACCGTGAACCGGTCGGCGGTGGCGAGATCCTCCCGCGTCGCCGCGCGAGCGAGATCGACCCGCAGGTCGCGGAACCTGGAGTAGCCGATCTGCTGCGTGCAGCGCAGCACCGACGTGGTCGACGTGCCCACCTTCTCGGCGAGCTCGGCCACCGACAGGTTGGCCACCTCCTGCGGCTGGGCGAGCAGGAACGCGGCGATGCGGCGCTCGGACGGCCGCAGCCCCGGCATCGCCGCTCGGATGCGGACCATCACCGTGCGGGGATCGACCGATCGCGCGTCGCTCATCGCCGCCATTCTTAGCAGTCCGGACTTTTGATACACAGATGCTGCATCTGCTGTACTGTTCATCCAACGACGCCGGGCACCGACCGGCGCACGATCCGGGGAGGGCCACCGTGTCCCACTTGTCTCGATCAACCACCGTCCGCAAGGGCGCGGGGGTCGCCTCGCTCGCCGCGCTCGCCGTGGGCGGACTCGTCACCACCGCATCGGCCAGCACCGCCAGCGAGGGTGGCGGCGATCTGGTCATCGGCGTGACCTCCGACCCCGACACGCTGTTCCCCTGGAAGGCAACGCAGTTCCAGGCCGTCAACGTGCTGCAGAACATCTACGGCACACTCACCGAGTTCGATCAGGACCTCAACGTCGTCCCCGGCCTCGCCGAGTCGTGGGAGGTGTCCGAAGACGGCCTCACGGTGACCTTCCACCTCCGAGAAGGCGTCACGTTCGCCGACGGCAGCGAGTTCGACTCGGCCGACGTGGTCGCGTCGCTCGAGGGCATCCAGCTCGAGGAGAACGCCGCCGTCGCCCGCACCACACTCGCGTCGGTCAGCGCCATCGAGGCGCCCGACGCCCAGACGGTCGTGCTCACGCTGAGCGCCCCCGACGCCGCCCTGCCGGCGGGCCTCGCCACGGTCAACATGGCGATGCTCTCGTCGGATGACACGGAGGAGGCGCTCAACACCGAGCCCAACGGCACAGGGCCCTACTCCTTCGACTCCCGCGTCCCGTCGCAGTCGCTCACGCTCGTCGCCAACGACGAGTTCTGGGGCGATGCCCCGACGCTGGGCTCGATCGAGTTCCGGGTCATCCCCGACGAGACCTCGATCGCCTCGGCGATGCAGTCGGGCAACGTGCAGTTCGCCGTCTTCGACGATCCGCTCGTGGCCGAGACGCTCGGCGGCGACGTCACGGTCGAGGCCACGCCGCAGCTGAGCTACCACGTGCTGCAGCTCAACGCCACCCGTGGCGACCTCGCCGACGTCAACGTCCGCCTGGCCATCCAGTGCGCCATCGACCGCCAGGAGGTGCTCGACACGGCGGCCTTCGGCGAGGGTGAGATCACCGGCCCGATCACGTCGCCGGCCTTCCGCTCCGATCCCGCCGCCCGCCCCTGCCCCGAGCGTGACCTCGACAAGGCCGCCGAGTACCTCGAGGCCGCCGGCCTGCCCGACGGCGTGACGTTCACGGCCATCGTGTCGCAGGGCGAGTACGCCACGTCGGTGGCCGAGGCCCAGAGCATCCAGGCCCAGCTCGCCGACGCCAACATCACGATGGACATCGAGACGCTCGAGTCGGGCGCGTACGTCGATCGCTGGGTCGCCGCCGACTTCGAGGCCGCCGTCGCCCTCAACGGCGGTCGGCCCGACCCCGACAGCATGTACGGGCGCTACTTCACGAGCACCGGCAACCTCAACCAGGTGGCCGGCTACAGCTCGGACACGCTCGACGAGCTGTTCGCCGCCGGCAAGGCCGAGACCGACGAGGCCGCCCGCGTGGAGATCTACAACCAGATCTCGGCCGAGCTGGAGAACAACGCGGCGTGGATCTGGCTGTTCACCAGCTACACCTACACGGCGACGACGCCCGACGTGAGCGGGTTCGTGCCGATGACCAACGGCTCGCTCCAGTACCTGCGGACGACCACCGTCGGCTGATCCCCCCGGTTCGGGACGGGCGGCCGCACCCGCCCGTCCCGACAACCGGTCGCGCCGCCGCTCGACGCGCCCCGATGCTTCACTTCCTCCGTCACCCCCTCGCGCGCCGCCTCCGGGACGTCGTCGCCACACTGTTCGGCGTCGCCGTCGCCGTGTTCGTGATGCTGCGCGCCATCCCCGGTGACCAGATCACCGCCGGCCTCGGCACCGAGGCCGCCGCCCTGACCCCGGCGCAGCGGGCCGCCCTGACCGACTACTACGGACTCGATCGGCCGCTCCCGGTGCAGTTCTTCTCGTGGCTCGGCAACGTCTTCACCGGCAACCTCGGCTACTCCTCTCGTGCGCAGACGAGCGTCGTCGATCTCACCCTCGATGCCCTCCCCGTCACGCTCGAGCTGGCGATCCTCGCCATCGTCCTCTCGCTGCTGATCGGCATCCCGCTCGGGTTGCTGTCGGCGTCGAAGCCCAACTCGGTGCGTGACGCGGCCGGTCAGGTCGTCGGCCTCGCCGGGCTGTCGATCCCCTCGTTCCTGCTGGCGACCGTGCTGCTCACCGTGCTCGCCTCGACCTACCACTTCAACCCCAACGGCAAGGCGTTCGCCACGCTCGTCGACGACCCCTGGCTCAACCTGCAGCAGATGCTGTTGCCGGCACTGGTGTTGGGGTTCGGGATCGCCGCGCCGATCATGCGCACCACCCGCACGGCGGTGCTCGAGGTGCGATCGCAGGACTTCATCCGCACCGCCGTGGCCAAGGGCGTGCCGCCCCGCCGGCTCCAGGTGCGACACGTGCTGCGCAACGCCCTCGTTCCCATCGTCACGATGGCGGGCCTGCAGTTCGGCTACCTGCTCGGTGGCGCCGTCGTCGTGGAGCAGATCTTCTCCGTTCCCGGCATCGGGCGCCAGGTGTTGCTCGGCATCCAGCAGAAGGAGTACGCCGTCGTGCAGAGCACCGTGCTGGTGATCGCCGTCGCCTTCGTGCTCGTCAACATGGCGACCGATGTGCTCTACCGGGTGATCGACCCCCGGGTGCGTGCGTCGTGAGCGAAGCGAGCGACTGCCGCCCGCGCCGCCCCGGGAGGCGCAGTGACTGAGCTGCAGACCGCTGTGCCGGCGGACGCCACTGCGGTCGTCGCCGGTGGGGCCCGTCACGGCCGCGTCCGGGCCCTGCTGCGCAATCCGAGCGGCGTGATCGGCCTGGCGCTGCTGGCGATCCCGCTCATCCTGGCCGTCATCGACCGGCTCGGCGTGCTCCCCTACACCCCGACCGAGCAGAACGCGCCCGACCGCCTGCAGGGTCCGTCGGGCGACCATCTCTTCGGCACCGACCAGTTCGGTCGCGACCTGCTCGCCCGCGTGGCCGGCGGCGTCGCCAACTCGCTGCTCGTGGCGTTCCTCGCCGTCGCCGTCGCCGCGGTCGTCGGCACGCTCGCCGGCCTCGTCGCCGGGTTCTACCGCGGGGCGGCCGACAGCGTGATCGGCGCCGTGTCCAACGTGATCTTCGCCTTCCCGCCGCTCCTGCTCGCCCTCTGCGTGGCGTCGGTCGTCGACCGCAACCGCGTCACGGTGGCGTTGTCGATCGCCATCGTGTACGTGCCGATCTTCACCCGTGTCGTGCGCGGCCCGGTGCTGAGCCTGCGCGAGGTCGAGTTCGTGAGGGCGGCGACGGCGACCGGCCAGAGCCGCCTGTCGGTGATGCTGCGGCACGTCCTGCCCAACGTCACGCCGATCCTCGTCGTGCAGATCACCCTGTCGCTGTCGTGGGCCGTGCTCACCGAGGCGGCGCTCAGCTTCCTCGGCCTCGGCATCCCGTTGCCGTCGGCATCGCTCGGCTCGATGATCTACGAGGCCCGCACCCTCATGTATCGCTCGCCGGCGACGATGGTCTTCCCGGGCGTCGTCGTGGTGCTCATCGTCGTGAGTCTCAATCTGCTCGGCGACGGCCTGCGCGACACGCTCGATCCCCGTGCGACCACCCGGAACGGAACTGCATGAATCGCATCGACCGCACCGACGTTGCGGACCACGCCCCCAACGATGACAGCGACACCGACACCGGAGCTGGGCTCATGACGTCGCTCACCACCGAGGCCGGCGATCCCCGCTACGCCCACATCGACGAGCTGCCGACCGCGGCGCTCGCCGACCTGATGAACGATGCCGACGCCACCGTGCCCGCCGCCGTGCGGCGGGCCCTGCCGTCGATCGTTCCCGCGATCGACGCGATCGCCGCACGCATGAAGGGGGGCGGAGGGCTGCTCTATGTCGGCGCCGGAACCTCCGGCCGCCTGGGGGTGCTCGACGCCTCGGAGTGCCCGCCGACGTTCGGCACCGCGCCGTCCCTCGTGCGCGGGATCATCGCCGGAGGCCCGCCGGCGATCATCACGCCCGTCGAGGGCGCCGAGGACGACCCGGTCGCCGGCGCCGCAGCCATCGACGACGCCGTGGTCACCGCCGCCGACGCCGTCGTCGGCATCGCCTCGAGCGGTCGGACGCCGTACGTGATCGGCGCCATCCGGCGGGCCGCCGAGCTGGGCGCCCTCACCGTCGGCCTGTCGTGCAACGCCGGCGCCCCGCTCGGTGCAGCAGCCGAGATGTCCATCGAGGTGCCGGTCGGTCCGGAGATCGTGGCCGGCTCGACGCGGCTCAAGGCGGGGACGGCACAGAAGCTCGTCCTCAACATGATCTCGACGATCGTGATGGTGCGCCTCGGCAAGACCTACGGCAACTTGATGGTGGACCTCGTCCCGACGAACGAGAAGCTGCGCCGGCGAGCGATCAGGATCGTCGGCGAGATCGCCGAGGTCTCTGCCTCCGAGTCACGAGCAGCGCTCGACGCGACGGCCTTCGACATCAAGGCCGCGGTGCTGGTGGCGGCGCTCGGCCTGTCGCCCCAGGACGCCACAACCCGGCTGGACAGGAACGGCGGCCATCTGCGCCGCGCGATGGAGGAACGGCGATGAGCACGACCATGACGGTGCTGGGGATGATCTCAGGCACGTCGCACGACGGCATCGACGCCGCGGTCGTCGACTTCTCGTTCGCCGATGACGGGGTCCTCGAGGGAATCGTCGGACACCGCAGCGTCACCCCCTACGACCCGGGCCTACGTTCCCGCCTGCGTAGCGCCCTGCCGCCCACGCCCACCACGCTCTCGGAGATCTGCCAGCTCGACACGCTCATCGGCCAGGCCTTCGCCGAGGTCGCCGCGGGTGCCGAGCGGGCCACACGGGCCGCCGGGCGGCCGCTCGACGCGATCGCATCGCACGGCCAGACCGTGTTCCACTGGGTCGACGGCACCACCCCGCTCGGCACCCTGCAGATCGGTCAGCCGGCGTGGATCGCCGAGCGCACGGGGGTGCCCGTGGTGTCCGATGTGCGCATCCGGGACATGACCGTCGGCGGCCAGGGGGCTCCGCTGGTGGCCTTCCTCGACACCCTGCTGCTGCGCGGCCGTGCCAGCGGCGCCGGCATCGCCGCGCTCAACCTCGGCGGCATCTCCAACATGACGGTGCTGCTGCCCGGACGCGATCCGTACGCCTACGACATCGGGCCGGCCAACGCCCTGCTCGACGCCGTCATCGCCGACCGCCCACTCCGGAACGGAACGTCCGACTCCCCCGGGTATGACGAGGACGGGCGGATCGCGGCGAGTGGCGCGGTGGACGACGCGCTGCTGAGCGTCCTGCTCGAGGAGCCGTACTACGCCCTGCCGGTCCCGAAGACCACGGGCAAGGAATTGTTCCACCTCGAGTACGTCCAGGCTGCGCTCGCTCGGTCCGGCCGGGAGCCGGCGCTGCCCGACCTCCTGGCCACGCTCACCGAGCTGACGGCCGTCACGGTCGCTCACGACGTGAAGGCCGCCGGGATCGGCACCCTCGTGGTGTCCGGAGGAGGCTGCGCCAACGGCTTCCTGATGAGACGACTCGCTTCCGCCCTGGACGGTGTCGAGCTCGTGCGCTCCGATGAGCTCGGCGCCCCGACCGACACCAAGGAGGCGATCGCCTTCGCCATGATCGGATGGTGCACGCTCCACGGCGTCCCCGCCAACGAGCCGACCGCGACCGGTGCCGCCGAGCGGCGCGTGCTCGGAACGATCACGCCGGGCCGCACTCCGCTCGTCCTTCCCCCGCCCCACGAGACACCGCTGCCTGCGCTGCGGCTGACGGTCAGGGGTTGACGTCTCGATGACGAGCCCGTCCGAGCGTGCCGATGCGATCGAGACGATCCGTCTCCGGCCGGCCGGCCATGACGACCTCGACGCCGTGGTCACCGTGTTCCGGTCCTGCTGGTCGACGTCGTACGCGCCGGTCATGCCCCCGGCACTGGTCGCCGCGATGACGCCCGAACGCGCACGATCGCTGTGGTTCCGGGCGCTCCGCGAGGCGGCGCCGGGCGAGATCGTCGTCGCCGTCCGAGACCGGGCGATCGTCGGGGTCACCCGCTGGGCGGTGCCCGGCACGGCGGCGCCGGGCTGGGTGCACTCGTTGTATGTCGATCCGGCGTCGCAGGGCCTCGGCGTCGGGCGCCTCTTGCTTGGCGCCGCCGAGCAGGCCATCGCAGGCGCCGGCGCCTCCGCGGCCCGCCTGTGGGTGTTCGCCGCCAACGCGCCCTCGCGCCGGTTCTACGAGGCGCGCGGTTGGTCGGCCGACGGCACCACGCGCGTCGAGGCCGAGTTCGGCGAGCCGGAGATCGGGATGGCCAAGGAGTTGACCGGGCGATGAACGCCGAGTCGCTTGCCGCGCTCGTCGACGAGGTGGTCGCCGCATCCCCGCCGGGATCGACGCCGCCCGCCGGAGTCGCTGTCGGCGTGGCCACGAGAGACGGCGGCCCCTTGCGCATGGCGACGATCGGCTGGCGGGACGCCGACGCTTCCCTGCCGCTCACCGACACCACCCGTCACGATCTGGCGTCGGTGACCAAGGTGGTCACCACGGCGTGCCTGATGACACTGGTCTCTGCCCGCGCCGTCGATCTCGACGACGAGGTGCAGCACTTCCTGCCCGCCGCCCACAGCGGCATCACCGTTCGCGACCTCCTGCTCCATCGGGGCGGGCTGTGGGAGTGGTACCCGTTGTACGCGGCCGTCGACGACCCGACGGACGTCGATGCGGTCCATGCCTTCGTCGATGCCCTGCCGGGCCGGTACCCGCGCGGCCAGGCCCGCCACTACTCGGACCTCGGGTTCATCCAGCTCGGCCGCATCGTCGCCGCGGCGGCCGGCTCGTCGCTGCCCGACGCCGTCGCCGAGCTGATCGCCTTCCCGCTCGGTCTCCGGTCGTTGCGGTACGGCAGCCCGGACGACGCCGACGACGTGGCGACCAGCGCCCTCGACGATCGTGTCGAGATGACGATGCTCGACACCGGCGAGCCGTACGCGGTGCCGTTCCGCAGCTCCGACTTCGCCGGCTGGCGCACCGCGCCGGTGACGGGCTCCGTCAACGACGGCAACGCCTTCCATGCCCTCGGCGGCGTGTCGGGACACGCCGGTCTCTTCGCCACCGTCGACGACCTTGCCACGCTGGGCGCCGCCCTCGCCGCAGCCGGCGAGCACGACGACCTCTGGGCGCCGCCCGTGGTTGCCGAGTTCTACCGGCCCGGCCCGGACACCGGCCAGTCGCTCGGCTTCCGTCGGTACTCCGTTCCCGACGTCGACACCGATGTCCTCGGCCACACCGGCTTCGTCGGCACGGGCATCGGGTTCGTGCCCGACGCGGGCATCGCGGCGGTGCTGGCGAGCAACCGGTTGGTCACGTCCGGCACCCCGGTCTCCTCGGTCGACCTGTGGCACGCCGTACTGAACCAGACGCTGCACGGAGACGGCGATGGCTGACCCCGTGCTCAGCATCCGCAACCTGTCGGTCACGTTCAGCACCCCGTCGGGGCCGATCGACGCCGTGCGCGACGTGTCGATCGACATCGCTGCGAGCCAGACCGTCGCCGTCGTCGGGGCGTCCGGCTCCGGAAAGTCCACGACCGCGGCGGCCGTCAACCGGCTCCTGCCACCGAACGCCCGCATCACCTCGGGGTCGGTGTGGTTCAACGGCACCGATCTGGCCACCGTGCCGGCCCGCCAGATGCAGCGCATCCGCGGCGCGCAGATCGGTCTCGTGCCGCAGGATCCGATGTCGAATCTCAACCCGATGATGCGGGTCGGCAACCAGGTGGCCGAAGCCCTCGAGGTGCACGGCATCGCCGCCGGCACGGCAGCCCACGCCCGGGTCGTCGAGCTGCTCGATCTCGTCGGCATCCCCGACGCCGCCCAGCGAGCCAACCAGTACCCCCACGAGTTCTCCGGTGGCATGCGCCAGCGAGTGCTCATCGCCATCGGCCTCGCGTGCCGGCCCCAACTCCTCATCGCCGACGAACCGACCTCGGCGCTCGACGTGACCGTGCAGCGGCGGATCCTCGACCAGCTGGCCGAGCTCACCGAAAAGATGGGGACCGCCCTGTTCCTGATCACCCACGACCTCGGGCTGGCGGCCGAACGAGCCGACCACGTGGTGGTGATGAACGAGGGCGCCGTCGTCGAGGCCGGCGAGGCCGCAGCGATCCTCGGCGATCCCCAGCACGAGTACACCCGCCGCCTCCTCGCCGCCGCACCGAGCCTGTCGTCGGCCTCGATGCTGCCGGATCCGTCGCCCGGCGAGGCGCCCGACGGCCGATCACCGGATGATGAGGCGCCGCTGGTCACCGTCGACGGTCTCGTCAAGACGTTCCCCATCCGAGGCCGGGGCCTCGACGCCCCCACCGACTTCACGGCCGTGGACGACGTGGCGATCACGATCCCACGTGGGTCGACCGTGTCGATCGTCGGTGAGTCGGGCTCGGGCAAATCGACGATGGCCAACCTCGTCCTCGCCCTCGACCACGCGACCGCCGGGTCGATCACGTTCGACGGCGCCGACGTCACGGCGATGGACCGCCGGGGCCTGTTCGCCCTGCGGCGGCGGGTGCAGCCCGTGTTCCAGAACCCCTTCGCCTCGCTCGACCCCCGCTACACGGTGGAGCGGTGCATCGCCGAGCCGTTGCGCGTGCACAAGATCGGGACCAAGACGGGCCGGCGCGCCGCCGTGGCCGATCTGCTCGAGCAGGTCGCCCTGCCGGCCGGCCTCGCCGGGCGGTTCCCCCACGAGCTGTCGGGCGGGCAGCGCCAGCGGGTCGCCATCGCCCGGGCGCTCGCCCTCGAGCCCGAGCTCATCGTCCTCGACGAGGCCGTGTCGGCGCTCGACGTCCTCGTCCAGGCGCAGATCCTCGCCCTGCTCACGGAGCTGCAGCAGGAGCGCCGGCTCAGCTATCTGTTCATCAGCCACGACCTGGCCGTCGTGCGGATGATCTCGCACCACGTGTACGTGATGCAGCGCGGACGCATCGTCGAGCACGGCACGCCGGCGGCCATCTTCGACGATCCTCAGCACGACTACACCCGCGAACTGCTCGCCGCCATCCCCACCCCCGCCCACCGCTGAACCCCGGGGCCCAGATTCTCAGGCGTCGTTCGTCGCGTTTCGGGCGCTCGAGTCGCTCTGGTGGGTTCTGAACGGTGGAAGTGCGTACGGGGTGGGCCTCGGGGAGCGCGCTGGGTCGGCACTTCGGCAGGGCCGTCGGGCCTCTCTCGTCTTCTGCTGGCCGGAGGTTGGGCAGGTTCGCCGGTGACGGCTGCTGCTCCGAAGGTGAGGTGATCGACGTCGGTGGCCGGGTGGAAGCTGGACAACGTCGAGAATCTGGGGCTCGATCGTGCCATTCGGTGACCTGGGGCTGGATCGTGACGAAAACCGTCACGATCCAGCCCGCGAAGTATCCCCACGAGCCGCGCCGGCGTCGAGACCCCGAGGTATGTGACGGAGATTGCGGAACCGCAACCGGCGACCCAAACCGCCCCGTCACACCGACACGGTGCCGGCGCCCGACGACCGACGACGGCACTCCAGCCTCACGAGCAGACAATCGTGCCGCAGCACAGCGAACACACCCGTACCCGACCCACAGGTCCGACAGGTTCGTCGCGGTTTCGCGACCGTGGCGGTACAGGAATTCCGGAAGCGGGGCAGCGGGGGTGGAGGGGTGGGTTGAGCGGGCGCCGATTAGCCTGCGGTCGGGATGGGACTCCGCGACCGATTCTTCACTCCCAAGACGGCGAAAGCCCTGCTGTCGTGGCGGATTCCGGTGGCGGCCGCGGTCGGCGTCGTCCTCGGGCTGATCGGTGTTCCGTGGGTCGGCGCGATCGTGATCGGCGTGGCCTTCTACGCCGGATCGGTGCTGCTGGCGATGCCCAAGCAGAAGCGGGCGACTCCCGTCGACGCCTTCGCCCTCAGCGAGCCGTGGCGGCAGTTCGTGCAGAGCGCGAACCGGTCGCGCCAGGCGCTGCAGGCCACCGTGCGGGGGATCGCCGACGGGCCGCTGAAGGAGCGCCTCGGTGACATCGTCGCCCGTCTCGAGCAGGCCGTCGACGAGAGCGGCGCCGTCGCCACACGTGGCGACGCCATCGACGACGCCGTGAACCGCATCGACCCCGTGCGCCTCCGCTCCCGCCTGGCCACCCTCAGGGAGCAGGCGGGTGCCGAGTCGGGCAACGTGGCCGAGGCCATCGCCTCGGTCGAGAGCCAGCTCGCCAGCGCCGACCGCCTCAAGGCGCTCTCGGCCAGCACCGCCGACCGCCTCCGGCTCACCCAGGCCCGGCTCGACGAGCTCGTCGCCCGCGCCGCCGAGGTGAGCGTCGGCACCAAGGACAGCGCCACCTACGCCCACGACGTCGACTCGCTCGTCGTCGAGCTCGAGGCCATGCGCCAGGCCGTCGCCGAGGTGGAGCAAGCTTCGTCGTGAACGGCAAACGCGCCGCCGCCGCGCTCGTGGCCGTGGCGCTCGTCGTCGTCGCCTTCGTCGTGCGCGGGGCGCTCGACGACGACGGGTCACAGGCAGCGCCGACCACCACCGTCGCCGCCACCCCCGACGGATCCGGTCCGATCGGCACCGACGCCACGACGCCGGCCGAGCCGGAGGCGACCGAACCGCCGACGGCATCGAGCGTCGTCTGCATCACCGAGTTGGCGAGCGTGTGCGAAGCGATCGGCGACGCCTTCCCCGACCTGAACGTTCGGGTCGAGGCGGCTGGGACGACGCTCGACCGTCTCGCCGCTCTCGACGATCCAGCGGCGGCACCGATCTGGGTGACCGCCGACCCGTACCCGGCGATGGTCGACACCGCCCGGCGCGACGCCGACCCGATCGGCTACTCCGGCACGCCGGTCGGTGCGTCGGCCCTGGCGGTGGCCGTGCCCAAGCCGCGCGCCGCAGCCACGGCGCCGGCGACCGCGGCAGGGACGAGCGTCACCCCCGACACCGCAGCCGACGACACAGCAGCCGACGACACAGCAGCCGACGACACGGGCACGGAGGCCGGTGCGCCCACGGGCCGGGCCGACGTCCTGGCGAGCGGCTGTGCCGACGACGCGCTGTGGGCCTGCCTCGGCAACCACGCCGGGGCGGCGTGGACCGATCTCGGCGGCGAGGCGTCGTGGGGCGCGATCCGCCCGTCACTCGGTGACGTGCCCGATTCCGCCCTCGGGTTGCTGTCGTTCGCCGCCGCCGTCTCCGGGTACACCGGCGTCGCGTCCCCGACCGCGTTCGACTGGGAATCCGACAGCACGTTCGTCGGCTGGGCGCGCCGCCTCGTCCGCCAGAGTGAGCGGGCTCCCGACACGGCTGGAACGCCGCTCCGCACCATGGCGACCAGGGCGAGCGCCCTCGACGTGGCCGCCACGGCCGACTTCGAGCTCGCCGCCCTCGGCACCTCCGGCGACCGATTCGAGCTGGTCTATCCTCGGCCGGACATGTGGTTGCACGCCGTGGTCGCCGCTCCGGCCGGTGTGGCCGCGCCCGCCGACCTCGCGGCGATCGTCACCGACGCGCTGACCGCCGCCGACTGGAAGCCGGCCGCGGCGGCGACGACCCCGGCGCCCAGCGCCGCCACGATGCTCGCACTCCGCGCCCTTTGGGAGGCCCAATGAACCCCACCGCCCGTCGTGCCCTCGCCGCCGCCGGCCTGCTCGCGGTCGGCGCCGTCGCCGCCGCCCACTCCCCCGCCGGCGCCCGCGCCCCACAGGGTGACGGGTGCATCGTCGTCGACATGGCGGTGAGCAGCGAGAAGATCACCCTCCTCACCGAACTGGCCGAGGAGTTCAACGACTCTGGCGCCGAGGTCAACGGCGACTGCATCGTGATCGCCCCGCGAAGCGTCGCGTCGGGCCTCGCCGCGTCGCTGATCCCCGAGGGCTGGCCCGACCCTGACGTCAACGGCGAGCCACCGGTGATCTGGTCGCCGGCGGCGTCGGGCTGGGGCGCGATCGTCAACGAGCGAGCCGGCGAGGAGCTCGCCCCGGCCGGCACACCGTTCATGCTCACGCCGCTCGTCATCGCCATGCCCGAACCGATGGCCGACGCACTCGGCTACCCGGAAACGCCGATCGGGTTCGCCGACCTCGTCGCCCTGGCCCAGAATCCTGAGGGCTGGGGAGCGTTCGGCCACCCCGAGTGGGGCCCGTTCCGCCTCGGCAAGACGAACCCCAACTACTCGACGAGCGGGCTCAACTTCACCGTCGCCGAGTACTACGCGGCCACGAACACGACGACCGGACTGAGCACCGAGGACATCGGGAGCCCCGAGGCCGTGGCGTTCGCCACCGACATCGAGTCGGCCGTCGTCCACTACGGCGACATCACGATGACGTTCCTCAACAACTGGTTCGCCGCCGACCGTCGGGGCACGGCGCTCACCTACGTCAGCGCCGTCGCCGTCGAGGAGAAGAGCGTCATCGACTACAACCTCGGCGACCCCGACGGCGTGCTCGCCCCGGGCGAGGAGCTGCGCCCGCCGCGCATCCCGCTCGTGGCGATCTACCCGTCCGAGGGCACGCTCTACTCCGACAGCCCCTTCATCGTGCTCGACACGGAGTGGGTGGACGACGCCGAGCGTGACGCCGCGGCGATGTTCGAGGAGTTCGTGCAGCGCCCGGAGAACCAGGCGAAGGTCCTCGAGTACGGATTCCGCCCGAACAACCCCGACGTCCCCTTGGCCGATCCGATCTCGCTGGAGAACGGCGTCGACCCCGACCAGCCGACCGCCGAGCTCGACGTGCCCGACCCCGCCGTGCTCGTCGAGATCCTCGACTCGTGGGCCGCTCTCCGCAAGGAGGCCCGCGTCATGCTGCTGCTCGACGTGTCCGGCTCGATGGGCGACCCCGCCGGACCCGACGGCGAGACGAAGCTCGACCTCGCCGTCGCCGCCGCGCTCGGCGCGCTCGACGACTTCAAGGACACCGACCAGGTGGGCCTGTCGGTGTTCAGCACCGACCTCGGTGGCGACGACCCCAACTTCCGTGAGGTCGTCCCGATCGGCCCGATGAGCGAGACCCGCGAGCAGATCGCCGATGCCCTGCAGCAGCAGTTCCCGGTGGCCGGCACACCCCTCTACAACGCCACACAGACGGCGTACGAGACCATGCTCGAGACCTACGACCCGGCGCAGATCAACGCCGTCGTCGTGCTGAGCGACGGCCAGAACGACGACGAGAACCCGGACGACGACGATGCCGAGTTCCAGGAGCTGATCGCCGCGCTCGAGGAAGGCAGCGAGGGCAGCCAGTCCCGGCCGGTCCGCGTGTTCACGATCTCGTACGGCGAGGGCGCCGACACCCAGGCCCTGCGCACGATCAGCCAGGCCACCAACGCGGCCACCTACAACTCGAGCAACCCGGCGAGCATCAACCAGGTCTTCACAGCAGTCATCTCGAACTTCTAATGAAGCGTTCCCCACAGGCGTGTCGCCGAGGCTCAGTGGCCACGCAGGCCGGCGCGCCGGCACCCTCCGCTAGCGCTCCGGGCACCTACCCGATCGGACCTCGGGACGCTCGCTGGCGCTCGCTGATCTCCGGACAGGCCACATCACGTGTCTAGATCGTTCAGGGATCGGTTCTTCACGCCCAAGGTGGCGGAGGCGATGATGTCCCCGCTCGGCATCGTGCTCGCCGGAGCCGGGATGGCCGCCGGTGTCGTCGCCGGGGCTCCGATCGCCCTCGCCGCCGGCATCGGCGCGCTCGCCTGGGGTGGACGGGTCGCCGCCGCCATCCCGCGCGACAGCACCGAACGTGTGCAGCCCGAGCGCCTCAGCGAGCCATGGCGCGGCTACGCCCAGGGGGCCCAGAACGCCAAACAGCGGTTCGACCAGGTGGTCGCCGACGTTTCGCCCGGTCCGTTGCGGGACCGCCTGCTCCGGCTCTCGGCACGTCTCGACGACGGCATCGGCGAGTCGTGGCGCATCGCGAGACGGGGCCACGACATCGTCGCCGCGATCGGCAAGATCGACACGCAGTCGGCGGCCGCCGAGCTCCACGAGCTGCGGCGATCGGGGGCCGTGGACACGCCGGCGGGCGCCCAGACGGCGAAGGCCCTCGAGGCACAGCTGGCGTCGGCCGAGCGCCTCGTCGCCCTCGCCGACCGCAGCCGCGACCGGCTCCGCCTGCTCGACGCCCGCTTCGACGAGCTGATCGCCCGTACGGTCGAGGTGAGCGTCGGCACCGGCGACTCGGCCGGGCTCGGCGAGGACGTCGACGAACTCGTCAACGAGCTCGAGTCGCTGCGCGTCGCGATGGAGGAGACGGCCCAGGCGGGTGGCGAGAGCACCCCGGCCGCCGGAGTCTGATGACACACGCCGGCGACGAGCGCTCGGCCCCGCATCGCCGGAATCGATCGGAGGGCTTCGACGGAGGCGACCCGCTGAAGACGGGGATCGTCGATCGCACCGAGCTCGATGCCCTGCTCGCCGCTCCGTCGCTGGAGCCGATGTCGGGCGCCGACAGTACCGCTGGCGTCGATCTGGAGCGGTCGGCGCTCGCTCGTCTCGAGGACCTCGGCGACTCCCTCGAATGGCGGCGTGAGCGAGCGGCCCGGCGCGCGCCCCGAGCGGGTCGCGCCAAGGGCGTCGCGCCCGCCCGGCCCACCGCGGGCGGCGGCATGCTGCGCAACAACCTCGTCGTCGCGTCGGGAACGATGCTGTCGCGCATCACCGGGCTGCTGCGAGTGGTCGCGCTGACCGCCGTGCTCGGATCGGGGGCCCTCACCGACGCGTACCTGATCGGCAACGAGACGCCGAACATCGTCTACGAGCTGCTGATCGGCGGCGTCCTGGCGGCCACGCTCGTGCCGCTGTTCACGTCGTACCTCCGCGAGGACTCCAAGGAGTCCGAGGAGGCGACCAACGTCGTGATCACGGCGACGTTGATGGCGCTGACCGCACTGACGCTCATCGCCGTGCTCGCCGCGCCCTTGATCTTCCGGCTCTACACGCTGAACGTCGAGGAGGGTGTCGATCCCGACCTCCTTCGCCACGTCGGAACCGACCTCACCCGGATCTTCCTCCTGCAGATCTTCTTCTACGGAGTGAGCGGGCTGCTCAGTGCCTACCTCAACGCCCGGCGGCAGTTCTTCGCCGCAGCCTGGGCCCCGATCGTGTCGAACCTGATCATCATCGGCACGCTGCTGACGATCCCCAGCGGTGGCCACGACCTCGCCGAGGTGGTCACCGACCGTCGCCTGCGCCTCACGCTCTCGCTCGGGACCACCGTCGGCATCGCCGCCATGGCCGGCGTCCTGGTGGTCGTCGCCGCGCGATCGGGTCTGCGCTTCCGGCCGACGTTCCAGCCCCACCACCCGGCGCTCAAGCGACTCCGTTCGCTGTCGGCGTGGACGCTCGGCTACGTGATCTCCAACCAGGTCGTCGTGGCCTTCGTCCGCAACCTCGCCGACCCGGGATCGGGCGACGCCACGGCGTACCTCCAGGCTTACACGTTCTTCGTCCTCCCCCACGGCCTGCTCGCCGTCTCGATCGCCACGACGTTCGAACCCGACATGGCCCGCGCCGTCAGCGCCAAGGACCGCAACGCGTTCAACAGCCAGGCGTCGCTGGGCATCCGGCTCGTCGCCCTTTTGACGATCCCCGCCAGCGTGGCGATGTTCGTGCTCCGCCGACCGATCATCGGCCTCGTCCTCCAGCGTGGCGAGCTCAGCGACGCGGCCGCGCTCAACGCGTCGCGGGCCCTCGGCGGGTTCGCGCTCGGGCTGGCCGGCTTCTCGGTCTACCTGTTCACGCTCCGCGGCTTCTACGCCCACAAGGACACGCGCACGGCGTTCATCATCAACGCCGGCCAGTGCCTGATGAACGTGGTATTCGCCATCCTTTTCGTCCGCTGGTGGGGCGTGCTCGGCCTCGGCGCCGCCCTCGCCCTCTCCTACCTCCTCGCCGCGCTGTGGGCCCTCCAGGTGCTCACGTACAAGGTGCGCGAGTTCCCCCTGCGGGCGACGCTGCAGAGCATCGGGCGGATGGCCGTCGCCGGCGCCCTGGGCGGCGAGGCCGCCTGGTTCGTCGCCCGCCACGTCGGGTCGAACACCGGGATGGAGGCTGTCGCCCGCATGCTCGCCGGCAGCGTGGTGGGCCTCGCCGTCTACGTCGGCGTGCTCTCCGTGCAGGGAGCGCCAGAGCTGAACTCGGTGAAGCGGGTCATCGACCGCCGCCGCGGCGCCGCCGCCTGAGCTCGGGCGACGACGATCGTGTCCGAAACGTTCTAGCCACCAGAGTTCGACAGGAGTACCGTCGGGAACATGAGTTCGTACGACGACTTCCTCGCGCTCCACGTCAAGGGCCGCCCCCTCCTCCTCGCCAACGCGTGGGACGTCGGCACGGCCAAGGCCTTCGCCTTCCTCGGCTACCAGGCCATCGCCACCACCAGCGCCGGGCACGCCGCCGTGCTCGGCCGCCTGGACGGGGCCGTCACCCGGGACCAGGCGATCGCCCACGCCGCCGAGCTGTCGGCGGCCACCCCACTCCCCGTCAACGCCGACCTCGAGAACTGCTTCGCCGACGACCCGGCCGGTGTCGCCGAGACGATCCGCCTGGCCACCGCCGCCGGCATCGCCGGAGGGTCCGTCGAGGACTACAACCCCACCGAGCAGGCGATCTACGACCTCGGGCTGGCCACCGAGCGGGTCGCCGCGGCCGCCGATGCGGCCCATTCCGGCCCCGACAAGTTCGTGCTCACGGCGAGGGCCGAGAACCACATCCGCGGTGTCACCGACCTCGGCGACACGATCGCCCGCCTGCAGGCGTACCAGGAGGCCGGCGCCGACGTGCTCTACGCGCCCGGCCTCACGTCGGCCGATGACATCGTCAGCGTCGTCAGCTCGGTGGACCGGCCGGTGAACGTGCTCGCCCTGCCCGGCGTGCCGCCGGTCGCCGAGCTCGCCGCGATCGGCGTCGGACGCATCTCGGTCGGCAGCGGGTTCTCGCTCGTCGCCTACGGCGCCGTCGCCACCGCCGCCAAGGAACTGCTGGAGGACGGCACGTACGGCTTCTGGGACACCGCCAAGGCCGCCGGCGCCGTGCGCGGCGCCTTCGACGAGTAGATCGCTGCCCGCCGGGACGCGAACTGGGCGCGATCCGTGTCGGCCAGCGACACGAATCGCGCCCAGATCCCCAAGGGGACGGCGGGTCAGCTCAGTTCGCTGATCCCTCGGCCGGCGTCTCCTCGGCAGCAGGTGCCTCCGTCGCCGGCGTCTCTTCGGCGGCCGGAGCGGTGGCTGCGCCGGACTCGAGGCCGAGCTCGGAGCGCAGCTGGCTGAGCCGGCTCTGAGCCTCGACGTTCGCCGTCGCCTGCTCCACCTCGAGCACGCGCGACTCGACCGACGTCTCGTTGAGCTCGGACGTCGCCTTGGCCTTGGCGTAACGGGCCTGGATCTTGTCCTCGACCTCCTTGAACGTGGGGACGTCCGCGCCGATGGTCTCGTTCAGCGAGGCCATCGCCGAGTTCATCTCCTCCTGCATCTTCGCCTGGTCGAGCTGCGACAGCAGCTTCGACTTCTCGGCGATCTTCTCCTGCAGGATCCGCGAGTTCTGCGCGACCGCCGCCTTCGCCTGGTCGGAGGCCTGTGCCGACTCCAGCACCAACGACTTGAGGCTCTCGACGTCCTTTTCGACCTGGATCAGCTGGTTGGCGATCGTCTCGGCGGCCGTGTTGTACTGCGTCGCCTTGGCCGCGTCGCCGGCCTTCTCGGCGTCGGCCGCCATGATGAGGGCCTGGCGGGCGTTGGCGTTGAGCTTCTCGAGCTCCTCGAGCTTCTTGTTGAGGCGGATCTCGCTCTGCTTCTGGTTGGCGATGACGTTGGCTGCCTGCTCCTTGAGCCGGACGTGCTGCGACTGGGCCTCGCCGATCGCCTGCTCGAGCTGGATCTTGGGGTCAGCCTTCTCGTTGAACGACCCGGTGAGCTTGGCCGTCAGGTACTTCCACCACTTCCGGAAGAGCTTGAACATGAGAGCGGATGCTACTGGAGGCGGCGGTCGGACGGGTCCGGGCCCATTTCGGGCGTGATCGACTGCGGCCACCGCGCCTGACGGGATGTCTGGCACATCCCGTGAGACGCGGGGTCAGGGGAGCATGACGAGGTCATCGCGGTGGATGACCTCGTGGACCATCCCGTCGGGGAGGTCGCTGGTGCGCAGGCCGGCCACCTTGCGCAATTGTGCCGACTCGACGAACACCATGCCTTTGGCGAACGCCGTACCGTCGGGTCCGACCACCGACACCGTGTCGCCCTCACCGAACGAGCCCTCAACCCCGGTGACGCCGGCCGGGAGCAGGCTGGTCTTGCGTTCCACCAGCGCCCGGCGGGCACCGTCGTCCACCCGCACCGCGCCGGCGACGCGTGCGGCGAAGGCGATCCACAGCTTGCGGGCGCCGAGCTTCCGGCGGCGGGCCTCGAAGCGGGTCCCGACCGGTTCACCCGCCACTGCCCCGGCCAGCACCCCGGGGCGGGCGGCGTTGGCGATCACGGTCGGCACACCCGACCACGACGCGATGCGGGCGGCTTCGAGCTTGCTCGCCATGCCGCCGCTCCCCCGTCCGCTTCCGCCGCGGCCGGCGGCGATCGACAGCAGCGGGTCGTCGACGCGCACGGAGGTCACGAGCGAGGCCGTGGCATCGATCCGCGGATCGGCCGTGAACAATCCGTCGAGGTCCGTGAGCAGCACGAGCAGCGACGCCGCCAGGTTGTGGGCGAGGAGGGCGCCGAGACGATCGTTGTCGCCGTAGCGGATCTCGTCGGAGGCGATCGCGTCGTTCTCGTTGATGATCGGCACGGCGCCGATCTCGAGGAGGCGGGTGAGCGTGCGCCGGGCGTGCAGATATTGCCGGCGGTCGACGAAGTCCTGGGGGACGAGCAGGGCCTGGGCGGGCACGAGCCCGTGGCGCCCGAGCGCTGTGTCCCAGCTGCGCATCAGGCGCGGTTGACCGGCGGCCGAGATCGCCTGCAGCGTCTGCACGTCGGTGGGCCGCTCCGCCAACCCGAGCGCGGCCACGCCGGCGGCCACGGCCCCCGATGAGACGACCACGACGTCGTAGCCGGCGCCGCGCAGGGCGGCGACCTCATCGCTGATCTTGCCGATCGCCCCCTCGTCGATCACCCCACGCTCGTCGGTGAGCGACGACGTCCCGATCTTGACGATCACCCGAGAAGCAGCCATGGCGTCATCAATCCTGCCAGCTCAGCCCCTCGGCCGACCGGTTCCGTTCAGGCCGCTAGTGGTCTGTCGTCGAGTTGGTGAGGTGGATCGCGCCGCTGGGCTCGCCGCTGGCAAGGCGCGAGGACGAAGGAATACACCCAGTCTTTCGAGGACGAGCAACGCAGCCAGCGGCGAGATCCAGCAAGCGAGACACCCTTACCAATCCGGCGACAGAACACTAGGCGCGGTAGTCGAAGGAGAATTCGCCGATCCAGACGACGTCGCCGTCGACCGCGCCGGCCTTGGCGAGCAGCTTGTCGACGCCGAGACGCTCGAGCCGGTGGCTGATGTAGGCGGTGGCATCGGCCGTCGACACGTCGTTGAGGGCGACGACCCGCTCGACGTCGCGACCGGTGACCCGGAACTCGTGCTCGTCGATGCGCTCGACGACCGAGCCGGTGAGCACCGGGCGCAGGAGGACGACGCCTTCGCGCTCGGGCGTCCGCTTGCGGGCCTCGTCGACGGCGGCAGCAAGGGCGCCCACGACCGGGCGCACACCGTCGCCGGTGACGGCCGACATGACGAAGCGGTCGACGCCGTTGGCCTCGAAGTCGACGTCGGCCGGGTCGACGACGTCGGCCTTGGTGGCCACCACGACTCGAGGGCGTTCCAGCAGCTCGGGGCGGTACCGGCCGAGCTCTTCGAGCAGCACCCGCTCCTGCTCGGCCACCGAGATGCCCTCGAAGGCGACGGCGACGAGGTCGACCATGAGACACATCACGCGCGCCCGCTCGACGTGGCGGAGGAACTGGTGGCCGAGGCCCTTGCCCTCACTCGCCCCCTCGATGAGGCCGGGGATGTCGGCGACGACGAACTCGGTCTCGTCGTCGAGGCGCACCACCCCGAGGTTCGGTTCGAGCGTGGTGAACGGATAGTCGGCGATCTTCGGCTTGGCAGCCGAGATGACGCTGATGAACGTCGACTTGCCGACGTTCGGGAAGCCGACGAGGCCGACATCGGCCATCAGCCGCAGCTCGAGCTTCAGCCAGCGTTCCTCGCCGTGCTCGCCCTGTTCGGCGAAGCTCGGTGCCCGGCGCTTGTTGGAGAGGAACTTGGCGTTGCCCCGTCCGCCGCGGCCGCCGGCCGCCGCCAGCCAGCGGTCACCGTGGTGCAGCAGCTCGGCGAGGATGTCGCCGGTGTACATGTCGGTGACGATGGTCCCCTCGGGAACGGCGACGATCTGATCGGTGCCGCTGCGGCCGTGGAGGTCCTTGCCCTTGCCGTGCACGCCGTTGCCGGCCCGCCGGTGCGGGTGATCGCGGAAGGCGAGCAGCGAGGCCACGTTGTGGTCGGCGACGAGCCAGACGTCGCCGCCCTTGCCTCCGTCGCCGCCGTTGGGGCCGCCCATCGCGACAGGGCCCTCACGGCGGAACGAGACGCAACCGGCACCCCCGTCGCCACCCCGCACGTTGAGTTGGGACTCATCGACGAAGTGGGACATCGGGGCAGCCGGGGTTGACGGCCCTTGTGGGCCGTCAGCAATCAGACGGTGGCGTCAGCCGCAGCGTCGACGAGAGGATTCACGTCGACGACCTTGCGGCCCTTGCGCTCGCCGAACTTGACGGAACCGTCGACGAGCGAGAACAGCGTGTCGTCGCCGCCGATGCCGACGTTCTTGCCGGGGTGGAACTTGGTGCCGCGCTGGCGCACGATGATGCTGCCGGCAGTGATCTTGGTGCCGTCGTACACCTTCACGCCGAGGCGCTGCGCGTTGGAGTCACGCCCGTTGCGGGTCGACCCGCCACCTTTGGTCTTCGACATCTCGGTCCGTCCTTCTCGTGAGGTCTCGATCGGCGATCGCTACTTGGCGATCTTGACGATCTCGACGAGCGTGTACTTCTGGCGGTGCCCGTAGCGACGGCGGTTGTTGGTGCGCCGCTTGTAGGTGAAACCGTTGATCTTCGGGCCCTTGGCGGCGCCGAGGACCTTGCCGGTCACGGTGACGGACTTCAGTTCGTCGGGAGTGGCGAGCACCGTGTCACCATCGACGACCATCAGCGGAGTGAGGGTGATCTGGTCACCCTCGGCGGCGTCGAGCAGGTCGATGTTGACGTGCTCGCCTTCGGCCACCTTTTGCTGCGTGGCACCTGCGGAGATCACTGCGTACATAGCGACGTGCAATCCTAGCGGCGGGATGCCGGTTCCGGCACGAGGCGGTGGGCAGATCCCCGCAGGGGGAGAACAGGGGCGATCATGCGTGCAGTCAAACTCGTCGGACCGGGGACCATCGGCCTCGAGGACGTGCCCGTGCCCGAGCCGGGACCGGGCGAGGTCCGCATCAGGATCGGCGGCGCCGGCCTGTGCCACTCCGATCTCCACGTGCTCGACGCCGGTGAGCTGTGGCCGGTGTTCGGGTTCACGATCGGCCACGAGGGCTCGGGTTGGGTGGATGCCCTCGGGCCCGACGTCGAGGGTTTCGCCGAGGGCGATCCGGTCATCGTCATGCTCATCTGGAGCTGCGGGCGCTGCCGGGCGTGCCGCCAGGGCCGCGACAACGCGTGTCAGGTCACGGGGTCGCGGGATGCCGCACCGACGACGCCGGGGCTCGGGCCGGACGGCTCGATGGCGGACTACCAGATCGTGCCGGCACGGTTCCTCGAGCCGCTCGGCGGGCTCGACCCGGTGACCTCGGCGCCGCTCGCCGACGCCGCGTTGACGCCCATGCACGCCATCAACTCGGCGCGACGCCACCTCGCCTCCGGCTCGACGGCGGTCGTGATCGGGCTCGGTGGCCTCGGCCACCTCGGGCTGCAGATCCTCGCCGCCACCAGCGGGGCGCGGCTGATCGCCCTCGACGTGGACGAGGTCAAGCTCGACGCCGCCCGTCGCCACGGTGCTGATCTCGCGCTCCGCAGCGACGCCGATGCCGTCGGCCGCATCCTCGACCTCACCGACGGCTACGGAGCCGACGCCGTGTTCGACTTCGTCGGCGCTCAGGCGACCGTGGATGTGGCGACCGGCGTCGTCGCGCCGGAGGGGGCGATCCGGTTCGTCGGCCTGGGCGGCGGGACGTTCTCTTATGGGGCCACGGCATTCGGCCCGCTGCCGTGGGGCGTCGATGTGCAGAGCTCGTACGGCGGGACCCGTGCCGACTTCGTCGAGGTGCTCGCCCTCGCCCGGGCCGGCAAGGTCGGCGTGGACACCGTGCGCTACCCGCTCGACCAGGTGACCGTGGCGATCGACGACCTGCGGGCCGGGCGGGTGGCCGGGCGGGCGGTGCTCGTGCCCTGACGGGCGTCCGGGCCGAGCGCCCGGCGCGAGATGGTGCCACCCAGGCACCCTCTCGCGCGTCAGTCGAGCAGGGCGTGGTCGACGATGACGCCGCGGCCGTCGCAGACCTCGCACGTGGTGGAGAACTCCGTGAGGAGGCCCTCCCCGATCCGTTTGCGGGTCATCTCCACCAGACCGAGATCGGAGATCGAGAACACCTGCGAGCGGGTCTTGTCCCGAGCGAGGGCGTTGCGGAACACCTCCACCACCTTCTCGCGGTTCTCGCGGATCTCCATGTCGATGAAGTCGATCACGATGATGCCGCCGATGTCTCGCAAGCGGAGCTGCTTGGCGATCTCCTCGGCCGCTTCGAGGTTGTTGTGGAACACCGTCTCCTCGAGGCTCGACGTCCCGACGTTCTTGCCGGTGTTGACGTCGATCACCGTGAGGGCCTCGGTGTGCTCGATGATCAGGGAACCGCCCGACGGCAGCCACACCTTGCGGTCGAGCGCCTTGTGCACCTGCTCGTGCACGTGGTGGTACTCGAACAGGCTGAGTCCCTCAGCGCCGGCGTCGTAGTACTCGACGCGGTCGGCGAGCTCGGGATTGAACGCCGACACGTAGGCCTTGACGTCGTCGAAGAGCCGCTTCTCGTCGATGACCACACTGCGGTAGTCGGCGTTGAACTCCTCGCGAATGACCCGCACGGCGAGCTCGGGCTCGCGGTAGAGCAGCGTGGGCCCCTTGGCCTTGGCGGCCTTGGTGGCGATCTGTTCCCATTGGGCGAGCAGCAGCGTCATGTCGGCGGTGAGCTCGGCCTCGGTGGCATGCTCGGCAGCCGTGCGCACGATGAGGCCGTGCTCGGCCGGCTTGACCCGGTCGAGGATGCCGCGAAGCCGCTTGCGCACGTCGTCGGGGAGCCGCTTGGAGATGCCGTACGTCTTCGAGTTGGGGATGAGGACCACGTAGCGGCCGGGCAGGGAGACCTCTTGGGTGAGCCGGGCGCCCTTGGCCCCGATGGGGTTCTTGGTGACCTGGCACGTGATCAGCTGACGGGCCCGCAGGATGTTCTCGATCCGCGGGTCCTTCTGCTCGATGTCCTCGGCGTCGTACTGCACGTCACCGCGGTAGAGCACCGCGTTCTTCGGCGTGGCGATGTCGACGAACGCCGCCTCCATGCCGGGCAGGACGTTCTGCACGCGACCGACGTAGATGTTGCCGTGGATCTGGCTGATGTCGTCGGACGGACGTGACACGTAGTGCTCGATGAGGTTGCGTCCTTCGAGCACAGCGACCTGCGCCATGCCGTCACGGACCTGCACGCACATCAGGTAGCGGCCGATGGCACGCCCGTTGCGCTCCTGGCCGCCCCGTTCGGCGACGACCGCGGCATCGGCCGCCGAGCGCTCGGGGGTGGTGGACCGGCCACCGCGGCCCTTCTGCGAGGACTTGCGTCGCGTCGGGGTGGATTCGGCGGCGGGCGCGACCGTCGTCGCGGCCTCACCGCTGCCGCCGCCGGACCGGCCGCGACCACGACGGGACCCCTTGCGGGCCGGACCGGTGGTGGGTGTCACGTTGCCGTTGGTGGTGGCGTTGCCGTTGGTCCCAGCGGGCGGGCTGTCGCCTGCGGGCGGAGCCGGCCGCGTGTCACCGATCTGCGGCTTGCGGACCAGCGCCCGCTCGGCGGCTTCGCGCGACGCCCGGCCCTCGCGCATGGTGTCGGGAAGCTCGGGCTGCTCGTCACTGCCTCCGGCTGGCTTGGAACGACCCTTCCGTCCCCCGCCGGAGCGAGTGGACGTCGCCGACGACTGCTCGGGGCCGTCGGACGTGACGGCCGTCGTGTCAGCTTCCGCTGTGTCAGTGGACGCTGCGTCGTCGCCGACGGTTCCGTCGGCTGCCGCGCTGTCGCCCTCGCCCGGCGTACCGGCGCCTCGGCGGCGGCGCTGGCCGCCGCGGGAACCGCGGCGTCGCTTGCGTGCGCCGGGGGCCTCGCCGTCACCGGCTGCTGCCGACGTCGCCTCGCTGGCGCTCTCGGCGACCGGTGCCCCGGGGCCCTCGGCCGGCGAACCGGCGGTCTCGGCGGTCGGCGCTACCGCAGCGCTGCGATCGCTCGTCTCACTTGTCCCGCTCGCCGGCGACGTCGTCGTAGGACTGGTCGGCTCGAGCGCGTTCGCCGGGCCGGTCGTGGCCCCGGAGTCTGCGTCCATCGGATTCCCTTCTCACGCGACGGCGCCGTGGCCGTCGCCGGCCCGGGGACGGGCAGCGACCGCGATGTCGCGCCGGATCCTCCTGGCCAGTTGTTCGCCGTGGCCCCACACCCTGCAGCCGCGACGCTGCCGGACTCCCGGTGTGCGTCGTCGGGGGTGTTCCACCACATGATCGATCAAGGTTACCGCCTGTCGCCCCCGCATGGTCTGATGGCCGGACCCCTCAGGGAATCATCCCAGGTCAGCGGCGATCAGGTGCTGACGGCGACCGTGGGGAGGGTCGGCACCTCGGAGCCGCCGGCGGGTTCGACGGTGACGGCGAACACCGCAGTCGGCGACAGCTCGATGTCGGTCATCAGCGACTCGACGATCCCGTCGTCGTCGGGCCGGAAGGTCCCGACCGGCTCCATCTCGGCGCTTCCGGCCGGCTGTGTCCACAGCTCGTACACCTCGTCGTCGCCGAGCGTGGCGACGTCCTCGCCGATCATCACGGCGCGTTGTGTGGCCGGCGAGTAGACCACGTCGAGTTGGCCGATGTCCCCGGTGAGGATCAGCGTGACGGCACCGTCATCGTCGAGGACCGCGGCGATCTCGTCGGCACGGTCATCATCGAGCACGCGTGTGGCCACCGTGGCGCTGGCGACGACCACGACGACGGCGGCCGCCGCGAGCAGGACGTTCCTCCAGCGCCGCGACGACAGTGAGGTCACACCGGCGGGCGGCGCCGGCGGGGCGGGACTGGCTGGGTGCCGGCCGGCATCGTCCTCCCCCGGTCCCTCGCGATCAGCGGAGGCGGCCTCGGCGGCGATCGCCGCGAGCACGGCGGCGCGGACCGACGGCGGGGGCGTCTCGGCGACGGCGAGCGCCATCGTGGCTGCCGCGTCGCGCAGGTCGTCGAGCTCGGCGGCGAGGTCGGGCCGCTGGGCCAGGGCGGCGTGGAGCTCACGCTCCTCGTCGGGTTCGAGGGCGTGCACCGCGGCCAACGCGATCAGGGCGCGCAGCTCCTCATCGCCGGTCACGTCGCCGGCCATGTCGTCGCTCATGTCCCCGCCCCTGTCGCGGCGCGCAGGCGTATCAATCCGTCGCGGATTCTCGTCTTCACGGTTCCCAGGGCGATGCCGAGATGGTCGGCGATCTGTGCATGCGTGAGCCCATCGTAGAAGGCCAGTTCCAGCGCTTCTCGTTGCGGCCCGGGCAGCGCAGCCATGGCGGCCACGGCGCGGGCCCGCTCCTCCCCGGCGACGGCGACGTCTTCGGGGGTGGGCGGGGCAGCATCCACCGCCCGGGCGTCGCGGACGTTGCGATCTCGATGAGCCTGCTCGCTCCGCACCCGGTCCACCGCCCGCCGATGGGCGATCGTGACCACCCACGAGCGCACGCTGCCCCGACCGACGTCGAAGCGCGACGCCGTCCGCCACACCTCGACGAACACCTCCTGAGTGACCTCCTCCGACTGGGCCTGGTCCCGCACGACGCGGCGGACGACGCCGTACACCGTCGGCGCGAGGAGGTCGTAGAGATCGGCGAAGGCGGCCTGATCGCCATCGGCGGCGGCGGCGATGCAGCGATCGAGGTCGGGGTCGTCCATGGCAACCACCATCATGGCGCTTGCCGGCACCGACCGGGAACGTCGGACCGACGCGAACGACCGCGTTGCGACCCACGGCATCGGGGGTCGCAACGCGGTCGAGGTGATCATCGGACTGGCGGATCCGTCAGGCCGGCGGCATCAGCACGGAGTCGATGAGATAGACGGTGGCGTTGGCCGTGGGCACGTCGGCGCACTGCACCGCCGCCGCACCGCCGTTCACCACCAGCGTCTCGCCGACCTGGGCGACGGTGAGCTCGGCGCCGTTCACGGTGGCGAACGTGCCACCGGCGACGAGGTCGGCGCTGCTCACCTGCTCGGGAAGCACGTGATAGGTGAGGATCGACGTCAGCGTGTCGACATCTGCGAGCACGCCCTCGAGAGTGGCCGGGTCGATCTTGTCGAACGCCGAGTTGACCGGCGCGAAGACCGTGAACGGGCCGGGGCCGTTGAGCGTGTCTCCGAGGTCGGCGGCGGTGACGGCCGCGACGAGCGTGGTGAGCAACGGGTTGTTGCTGGCCGCGGTGCCGACCGCGTCGTCGGCCATTCCGGCGACGCTGCCCTCCCCGTCGGCGGGCACGGCGGCACACAGCGGGCCGGACGGGCCCGCCATCGTCATGTCGTCGGGCGGTGCCGTGGTGGCCGAGGCCGATCCGGCGGCGATGCCGGCGAGGGAGAGGGTGGCGATGGCGGCCACTGCGTAGCGGTGGGTCTTGCGGGACATCTGTCGTGCTCCTGATTGGGGTTGGATGGTTGTGGGCTGGACGGCGCCGCTACTCCACGATCACAACGATCTTGTGCAGCCCGGCGGCTCCGTCTGGCAGTGGTTCGGAGCGGTCGGCCGTCTGGATTGCCCCTTTTCGATCGATCGCCCTGACGGTGACGTCGTGGCGTCCCGGAGCAGCGTCCCAGGAGTACTTCCACTGCACCCACGTGTCGTTGCTCGGCACTCGCCCGAGCTCCGCGGGTCGCCACTCCCCACCATCGATCGACACCTCGACGGCGTCGATGCCGACCGTCTGCTCCCACGCGACGCCGGCCACCGGCACCGTGCCGGCGGCGACCTTGGCGAGCCCGCGGGGCGTGTCGATCCGGCTGGCCAGCTTGATCGGGGCCTTCGCCGCGTACCCGCGAGGCACCCAGTAGTGGTCGAACGAGTCGAACGTGGTCAGCTCGATCTCGGTGAGCCACTTGGTCGCCGAGAGGTAGCCGTAGAGGCCGGGCACGACGAGGCGGACAGGAAACCCGTGGGCGATCGGCAGGGGTTCGCCGTTCATGCCGACGGCGACGAGGGCGTCGCGGCCGTCGCGAACGACGTCGACGGGGAAGCCGCACGTGTAGCCGTCGACGGACCGGCCGACGACCTGGTCGGCGCCCTGCTGGATGCCGGCCTCGGCGAGAAGGTCGTCGAGCCGGCAGCCGAGCCAGCGGGCGGTGCCCACGTACTGGCCGCCGACCTGGTTGGACACGCAGGTCAGCGTGATGTCCCGTTCGACGAGGTCCCGGGCGAGAAGGTCCTCGTAGGTGAGCTCCAGCTCGCGGTCGATCATGCCCTTCACACGCAGGGTGTATCCGTCGGTCGGGACCTGCGGAGCGACGAGGGCGGTGTCGATGCGGTAGAAGTCGGCGTTCGGCGTGATGAAGGGACCGAGGCCGGCGACGCCGAGATCGGTACCTGCGGCAAGGGGCGGCAGCGGCTCGGCGGCAGCCGGAAGCTGGACCGCGCCGCGCGACTCGGACGCGGTGAATCGGCCGCCGAGCCGGCGACCCACTGCGGCGAGTGGCCCGACGGTGACGGCGAGGCCGGCGACCAGCGTGCCGCTGCGGCCGAGGAACTGCCGCCGGCTGGACAGCGCCGCCGCGTCGTCATCGGTGCGCGGCGGCCGGGCCAGGCTCCGGGCGACGACGACGAGGGTCGCCGACGCGGCGACGGCCCCGGCAAGGCTGGGCACGAC
>NZ_QKYK01000015.1 GCF_003426815.1 Desertimonas flava
CCAAGCCGACCTCGACGAGATCGCAGCGCTGCTCAACGGCCGCCCACGCAAGACCCTCGCGTGGGATACTCCAGCAGAACGGTTCAACCACTTTGTCGCGACCGCCGCTTGAATCCGCCGTCACGATCCGCGCCCAGATCGGCGGGTAGGTGCCAGGTAGTCGGAGTACCCGCGCCGGGTTCCGGCGGTCCCCTGCCGGGTGCGAGACTCACGGCATGCCCATTACCCCGACTCCGAAGATCTGGATGAACGGCTCGCTGGTCGATTGGGACCAGGCGCAGGTGCACGTCCTGACGCACACGCTGCACTACGGAACCGGCGTGTTCGAGGGCATCCGGGCGTACGAGACGCCGGACGGCCCGGCGGTGTTCCGGCTGACCGACCACATCGTCCGTCTCGCCAACTCGGCCAAGATCCTCGGCATGGAGCTGCCATACACGGTGGACGAACTGGTCGCCGCCACCAAGGAGACGGTCGCGTCCACCGGGCTCGGCTCGTGCTACGTCCGCCCGATCGCCTACCTGGGCTACGGCGAGATGGGCCTCAACACGCTGCCGTGCCGCGTCGACGTCGCCATCGCCTGCTGGCCGTGGGGCGCCTACCTCGGCGACGACGCCGTCACCAAGGGCGTGCGGATGAAGATCTCGTCGTGGACCCGCCACGACCACAACACGATGCCGCCGGCGGCCAAGACGATCGGCAACTACGTCAACTCGTCGCTGGCCAAGGTCGAGGCGCTCAAGGCCGGCTACGACGAGGCGATCATGCTCGCCCCCAACGGTCTCGTCGCGGAGTGCACGGGCGAGAACATCTTCGTCTCGCGCAACGGCATCATCCTCACGCCGCCGCTGTCGGCCGGCGCGCTCGAAGGCATCACGCAGAGCTCGGTGATGACGATCGCCCGTGACAACGGCATCGATGTGCGCGTCGACAACATCGCGCGCAGCGATCTCTACATCGCCGACGAGATCTTCGTCTGCGGCACCGCGGCGGAGATCTCCTCGGTCAACTCCGTCGACGACCGTTCCGTGCCCTGCCCCGGCGAGGCCACCACGCTGATCGCCGACGTCTACGCCAAGGCGGTCCGCGGCGAGATCCCGCAGTACAAGGACTGGTGCGAGCTCGCGGTGTGAGCTCGCGTGCGGCGGTAACAGATGGTGCCTGGCACCATCTGTTACTGCGGATCAGGTGATGCGGCGGTGGTACTGGGCCTGACGGAGGACCGACCGGTAGCCGAGGCGTTCGTACACGCCGAGGGCGCCGGTCGGGTTGTCGAGGTCGACGCCGAGCGCCGCCTCGTCGAAGCCCATCTCGGCCAGCTGGCGGAGGCTGCCGGCGATCAGCGCTGACGCCACACCCCGGCCGCGCCAGTCGCGCCGCGTCGAGATGTCCTCCGTCCACGCCCGGCGCCGTCCGAGCCGGGCGATCTCCTCGTCGTTGAAGCGCGTCCGCACCTGCCCGGCGACGTCATCGCCGTCCCAGGCCACCTGCCACAACTCGGTGCCCTGCTTGGCCTCGTCGATGAAGCGCTCCCAGTCGGTCTCGGTCTGCTCGACGTAGAACCGGTGATCGCGGAACGCCGTGATGTCGGCCTCCCAGATGCGCCGCCAGTGGTCGGGTTCGACGGGCCGCACCTCCAGCCCGTCGGGCAGTGGCGCCGGTGGAATATCGTCGAAGTGGGGGCGCACCATGAACGCCGACCAGGCGTAGGGCTCGAAGCCCCGCGCCTCCACGAGCCGGGCGCGCGGTGTGCCCTCGTTGGCCCAGGCGTCGAGGCGGCGATCGGGATGGTCGTGCGTCGCTGCCACCTGGGTGGCCCGTTCCAGCCCCCAGTCGAACATCGCCTCGGTGAGTCCCCCGACGTCGTCGCGCGCCTCGAACGCCACGTAGTACCCGCGGTGGCCGTCGTCGACGTCGAGCCAGAACACCCGGCTGTAGCCGACGATGTCGCCGCTGGCGTCGACGGCCACGACGATGTCGGTGTCGGGATCGCAGTTGCGCAGGTGGTCGTACTGCTCGGCCATCGAGGCGACGGTCGCGAACTCACCCTCACCCTTGGTGGCGACGCGGGCGTTGATCAACGCCACCATCCCCGCCAGGTCGTCGCGGCTCCATCGGCGCAGCGTCACGTCGTCGCCCATCTGACCGACCGTAGGCCGCCGACCCCGGCGGCCACGGCGGGTTTTCGCCCGTCGGCCGGCGACGCGTCGGACTACTCGGTGCGCATCAGCTCGAACAGGGATGCGCCGGGCGCGTACACCCCTTCGGGATCAGCGCGCACCGCCTCGTCGAGCTGATGGGCGTCGGCCCCGACGAGGATGCGCCAGCGCCCGTCGCGCACACCGTCGAGGATGACGTCGGCGGCGTCGACCGCCGTGAGCGGGGCGGTGTCGCGGAACATGTCGCCCACGGCGTCGAGCGTCGACAGCACGGCGGCGTCGTCCATGTTCTCGGCCGGGATGCCCCGGCGGGTGAGGTTGGCCCTCGCCTGGGCGACATCGACCGGCCCGAGGAGCTTGCGCGAGTTGTGGACGATGTCGGTGCCGATGTGGCCGGGCATGACCACCGAGACGCTGACGTGCGGGGCGTTCACCCGCAGGTCCTCGATCAGCGCTTCGGAGAAGCCCCGCACGGCGAACTTCGCCGCGCTGTACGCGGTGTGCGGGACGCCGGGCCCGATCGAGGCGAAGAAGCCGTTGACGCTGCTGGTGTTGACGAGGTGGCCGCGCTCGCTGGCGATGAGCATCGGGAGGAACGTGCGGGTGCCGTTGTACACGCCGCCCCAGCACACGTTGAACGTGCGCTCCCACGCCTCGCGCGGGTCGGTGATCATGCTGCCGCCGCCGCCGATGCCGGCGTTGTTGAAGACGTAGTCGACGTGGTCGGTGGCGTGACGGTCGCGAACCTCGTCGCCGAACCGGTCCATCGCCGCGGCGTCGGACACGTCGCACGCGTGGGCGGTGACCACCGTGCCGTCTGGCGCGGCCTCGAGCGCGGCGGCCACGGTCGCCTCGGCAGTCTCGACGAACACGTCGCACGTGGCGACCGAGCAGCCCTGAGCGGCCAGCTGTTTGACCAGCTCGCGGCCCATCCCCGATCCGCCACCCGTGACGACCGCCAGCTTTCCCCCGAATGCGCTCATGCGACGGACCGTATCCGCCCGGATTCAGGCCCGGCGACGCGGAGGGGCGGCCCGCGGCCGGCCGGCGCCGGGATCGATGCCGGCGATCTCGAGCGTCGTGTCCGTGGCGTGATCGATCAGCTCGTCGCGGGTCACGTCGAGGCGGCCGTCGAGCCATTCCACCAGCACCGAGGTGAACCCGCCGGCGAGCATCACGGCCCGGACCGGAGTCATCGGATCCCGCCGGACCTCGGCGAGGAGCACCTGCCAGGCGGCGAGACGATGCTCGTCGACCCGGGCGTTGCCGCGGGCCTCCACGAAGAGCACCCGGCCCCGCCGCCGATCCTCGTCGACGAACCGGACCGAGGCCTCGATGCCGGCGCGGAAGCGGCCGACGAGGTCGTCGCCGGCGAGCTCGCTCGCCGCGGCCAGCTCGGCGTAGAGCTCGGTGACGGTGCGGTCGTACACGGCCACGAGGAGCTCGTCCACGTCGGCGAAGTTCTCGTAGAAGTAGCGGGAGTTGAGCCCGGCCTGCCGGCAGACGGCGCGGACGGTGGCGGCGCCCGAGCCCTCGGTGCCGACGAGATCGAAGCCGGCGTCGAGAAGCTGCGCTCGGCGGGCGGCCCGGCGGGACTCCGCCGACACCCCGGCCCAGCTCGGCCGCGTGCGCGCTTCCGACGATGACATCGGTGCCAATCCTACGCTAAGGTCGATGATGTTGGTTACGGCCGTGACCAACATCGGCCGTCTCGACCAGCGTGCTCGAGCGGAACTGACGAGCGGAACTGAGGGGTCTCGTGATGTCGGCAGGGGAGCACATCGTCATCGTCGGTGGGGGCATCGGCGGGTTGGCGTCGGCGCTCGCCCTGTCGCGCGCCGGTCATCGCGTCACGCTGCTCGAGCGCGACCACCTGGCGCCAACGGCGACGGTGGAGGAGGCCTTCGCCACCGAACGTCCGGGGGCACCCCAGGCTCATCACACCCACGCCTTCCTGGCCCGCACGGTCGTCATCCTGCGCCAGCGCTTCCCGGACGTGCTCGAGCGGGTGCTCGCCACCGGCTCCACCACGTTGCCCGCGGCCCGCAACCTCGGCGATCCGCAGCCCGGCGACGAGGACCTCGTGTTCCTCGTGGTGCGCCGCACGACGTACGAATGGACGCTGCGCCAGGCGGTGCTCGCCGAGCCGGGCACGTCGGTGCGTGCCGGAGCCGGCGTCGCCGGGTTGACGTTCGTCGCCGGCACGGACGGCGGGCCGCCGACGGTGACCGGGGTCCGCCTCGACGACGGCACGACGCTCGGGGCCGACGCCGTCGTGGTCGCGACGGGCCGCCGGAGCAACCTCCCGGAGTGGCTCGGCGAGATGGGCGTCGACGTCGCCGAGCGGGTGCACGAGAGCCGCCTGATGTACCTGACGCGGTGGTATCGCCGCCCCCCGAGCGGTCAGCCGCTGCCCGAGTCCCGGGGCATGGACGCCGGCTTCGTGAAGTACCTCGCCGTTCCGGGTGACAACGACACGCTGTCGATCACGCTCGCCATCCGACCCGACGACAGCGAGCTGCGCCGCGCCCTGCTCGACCCCGATCGCTTCGACGAGGCCTGCCGGCGGCTGCCCGGGCCCGACCGCTTCTTCGCCGAGATCGACCTCCAGCCGGCCGGCCCGGTGCGCCCGATGGGCGGGCTGATCAACCGCCTGCGCACGTTCACCGACGACGCCGGCGCTCCGCTGGTGCTCGGCGCCCACGCCGTGGGCGACGCCCACACGTGCACCAATCCGATCTACGGCCGGGGCTGCTCGCTCGCCCTCGCCCAGGCGACACTCCTCGCCGATGCCTTCGCCGCCTTCCCCGACGACCGGCTCGCCCGCTCGGCCGGGTTCGAAGCGGCCTCGGCTCGCGAGATCGTCCCGTGGTTCCACGCATCCGTCGACATGGACCGGATGGCGCCGCTGTCGTCCGATCTCGACGCCCGGCCCTCGGACGGGCCGCCGAGCCCGATCGCCGCACTCTTCGTCGCCGCCGAGTCCGAACCGATCCTCGGTCGCGGTCTGGCCAAGCTGTTCAACCTCCTCGTCACGCCGACCCAACTGGCCGCCGACGCCGCGTTCACGGCCAAGTCGATGGAGGTCTTCGCCAACCCCGCCGCATGGCCCGTGCCCAAGCACCCCGGCCCGACCCGGCGCGAGCTGCTGGCCGCCCTCGCCGGCATCGGCCAACCCACCGATCACTCCACCGATCACTCCAGCCATCACCAGCCAACCGAACTCGAGAGCGAAGGGGCCGCATGAGCAACCGACAGAGCGACACGTCCGAGATCACCCAGCGAACCGTCGCCGTCAACGGCGTCGAGCTGCATGTCCACGAGGCGGGTGAGCAGGGAGCGCCAGTGGTCGTGCTGTCGCACGGCTTTCCCGAGCTCGGCTACTCGTGGCGTCATCAGATGGTCCCCCTCGCCGACGCCGGCTATCACGTCCTCGCTCCCGACCAGCGCGGCTACGGGCGATCGAGCCGGCCCGACGCCATCACCGACTACGACATCACCCACCTCACCGACGATCTGCTCGGGCTCCTCGACGACGTCGGAGCGTCGGACGCCGTGTTCGTCGGCCACGACTGGGGCGCGTTCATCGTGTGGAACATGAGCCTGCTGCACCCGGACCGGACGCGCGGGGTGTGCGGCATGAGCGTGCCGTTCGCGCCGCGCGGACCGATGCCGCCGGTGCAGCTGATGCGCCAGATGTTCGCCGACAACTTCTTCTACATCGTCTACTTCCAGGAGCCCGGCGTGGCCGACGCCGAGCTGAGCGCCGACCCGGAGCGCGCGATGCGGCGCCTCCTGTGTGGCACGAAGCTGGACAACGCCGCCGATCCCAACGCGCTCGCCGAGGCGTTCGCCAACGACGGCCGCGGGTTCGTCGAGCGCATGCCCGAGCCCGAGGGCCTCCCCGACTGGTTGACGCAGGCCGAGCTCGATCACTACGTGGAGGAGTTCCGGCACAGCGGCTACACGGGCGGGTTGAACTGGTACCGCAACTTCGATCGCAACTGGGAGCTCACGCCGCAGCTCGCCGGCGCCAAGGTGACGGTGCCGTCGCTGTTCATCGGCGGCGCCCAGGACCCGGTGCTCGTGATGATGCCCGTCACCACGATGGACGGCTGGCTGGAGGATCACCGGGGCACCGTGCTCGTCGACGACGCCGGCCACTGGGTGCAGCAGGAGAAGCCGGCCGAGGTCAACGCCGCCCTCCTCACCTTCCTGAAGGGGCTCTCGTGATGAATAGGAGCATCTGCTGGCGGTTTCAGCGAGCGCAGCGAGCGTCCCGAGGCCCGAGCGGCCAAGACCGGCGGAGCGCTAGCGGAGCCGGCCGTTCACACGGCCTGCGTGGCCGGGGAACGCAATGAGATTCGGGGTGTTCTTTGCGCCGTTCCATCCGGTGGGGCAGAGTCCGACGCTGGCGTTGGAGTACGACCTCGATCGGGCCGTCGCCCTCGATCGGTTGGGGTACGACGAGGTGTGGTTCGGCGAGCACCACTCCGGTGGCTACGAGCTGATCGGCTCGCCGGAGATCTTCATCGCCGCGGCGGCCGAACGGACGAAGCGGATCAAGCTCGGCACCGGCGTCGTGTCCCTGCCCTACCACCACCCGTGGCTCGTCGCCGACCGCTGGGTGCTGCTCGACCACCTCACCAAGGGACGCACCATCTTCGGCGCCGGTCCCGGCGCCCTGCCGTCCGACGCCTACGTGATGGGGATCGATCCACTCGACCAGCGGCGGATGATGGAGGAATCCCTGGAGGCGATCCTCGCCCTGCTGTCCGGCGACGAACCGGTGACCCGCGAGACCGACTGGTTCACCATGCGCGACGCCCGCTTGCAGATGCGCCCGTTCTCCCGCCCGAGCTTCGAGGTCGCCGTCGCCGCCATGCTGTCGCCGTCGGGGCCGCGCCTCGCCGGCAAGTACGACGCCTCGCTCTTGTCGCTGTCGATGCAGGCGACCGGCGGGTTCGCCGCTGTCGGCACGGCGTGGTCGGTCGTCGAGGAGCAGGCGGCCAAGGCCGGCCGCGCGACCCCCGACCGCTCCACCTGGCGCATCCTCGGCAACATGCACCTCGCCGAGACACGCGAGCAGGCGATCGCCGACTGCACCTACGGTCTCCGGCAGTTCTCGCAGTACTTCGGCGGGGGAGCGGGGTTCGTGCCGCTGGCCGCCGGCGTCGATCCCGACAAGCTTGCGCCGGCGGAGTTCGTGCAGGCGTACGCCGACACGGGCACGGTCGTCATCGGGACGCCCGACGACGCCATCGCCTACATCGAGGGTCTCGTCGAGCAATCCGGCGGCTTCGGCACGTTCTTGATGCTCGGCCACGACTGGGCGAGCCCGGCGGCCACGCTGCACTCGTACGAGCTGTTCGCCCGTTACGTCATGCCCCACTTCCAGGGCCAGCTCGACGCGCCCCGGCACTCCCACGACTGGGCCACGCAGAAGCGCGACGAGCTGTTCCCGCGAGCCGGCGCAGCGATCCTCAACGCCGTGCAGCAGCACGTCCAAGAGGCCTCCGCTGCGCCGGCCGACGCGGCGGGCGGGGGTGGGTCGTGAGGGCGGTCGCCCTCCGGGACCAGGAGCTCCACGTCCGCGACGACGTCGCCGAGCCGACGCCGGAGACCGGCCAGGTCCTGGTCGCCGTGAAGGCGTGCGGCATCTGCGGTTCCGACCTGCACTTCGCCAAGCACGCCGCCGAGATGAAGGCCATCGGCGAGGAGATGGGCGGGCTGCCGATGCGCCTGCCGTCGGCCGATCTGACCCAGGACGTGTTCATGGGCCACGAGTTCGCCGCCGAGGTGCTCGCGGCGGGACCGAACACGGCAACGTTCGCCCCTGGCACCCTGGTGACGTCGGTCCCCATGCTCATGTCGGGGTTCGGCGTGTCGGCGATCGGCTTCGGCAACGCGCCGCCGGCGGGGTACGGCGAACGGATGCTGCTCTCGGCGCCGTTGCTGCAGGAGGTGCCCAACGGTCTCGACGCCCGTCGCGCCGCCTTGACCGAGCCGATGGCCGTCGGGCTCCACGCCGTCAACAAGGCCCGTCTCGAGCCGGGTGACGGCACCATCGTGCTCGGGTGCGGCCCGGTCGGCCTGGCCGTGATCGCCGCCCTGCGGCAGCGGGGCGTCGACACGATCCTCGCCGCCGACTTCTCCCCGGCCCGGCGGGCGCTGGCCGCGACGATGGGTGCCAGCCAGGTGATCGACCCTGCCTCGGAGTCGGCGTTCGACATCTGGCTCACCGACCACGGCACCAAGCCACCCGTCGTGTTCGAGGCGGTCGGCGTGACCGGGATGATCGATGCCGTGCTGCGCGACGTCGTGCCGCAGACCCGCGTGGTCGTCGTCGGCGTGTGCATGGGGCGCGATCCGATCACCCCGCTGTGGGCCATCACCAAGGAGCTCAACCTGCAGTTCGTGCTGGGCTACGACCTCGAGGAGTTCGCCGCCTCGCTGCGCTCGATCGCCGAGGGTGAGATCGACGTCGATCCCCTGATCACCGGCGAGGTCGGGCTCGACGGGGTGGCCGGAGCGTTCGACGACCTCGGCAACCCCGATCGGCACTGCAAGATCCTCGTCACGCCGTGACCCGTCAGCGGGTCGCAGGCAGGACGTCGCCGACGAACTGATCGACCTGGGCGAGGGCCACGTCGGCGACGGGGGCGGGGAAGAACGACAGCGACGAGACGCCGGCTGCTTCCATCGCGCTGATGTGGGCCACGGCGTCGTCGAGCGTGCCGATCGCGCCCAGCTCGACCCACCAGTCGTCGGGCGCGGCCACGACCCCGTCTGCTCCGTCCCGTGCGACCAGAGCGGCCAGGTCGTCGAAGAACGGTGCTGCCCGCAGGCCGGGCGGCGGGGCGCCGACGAGGTCGACGACGAGGGGCGCCACGTTGCGCCGCGCCTCGGCCCGGTCGTCGGCGATCGACATCACGCTGAACGCGGCCGCGGAGAACGGACCCGCCGGCGCCGCCGTGGCCACGGCGGCGCGGACCGCGGTGGGACCCGACAGCTCGGCCAGCACCAACCCGTCGGCGCAACGCCCCGCTGCCGCCAGCGACTTCGGGCCCCGGACCCCGGCCAGGACCGGCGGCACCGGGTGCGGTGGGTACTCGAGCGCCACGTCGGTCAGGCGCACGTAGTCGCCGTCGGTGGTGAGCCGCTCGCCCCGCAGCAACGCGCGGACGGCGGTGATCACCTCGGTGAGCGCGGTGACCGGTGAGGCCGGCCGCACACCCATCTGGTCCATCCACTCCTGGACGCCGTGGCCGATGCCGGCGATCAGCCGCCCCGGGGCGAGGGCGCAGAGCGTGGCGATCTCCATCGCCGTCATCGGCGCCGTGCGGGCGACCGCCGGCATGATGCCGATGCCGACGACGAGTCGCGACGTGCCGGCCAGGGCCGTGGCCGCCAGCGAGACGCCGGTGGTGAAGAAGCAGTCCTCGATCACCCACAGCTCGTCGGCGCCGCCGGCCTCGAGGCGTTCGGCGATGTCGACGACGAGCGGAGCGGGAAGCTCGCGGGGGAAGGTCATGCCGAGTTGCATGGTCGCGATACTGCCGGAAAAAGCGAACCGCCCCGGTGGCACCCCGGCCGAAGCCGACGCACCGCCCGGGGCGGCCCAAGTGGGACATGACCATCCACCACAGGTCGATCTTCGGGCGTTAGCCTTCTCTCCGACCGAAACATCGCCCGTCGTGCCAAGGCCGTCGCCCCGAGAGGCGCCGGCCAGCGGCATGGCGGGCGATGCCTGCATGTTGGCCCGGTGACGAGTCTCCCCGCACCGCACGTTCACGGCAGCACCGCCGCCCGGGCGAACCCGGTCGACGACGACCCCCATGAGATGTCCGAAGGGCGCCGGTTGGGTACGGCCCCCGTCGGAAACCACGGCTGACCGCTCGATCCGCCGGCGAACCGGCAGACGTCGCGTCCAGCCATGTCACCTTCCTCCGACTCGGCGGCGAACCGCCGATCCGGCCTCGGGTGACGTGGTAGCAGTCACAATCCCGTGCACCGATCCCGCTGGCAGCTCGTGGCCCGCATCCGTTCTCCGTCGCACCGCTCGGGCAAGCCCGAACTGTCCGGCAGTCCCAGATCCGGTCCCGGTCGCTGCTGCGCTTTCCGGTACGCAGCACATCCTGTTACCCGCGTCACCCCAGGTCAAGGGGTATTTCTCAATTCACAGGGTTGTCCACGAAACTTTCTCGTTACCCACATGATTTGCCTGTTCATCCACCGTTCACACACAACGTTGTGCACAGCGTCACACCTTCCGGAGCCGTACGGAGCGGCCGCGACGGCCTGGACCGGGGTGCCGAGACCTCGACTCGGGCGTCGACCAGGCGTCGACCAGGCGTCGACCAGGCGTTGACAAGGACTCCGCCGAGCCGGTTGAATGGCGCACGTGATCCCGACGACCGGCACCGCCGCCTGCGCGCTGACCCGCGTCGCGATCATCATCATTACCTAGTGCGTACGGGCTCCATCCTGTACGCACGCTGAAGCCGCCCTCGGGGCGGCTTCTCGATTTTTCGGGACGCATCACATGACCAGCATCGAGATCTTCGACACCACGCTTCGCGACGGCCTCCAGGTGGAGGGTGTCTCGGCGACCGTGGAGGACAAGCTGCGCATCGCCGAGCAGCTCGATTACCTCGGGGTCCGCTACATCGAGGGTGGCTGGCCGGGCGCCAACCCCAAGGACATCGAGTTCTTCACGCGCGCCAAGACCGAGCTCGATCTCCGCACGTCGACGCTCGTCGCGTTCGGCTCGACGCGCCGCCCGCGCGGCAAGGTCGACTCCGACGAGACGCTGCGCAACCTGGTCGAGGCCGGCACCTCTGCGGTCTGCATCGTGGCCAAGAGCTCGGCCTACCACGTGACCGAAGCCCTCCAGACCACGCTCGACGAGGGTGAGGCGATGATCGCCGACTCCGTCCGGTATCTCAACGCCCAGGACCGCCTGGTGCTGGTGGACATGGAGCACTTCTTCGACGGCTACAAAGCCGACACGGAGTTCTCCCTCCGGGCCCTCGAGGCGGCCGTCGTGGCCGGCGCCAGCCATGTGGTGCTCTGCGACACCAACGGCGGTTCGCTGCCCCACGAGATCGAGGAGATCGTCGGGGCCGTGCAGGCCCACGTCGGCGGTGACGTCACGATCGGCATCCACTGCCACGACGACACCGGCTGCGCCGTGGCCAACTCGATGGCCGCCGTGCGTGGCGGTGCCCGTCACGTGCAGGGCACCCTCAACGGGCTCGGCGAGCGCACCGGCAACGCCAACCTCACCACGATCATCCCCAACCTGCAGCTCAAGCTGGGGCTGACGTGTCTGCCCGAGGGTCACATGGAGCGGCTCACGGCCGTCAGCCATCACGTCGCCGAGCTGCTCAACCGAGCCGTCAACCCGCAAGCGCCCTACGTGGGCTCCAGCGCGTTCGCCCACAAAGCCGGGCTGCACACCAGCGCCATCGCCCGGGCCAAGGACGCCTACGAGCACATCGACCCCAATGCCGTCGGCAACGGCACGCGCTTCGTCGTCAGCGAGATGGCCGGGCGGGCGACCATCACGATGAAGGCCGCCGAACTGGGACTCGACATGGACGGTCCGGCGGTCAACACCGTCATCGACGACCTCAAGCGCCTCGAGCACGAGGGCTACCACTTCGAGGCCGCCGACGCCTCGCTCGAGCTGCTCATGCGCAGGGCGACCGGCTGGCAACAGCCGTTCTTCAGCGTCGAGTCGATCCGCGTCATCACCGACCAGCTCACCGCCCCGTCGGCGACCGCCGACTCGATGGTCACCGAAGCCACGGTGAAGGTGTGGGTGGGGGATCAGCGCCACGTGCACACCGCCGAAGGCAACGGACCGGTGAACGCCATCGACAAGGCGCTGCGCCTGGCCCTCACCGGTCCCTACCCGGCACTCGGCCGCGTGCACCTCACCGACTTCAAGGTGCGCATCCTCGACGGTGCCGGAGCCACCGGAGCCGTCACCCGCGTGCTCCTCGACGCCACGAACGGCGATCGCGACTGGACGACCATCGGCGTGAGCCCCAACATCATCGAGGCCTCGTGGAAGGCCCTCGAGGACAGCCTCGTCTACGGCTTGCTCCACGCCGGAGCGGCCGCCGCGACCGCCACGTCGTGAGCTACTTCGTGAACGAGCGGTAGGGCCGGTCCTCCCAGAACGGGAACCACGACGGCAGGTCGATCGAGGGGCGCAACGCCCAGTTCGGTTGGCGCTTCTCGAGGAACGCCATCACCCCTTCGCGGGCGTCGGCGGTGGCACCGAGCTCGCCGATCGCCCGGGACTCGATCTCGT
Source organism: Desertimonas flava (assembly GCF_003426815.1). Classification (GTDB taxonomy): domain Bacteria; phylum Actinomycetota; class Acidimicrobiia; order Acidimicrobiales; family Ilumatobacteraceae; genus Desertimonas; species Desertimonas flava. Next base: position 12,484 of record NZ_QKYK01000015.1, read on the forward strand.
GAGCGAACATCGGGTGATCCGCACCGAGCGAGCGCCACAGCAGCTGGCGCGTGATCACGGCCGAGAGCGGCGCGACACCGGCGGCCATCTCGTCGGCGAGGGCGTAGGCGGCCGGGAGCACGTCATCGGGCTTGTGCACGCTGCGCACCAGCCGCGCCGCGAGGGCGTCTTCGGCACCGAAGCGGCGGGCCGTGAGGCACCACTCGGTGGCCTGTGAGATCCCGACGACGCGGGGGAGGAACCACGCCGAGGCGGCGTCGGTGACGATGCCGCGGCCGGCGAACGGAAAGGCCAGCTTGGCGTTGTCGGCCACGAGTCGCGCGTCGCACGGGAGCGTCATGGTCAGCCCGACGCCGACCGCCGAGCCGTTGATGGCGGCGATCACCGGCTTCAGGCTGTCGTAGATCCGCAGCGTCAGGAGACCTCCGCCGTCACGGGCGATCGAGCCGTCGTCGCGGGTGTGGCCGGCGAACGTTTCGCCGCCGCCACTCAGGTCGGCACCCGCGCAGAATGCCCGGCCGCGCCCTGTGAGAACGACGACGCGGACGTCGTCGTCGGCGTCGGTTCGGTCGAAGGCGTCGAGCAGCTCGTGCAGCATCGCCACGTTGAAGGCGTTGAGGTGGTCGGGCCGGTCGAGGGAGATCGTGGCGGTGGTGCCGGAGATCGTGAGGGAGATGTTCTCGTAGGCGGGGGCGTCGCTCATGGCCCCGCACGGTACGGCCCGGCGGCCGCGGACAACGGGTCGAGCGCAGACCTCGTCGAGGTCGAGCCGTCGTGGCCCGATGCGCCTCCGGAGATCGCGCCGATGCTCGGTCGGAGCGCTAGAAATGGGGCGATGGCCGCACCGAAGTTCACGCCGATCGCTCCGCTCACCGAGAAGTGGTACGAGTCGCCCGACTACGTGCCCGACGCCTGGGAGGCCGACCGTCCGGGGGAGATCGAGGGTCGCCAGCCCGAGGGACCGCTGCTCGGCTACCAGGGACCCGATCAGGGCTACGCGTTGCTCTTGGCCCGGCGCATCGAGCCCGATCTCGTGTTGGCCGACAACGAGCGCGCGGACGACGCCGTCGCCGGGTGCCTCGGGATCGCCCTCCGGCGGGCCTCGATGTTCGGCCGGGCCCCGGTGATCCACGATCTGCGCATCGCGTTCACGATCTGGGGATTCCTCGATCCCGCCCCTCCGACCGACCTCGTGGCCGAGCGCCGCCGACGGTTCGAGGGCGCCGCCGACCCGCATCACTACAACGTCGTGCGCGAGCTCGCCGACACCGTTCCCGAGGCCACGCTGCGCTCGACGCCGCAGCAGGTGCTCGGTGCCTATCCGGCCAGCTGGCGCACGCTGCTCGGCCTCGACGTGACGGTCCCCGCCTGACCGTCTGCCGCCGGCTCGGCGGCGATCCGAAGCCGACGCCGACGAGGAGCTAGCGCTCGCCAACAGCCTTGGTGCTATGTTCGTGAGCGACGACTCTGGTGGAGGTGTCCTGTGGGCAAGCACATTCGAACGACGACGACGCGCGGCCTCCCGCGCAGATACCGAGCGAGCGATCGCTTAGTTGATCGCGATCGCTCGCTACATCGCTCGATACATCGGAGGTTGAGGCGCCTTGTCCTCACCCTCGCCGGGACGGTCCTCCTCGCCCAACCGGCGCTGGCGTCCTCGCCGGCCGACCCCGGGGACGACGCCCCGACGCCGGCGACCCTCGTGGCCGAGCCGGCCCCGCCCGCCGGCAGCGACGGGTCCGACCCGGTCGACACTGTCGACACCGTCGACCCCGTCGACACCGTCGACCCCGTCGACACCGTCGACACCGTCGACACCGTCGACACCGTCGACACCGTCGACACGGTGCCTGCTGCACCCGGCGACTCGACGGAGGCCGCCGAGGGGTCCGCGCCGCCGAGCACCGACACGATGCCTGACACGGTCGCCGACACGATGACCGACACGGTGCCCGACGTCGCCGTCGCGTCCGACGAGCTCGTCGCGCCGCTCGCCGAGGACCCGGGACTGATCTTCATCCCCGAGTCCCCCGACTTCGGCAGGGTCGAGGTCGGCCATGACGGAGCGTGGTTGGAGATCGCCGTGTCGTGGATCGCCCTCGACTGGCACGGCCCCCACTGGGTCAGCGTGCACGGCAGCGACGGTCTCGAGCCGTATGGCGGCGAGTTCTACGACTGTGGTGCCAACGCCTGCCGCTACCGGGTCCGTTTCGTGCCCGAACGGGTCGGTGCGCACGAGCCCACCCTGACGATCGTCGAGGACGGGGTCACCATCGGCACCATGCGCGGCAGTGGCGTGGGGTTCGAACCCGGGGCCCTGTCGGCCCAGCCGTCGACCGTGGACTTCGGACCCACGGTGATCGACACGACGAGTGCGCCGCGGACGGTGACGGTGCGCAACACCGGTGCGTCCTCCATCGACATCGTCTCGTCCGACGTGGCTGGGCCGTTCGTCCTCGACACCTCCGCCGACGCCGGGTGCGACCCCGTCTCGTCCGAGCCGTTGGGCCCGGGCGAGACGTGCACGGTGTCGGTCGTCTTCGAGCCCGACGAGTACGACCAGCAGACCGGCTACTTCGACCTCGACGGCGACAGCGGCGAGATCCTGCGCGTCTACCTCCAGGGCTATGGGACCCCGCCGCCGTCGATCACGGTCACCCCGGACGCGCAGGACTTCGGCACCGTCGACGTCGGTGACGAGTCCGACGCGCGTCGATTCACGATCCGCAACACCAGCGACTCCCGCGTCTTCATGTCGGGCGCCATCACGGCGAGCGCCCCGTTCGCTGTCGCTCCCAACGACTGCGTGAGGATGTACGAGCCCGGTGACACCTGCCGGGTCGACGTGACGTTCGCACCGACCGAGCCCGGCGCGGCCACCGGGACCCTCGACATCGCCGGGTATGCCACCGCGTCGCTCACCGGTGAGGGCACCGGCGACCGGCTCGCCGAGCTGGCGATCGAACCGGAGCAACTCGACTTCGGCCACGTCTCCACCGGCTCGCCCACCGAGCCGGCCACGCGCACCCTCACACTGACCGTGCGCAACACAGCGACCTTCGCAGTGACCCTCGACGCCAGCGAGTTCGAGGTGACGGGCCCGTTCTCGATCGACGGCTCCGACTGCTCCCGCCAGCTCGCCGGCAATGCGACCTGTGCGATCGAGGTGACGTTCGCTCCCGAGACATCGGGCCCGGCGAGTGGCCAGGTGGTCGTCAATGTCGCCGGCCGGCCGGCGGCCAGCGCCCAGCTCGTGGGCGCGGCATCGGGCCACGATGTGGACCTGACCCCCGCGTCGCTCGACTTCGGCGACGTGCCCGTCGGCACGGTGTCGAGCCCGCAGCGCATCAGCCTGCGCAACACCGGTGGGGTCGCCATGACCCTCACCGGCGCGATGGATGTCACCGAGCCGTTCGTGGCCGCCGACACGAGCTGTCGCGGTGTGTTCGGGACCGGCGCGACGTGCTGGGTCGACGTCGCCTTCGCGCCGGTCGCCGACGGAAGTGCCAGCGGGCGCTTCGAGATCCGCGCCGACGACATGGTCGTGGCCTCGGCCGATCTCACCGGAACGGGGGGCGACGAACCGTCCGCCGGCGCACCCGTGTCCCTCAGTCCGACGAGTCACGACTTCGGCGCCGTCGAGGTCGGCTCGACGGCGACGCACCGCTTCACGGTCAGCAACGAGACGACGTCGAACCAGCGGGTCGACGGCATCGAGACGGGCCAGCCGTTCCACCTCGACGGCACGTCCTGCGCGGGCGACCTGCCCGCCGGCAACTCCTGCTGGATCGATCTGAGGTTCCAGCCGACCGAGAGCGGCGCGGCGCAGGGACAGCTGTCCGTGTCCGGCAGCGGCTACGACCCGGTTCGCGCCACTGTCGCCGGTACTGGTGTGTCGGGCCCGGCCGAGCCGGTCCTGTCGATCAGCCCGACCAGCATCGACTTCGGCACGGTCGGGGTGGGAGCGACGTCACCGCCGCAGACCATCACGATCAGCAACATCGGTACCAGAAGCGGCGGGATCTCGATCTTCACCTCTGCGCCGTTCGCGGTCGTGCCCCAGAGCGGCTGCACCACGCTGTCGCCGGGTGCAACGTGCATGGTGCAGGTCACCTTCAGTCCGAGCGAGTCCGGGCCGGCCACCGGCATGCTCTCGGTGGCGGGCGACGGGTTCAACGGCGTGACGGCGCAGCTGTCGGGGACGGGCAGCAGGGCTCCAGCGCCCGACGTGTCGGTCTCGCCGTCGTCGTTGGCCTTCGGTGACGTCGCGGTCGGGTCGGTCTCGGCTGTCAGGACGGTGTCGATTGCCAACGACGGCAACGCCCCGGCGTCGATCGACGATGTGTCTGCTTCGGGTCCGTTCGCCGTGGACAGCTCGGCGTGCGCGACGATCGCCGCCGGTTCGTCGTGTCAGGTCAACGTGACGTTCGCGCCGACCGCCGAAGGCGCCGCCTCGGGCACGCTCACCGTCGCCGGCGAGGGGTTCGACGACCTCACGGTGTCGCTGTCGGGGACGGGCAGCAGGGCTCCAGCGCCCGACGTGTCGGTCTCGCCGACGTCGTTGGCCTTCGGTGACGTCGCGGTCGGGTCGGTCTCGGCTGTCAGGACGGTGTCGATTGCCAACGACGGCAACGCCCCGGCGTCGATCGACGATGTGTCTGCTTCGGGTCCGTTCGCCGTGGACAGTGCGGCGTGCGCGACGATCGCCGCCGGTTCGTCGTGTCAGGTCAGCGTGACGTTCGCGCCGACCGCCGAAGGCGCCGCCTCGGGCACGCTCACCGTCGCCGGCGAGGGGTTCGACGACCTCACGGCCGACCTGTCCGGTTCCGGAGTGCTGCCCCTGACCGTCACACCGACCGCGCTCGACTTCGGCTCGGTGACGGTCGGGCACAGGGCCACCCAGACGATCACGGTGACGAATGGTGCCGGCTCGCCGGTGCAACTGTCGATCGAGGGCACGCCCACGCCGTCGCCGTTCGATCGACTCACCACCTGCCCGGACCAGCTGGCCGCCGGTGTGTCCTGTACCTTCACCATCTCGTTCACACCGCAGGACGACGGCGCCTTCGCCTCGTCGATCACGGTGACCACCCCCGCGGACGGGTCGGTGCAGTCGGTCGACATCGATCTCCGCGGTACGGGAGTGCTCGCCGACGTGGGCGTGACCGATGTGGCGTTCGGCGACGTGCCGGTCGGATCGACCGGATCGGCGCCGGCGACGGTCCGCAACGACGGCGCGTCTGCCGTGACCATCACCGCCTTGGCCGCCGACGGGCCGTTCGCCGTGGTCGATCAGGCAACGTGCGTCACCACCCTTGCGCCAGGGGCGGAGTGCAGCGTGGACGTCGTGTTCACACCAACATCTCGGGGCGCGGCGTCGGGCACGCTGTCGGTGGATCACCTGGGCGGCACGAGCATCGGCGCCCTTGCCGGACGGGGGACCGTCGCCGCACTCGAGGCCGACCCCTCCGTCGACCTGGGAGCCGTGCTGGGCGGCGAGTCGATCGACACCACGGCCACCTTCACCAACGCCGGCAACGTCGACATGACGCTGCAGGCGGCCACGGCGACCGGGCCGTTCCAGGTGGTGGACGGCTGCACGGGCACGCTCGCGGCCGGCTCGTCGTGCGACCTCACGGTGCGGTTCGCACCCGACGGCAGCGCGTCCGGCCCGCAGACAGGCGAGCTGTCGCTCACCGGCACGGCGCCGGGACTCGAGGCCACCGGCACCGTCGATCTCCGGGGATTCGCGGCCACCGCCGACGTGACGGTCAGTCCGGCTGCCCACGACTTCGGGACGATCGCCCTCGGCCGCTACACCCCGACGCTCACGGTCACGATCGCCAACGAGGGCAACGTGGCCGTCACCGTCTCGCCCACGCTCACGGGGGAGCCCGACTTCGCCCTCGATCCCAGCGCCTGTGGCGACCCACTCGCTGCCGGGATGTCCTGCGAGGTCACGTTGACGTACGAGCCGACCGGCGCGGCGACCCACACCGGCTCGCTGTCGATCTCGGCGGCCATGACGCTGGCAACCGGGACGCACGAGTTCTCCGGAGAGACGGTCGCCCTCGTCGGCACCGCCGCCGCGGTGAACCTTCGAGCCGACGGACCGCTCGAGTTCGGCGACGTCCCCGCCGGGGAGGAGTCCCCGCCCCGCGTCCTCACCCTCACCAACGACGGGCCCGAAGTCGGCGTGACCAGCCTGGAGGTTCCCGCCGGGTTCGACATCGTCGGCGACGCGTGCACCGATACGACGCTCGCCACGGGTGCGACGTGCACCGTCGATGTCGTGGTGTCGGCGTCGGCGGACGGGGTGGTGAGTGGTGACGTCGTCGTCACGATCGACACCGGCGACGACGTCGGAGTCGCCGTGTCGGCCGTGTCGGCCGTCGCCGTGTCGGGATCGCTGACGATCAGGCCCGCCGCCGTCGAGTTCGCCGACGTCACGGTCGGCGCCGTCGCCGAACAGGACCTGACGATCACCAACGGCCTCAACGTGTCGACCGAGCTGACCGACCTCACACTGGCCGCACCGTCGGCGGGCACCGGAGCTGCCGGCTTCTCCCGACCGACCGGCCTGCGTGCGGCGCTCGCCCCGGCCGTGGCGGTCGACGGCCCCTTCCGCCTGGACGCCGGCGACTGCACCGATCGTGTACTCGAACCCGGTGCGTCGTGCACGCTGACGTTGCGGTTCGCTCCCGAGACGGTGGGCTCGGCCGACGCCGTGCTCTCGATCGTCAGCAGCCGAGCCGGCGCGGAGGTCGTCCTGTCGGGGTCGTCGGTCGCCGCACCGCCCGCCCCGCCACCCGCGACGGAGCCCGACGCTGGTACCGACCCAAGCACTGGCCCGGGTGACGGCACCTCGCCGGGCAGCACGGCCCCGGGCGTCACTCCCGGCGACGACAGCGGCACCGACGACGGGACGCTTCCCGTCACGGGTGGGGCGCCGCTGTTGGCGTCCGTCGCCGTGGCACTCGCCCTGATCGGCGCCGGGGCGGTGCTGGTCGGCGTGCGCCGGCGGGTCGGCTGAATCTCCGAGACGGGCACGGCTCCACAGCGCGCGCCACTCGGGCACCCACCGTGAGGTGCCCCGGCTACGGGGTCGCCGCGTGGGCCCGGAGGTCGGCGAGGTCGACGAACTCCAGGGCCGACACGTGCGTGGACTCCAACACGACGGGGCAGGCCTTGCCGGCGACGAGGGCGTCGGCCCACCGGGCGGCACACACGCACCATTGGTCACCGGGGCGCAGCCCGGGGAAGCCGTACTGCGGCGCCGGCGTGGACAGGTCGTTGCCCTGCTCGGCCGAGAAGGCGAGGAACTCCTCGGTGACGCGGCAGCACACCACGTGCATCCCCGGGTCATCTCCGTGGTTCTCGCAGCACCCCGTGCGGTAGTAGCCGGTGACCGGGTCCATCGAGCAGGCGATCAGTTCCTCGCCGAGGACGTTGCGCTGCGGGCTCCCGGACATCGCCATCGATACAGCGAATCACAGCCGGCGCCCTAACGTGGCATCCATGCTCGACCCCTCCATCAAGAAGCTCGCCTCCGAGGGCCGCAACTTCGGCGCTCTCGCGATCCACCTGTCGAACGGCCAGATCCTCAACCACGTGATGTGGGTGGATGCCGACGACGAGCACCTCCTGATCAACACCGAGACCCACCGGGCCAAGTACAAGGCGATGACGGCCAACCCCGAGGTCACCGTGACGGTGTGGAACGCCGAGAACCCGTACTCCTATGCCGAGGTGCGCGGCAAGGTGGTCGGCGAGGTGCGCGGCGACGAGGCCCGGGCCCACATCGACGCCCTCTCGCAGCGCTACACGGGCGGTCCCTACCAGGGCGAGATCCAGAGCGAGCGCGTCGTCGTGCGCATCGCGCCCGTTCGTCAGCGCGGTCAATGACGATGGCGGGGGCGTCCGACTCGCTCGTGGCCGTCGTCATGGGTTCGTCCAGCGACTGGCCGACGATGTCGCGCGCAGCGGCGATCCTCGAGCGGTTCGGGGTGGCCCACGAAGCCACGGTCGTCAGCGCCCACCGCATGCCCGACGAGATGTTCGCCTTCGCCGAGTCGGCGAGGTCGCGCGGCCTGCGGGCGATCATCGCCGGCGCCGGGGGCGCCGCCCATCTCCCCGGGATGCTCGCGGCCAAGACCACCGTGCCGGTGCTCGGCGTCCCCGTCGCCTCGCGCCATCTGCAGGGTCAGGACTCGCTGCTGTCGATCGTGCAGATGCCCGCCGGGGTGCCGGTGGCCACGTTCGCCATCGGGGAGGCCGGCGCCACGAACGCGGCCCTCTTTGCCGTCGCCCTCCTCGCTGCCGACGATGCCGAGCTGGCGGCGGCGCTCGACGCCTACCGGGCCGAGCGTCGGGAGGAGGCGGCGGCATCGGGCGACACGCTCGAGCTGCCGGACGCGTGAGCGTGGTCGGGCCGCCGGCCACGATCGGCATGTTGGGAGGCGGTCAGCTTGGTCGCTACGCCCTGATCGCCGCCCGCATCGCCGGCTACCGAACCATCGTGTGCGACCCCGACCCGGCCGCCCCCGCCGGACGCGTCGCCGACGTCCACCTCGTGACCGCCTACGACGACCCCGAGTCGCTGGATCGCCTCGCCGCCGAGTGCGCCGTGGTCACCACCGAGTTCGAGAACCCGCCGGCCACCGCCCTCGAGCGCCTCGCCGCCGACACCGTCGTCGCGCCGTCCGCGGCGGCCGTCGCCGTCGCCCAGGACCGCATCGCCGAGAAGACGTTCCTCGCCGAACACGGCATCCCCGTCGCTCCATGGGCGCCGCTCGTGGTCGATGGCGATCTGGCCCGAGCGGCCGCGCTCGACGGGCCGGTGATCGTCAAGTCGGCCCGGCTCGGCTACGACGGCAAGGGCCAGATCGCCCTGAACGACGGCGGCGACGTCGCCGCGGCGTGGCGCGAGCTCGGCGGCGCGGCCTGTGTGGTCGAGCGCCGGGTGCCGCTCGACGTGGAACTGTCGGTGGTGTGCGCCCGCTCGGCCGACGGTGCGTTCGTCGCCTACCCCGTGGCGGAGAACGAACACCGGGACGGGATCCTCGACCTGACCATCGTCCCGGCGCGCATCGAGCCGGAACTCGCCGAGGCGGCCACCGGCCTGGCCGAGTCCATCGCCTCGGCGCTCGACTACGTCGGGGTGCTCGCCGTGGAGATCTTCGTCAGCGACGGCGAGTTGCTCGTCAACGAGCTCGCACCGCGGCCCCACAACAGTGGGCACTGGACGCTCGATGCCGCGGGCATCGATCAGTTCGCCCTGCAGATCCGAGCGATCACCGGCAGCGCCCTCGGCGGGACGACGCTGACGGCACCGGCCGTGGCGATGGTCAACCTGCTCGGTGATCTCTGGCCGGACGGTGGCGATCCCGACTGGTCGCCGGTGCTCGGCGAGCCGGCCGCCCGCCTTCACCTCTACGGCAAGTCGGCGGCCCGGCGGGGGCGCAAGATGGGCCACGTCACCGTCGTCGCCGACGATCCGACCGCGGCCGGAATCCAGGCCCGCGCTCTTCGCGCCGCCGTCGCCAGCGCGTAGCGTTCACGCACGATGATGATTCGCACGCTGCGTTCGGTGCTCCAGTTCCGCCGGTTCGAGATCGACCCCGTGAAGCGGTCGCTGGCCAAGGCGGCCAACGTGGGCGACCTCCGCCGGCTCGCCCAGCGGCGCCTGCCGGGCGGCGTGTTCGACTACGTCGACGGGGCCGCCGAGGACGAGCGCACCGCCCGGGCCAACCAGGACGCCTTCGCCCGCCGCCACTTCCAGCCGCGGGTGCTGCGCGACGTCGGCAAGGTGGATGCCGGCACCACCGTGCTCGGCAAGCCGGTCCCGCTGCCGCTCGTCCTCGCGCCCACCGGGTTCACCCGCATCGCCGACCCGCAGGGTGAACTCGCCGTCGCTCGCGCCGCCGCGCGCGCCGGGATCCCCTACACGCTGTCCACGCTCGCCACCCGCTCGATCGAGGAGGTCGCCGCGGCCAGCGGCGACGGTCGGCGCTGGTTCCAGGTGTACGTGTGGCGCGACCGCGGCCTCGTTCGCGAGATGATCGAACGGGCGAAGGCGGCCGGCTACGACGCCCTCATGCCCACCGTCGACACCGCCGTGCTCGGCCGCCGCGAGCGAGACGTGCGCCGCGGGTTCTCGCTGCCCCCGAAGATCGGCCTCGAGACGATCATCGACGGAGCCCTACATCCCGGCTGGACGTGGCGGTTCGTGCGGTCCGAACCGATCCGTTTCGCCAACGTGGCCACGAGCCGCAGCGCCGCCGAGGCGCACGGTGACGGCAGCACCGCCGTGACGCTGGCCGACTACGTCAACACGCAGTTCGACCCGTCGATGTCGTGGGCGGACATCGAGTGGATGCGCAGCGTCTGGGACGGCCCGATCGTCCTCAAGGGGATCCAGACGGTGGCCGATGCCCGCATCGCCGCCGACGAAGGGATCGACGCCATCGCCCTGTCCAACCACGGCGGCCGGCAGCTCGACGACGCGCCGGCGATCCTCGACCTCGTCGCCCCGGTCGCCGACGCCGTCGGCGGGCGGCTGGAGATCTACTGCGACGGCGGCGTGCGGCGGGGCAGCGACATCGTCAAGGCCGTGTCGCTCGGCGCCACCGCCTGCCTCGCCGGGAGGGCTTACCTGTACGCCCTCGGCGCGGGCGGCGAGCGCGGCGTCGACCACCTCCTGTCGTTGCTGGCGGCCGACGTTCGCCGCACGATGGCCCTCATCGGGGCCACCACCGTCGCCGATCTCACCCCGGATCTCGTGGCCGACGCCCGCTGACGGCACGCGGTCGCGGGGCGGCCGGTCGCCCGCCAGGGGCATGGCTACGCTGACTTGGCAACAACCAGTCATCTCGATGCTTCGACAGCGTGGTCGAGGCGGGAGGTTCATCGGGCATGCAGGCTCAGACGCCGGCCCACCAGAACGTGTCGGAGGCGCTCGACCGCCTCCGGGAGCTCGGCGCGGTACGCCGCCCAGGGGATGCGCTGCTCGGCGACTTCCTCGGTCTCTACTACGGAGAACTTCCCGACGACGACGTCGACGACCGCAAGATCGACGACATCTACGCCGTCGCCGTCGCCCATCTCGACCTCGGGCGCACGCGTGCGCCCGCCGAGCCGGTGGTGCGGGTGGTGTCCCCCGAACGAGAGCGTGATGGCTGGCAGTCGCCCCATTCGGTCGTGTTCCTCGTCTCCGACGACATGCCCTTCCTCGTCGACACGATGCGCATGCGCATCGAGGACCACGGTCTCGACATCCACCTGCTCGTTCATCCGATGCTGCTCGTGCAGCGCGACGCCGACAACACCATGCAGGACGTCGCCGCCCTCGATCCGGAGAGCGGCGACGAGAGCCCGGGCAACGCCGTCGTCGAGGCATGGACACAGATCGAGATCGACCGGGTGGGCCCGGCCACGGCGCGAGCGCTCGAAGCCGATCTACGCGCAGCGATCGGTGAGGTAGGACGCGTCGTCGGCGACTTCGACGCGATGCGGAAGCGCCTGCTCGACCACGTCGATGTCCATCCTGCCCTCACCTGGTTCGCCCGCGGGCAGTTCGTGTTCCTCGGCGCCATCGACACGCGTGTCGCCGCCGACGGATCGGTGACCGCCGTCGCCGGATCCGGACTCGGCCAGCTGCGCGACGCCGACGACGAAGCGATCGCCGCCGTCGCGTTCCCGACGCGGTCCGGGCCCGAGGAACGGCCGGCCGTGGTGACCCGAGCCGATCTGGTCGCCACCGTGTTCCGTCCCCAGCGCGAGACGGTGCTGATCGTGCGCGACGAGGCCGACCCGACGCTCCAGCACCGGTTCGTCGGCCTGCTCTCCACGGCCGCCCAGCGCTCCAGCGTGCTGGACATCCCGGGATTCGGCGACGAGATCGCCGCCCACCTCGATCTCGTCGGGACCGGCGCCCACACGCATTCAGGCCGATCGGCGCGCACCGTCTTGGAGAACCTGCCCCGCGACCTGGTGCTCGAGCTCTCGTCGGCGGAGGTCGCCGACCTCGTGCGCGACATCGTCGGCCTCCAGGAGCGACGGCGCGTCCGCGTGTTCGAGGTGCCCGAACCCGTGGGGCTCTGGACGACGGTCCTGGTGTACTTCCCCCGGAGCCGTTTCACCGCGGACCTCCCCGAACGCATCGCCGGCATCGTGGCCGACGCGTACGGCGCCCACGAGCGGTCCTTCGAGTCGCTGGTGGCCAGCAGCTCGCTCGCCCGCGTCACCGTCAGCGTCCGTCGGCCCGACGCCGCGGCCGGCGCCGACATCGACCGACTCGAGGCGGCGATCGACGAGCAGTCCACGTCGTGGAACGACCGTCTCCGCGCCGCGGCGATCACCGAGCTCGGCGAGGTCGCCGGGAGCCGCCTCTACGACCTGCTCGGCGACTCCACGTCAGCTGCGTATCGCGCCGCCGTCAGCCCCGACCACGCCGTCACCGACCTCCGGCACATCGAGGAGGTGATGAGCGGGGCGAGCGACCTCGTCACCGCGCTCGGCCGTGACGTCGACGCTCATCCAGGCGTCTGGCGGATGCGCGTGTTCCGGTACGGAACCCCGATGGCGCTGTCCGAGCTCCTCCCGCTACTCGATCATCTCGGCTTCGTCGCGCTCGACGAGCAGCCGTTCGTGTTCAGGCCTCGCCACGTCGCCGGCGCATCCGGCGACGGCCGGGTGCATCTCTACGACATCGGCGTGCGCGTGCCTCAGGGCGTGGTGCTCGACGACAGACGCGTCGCCGATCTCCGCGAGGCGTTCGTCGGCCTCGTCCGTGGCGCCGTGGAGAGCGACGGTTTCAACCGCCTCGTGCTCAGCGCCGGGCTCACGGCGCGGCACGTGGCGATGGTGCGCGCCTACGCCAAGTACCTCAGGCAGATCGGCTTCCCGTTCAGCCAGCACTACATCGAAGAGACCCTCGACGCCAACGACACGTTGGCGGCGGCGCTCGTCGAGCTGTTCGAAGCCCGCTTCCGGCCCGACGTTCCGGGCGACGAGCGCGAGGCGCGCCAGGCCGAGGTGCGGGCGCGGATCCATGCCTCGCTCGACGAGATCCCCAGCCTCGACCACGATCGCATCTGCCGGATGTTCCTCACGCTGATCGACGCGACGGTACGCACGAACTACTACCGCGACCGCCCGTCGATCGCCTTCAAGTTCGACCCCGCGGCGATCCCCGAGCTGCCGCAGCCACGGCCGGCCCACGAGATCTGGGTCTGCGGGCCGCGCGTCGAGGGCGTCCACCTGCGCGGCGGGCCGATCGCCCGCGGCGGCCTGCGTTGGAGTGATCGCCGCGAGGACTTCCGCACCGAGGTCCTCGGCCTGATGAAGGCCCAGATGGTGAAGAACGCCGTCATCGTGCCGACGGGCGCCAAGGGCGGCTTCGTCGTCAAGCGACCGCCGTCCGATCCCGACGCCGCGCGCGCCGAGGTCGTCGAGTGCTACCAGACGTTCATCCGCAGCCTCCTCGACCTGACCGACAACCTCGTCGCCGGTCCCGACGGCAACACCGTGGTCCACCCGCCCGACACCGTCATCCACGACGGCGACGACACCTACCTCGTCGTCGCGGCCGACAAGGGCACGGCGACGTTCAGCGACGTCGCCAACGCCATCGCCGTGGAGTACGGCTTCTGGCTCGGCGACGCGTTCGCCTCGGGTGGCAGCGTCGGCTACGACCACAAGGCGATGGGCATCACGGCCCGCGGCGCCTGGGAGAGCGTGCGCCGCCATGCCCGTGTCCTCGGGCGCGACGCCGACACCGAGCCGCTCACCGCCGTGGGCATCGGCGACATGTCGGGCGACGTCTTCGGCAACGGCATGCTGCGCTCCCAGGCGTTGCGGCTGGTGGCCGCATTCGACCACCGGCACATCTTCATCGACCCGAACCCCGACGCCGTCGCCGGGTTCGCCGAACGCAAGCGCCTCTTCGAACTGCCCAGATCGTCGTGGGCCGACTACGACCCGTCGCTCATCTCGCCGGGTGGCGGCGTGTACCCCCGCACGCTGAAGTCGATCGACCCCAGTCCCGAAGCCCGTGCGGTCCTCGGCGTCGATGCCGGCCAGTACCCCGGACCGATGACCCCTGACCAGTTGATCTCGGCGATCCTCAAGGCGCCGGTCGACCTGCTGTGGAACGGCGGGATCGGCACGTACGTCAAGGGCTCCAACGAGACCAACGCCGAGGTCGGCGACCGCGCCAACGACGGACTCCGCGTCAACGGCAACGAGCTGCGCTGCCGGATCGTGGGCGAAGGGGGCAACCTCGGGTTCACCCAGCGCGCCCGCGTGGAGTACTCGCTGGCGGGCGGACTGATCTACACCGACGCGATCGACAACTCCGCCGGCGTCGACTGCAGCGACCACGAGGTGAACATCAAGATCCTCCTCGACGGCATCGTCAGCGCCGGCGAGATGACCGTCAAGCAGCGCAACGAGCTGCTCGCGTCGATGACCGACGAGGTGGGCAACCTCGTCCTCGCCCACAACCGGGCTCAGGCGTTGGCGCTGGTGATGGCCCGGCGCCAGTCGGCGCCGATGGCCAATGTCCACGCCCGCTACATCGACGTGCTCGAGTCCGAGGGCTGGCTCGACCGCGGTCTGGAGTTCCTGCCCACCGACAAGCAGATCGCCGAGCGCCAGCTGGCCGGCAGCGGGCTCGTCGCGCCGGAGTTCGCCGTGCTGATCGCCTACACCAAGAACGCCAACGTGGCCGAGATGGTCGGGACGGACCTCCCGGACGCTCCGCTGCTCGTCGACGATCTCGTCCGCTACTTCCCGACGCCCCTACGTGGGCGCTTCCGGGCGGCGATCGAGGCCCACCCGCTGCGTCGGCAGATCGTGTCGACCGTGGTGGTGAACCAGATGGTGAACCTGTCGGGCATCTCGTTCGACCACCGCATGACCGAGGACACGGGGGCATCGGTGGTCGACGTCACGCGGGCGTGGATCGTCGCTCGCGAGGTGTTCGGCTTTCCGCGTCTGTGGGCCGAGATCGACGGCCTCGACGGGTCGGTCAAGCTGGACATTCAGCTCGACCTGTTCCTCGAGTGCCGAACGATGGTGGAGCGGGCCGCGCTGTGGATCCTGCGGCATCGGCGCCCACCGTACGATCCGGCCGCCCTCGCCGACCGCTACCGCCCGGACATCGAGACCCTCGCCGGGTCGCTCGGTGCCGCGCTCCGTGGGCGGATGGCCGAGGTGGTGCTGTCGGGCGAGGCGTCCCGCCTGGCCGCCGGCGTGCCCGAAGCGCTCGCCGAGCGGGCCGGGGTCTGGCCGCTGTTGCACACCGGGTTCGATCTCGTCGACCTCGCCGAGGTGTGTGGCCGGTCGGTGTCGGACGCCGCGGCGGTGCAGTGGCGGCTGTTCGACGAGCTCGATCTGATGTGGCTGTGGGAGGCGATCGGTGCCCTGCCGCGCTCGGATCGCTGGCAGACCCAGGCCCGCTCGGCCGTCCGGGACGACCTGCTGTCCACGCTGGCGGCCCTCACCGAGGCGTGTCTGACGGCCACAGGCGGCGACGTCGACGAGTGGATGGATGCCAACCTCCGGGCGGTCGCCCGCGTCGGCGGCATGCTCACCGAGATCCGGCGCGCCGAGACATACGACCTCACCACGCTGTCGGTCGCCCTGCGCCAGCTCCGCAACCTCTCCGTCGCCTCCACCGGCTGACCCCGGCCGGCCGGCTGCACCCGACGCCCGGGCGTCCCCGGCGGGGGAGTGGGGCGCCGATAGCGTTTCTCCGGCATGTCCGATGACGCCTCCTCGACCCCCGCGCCCCGGGTGCGGATCGCCCCGTCCCCCACCGGCTTCTTCCACGTCGGCGGCGCCCGCACCGCGCTCTACAACTGGGCGATCGCCAAGCAGCAGGGCGGCCGGTTCGTCCTGCGCATCGAGGACACCGATCTCGAGCGCAACCAGGACGAGGCCACCCAGGGCATCATCGACGCCCTGGCCTGGCTCGGCATCCATCACGAGGATCCGGTGTTCGAGGGGCCTTACTTCCAGAGCCAGTACGCCGAGGCACATGTCGCCGCGGCGCAGCGCCTCTACGAGGAGGGCAAGGCGTACTACTGCGATCTGACCGGCGAGCAGATCCAAGAGCGCGCCAAGGCCAACGGCAAGCCCGGCTACGACGGCTACTCGCGCGACCGCGGCCTCGAGCCCGGTCCGGGTCGGGTGCTGCGCTTCCGGGTGCCCGACGGCGGGCCCACCGTCGTGCGCGACGTGATCCGCGGCGACGTCACGTTCGAACACGACGCGATCGAGGACTTCGTGCTGCTGCGCGGCAACGGCGCGCCGATGTTCCTGCTCGCCAACGTCGTCGACGACGTCGAGATGCGCATCAGCCACGTCATCCGGGGCGACGAGCACCTCACCAACGCCGCCAAGCAGCAGTTGCTCTGGGACGCCCTCGGCCACACGCCGCCGGTCTGGGCCCACGTGCCGGTGCTGGTGAACGAGCAGCGCAAGAAGCTGTCGAAGCGACGCGACAAGGTGGCGCTCGAGCAGTACCGCGACGAGGGCTACCTCGCCGACGCGATGGTCAACTACCTGATGACGCTCGGCTGGGCGCCGCGCCAGGCGGGCCACGACGGCAACGACGAGCACGCCACCGAGATCGTCCCCTGGGCCGAGATGCAGGCGGCGTTCCGTCTCGAGGACGTCACCCATTCGCCGGCGTTCTTCGACCTCAAGAAGCTCGCCGCGTTCAACGGCGACTACATCCGCATGCTGAGTGTCGACGACTTCGTCGCCGCCTGCGAGCCGTGGATCCCAGACTCGTTCGACCGCGAACGTTTCGTCGCCATGGCCCCGCACATCCAGACCCGTGTCGTCACGCTGGCCGAGGCTCCGGGCATGGTCGACTTCTTGATGACCGACCACGTGGCCTACGACGAGGCGTCGTGGCAGAAGGCGATGCACCAGCCGTGGTCACGGGGCGTGCTCGCCGAGACGGCCGCGGCCTACAGCACGGCGGAGTGGGATGCCGACACGCTGAAGGGTGCGCTCGAGCATGTCGCCACGGCCCACGAACTGAAGCTCGGCAAGGCGCAGGCGCCGATTCGCGTCGCGGTCACCGGGCGCTCGGTCGGGCCGCCCCTGTTCGAGTCGCTCGAGGTGCTCGGCCGCGACGAGACGATCCGTCGCCTCGACCTGGCGATCGCCCACATCGTCCAGCAGGACCACTGAGCCGGCGATGGCGATCGCCCCGCCGCCAGGTGACACGCCCTCTGGCGGCCGTGGTGGTGATGGAGGTGGAGACGGCACGAACGCCGATGGTTCTCGACGTGACGACACGTTCGCTGATGCGTCTCGACGCGACGAGACGCCCGTCGGCATCATCCGCCCGATCCCGCTCGGCGAGATGGCCGGGGTCGACGACCTCGTCGACTTCCGCCCGCGGCGGCGCATCCTGCGCTCGCGCCAAGTCCGTTCGCCCCGGGCCCGTCCGCCCCAGGCCCGCTCGCCCCGACCGAACCCGGCCGGGCGTCGACAGAGCGGCCCTGCCGTGAAGCGGCGCCCGCGCCGTCGCGGTCGCCTGGCGGTTCGCCTGCTGGCGCTGGCGTTCGTCGCCGTCGTCGTGTATCTCGGCGTCACGTTCGTCCAGGTGTGGTCGACGGGGCGGAGCGACCAGGCGCGGCCGGTGGACGCCATCGTGGTGATGGGCGCCGCGCAGTACGACGGCACACCGTCGCCGCAGCTCGCTGCCCGGCTCGACCATGCCGCGTCGCTGTACGCCGAGGGTCTCGCCCCGATCGTCGTCGTCACCGGCGGCAAGCAGGCCGGTGACCGCTTCACCGAGGCCGAGGCGTCGGCCGCCTACCTCAACCAGCGCGGGGTGCCCGACGGGGCCATCGTGCGGGAGAACAACGGACGCACGACGTACGAATCGCTCGCCGGCGTGGCCGACCTGCTGGCGGCCCGCGGGCTCGGCCGGGTGCTGATCGTGACCGATCCGTTCCACTCCTTGCGTTCCCGCCTCATCGCCCAGGACGTCGGGTTGACGGCGTACGTCTCGCCCACGCCGTCGAGCGTGGTGACCGGCGGCACCGAGCTCCGTCACGAGGTCCAGGAGGCCGTCGGCATCGCCGTCGGCCGGCTGATCGGCCTCGACCGGATCTGAGGCGGCGCCTGACTGTCGGTCCGGTCAGGCCGCCGCGCGCACGTTGTGCCGTCCCACCGCACCGCGGAGGCCCACGCACCCGACACAGCCGATGCAGTCCACGCAGTCGATGCAGCCGACGCACGCGATGCACCGGCGGCAGCGGATGCAGGCGACGGTGCCGATGCAGTGGCGGATGCCGACCCCGAGGATCGTGAACAGGCTGCCGATCACACCGATGCTCAGTGCCGTGCCGGCACTGCCGGCGACCGCCACACTCCCGGCCGTCCCGGCGCTGCCGGCCACAGCGACCGACCCGGCGGTCCCCGCACTGCCGGCGACCGCCACACTCCCGGCCGTCCCGGCGCTCCCCGCCACGGCGACGCTCGCCGCTGTCCCGGCGCTGCCCGCCACGGCAACGCTGCGGGTCGTCGCCTCGCTGCCAGCCACGGCGACGCTGTGGTCGACGTCCGCACTTCCGGCGACCGCCACGCTCTCGGTCACGCCGACGCTGTCGGTGACCCCCGACGACTCGCCGCTCGAGGTCACCATGGTCGCCAGGTCGATCCGGTGTCGGTCATGACACAGTGTCGCACGCGCGGTCGACTCAGCCGGCGAAGCGGTCGGTGGCCGCGACGAGTGCTCGGGCGATGCCCGGCTCGCTGAAGGCGTGGCCGGCGTCGTCCACGATCGTCAGCTCCGCACGCGGCCACGCCTTGTGCAACGCCCAGGCCGTG
This sequence comes from Desertimonas flava, assembly GCF_003426815.1. Taxonomy (GTDB): domain Bacteria; phylum Actinomycetota; class Acidimicrobiia; order Acidimicrobiales; family Ilumatobacteraceae; genus Desertimonas; species Desertimonas flava. The sequence continues at coordinate 31,342 of NZ_QKYK01000015.1, forward strand.
GCCGCCGGCGTGCACATGTCGTAGCGGCCCTGGACGATCACGCCGGGGATGTCGGCGAGACGTACGGCGTCGTCGATCAGCTGGTTCTCGCGGAACCAGCCGTCGTGGACGAAGAAGTGGTTCTCGATGCGGGCGAACGCCGTGGCGTACGACGGCTCGCTCATCGTGGCGACGAGCTCGGGGTCGGGGAGTAGCGAGATCCCCGTCGCCTCCCACGAGCTCCACGCCACGGCGGCCGGCCCGTGCACGGCCGGGTCGGGATCGGACAGCAGGCGGTGGTAGGCGGCCATCAGGTCGTGCCGGTCCTCGGGCGCGACAGGGGCGAGGTACTCCTCCCACTTCTCCGGGAACACCCAGCTGGCCCCTTCTTGGTAGAACCAGCGCAGCTCGCCCCTGCGGAGCGTGAAGATCCCGCGGACCACCAGCTCGGCCACCCGGCTCGGGTGCGTCTCGGCGTAGGAGAGGGCGAGCGTGGACCCCCACGAACCGCCGAACACCTGCCAGCGGTCGATGCCGAGCTCCTCACGAATGCGTTCGATGTCGGCCACCAGATGCCAGGTGGTGATCGTCGACAGGTCGGCGTCGGGCGCGCTGGCGTGCGGGGTGCTGCGGCCGCAGCCGCGCTGGTCGAACAGCACGATGCGGTAGCGCTCGGGGTCGAACAGGCGCCGCTGGTTGGGCGTGCACCCGGCGCCCGGTCCGCCGTGGAGGAACACGACTGGCTTGCCGTCGGGGTTGCCGCACTGCTCCCAGTACACGTGGTGGCCGTCGCCGACGTCGAGCAGGCCGCTCTCGTACGGTTCGATGGCCGGGTACAAGATGGCGTCCAGGTCGCGCTCGTCGCTCATCCGCACACCCTCGCCGCATCGGGGTCGAACGTGCAAGCACTCGCCTGATTGTGCCCAGGTTGCCGGTCACGGCCGGTTGGCGAGTGGGTCGGCACGGATACACTCGGTGGTCGCCCTGGCCACAGGGTCACTCCATGGGGAGTGGTGTAACAGGCAACACAGCAGATTCTGGTTCTGTTATTAGGGGTTCGATTCCTCTCTCCCCAGCTGGTTCCCTCGGGAACCTCGCCGCCACGCGATAGCGTGGCGGACCGCAGCACGGCCCGTTCGTCTAGAGGCCTAGGACACCACCCTCTCAAGGTGGCGGCACGGGTTCGAATCCCGTACGGGCTGCGAAGAAACCCCAGGTCAGAGGCCCTCTCCGGAGGGCCTCTGCTGGTTTTCACCCCGTGTTGCCAATGGCGTGCCAATGTATCGATTGGAGACACGCCAATGAAGGGGTTCATGCGACAGCGGGGCGACGCGTGGGAGCTGCGGGTCTACCTCGGCCGTGATCCGGTGACCGACAAGCAGCGCTACGCGACTCGCACGGTGCGTGCCGGCAAGCGCGCCGCGCAGCGGGCCCTCGCAACCATGGTCACCGAAGCCGAGCGCGGCCTGGTGGTGCGCACCAACTCGACGGTGGGTGAGCTGCTCGAAGCGTGGTTCGACCAGGCCGTGCGCGACTTCTCGCCGAAGACCGTCAAGGAGACGCGGGGCTTCATCGACCGCAACCTGCTGCCCGAGATCGGGGACGTGCCGCTGACCAAGCTCAAGGCGAGCGATCTCGATCGCTTCTACCGGCAGCTGCAGACGTCAGGAGGCGCCGGCGGGCGAGCGCTGTCGCCGGCCACCGTGCGCCGCATCCACGGGATCCTGCGCCGCGCGCTGACCCAGGGCGTCAAGTGGGGCTGGATCGGAGTCAACCCGGCGGCGGCAACGACTCCGCCGCGCGTTCCGCAAAAGGAGATCAAGCCGCCATCAGGAAGCGAGCTCGCCGGCGTGTTGAAACGGGCCGAGGAGACGTCGCCCGAGCTGGCGTGCTTCCTCATGCTCGCGGCGGCGACCGGAGCCCGGCGCTCCGAGCTCGTCGCTCTCCGCTGGCACGACGTCGACGTCGCGGCCGGCATCGTACGGATCGAGCGCGGCGTCGTCAACGGCCCCGACGGTCTGGTGGAGAAGGACACCAAGACTCATGCCGCCCGACGGGTCGCCCTCGACAGCCGCACGGTCGGCCTCGTCCGAGCGCACCGCGAGCTCATGGCCGAGCGCGCCGATCGGTGCGGGACCGCGCTCGATGTCGGATCGTTCGTCTTCAGCAACGCCGCCGACGGCTCCGAGCCGTGGTACCCCGACTCGGTCTCGCGTGGGTTCAAGCGGCTGTGTGCCGCCGAGGGCCTCACCGGAGTGCGCCTCCACGACCTCCGGCACTTCGTCGCCACGCAACTGCTCAGCGCCGGCGTCGACGTGCGTACCGTGGCCGGGCGGCTCGGGCACCGCAACGCGGCCACCACGCTCAACGTCTACGCCCACTTCCTCGAGGACTCCGACCGCGCCGCCGCCGACATCATGGGAGGCCTCATCTCCGGGGATACCCACGATGGCCACGACCGATGACATGGGCGTACAGCGACTCATCGAGGGAGCGCTCGATCGGGGATTCGGTGCTGCCTGGTCACCTTCCAACCTGTCCGGGAGTCAACGCGCTGTTCGCATCAGCCGACGATCCAGCGGGACCGACCTGGCGCGCGCACCGTTGCCACGTGGCCGGAGGCTCACCGGTTGGTCGAGCGAAATGCGTCGCGCAGTTCCTCCGGGAATGTAAGCATCCGGACGGCAGCACACCGGAGCTGTGTGGCCGCCTGCGGAGCGAGAGTGAACACGGGGTACGGGTAGCACACGGCCCCTTCGATCGATTTGAATCTAGAGAGGTCGTAGTTGTCGCCGATTGGGGAAGTCCTCAAGGCCTTGAGAACCCGAGTCCAGTTAGCGAGGCTCGCCGTAGCGTGTTTGTCATCGGCTTGGATCGCCGTGTATTCGCCCTGCCATAGCGACGCTCGCGGCATCCTGGCCTTCGCATCCACAAGGATGAGGTGATCACCATCAGAGGCCAATGCGTCGACGTCGGTCAACGATTCATTTTTCAATCGCAATGTGCGGCCCCTCAACGACCGTACATCCTCTGGTGGTGACCAGACGGTGCCGTCGATGATGGCCTGCACTTGGTCCTCAAACGGCCTCGCCCAAAGGTTTGCTTCGCGGCCGCCCGCTGTCGGACGGGTGAGATAGTTCCTGAGTTGCTTTGTCGTCGAAACGAAGTCGATCGCAATCCACCCGCCGTCAAGTGGCCGCAGCGGAGGCCCGACAGATGGAAACAACTCGGGAGGAACGGCCGCGAGCAAGTCGATTAACGAACCCGTAGTCTGACTGGCCGTTTCTATGCCGGCAGCTTTGAGAGACGCACGGAGGGTCGAGACAACCCAGGTCAACTCCTGCTCAAGCCAATCCCGAGGTGCTGCGTGAAAGCCCTGGGTTTGGGAATGAATCACGACGTTGTCGACGGGAGGAGAAACTCCGAGTCGCGTGCGAACGGGTAGTCTCAACAGAAGCGACAGAATGGCCAGACAGCCGAAGGCGACCGGGTCGAGGTCGGGTGTTGCCCCGGACCCTGCCGCGACAGCTTGCTTGAAGTATCCTGCCAATGATCCGAACCGCACCGTGCAAAGGGCCTCGAACGGGGCAGCGTGAAAGCCGGCCGGTCCACCAAAGATGCGGAAGCTGGGGAAGAAGTCGGGCTGCTCAATGACGATCGCGATCACTAACGGGTCCGATGCTGCCTCGATTAGGTCCTGACGTCGCTCATTCGGCAGTTGAGCCCAGAGCGCCGAGCAGGCCGTGGCCCGGACCCGCGTCGAAGTCCTCGACACGCCTGCGCACGGCCGGCCGAACGTCAACGTCGTACGGGTGCCGGCCACCTTTTCCAGGGAGTCGGACCGCAGCTCCTTTACCGATCCACCAACATGCTGACTGCATCCACTTCACTACCCGCGCTGCAGCGAGCAGCCCTTCGAGTTGAGTAACAATCCTGTCGTCGTGTTGCTTCCATCGGGCGCCTCCAAACTGGACTGCGCCGCCCGAGCTGACAGGGGTGCGTGACTGCGCAGTCAAGCAAGTCACGAGATCACGAATGAGCAAGGGGGTTGAGTCAAGCGAAGCGCCAGGCGCCAGGCGCTCGGCGGGCAAGCTACGGACGAACCGTAGCCACTCGCCGCTGGGCAGCGCGTCCGCGCAAGCCACCGACGCTTGAGCAACCGCGTCGTGAGCGTTGATCAGCTCCTGCCAGGCATCTGGTCCGGATCGCCAAGTCCCGTCCCAACGTTCGACCGAGTGGTGGCGCAAGTCATTCAGCAGAGATTTAACGACGTCCTGCAACTGCTACCCCCGTCCTTGACCGCGCACCGGCAGTCACTACACGTTGACACAACCGTGGCGGACAAGACGCGGGCGACGAGGACTAGCGGAGTGAGGCATCGCACGCACAGAGCTGCCGCTACGCGCACGCCAGGCGTTGTCGCAGGGCACGATGTGCTCAATTCTGGCTCACTCCCATCGGTCCTGCACTGCCGGCGGTCCCGGCATCGGACGCCGACCAGATAGCACCGGTGCTACATATGTCGTTGTGAGTCAGACGATCACACAACTTGAGCTGCGCAACGACAGTGGCGAGATCATGCGTCGCTTGGACAACGGCGAGACCTATGTCGTGACACGACGCGGCGTGCCCGTCGGCGAGCTGATCCCCTTTCGACGGCGGCAGTTCGTCCGTCTCGAGCAGGTCAGAGCAGAGTTCGTCGGCGCTGCCCGCCTCGACCGCGCCCAGTTCCGAGCCGACCTCGATCGCCACGTGGACAGGATGCGACATCCCGTGGCTGAGACCTTGGGCGAGGACTGATCGACACCTCTGTCGTCATCGACCTCGCGTATCTCGATGACGACCTCTTGCCCGCGGAACTCGCTTTCTCCGCGTTGACGATTTGCGGAGTTGGGCGCGGGTCCTCACGCCAGCGACAATCCTGCCGAGCGGGCCCGACGGCAAGATCGCCCGACACTGGGCAAAGGTCGTGTTCGATCCGCTGTCGTCCATAGGCGCGGCGACGGCTCGCGCTTATGGACGTGTATGTGCAGCCGTCGCCGGTCGTGAGGCGCGTGGCCCCCGGGCTGTCGACCGGCTGATCGCGGCGACGGCACTCGCCCATGATCTGCCATTGTTCACCCGCAACGCCGATGACTTCCCTCGTCGCGACGGCCTGATCGACGTGATCGCGATCTGACCGGCGCCACCGCCCGGCGATCGAGGACGCTCCGTGGTGGCCGCGGCCAGGGGCGTCTCCGGACGCGGCCCGCGACACCCCTCGGGACGGCGATGTCGACCGGCTACCAACCTTCCGGATGGGTTCACCGGCTGGACGTCGCGTGCTTACTGGGACGAGCACTCACGATGTAGCAGATCGGTCGCGCCCGCCACCTCACCGTGACGCTGGGCTCCAGACGCGCTGTCGCGTTCCGGTTGGGCCGCCGCGCTTTAAGCGAGTGTGAGGCCAGAGCAGCAACATCACGCCGACATTCGTCGCAGTAGTCGGAGGCGTCGCTCGGCGCTGTCGGGAGTCGACGGCGGCCCCGCTCCTGGAGCGACGGCTGGCACCGGTGACGGCGCCGCCGGCGGCCGGGACGGTCCGTCCCGTGTCGTCGTGTCCGTTGGGCCTCGGACGCCGCAGGCCGGCCCGGTCGTTTCGACGGGCCAGATGCCGGCTCCGGACGGTTCGCCGGTTGGCGAGCCGTGGCTGCTGACGGTCGAGCAGGCTGCCCGGCTGCTGCAGATCGGTCGGACGCTCGCCTACGAGCTCGTCGGCCGGTTCGAGGCGAGCGGTGGTGAGGTTGGGATCCCGGTCGTGCGGGTCGGGCGGACGCTTCGCGTCCCTCGTGCCGAGCTCGCCGATCGGCTCCGCCGCGGCGGGGTGACCGTCAGCGGTCGAGGCGACGGCGCGCCGCCCCGCCGGGCCGCCGTCGTCGACGACCGCGGTGGGAGTGTCGCGCCGCGTCGAGGTGGCCGCCAGCGGCGCGGTGGGCCGGAATCCGTTCAGCCGCCGCTGTTCCCGGCCGGTTGAGGAGGTGGGCCTCGTGGTCGGTGACGGCGGGTTTGGTTCTGGCAGACAAGTGCCCGCGATCGGGTTCGGGTCGAAGATCGGGTCGGGCCGATGCTTCGGGTGACAACCCTCAACGCTTCGACGGCAGCGGCGACCGCCGCCTACTACGCCACTTACCTGACCGCCGCGCCGGGCGAAGTCCCCGGCCGGTGGACCGGCCGACAAGCCACCCTGCTCGGCCTCGACGGCGCGGTCGACGCCTCCTCGCTGCAAGCGCTGCTCGAAGGCCACGACCCGATCACCGGCTCGAAGCTCGGACGTTCGCTCGTCGACCGGGCCACCTCGAACGACAACGTCATCCGTGCCGTCTCCGGATTCGACGCCACGTTCTCGGCACCCAAGTCGCTCAGTGTGTTGTGGGCACTCACCGGCGACGATCGGCTCCTCGCCGCCCACGACACAGCGGTCACCGCGACGCTCAACTATCTGGAGCGGTACGGGGCGACCACGCGCGTCCGCTCGAACGGCGGACGGCTCCATCTCGACACGCTCGGGCTGACGATGGCGACGTTCCGTCAGACGACCTCGCGAGCCGACGACCCGCAGATCCACACCCACACCGTGATCTCCGCCAAGGTGCAGACCGGCGACGGCCGCTGGATGGCGCTCGACGCCCGGTTCCTGAAGCGGCACCAGCGGACACTCGGCGGCCTCTACCAGTCCGTGCTGCGCAACGAGCTCAGCCACCGGCTCGGCGTCACGTGGGGCGACATCGTCAACGGTCAAGCCGAACTCGCCGGCGCCCCACCCGAGCTGCTCGCCACGTTCTCGAAACGGACCAGGACGATCGACCGGGATCTCGGCGCCCGCATCGAAGTCTTCCGCCGCGAGCAAGGACGAGACCCGACACGGCGCGAACGAGCGGCGCTCACCCGCGCCGCCGCTACGAACACCCGCAGCGCTAAGTCGGGCGACGGAGCACCGGACCTTCGGGATCGATGGCGGCGAGAAGCCGCCGACACCGGCTGGACCGCCGATCGGCTCCAAGTGTCGATCCAGGCGGCAGCCCGAGCGCACGGCCCGGCGGACGATGTCGACGTTCGACTCAGTGATGTGATCGACACGCTGTCGGTCAACGGGTCGGCGTGGTCGCAGCCCGACATCATGCGAGTCCTGTGCGACACACGACGACCCGTGACGGCACTCGACGGCACCGAATGGGCCGCCGCGCTCGACGACGCCTGCCGACAGGCCGTCGACCTCTGCGTCGAACTCGACCCCACCGCTGCCGCCACCCGGCGGCAGTCCGACGGGCGGTCCGTCTGGCTCGAGCCGATCTCGGCGCACCTGACCAGCCACACGGTCCTCGCCGAGGAAGAACGCGTGCTCGACTGGGCCGCCGACGCCCAGGCCGGCACGACCCGTCCATCCCCGACCGCCGACACCGACGAGCTCGACCTCCTCCGGGCCCACGCCGCCGCGGCCGTCGCCGGGCACGATCGTCTCGTCCTCGTCGTCGGCCCTGCCGGCGCCGGCAAGACCAGCGCGCTACGTTCCGCCGTCGCCGACCTCACGCTTCGCCGACGCCGAGTGCTCGGTCTCGCCCCATCGGCGAAGGCGGCCCGAGTCCTCGCCAGCGAGACCGGGGTGGAGTCCGACACGGTCGCCAAGCTCCTCCACGAATGGGCCCGGACGGACCGACGCCCGGACCCTCGATTCCTGCTCCGTCGCGGCGACACCGTGCTCGTCGACGAGGCCGGCATGATCGGCACCAACGCCCTCGCACGACTCGTCGACCTCGTCGATCGCTTCGGGTGCCGCCTCGTGCTCGTCGGCGACCACCGACAGCTCCAAGCCGTCGGCCGGGGCGGCCTGTTCGAGGAACTCTGCCTCACCGGGTACCGCCACGAGCTCCAGCGCATCCACCGATTCGACCAGGCGTGGGAAGCAGCCGCCTCACTCCGGCTCCGCCACGGGGACCCCTCCGCTCTCGACGCCTACGAGACCAACGGACGCATCATCGCCGACACCTTCGACGGACACCTCCAGACGATCGCCCAACGATGGATCGACACGACTGCAAGCGGCGACACGATTGCCATCGCCGCGTCGACCAACGACCACGTCGACGCCGTCAACGCCGCCATCCAGCACGCACGACTCGTCGCCGGCCAGCTCGACCCGAGCTCGGCGATCGCCATCGCGGGCGGCGAGAGTGCACACTCCGGAGACGTCGTCGCGACACGCCGCAACGACCGGACGATCACCGACAGCAGCAGCGATCACGTCCGCAACCGGCAACTGTGGACCGTCACCTGCACGCACGCGGACGGGACCCTCACCGCGCAGCGACTTGGCGGCAGGGCCACTGTCCACTTGCCAGTCGAGTACGTCCGGGAGCACGTCCGCCTCTGCTACGCCGCCACCGAGCACGGTCACCAAGGCGACACCGTCACCGTCGGTCTCCAGGTCGTCAGCAGCGCAACCACACGACGCGGTCTCTACGTCGGCGCAACACGGGGACGAACCGAGAACACCATGCACGTCGTCACGGACGCTGACGGCGACGAGACCGCCCGCGACGTGCTCGAGCGAGTCGTCGCTGTCGACCGCGCCGACCTACCAGCAATCAGCCAACAACGGACGCTCCGCGCCGCCGCCCCGAGTCACGCAATCGACGGCCTTCAGGTCGGGATGTAGCGCTAGGCGAGGGGCGAATCCCGCCGACCTCGGCACCGAACGGTCCCGGCTATCTCCGCTGCGCCGTGTCCGAGATTGCCGGCGATCAGGTCCCCTGTCGATGCTCGGAGACGCCGAAACCCGCGAGCCGGGCTTCGAAGCACGATGTCCTTCGGTGATGACATTCGGAAGCATCCATGACCGGCGCTTCGATCACGCACTCGCAGTCGTTGATCGACGGTTGTCGGGTGCTCGATATCGGACAACGCGACGAACCGGCCCGCGCTTTCGAGATCGGTGCTACGACGTTCACCGACGCGAGCCGACGCGCGATCTCTAGCGCGCACATACCCCCCAGCATGAACAAATGACTAAGGCGTCGCCCCGCGCTTCGGCAACGCACTCCGACGTCGTTGTCGGAGTAGATGACTTGAGGACCGAGTCTGGCTGTGTGTTGGCGGCCAACGCCGCCTGGTCAATCCCGAAGGAGCGCCTATGGGTAGTTCAACCGAGGCGTTCGTTGATCGCAGCCAACACAGACTCGACCGAATCGGTGACCGTATTGCCATCGGTCTCAAGGATTGTGGTTCCGTGCAGGAGGGCGGTGCTGGCGAGTCCCCACCCGTACTCTCGAAGGTTCCGTCGCAAGAAATCCGCGAAGGGCATCGAGTAATAGTCGTCGACATCGGAAAGGTATCGCGCGTAACGCTCACGGGCCGACGCGTAGAGATACAACTGCACGCACTCGAAGTCGCTGCCGAGGATCGCTTCAACCTCCTCCGGCCTCCGCGCTCCCGCGATAACGACCCCAATCTCAGCACCCGCGATATCCGCCAGCGCATCGCGGGCGATGATGTCGTAGTCTCCGGCTCCCCATAGTTCAAATTCGACGAAATCCTGAATAGTCGGATAGACGCGAGCGAGCTGATTGTCGAACCGACGCTTGGCGTATGTGCTCATCTCGACGAGCGGCCAGCCCAGTCGAGCGGCAACCTCCCGGCCGATAGTTGTCTTGCCAGCGTTCGTAGGGCCGGTTAGAACCAGGACTTGGCGGCGTCCGCGTCGAAGGACCACGGTCTTGTCAGCCACAAAGTCATACGAGGCCAGTGAGAACGGACCCCTCAGCTCAGGCGTCTGGCTTTGATGCCCGTACTCACTGCAGAGTGTTCCGACCCTGTCCCTTACAACCTGGTGCAGCTCTGAAAGTGTGTCGCTCATACGAGAGTTAATAGCTTCAATCAAGGCAAAGGAGAACAAGCCGTGCGAGAGTCTTTCATTCTCGTACGATGCTTCGCCGATTCCGCAGGCCACAAAGATTGCGACGTCGTGCATAGTGTCCCGAATAGTCGCGCCCCGAAAGGGCTGAAAGACGTTGCGGGCGCCGCTCTCGGCATTCAGGCGACAGCAATCAAGAAAGAGCAAGAGTCGACCGGCGCCTGAGAGACGCATAGCCCCGATCACCTCATGCACATTGAGCGCTTCATTCAGGCCACGAGTGTCGGAGAAGGTGAGAAAGTCTGCTCCGTTTGCTGTGAATCCGTGCCCAGCAAAGAACACGATTACGGTATCGGACGGCGTGAGGTGCGAAGTTGCCACGAGATCGAGCGCAGCGGAGAAGTCTTGACTATCGACCCGACCCTGAAGTGAGTCAATGATGTCGATGTCGTCTATTCTGCCGCGAATGCTCGAGACAAAGTCACTTGCGTCGGCCGCGCAGTACAGCAGGTCGCTGAATGGCCCATCGTAATGGTCGACGCCAGCGGCGATCAGTAGGCGAGTCACGTAATTGACAGCTTCGGCGAGGTGTTGTCTGGCGACCAGAACTCCGACACGCTGACAGCAAACAAACGCATAATATGCTCAAGTCTTCGTAATGAGTAGGATGCCAGTTCCTTTGGAACGAGTGCGAATGTTGTCGGCCCAAGGCTGCTCAGGCACAAGGGCTGCTGGAGCGGCCACGAGCGCCGAAGGCGTTGCACCGGCGCGGGCTGTATTGCCCACTCGCGAGTTTTCAGCCCGAGGGCTTGAAGTCGCTCGAGAGCGAAGTTGACTGCATCCAAATGCGCGCACTGAAGACCAGGGAGAAGCACTGTCTCCGCCAGACGCAATATCTGATCAGTCTCCTGGCGCGGGATCGGGCAGTGCTCGCGGAAGAACGCTCGCTCGCTGGCGCCGGACAAGCCGCGATGGCCCTTTGGTCGCATATGCAACGCGACCCATGGTCGAGTTGGAGGCGAGACGGCCAACCTCAGCGATGGAGGAGCTGCCAGCGCTGCACTCGATGGACCGAAGCTGACCTTCTCGACTGCAGAATGCCCCTCATCGACTATGAAGCCGCCAAACTCGCCGGCGTACACCCCAACTCCGCTCGTTCCACCGCGCTGTACGAATCCTGCCAACGAGCGCGAGTTGACGGGGATGCCCGCAGCTGCGGCTGCGCCGCGAGCGACTGCCATCCGCAGAGCGGTTTCGCTGCCGAGTCCTACGTGGCGCGGTAGGTGCTTCTGGACGTCCACGCTGATGCCCGGTAGACCTAGTCCTCGCGAGAGCTCGATCAACCAAGGCGGCTTGCGCGGTTGCGTCAGGGCCATACAACGAAGCGAGTCCCCCTCGGCAACTTCAACCGTGAGTTCGAGCGACGGCGTAGAGAGTGCAACGCCGGACCCGCCATCCACGAACCCGTAGCCCTCTGACTCCACGAAAAGCCCAAAATGGAGTCGGCTTGGCGCAACAACAGTCGCCAGTGGCCTCGTCTCAATCACTACCAATGCACCCCGCGCCTCGATACGTCGTTCAGCACTTTAGCCAGATCTTCCGCTACATGGGGCTGCCGGGCAGCTCACCGGCCGGTGAGTCGACGAGCGGCTGCGTCGCTATCGGACGGTGCGAGGCGTGCGAGCGCTGACATTAGACGTCGCTGGTCCAAGCGCTGTTCGCGCTGCGGCGATGCGTTGCATCAGCGAGTGCAACAACCTCCCCCGCACCCAGGACGGCCGATACGTGGCTGAAGCGCCGACTTGTATGTGAGATGCCGGTCGGACGCTTCACATCAACGCCGCCTGGGCGTTCGACCTGTCGCCCACCTACCGGGGTCGCCTTTCGCCCGGATACCGGGTCTTGACATGGACTGGAGAGACGCTAGTGAAGGAGGTGTATGCGACAGCGGGGCGACGCATGGGAGCTTCGGGTCGACCTCGACCATGATCCAGGCTCCACGACCACCACGGCGCCGCTGGACAGCGCGTCGGTCATCTCGACGCGGTGCGCATCACCCTCCACGAAGCACTTATCCTCCGGAGCTTTCCGCCCGACTACCCCACTCGCGGGGTCGCGCTCGAAAGGGTTCGAGCAGGTCAGCAACGCCGTACCCCCGCCGCTCGCCGCCCACGTCCTCGCCGTGCTCGTAGGTGGCCGATGCACCACACCGACAGAGACGGCCACACCGGAACCGCCCGGTCTACCCAACGGGATCCAGCCAACGGTAGTACCGCGCGTATGACTCGATAGCCGAGGCGGGCAGTCCAGCGAAGTCCTTGAACGACCGTCCGGGCAGCTTCTTCCCGAGTGCCTGACGTTCTCGAACGGTGAGGCTGGGGACTTCGATCACCACGGCCTCTGCGTCGAAAGAAACCTCCGGCATATCTTCGAACCGGCACGCCTGGATCACCGAGTGCAGTGGCGGGTCGTCGACGACGCCAGCGAGCATTTGCATGCGCGCTCCGTCGCGGTACTGGATGTTCAGGAGCTGTTGCCAGCCGGTTCCGTCGCCCCGGTCCGCGAACGCCCGGTGCAGCAGCGCCGTAGTCAACTCGCGCTGTGTCTTGGCCAGGCCCCAGTCACCGAGCTTCGCATCGCTGATCCCGATCGGAACGTGCTCCGCCCCAACGGCCGCCTCCAGTTCACTACGCCGCGCGCCGTCCGCTCCGGGGGAACAGTTGAGCGTGATCGCGAGCACGCTGCCGGGCTTCATGCGCAATGCGACATTCTGGATGTCGGCCATCTCGTCCGTGCGGAGCCGTTGTGTGTAGTCGAGCCAAACTATGCATTTCTTCGACCAGTCGAGCGTTGGCAAAATGGTAGTGGCCGTTCCCTCCAGAATGTTGATGCCGCGATAGGGGGCGTTGAAACGGCACCGGTCGATCAGGCCGTCGTCGCTCTCGATGCTGATCATCCGCTCGATCCCGAGCGAGCGATGCACGAGGTCGAAGTCGAGAAACTGGTACGCGCCAAAACCAATGTACGAGTAGTTAGACATCTTGTCGATCATCTGTAGTCGGCGAAGCACCTCGACGAAGATCCGTCGCGAGATGTGCTTCGACTGCCGATCGGCGTAGTCGACAACTCCCATTACTCAGTCCTCGATCTCGCGCTCGTAGTAGTAGTCGAACGTTCTCCGTCCAACTTCGGCGACGACGGAGGTGCCGAGCTGTGCGGACACGGAGGCGAACCGATCCACTGGCACTTCGAACTGCATCTTCTGCACCTTTGGCTTCCGAGGCGTGGATTTGCTCTTGGGTTTTCGTGGCGGCGGTGCCGCGAAAGCCTCGTTCTCCTCCAACTTGTCCGTGGGTACCAGCGTGGCGGCCATCGCTGCGTTGACCGTGGGACGATCATCGTCGTTGATCGAGGTTTGTTCCTCGATCTTCAGGCGATTGAGCACGGCGACAACCTGCGCCCCGGCTACCTTGAGTTGCGCTTGGACCCGGCGCCAGACGCGCGACTCCTCGTCGACGCCCGTTTTAGTGGTGTTCCAAGGCAGTGCTGCTGTCGAAGCGGCCGTCAGGTAGGCGTAGCCCCGGAACTGGCGGTATTGGGGGTGGTAGTTCGGCAACGAGTCACCCCAGCCCGTCAGACGTGTCCGCTCGCGCATCAACAGCAAACGGTCGTTGCAGAAGATCCACCAGCCAGCATCGGTTCCGGCACGGAAACTCTCGGCGTCGCCGTCGTCCTTGCCCATGTCCCGGCGTTCGAGTCTGGTGATGCCGGCGATGATCCTGACCGCCACGTCTCCGTGTTCCGACGGCACGACGAAGGTTCGGTTGATCGGCTTGAAGTCGGGGCCGCTGAGCAGTTCCCTACTGAAGTGCTCGAGCCGTTCGCCGTTGAGCGTGACGGTGATCCCCTCGGCGAGTGCTCCCTGATGCCTGAAACGTATCTGTTCTCTCAGGAGCGATAGGAATCCGCCGTCAGCGAGGTCTTCTCTCACAGCCTCGTGCAGCCGTGTCACTGTGATCGTGGTTCCGCGCCCCCGCTTCTTCGGGTTGTAATCGCGAATCGCCTTCGACATTCTGAAGGTCCACACAGGATCGGTGTCATCCATCCATTCGTCGACATCGATAGTCATCTCGAAGCTGGTGTCTGCCGCCCGCGACTCGATGGAGAACACCCTGCCCAGCTTGAACAGCGCCCGCTTCATACCCACGCCAAACTGCCCGACGGAACGCTTGGTGCCCTTGTAGGCGCGTGGTCGGCCGAACCGAAAGGCGTACTGGCGCGCTACGTCGAGGTCTATCCCACCGCAGTTGTCGCGAATCTCGAACTGGTCAGCCGAGACCTTGAGGTCGACCTTGAACGCGCTGGCCGGCGTGTGGTCGTCGATCTGCGCTCGTGCGCCGTCTATGCTGTTGTCGAGCAGGTCCATGATCGCCGGGATCAACTCGATGTCACGTGTGAGCATCTCCACGAACAGCGCCCGTTCGGGCTCGGCCTCGACGGTCAGATCGTCGCTCGCTGGTGGATTTCGTGGCATCCGTACCCTCCTACGGTTCCCGCCGACGCTGTGCTACATATCGGCGGTTAACCCGCGCACGTTAGCTCCGACTTCGACGGATGTCCGGCGTCAGGGATGCTCGGTCGATGCCGAAGTGGTCGGCCGCGGTTCCGAGCGAGTGCTCCAAGAGAGCGTCCGAACCGAGTTCGACGACTCGGGTTGGCAGAATGCGCTTGGCTCGAAGTGCCTCGACGACGGTGTCCGCTACCGCTGCCGCGAGTCGGGGCGGCACGGCGTTGCCAATCTCGCGAAGCGCGTGCCACTTGGCCGTGTTGAACGAAAACCAGTCGGGGAACGAGTGAAGCCGCGCTGCCTCGCGAACAGTGATCACTCGTGGAAGGCGGTGGTGGATCGGCCGCGGGGCTGTGAAGCTTCCGTGATCTCGTCCGGTTCCTGCCCGAAGTGTCGGTGAGTATCCGCCGCCATCCAGGCGATGGGTGCGGCTGATGGTGTCGGCTGCACCTGGCTCTAGGGCCCGGAACCGCTGGACGACGGACGGCTGATGCACGGTCCGCTGGATTCCAGTCAGGATCTCCTCTGGCCACTGCCGTTCGTACTCGAGACCCGAACGCGTCCGGAGCGACCTTGCGTACGCCGACGACGACGTGACCATATGCTCCACCATCGAAGCGGTCATGGTGAGGCGATCCGATGTGAGCAGAGCGTCGAGGCCTTCGATCGCGGGAAGGTCGTCGAGTGCCTCTGCAACAGTCGGCGACCTGGTTGCCGCCGGACGGCGCGGCAGATCGACCCCGTCCGCGACGCCGACGATGAACACTCGCCGTCGGCGCTGTGGCACGCCGTGTCCCGACGCGTCGAGTACGATCGGCAGCTCTTCTGCCAGCCGGTAGCCCGCCACCTTCAGCTCCGCCTGTAGAAGCTCAAGGTGGTGTCGCACCTTCGGAAACAGCAGCCCTGGAACATTCTCGATGACGAACGAGCGCGGTTTGAGTTCGCGGACGACGCGAGCGAATGCGAAGACAAGATTGTTTCGGTCGTCGTCGGGATTCTGACGACCCATGTCCGAGAATCCCTGACAGCTTGGCCCTCCGAAAAGACAGTCCACGACACCGTCCCACTCGCTCTCCCGCTGCGCCAAGGACCAACCTTTGCCAATCGCAGCGTGGATCGTTTCGGCGGTTATGGTTCCGACGTCGTGACACAACGCGAAGGAGTGGGGAAAGTTGCGCTCGTGCACGGCGAGATGGACGGGGTCGTTGTCGACCGCAGCCAGTACGTCAAAACCAGCCTGCTCGAAACCGAGCGACATACCGCCAGCACCGGAGAACAGGTCAACAGCCACCGGGCGTTGGGGTGCCGCCACCGCTCCGCGTGCGTGTCGATTGGCCATGTCCCTCCCGCTCCGTCGGTGAGCCCTTGCGAGCAGGCTAGTCGTCCACTGCGATTGATCCGCGGCGACCACGCACGGCCGCTTCAACCCTCGTCGCAACAGCCTCGGGCGCTTCGTGCGCCCACGCTCGAATTACGATCCAGCCGGCAGCCTCCAATCGGGCGTCGGTGTCGTGATCCCTCGCTTGATTCGCGGCGATCTTGCTCTTCCACCACGCAAGATTCGCTCCCGACAGGCGGCAGTGCTCGGGGCATCCGTGCCAGTAGCAGCCGTCGACGAAGACAGCAACGCGTTCACGCCGGAACACGACGTCCGCCCGGCGCCGAATCGACGGCTCTGGTCGCGTGTCGACGCGATACCGCAATCCCCGGTTATGCAATCGTCGTCGAACAGCGAGCTCCGGCAGGGTGTCCCGGCGGGGCACGCGCGACATTCGTGCCGACACATCGGCCGAAGTCGAGCTCGGTGAGCCCGCCGAATTCTTCGTTCTAGGATCCACGACCGGTTGAGGGTGTAGGTGCCTCCTCACCCTCCGATTGCGATGCCGATGACGCGCCTAGCCACTATCCACACATGGTAGAGGACGCTGGCCGAGGCCTGCCGGGTGAATGGTTTGTCAACGGCGGCTGAGTCTTGACCGGCCGCGACGGCGGCATGCACGCACGCCCATTGGCGCTAGCGGCCGCCGTGTGGACGGCATCGGATCGAAGACGACCTCTGCCTGTCGACGCCGGTTGCTCGCGATCTTGCCGTCGGTCCCGCTCGGCAGGATCGTCGCTTGCGTGAGGACCCGCGGCCAATCCGCAAGCGTCAACGCGGAGAGAGCGGGCTCGGATGACAAGGCGTCGTCATCGAGATCCCGGAGGTCGATGGCGACAGAGGTCTGGAGATCCCGCTACGCCTTGTACGAGGTCGCCTCGGATCCGGGGTCACGGTCGTGCGCACGAGATTGCGATGTC
Organism: Desertimonas flava; assembly: GCF_003426815.1. Lineage (GTDB taxonomy): Bacteria > Actinomycetota > Acidimicrobiia > Acidimicrobiales > Ilumatobacteraceae > Desertimonas > Desertimonas flava. The sequence goes on from NZ_QKYK01000015.1 coordinate 48,072, forward strand.
TGCGGGTTCGACTTCAGAGCCCGGGGTCGATTGGTGATGGCGTTCGGGAGCATTCGCTACCGCCACGTTCCGGACGCGCCCGATGGGGTCGATCGCTTGGTGTCGGAGATCGGTCTCGCACGAATCGCGGGTTGATGGACGCATTTCGCTCTAGGCACAACGACGATGCTCTCGACGGCGCCGGTCGGATTCTCGGACGCGCCATGCGGGGGCGGTCGAAGGTTCGCGGTCGTGCTCGCTCGACGCCTCAGTGAGGCGTACGGCATCGGCGATCGAGGTTCCCGTCCGGCCCGCCGAGTCAGGGCGAATTGATGAGGTAGACCACAAAGGGCACTGAGCCGAAAACGGCGGCCGTTGGACCGAGCCACAGGAGCGCACCACGGTGGAGCTCGCCGTGCAGTCCCCTCGGGAGAATCCTGGTGGACCTGCGGCGCCGGTCCCAGGCCCACCAAGACGCTGGGACGGCCAGCGAGGCGAATGCGATCAGCACACCGAGTGACCCACCCGCCTCGACCCCGACCGCCATCCCGTACGCGACGAGTGCGACCACGATCAGCTCGCCGACGACGAGCCTTCGTCGCACGCTGTTGGCGAGTGCGTCGATGTCGCTGCCGGTGGAGATCCTGGCGTGCGGCAGCGACGCGACGATCGAGCGCAACGAACCATCGGCCCTGCAGCTCGAGCACAGCCCTGGCGGTGTCGAGCACGCCGGGGTTGTTCGGAGCGATGCGTAGTGCCTCAGCCATGTGGCCGTCGGCCCGCGAAAGCAGCCGCGACGTCGTCCAAGGTCACTTCGGGCCGCACCAGCTCGTACAGGTCCGAGGCGGCGATCTCGCCACGGTCGGTTCCGACGTCGGCGACCGAGACGGATGCCGTCCGCTGCTCGCCGCCGTCAACGTCGGTAGCCGGCACTCGCAACTCTGACCGCGCCCGCGCCGCCAGCTCCCGAGCCGGTTCCGACGTCGGTTCGGACCGCAACACAGTTTCGCAGTGCCCGAGCGCCGCGGCCGCCTGCCCGTCGTCGAGGAGCAGGCTTGCGAGGTGCAGTCGTAGGTCGTGGTTGTCGGGCTCGTCGAGCAGTAGGCGCTCCAACGACCGATGGACCCCGCCGTTCATCCCCACCATCCTGGCGGTATCGCATCCACACCGACATCATTGATCATCGCAGGAGCGGGGCGAAACCTTGTTCCTCCAGCGGTTCGCGTGTCCAAGCGTGGACTCACACCGACGCATTGGTTCGCCGGACTCAACGCGGCGCGCCTACCCGATAGAAGCGCAGCGCAGGCAGTCAGCAGTAGACAGGCAGCAGGCGCGCCGACTCAATCAAAATGCCAAGCTGCTGAAGGCGTTCAACGCGGGACATTGCCGTACTCGGCCCGAGTGACCTTGCGCTGACACGGCTTGAGGTGCTCGACGGCCCGCAGGCTCGCGTGTGCCACGGCATGATGTGCTGATGACTGCTGACCTCTTCACCTGCGCGCCGGCGGAGATCACGTTCGGCGCTGTCGAGACCTTGGTGACGACCGCAATCGCCGAGCGCCTGCAAGCCGAGAGTCTCGTGCTCGAGTTCAAGAAGCAGAACGAGGAGGGCAATATCGCGAAAGCGGTTGCGGCCATGGCCAACACGGACGGCGGCGTCGTGATCGTCGGCATCGACGAGTCGATTCCCAGGCCACTGGTTGGTCTTCCCGTGGCCCGCCACGATGTCATTGTCAACTCGCTGCGCGCCCGTGTCCCAGATGCCATGCCAGAAGTTATCCCCGTCGCGCTGCCTGATGCCGAAGACCGGATGCTGTTGGTGCTGCGCATCGATGCCGACTCGGCTGTGCACCCGGTCGTCCTCGACGGCAAGGTGTATAAGCGGATTCCGGGCACCTCGATCGGAGCACGACGGGACGAGATCATCGCGCTCTGCAACCGTCCTTCCAGTCTGACGACGAGGTCACTGGTGTCCTCGTTAAGCACACTCTCGGACGTGCGCGTCTGGGATGACGCGGCCGACGTCCAAGCCGCCACCGAGCTCCGGGCCCGTGCAAGCTACGTCCTGCCGCTCCGTTTCACCAGTCGTGGCTTCCTGGGATCAGCGACCATCGCAGCCGCCGAAGATGCCCTGTGTGGGTCACCGGTGCCCGAGCGCTTGATGACCGATCACACCTTCCACCGCGAGCAGCGGCAGAGTCGGTGGCAACGGCGGCACACTTCGTCTCTCCGTGTCGATCTCGCCGCAACGTCGAGCACGGCTGGTCCCGACTGGAGGCCCAACCTCGACGCCCGCGCGCGGGTCTACCTTCGACACCGGGTCCTCGAGACCACGATCGCCGTGCGCCTCATGCCCAAACCTAGAGCGCCGTCCGTTGCCATCACCCAGGTCGCCGATCTGCACGATGTGCTCCTGGCGGCCTGCTGGGTCGCAGCGAACATGGGCCGAGCGTGCATCACCGCGATGGGCGCAGCACCGTCGCTGCAGCCGCCAGCGCTTGACGCCGCACTGAAGCACATCTTCGATCGCGGCTCTCTCACGCTCGCGGGACGTACGACTGACCACCACAGCGGTTCGGCACCGCGTCCCGACTGGACGCTCCCAGGGCGAGTACCCGACAACACAAGCGTTCCAGCGCTCGACTCCCTCATCAAGGACTGGCTGCACGTCCCCCTCTTCGAGTTCGGAATGATCGACTTCGAGCACGACCTCGCACAGTTGACACTTCCTCGATGGGCACACGACACGTAGCCGATGGCGAAGCGATCGACTCCTTTGCTGACGCCGAGGTCGGCAGCACATAGTTGTGCGGTGTCCGCGCCATCGTTCTACGCGACTGGCGTTTCAGAGAGCGGCGCAGAGACGATCACTGATCCTCCTACTCGCGACACCCCAGACGTCCTGCCCGCGAGCCTGAATCTCCAGCAGCGACGTCTCGGGCGCGTGACTTGTCAGGACCGTGATGCGAAGTCGGACAGGGTTGAGCCCGTACCTGGCCCTCATGACGAGAAAGCGACTTCCTTCACTCGCGGTCTCGACCTTGCCAATTGACGATTCAGCCTCGAGAAGTCGGCTCCATGCTCGCGCCGGGTCCACTCTGTCGCCCGCCAGCTTGATGGGACCACCTGGCCGCCGCGGAGAACCGACGGCCACCGTGAGGGCGTCGGCAACAAGCTCGGTGCGCATGTGGTCGGCCGTCGAGTAGCCGACGAGGCGTCGCGATCCGACGTCGAGGACCGTGGATACCGGCGGGCGGGGAGTAGGGCATGCCGCCACCTCGGGTATGTGGTGACCGGATCTTGCCAATGGATTTGCCAATGAATCGAGCGCGAACGGGTCGTGATGGCGCGATCCAGGTCGGCACGCCGTGTAACGTTTGCCCTGTTCAGGAAGCACAGAGCGTCATCGGACAACACGGGGCGAACGGGCCGGCTCACTCTCTCAAGGTGGCGGCACGGGTTCGAATCCCGTACGGGCTGCCAAGAAGATCAGTTCAAGGCCCTCTTCGGAGGGCCTCTGCTGTTTCCGCACGTGTGGCCGACGGCGTGTCGATGTACGGACGGCAAAGCGCCATGAAGGTATCGAGCGACGGTGGGCCGCTCGCGGGAGCTGCGCGCGTACCTCGGCCGTGACTCGGTGATCAACGAGCATCGGCGATCGGCGGTCAGTGGGCGCGCCGACTCACACTGCGGCGCGTGTTCTCGGACGCGCGGCATCGGACATTCGGCGATGCGATCACCGCCGTTTGGATCGCTTCAGAACGTCGACCGCTGGTGTTCTCGGTGTGCGCCGGCCGATCCGACAGTTCGCGGTGTCGTCAGCTACCGAGCGGTCAATGCAACCTAAGTTGCAACTGGGCAGACGCAGCAACTAAAGTTGCGCGATGAGCCGAACTGTGGTCGATGGCCTCAGCCATAACGACGGCTTTCGTTCCGTTCGGGCCCTTCGAGCCCTCGCTGACGACCTCGAGGCAGAGCACGTCGTCCAGGCCCTGGCTGCCGGTTGGTCCTGGGCTCAGATCGCCGAGGCCCTGGATGTCACGCGCCAAGCGGTCCAGAAGAAGCACGGTCATCGCATCCATCCGAGTGAATGAACTGAGGAAAACGCCATGTTCGAGCGCTTCGCACGAGAGGCCCGAGTAGCGGTTCGCCGCGCTGCAGAGATCGCTGAAGCGGAGGGAGCGGCGATGGTGCAGTCAGAGCATCTTCTCCTCGCGCTCGTCGATCCCGCACGCGACCCCGTCGGCCGGTCGCTCGAAGAGGCGGGCGTCACCGCCGACAGGATCCGCGCCGCGAGGGACCGTGAGTTTCAGGCAGCCCTCGCCTCCGTCGGCATCGAGACCGAGCGCTTGGCGCCCCCACCGCCCTCCCGGCTGCGTCGAGGGCGAGCGACTCGGTTCGCGCCCTCCGCCAAGCTCGCCCTCGAACGGACGTTGGTTGTGGCGATCGAGGAGAATGCGCGACGTGTCACGAATCGCCACCTCTTGATCGCCATTGCATGCGCTGAGGTCGGCACGACGCCAGATCTGCTGGCTGAACTCGGCACCGATGCCGAGGAGCTCCGCCGAATCGCACGAGCGGCCTGATGGACAGCGACATGGTGGCAGCTGGCCCCGTCGGTGCCGTTCGGACACGCAAATCGCTTCGGCTGCCCGACCGACCCCTACGAGTCGGGCACCAATGGGTTCGGGGGACTCTTCGACATCGTGGCGCGGGCCGGTATCAGTACACGATGTCCAGGGCGTAGCGCAGGGCTTGATCGAGGCGAGCTCGAGTGATCTCGCCGAGGCGGCCCACCGGTTCGTCGTCGAGAACGTCGAGCGGGACGGTGATGATGTTGTCGCAGCTGATGACGCACGCCTCGGGAAGTCCGTGTTCGAGGCCGAGCTCGACTTCTGATCGGATGCCCCGAATGGTGCGGGTGATCGGTGCACAGGTGATTGCCGTGAGGACCTCGATCGCTGCGTCGCGGGTGAGCACGCAGACGGGCCGACGGCCTGCGGGCGGTCCGAGGTCGGCCCAGTAGATGTCGTTGCGCGCTACCACGCCGGAACGGTCTCGGCGGCGAGTCGCCGAGCCGCCTGAACGAGCGCAGGGTCGGCGGGCTGTCGTCGATACGCGGCTCGGAGCTGCCGGTCGGCTCCAGTGAGCCGCTCCGCGTCGAGCACCGCTTGCGCGCCGCGACGCATCAGCTCGGAGCGACTGGTGCCGAGACTGGCGGCCAGTTTGTCGAGTTGTTCGACGAGGTCGTCGTCGAGTTGTACGAGCACCTCACGTCGAGCCATGACCATATGGTATCCCATATGGTCATGGAGCCGGCCATGTGGCACCGGTGCCACATGTGCCGCACCCGCAACGCCGACGACTTGCGTCATCTCGACGGCCTGATCGACGCGATCGCTGACCACCGTCGTTTGCGGACGCGGGCGGCGACCATCCCTCGAGACTCGCGAGGTGCCTTCCGACGCCTCACTGAGATCCGGCGAGCGGATACGTGAGGTGCGAAGATGGGTGGCGTCGCCGGTTCCTCGCTTTGCGCGCGCACCTCTATGCGCTCGCCCGACGGCGCGTCGTGTTGCGCTCAGGCGGCCTGGCCGGAGTCGGGGTCGACCATCATCGAGGAGACGTCGACGGCCTCGAAGTCGCCGCCGACGATCCGGCTGAGTTGGCGTAGGACGTCGTTGTCCCAGCGATCGTCGGGCGCGCCGGAGAGGAACCATGGCGAGCCGTTGTCGGCGAGGATCATTCCGTAGGTCTGGAGAGCGCGCAGAATGACTTGAACATCGGGCGAGAAGCCAGTGATGTCGAAGTCGGCGCGGAGGCGGAACCGCTGACCCATCGGTGGGTACTCGGCGCCCTGCTCGTCCGACGCGTAGTGTCGGGCCGGCCAGACGTAGTCCTGGCGGGTTTGGGAGGTGGTGAACCGAATCGCGTGGCGGATCTCCCCGGCGGCCACCTCGTCGTACCGCACCAGGCCGGGCAGGATGGGCAGCCCTGCCGCGTCGGCAGAGGTCCACGTCTCAGGCCGCAGCGCTGAAGAGGCGAGGTCGAACACCGCACCGGAGTCGGCCTGCCAGCTGCCACCATCCTGGGGGAAGGCATTGAACAGCTCGTACAGAACGCACGCGTCGCTGTCGACAACGAGGACGTGGCGGTCGCCGGTGCCGTTGGGTCCGCCTTCGATCGGTGCATCGGCGGGTATGGGGTACGGGACCTGATCGCTCTCGTCGGCGTACAGGAACGTCACGTCGACCGGTGGCTGATCTCCGGCGACGACGACGAAGGGGATGCCGATCGGGCCTCCTTCGTACTCGCCTGACCCGAAATCGGCGTGAAGGCCGACGTCGGCGCCGATCGTCGCGATGTACGCGTCCGACGACGAGTCGACCGGCAGACCGTCGACCGCAGTGTTCCAGATGTCGTCGGGTGGCAGGACCGAGCACCCCGCCACTTCCGCGCCGGCCACCGAACCACCGGACTCACCCGCCCCGACCGCCACGGTTCCGCTCGCCGCCATGGCGAACACCCCGCCGAAGGCCATCAACGAATGTTGCGATCGCATGCCCGGCATCATCGCACCACTCGCGAGTCGCCGCGGCCGCCGCTGCGCTGTGCGATGACCACGACGGGCGGGACGCCCACGGAGTCGTGGGCGGTCCGGGGGTCCGCGACGTCGGCTCGGAGGTACTGAGTCCCCGTAGCCTGGCGTCGATGTCGCCTGACGATCCGCAGAGAGTGTTCGTCGTCGCTCGCGCTCGCCGCGAGGGCGAGGACCTCGGGAGCGTCGAGGTGGCCACGGGCCGAGAAGGGGACCGCTGGCGCCGCCGATGACCGACAGATGCGACGCAGGGTGAGTTGGCGAAGTTGGGTGGCCGCCGACCTGGACAACGCTCCGGAGACGAGCGGGTACCAGGCGGCACCGCCGCGCTCGCCCGCACTGACCATGGTGTTGTTCACCGTCGTGGTCGTGAGCGCCGCGGCGGTTGCCCACCTGTTTCGCGAAACGTCCGCTCTGCTCGTCGAGTGGTATTCCGATGACCCCGACCTGGTGGCGGCGGCGACATCGGAGAAGTGGGTGCTGTTGTTCGGCATCGTGTCGGTGTCGGTCTTCGTCGCCGCCTGCGTCGGTCGCCGCGTCGAGGCCCGCCGGAGGTCAGCGATCGGGATCGAAGCGGTTGCTGCCTCGGCCCGCGGGGAGCCGCGCCGGATCTCTCTGCGGGCGTCGGGCACCCGGGCGGCTGCAACGTGGGTCGCCTCGACCGGCTTGTCGTCGATCGGCCGCGAGTCGGCGATCATCGAAGTGGGTGGGGCTCTCGGCACGGTCGCCGGGCGGCGCGCCGGGGGCCGTGGTGACGCGCTCGCGACAGCAGGCATCGCCGCCGGGTTCGCTTCCGCCTACCACGCTCCGATCGCTGCGCTGCTGTACCTGGACGAGCATCTGAGCGTCGTCAGGTCGCGGCGGGCGCTCTTGTTCGCCACGACGGGCGCCGTGGGAGGTCATCTCGTGTCGGTCCTGGCGATGGGCGGGCATGGGATCTTCCCGGCGCCGGAGGGCTCGCGGTGGAGGATTCTCGCCCTCTCGCTGATGGTGCTCGTTCCCGCTGCGCTCGGCGCCCGGCTCTTCCGCATCGCTCGTGTACGTGTCAAGGCTGTGACGCTCGCCGATCGGATCGGCGTCCCGTGGTGGTCGATCGTGGCCGTGTTCGCGCTCGTGGCCGGCGCCGCGGTCGCGACGTTTCCGTACGCTGCCGGGAACGGGATGGAGGCCTTGCGGGGAGCCGCCGCGGGCCCCACGGTTGCGATCGCCGTCGCGCTGAGCGTGGGCAAGTTGGTCGGTACGACTGCCTCGCTTGGTTCCGGGGCGCCGGGGGGCGCCCTCACGCCGACCATCGGCATTGCCGCCGGCACCGGACTGCTGTCCCTGTTCGGCGCGGAGGCGCTCGGTGTCGACGTCGAGCCGGCGATCGCATGGGGGGTGATGGTCTCGACCATGGCGGTCGGTGTCTCAGTCGGCATGCGGTCGCCGTTGCTGGCCGTCATGCTGGTTCCCGAACTCGTCGGCGACTACACGATCCTGCCCCTCATCGCCGTCGTCGTGCTCGCGGCCAAGCTGGTCGACGTGGGCGTGGACTTCGCGGTCGCTCGTTTCGCATCGCCCGTGCCGGACGTCATCTACGAGGAAGACGGCTGAACCACCGGGACTGGTGATGCGTGCCCGCGTCCTCGCCGGCGTCGGGACTCCGCGACGCCGGTAGCTCGACGCGCGGTCGCCACACCGCCGCGCCCTACGATGCGACGTCGTGTCGGACTTGCTCCCTGCGCTGAACGGCCGCTACGGCGATCACCCCGACGCGGTGCGCGTGGGCGGCGACTCGATCTCGTGGGAGGGGCTGCGCGGTCGTGCGATGGCCGTGGGCGGGCGCATCGCCGGCCACCACGCGGTGGTGGTGGAAGCGACCCCGACGCTGGACACGGTCATCGCCATCGCCGGCGCGCTCGCCGCCGGCGTTCCGGTCGCCACCGTTCCCGGTGACGCCGGGCCGCTCGAGCGTGAACACATCCTTCGCGACAGCGGAGCGACAGCGGTCGTGGGTTCCGCCAGCTTCGAGACCGCCCTGCCGGTCGTCGCTCTCGACCCCGGCGATGGGGGAGAGGTGGCCCTGCCTGAGCCGGCGCCCGACTCGGCGGCGCTGATCGTCTACACGTCGGGCACCACGGGGCTGCCCAAGGGAGCGGTGCTGTCGCGCCGGGCCGTGGCCGCCGATCTCGACGGACTCGCCGACGCGTGGAGCTGGACGCCCGACGACCACCTCGTGCACGGCCTTCCGCTGTTCCACGTCCACGGCCTGGTACTCGGGGTGCTCGGACCATTGCGCGTCGGCGCCCGCCTGACCCACACGGTGCGGCCGACGCCGGAGCTCTATGCGGGGGCGGCGGGCACGATGTACTTCGGGGTTCCGACGGTGTGGACGCGCGTCTGTGCCGACACCGACTCGGCGCAGGCGTTGCGCCAGGCGCGGCTGCTCGTGTCGGGCAGCGCCCCGTTGCCGGTACCGGTCTTCGACCGGCTGTCGGAGCTCACCGGCCACGCGCCGGTGGAGCGGTACGGGATGACCGAGACGCTCATCACGGTGAGCACCCGCGCCGACGGCGAGCGTCGACCCGGCTGGGTGGGCCTGCCGATCGAGGGCGTGCAGTCGCGTCTGGTCGACGATCACGGCGATCCGGTGGTCCACGACGGCGAGACCGTCGGCCATCTCCAGATCCGCGGCGAGACCATGTTCGACGGGTACGTGAGTGGAGGACGAGCAGACGACTTCGCCGACGGCTGGTTCGTCACCGGCGACTCGGCCGTGGTCGACAGCGAGGGGTTCCACCGCATCGTGGGCCGGACGTCGGTGGACGTGATCAAGACGGGTGGCTACAAGGTCGGCGCGGGAGAGGTCGAGGCGGCGATCCTCGCCGTTCCCGGGATCAGCGAGGCCGCGGTCGTCGGGGTTCCCGACGACGAGTTCGGACAACGGGTGGTCGCCTTCGTGGTCAGCGACGGCGTCAGCGCGGCGGCGATCGACGAGCATGTCGGCGCACTGTTGACGACGCACAAGCGTCCCCGCGAGATCCGCTTGGTCAGCGAGCTCCCTCGCAACGCCATGGGCAAGGTCCAGAAGTCCAAGCTGCTCTGAACGTCCCTGCCCGAGGCTCCCCTGCGGTCACGGGCGGGTGATGGCGTCGACGATCGGGTCGACGCTGTCGAGATCGGCGATCGACAGCACGGTGTCGACGATGTGGCTGACGCGGTCGGCGGTGAAGTGGGGCGCCATCAGTGTCCGCGCCTTGTCGACGACTTCGGTCGCCGACATCGGGTGGGTCGGGTAGCCGGTGACATGGTCGACGTGGCGCGACCGTGTCCGGCCGTCGGCGAAATCGATGGTGACGGTTGCCGACTCGGAGCGGGGCACGGTCTCCTGGGTGGGGTCGTGTTCGACGGTGATGCGCGTCATCAGCTGCCGCACCTCGTCGTCGCCGCGGAATCGTTCCAGCGACTGGGCCGATACGAAGTCGAGCCCGCCTTCGATGGCGATCAGGGCCAGGAGGTAGCGGGCGTTGAGCGCCGGCATCCGGGCGTTGGCGAAGGTGTCGGCGGCACCCGGCATCGACACGTGAATGCGGACGATGTCCACGTCGCGCTCGTCGGCCATCAGCTCGAGCATCGCCTGCACGATCGGCTGCACCGGGCCTCCGACGGGGTACCGCTTGAAGCCGACGAGGTCGATCTGATAGTCCGCACCGAGTCCGTCGACGAGTGCGCCCAGCCCGTCGCGATCGCCGCCGGCCAGCAGGCCTCCGGCGAGCCAGCCGCCGTCGACGTCGAGGGCATCGGGGACGCCGCTGAACCCCGCCTCGACCAGCAGCGCGGCATGGAGACCGTTGTGCACCGCCATCCCGCCGAACACGAAGCTCTTCTCGAAGTGCTCGATGTCGAGCAGCCACTGCCACGATCCGCTCGCCTGCTGTGCGCAGTAGGCGATGAGGTCGACGGCCTGGAGATCGGAGAGGTGCAGCAGCGCACCGGCGGTGGTGCCGACACCGAAGAGCGACCCGATGCTGTGGCAGGCCATGCCGCTGCGCCGGAGGGATTCGATGCCGATCGCCTTCGGCATCCGACACGCAACCTCGTACCCGGCGGCGATCGAGCGAAGCACCTCGGCTCCTGTCCGCCCACGCGCAACCCCGACGCACAGGGCCGTGCTCACGACGCCCGGCCCGGGCTGGACGAACGAGGACGGGCAGAAGTCGTTGATCTCGGCCCCGTGGGCGATGACCGCCGAGGCGAAGGTCGCGTCGACGAGCGCCGCACGGTCCGGCGTGCCGAGGATCTGCACATCCCCGCGGCCCGCGGTGGAGGCGAACGCCCGGGCGACCTGGCCGGCTCGGAGGTCGCGGCAGGCGACGATCGCGGCCACCGTGTCGAGCAGGTGGAGGCGGGTCAGTGCAGCAACGTCGTCGGGGATCGGCGTGTGGGCGGCCGCCGCGATGTAGCTCGCCAGCTGAGCCGTGACGGTCGGGCGGTCGCTGCTTGCCTGCGGAGTCATCGGCCGATACAGTATCGGCAATTCACCGTTAGGGTATCAGTCGACGGTGAGCACACGAGGGGGAGATGCTGATGATCCGTCGAACACGGCCGGGACCGACCGCAGCCGTACTGACCGCGCTGGCGCTCGGCGTCGTTGCCTGGAGTGGACCCGCCGGTGTCGCCGGCGCCAGCACGCCAGGAGGGGACTCCGACGCGACGATCGTCGTCGCGCTCGACGCCGAGACGAACTCGTGGCGACCGGGCAGCGCCAGCTTCGCCGCCGCGGGGTACAACGTCGCCTACTCGATCTACGACCCGCTGGTCGTCCGCGCCGCGGACGGCTCGTACCAGCCGTATCTCGCCGAGTCGGTCGAGCCCAACGAGGACTTCACGGTCTGGACCGTGACGCTGCGCGACGGCGTCATGTTCCACGACGACACGCCGCTCGACGCCGAGGCGCTGGTCGCCAACTTCACCGACTATCTGATGGCCGAGGACTCGGAGGTGGCCGGCGACGATCAGCTCGGGCAGGTGGAGGAGCTGGCGCTGATCGACGAGCTCACCGTCGAGTATCGCCTCGTGGCGCCGAATGCGGTGTTCCCCGACATCCTCACCACCGACGCCGGCTTCCCCTTCTCACCGACCGCCGCGGCGCAGGACCCCAACGGCGAGAACCCGGTGGGAACCGGGCCGTTCGTGTTCGACGAGTGGACCCGCGACAGCCAGCTCACGGTGGTGCGCAACGAGAACTACTGGCAGGAGGGCCAGCCCAGCCTCGCCGCCATCACGTTCCGCCCGATGCCCGACACCGACACCCGCGAACAAGCGCTCGCGGCCGGCGACGTGGACGCCATGCTGTCGCTCACCGGCTCGTCGACCGTGGGTGAACTCGACGGCGTCACCGTGACCCGGCGCCCCGGCAACGTCGCGGCCGCCGTGCTCTTCAACAACACGGCCCCGCCGTTCGACGACGTCCGCGTGCGGCGGGCGCTGTCGACCGCCATCGATCCCGAGGAGCTGATGATCGTGTCGGAGGCCGACGGCACGGCCAAGGCGAACCAGATGTTCGGCGTCGACAGCCCGTACTACTCCGAGGACGCCGCAGCCATCGCTGAAGAGCTCTCCAACGATCCCGAAGCGGCACAGGCCGAGCTGCAGGGGTATCTCGACGACCCGGAACGCTCCGACGGGGCCGAGCCCGGCGATTCGCTCTCGATCACGCTGCACTGCAACTCGTCGCCCGCCGCGATGGCCGTCGCGCAGTTCTACCAGAGCGAGTGGAACGACATCGGCGTCGATGTCGAGATCATCCCCGTCGAGTCGGCGACGCTCCAGGCCCAAGCACGGAGCAAGGAGTACCAAGCGCAGTGCTACCGGGTGGGCAAGGAGTTCGACGCCGGCCGCGCGCTCGATGCCGCGTTCGGACAGGAGTCGTCGCAGAACTTCACCGGCTACTCGAGCCCCGAGGTGACGGCGTTGCTCGACGAGCTGCGGAGCACATCAGATCCGGCGACCCGAGTCGATCTCGTCGGACAGATCTCGGTGATCCTCGCCGAGGCCGTTCCGCAGCTGTACGGGGCGCCGACTGTGGCCACGTGGGCGGCCGCCGACGAGCTCTCGGGCATGGACACCTGGGTGCTGCCGGATGGCGCTGCCGGTGCCTACCCGGTGTACCTCGGTACCGTCATGTGGGGTCAGGTCGCTTCCGATTGATCCCCCCACCGTGCGCTTCCCGTCCTAACATCGGGTCGGGAAGCGTACGCGGGAGCGACATCGGAACCTGCCGCCCGATGATGACGAGGAAGCCGGTGGCCCGAGCCGAAGCCAAAGCGAGGTCACGTCAGCGGCTGCTCGATGCCGCGCTGTCGATCCTCGACGAGGGCGATGTCAACGACGTGACGACGGTGGAGGTCACCAAGCGCGCCGGGCTCGCGCAGTCGAGCTTCTACGTCCACTTCCAGTCCATCGACCACCTGCTGCGAGACCTCGTCGACGAGGTGTGGGAAGCTCGCAGAGAGCTCAACCGTCAGGTTCGCGAGGCGGCCAGCCTCGACGCGATCGACGAGTACTACCGGGTTCGATTCACCGCCCACGTGAAGGGCCTGATCGCCCACCCGGCGGTGTTCCGGTTGGTCCTGCGCAGCCGGATCGACCCGACGAGCATCGTCGGAGAGGACGCCCGCATCCAGCAGGACAAGAGCCGCGACAACCTCACGGCGTGGCTCGTCGGCCTCGGTGCGCCGAACGTCACGGACGAGGATCACCGTCGGTTGAGGATGATCGCCGCGGGACTGCTCGCCGTCAACGAAACGATCGCTCTCGGCCATCTCGACGGCGACTTTCCCGATCTCGACGAGATCCTCTCCGTGCTGCAGCTGTTCCACGAGAACGTCGCCCGAGCGATCGCGGCCTCAGCGCGTCAGCGCGCTCGACCCTCGACCGCTGGTTGAGCGGTCGTGGTCGCGACGGCGACCGACGAGTCGAGGGGAAAGTGACACGCGACGAAGTGGTTCGTCCCATCGCCGGCCGAGCGGAGTGCCGGCTCCTCGAGCGAGCATCGCTCCTCGGCGCGGGGGCATCGTGTCCGGAAGCGGCAACCCGACGGGGGTGACGCCGGCGACGGCACCTCGCCGGAGATCGCCGGAGCCTTCGGCCCGCCGAGCTCTACGGCCTCGGGAACCGACGCGAGAAGGGCGGCGGTGTAGTGGTGGGCGGGCGAGTCGAAGATGGTCCGGACCTCGCCGACCTCGCACACCTTGCCGAGGTACATCACCGCCACGCGGTCGCTGATGTTCTTGACCACGGCGAGGTCGTGGGCGATGAAGATCATCGTCAGCCCGAGCTCTGCCTTCAGTCGACGGAGCAGGTTGAGCACCTGCGCCTGGACGGAGACGTCGAGCGCCGAAACGGGTTCGTCGCAGATGAGCACGTCGGGCCGCAGTATGACGGCGCGGGCGATCGAGATCCGCTGGCACTGGCCTCCGGAGAACTGGTGGGGGCGGCGGTCACCCAGGCGGAGCGGATCGATGCCGACGTTGCGCAACATGTCGTCGACGGCTCCGGCGTCGTCAGCGGCGCGGTCCCAGATCGCCGGTCCTTCGGCGACGATCTCTCGAGCGGTCCGGCGTGGGTTCAACGACGAGATCGGGTCTTGGAAGATCATCTGCAGGCGAGGGCGCAGGCGCCGCAGTTCTGCGGGGGCGAGGGTGGCGAGATCCGTGCCCTCGAAGCGCACCGAGCCGGCGGTGGGCGGCGGGGCGTGGACGATGGCGCGCGCCAGCGTCGACTTCCCGCAGCCGGACTCGCCGACGATCGAGACGACCTCGCCCCGGCCGATCGTCAGGCTGACCCCGGCGACCGCCTGGAAGCGGTCTCGGCCACGTCCGTACTCGACGACCACGTCGGAGAGCTCCAGGATCGGCTGATCGCCGTGCCCGTCCATCGACGGTCGACTCGCTGCGGTCACGGTCGCCCGCCATTGCGAGCGAGCGTGGGAGCGGCGAGCGGGAACAGACAGGCGTGGGCGTGGTCGCCGCCCTCGGCGGGTCCGCCGTGACGTCCCTCGGCTGCCACCAGTGGGGGAGTCGTCGACGTGCACTCGGACCGGGCATACGGGCAGCGGGGCGCGAACGCGCAACCGACACGCCGGCCGATCACGACCGGAGGGCTGCCCGGGATCGTCGCCAGTTCGCGGCCGGGCTCGTCGGACAGTCGGGGAATCGAGCCGAGCAGTCCGGCGGTGTACGGGTGGCGCGGTGCGGTGAAGATCCTCGATGCCGGTGCTCGCTCGACGACTCGGCCGGCGTACATCACGAGGATCTCGTCGGCGCGGCCGGCGACGACGCCGAGGTCGTGGGTGATGAGGATCATCGCCATGCCGCGCTCGGCCCGCTCGGCGTCGAGCAGGTCGAGCACCTGTCGCTGCATCGTCACGTCGAGCGCTGTCGTCGGCTCGTCGGCGATCAGCAGCTGCGGACCACACGCCAACGCGATGGCGATCATCGCGCGCTGTCGCATCCCTCCCGACAGCTGGTGCGGGTACCGGCGCAGGTGCCGCTCGGGTGCGGGGATCCCGACCGACCGGAGTAGATCGGCCGCAGCTTGGCGGCGCTGCCGGCGATCGAGGTCGAGATGCTCGCGCATCGATTCGGTGAGCTGTCGGCCGATGCGCATCGTGCCGTTGAGCGCGGTCATCGGATCCTGGAAGATCATCGCCGCCTCGCGTCCGCGGACCGCGCGCAACTGCCGCTCGGTCGACGACTGGAGATCGCGGCCGTCGAGCAACACCCGCCCGGTGACGGTGGCGTTGCGGGCGTCGACGAGACGCAGGATCGAGCGGGAGAGGACGGACTTTCCCGAGCCGGACTCGCCGACGATGCCGACGGTCTGCCCACGCGCGACTCGGAGACTGACGCCGTCGACGGCGACGACGGTGCCGAGCGGAGTGGCGAACGTCGTCCGCAGGTCGTCGACCTCGAGCAACGTGTCGGTACTCATTGCGCCTCGCCCCGGACGTCGATCCGTCCCCGCAGCCGGTCGCCGATCAGGCTCAGGCTGAGCACCGTGAGGAACATCACGCTGCAGGGCACGATCACCGGCCACAACGTCTCGTCGAGGTGCCGCTTGCTGTCGGCGATCATCTGGCCCCACGTGGCGTCGGGCGGCTTGACACTGAGGCCGAGGAAGGCGAGAGAGCCCTCGAGGACGATGACCCGGCCGAGGGCGACGAAGGCGTACGCCGTCAGCGGCAGCACGATGTTGGGAAGGATCTCCCGGAGCACGATTCGGACACGGGTCGCACCGAGCACGCCGGCGGCGCGGACGTAATCGCGCTCGGTCACCGACATGGTGTTGGCGCGGGCGACCCGGGCGTAGAGCGGAACCGAGAGCAGGCCGATGATCAGGGAGATGGCGACCAGGCTGCGGCCGACGTAGGCGAGCAGGACGAGGAGCAGGACGAGGCCGGGAAAGGCCAAGACGACGTCGCTGATCGCGAGCACGACGCCTTCGGTGCGTCCGCGCAGGTAGCCGGCGACCATACCCAGCAACCCGCCGATCACCGCTCCGACGAGCACGGCGGTGACGCTGACGATCATCGACACCTGCGCGCCGTGCACGATGCGGCTCAGTTGGTCGCGGCCGAGTCCGTCGGTGCCCAGCAGGTGATCGGTGCCCGGCGGCAGGAGTGCGTTGCGGGGATCGATCTCGTTCGGATCGGGCAGCGGGAGGAGTCGGGCGCCGACGGCGGCGACGAGGACCAACGCCATCCATCCGCAGGCGAGGACGAACGTGACCCGACCGCGCTGGCGGGGCGCGCCGGCGGCATCGACGTCGTCGGCGGCGCCCGATGTCGTCCCGTCGAGCAGCGCGTCAGCGGTCGCGGCCATCGCGGATCCTCGGGTCGACCAACGAGTAGATGGCGTCGGTCAGGAAGTTGACGATCACGACGGAGGCTCCGATGACGAGCGCCAACCCTTGAACGGTGATGAGGTCACGCTCGGCGATCGAGTCGACGAGCAGCCGGCCCACCCCGGGCAGGGCGAACATCGTCTCGATGATGACCGAGCCGCCCACGATCGCGCCGATCTGCACCCCGACCACGGTGAGGAGCGACAGCGAACTGGGCCGCAGGGCGTGGAAGAGCATGATCCGCGACGTGGAGAGACCCTTCGATCTCGCCATCGCGATCGAGTCCTGCCGCAGCGTGGTGATCAGGTCCGAGCGCAGGATGCGCATGAAGATGGCGATCTCGTTGGCGCCGAGGGCGATGGCCGGGAGGATCACCGACTGGATGTTGCCGGCCGGGTCCTCGGAGAGCGGGACCCAGCCGGTCGACGGCAGCCAGCCCAGCTCGACGGCGAACACGATGATGAGGAACATCGCCAGCATGAAGCTCGGCATCGACATCAGTCCGAACGAGGTCGTCGTGAGCACGCGATCCAGTGCTCCTCCCGCCCGGTACGCCGACCAGATGGCGAGGGGGATCGAGACGAGGAGCGACATCGCCAGCGACACGAGCCCGAGCTCGATCGTCACGGGCAGCCGTTCGCGGATCGCCTCGGTCACATCCTGGCCGGTGCGGTAGGAGACTCCGAGGTCGCCCTGCAGGGCGTCGCCGAGCCAGACGACGTAACGCTCGGGGAGCGGGTCGTCGAGGCCGAGGTCGTCGCGCAGCGCGGCGATCTGCTCGTCGGAGGCGTTCTCGCCGAGGATCGTGAGCGCGGGATCGCCCGGCAGCAGGGACGTCAGCATGAACGTCAGGAAGGAGACGGCCAACAGCGTGCCGACGAGGCGCGGGAGGCGTGTGAGAAGCCGTCGGGCCCCAGGGCTGAGCACGTGACGCTGCCGTGGCGTGGCGGCTGACGGAGCGGGGGCATGGGCCGGGGCGAGGCTCATCCCGGTCCCCTCGCCACCCCTCCGACCCGCATCGTCTCCCCCATTTGGCCGATACGTTATCGGTGAGAGGGCGCGCGGTCAACCTGGCGCGCGCGGATGTCCCGCGGCCCGCCATCGGCCGCATCGCGGCCGTGCGTCAGTGGCAGTGCCCGGGCGGCGAGCCGGAATCGAACCCTGCGGAACCGAGGTCGTCGGAGTGGCCGGCGTCGAGCCGCGGCCACTGCGACGTCGGGCGTCCCCCCGACTCGTCCCACAGCGTCGGCCAGTCGGGCGCGCCGCCGCGCGTTCTGGTCGCCTGTCCGAGGGGCGGCCAGTCCCGCGGCGAGTCCTCCCACTCCTCCTGACGCCCGAAAACCGTGAGGTCCATCAGGGCGTAGCTGTAGTCCACAGCCTCGGCTCCCCGACGCTTCGTCCAGTAGGTCTCGAAGACGCGATCGCCGTCGCGCAGGTAGCAGACCAGGTGGAACAGGCCGTGTTCGCGCCCGACGAGCAGCGTGTCGAGTGACGGCTGCGCCGAGTACCAGGGCATGTGCCAACCCATGAAGTCGCGGTAGCGCAGGCTCTCGTCGTACGACGTGGCCGCGTCGCCGGGTCCGTAGGCGGTGTTGCGGCCCTGGCAGAGCACGGCGAAGGTGATGTCGCGCGAGTGCAGGTAGGCCAGTTCCCCGACGTGGCTGATCACCCACGTGCAGCCCTCGCACTGGTCTGATGCCGGCCGGCCCGGCCACCACATGAAGTAGTAGGCGATGAGCTGTCTGCGACCCTCGAAGGCGTCGAGGAGGGTGAATCCGGCGCGCGGCCCGAGCAGCGGGCTGTCGGCCGGGACCTCGACCATGGGCAGGCGGCGTCGGGCCGCGGCGATGGCGTCGCTCTCGCGCGTGTGGGCCTTCTCCCTGGTGCGCAGGGCCTCGACCTGTTCCTCGAACGTCGCGCGATCGACCACGTCCGGTGTCGCGGTGCTTCCGTCGTCGGACATCGGGTCCTCCCTTCGTCTCCGGGTGGACTGGACTGCCCATGTCGCCCGGGGGACACAAGCAACGTAGCCACGACGCCCTCCGAGTGCCGGGCGCCCCTGTCGGGCGTCCAACCGGCCCGAACACCAGATGCTGGTGTGGTGGACCGTCGAGGCATGGCCGCGCCGGGCGAGCGGGTACGACGCGGTCATGACCGACGAGCAGAACTGGGCCGAGCAGCTCGACGACGAGGTGTTGTCCGAGAGCACGACCGACGGCGAGCGGATCGAGGACACGGCCGCGGAGGAGGACTATCCGCCCGATCGGCCGTACGTGGTCGACGACCAGGGCTCCGTGTACGACCTGGAGGACGATCTCGCTACGAGGGTGGCGCGGGAGCAGGACGACGACGACGAGGGCTGACGGCAGAGGAGCGTGGAGGCTGGAACGACACGCCGCGCGGTCGACGCGACACGCGCGATGAGCGATGAGGCTGCCTGCCGGCCTCATCGCTCATCGCGCTGATGGTCGTCGCGGGCTGCGGTCAGTAGTAGATCGCGCCGGGCTGGCCGCCGCCGCAGGCGATGGCGTCGCCGGTGATCGACACCGAGCGGGGCGACGCCAGGAAGGCGACGACGTCGGCCACCTCGGTGGCGTCGACGAAGTGCCGGGTCGAGTTGCGCACCAGGCTTGTCTCGGCCTCCTCGGCGCTGATGCCGCGGCCGGCGGCGACGCGGGCGATCACCCCGGGCGTCGCCTCGGTGCGGGTGAGACCCGGGTGCACGACCGTGACGTTGATGCCGTGGGGGCCGAGCTCGTCGGCGAGGTTCTTCGTCATCGCGGCCACGGCGACGTTGCGCATCGACCCGATCGCCGACCCGGTGGAGCGGGCGCCGAGACCGGAGATGTTGATGATCCGGCCCCAGCCGGCGGCGATCATGTGGGGCGACACCTCCTGCGCGCAGCGGAGATAGCCGAGCACCTTGACGTTCATGTCGTCCCAGAAGAGCGACTCGGTGATCTCGGCCAGCTTCGGTGGGGCCGCCTGCCCCATCGGCTTGGCGGCCGAGTTGACGAGGATGTCGATGCGTCCGTGGCGTTCGACCGTGGTGGCGACGAGCCGCTTGATCGAGTCGCCGTCGCTCGTGTCGACGGTGATCGCCTCGACCCGGTCACCCAGCTCGGCGGCCGTCGCCTCGAGGTCGGCGGCGGTGCGTGACGCCACGACGACGCGGCATCCCTCGGTGGCGAGCGTGCGGGCGCAGGCCTTGCCGATGCCCTTGCTCCCGCCGGTGACGATGGCGACGCGGTCGGTGAGCTGGAGATCCATGCCGCCAGCTTGGCCGGTGGGAGGGCGCCGTCACGTAGCGGCTCAGCCGAGGTCGGGCCACGCGGCGATGTCGACGCCGTGGTTGTCGGGGGAGGCGAGCGTCCACCACCGGGGGGCGTGCGAGTCGTCGACGAGGCGGCCGCCCGCCGCCAACGCCGCCTGGACTCGTACTGCGGCGACGTCGGCGGGGACCGACACGTCGATGTGGGTCCGACCGCGGCCGTTGACGGCCGGCTCGATGTCGTGGAACCACAGCCATGGGCCGCGCCGGTGGGGATCGCCCGAGTCCTCGGGGCCGTGGTCGACGTAGCCGAGGGCAGCGTTCCAGAAGGGCCGGACGTCGACGCCGGGCCCCTGTGCGACGGCGAGCTGGATCACCTGCAGCACCGACGGGTCGGGCTCGAGCCCGAGTGCCGATGCCGCCGCCGACACCCGCTGGGCGACTGCCACGTCGGTGGCGTCGAGGCGGTGGTCCGGTCGCGAGGTGCGGACGACCACGCCACGTGGCCGCAGGTCGACGTCCGGGGCGCGGTCCAGTTCGGCCACCGTGCCGGCGATGGCCGCGACGAGGGCGGCGCCCTGCTCCAGCGACGTCGTCCGCCAGTGGGCATGGGCTCCGGTGAAGAGCACCCGCCATTCGCTGACGCCGGGGGCCGCATGGAAGGCGGCGGGCGTCAGGATCTCGGGATCGTCCACCTCACGCCTCCTCGTGGACGTCGCCCCACGCGGCGATGTCGATGCCGTGGTTGTCGGGTGAGGCCAGCGTCCACCAGTCGGGTGCATGCGAGTCGTCGGCGAGGCGTCCGCCGGCGGCCAACATCGCGGCGACCGTCGCGTCGGCCTGGTGGTTGGGAACGGAGACGTCGACATGCGTACGTCCGCGGCCGATCGTGCCGATCTCGTCGAACCACAGCCGGGGTGAGCGCCGCAGCGGATCGACGACGAGACCGCCCCGGCGCACGTAGCCGAGGACGGCGAGCCAGAACGGTGCGGTCTCCACGCCGGGGCCCTCGGCGACGGCGATCTGGATCGGCCGCAGCGCCGACGGGTCGGGGGACAGGTCCATGTGCCGAGCGATCGCCGACACCTGCCGGGCGACCTCGATGTCGACGGCGAAGAGTCGCCGGCCGGGACCCGAGGCCGTGCGCACGGTGACGCTCTCGGGTCGCAGGTCGATGTCGGGCTCGCTACCGAGCTCGGTGGCCGCCGCCACCACCCGGACGACGAACTCCGACGCCTCGGCGTGCGAGCGGGTCGGGAACAGTGCCTGGGCACCCTCGTACAGCACGTGCCAGCCCTCTGTGCCCGGCGCGTCGTGGAACTGCTTGGCGCTGATCGGGTCGCCGGGCAGGCGCCCGTGGGCGTCGTGTTCCCGTGGGGTCATCGGTCGTCGCAGTCAGCGCGACACAGCGTCGGCGAGCACTCGGGCCAGCAGCGCGGGCGCCGTGAACATCGGCCAGTGCCCGGTGTCGATGTCCACGTACTCCACCGAGCGCGCCTTCGACAGCTCGGGCACGTCGCCGCCGGCCACCCAGCCCCGGGCGTCGTCGGGACCGAACTCGGGGCAGACGATGGTGACCGGCACATCGAACCGGCGGTCGTCGGACAGCTCCACCGTTCCCCGGCTCACCCCTTCGGGAACCGGCACGGCTGCGGCGGCGACGCGATCGCGCAGGGCGTCGTCGAAGTCCGCCGTGTCGGGTCCGTCGAACGGCTCCCAGCCGGGAAACGGCATCGCGCCGTCGACGATCTCGAAGTAGTCGGCGTAGGTGTCGCCGTCGGCTTTCGGGAAGCCCCCGATGAGGATCACCCGCGACACCGCGTCGGGGCGGCGATCGGCGCCGATCCACGCCAGCGTGCACGCCGCCGAATGCCCCACCACGGCCACGGGGGCGGTGGCGGTGTCGATCGCCTCGACCACGGCGGCAGCCTGATCGGCCAGCGTGGCGCCGTTCGCACCGTCGCCCTGACCCGGCAGCAGCACGGGGATGCCGCGGTGACCGAGCGCCCGGAGTTCGGGGACCACCTGGTCCCACGCGGTACCGTCGAGCCAGAGGCCGCCGGCCAGCACGATGTCCATGTCAGCTCGCCTCCGCTGCCGGTTCGAGCGCTGCCGGCTCGAGCGCCTCCGCCGGTTCGGCCTGCAGGGCAGCGAGGTCCCGCTCGGCGAACAGCCGATGCTCCCACTCCTCGAACAGCACGATGTGCAGGCACTCCCTGATGGGGAAGTTCTCCTCCTGGGGCCAGCCCGGCCCCGTCCGGCTCACGGTGGAGTCCAGCTGCTCGTCGGTCAACGCCTCGATGACCCCGCGCACCATCGCCTGGCGCTCGGCGCGGATGGCGAGCACCTCGTCGAGCGATGGCGTGGCGTCGCGGTCCCCGGGGATCTCCACCGTGAGGGGGGCCTCGTCCCACGGCAGGTCGAGCGGGTGGAACGGCGACTCGATACCGAGGACCATGCGTCCGATCCATGCTGCGCTGGCGAAGTTGAGGTGGCGCAGCGTCTGGATGAACGACCACTCGCCGGCGACGCTGCGATGCAGCTCGCTCTCGGGGAGCGTGCGGGCGTGCTCGAGCGTCTCGGCCCAGCGTCGTTCCAGCATGTCCCACGCCGTGACGTACCCGCGGGCGTCGGTGGGCTTGAGGAGGGTGCGATCGGGCATCCGTCGATCGAGCTCGGCCTCCACGAGCGGTGCGATGTCGACGCCGTTCACGACCGTGTTGTGGAGGTCGCCGTCGATCACGACGTCGAACAGCTCGACCCCTGACATCCGTACGCCCTGGAGGGCGGCGCCCCGGATGGTGGCGCCGGAGAAGTTCACGGTGCGGAACGTGGCGTCGAGGAACCGTGTCCGGGTGAACGTCGCGCCGTTGAGCAGGACTCGTTCGAAGCTCGACCCGCTGAGGTCGTCGTCGGTGAATGTCGCCATGCCGGGCACGGTAAAACGCAATCCGGACGATCCTCTTCCGGTATCAGAGAATTTCTCGTAGGGTCGACGACGTGACGACCGCCCTCAGCCCGACGGCGCGGGCACTCCGGGCGCTCGACCTGCTCCACGCCCGCCCCGGTGCCACCGCCAACGACCTCGCCGACCGTCTCGGCGTCACCGAGCGGGCGGCTCGGCGCTACGTCGAGATCCTGCGCGAAGCCGGCATCGCCGTCGAGTCCGTGCGCGGTCGCTACGGCGGCTACCGGCTGCAGCGGGGGAGCGGGCTCCCGCCCGTGGTCTTCACCGAGGACGAGGCGCTCGAGCTCGTGATGGCGGTGCTCGAGAGCCATCCGGCCGCGGCCGGGGATCACGACGACGGGGTCGGCGCGGCGCTGGAGAAGGTCATCCGCGTGCTCCCCGAGAAAGTCGGCCGGCAGGCGGCAGCCCTGCGGCAGCACGCGGCGGGAGCGCCCGATGACCGTTCGGTGCGGCCCGACCCCAGCGTGACCAGCTCGCTCGTCGCAGCGGTCGCCGATCACCGGCGTGTCGAGATCAGCTACTCCAGCCAGGCCGGCAACCACTGGGTGACGGAGGTCGACCCGTGGGCGGTGGTCGTGCGCTACGGACTGTGGTACCTGCTCTGTCACTCACATCGTGCCGACGCCATCCGCACGTACCGCGTCGACCGCATCGGCTCGATCGCCGTGCTGCCCTACCGCTTCACGCCGCCTGCCGGGCTCGACGCCGTCGCCGTGCTCGAGGAGAACCTCGGCACCGGCTGGGCGTTCCCCACGCGCGTGGTGTTCGACGCGCCGCGCGACGACGTGGCCCACTGGGTCGGCCCGTCGATGGGACGACTCGAGCCGGATGGCGATGGGTGCGTCCTCGTCGGGAGTACCCAGAACCCCGAGATGTACGCCGGCGAATGGCTGGCCCAGCTGCCGTTCTCGTTCCGGGTGGAGGAGGGCCCTGAGCTGCGCGCTGCGGTCGCCGCGGTGGCCGCCCGCCTCACGAACGCCTGCCGGCCGTGACCATCGGCCGCCGCGAGGTTCAGCGGGTGACGGTGGCCTTTTGGACGTCGCGGAAGGGGATGTCGCGGTCGACTTCCGGTTCCTTCGGCAGCCCGAGCACCCGCTCGCCGATGATGTTGCGCTGGATCTGGTCGGTGCCGCCGCCGATCGACGTGAAGTAGGCGTTGAGCGACAGGAAGTTGGCGGCGTCACCGCGGGGGTTCTCGAGCCCGTCGAGGAGGGCATCGGCGCCGACGATCAGCCGCTGGACGTGGGCCCCCTCGTGGAGGATCCGCGACATGGCGAGCTTGCCGAGCGACAGGATGGGCGACGACTCGCCCTGCTTGAGTTGGGCCTTGGCGCGCTGCGCGTTCCACTTGTTGACCGTGCGGAGGGTGTGGACCCTGACGATCGCCTGGCGGAGCACCGGATCGTCGGCGCGACCGACCTCGCGGGCGAGCGCGCCGAGATCGACCTCGGCGCTCGACGATGCCGTCGACCCCTCGTCGGGGCTGGCGAACTTCGTGTCGAGCGACTTGCGTGGCCCCCTGGCCATGTCGCCCATCACGGACCGTTCGTAGGCGAGGGCGGTCTGCAGCACGCGCCAGCCGTCGCCCAGGCCGCCGAGCAGGTTGGCGGCCGGCACCCGTGCGCGGTCGATGAACACCTCGTTGAAGTGCGACTCGCCGGTGATCTGGCGGATCGGCCGGACCTCGACGCCGGGCTGGCGCATGGGGAAGAAGAAGAACGAGATGCCGCGGTGCTTCGGCACGTCCCAGTCGGTGCGGGCCACGAGCATCCCGTACTCGGCCTCCTTGGCCCCCGACGTCCACACCTTCTGACCGGTGACGACGAACTCGTCGCCGTCGCGGTCGGCGCGTGTCTGCAGTCCGGCCAGGTCGGAGCCGGCCCCGGGCTCCGAGTAGAGCAGGCACATCGCCACGTCGCCGTGGAGAAGCGGCCGGACCAGCTGGTGCTTGAGCTGGTCGGTGCCGTAGGCGAGGAGCGTGTTCGCCCAGAGGTTGTGGACGTCCTGGCGCGAGCCGGGTGCGCCGACCCGCCGGAACTCGTCGGCCACGACCCGGCCGTGGGCACCGTCGAGACCGAGGCCGAACCACTCCGTCGGCCACGTCGGCACGGCATAGCCGGCGTCGATGACGCGGTCGATCCAGTCCCGGCGAGGGATGCCCGGGTCCCAGTTGTCGTCGAGCCACGATCGGACGCTGCCAGCGAAAGCGGCAAGGTCGTTCACGGTCTCGGTCATCGAAATCCCCCCTCGGCGGGTGTCGGAATGCGGCGGCGCGTCGAACGCCGCTGCGATCATGGCCCGGCTGGGAGTGGCGATGCGACTCGTCGCCGCCCCGTGACCGACACGAGGGCCGGGGTGTACGAGACCGCCGGATGGTCGAGCTCGTCGAACATCGACAGCACGTGGTCGAGTTGCACCTGCGTGACGGCGCCCGACTGCAGGATGAGCGGGGCGACCTGCTCGAGCGCCGGACGGAACACCGGTGCCAGCGCGGGGATCGTCATCGGATGGACGAGTCCCTCGGCGGTCACGGCGTCGAGCCCGGCGTGCCGGAGCAGGGCCGGCAGCGCCTGGCCACATCTCAGGTCGGTGCCGCGCCGTCGCAGCACCTCGACGGCCGCCGCGTGGACGTCGACCCAGTCGTCGTCGGGCCGATCGATCAGCGCCATCGGCCGCACGTCGTAGTCCTCGACGACGAGGAAGCCGCCGGGGCGGAGGGCGGCGACGAGCTTGGCGACCACGGCAGGGCGGTCGGGCAGGTGTTCGAGGACCAAACGGGCGTGGACCAGGTCGAAGCCCTCCTCGTCGAGCGGGTCGGCGGTCACGTTGTGGTGGCGGACGACGATGTTCGTCGAGTCGCCCGCATCCAGCCAACGGGTCTCGACATCGGTGGCGACGACCAGGCCGGTCGTCCCCACGCGGTCGGCGAGCCACATGGCCACCGAGCCGGTGCCGGCGCCGATCTCGAGGCAGTGCCAGCCGGCGGTGATGCCCGTGGCGGCGAGTCGCCGGAACGTGAAGGCGTCCCAGAGCTCCCGGTGGGCGTCCAGCCGGTCGCGCTCGGCGTCCTCGGCGGTGCGGAACACGTAGCCGGTCCTGGGCACGGAGCTCATGTCACCGTTGCCGTCCACGTGCCGGCCGTGCCGCGGCGCGCAGCTCGCGCAGTGCCCGGTCGCCTTCGGCGCGGCGGTCGGGGATCGTCGCTCTGCCCTCGGGCGGCACGTGCCGGAAGACGAGGTCGACGTCCGACGGGCAGCCCACCTCGTGAACGAGGGCGATCAGCAGCGGGAGGCCCTCCTGTGGTGCGGAGGCGACCGTTCGTGTCGAGAACCCCTCCCACTCGTACTCCGGGAGCACGTGTTCGAGGGCGGGGAACAGGACGGGCTCTTCGTGGGCGAGATGCTCGTGGACGAGATCGCGGATGGCGGTGGCCTGGATCAGCGACGCATCAGGCGCGTCGCCGTCGCCGAGCGGGAGCCCGCGCAGTGCGTCGAGAGCGTGTTGCAGGGCGTCGTGCTCGTGCGTCAGCCAGTCGAGCTGGGCGGTCAAGCCAGGCGATCGGGCGGCGAGCATCGCCCACAGGTCGTCGTCCTCGGCGGCGTGGTGATGCTCGAGCATCGCCACCACGAAGTCGCGGAAGGCGGCCACGCCGTCGGCGCGACTGGTGAC
Organism: Desertimonas flava; assembly: GCF_003426815.1. Classification (GTDB taxonomy): domain Bacteria; phylum Actinomycetota; class Acidimicrobiia; order Acidimicrobiales; family Ilumatobacteraceae; genus Desertimonas; species Desertimonas flava. The sequence continues at coordinate 74,442 of NZ_QKYK01000015.1, forward strand.
GATGTCGGCGAGCAGCGACGTGGCGACCCGGTGTACGTCGTGGACGACGCGGGTCTCTCTCACGCCGGCGACGTCGCGGTCGAAACTGGCGGTTGGTACGTCGGGAATCACACCTTCACCATCCGTCTTCCGGTTCCGCGCGACCATCCCTCACCTGGGGGTTCTGCAGATCCCTCAATCGGGGGTTGGCAGGGAGGCGCCCCGATGATGGACTGGGTTCATGGCCCGTTCGCAGGCCGACACGCGTCGCATTCGTGACGAGCTGATCGCCCAGGCTCGTCGGGGTACCTCACCCGGCGACGTGTTCGCCCGCGCCTCGGCCCGTCTCGCCCGGCTCGTCCCGTTCGACGCGGCGGCATGGCTGGGTACCGATCCGGGGACCGGGTTGCCGACGTCGCCGGTGCGCATCGAGGGGCTGGACGCGATCTCGCAATCGGTGTGCGCCGGACATTGGCAGGACGAGTTGCTGCTCGACGACGTCAACCTCTTCCGGCAGCTCGGCCGGGCCTCCGTTCCCGCCGCGTCGCTGCGCGCCACGGTCGGCGTTCCCGCACGGAGCCGTCGCTACCGGCGCTTCATGCGATCGCTCGAGCTCGACGACGAGCTGCGCGCCGTGCTGCGCGTCGACGGTTCGCCGTGGGGAACGCTCACGCTGTGGCGTCGCGGGGGGAGCGAGCCGTTCACTCCCGAGGAGACCGCGATCGTCGCCGAGCTGTCGGAGCCGCTCGCCGACTCGATCCGCCGGCACGCCCGCCCGTCCGAGGCCCTCGGGCAACGCCCGACGAGCGATCGCCCAGGACTCCTGCTGTTCGATGCCGACCACGAGGTCGTCTCCGTCAACGACGAGGCGCGGATGTGGCTCGCCGAGCTCCCTGTCGAGCCGGGCCATGACACCGATCACGGGGTGGATGTCCCGGTGTGGATGATGATCACCGTCTTCCGCGCCGGCGCCGTGCGCCACGGGGCCTGTGACGGCGTGGCCCGCACGCGAGTGCGCACACGGGCCGGGCGCTGGCTCACCTGTCACGCGTCGTGCCTCCGTCGGCCGGACGGCACGATCGGGGAGACGGCGCTCGTCATCGAGCCGGCCCTGCCGTCGGCGATCGCGCCGATCGTGATCGAGGCGTTCGATCTCTCCGAGCGAGAGCAGCAGATCATCGGGATGATCGCTCGCGGCGTCGGCACCGGCCAGATCGCCGACGAGCTCTTCCTCTCCACCCACACGGTGCGCGACCACGTCAAGGCGATCTTCGCCAAGACTGGCGTGTCGAGCCGCGGGGAACTCGTCGCCAAGCTGTACACGGACTTCTACGCGTCGGCCCACGCCCCCGACGTGGTTCGCGTCGACTCCACCTGAAGCGGTCGGCGTCGCGTCAGCCGTCGGTCCAGTGCGACTTGTCGACCACGTGGAACCGGCGGCCGGTGATCTCGAACGGTTCGATGCGCACGAAGCGGTGCTTCGGCGCCGCCTGCCAGGGGAACAGCGGCAGATCGAGCGCCTGGAGGATCTCCTCGAGGCGTTCGATCTCGACAGCCCGACCGTGCACGACGACGCTCCAGGCCTCACCGGCCTCGGCGTCGTAGCCGTCCACCTCGAACGCGACGCCCCGGCCGAGGACCGAGGCGGCGAGCTTCGTGCCCTCGGCCGTCCGGAAGACGATCGTGCCGTGATCGACGATGTGGTTGATCGGGAAGATGTCCGGCTGGTCACGGATCGACACCGCCAACCGACCGACCGCCTCACCCCGGAGGAGTTCGAGGCAGTCGCTCGTGTCCAAGACGGTCATGCCCAGATGATCGGTGTCCATGCCTCCATCGTCGGTGAGCGGCACGCCGGTCGGTAGTGCCGAACGTCCCGACGTGGGCCGGCCCGATCAGTCGGTGTCGCCGGGTGGGGTCGTCGTCGCCACGCTGATGATCTCGCCGCCGTGCAGCACCGACACCGGACCGGCCGACGAGACGGCGAAGACGACGGCGCTCGGTTCGTCGCGAGAGAAACGCCGGGCCGACGTGTGCCTGGTCCCCCTGTAGGCGGGCACGACGGCGACGGCCTCTTCGCTCCACCGCAACGCCACACCGATCCGGTCGACCCGCCCCCCGGGCGACACGAGCGCCGCCCGATCGGTCTGGGCCAGGGCGTTGCGCAGGGCCGCGTAGTGCTGCCGCTCGGTCATCTCGAGTGGCGGGATGGCGACGCTGGCCCTGACGCCCAGGTGACTCGGCGAGCCGGTGCCTTCGGTCTGCCACACGAGCAACGCGCCGACGCGGCCGGCGCTCAGCCAGTGGACACAGAACTCGGTGAGCCCGTCGAGGACGGGCGAGAGCAGCTCGGGCCGGGCGGCCCTGATCGTGCGGGCGAGCTGGCTCGCCAGGGGCTTGGACCACCAGCGGGCGCCGTCCCAGGTGATGACGGCGTTCGGCGCGAACACCCGGATCGAGCCGGTGTACTGGCGTTGGACCACGGTGATGCCGGCGCTCGTCGCCACCTGCACCGCGGTCGCTTCGTGCTCGATCGTCCGGTCGAACGACACCAGGGCGACCACACCGTGATCGTGCCGGGCGATGAACGACGTGCGGCCGTCGGCGAGTCTCCGGACGACGTCGTGGTCGATGTCGGTGATCTCGACCAGGGCGGGGAAGCCCAGCCGCGCCGGATCGATCACCTCGTCGGGGACGATGAGCGCCCCGAAGACCGGGGAGACGCCCTCGTGGGTGTGGGGGAAGCGGGCGTAGTCGAGTTCCTCGATGAGCGCCTCGCCGGAGGCACCGTCGAGGTCGATCGGGACGTCGGCATCGAGCAGTTCCTCGCGCAGGCGCCGCAGTCGACGTCGCCGGCGTTCGCCCGCCGTCTCGGGAGCTGGGTGCGTCATGCGACCCATTGAACGCCGAAATCGGCGCCGCGATGAGCCTGACCCGCTCATCGTGCGGGCCAGGCTCATCGCGAGCGCTGCTCAGAGTTGCAGGGACTTCGTCTCGAGGAACTCCTCGAACCCGTGGCGGCCGTACTCCCGGCCGTTGCCCGACTGCTTGTAGCCGCCGAACGGCGCATTGGCGTTGAACGCCCCGCCGTTGATCTCCACCTGGCCGGTGCGCAGGCGCCGGGCCACGGCGACGGCACGGTCCTTGTCGGCCGACCACACACCTCCCGACAGGCCGTACACCACGCCGTTGGCGATGCGGACGGCATCGTCCTCGTCGTCGTAGGGGAGGATCGACAGCACCGGCCCGAAGATCTCCTCCTGGGCGATCGTCATCTCGGGCGTGACGCCGGAGAACACGGTGGGCCGGACGTAGTAGCCGGTGTCGAGCCCTTCGGGGGCTCCCGGACCACCGGCGACCAGCGTGGCGCCCTCGTCGATGCCCTTGGTGATGTACCCCTGCACGCGGTCGCGCTGGGCGGCCGAGGCGAGCGGTCCGAGGTGGACGCCCTCTCCGAACGGGTCGCCCACGACGACACGCTCGACGGCCGCCGCAGCGACCTGCTCGGCCTCGGCGAGCCGGTCCCGGGGCACGAGCATGCGGGTGAGGGCCGAGCACGTCTGGCCGGAGTTGAGGAACGCCTTCTGCACCCCGTCGCCCACCGCCTTGGCGAAGCCCTCGGTGTCGAGGTCGTCGAGCAGCACGTTGGCGGACTTGCCGCCGAGCTCGAGGGCGACCCGCTTCACGGTTTCGGCGCCCACCTGGGCTACGCGGGTGCCGGCGCGGGTGGAGCCGGTGAACGACACCATGTCGACGTCAGGGTGGCGAGCGATCGCCTCGCCGACCACCGGGCCGACACCGGACACGAGGTTGAACACGCCGGCGGGGAGCCCGACCTCGGCGATGATCTCGGCGAGGATGAACGCGTCGACCGGAGCGACCTCGCTCGGCTTCAGCACGACGGTGCACCCGGCGGCGATGGCGTAGGCGGCCTTGGCAGCGATCTGGTGGAGCGGGTAGTTCCACGGCGTGATGCAGCCGACGACGCCGATGGGCTCGCGGACCACCAGCGAGTTGCCGACCGTCTCCTCGTACTGGTAGCTCTCGGCCAGCGCGGCGGCCGACTTGAAGCTGTTGATGGGCAGACCGACCTGCACGAGCTTGGAGAGCCACGTGACCATGCCCGTCTCCTTGGAGATCGCCGTGGCGATCTCGTCGGTGCGGGCGGCCAGCGCGTCGCCGATGCGGCTCAGGTACTTGGCCCGCTCCTCGACGGGAGTGGAGGACCACGACTCGAACGCGGCGCGGGCCGCAGCGACCGCCCGGTCGACGTCCTCGGCCGTGCCGGCCGGGATCGTCGCCATCACCTGCTCGGTGACCGAGTCGACCACGTCGAGCGTCTCGGTGCCCGACGACGCCACCCACGCGCCGTCGATGAACAGCTTGTCGAATGCCTTCACGGCGCTCTCTGTCTGTGTCATGTTCTCGTTCCCTTCGGGTCGTTCGGGCGTGCCCGCACTCTGCAGGTGTAGTACAGCACGACATCGCGGTCACGATCGGACCGCCGTCCCGCCGACGGGGCGCTCAGGAGAGCCAGAGCTGCCGGACCACGATCACGGCGGCGACGACCGCGAGCGCGGCCGCCTCCTTCCACATCACGTGGCGCTCGGCTCGTCGGCTGTCGTCGAGGTCGTCGGGATACTCGGAGACCTCACCGGGGAGGCTCGGCGGGAGCGACGGACCGGTTGGATCACTCATGAGCGCGCCGCGACCCCGCCCGACTTCACGGTCTTGTCCCACACCAGCTCAGCGTGGCGTGCTTCCTTGACGAAGCCGGTGAACGTGATCGCGCACTGCAGCGGTCCGTAGCCGACGATCCACAGGAGCGCTCCGGCGAGCCGATGGTGGCCGGCCCGGTCGACCCGCCACACCAGGTACGCGGCGACCATGCAGAGCGACACCCAGAGGTACGCGGCGAGGGCGACCGCTCGCTCGATGCCGTCGGTGATGGACACACCCGTGACATCGGAGAACGTGTCGCGGAGGCCGTCATTCACCGGCGGGAACACGCTGCCGACGATGATCAACGCCGACACGAGTCCCGGGAACATGATCCCGCGCAGCCACGCCCGCCAGCCGATCTCGGGGTCCACGAGCCACGTGAAGACGAGGAGGAACAGGAAGCTCAGACCGTTGGCGATCCACAACCACCGGAAGGCATCCTTCTCGAGGGAGGACTCCATCGCCCAGAGACCGACGAGCGCCGCCGACGAGGTGATCATCAGGATCGGCAGTGCCATGAGCGTGTACCACCAGAGTCCGAACAGGAGGCCGCCGAGGCGATGCGTCGGCGACGGCCGGAAGAACACCCGGTGGAAGCGGCGCGTGACTTGCACGTTGCCGCGGGCCCAGCGCAGGCGCTGCTTCCACACCCCATCGACCGTGTCGGGCTCCTCGGCCCAGACGACGGCGTTGGGATCGAACACGACCTTGCGGCCCCCGAGCTGGGTGAGAAACGTCGTCACCGTGTCTTCGGCCAGCGTCGAGGTGTCGATCGCCCCGCCGATCGCCTCGAGGTTGGCCCGGCTGTGCAACTGGGCTCCGCCGGCCAGGCAGGCGAGGGCCCCGCCGACGTTCTGCGCCCGCCGGGCGATCGCCTGGGCGACGGTGTACTCGAAGGCGATCGTGAGACGGATCCCGTTCTTGTCGCCGCTGCCTTCCTTGATGTAGCCGGTGACGGCCCCGACCTCGGGGTCGGCGAGGTGACGGGTCAGCCGACGCAACGACGGCGGGGTGAACACGACGTCGGCGTCCATGATCAGCACGGCTTCGGCCCAGTCGTCCGCCAGCACATGGGCCAGCCCGTGGTTGAGCGTGTGGGCCTTGCCTTGGCCACCGTGCTCGCGGCGCAGGTGGACGACCGTGTCCGGATAGCGCTCGATCATCGCGGCGAGGACGGCCGGCGTGTCGTCGGTGCTCGCATCGTCGACGACCACGATGCGCAGCCGGTCGATGGGGTACTCGAGGGCGACGAGGCGCTCGATCGTGTCGCGGAGCACCGGCGCCTCGTTCCACGCAGGGACGAGGATCGCCGTGCGGGGGAAGTACGGAGCGCTGCGGTCGAGGTGGCTGCGGTACCGGTGTCCTCCGACGATGAGCAGCTGGATCACAGCGACGACGTAGGGGAGCGCCCCGATCACGGCCACGACGACCAGGGCCCACTCGACCGTCCGGCTCACGGAGGCGCGCCCGCGGCGGTCTCGTCGACGGCCTGTTCGGCAGTCACGTCGGCGGTCAGGTGGGCGAGCGTGCTCGTCACGTAGTCGTAGCGGCCGACCCGCTGCTCGTGGTGGGCGTCGGTGCTCATCGTGATCGGCACGCCCTCGCCCACGAGCAGGTCGACGACCCGGCGAGACGGGCACGACCACTTCTCGTTCACCTCGACCACGGCCCCGTGGCGTACCACCGCCTGACCGATGCGTCGCACCAGCGCATCCGGCACCTGGTCCTCGTGGAGGCCGCACTTGGGCAGGATGCTGAACAGGTGAGCGACGATGACCCGGTCGTAGCAACCGAGGGCGTTGACGGTGGCCTCGACGAGGTCGGCGATCACCTCGTCGGTCGAGAGCTCGTGCTCGGCGAGCAGCGCCTCCGCGTCGCGCGGATGCATCGGGCCGTCGGGACGGGGGAGCTGGTGATCGGCGACGAGCACGTAGTCGAGCGTCGGCATGTCGGCCGGCATGTCCATCAGCCCGCTGGTGTCGAGGATCTTGGCCTCGACCCCGCACAGCACCCGCAGCCCCGAGTGGCCGTCGAGCGCGCGCACCGCGTCGACGAACGACGGCACCCAGTCGGTCGAACGACGGACGTGGTCCACCATGCCGAGCGTGTGCAGACCGTGCCCGGCCGCCGACGCGAGGTTCTCGTCGATCGTGCTCGCACCGTCGGAGAACGTGGAGTGCACGTGGAGATCGGAATGGCGGTCCAGTCGGGGAAACGTCATCGGGCGACCACCGATCGGTCGAGAAGTTCGCTGGGATCGAAGTAGGTCTCGGTCCACGTCCGCACCATCGCCAGGGCCCGGATGGGTACGTCGGCGGGGACGTCGCGACCGAGCACGTCGGCGACCGCGAGCACCGGCATGTCGGCGCCGGCGGCGATGGTGAGCGGCATGCTGCCCGGGAACCGGGGATTGACCTCGAGCAGCCGTGGGGCACCGTTCGCCGCCTGTTTCACCTGCACGTTGGCGACCGACGTGAGCCCGAGTGCCTGGGCCACCCGCCGCCCGTAGGTGATGAGGTCCTCGTCCGGATCGACCGTGCCGGCGACGGCGATCCCGGAGTCGACCTTCAGCCGCGACCGGGGGACGACGGCGGCGACGTGGCCGTCGCGGTAGGCCAGGACGTCGAGGGAGTGCTCCAGTCCCGGCAGCAGTTCCTGCACGATGTACGAGCCGTCCCGGGGCAGTGAACGCGTCCCCCCCGCAGTCTCGACGAGGGTGACGCCGCGGCCGCCACTGCCGAGCCGCGGCTTGGCGATCGCCGGAAACGACCACGTCGTGTCGTCGAACCCGTCGTCGAGCACGGCGGTTGCCGGCACCTCGACCACCCCGGCGCACGATCTGAGCACCGTCCACTTGTCGAGGCAACGCTCGAGCGTCTCCACGGACGATCCGAGCACCTTGGTGCCGCGGGCTTCGAACTCAGTCGTCGCCCTGGCGACGGGGAGCAGTTCGACGTCGACCGTGGGCACGAGCACGTCGATGCCCCACTCGCCGCACCGCTCGGCGACGACGTCGACGAACTCGGCGGAGTCACCGCGAGGGACGAGCGCTCGTCGGTCGGCGCCGACGAGGTACAGCCCGGCCGCGTACGGATCGATGTCGACGGCCCAGACCTCGGCGCCGGCGCGATGCACCGACTGCATGAACGCCACGGCCGCCGGGCCGCCGGCGCCGGTGACCGCGATCCGGACGCCGGAGAGGTCGGTCGGCGACGGGGCGTCAGACACTGGCCGTGGCCCTCTGCGGGCGGGCGAAGCGCCGGCTGCTCGAGCGGTCACGGACCACCTCCAGCGGCTCGCAGTACCTCGCGTCGCCGAAGCGGCCCCAGTAGCGGCCGGTGGATCGGATCAGCTCGGGATCCAGGTAGGCCCTCGTCTCGGTCTGCGTGCGGTACGAGGCGATCACGTCGAGCTTCTCGTCGATGTGGGGCTCGATCGACGCGAAGCGGGCCGGGTGGAAGTCGACCGTCGCCGATGGGCTCTCGTAGCAGTAGACCCCGGGAACACCACGCGCGGCGACCAGCGTGGCACGGTGGACGTTCCGGTGATCCTGGTGCACGTCATGGACGGTGTGCGTGTACACGATCGTCGGCTGGAACTCGGCGATCACCCGCTCGATGATGCCCACCGTCGGGTCCGACTCCGGAATGCGCGTGTCCTCCAGGTCCTCGAGGACGAGGCGGGCGCCGAGGATCGCGGCGGCCTGGGCCGACTCCTCGGCGCGCCGGCCCTGATCTCCGCCCCGACTCCCGCGACTCATGGTGAGCACCGCGGTGATGTCGCCGGCGTCGCGGTGGGCGAGCAGGATGCCACCGACGCCGATCTCGACGTCGTCGGGGTGGGCGCCGATGGCCAGCACCCGTTCGGCCGCGTCGTTGCGCCGCGCCTCGGCCACCTGCAGCAGTCGCTCGACCTGGCGGGCCAGCTGGTCGGGAGCCACCGGCTTGGCGAGGAAGTCGTCGACCTGGCTGCGCAGGGCGCGGACGGCGACGTCCATGCTCGCGTCGGCCGTCGTCAGGGCGATCGGGATCGCCGGCCACCGTTCCTTGATCTCCGTGACGAGATCGAAACCGGACCGCCCCGGCAGGCCGATGTCGACGAGGAGGGCGTCGATCGGCGTGGTGACGAGGACGTCGATCGCGTCGGGAGCCGAGCCTGCTGTGGTCACCCGGTACTCGGCGCGTTCGAGCGCCCGTGCGAAATACGTCGCGGTCGCCTCGTCGTCCTCGACGACCAGCACATGCCGCGGATTCCGCCGTACCGGCGGATGCTCCCCGTCGGTCACCACAGACGTCAACAATAGCCAACAGCGACTACTTCTCCAGCCGCATCGCGCTATTCGGCCGAGAAATCTGATCGACTAGGAACCTATGGGTCCGCCGCCCTCCTCAACAGACGCGCCAGCGTCGTCCCGTCCGCGTACCGCCCGCAAGATGCGCTGGTGGTGGAACCTCCCCCTCCGCCGGAAGGTCTCCGTACTGGTCATCGTGCCGGCACTGGCCATGGCGATTCCTGCGGCCTACGCGATCGCGCTGAACCATCGTCAGGAGACGACACGGGAGCATGCTCGCGAGATCCAACGCCTTCGCGACCAGGGGTTCGATCTTGCGGTCGACACCGTCGTGTCCGACATCGGCGTCCTGCGGTACGTGCTGTCCGAGGACGCCACCGACCTCGAATCCCTGGACCGCCTGATCGCCGGGCACGATGCCGCGATCGCGGAACTCGACGAGGGTCTCGGCGACGACCTGCAACCGGCGGTCGAGCGGGTCGCCGAACGGCTGGACACCTACATCGAGGCGAGCTCCGAGGTCCGTGATGCGGCCAGCGGACCGTCACCGGTCCCTGATCGGATCCTGCAGCAGCTACGGGTGGCGGCGGACGAGGTGGCCCGCGAAGTGGGTGATCTGATCGCCGTGCTCGAGGGGGATCTCCAGCAGGCCCGAGCCGACATCGACGCCGCCAGCAGGTCGGTGCTGATCGCTCTGGTCACCGGCATGGTCGCCTCGCTGCTCCTCAGCTCGATCGCCCTGATGGTCTTCGTGCGCAACTTCGTGAAGCGCATCCGGGAGATGAAGGAGCTCGCCGCCCACGTCGTCGCCGGCGGTGATCTCGGCGACGTCGTGCCGGAGTCGCGCGACGAGCTCGGCGTGCTCGCGTCGGAGCTCGTCGACGCCGGGAAGCTGCTCATCTCGGCGAACGACGACATCGCTCGCAGCCGTGACGCCGCCCTCGCGGCGACCCGCGAGAAGGACGAGTTCCTCTCGCGGATGAGCCATGAGCTGCGGACGCCGCTCACCGCGATCTTGGGGTTCGGTCAGCTGCTCCAGCTCGAGGAGCGCCTGCACCAGGAGGATCGGGAGGCGATCGATCAGATCGTCAAGGCCGGCCGTCACCTGCTCGCGCTGATCAACGACCTGCTCGACATCTCGCGGATCGCCACCGGCCACCTGTCGCTGTCGCTCGAACCGGTCGTCGTCGGCGACGTGGTCGAGAGCGTCGCCGCCCTGCTCGCTCCTCAGGCCGCGGACCGGTCGGTGATGGTGTCGTCGACGGTCGACCCGGCCTTGGCCGTGACGGCCGATCATCAGCGCATCCGGCAGGTTCTGTTGAACCTGGTGTCCAACGCGATCAAGTACAACTCGACGCCCGGCACCGTCGTGGTCGCCGCCGAGCGCCAGGACTCGTCCGGCACCGTCGTGGTGAGCGTGACCGACAGTGGCCCGGGCATCAGCCGTGACGGGCAGGCCCGCCTGTTCCTGCCGTTCGAGCGGCTCGAGGCCACGAGTGCGATCGAGGGCACCGGCGTCGGTCTGGCCCTGTCGAAGTCGCTCGTCGAGGCGATGGGCGGATCGATCGGTGTCGACAGCGTGGTGGGGCGCGGGTCACGGTTCTGGGTCGAGTTCCAGGCAGCCGAGGCGCCCGCTGCCGCGGACCACGCGGTTCCGGAGGTGGAGTCGCGATCGGTCGTGGATCACCCGGCTGCCACCACCGTGCTCCTCGTGGAGGACAACCTCGCCAACGTGCGCGTCCTCGAGCGCTTCATGCGCGGTCGCGACGAGCACCTCGAGGTGGCGATGCAGGGCGGCATGGCCGTCGAGCTCGCTCGCGAACTGCAGCCGGCGGCCGTGCTCCTCGATCTGCACCTGCCCGACATCAACGGCGACGAGGTGCTCGCCATGCTGAAGAACGACCCGCGGACGGCGGAGGTCCCGGTGATCGTGCTCTCGGCCGACGCCACCGACGGTGGTCGCCGCCGGCTCCTCGAGGCGGGCGCCGCCGACTACCTCACCAAGCCGATCGACCTCGAGCGCCTCGGGCGCGTCCTCGACGGACTGGGGGCGACGATCTGACGGGCGATGAGCCTGGCCGGCGGGAGGCGCCGGCCAGACTCGCCGCGTCCGGCTGCGTCAGTGCGGCAGGCGCTCCACGGCGCCGAGGACCGCCTTGAGCCCGGCGGTGGTGATGTCGGGATCGACGCCGATTCCCCAGCGTGGCTCGCCGTCTGCGCCGACGACCTCGACGTACGCCGCGGCGTTGGCCTCGGCGCCGCCGGTGAGCAAGGAGTGCTCGGCGTAGTCGCGGACGTCGAGGTCGACTCCGAACGACTCGCGCAGGCCCTTCACGAACGCCGAGATCGGCCCGCCGGCTTCGCCGCTGACCGTGCGATGCTCGCCGTCGACGACCACCTGCGCGGTGACGGTGGTGCGGGATTCGCCGTTGTCGCCGCCGTCGCTCGTGACGGTGCGGGTGTGCAGCTCGTGGCCGACCAGCGTGAACCGCGGCGACTCGGGGAGGTACTCGTCACGGAACGCCTCCCACATCGCCGCCGGGGTGATCTCGGTGCCGGTGTCCTCGCTGACGTGCTGGATCGTCTTGGAGAACTCGATCTGCATGCGCCGGGGCAGGTCGAAGCCGTGCTCCTCGCGCATGATGTACGAGACGCCGCCCTTGCCCGACTGGCTGTTCACGCGGATCACGGCGTCGTACGTGCGCCCGACGTGCTTGGGGTCGATCGGCAGGTACGGAACCCCCCACGTGTCGTAGTCGGGGGGCAGCGCGTCGAAGCCCTTCTTGATGGCGTCCTGGTGACTGCCGCTGAACGACGTGTACACGAGATCACCGGCCCACGGGTGACGGGGACCGACGGGCAGGCGGTTGGCGTACTCGGCGACGCGACGCAGCGCGTCGATGTCGCTGATGTCCAGCTCGGGGTCGACGCCGTTCATGAACAGGTTCATCGCCACGTTGACGACGTCGAGGTTGCCGGTGCGCTCGCCGTTGCCGAACAGCGTGCCCTCCACCCGGTCGGCGCCGGCCATGATCCCGAACTCGGCCGCCGCCGTGCCCGTGCCGCGGTCGTTGTGTGGATGCAGGCTGATGATCACCGAGTCGCGCCGCTTGATCGTGCGGCCGAACCACTCGATCACGTCGCCGTAGACGTTGGCCGTGTAGCACTCGACCGTGGCCGGCAGGTTGAGGATGATCCTGCGATCGGGCGTCGGCTCGACGACGTCCATCACCGCCTCGCAGATCTCGACGGCGAACTCGGGCTCGGTGAGCGTGAAGCTCTCGGGGGAGTACTCGTAGCGGATCTCGGTGCCCGGCACGGTGTCTTCGAGCTTGCGGCACAGGCGGGCGGCGTTGACGGCGATGTCGACGATGCCGGCCTTGTCACTGCCGAACACGACCTCGCGCTGCAGCGGGTTGGTCGAGTTGTAGAAGTGGACGATGGCCCGGCGCGCACCCTGGAGGCACTCGTAGGTGCGCTGGATCAGCTCCTCGCGGCACTGCACCAGCACCTGGATCGTCACATCGTCGGGGATGAGATCCTCTTCGATCAACTGACGGATGAAGTCGAAGTCGGGCTGGCTGGCGGCCGGGAAGCCGACCTCGATCTCCTTGAAGCCCATCTTCACCAGGGCGTCGAACATCTTGCGCTTGCGGACCGGGTCCATCGGCTCGATGAGGGCCTGGTTGCCGTCGCGCAGGTCGACCGAGCACCACAGTGGTGCCTTGTCGATCACGACGTTGGGCCAGGTGCGGTCCTCGAGGACGATCGGCACCCACGGGCGGTACTTCTCGAAGGGCATCTTCCTGGGGGTCACGGGGGCAGGGGGCATGGCAGGTCGCTTTCGGTGGAGAAGGGGAGGAACGAAACCCGGCCGAAAAAGCGAAAGGCCCCCGGCCGGGAGGGCGGGGGCGGGCGAACGCGAATATGTGGCGCTCGCCCTACGTAAGGAGGAGGAGGCCGCGGCGCGTCATCGGAGCAACCATACACCGGCCCAGGGGTGGCCATCAACGCCGAATGGCCACCTTCCCATTACGCTGAGTTGCACCATGTCTGATGCCTCCCCTCGGCGGGGTGCCCCCCGCCGCCGGCGACCGCGCCGGCGATCGGCTTCGGAGACCGGTACCGATCCTGGCCTCGACGGCCAGTCGTCCGGCTCGAACCGTTCCCTCACCTCCACCAACATCCTTCCTCCGGTCGAGCCCCCGACCGGGTTCGCCGACCTCGGCGTGCCGCCGCGTATCGACGACGGACTGGCCGCGGCCGGGTTCGCCCAACCGTTCGCGATCCAGACCGAGGCGATCCCGGTGGCGATGGCCGGACACGACGTCTGCGGCCGGGCCCGCACCGGCTCGGGCAAGACGCTCGCGTTCGGTGTGCCGATGCTCTCGCGGATCGTCGATCGGGCCGAACCGCTTCGCCCGCTGGGCCTCGTGCTCGTTCCGACGCGCGAGCTCGCCATCCAGGTCGCCGAGGTGCTCGAGCCGGTCGCCTCCCACGCCGGAATGAGCGTCCTGCCGGTGTACGGCGGGGCCAGCCGGCCGTACCAGGTCACCCGCCTCCAGCAGGGCGTCGAGATCGTGGTCGCCACGCCGCTGCGCCTGATCGACCTCTTGAAGTCGAAGGAAGTCGATCTCGGTGCCGTCGACGTCGTCGTGCTCGACGAGGCCGACCGCATGGCCGACGACGGCTTCACGCCCCAGGTCGAGTGGATCCTTCGTCACTGTGGGGCCCGCACGCAGACGATGCTGTTCTCGGCGACGCTCGACGGCGACGTCGGCCATCTCATCCGCCACTATCTGTCCGATCCGGTCGAAGTGGCGATCGATGCGGCCACCGACACGGTCGGCACGATGCACCATCTCTTCCTCGCCGTCCACCACATGGACAAGTCCCGGGTGGTCGGGGCGATCGGCCAGAGCATCCAGAAGGTCCTCGTGTTCTGCCCGACGAAGCGCCTGTGCGACAGGGTGGCCACAGCACTCGAGGAGCTCGGCTTGAACGTCGCGGCGATCCACGGCGACCTCGCCCAGCCCGTCCGCGAGCGGGCGTTGCGTCGCTTCGCCGAGGGGAAGCTGTCGATCCTCGTCGCCACCGACGTCGCCGCTCGCGGCATCGACATCGACGACATCGGCGCGGTGATCCACTACGAGCCGGCGAAGGACTCCAAGGACTACCTGCACCGCTCGGGGCGGACGGCACGAGCCGGACGGGACGGGTGGGCGATCACGTTCGTCGAGTACAACCAGCACACGCAGATGCGCATCCTGCAGCGCACGCTCCAGCTGCCGCTCAAGCCGCCGATCGAGGTGTTCAGCAACGACGAACGTCTCCGCGACCTCTCCCGGTTCGGCGACGACGTGGTCGACTCCACGGTGCCCACCGCCGGCTGACCTGCGGATCGGCCGTTACGGTTGGTGCCTGGCACCAACCGTAACGGGCTCCCTGACGCGCTCAGCGGGCTTGTCGGCCTTGGCCCACTTGCGGCCGAAGAGGTAGATCACCGGCAGCGTGCACAGCAGGGGGCCGACCACCGCGAACGGGCGGCCCAGCCACCAGCCGAGCGTGGGCCGCGTCGACTCGTAGTTGTCGCCGTCGATGGCGTACCCGATCGCCCGGCTGAGGGCCATGCCGGTGGTGTGGAAGAGGAACAGCGGCAGCGAGAAGCGGTTGATGACGTCGTTGACCGTCGCCCAGCCGGGCCGCTCCAGGCGACGGCTCACCGCGGGGCGGATGATCTCGACGATGCCGGCCTGGAGGAAGAGCAGGGCGACGATGCACATCGTGGGCGGCGCCATGTTCGAGCGCTCACCGGGGACCCCCACCATCGAGCCGGGATAGAGCCCGCTCCCCACGAGTCCGGCGAGGGCGAAGCCGCCGCCGAACAGCATCGTCCAGTCGAGGGTGCGGCGGGCCGCGACGATGCGCTCGTAGAAGAACCCGAACTGATGGCACAGGCCCCAGATGATCACCATGTTGAAGATGCCCAGCCAGTCCCAGTCGTAGCGGAACCGGGCCACGTCGATGAGCCCGGCGACGCCCGCCATGACGACGAGAGCGACCGTGTCGAACCGCCGGTGCAGCCAGAGGGCGATCGGCAGGAGCAACACGAGCATCAGGTAGACGGCCATGAACCAGAGCGGGCTGACCACCAGCGTGACCGCTCGCCACACCCACGGCCCGCCGAGCGTGAGGCTGAGGACGATGCCGATGACGATCCACACACCGAGGAGGGCACCGGCCGGGATGGCGAGGCGCTTGGCCCGGGCACCCACCAGCTCCCAGATCGAACGGCCCTCGGCCTGGGCCTTCTCCCACGAGCGGAGGTGGCCGTAGCCGCCGACGTAGAAGAACATCGGCATGATCTGCAGCGTCCACGTGAAGATCCACAGACCCTTGGTGAAGCCGATCGGGTTGCTCGCGTGGGGACCGTCGTCACGCCAGATGATGATCGTGAAAACCCAGTGCCAGGCCACGACGACCAGCAGACTGAACGCCCTGATGAAGTCCACGTACGAATCCCGCCCCCGCGCCGCGTTCGCGGTCGGCATCGTCGGGGCGCTCGTCATCGGCAACATTCTGTCCAATCGCGTGGTGCCGGCCGCGTTCTACGTGCCGACCAATCTCCTGGTCACTGCGACGGTCGTTCTGCTCGCGCGGTTCGAGGTCGGCGCGCGGGACGTCGGTCTGACCCAGTGGCGCCGCGGTGCAGTGTGGGGTGGAACGGTGGTCGCTGCCGGCGTGGCCCTGTACCTCACGGCCTCCTTGCTGCCCCCGACGCGGGGCCTGTTCGACGACTCCCGGGTCGACGGCGACCTCGGCCGGATGTTGTACGAAGTCTTCATCCGCATCCCGTCCGGCACGGTCATCCTGGAGGAGACTGCGTTCCGGGGTGTGCTCCCTGCCGTTCTCGCTCGTCACATGTCGACCGTCCGGGCCGTGGTGGTGAGCTCGCTGCTGTTCGGTTTCTGGCACGTGCTGCCGTCGCTGTCGCTCAGCGAGGTCAACCCGGTGCTCGGCGACATCCTCGGCGAGGGGCTCGCCGCCAAAATCGGCGGCGTCGTCTTCGCCGTGGTCGGCACGTTCCTCGTCGGTCTGTGGCTCTCGTTCCTCCGCCATCGCTCGGGGAGCCTGCTGGCGCCGGTGCTCGTCCACACCGCCAGCAACTCGGTCGCCTACGCGATGGCCTGGTTCATCGGCGGCGCCGGCATCCAGGGATCGATCGGCCGGCTCTGATCGGCCCGGGTCGCCGAGGACGAAACTTCCTATCCTTCTTGCGATGGATCGGCCGATCGGGATGTTCGACTCGGGGTTCGGCGGGCTCACCGTCGCCCGAGCCCTCATCGACCTCCTGCCGGCCGAGGACGTGGTCTACATCGGTGACACCGGCCGCTACCCGTACGGCAACAAGCCGCTCGACGAGGTCCGCGATCACGCCACCGAGATCGCCACCAGCCTCGTGAGCGACTACGGCGCCAAGGCTGTCGTCGTGGCGTGCAACACCGCGGCGTCGGCCGGTCTCGACAAGCTCCGCGCCGATCTGCCCGTGCCGGTGATCGACGTGATCGAACCCGGTGCCCGTTCTCTCATCACCACCACGGTCAGCGGCCGCGTCGGCGTCATCGGCACGGTGGGCACGATCTCGTCGGGCTCGTACGTCCACGCCGTCGAGGCCGCCGCGGCAGCCGCCGGCCGCGACGACATCGTGCTCACGTCGGCGGCCTGCCCCGGGTTCGTCGAGTTCGTCGAGCGCGGGCAGACGTCGGGCGACGAGGTGATGGTGCTCGCCGAGCGCCTCCTGGCCCCGATCGTCGCCGCCGACCTCGACGCCCTCCTGTTCGGCTGCACCCACTACCCCTATCTCGCCCGTGTCGTCACCGACGTCGTCGGCACCGGCGTGACGCTCGTCAGCTCGGCCGACGAGACGGCGTTCGCCGCCGCCGACCTGTTGCGCGAGCTCGGCCTGCTGCGTTCGTCGGCCGATCGCGTCGGTCGCCGGACGTTCCTGTCGAGCGGCGACGTCGAGATCTTCCGCGAGCTCGGATCGCGCCTCCTCGGCCCCGAGCTCGACAGTGCCCTGCCCTGGCCGGCCCGCTGACGCGCCCGACCTCTACGAAAGGACCCCCACATGAGCACCGACACGACACCGCGTCCCGACGGCCGAACGCCCGACGAGCTGCGCCCGATCACGTTCGAGCGCGACTTCACCGAGATGGCGGCGGGATCGTGTCTGGTGAGCTTCGGACGGACCCGGGTGCTGTGCACGGCCAGCATCGACGAGGACGTGCCGCGCTGGATGCGCAACTCCGGCAAGGGATGGGTCACGGCCGAGTACTCGATGCTGCCCGGCTCGTCGCCCGAGCGGGTCGGCCGCGAGGCGGCCAAGGGAAAGCAGAGCGGCCGCACCGTCGAGATCCAGCGGCTCATCGGGCGCAGCCTCCGTGCCGCCTGCGACATGAGGGCGCTGGGCGAGCGGCAGGTCCAGGTGGACTGCGACGTCCTTCAGGCCGACGGCGGGACGCGGACGGCGAGCATCTGTGGCGGGTTCCTGGCGTTGCACGACGCCCTCAGCCGGCTCGTGGCCGCGGGGACGATCGCCCGGCACCCGTTGCACTCGTTCTGCGCGGCGATCAGCGTCGGCATCGTCGGGGGACGACTGGTCCTCGACCTGCCGTATGTCGAGGACAGCCGCGCCGAGGTCGACATGAACGTGGTGATGCTGCGTCCCGTCGGCGGTGGCGAGCCCAGTTTCGTCGAGGTGCAGGGCACCGCCGAGGGGCAGTCGTTCAGTCGCAGCGAGCTGGACTCGCTTTTGGAGCTGGCCGAGGGCGGCCTGGCCCGCATCGTCGACCTTCAGGCCGAGATGGTGTCGGTCCCGCCGGCGCCACGTCCCGCACGCTGATGATCACGCTCGTCTGCGCGACCGCGAACCCCGGCAAGGTCGCCGAGCTGGAGTCGATCCTCGACGGGATCGTCGAACTGCTGCCGCGCCCCGATTCCGTGCCACCCGTCGTCGAGGATGCCGGGACGCTCGTGGGGAACGCCCGCTTGAAGGCGACGGCGGTCGCCGTGGCGAGCGGTCGGCCGGCAATCGCCGATGACACCGGCCTCGAAGTGGCCGCCCTCGGTGGAGCGCCGGGCGTCGACACGGCGTCGTTCGCGGGGGAGGGGGCGACCGACGAGCAGAACTGGACGAAGCTGCTCGCCGAGCTCGAGGGGTCCGACGATCGCCGGGCGCGCTTCCGGACCGTGGCGATGGTCGTTTGGCCGGACGGCCACGAGGTCTGGGCCGAAGGGACGTGCGAGGGAACGATCGCTCCGGCGTCACGTGGCGGCCGCGGCTTCGGTTACGACAGCGTCTTCATCCCCGCCGGCGGCGACGGCCGATCGTTCGCCGAGATGTCGGCGGACGAGAAGGATGCCGTGAGCCACCGCGGCCGCGCCTTCTCCGCCCTCGTCGGGAAGCTCGCCGCCCTCGGCGGCGTTGACGATGACGACCCCCAAGGAGAGCGATGAGCGTCATTCACCACGACCTGGTCATCATCGGCAGCGGTTCGGGCAACTCGATCCCCGGCCCCGAGTTCGACCACCTGAGCATCGCCATCGTCGAAGGCGGCACGTACGGAGGCACCTGCCTCAACGTCGGGTGCATCCCGACGAAGATGTACGTGCACCCGGCCGACCTCGCCGACGGTGCCCGCCGGGCCGCCCGCCTCGACGTGAAGATGCACGTCGACTCTGTCGACTGGCGCAGCCTCCGGGACCGCATCTTCGGGCGGATCGATCCGATCTCGACGGGCGGCAAGGCCTGGCGGGAGAGCTCGGACAATCCGAACGTCACCGTCTACACCGGCTACGGACGCTTCGTCGGCGACAAGACGATGCACGTCGCCACCGGCGACAGAGGCGATTCTGACACCGGCGGCGACGGCGTCACGATCACGGCCGACCGCTGGGTGATCGCAGCCGGTGGCCGGGCGGTCGTGCCCGACATCCCGGGTCTCGCCCTCGGCCCACGCGTCCACACCTCCGACACGATCATGCGCATCGACGACCTGCCACGGTCGCTGGCGATCATCGGTGGCGGCTACATCGCCGCCGAGTTCGCCCACGTCTTCTCGGCGTTCGGCGTGGACGTGACCCAGCTGGTGCGTGGCGACCGGCTGCTGCGCTCTCATGACGCCGACGTCGCCGCCGCCTTCGCCCACGAGGCCGCCGCCCGATGGACGCTGCTCACCGACACCGTGCCGAGCGAGGTGCGCGCCGGCGACGACGGCGTCGACCTGGTGCTCGGCGATCGCACGCTCTCGGTCGACCTCGTGCTCGTCGCCACGGGGCGAGTGCCCAACAGCGACCGGCTCGATCCCCACCTGACCGGGGTCGATGTCGACTCCCGCGGGTACGTGGTCGTCGACGCGTACCAGCGCACCACGGCCGACGGCATCTTCGCCCTCGGCGACGTGTCGTCGCCCTGGGAGCTCAAGCACGTCGCCAATCACGAGATGCGTGTCGTCAAGCACAACCTCGCCCACCCCGAGGCGCTGATCCGTACCGACCACCGCTACGTGCCGTCGGCCGTCTTCACCGAACCGCAGATCGCCGCGGTCGGGCTGACCGAGGCGCAGGCGCAGTCCGGAGGCATCGACTACATCGCCGTTCGGCACGACTACGCCGGCATCGCCGCCGGGTGGGCGCGCGAGGACAGGTCCGGGTTCGTCAAACTGCTCGCCGATCCCAACAGCGGGCTGCTGCTGGGTGCCCATGTCATCGGTCCGGAAGCGGCCACCGTGATCCAGCCACTGATCCATGCGATGTCCTTCGGCCAGACCGCCCACGACGTGGCGACCGGGCAGTACTGGATCCACCCGGCGCTCAGCGAGGTCGTCGAGAACGCCCTCCTCAAGGTCCCGCGGCCCTGACGATTCCTGTCGGGGGCAGGCCTCAGGCGGCGGGGACCAGCGTCACCACGAAGGCGACGTGATCGCTGCCCGGAACGCCGACGTCCTCCACCGCCGTCGCGACGGCGTGCTCGTTGAGCAGCGCATGGTCGATGCGGACGAAGTTGGGGATCGGCTGGATGTCGTCGGGCCATGAGGTCGAGAAGCCGCGGCCGAGCGCCTGATGCGCGTCGCGCCATCCGTTGCTCAGCAAGGCACGGAAGCGCGGGTGCCAGAACGTGGCGTTGAAGTCACCGACGATCACCACCGGCTCGCCGTCGCGCAGGGGAGCGACGTCGAGGTTGCGCAGCTCGCTCGACCAGTCGTCCGTCGAGATCAGCGGGCTGGTGACGTGGACGGCCAGCACGACGACCGGGTCGGAGGACTCGACACGAGCGAGGACGGCGGCCGATTTCGTCTCCGGCGGCCGGAACTCGCTCAGCGGGTAACGACTCCACAGCGCGGTGCCCCTCGCCACCGGGTGGGAGTACTCGATGCGGTACGGATACTCGTCGGCGAGCGGACTGGCATGGAGCGCGGCGGCCGCGCCCGGCGTGTACTCGGTGAAGGCCAGGACATCCGCATCCGCCGCCGTCACGGCGTCCACGGTCTCCTCGTGACGCGTGTTGAGATACAGCAGGTTGGCGTGGAAGACCGTCAGTGGCGTCGCTCCGTGGGCGGCAGCCGGCTCGGCCGGCGGGCGCAAGAGCGGCCACGCCATCACGACGAGGGCGACGGCCACCGCACCGGCGACAGCGGCGAGGGCCCACCGTTGCGTGACGAGGGCTGCGGCAGCGAGCGGAAAGGCGAGGCCGAGCACGTACGGCACGAGTGACTGCAACGCGGCCACGTACCGATGCCCGGTCCATCCGACGATCTGGGTGACGACCAACGCCACCATCACGGCGACGGCCGCCCAGCCGGCGATCTCGACAACCCTGCCGATGCGTGATGAGGCGGCGAGCAGGGACATCGGCCGAGCAGTGTGGCAGCAACCGCCCCGTCCACCACCGCGGCCCGGCGAACATGTCGGCGCGGAGAGACCGCCTACGGCAGGATGGGGCGCATGGCCTCTCTCGCCAAACTCTCGCCGTGGCAGCACCTGGTGGTCGGGGGATCGGCCGCCGCCATCGGGATCGGTGCGTTCACCGGCTTGATCGGTGAGCACCGTCCCGAGCGCTTCGACGCCAAGCAGGTCGTCGTGGCGCCCGACGGTGAGAACGGCCTCCGGATCACCGAGATCGTCGACCAGGACTTCGGCGAACAGGAGCGGCACGGCTATCAGCGCATCATCCCCGACGACTTCGGCGCGCCGACCGACGTGGTGGCCACGTCGACCGACGCGCCCGACGACCTCGACGTGCAGTCGGTGGGCTGGGAGACGCGCATCCGCATCGGCGACCCGGACGTGACCGTGACCGGCCAGCACCGGTACACGCTGGCCTACACCCTTCCCGCGGCCCGGCTGTCGAGTGGCCAGCTCGCCCTCGACGTCATCGGCACCGAAGAGACGCTCGAGACGAAGCACTTCGAGTTGGTGGTCACCGGGCTCGAGCTGGAAGACCCCACCTGCAACGTCGGCGGGTTCGGCGACGTCGGCGGTTGCGAGCTCGTCGACGACGGCACCACCTACCGTGCCGTGTTCTCCCCGCTCGAACCCCACGAGGGCATCACCATCGGCGGTCGCATCGTCGGCCGCCGCGACGTCGTGGACGTCGAGCCGCCTGCCCTCCCCGACGCGCCGGCCGACCGCCGGGTGCCGCTGGGGATCGCCACGAGCGCCCTCGGCCTGGCCACTGGCGCCGGTACGTACGCCTGGGCGCGTCGCCGCGGCCGCAACGAAGTGGTGGCGGGCGGGGCGGCCGACGTGGCGTTCGGGTTCTCGGCGGTGCCCCTGCCCCCGCCTCCGGCCGGGACCGCGGTGGCGACCGATCTCGACGCGCCCGTCCCGTCGGGGGCCTCCGAACGGGCCGCTCAGATGGCCGCTTCCGGCGGCGTCCGGCTCGTCACCGACGACGAGCTCGCCGAACTGGCGACGACCGAGTTCGCCCCGCCGGCCGGCGTCGACCCGTGGCTGGGACGTGTCCTCCTCAACGAACGCTTCGACAACGACACCGTGGCGGCCTGGGTCTCGGCGCACGCCGCGCGTGACGTACTCACGGTCACGCAGCTCGACGGCGACAAGGTGGAGTTGGGCAAGGGGCCGCGCTTCGCCAGCGCTCCGCCCGAGGAGCAGGCCGCGCTCCAGCGGATGATCGGCGGCGACCGGATCGTGCTCGGCAAGTACTCGAAGAACTTCGCCGCCGGATGGTCCGACATCGCCAAGCGCCAGCGGCAGTTCGTCGCCGCGTCGGGGTTCTGGAAGCGCCCGATCGGCGGGTCGAGCGGTGCGGGGAGCACCGGCATCGCCACCGTGATCGTCATCGGCGCCGTGGCGGCGATGCTGTTCGGGGGAGGTGCCCTGCGCGCCGCCCCCGGGCTCGGCAGCCCGGTGGTCGCCCTGCTGCTCGCCGTCGCCGTACCTGGCATCACCGCGTTGCTCGCCTACCGGCGCCTACTCCCGGCCCGCACGGTGTCCGGCTCGGCGTTGGCGATCCGAACGGAGTCCTTCCGCCGCTTTCTCGCCGCCAGCGAGGCCAGCCACGTCGAGTGGGCGTGGAAGCACGGCATGCTGCGCGAGTACTCGGCGTGGGCTGTCGCCCTCGGCACCGCCGACGCCTGGGAGGCGGCCATGCGGGGCTCCACCGTGCCGCCGGCCGAGTTCAACGCCGCACCGATCCTCCTCTATCACCACGCTGCGGCGATGGGCTCCACCCGCGTGCCGCCGTCGAGCAGCGGCAGCGGTGGGGGAGGGGGCGGTGGCTTCTCCGGCGGCAGCGTCGGGGGAGGCGGAGGCGGCGGCAGCTCCGGTTCATGGTGAACGCCGCGTAGTCTGGACCAGACATCCGCCGGCGTCGCTCAATTGGCAGAAGCACGACTTTTAGGTAGTCGCAAGTGTGGGTTCGAGTCCCACCGCCGGTACGACGCGACTGACGGGATGTGCCTGGCACATCCCGTCAGACCGCTCAGGAGACGGGGAGCCAGGCGAGGATGAGATTGGCGACCTTGACGTCGGCCTTCTCGGCGGGACGTTGGTCGTGGTGATGTCCGAGATAGTGCCTGGCACTATCTCGGAAGCTGACGGGCTGTGCCCGCGCGGTCAGCGATCGACGGAGTGTGGGTGAGGTGCTCGTCGTCCCCAGGGAGCGGCGTCATCCCGACGTCGGGAAGGTGTGTGCTGATCGTTGCGATTTTCGCAATCGTCGACACACGCCTCGAGGCACGCGGGTCTGACGCGTGAACGGATGTGCCAGGCACCTCCGGTCACGGCGACGACGTACCCCAATCTGCCAAGCCCCCCTGGCACATCCCGTGAGATGCTCGGTCAGGAGACGGGGAGCCAGGCGAGGATGAGTTGGGTGACCTTGACGTCGGTCTTCTCGGCGGGGACGTCGGCGGTCGTGATGTCGGCGGCGATGGTGGCCCACTTGGCCTCGACGTCGGTGAGGTCGGCGGCGAGCTTGGCGTCGAGCTCGGCGAGCTGCGCCTCGATGCGCCCGACCTTGTTGCGGGCCTCGTCGACCCGGTTGCCGTCGGAGTTCCTGGTGAGGCGTTCGGCGGCGCGGCCGATCTTGCCTGCGGCACTGCGCTTCGACCCGAAGAGCCCGCCGAGGACGTCGCCGGCCGCGCGCAGCCACGTACCCCGCTTGCGCTCGGCCGCCTGCTCCGACACCATCTCGGCGCGGTCGGCGGCCGCGTCGCGCTGGTCCCGCAGGCGCGCCGCCTTGGTTTCGTGAGCGGCGGTCACCTTGGCCTTGGCCTCGTCGATGGCGGACTCGGCCGCCGCGGCGCAGCGGGCCTGGAAGTCCACGGCCTGCTCGTCGGGACGGGAGGCCAGCTCGAGCTGCTTGTTCACCTGCACCGACAGGGGGCGGGTGCGCACGACGTGGTCGACGAGATCGCGGCCCAATTGCTTCCACGCGGCGGCGTCGCCGAGCGGCGCCTTCGAGATCCGGTACGCGGTGGTGCTGTCCGGCGCATCGAGGAGGTCGGCCAGGTCGAGGGTGACGTCGCGGGCCGCGGCGGCGTCGAGGCGTTCGCCCAGCGGGGCGATCGCCAACGTGTACGTCACGTCGGTGACGAGATCGAGCTTGGTGTCGTCGTAACGCGCTTGCACCTCGGCGAGGACGATCGGCGCCGCGGTCGTGCCGGCGGGATCGCCACCGAGCTCGGTGACGGCGGGGATCGAGGCGTCGAGCCACCGCACCGTGATCCCGTCGGCGACCGTCGGCATCACCGGGGTGGCATCGCCCGCCGCCGCTGCGGGTGTCGCCTGCGCGGGCACCGCCGGCGTCTCCGGCGCCGCAGCGGGAGCCGGATCTGGAGCCGGTGCCGTCGTGCCCTCGGTCAGCTGGGCGATCTGATCCTTCGTCATCGGACCGCGGAGGTAGCTCATCGCCCAGCGACTGGTGAGCACCTCGGGCTCGTCCTTGCCGGCGCGGCGCAGCACGAACTCGCGCTTGGCGAGGCCGCCGATGGTGGCGCCGACCGCCTTGATGTCCACGCCGCCGTCGGCGGCGCTCATCCCGTCGAGCAGGCGGTCGCGGTCCCGCTCGGTCTGCAGCCGCCCGACCATCCAGGTGCCGGCGTTGGAGATCGCCTTGTAGTCGATGTCGACCGGGTTCTGCGTGGACAGCACCACGCCGACGCCGAACGCCCGGGCCTGCTTCATCAGCGTCATGATCGGCTTCTTGGTCGCCGGCATGGCGGTCGGTGGCAGGTAGCCGGCGACCTCGTCCATGTACAGGAGGGCGCGGAGGTCGGTGGTGCCCGACTGCGCCCGCATCCAGGTGATCAGCTTGCCGAGCACGAGCGAGGTGACGAACTGGCGCTCGTCGTCGGACAGATGCGCCGTGGTGACGATCGCGCACCGGGCCGTGCCGTCGGACCCGAACAGCATCGACTGGATGTCGAGGGAGACACCTGCGCCCCACGAGGCGAACGACGGCGATGCCAGCAGGCCGTTGAGCTTCACGGCGAACGCCGTGCGGTCCTTGGCCGGGAAGAACTCGCTGAGCTCGAACACCCCGAGCTTGGCGATCGGCGGCTGTTGCACCTGACCGACGAGCGCCGGCAGGTCGAGCGACCGGCCGTTCGTCCAGGCGTGGTGGATGAGGTTCGACAGCAGGATGTGCTCCCGGCTGGAGAGCGGGTCGGCATCCACGCCGACGAGGCCGAGCAGCCCCGACACGAACCCCTCGATCTGGTCGGCGATGGCCTCGTCGTCGGTGGTGCTCGGCGCATCGAGCGATCCGACGATGTTGAGCGCCGTCCCCGATCGCGAGCCCGGCGTGTAGATCGTGAAGTCCACCCGTTCGCGGAGGGCGGCGATCTGGTCGGGGCCGTAGCCCCAACCCTCGAGGCCCTTGCTCCAGGTGGCGGCCTGCGCAGCGGCGAACTCGTCGGGGGTCTGGCCGGCGTCCTTGGCCTGCGCTTCGTCGATCCACGGCCGGAAGTCCGACGCGGCGAGCTGGGGGAACGTGAGGCAGAGGTTGGTCAGGTCGCCCTTGGGGTCGATGAGCAGGGCCGGGATGCCGGCGCTGAGCACTTCCTCGATCAGGACGACGCCCAGACCTGTCTTCCCCGAACCGGTCATGCCGACGATCACCCCGTGGGTGGTCAGGTCGGCGGTGTCGATGCGCACGTCGTCGCCCGTGCGTTCGTGGGAACCGGGGTCGACGATCCCGCCGAGGAACAGCTCTGCCATGAGCGCCGACGGTAGTGGCGCGGACGGCCGGCGGAGGACGAGTGGTGCGGCGCCGGCGTCTGGGACGGCCTGCTGGCCGGGGTCGCCCGAGTGCTCCGGGCGGGTCGGCGAAGATCCGCTGCTGATAGCCTCGGTTCGACCTACAATCGCTCAGTGCGTCACGAAGCCCCAGCATGCCGGCCCCTGCACCCGGCTCACCCGGGGCGTTGGGCGTTGACCAGTCGGGCCCAAATCGTCGGAGGACCGTGAACAGGCCAGATCCCCGTGAACGGCGGGTGCTCCAACCCCGCCATCGCCAGCGCGAACGTCTGACCCGCACCATCGTGGTCGGCTGCACGGTGTTCGGCATCGGCGGCATCGCCCTCGTGGCCGCCGCCCGTGGCGACAACTCGCCGGCGGCCGCCGGCGGCGCCGAGGCGCCCGCCACCGTCGCCGCACCGACGACGGCTGCCCCCACCACCACGGTCGCCGCGGCGGCGGGCATCGCCGCTCCCGGCGCGGCCGGCGAGGCCGTCCCCGACCTCGCCATCGCCGAGCCGTCCACCGAGCTCACCCCCGACTGTCAGGTGGAGCCGAAGTCGATCGGCTACAACGCCACCGGCATCGACGTGCAGTGCCTGCAGCAGGCGCTCGTTCGCGAAGGCTTCTACAACGGCGAGGTCAGCGGCACGTTCGACTACGCCACGGCCCAGGCTGTGGAGGCGTTCCAGACCGAGCACGACCTGTTCGTCGACGGCGTCGTCGGTCGCGTCACCGGCCTCACGCTCGGGATCTGGCCCGACGAGCAGCTGTTCGTCGAGCACACCGACCCGCTGCCCGCCGGCACGATGGACTCGTGGGGCTACCCGGTCTCCTCGGTCACCTCGATCACCAGCAACGCCCCGCCACTGCCCGAGGACTCCGGATCCGGATACCGCGTCGTGTACGAGCGGATCAGCCAGCGCGTGTGGGCCGTCGACGAGAACGAGGTCGTCATCCGCTCGTGGCTCGTGTCGGGCAGCCAGTACAACAACGAGCTCCCCGGCACCCATCAGGTGTATTCACGGTCGGAGCAGTCGACGGCGTGGAACGGTCGGGCGATCCTGCCCTACATGATCCGCTGGCTGAAGACCGAGATCGGGGCCATCGGCTTCCACGGCATCCCCACCCACGTCGAGGACGGCTCGGCCTACCAGACCGAGGAAGAGCTGGGCACCCGGCTGTCGAGCGGCTGCCAGCGCCAGGCCAACCCCGACGCCGCCTTCCTCTGGGCCTTCGCCGACGTCGGCACCCCCGTCGTCGTGATCTGATCGCCTGACCGATCCGCCCCGCCCGTCGCCGTCACTCCGGCGGCGGTCCGAACGCGCGGTTCACGTGCTCGGCCAGCCGGACGAGTGCCGGCCCGGGCGTTGACGACCAGGCCAGACCGAGATCGGCGCGATCGGCCACGTCGGCGATCAGATGCGACGAGAGGCGGTCGGCGACGGACGGCGCCATCGACTCGCTGAGGACCGCCACACCGATGCCGCTCGCGGCCAGGTCGGCGATCGCTTCGGCGGCACTGGCCTCCACGGCGATGTCGGGCTCGAGGCCCCGTGCCGCACACGCCCGGTCGAGCACCGTGCGGATGCCGGTGCCGCGCGGCATGCACACGACCGGATGCGCGGTGACGTGCTCGAGCGTGACCGGCGACGCTCGGTGCAACGGGTGGTCGGGTGGGGCGAGGACCACCAGCCGCTCGCTGGCCACCGCACGCCATGCCGTACCCCGCGGCCGGCCGGCGGTGCCGACGAGGGCGAGGTCGACCGTGCCTTGCCGGACCCCGTCGACGAGGCGCTCGGACGTGTCCTCGAACAGGGTCAGGTCGATCGCCGGGTGAGCACGGTGGAAGCCGGCGAGCCCGGCGAACAGCGGCTGCACGGTGCAGCCCGTCACCATGCCGACGGTGAGCCGGCCCCGTAGCACCCCGACGACGTCACCGACCGCCTGGCGGACCGCGGAGGCGGCCGCCAAGGCGCCCCGGGCAGGCTCGAGCGCCGCATCCCCGGCCGGGGTGGGGCGAACGGTTCGCCCCGAACGGTCGAGCAACTCGGCGCCGAGCTCCCGTTCGAGCTGACGGACCTGGGCGCTGATGCCCGGCTGGCTCACGCCCGTCCGGGCGGCCGCCCGGGTGAAGGTCCCCTCCTCGACGACGGCGACGAAGTACTCCAGCTGGCGAAGGTCCATAACCAGATGTTCTCACAAGGATCAACGTCATTTGTTGTAGTGATGGGCACGTGCCGACAGCCTGGATGGCATGAACGACGACACGAACAGCACACAAACGACCGACGGCCCGTCCCCCCCGACGCACGACCGGTTCGCCGGCTACCCCAAGGCGCTGGAGCCCGAGGACATCACGCGGCTGTTCGTCGAGCGCTCCAATGCCGGCGACGCCACCGGAGTGGCCGCGCTCTACGAGCCCGACGCGGTCCTCGCGTACCCGCCGGGGAGTACCACGGTGGGCCGGGACGCGATCGAAGCGCTCTGGGCCGAGGTTCTGGCGAGCCGACCTCACTTCGAACCCGAGACACCCTTGCCCACGCTGCGAACGGGCGATCTGGCGCTCACCTCCACGCCGCCGCGCGACGAAGCGGGAGCGAGGGCTCAGGTGGTGCGCCGGCAGCCCGACGGGAGCTGGTTGCGCGTGCTCGATCAGCCCGAGTTCGTGTCACCCGGCGACCGCTGACGGGCGTCAGCTCACGCAGAACTCGTTGCCCTCGGGGTCGGCGAGCGTCACCCACGACTGCGGCCCCTGGCTGCCGTCCCACAGCTTCGTGGCCCCGAGGGCGAGGATCCGCTCCACCTCGGCGTCCCGGCGCTCCGGACCGACGTGCAGGTCGAGGTGGATGCGGTCCTTGATCGTCTTCGGTTCCGGGACGTGCTGGAACAGCAGTCTCGGTCCCTTGCCCTCTGGATCGCGGCATGCACTGGCGGTGGCCCAGTGCCGCCGGCCGTCGATCTCGATCGTGTCGGCCTCTGTGGCCACGCCGGCGGCGAGCAGCTCGTTGATCATGTCGTGATGATCTTCCATCTCGTAGCCGGTCACCGCTGCCCAGAAGTTGGCGAGGGCGTAGGCGTCGGCGGCATCGATGGCGATCTGGATGGTCGGGGACGTCATCGGGGATCTCCTTGTTGCTCGGGGGTCGGCGGCTGGTCGGGTGTCGATCGCCGACGTTGGTGCAGTCGACGACGCATGACGGGTCGTTCGGGGGAGGCTCGCCGCGCCCGGACTTCGACGGGGATGAATCCCGCGCGCGCAAACATGCCCACGGTCCCTCGCCAGAGGTCGTTGGAGCGCTTACCGGTGGTGGTCGGGTACCCCTCGAGGACCGGCACGCCGTGGCGCTCGCCGTAGTCGACGGCGGCGTCGAGGAGGCGGCCGGCGACGCCGTGGCGCCGCGCCCGGGCGGCGACGACGAAGCACACGACCGACCAGGCGGGGACGTCGTCGGTCGGGCCTGTCGCCGACGCCGCCACCCGAGCGAACTCGTCGCGTGGTCCGAAGCTCACCCAGCCGACGGCGACGTCGTCCCGGTAGGCGAGCAACCCGGCGGCTCGCCCGTCGGCGGTGGCGTCTCGGATCGCACCGTGGTGCACCGACCGGCGTTCGTCGGGAGAGAGGCGAGCGAACTCGGCGTTGGTGAGCCGCATCCACGCGCACTGGCAGGTGCGGGGGTCGCCCCGCGCCAACAGCGCATCGAGATCCGCGATGCGGTCGGGCGTGATCGGCACGATCTCGATCCCGTCGCTCGCGGGGCGTGCATCGCTGGCCGTGGTCACGACGCGCACGCTACGCGAGAATGAGGACAGCTTCTGTCCGTTCGGGTCACACTGGGGAGATGGTCGACACCACGGCGCGTCTCCTCGGGCTGCTCGCAGCGCTGCAGTCGTCCCCGCGCATCTGGTCGGGTCCCGAGCTCGCCGAGCGCTTCGGCGTGACCGCCCGCACCGTCCGGCGTGACGTCGACCGACTGCGTCAGCTCGGCTACCCGGTGCTCACCCATGCCGGCGCCACCGGCGGCTACCAACTCGGCACCGGCGGAGCGGCGATCCCCCCGCTCATGCTCGAGCGGGACGAGGCGGTGGCGATCGCCGCCGCCCTGCGTGCCGTGCCCGGCGTCGCCGCCGGCTCATCGGCGCTCGCCAAGCTCGAGCAGTTCCTCCCGCCGACGGCGCGGCGAGAGATGTCGGCGGTCGGCGACATGACCCTCGGCCTCGACGGGCGACCGCCCGTGGATCCGGCGATGCTCGTCACGCTCACCACGGCGTGCCGCGACGGCGAACGGCTGCGTCTCGACTACGTGTCTCGCGACGGTGCGCCGAGCGAGCGCCTCGTGGTGCCCCTCCGGTTGGTCCACGCCGTGGGCCGCTGGTACGTCGTCGCCTACGACCGTGGCCGGAGCGAGTGGCGCACGTTCCGCCTCGACCGCATCGACTCGATCGTCGCCACCGGGCATCGAGAGACACCACCCGACCCACCGGATCCCCACCGGTTCGTCCAGGCCGCGCTCAGCATCAACCCGTACCGGTACCAGGCGCGTGTCCTGTTCGCCGCTCCACTCGGCGTCATGGCGGAGAGGATCCCCGCCGAGGCCGCCGTGTTGACCGCCGTCGACGACGACTCCACGCTCGTGAGCACAGGCGGCGACAGCCTCGACGTCATCCTCTGGCATCTGCTCCGCGTCGGCATCGACTTCGAGGTGATCGGGCCGGCAGTGCTCGTCGACCACATGGCCGAGCTGAGCCGGCGTCTGACCGCCCTCACCGGTGCGAACCGGGTCGGTCGGCGGCAGGCTGTCACGCCGTGACTCTCGACGATCCCTGGGCCGCGTGGGCGGCCGCCCGGCCGGCGCCCCGGCTCTGCCACCTCGACTCCGGAGCGGCCGGCCGGTCGACGACGGCGGTGCTGGAGGCGGTCGCCGCCCACGCGATGGCCGAGGCGACCGACGGCGCGTATGTGGCAGCGGAACGTGCCGCCGACCGGATCGCCGCGCTGCGCGATGGGCTCTCCGACCTCACCGGCGTCGACCCCGACGGCGTCGTGCTGGTCGAGAGCGCCGGCGCAGCCTTGGCGGCGGCCCTCCAGGTGGCTCCCATCGCCCCCGGCGACGAGGTCGCCGTTGCGCCGGGGGAGTGGGGACCGAACCTCCGGCGCTTCGCCTCGGCGGGCCTGGTGCGGCGTCTCCTCGACGTGGATGCGGAGGGGGTGATCGACACCGACGCCTTGCGTCGGTCCGTCGCCAGTGACCCTCCGGCCTTCGTCCACGTCGTGCAGCAGGCGGCCCACCGCGCTCGACGGCAGCCCGTCGCCGAGGTGGTGGCGGTGTGCCGCGAGTACGGCGTCCCGGTGTGGGTGGACGCCGCGCAGGCCGTCGGCCACTGCGACGTCGCCTCTGGTGCCGACGTCATCTACGGCACGAGCCGCAAGTGGTTGACGGGACCCCGCGGCGTCGGGCTGCTCGTCGTCGCGCCCGAGTACCGGGACCGGCTGCGCCTCGAGCGGGCACCGGCCCCGCGGCCGATCGGCGGACCGCTCGACGGGCTGGAGTCCCATGAGGCGAACATCGCCGGACGCATCGGTCTCGCCCTCGGCGTGGCCGACACCCTGTCGATCGGGGTGACCGCGCTGACGGACCGTCTCGACGAGGTGGGCCGGACGGTGAGGTCAGGGCTGGCCGACGTACCCGGGTGGCGCGTCGTCGATCGGGTCGACACGCCTGGCGCGATCTCGGCGATCGCACCGACCACCGGCCAGGACGTGTTCGTCACCCGGAGCCGCCTGCTCGACGAGTTCGGCATCGTCACCACGGCGAGCGACGTCGCCCGGGCGCCGCTCGAGCTGACCGAGCCGTGGCTGCGCGTCAGCCCTCACGTCGACGTGACGCCGGCCGACATCGAACGCCTCGCCGCCGCGCTCGCCGTGCTGTGAACCGGGGGCGGGTGGGAGTCGCGGTCAGCGCCGGACGCCGGAGAAGATGACGGCGACCCGTTCGCCGCGAGTCGGACGACCGTCGGCGACGAGGAGTCCGGCCAGCCCGGCCGCGCCGGTGGCACTCACCGGGATGCCCGTCGTCGCGGCGATCGCCGTCGCCCGCTCGATCGCCTCCTCCGGGGCCACGAGCGGTCGGCCACCACTGGCCTGCATCACGGAGATGTCGGCGAGCCAGTCGTAGGTCTCGTCGTCGAGGATGCCGTCGGCCGACGAGTGCGGATCGACCCACGGGGTCATCAGCTGCGACCAACGTCCGGCGAGACCGGCTCCGGTGACACCTGCGTCCTTGGCCCGCCACCACGCCCGGGCCAGCGGTGCACATCCCTGGGCCTGCAGCGTGTCGAGTCGCACGTCCGGCCCGAGCCCCCAGCCCACGCACGCCGCCAGCGCCCCGCCGCCGACCTGCACCACCACGCGATCGAGCCGATCGGGCCCGTCGGCGGTGCCGACGGCGTCGGCGAGCTCGAACCCGAGCGTCCGGCCGGCGTCGAGGCACTGACCGTTCTCCGGGCCCTGGACGCTGAAGGGAATGGCGCCGGCGGTGACCGCCTCACGGAACCGCAACACCGCCGGGTCGCCGGGTGGGTCGTCGTCACGCCGCGGACACTCGGTGATCGTCGCGCCGAGGTCGGCGAGCAGCGTGAGGACGGCGGGGGAGGCCCACGTCGGGACGAACACGTGGAGCGGCCACTCGACCCGCTGGGCGAGGGTGGCTGCGGCGATCGCCGCGTTCCCGCACGACGCGATGGCCAGCGGTGGTCGCGCGCCGGTGCCGCCGGGCGCCAGGCCGAGCAGCTCGGCGGCGCGGAGATGGAGGAGGATTCCTGCGAGGTGGCGGGCCTTGTGGCTCCCACCGACGGCGCCGGTCTCGTCCTTCACCCACACCGTCGTCGGCCAGCCCGTGGCGCCCTCGGGGAAGAGCTCGAGGGAGTGGGGCGCGAACGGCGTCGTCACGAAGCCGGCCGCGACGTCCTCGGCGAGGGCGAGCCGGGCCGATTCCGTCATCCCGTTGGCGGCGGCGAAGGCCCACCACGCCAGCCGCGGCGCGTAGCGGACGAACGGGTTCGGAGCGCCGAGGTCGTCGCCGGGTTGCCCGGCCCCGGCCGTCGCGATGACCGGATGGAGCACGTGGTGCCGATCGGTGGGCGTCGCATTGGGGCAGACGAAGGCGTGGGGCACGGCGATGTCGACGGTCGCCGCACACACCGCGCAGCGCCAGGCGACGACGGGCCCGGTGGGGTGCGTCATGGAACAGCTCGCGGTGCTGCGTCGCGAACCTCAGCCACGCGCTGACGAGCCGGGCAGGAACGGCGCGACGGTCGCGGCCAGGAGACCGACGACGGCGACGAAGAAGCCGAAGCCGAACGAGATGCCGGTGAGGTCGGACTTGAGGGTGAGGGTGCCGACGACCGCCCACACGGTGCACACCCCGACCGGGATCGACGCCAACCAGCGCGGGGAGACCGGCGTCGAGCGGATCGCCGCGCCGACCGCGATGAACACGGCGACGATGGTGATGATCCAGCCGGTCTCGAAGTAGGTGACCTTCAAGAGCCCGCCGTCGAACACGCCGAGGAGCTGGACGATCCGGGTGTCCTCGAACCACGGGCAGAGCACGATGGCGAAGAGGGCGATGAGGCCGCCCACGGCACCGACGATGGAACGCGGCGACAGCTCGAGTGCCGGTTCGGCCGAGGTGGTCGACGCCGGCGCCGGCGGCGTCGCGGCCTGCTGGTACGGGGCCACGGCCGTACCGGGTCCGGTGTAGCCGGCAGGCGCCGCCGGGGCCGATGGCGCGTACGCCTGGCGCTGCGCGTTCTCGACGGGGTCCGTGCTGCGCCGTCCGTACTCGTCGGCGACGTGCTCGGTCCAGCGAGTACCGTCGAAGTAGCGCTGCTGGTACCGACCCGATGGATCTCGCACCCATCCCGGATCAGGCATTGTGGACTCCTCTCATTGCGTTCCCCGGCCACGCAGGCCGCGCGCGCCGGCCGGCTCCGCTGGCGCTCCGCCGGCCTCTCCGCTCGGACTTCGGGACGCTCGCTGCGCTCGCTGAACCGGGCACGCTTGTTGCGTTCCCCGGCCACGCAGGCCGCGCGCGCCGGCCGGCTCCGCTGGCGCTCCGCCGGCCTCCCCGCTCGGACCTCGGGACGCTCGCTGCGCTCGCTGCACGCTGCACGGTTGCTGTGCTCGCTGAACTTCGGGTCGCTCCGCTGCGCTCGCTCAAACCCGTCATGCTCACTCTCTCGTGCTGGTGACCCGGTCGTTGAACTCTTGAATCATGGCATCCCACACGCCGAGGTACCGGCGCAGGCCGATCCAGAAGGTCTGCGACCGGCGAGTCTCGAAGAGTTCGAGGGGAGTGCCCTGCTGTTCCACCCACGTGTAGTAGCCGAGGTTGAAGATGCGGTTGCGGACCTGCTCGGTGCACTCGATCGCGTGGGCCGTCGGCACGTCGGCGAGGTGCTCTCCCCACACCGCGGCGGCGTCGAGTTGCGTGAAGCCGCCGCCGAAGTCGCGAGCGAGGATCTTCTCGCGCTCGCTCGGGTACATCGCCGCCCCGTCGGTGGCCACGGTGACGATCGCGTCGTCGGGCCCGAGCCCGAGGAGCTTGGACGTGGAGATGGCGGCGAGCAGGTTGCAGATCGACGAGAGGCCGAAGTGGGCGAGCGTCGCCAGCACCGACTGCGGCACGAGCCGGCGATCGGCGAGGTAACCGAGCCCGTCGTCGTTGTTGAACATCACCTGAAGCTGATCGGTCGCCCGGTCGCTGACCGCCACCACGACGTCGGTGTTCATCACGTTGTGGATGAGCGGCACGTGCTTGTCGCCGATGCCCTGGATGTTGTGCTCGCCGAAGCCGTTCTCGAGGAGGGTCGGGCATTCCAGCGCCTCGACGGCGACGATCTTCGTCCCGTAGGTGTCCTTGAGGCGGTCCCCGGCCGCGATCGTGCCGGCGGAGCCGGTGGCGCTGACGAAGGCGGCGAGACGCAGGTCGGGCCGGTCACCCGACTCGCGGACGTGCTCGAACACGTGGCCCAGCGATCGCCCGGTGACCTCGTAGTGGGCGAGGTGGTTGCCGAACTCGCAGAACTGGTTGAGCACGAAGTTCGTCGGGTCCTTGGCCAACTCGTTGCAGGCGTCGTAGATCTCCTTGACGTTCGACTCGCTGCCGGGAGTGCGGATGACGTCGTCGGCCGGATTCTCGCACCAGGCGTTGAGCCAGTCGAAGCGCTCCTGGCTCATGCCCTCGGGCAGGATGGCGACGCCGCGACTGGCCATGATGCGGCTGATGGCGATGCCGCCGCGGGCGTAGTTGCCGGTGGACGGCCAGATCGCACGATGGCGGGTGGGGTCGAACTGTCCCGTGACGACGCGAGGCGCGAGACAGGCGTAGGCGGCGAGCACCTTGTGCGCCGTGATCATCGGGAAGCGGTCGCCGAACACGACGATGATGGGGCTCTCCACCCCCGACAGCGACGGCGGGATCACCACGTGGTCGGGCACCCCGACGCGGGCGCCGGTCAGATCGTTGTACCAGTGGTTGCGCCAGAGGTTGCGGGCGTCGCGGCCTTGGGGGTCGGCGTCGCCGACGCGGGCCGGATCGATGGTGGCCGGATCGGCCAGTTCGGCGAACGTCGGCAGCGTGATGCCGCGCTCGGCGAACCGGCCGACGCTGTTGGCCAGGGCTGCGTCGTCGACGACGCGGTCGGCAAGCCCGAAGGTGGATTCGAGTTCCGATTCGAGAGCGGTCGTCGATGCGTTCACGGCTTGACATTCTGTCAAGCCGTCCGCCCTACCGCTCGGACCCGCTCACCGCGTTCGGCGTCAGCCCCAGGGGGCGTCGTGGCCGGCCGCAGCCGCAGACGCAGCCGGTCGGGAGCGTCGGGCGAGATCGACGAGCAACCGGGCGGCCTCCGTGGGCGAGTCGTGGGTGCGGTACACGAGTCCCAGTGCCTCCACTCGGGCCCGGAGCTCGGCGTCACCGAGGAGCCGGCGGACGGCCTTGCGCAGTCGGGGTGCCGACGGCGCCTTGCGGAAGGCCTCGCCGAGTCCGAGGTGGGCCACCCGGGCCCCGATCTCGGCCTTCTCCTCGGTGTCGCCCACCTGCAGCACGGGCACGCCGTGGTGCAGCGCCAGGTTGGTGCCGATGTAGCCGCCGTTCGTGACGAACAGGCTCGCCTTCTCCAGCAGCCGCTCGTACGGGACGAACGGCGCCGTGCGGACGTTGCCCGGGAGCGGGCCGAGGCATGCCGGATCGATCGGGCCGGTGGTGACGACCACCAGCACGTCGTCGTCGGCGAGGGCGTCGATCACCGGTCGGACGAGTTCGCCCGGATCGGTACGGATGGTGCCCTGGGTGACGTGCACGACCGGACGGCCGGTGTCGAGCTCGTACCACCACTCCGGCGGTTCCCAGTTCTCGGGCGGAAGCGGGCGGAGCGCTCCGACGAAGCGCACGTTCGGCGGCATCGGGCGGTCGTATTCGAAACCCGGGACGCAGCCCATGAGGACGACGTCGCCTTGCCCCATGGCGTCGAAGACCCAGGGATCGGGCCCACCGAGCCCGTGGGCGCGCCGCACGTCCACCCACGTGCGCTGGACGTCGGCGAAGACGCGCCGCACGACTGCGTTGAGCAGCTGGTTCCTCGTCCTCCCCAACGGTCCCGCCCACGGGCGGAGGCCGGGGCCGAACGGCGGGGCGTGCTCGTCGAGTGCGGCGAACGGTCCGTCGCCGACGACGGCGTGGGGGATGCCGGTCCGCTCGGCCAGGACCGCCGGGCCGAACTGTGGCCCGGACGACACCACGACGTCGGCCGGGAACGAGCCGAGCACCTGCTCGAGCTCACGCACCTGATTGGCCGCGTCGCCGAGGAAGACGCTGCGGAACACCGCCTTCAGCAGCGGCACCCCGCTCAGCGCCCGGAACTCGGGGCGGACGTCGAAGACGTCGTCGTACAGCGAGAAGTCCGTCGACAGATGGACCGGAACGTGGGTCACGCCCACTCGCCGCGCCCGGTCGGCGTGTCGTGCGCCGGCGATCCAGGTGACGTCGTGGCCGGCGCCGGTGAGCGCCGCCATGATCGCCAGCGGGCTGGCGGAGTGGCCCTCGACCGGCACCGAGGTGAAGAGGAAGCGGGCCATGTCACGACACCGTGAACGGGGCGATCATGCCGTCGGACAGGTGGGGCAGTCCGTCCTCGAACGGCACGTAGCAGAGCAGCGCGTAGTTGCCCGGTTCGAGCTCGGGCAGGGTGAGCCACTGCTCCTCGCCGGGCCCGATCGGGCCGGCACCGGCGAACTCCGCCTCGAAGGGGGCGGGCTCCGGTCGGCCCTCGTCGCCCCAGGCCACCAACTCGGGCACGCCGATACCGTCGGGCAGGCGCACGATCAGCGCCTCGTGGGTCAGCGTGTCGTCGCCGTTGACGAAGCGCCACGTCCCGCTGCCGTCGAAGTCCGGCGGCGGGGCGATGAGCATGCCAGGACCGATCTGCACGGTGCCCTCGGCCTCCGGCGCCTCGTCGTACTCAGCCGTGGCAGGGTCGCCGACGACGAACGGGAGGACGCCGGTGGGCTCCGGCAGGAAGACGTTGTCGAAGGCGATGTAGTTGCCCGGCTCGAGGTCCAGCGTGAGACCGACGGTGGCGCCGTCGTGCACCGTGCCGACGCCGCCGACGAACGTCAGCATCGTGACGAGTGCTTCTTGACCTGCTGCGGCCACGTCGGCCGCGGTCGACCCGTCTGCGATGCGGGCGATGTAGACGCTGTGGCCGATCTCGTTGGCCTCCGTCGTGACCGTGAAGTCGACGAAGCCTCCGGCCACCTGGGCCGGACCGGTCAGCCCGTCGTTGCCCGCCTCGAGCGTGATCTGCGGACGATCGGCATGGTCGCCATGCGCCGGTGCCGCCGCAGCGGCGGTGGGAACGAGGACGCCGAGCGATGCCAGGGCGAAGAGCGCACGACCCGATCGGTGGGTGCGCGGGCCCGGCGTGTCGCCGTCACCCGTCGGGGGACGGCGCCGGAGGGCGTCGTGGTCGGCGCCGGGATGAGCTCCCGGCTGTGGGGTGAGCGGCAGGGAGGAACGTCGGGTTCGCATGAGAAGTCTCCGGTCTTGGGTTGGCCCGGGCGCGGACGTGGTCCCGCCTGGGCCTCCCACCGTGACGGACCGGTGCTGACCGCCGCTTGGAGACGAGGTGGCGATCTGCTGACGGCGACCCGATGCGACGACGCGACGCGTCGCGTCAGCCGAGCGGACGCGACGCGGTGTCGCCGGGCGCGCAGGCGTGGCCGACGAGCTGCGGCGCATCGTCTCGGCCGTCGGGCGCGGCGAGGAAGGCCTCGATCGCCGCGAGGGCCTGCGGCCATGCTGGTTCGTCGGCGAGCGGCAGGTGGTTGCGGCTCGGGAGCGCGACCATCTCACTGCCGTCGATGAGCGCCGCCAGCGCCTTGGCATCGATGAGGGGCTGGCGCTGGTCACCGCGCGAGTGGACGAACAGCGTGGGGCAGCGCACCAGCGGGGCCAGGTCGGTGACGTCGATCAACCCGAACGTGGTGAGGAACTCGACGGCGTTCTCAGGTGACGTCGTGCGCCGCTGCAGCTCGTTGAAGGACTCCCACTGTTCCTGCGAACCGTCCGGGAAGAACTGGCTGGTGAAGACCTGGCGGAACGACGGGTCGTCGCGCTGCCAGCCGACTCGCGCCAGTTCGAGGTCGAGGAAGGCCACGCGTCGCTCGGCGTCGTTGCGGGCGCGCACCATTCGGCCGCGGCCGTAGGAGCTGACCAGCACGAGGCGGCTCACCCGCTCGGGGTAGCGGGCGGCGAACGCCACGGCGACCGCGGCGCCCTGGGAGATCCCGAGCAGCGGAAAGCGATCGAGGCCGGCGTCGTCGACCACCATCTTGAGGTCGTCGACCCAGTCGTCGAACGAGAACGCCTTGATGTCCCAGTCCGACAGGCCGCAGCCGCGCTCGTCGTAGCGGATCAGCGTGTGCCCGGCCGACAGGTCGCGGAGCCAATGCCCCCATACGGCACTGTCCACGTCGAGGTCGATGTGGGTCATCCAGTTGGCCGCCTTGACGAGGACCGGTCCGGAGCCGCTCGTCGCGTAGGCGAGGCGTGTGCCGTCGTCGGCGGTGCAGAACCGGAGGCGCTGGATGAACTCGGGCGACGGGACGGTGGCGTCCGCCGCGTCCCCGGACGGCTCGATCTCGATCCCGGCGGACGCCGGAGCGTGGTCGCCCAGCGAGGCGCTCTCGACGACGGGGGCCACGAACTGGTAGCCGCGACCGAACACCGTGCGGATCACCCGTTGCGCCGTGCCGTCGTCGCCGACGGCGCGACGGGCCGCCTTGAGGCGGCTCGTGAGGGCGGACTCGCTGACGAACCGGTCGCCCCACACCGAGTCGAGCAGGTCGTGCTTGCTGACCACGGAGTCGCGGTGTTCGATGAGGTGCACGAGCACGTCGAAGACCTGCGGCTCGACGTGCACCGGGTCGCCGTCGTGCGTCAGCTCGTAGCGCCGCGAATCGAGCGCGTAGCCGGAGAACTCGTACACCACGGCCTCTACCGTTCCGAGTCGGAGGGGGAGGTGTCAACCGACTTTCGCGTCGCGCCAGCGTCGGAGGGGTCTGCGGTGACCCTCGGGCGGACACAGGCACGGGCTCCCGATATCGTGCCCATCGTGACTCCGCACATGCTCGAAGGTGGCTTCAACCCGCAGGCCGACGTGTTCAACCGCCTGCTCAAGGGCCGGGTCGTGATGCTCGGCGCGGCCGTCGACGACGAGATCGCCAACCAGCTCTGCGCCCAGCTGCTCTACCTCGACGCCGAGGACGACTCCAAGGACATCTGGCTGTACATCAACAGCCCCGGCGGATCGGTCACGGCAGGCATGGCCATCTACGACACCATGCAGTACGTCAGCAGTGACGTGGCCACGGTGTGCATCGGCCTCGCCGCGTCGATGGGCCAGTTCCTGCTCACCGCCGGCGCCGCCGGCAAGCGCTATTCGCTGCCCAACGCCCGCATCCTCATGCACCAGCCGCTCGCCGGTCTGCGCGGGCAGGCCTCCGACATCGCCATCCAGGCGCAGGAGTTCTCGTACACCAAGAAGCGCATGGCCGAGCTCATCGCTCACCACTCGGGACGCACCGTCGAGGAGATCCAGCGTGACTCCGACCGTGACAAGTGGTTCTCGGCCGAGGAGGCCAAGGAGTACGGCCTGTGCGACAAGGTGATCGTCGGCAAGGGCGACATCCGCTGAGACATCCGAGCGGCCGGCGGGCGTGACGCCCGGCCCGGCCGTCGCGTCATCCCGTCGCCGCGGGCGTCGATCCGCTGACGTTGAGCGCGGGCGGGGGGACGGTCCCGACGACGATCGTGATCTGGCAGTTCTCGGCCAGCCAGTCGCGCACCGCGAGGGCCGGCTGCTCGGAGCTGTAGGCCTCGGTCAGCACCTCTTGCTCGGTCACCTCGGTGGTGTCGGGCTCGAAGGCGAGGGCGGTCTCGAAGAGCGCCGTCATCGCGTCCCACTCGTCCTCGATGGCCAGCGGGGCCAGATCGCCCACCTCCCGGTAGAGCGCGACGAATGCGTCGCCGTCGTCGACGGTGCTGATCGCCGAGCCGAACAGGGTGTCCTGGTTGGCCGCCACGGCGTCGCAGAACTCCGCCGTGCCGCCGCCGTCGTCGCCGTCGTCGCCGCACGCCGCGAGCAGCAGGCTGCCGACGACGGGGACCACGGCGCCGGCCGCGAGGACGAGCCGGTTCGACCGGGGCGTTCGGGGCACGGCGCGAGTTTGCCAGCCCTGACGCGGCGATTCGGGGCACGGCCGGCCGTCGTGGCGCAGGTCACCCGTCACCGACCGTGACACCCCTTGGCTACAGTGACCCCCAGCGTTGTCGGGCCGCCCGCCCTTCCTCACAGCAACCGCCCCGTCCGTGTGCCGGATCGGGGCGCCGTTCGAGGAGGCCCCGTGCTCGCATCCATCCCTTCCGCCATCATCGTCGGCATCAACGGCAGCGAGGTCGCTGTCGAGGTCTACATCGGTGAGGGTTTCCCCGGGTACCGCATCGTCGGGATGCCCGACGCCACCTGCCGCGAGTCGCGCGACCGCGTCCGGGCCGCGCTGCAGATCAGCGGGTTCGCGTGGCCGGCCAAGGGCATCGTGGTCAATCTGGCCCCCGCCACCGAGCGCAAGAGCGGCGCCGGCCTCGACGTGGCCATCGCCATCGGCGTGCTCGTCGCGTCGCAGCAACTCGCCCCCGAACGGGTCGCCGGTCTCGCCTTCCTCGGCGAACTCGGGCTCGACGGCAGCCTGCGCCGTCTCCCCGGCGTGGCCCCGATGGTCGACGCGCTGCGCGGCTACGACGTCGTCGTGCCGGTCGAGAACGCGTCGGAGGCCCTCGTCGCGGCCCGCCGCAGGGTACGCGTCGCCGCCGACCTCGGCGAGCTGGTCGAGGCCCTCACCGAAGAGGCCGACTGGCGTCGGGTCGACGCATCCGTCGGCAGCCGGGAGCGCAGCGCGAGCCCGCCCGACCTCGCCGACGTCCGCGGGCAGCCGGTCGCTCGGCAGGCACTCGAGATCGCCGCCGCCGGCGCCCACAACCTGCTGTTCGTCGGCTCACCCGGCAGCGGCAAGACGATGCTGGCCCAGCGTCTCGCCGGCGTGCTGCCCCCGCTCGATCGCGACCGCGCCCTCGAGACCACGATGATCCACTCCGCGGCGGGACTGCGCCTGCCCCCCGAGGGTGTGGTCGAACATCCTCCGTTCCGGGCCCCGCACCACACCACCACCACCGTCGCCCTCGTGGGCGGCGGGTCGCTGCAACTGCGGCCCGGCGAGCTGTCGTTGGCCCACAACGGGGTGCTGTTCTGTGACGAGCTCGGCGAGTTCTCCCGGTCGGCCCTCGAGGGGCTCCGCGAGCCGCTCGAGGAAGGCTCGATCCGCATCGCCAGGGCCAACGTCCGCGCCGTGCTGCCGGCGCGTTTCCTGCTCGTCGCCGCCACCAATCCGTGCCCGTGCGGCGGGGGACCGCCGGGAGCGTGCCAGTGCGACGACACGGCCCGCGCCCGCTACCTCAGGCGCCTGTCGGGCCCGCTCGCCGACCGCTTCGACCTGCGGGTCGTCGTGCACCGTCCATCGGTCGACGATCTGCTCGGCGACGAGGCGGGCGAGCCGTCGGCGGTGGTGCGCGAGCGCGTCGTGGCGGCGCGCGCGGTCGCGCTCGAACGCGGGGGCAAGCTCAACGCCGAGTTGGGCGCCGACGAGCTCGACTCGATCGCCCCGCTCACCGACGAGGCCCGAGGCGTCCTGCGCGGCGAGATGGAGCGCGACCGTCTGACGGGCCGTGGCTACCACCGCATCCGGCGTGTCGCCCGCACCATCGCCGACCTACGACGGCCGGGGGACGCGCTGGTCGGCGTCGACGATGTCGAGGTGGCTCTGTCCATGCGCGCCGCTTTGCCGCGCACGATCGTCGCCGAGCGAACGCGATGGATCGCGTGAACGCGGGCGCCGACCGGCCGTGCGCGTCGGGACACGATCCGCTGCGTGTCGGCTATCTGGCGGCTGTGGCCGGTCTCGAGCTCGCCACGGTCGCCCGGCTCCGGGTCCTCCTCGCGCACCACGGTCCGGAGGACGCCTACCTCGTCGCGGCCGGTCGGCTGCAACCCCATCCCGTCGTCGAACCGATGCTCACCGGCGATCTGCGCCGGGCGTGGGCGGCCTCGGCCGCGCGGCGTCCCCCCGAGTACTGGGCGGCGCGATGCGCCGAGGCGGGCATCGGCGCCGTCATTGCGAGCGACGCCGACTTCCCGGCGCTGCTGTTCACCGACCCGCAGCCACCGGCGGTGCTGTTCCACCGCGGTGACTGGTCGACGCTCGAGCCTCGCCGGGTCGGTGTCATCGGCACGCGAAACGCCACCGGGCCCGGGCATCAGTTCGCCGCTCGCCTCGGGCGCGAGCTCGCCGATGCCGGAGTCAGCATCGTCTCGGGCCTCGCCAAGGGCATCGACGCCGCCGCCCACCGCGGTGCCCTCGGCGCCGAGCGCGGCGCGGTCGTGGGTGTCGTCGCCAATGGGCTCGACTCCCCGTATCCACGCCAGAACGCCCAGTTGTGGGAGGCCGTCGCCGCGGGAGGTCTGCTGCTGTCGGAGTGGCCGCCGGGCACGGAACCCGAACGCTTCCGGTTCCCCCTGCGCAACCGCATCATCGCCGCGCTCAGCGAGATCGTCGTCGTGGTCGAGAGTCGCGAGCGCGGCGGCTCGCTCACCACGGTGCGCGAGGCCCTCGAGCGGGGGATCGAGGTGATGGCCGTCCCCGGCTCGGTGCACAGCAGAGCCTCGGCGGGCACGAACCAACTGCTCCGAGACGGTGCCGCACCCGTCACCGATCCGGGCGACGTCCTCCTCGCCCTCGGCCTCGATCATCGCCGCCAGCCCGGTCCGGCCTTCGATCCCCGCCCGCTCCCGCGAGGGATCGAGGCCGTCGTCCTCGATCGATGCCGGGCCGATCCGTGCACACTCGAGCACGTGGTGTCCGAGCTCGGACTGTCGGTCACCGAGGCGGCGATGACGCTGGCCCGGCTCGAGCGATCGGGCTGGGTGCGCGAGTCGGGTGGCTGGTTCGAGCAGGTCGTCGCATGACGGCCCCGGCTCCCGATCCGCGGCGCGTGGTGACCGCAGCGACAGGGGGTGTCCGTCGGTCCGGCCGGGTCAGCGAATACTCTCGGCCCGGTGACCGCCCGCCGTTCCACCGTCGCGACGCCTCGCGTCGCGTCCGGTGGCCGGGAGCACTCCGGCGACGGGAACGGCGCCGATCCCGTCGACGTCTCGCCGGCCTGGCGCATCGACTCGTTCGGGAGATCGCTCACCTCGTTGTCGGCGCACACGGTGGCGGCCTACTGCACCGACGTGCGCGGGTTCGCCGAGTGGGCCGGCCGCAGCGGCATCACCGACCCGGCGCGGGTGAAGCGCACGACGATCCGGCGCTATCTGGCGTTCCTCACCACCCGCGAGTACGCCCGACGCAGCGTGGCGCGCAAGACGGCGTCGATCCGCCGCTACTTCCGCTGGTCGGTGCGCAACGGCCACGCCGAGACCGACCCCACGCTCGGGATCCAGGTGCCGGCCGGCACGGGACGCCTTCCCCGGGTGCTCGACGCCCACGACGTCGGCGAACTGCTCGACGGGGCCCGGCCCGAGGACGAGCCGGTGTGGCGCCGGGCCATGGACGATGCCGTGCTCGAGCTGCTCTACGGCTCGGGGCTGCGGGTGAGCGAGCTGTGTGGGCTCGACGTCGCCTCGGTCGACCTCGAGGCGGCGGCCGTCGTGGTGTGGGGCAAGGGCGCCAAGGAGCGGCGGGTCCCGCTCTCGGCGCCGTCGGTGTCGGCGCTGCGACGGTGGCTGCCGCTGCGTGGCGACGTCGTGTCACCCGAGGGCGACGGGGCGCGGGCGCTGTTCGGCAACGAGCGGGGACGCCGGCTCACCCCTCGCGACGTCCGGCGCATCGTCGATCGGCGGTCGCCGTCACCCACCCACCCGCACGCACTCCGCCACACGTTCGCCACGCACCTGCTCGACGGCGGGGCCGACCTGCGCGCGGTCCAGGAGCTGCTCGGCCACAGCGACGTCGCCACCACGCAGCGCTACACCCACGTGAGCAAAGACCGCCTGCGCTCCGCTTACAACGACGCCCATCCTCGTGCTTGACGGG
Source organism: Desertimonas flava (assembly GCF_003426815.1). Classification (GTDB taxonomy): domain Bacteria; phylum Actinomycetota; class Acidimicrobiia; order Acidimicrobiales; family Ilumatobacteraceae; genus Desertimonas; species Desertimonas flava. Next base: position 118,904 of record NZ_QKYK01000015.1, read on the forward strand.
CAGCAGCGCGTCACCGGTCCGGATGGCGGGCGATGAGCATCGTCGACGTCGATCCGCACCTGGCCATGCAGTGGGACCGGTGGGCCAAACGCCGCAGCCCGGCCGCCCGCGACCACCTCATCGTGTCGTACTCACCACTCGTGAAGTTCATCGCCGGCCGCGTCGGCGCTGGATTGCCCTCGAGTGTCGACCCGGGCGACCTGGTGAGTTCGGGCGTCATCGGCTTGATCGACGCCCTCGAACGGTTCGACCCCGCTCAGGGCGTCAAGTTCGAGACGTTCGCCACCCCGCGGATCCGCGGGGCCATCTACGACGGCCTGCGCCAGCTCGACTGGGTGCCCCGTTCCGTGCGGACGAAGTCCCGCGACGTCCAGGCGGCCATCAGCGAGCTCGAGGGTCGGCTCGGCCGCTCACCGACCGACGACGAGTTGGCCGAGCAGCTGGGCATCGCGCGCAGTGTCCTCGACCGCTGGTTGTCGGAGATCGCCAGCACCACCGTGGGCCCGCTGGAACGGGCCCTCGACGCCGGCATCGAACCCGTCGCCCTGTCGGGCGAGACGCCGGCCGTGCCGTCCAAGGTGGTGGAGCAGCGCGAGCTCAGCCAGCTGATGCGCGAGGAGATCGCCCGGCTTCCCGATCGCGAGAAGCTCGTGCTGTCGCTCTACTACGACGAGGGTCTCACCCTCGCCCAGATCGGACGCGTGCTCGGCGTCAGCGAGAGCCGGGTGCCGCAGATCCACTCGAAGTCGGTGCTGCACCTCCGGGCCCGGCTCTCGGCCGCCGGGATCCGCTGACCCACCGGCGGAGGCATCGACCGAACGGGACGAGCCGGTGAGCCGGCGGGCCAGGGTGGCTGCCGCGCTCGTCGTGATGCTCGCTTTGCTGCTCGGCGGGCCCGGACGGATCGCGTCGGCATCCGGGTGCCTGCTGCCACCGGTCGACACACCGATCACGCGGCCCTTCGACGCTCCGGCGTGTCGTTGGTGTGCCGGCCACCGCGGGGTGAACTACGCGCCGGGGCCGGGAACCCCGGTACGTGCGGCCGCCGCCGGCACGGTCACGTTCAGCGGGGTGGTCGTCGACATCCGCTACGTCGTGGTGCGTCACGCCGACGGCATCCTGGCCACGTACGGAGGGCTGGAGTCGAGCCACCTCGTCGCAGGAGCGGTCGTCGCCGCAGGAGCGGTCGTCGGCCGCTCCGGTCCCGAGCTCTACTTCGGTCTGCGCACCGGTCCCGACGAGTACATCGACCCGGCGCCCCTGCTCGGCCAGCTGGTCGTGCCGCCGTACCTGGTCCCCACGGACGGGACGGGCCGGCGACCGCCGCCTCCGGCCCGCCTCGAGTGCTGACCGGCGCTGCGCACCCACCGCGGTTGCCCCGCTCACCGGGCCGTCCACCCGCTAAGCTTGCTCCGGCTCATCGACCGATGAGCTGCACACCTCATGTACCGCCGCCTCACTGCGGTCGCCCCGCCCTCGGGCCGGGCGCCTGGCGACGGTCACAACCGCAGAAGGAGAACACTTCCATGGCTGTCATCACCATGCGTCAGATGCTCGAGGCCGGCGTCCACTTCGGACACCAGACCCGGCGCTGGAACCCCAAGATGAAGCGATTCATCTTCGGTGAGCGCAACGGCATCTACATCATCGACCTCCAGCAGACGCTGACGCGGGTCGACGCCGCATACAGCTACGTCCGCGACCTCGTCGCCGGCGGTGGCAACATCATGTTCGTCGGCACCAAGAAGCAGGCGCAGGACCCGGTGCGCAGCTACGCCGAGAAGTGCGGCATGCCCTTCGTCAACGAGCGCTGGCTCGGCGGCATGCTCACCAACTTCGACACCATCTCCAAGCGCGTCGGCAAGATGCTCGAGTACGAGCGCATGCGCGAGTCGGGCGAGTTCGACGCCATGCCGAAGAAGGAAGCCCTCCTCCTGTCGCGTGAGCTCGAGAAGCTGCAGCGCAACCTCGGCGGTCTGCGTGGCCTCACGAAGCGCCCCGACGCCGTGTTCGTGCTCGACACCAAGAAGGAGCACATCGCCGTCACCGAGGCCAACAAGCTCGGCATCCCGGTGGTCGCCGTGGTCGACACCAACGTCGACCCCGAACTGGTGCAGTACCCGATCCCGGGCAACGACGACGCCATCCGCGCCAACTCGCTGCTCGCCCGCGTGATCGCCGACGCCGTCGAGGAAGGCCGATTCATCGCCGCCAAGCGTGACCCAGCCGCCGCCCCCGTCACCCGCACCGCCGAGCAGCAGGCCGAGTTCGAGGCCCAGCAGGCGGCCGCTCGCGCCGAAGCGGCCCGGGCCCAGGCCGCCCGTGAGCGTCGCCTCGAGGAGGCGTCGAGCGCTCCTGCTCCGGCCCCCGAGGCCGAGCCGGTCGCCGAGGCCGAGCCGGTCGCCGCGGCAGAGCCCGTCGCCGAAGCTGCACCGGCCGCCGAGGCCGCACCGAGCGCCGACGCTGCCGACACCGCCGCCGACACGCCGGCCGAGGCCTGAGCGGCGGGCCACCACCCCTTTCCGTAGATCTCCCCAGGAATTGCAAGGATCACCAATGTCATTCACCGCCAAGGACGTCCAGGCCCTTCGACAGGCCACCGGCGCCGGCATGATGGATTCCAAGAAGGCTCTCGAAGCCAACAACGGCGACATCGAGGCCGCCACGCAGTGGCTGCGTGAGCAGGGTCTGGCGGCGAGCGCCAAGCGCAGCGACCGTGAGAACACCCAGGGCGTCGTCGCCCTGCACGTGGCCGGATCCGTCGGCGCACTCGTCGAGCTCAAGTGCGAGACCGACTTCGTGGCCGGCAGCGAGCAGTTCAAGTCCGAGGCCGAGACGCTCGCCAAGCTCGTCGTCGCCGGCGACGAGTCCAGCGTGTCCACCCGTCAGGCCGAACTCGACGACCTCAAGATCACGCTCAAGGAGAACATCGAGCTCGGTCGCGTGGTGCGTCTCGCCGCCGGCTCCGGTGAGATCCTCGACAGCTACCTGCACGTGCAGGGTGGCCGCGGCGTCAACGGCGTGCTCGTCGTGCTCGCCGGTGGCGACACGGCGCTGGCCCACGACGTCGCCGTCCACATCGGCTTCGCCCGTCCGACGTACCTCACCCGAGACGAGGTGCCGGCCGACATCGTCGCGGCCGAGCGGGCCACGCTCGAGACGATCAGCCGCAACGAGGGCAAGCCCGAGGCGGCGCTGCCGAAGATCATCGAAGGCCGTCTCAACGGCTTCTTCAAGGGCATCGTGCTGCTCGAGCAGCCCTACGCCAAAGACGACAAGCAGACGATCACCCAGCTGCTGGGCGACGCCAAGATCGTCTCGTTCGCCCAGATCGAGATCGGCTGACACTGCGGCCTGACCAGGACCGTTGCCACTAGTCTGCGCCCCGTGACTCACACCGACGCCCCCACTCCACGCTGGCGCCGGGTGGTCTTCAAGCCGTCGGGCGAAGCGCTCGCCGGGCCGTCCGGAACCGGAATCGACCCAGCGACGCTCGCCCACACGGCCCAATCCATCATCGAGATCCGCCAGGGCCTCGACGTCGATGTCGCCGTCGTCGTCGGTGGCGGCAACTTCTGGCGCGGCCGTGAGGGCGAGCTGTCGGGGATGGACGCCACGCAGTCCGACCACATCGGCATGCTCGGCACGGTGATGAACGCCCTCGCCCTGCAAGACGCCCTCGAGCGTCTCGGCCAGCCCACCCGGGTGCAGTCGGCCATCGAGATGCCGCGGATCGCCGAGCCGTACATCCGGCGCCGGGCCGTGCGGCACCTCGAGAAGGGCCGCGTGGTCATCTTCGCCGCCGGCACGGGCAACCCGTTCTTCACCACCGACACCGCCGCCGCCCTGCGAGCGGCCGAGATCGATGCCGAAGCCCTGCTCAAAGGCACCCATTCGGGCGTCGACGGCGTGTACGACGCCGACCCGCGCACCACGCCGAGCGCCGTCAAGTACGACGAGATCGGCTACATGGAGGTCATGACGAAGGACCTCAAGGTGATGGACGCGACGGCCATCGCCTTCTGCCGGGACAACAAGATCCCGATCGTCGTGTTCGACATGTCCCGATCGGGGTCGCTCCGTGACATCGTGCTCGGCGGCCGGGTCGGCACCATCGTCCACGATGTCTGAACGCGTGGTTACGCTGGTCGGGTGATCGACGAGACCCTGCTCGAGACCATCGACAAGATGGACAAGGCAGTTGCCCATGTGACCCAGCAGTTCCAGACCGTCCGCACCGGGCGGGCGGCGCCTGCGCTCGTCGAGCGGTTGCACGTCGAGTACTACGGCGCCCAGGTCCCCGTGCTGCAACTGGCCAGCGTGCAGGTGCCCGAGGCCCGTCAGCTCCTCGTGCGGCCCCACGACCGCGCCACCCTCGGCGCCATCGAGCGTGCCATCATCGACTCGGACCTCGGCGTCGCGCCGAGCAACGACGGGGTGGTGATCCGCCTGTCGTTCCCGCCGCTCACCGAGGAGCGCCGGAAGGAGTACGTGAAGGTCGTGAAGAATATGGCCGAGGAAGGCCGGGTGGCCGTGCGCAACCTCCGCCGTGAGGCCCGCAAGGCGCTCGAGCACACCGAGAAGCAAGGCGAGATCTCCGCCGACGAGCTCGAGCGGGCCGAGAAGGAGCTGGAGAAGATCACCCATGACCACACCGAGGCCATCGACGCCGCTCTGAGCCGCAAGGAGGCCGAGCTGCTCGAGGTGTGATCCCCGAGCACTCGACGCGGGACGGAGAAGAACGATCGATGAGTGGAGCTTTCGATGAGTGACGACAGGTGGCGACGAAACGGGCGCGAGGACGACCCGGACGAGGAGTTCGGCGGTCCACTGTTCCCGGACGATCCGTCTGGCGCCGCACGCCGGCCCGCCGACCCGTCGGCGGGCTTCGAGACCGGGGAACACCGGCTCCGCTTCGGCCCCGACGACACCGGACCGTTGCCCCACTGGACCGATCCGCCCACCGGTGAGATTCCCCGCCTCGACCCGCGGGGCACCAGCGCGGGCCCCGGGAACGACGACGCCGAGGATGACGACGTCGACGTGTGGTCGACGTTCACCACGGAGTCGCCCGTCTGGCGCGATGACGAGGAGAACCTGCCCACGGGCGTGATCGAGCAGGTGTCGCCCGACTACCCACCGCCGGACGCGAGCGGATCGTTCGAACGGGACCCGAGCACCGGAACGATGCATCCCTTCGATGCCGCCTCCACCGGTGAGGTCGGCCGCGTCGGTCGTGACCCGAGCGGCGCCGTGCCGCGCGACCCCAGCGGCGGCTACGGCCGCACCGGCGACATCAGCCGGCCCATCGACGCCGACGGCAGCCTCTTCGGCGACGATGACGACGACTTCCGGCCGTCGCGCGGCGTCGGCGACCCGTCGGGTTCCGTGCCTCGCACCACTGGTTCGCAGCGCCGCGTCACCGGCTCCAACCCGCGGATCACCGGTTCGAACCCCCGCATCACGGGCTCCCAGCTGCGCACCGGCCGGTCGGCCGAGCGTGGCCTCAACCTCACCGGCGAGGTGCCGCTGCCCCCGCGCCGTGAGCCCGGCCGCATCACCATCGGCACCGACCCGTCGGGCATGCCCCGTCGCCAGCCCGAGCCCGGTCGTCGCCGGCAGTCGCCCGGACGCGGCGGGGGTCGCCCCATCGGTCCGTCCCGGGCGAGCGCACCGCCCCCGCCGCGCAGCATGTCGACGGCCACCATCGCCGGCGTCGTGATGGCCGCGGTGTTCATCGCCGCACTGATCCTGTCGACCGTCGTCACGGTCGCGCTCGTGGCCATCGTGCTGGCGCTCGCCGGCTGGGAGTACTTCGGCAAGGTCACCGAGAAGGGATACCGACCCGCGGTGTTCCCCGGTCTCGCGGCCTGCCTGTTCATACCGATCGGGGCCTACGCGTTCGGCGATCAGGCGTTGACGCTCGGCTTGATGCTGGTGTTCGTCGCCTCGTCGGTGAGCTTCATCGCCGCGCACGGCGTGGAGTCCGGCCCGCTGCCCAACATGGCGGTCACCACGCTCGGCGTGGTGTGGATCGGCATCCTCGGCGCCTTCGCCGGGCTGATCCTCCGCCTGTCCACCGGCGCCACGGCGTTCGGCGACACTGCGTTCTTCGGCAACGGACCGAACATCGGCACCGACACGCTGTTCTTCATCGCCCTCGGCATTGCCGCCAACGACATCGGGGCCCTCGCCGTCGGTTCGGTCGCCGGCAAGTCAGCGCTGCGGGCGTGGGTGAGCCCCAGCAAGACCATCGAGGGGCTCATCGGCGGCTCGGCGGCCACGCTCGTCACGATGTTCGTCGCCGGCCAGCTCGCTCCCGACGGCAACGTCTGGGGCCAGACCAAGTGGTGGTTGCTTCTCGCCGTCGTGATCATCGTGTTGGCTCCGCTCGGCGACCTGACCGAGTCGATGTTCAAGCGCAATCTCGAGATCAAGGACTTCGGCACCATCGTGCAGGGGCACGGCGGTGTGCTCGACCGCTTCGACGGATTCCTCTTCGTGCTGCCGGGGGCGTACTACCTCACCCTCGTGCTCCTCGCCACGGCGTAGCGGGATGGCCGTCCGCGTCGCGATCGCCGGTTCGTCGGGTTCGATCGGTACCCAGACGCTCGACGTCGTGCGCGCCGAGCCCGGCCGCTACGAGGTGACGGCACTCGGTGTCGGTTCGTCGATCGACGTGCTGATCGAGCAGGCGCAGGAGTTCCGCCCCGAGGTCGTCGCCGTGGCCGATCCGGCCCGCCGGGCCGAGGTCGCTGCGGCGCTGCCGTTCGCCACGGTGGTCGACGATTTCGCCGATCTCGTCGGTCCAGCCGACGTGGTGGTGAACGCCGTCGTCGGGTTCGCCGGCCTGCCCGTCACGCTCGGCACGCTGGCGGCCGGCAAGCGTCTCGCCCTGGCCAACAAGGAGAGTCTCATCGCCGCCGGACCGGTGGTGCAGCCGTTGCGATCCACCCCTGGCGCCGAGCTCGTGCCCGTCGACTCCGAGCACTGCGCGGTGCACCAGTGCCTGCGTTCGTCCGACGCCCCGGTCCGGGAGATCTCGCGGTTGCTCATGACGGCGAGTGGCGGGCCGTTCCGGGGCCGGTCCGCCGCCGAGCTCGCCGACGTCACCGTCGAGCAGGCGCTGGCCCATCCGACGTGGTCGATGGGTCCGAAGATCACCATCGACTCCAGCACGCTGATGAACAAGGGACTCGAGGTCATCGAGGCCCACGAGCTGTTCGGGGTGCCGTTCGACCAGATCGAGGTCGTCGTGCACCCGCAATCGGTGGTCCACTCGATGGCCGAGTTCACCGACGGTGCGACGATCGCCCAGCTGAGCCTGCCCGACATGCGGCTGCCGATCGCCTACGCCCTGGCCTACCCGGCGCGCAGCGGCACGCCCTTCGGCCGCATCGACTGGGCGCAGCTGTCCCGACTCGACTTCGAGCCGCCCGACACGGACACCTTCGGCTGTCTCGGCCTTGCCTACCAGGCCGGGCGGGCCGGTGGGACGGCGCCGGCGGCGCTCAGCGCGGCCAACGAGGTCGCCGTCGACGCCTTCCTCGACGGGCGCCTCGCGTGGCGGCAGATCGCCGAGGTGGGCGACGCCGTGCTCGATCGGCATGACGCCCGGATGCCATCCACCGTCGACGACGTGATCGACGCCGATCACGAGGCCCGACGTCTGGCTTTCGACTACGTCACGTACGCTCGTACCTGAGGCCCACATGAGCATCGACACGCCCCCCAGCCCGCCCCCGGGCGCCCAGTTCCCGCCGCCCGACCCCCGCGACCGCTACGGACGGTTCCGCAACGAGGTGATGGCCGGCGGCTCGGTCACCGAACGCCCCGACGGGGCCGAACCGTTCGGCGGCGGCGTCAACGGCGCCGTCGGCGGTCTGGCCATCGTCGGCCTCCTCGTCTGGCTGGCGGTGTCGAACCACTGGATGTTCCTGTTCGTCGTCGGCATCCTCGTGTCGGTGTTCCTGCACGAGACGGGGCACTTCGTGACAGCCCGCCTGACCGGCATGAAGGCGACGCAGTTCTTCCTCGGGTTCGGACCGCGTCTCTGGAGTTTCCAGCGCGGCGAGACCGAGTACGGCGTGCGCCTGCTCCCACTCGGCGCCTTCGTCCGCATCATCGGCATGAACAACCTCGACGAGGTGCCGCTCGAGGACGAGGGTCGCACGTATCGGCAGCAGAGCTTCCCGCGGCGCCTGCTCGTCATCTCGGCCGGCTCGATCATGCACATGCTCATCGCCATCGTGCTGTTCTTCTCGGTGTTCGCCACCAAGGGCCAGATCGAGGGGGCGCCCGGTGCCGAGATCCGCGGCTTCGCCGAGCAGGTGTCTCCCGCCGCCGCGGCCGGATTGCAGGCCGAGGACGTGGTCCTGTCGGTCGGCGGTGTCGTCATCGACGACGACGTGCTGATCGGCGACGCCGTGCGGCAGCACCAGCCCGGCGACACCGTCGAGATCGTCTACGTGCGCGATGGCGTGCAGCGGGCGGTCGACGTGACGCTCGGCGAGAACCCCGGAACCGACAATCCCGATGTCGCCGGCACGGCGTTCCTCGGCGTCAGCACCCGCGGCGTGACCGAGTGGCGGGACATGTCGATCGGCTCGGCGCTCACGCACAGCGTCACCGATCTCTTCCCGAACGCCTGGGAGTCCACCAAGGGTGTCGTGAAGGTGCTCAACCCGGTCAACATCTTCGACCACCTCACCGGCGAGAGCGACGACCTGACCACCCGGCCGACGACGCTCGTCGGGGCCACGGATGTGTCGGGCACGATCGGCAGCGAGGAGGGCCTCGCCGGGATCCTTCTCATGCTTGCCGCCCTCAACGTGTTCATCGGGGTGTTCAACATGTTCCCGCTGCTGCCGCTCGACGGCGGCCACGCGGCGATCGCCGTCTACGAACGCGTCCGCGAGATCGGCCGCAACGGACGCCGCTACTTCACCGACGTCAGCCGGCTGATGCCCTTCACGATGGGCGTGATCGTGGTGCTGCTGTTCCTCTTCATGTCCGGCCTCTACCTGGACATCGCCAAACCACTGTGACGCGTCCAGCGATTCGCTGACGCTCCAACCTGCGACGATCACTGCACTCGGTAACAGATGGTGCCAGCCTGCCCGCCAGCGGTGAGTGCAACACCTTGAGCCTTGGAGGTGTTGGTGATGGCACGGAGTCGTGTTCCTGATCGGGTTCGCCGGTTGATGGTGCTGA
>NZ_QKYK01000016.1 GCF_003426815.1 Desertimonas flava
CGTCAGCACCATCAACCGGCGAACCCGATCAGGAACACGACTCCGTGCCATCACCAACACCTCCAAGGCTCAAGGTGTTGCACTCACCGCTGGCGGGCAGGCAGGCACCATCTGTTACGCGTTGTCACACCCCATCGTCACACTTGATTGGATGCCACGCGCACTTCGACCCGACGACCCCGGCGGCATCTATCACGTCATGAACCGAGGTGGTGCACATCGCACGATCTTCCACGCTGCGGTCGACGGCCGTCGCTTCCTCGACCTCATCGGGCAGGCAGCCGAACTTCATCACGTGCATGTCCTCGCGTACTGCCTGATGACCAACCACTATCACCTGCTCGTCTCGTGCCCAGATGGCGGGCTGTCGAAGTTCATGCATCGGGTCGGCTCCCTCTACGCCCGCCATCACAACGATCGCCTGGGTCGAGACGGCCCGATCTGCCGGGACCGCTTTCGTTCGCTACTCATCGACAGTGACGCGTACCTCGCCAACGCCGGTCGATACATCCACCGCAATCCGCTCGACATCCGGCCACAGCCAGCACTCGATGAGTACCCCTGGTCGAGCTATCGCTACTACGTCACCGAAGCGCCTGCACCGCCCTGGCTCTCGACGACGGAGCTGCTCGAGCCCTTCACGAATGCTGCGGGCTATCGATCCGTCGTCGAGGGCCCGGTGAGTGGATTCCCAGTCGACTGGGCCGTCGACACCGCGATTCTCGAGTTGGGCGACGGCGAGCCCTCCGGAATCAAGGTTCGCCGGACCGTCCTGCTCGCGATGCTCGACCGAGCGGGACCCGAAGCCGCCGCTCGACTCGCCGGACGCCTCACCTTCACATCGACGCGGGCACGAGCGATGGCGACCCTCCGGATGCGGCGGGCACTCAGCGAGCATCCTGGCGTGGTCGCAGTCGTGGAGCGCGCAGCAGAGCTCGCAGCCTGACGGTCGCAGGGGTAACAGATGGTGCCTGGCACCATCTGTTACCCCTGGCTGACCTCGTGGAGGGTGGGGTCGGGGTCGCGGGTGACCTCGTAGACGACGACGTCGTTGGCACCGTCGGCGTAGAGGTCGGCGACGAACCCGAGGAACGACCAGTCGTCCCCCGACGGCGAGTAGCCACCGATGACGCCGGCGATGCGACCGTTGATCGCCACGACGAGTTCGGGCGGCTCGCTCGACGCCACCACGGTGCCGGACAGGCCGAGCGGGATCTGGCCCTGCGGGGTGGGCAGCGAGGCGAACTGATCGGCCTGGTCGATGCTGACGGACATCTCGCTCGGATCGCCGAGCGTGAGGGCGTCGACGTCCTCCCCCACCAGGTCGCCGTTGTCACCGACGGCGGCCAGGGCGACCCAGTCGTCGCCGTGCGGGAACTCCTCGGCGCGTCGGGCGGCGACGTCGATGACGGCGTCGACGTCGGGCGACACCCGCGGCTCGATCGTCGCCTCGCTGCCGTCGTACAACGAGTGTCCGTCGAACTCCCAGTCGACCTCGGCGTCGAGCAGGTCGACGATCGACGGCAGCACGTCGAGGTTCTGGACGGGATCGTCGCGCACCTCGCCCTCGGTCTGGCCCGGCGCCTTGATGAACAACGGGACGCGCAACGCCTCGTCGACGTTGGCGTCGGTGATCCGCATCCGTCCCAGGTCGGGCGGTGTGAGGTTCGATCCGTGATCGGACGTCACGACGAGGAGCGTGTCCTCCCAGTTGGGCAGGCTCTGGAGCCGGTCGAGGAGTTGCACCATCAACGTGTCGGCCGCCCCCACCTGCAAGGCGTGGAACTGGTACTCCATGCGGTTCTCGAACTCGAACGCCGGGTCGGCATCGTCCCGGATCAGCGTCGGGGTGAACGATGACGTGAGCCCGTCGGCGGTGAGCACCCACGGCCGATGCGGAAGGGCGACGTGCGAGAAGTGCAGCGCCGGCTCCTCGGTGATCGCATCGATGCCCGCCTGCAGGATGGCGGCCTGGCCCACGGGGCTGCGCTCGTCGGCGGCGAGGCCCCGCCAGCGCGAGTACGCCTGGTTGATGTACGACGGCGGTTCGGTGCCATCACCGGCGTCTCCCGGGCTTCCGGAATCGCCGGACGCGCCGGACTCGCCGGCCTGCGCGTCGTCCACCGACGATGTCGGCGCGGCGTCGGCGGCGGCGGGTGCGCCGTAGGCACCCCACGAGTTGTCGATCGCCGGCAGCTCGTCGCGGAACGTCCCCGGCAGCACGCGATGGCCGTACACGATCGAGGCGTCCTCGATCGCCTGAGCGAGCGACTGGCCCTCGGCGGCAGCGCACACCGACTCCGGGCACATGTCTGTCACCGACTCGTACCGGTACACGGGAACGACCGCACCGAGCAGGGTGAACAGGTTCTCCGGGTAGTCCGCATACACCGGCAACGCTCCGTCCTCGGCGAGATGCCCGTCGAGGATCGATGGCACGGCTTGGTGGGTCAGGTTGTACTGGCTCGACGCATTGCGGAACCACGTGCTCACCGACGCCAAAGCGGCGAACCCCGGATAGCGCTCGGCGTTGATCGTGCCGTCCGCCCGCATGATCGTCGCCGCCGGAAACTCGTCGAGGATGATCACCACGACGGGGCCCGCCGGTGTCTCCAGCGACACCGTCCCGACGTCGGCTGCCGATGCCCCCCGGACGAGATCGGCAGCCGGGCTGGCGAAGAGGAACATGCCCACGAACAGCAGGTTCGCCGCGGCCAGGTACGTCACGAGCAGGCGTCCGCCGGTGGTTCGTTGGACGAGCCACACCACCGCCACGGCGCCGGCGATGCCGAGCAGCAACACCGGAACCAGCACCTCGAGACCGGCGGTTCGGAGCACGGCGAGAACGAACGCCGCAGCGAAGATGCCGGCAACGGCCATGAAGGCGATCGTGCCGGCCTTCGGCTTGATCGCCGTGGCGATGGCGACGATCGCCGTACCCACGAGCGGCGGGACGATCGCGATCAGGAGCGCGAAGGCGACGATCTGCCCACGGCTGTAGTCACCGGCGACGAAGAACTCCGGATTCTTCCCGAACAGGTCGAGGAGCGGCTGGACCACCGCCAGTGCCGAGAGGCCGAGGATGACGAACGCCCGACCGCCCACCACCCGCAGGAAACTGGGCTCGGTGGCCGACGGCACGGTGGACGATTCGGCAGCCTCGGTGGTCATAGCAGGGGTCGAATCTACTCCCGCACACCCGGCCGGCGACGTAGCCCTCGGGCGTTCGTGACCACGGTTTACGGGCGCGCCCCCCGCTCCGTCGAGGATCGCGACCTCGCCGCGCCTCCGGCGAGGGCGAGGGTGACCGATGCGGTGAGCGCTGCCACGACGACCGCAGCCGACGCGGTCGCCAGCACGGCGATCACGACCCGCGGCCCATCGCCCGCCGGGAGCGATTGCAGCGCCACGGGCGGCAGCCCGCGATCGCGAGGCCGCTCGAGTGCCGTCGCATCCACGCCGATCGGGACGCGGGTCGCCAACCAGCCTCCCATCACCACGATCATGGCCACGGCGACCACCCCCTTGGCCAGGCGGCCCAGTCCGGCGGCGACGAGCACGGCGGCCGGACCGAGGGCCGGAAAGAGGTAGCGAGAGTACGGGCTGCCGCCTCCGGCGAGATGCTGCGCGACGGTCAGCACCACCGCGACGACGGCGGCCAGCAGCAGGCCGACCGTGAACAGCTTCCGGCGATCCCGCCGCCGCAGGGCCGATGCAACGAGGGCGACAACAGCGAGCGCCATCAGGACGGCGACGGCAGTGGCGAACCGCGGGACCCCCCAATCGAGCGGCGCCGTCGACGCGAGGCGCCGGTACAGCTCACTCCAGACATTTCCCTCGGTCAGCATGCCGAGCACGCTGTTCTGGCGGGTTCGACGGAAGCGTTCGAGCAGGAAGCTCGACGCACCCACGTCGCCGTACAGCGCGATGTTGCGGACGTAGAACCATCCCCAGAGGGCGACAGCCGGACCGAGTCCGATCGTGCCCACCCGCGCCGCGGCGGCGACCCGATCGAGGCCGTCTCCCGGTCCCCGTACTGCGTGATAGGCGGCCACGACGATGACGACGACGATCGCCATCAGCATCGTCGCCGCGCGAGTTCCCGCCGCGACGGCCACCAATGCCGACAGGGCCACGAGATCCCCTCGTCGAGGAAGAGGTCGAGAACATCGCACGGCCGCCCACACGAGGCCCGTCGCCGCGGCAAAGGCCAAGCCGTCGTTCAGGGCCCTGGAGAAGTACGTGTAGCACTGCGGGACGAGAGCGACGATGGTGGCGGCGAGCAGCCCGATGCGGCGACTGCCCGCCACCTCCTTGCCGAGCAGGTAGATGAAGACGATGCCGACGGCGGCGAACGTGACGCTGAGGAGTCGCAGGTACAGCAGTCCGCCATCGGCTCGTCCCGTGGCGTCGGACAGCCAGATCAGCGGCGCTGCGGCGATGTAATGGAGCGGCGGGTGATTGGCGACCCAGACGCCTCGGTACCGGTCGTCCTGGGCCGACGCGAGCTCGGCTCGCCATTGCACCGCATCGGCGGGTGGATCGGCCAGCGTCTCGATCTCCGGGAGGTGGAACGAGGCAATCTCGTGGGCGTAGGCGAGGTGGGCCTTCTCGTCGGCGTCGTAGAACGGCGGCTGCTGGAGGGCGAACAGCGTGGCGATCGACATGAACGCGATGACGACGGCGACCAACCCGACCACCTCGACCGAAAGTCGCGTGCGCGGCGCGTCGAACGTCGGTCCTCGGGTCTCGGCGTCGAGCGGAGGGGGCGCGGTCGTCGTGACGACCAGCTCGTCAGTGCTGATGAGGCGATGGTAGGCGCGGAACTGGGTCCGGCGCTCGGGGACCTCCGATCAGGGCCCACCACGCCGGGCGAGACAGCTGGTCAGCCGGCGTCGATCGCTGCTCGCACCTCGGCGACGTAGTCACCGACTGCGTCCGGGCCGCCTTCCATCAAGCGACGCACCACCGACGCTCCCTGGACGACACCGTCGGCGACGGCGCACGCCTCACGCGCCTGCTCGGCATTGGACACGCCGACACCCACCAGCACCGGCTTGTCGGTCAACCGCATCACACGCGCCGCAGTCGCCGTGGCAGTGGCCGCCAGCTCGCTTCGCTCCCCCGTGACCCCAAGCAGGCCGACCGAGTACACGAAGCCGCGAGCGCGTTCGGCGACGCGCGCCAGGCGCTCGTCGGACCCGGTGGGCGCGGCGAGCATGATCGTCTCGACGCCCTCGTGGTCGGCCGACTCGGTCCAGGGGCGTGACTCCTCGAGGGGCAGATCGGGAAGGATGCAGCCACTGATGCCCGCCGCGACGAGTCGGCCGGCGAATCGGCGATGGCCATCGTGATGCACGATGTTGTAGTACGTCATCACACCGAGCGGGATGCCGACGTCGAGCTTCGCGGCCTCGTCGATGATCGCCGGCGGGATCGCTCCGCCGTCGAGCGCCACTTGCGACGCTTGCTGGATGACCGGCCCGTCCATGACGGGATCGGAGAACGGGATGCCGAGCTCGATCGCGTCGGCCCCGTTCGCCGCGGCCGCCCGCACGGCGTCGGCCCAGCCCGGATAGCCACCGGTGATGTAGGGAACGAGCAGCTTGCGACCGGCCGCCTTCGCCGCGGTGAAGCGCTCGGTGAACGTGATCGCCGTCATCCGTCGGTGTCCTTGAGGATCTCGAGCGCCTGAGCGACGTCCTTGTCACCGCGACCGGACAGGTTGACGAGCACCGTCTGGCCGGCGAGTTGCTTCGCCTCGCGGATGACCCAGGCGATGGCGTGGGCCGATTCAAAGGCGGCGAGGATGCCCTCGGTTCGAGCGAGCTTGACGAAGGCGTCGAGGACCGCGGCGTCGGTGACCGGCGGGTACTCGGCGCGTCCGGTGGCGTGGAGGTAGGCGTGCTCGGGTCCGACGCCTGGATAGTCGAGGCCGGCGGAGATCGACTGCGCCTCCTCCACCTGGCCGTACTCGTCCTGCATGAGATAGCTGCGCATGCCGTGGACGACGCCGGGGACACCATGACCCACCGCCGCACCCCCGGCCGGCTCGACGCCGACGAGTCGGGCGGCCGTGTCGACGAACCCGGAGAAGATGCCCATCGCGTTCGAGCCCCCGCCGACGCAGGCGACGACGACATCGGGATCGGCGCCGGTCAGCACCTGAGTCTGCTCGCGTGCTTCGTCGCCGATGACGCGGTGGAACTCACGCACCATCCACGGGTACGGGTGGGGGCCCATCACCGACCCGATGCAGTAGTAGCTCGACTCGACGTTGGCGACCCAGTCGCGCAACGCCTCGTTGACCGCGTCCTTCAGCGTCCGGCTGCCGCTCTCGACACCCTCCACCTCGGCGCCCAGCAGGCGCATGCGGAACACGTTGAGCTCCTGACGCTGCACGTCGACGGCGCCCATGTAGACCTTGCACTCGAGGCCCATCAGCGCGGCGGCCGTCGCCGACGCCACGCCGTGCTGGCCGGCGCCGGTCTCGGCGATGAAGCGCGGCTTGCCCATGCGCTTGGCGAGCAGCGCCTGGCCGAGGACGTTGTTGATCTTGTGCGATCCCGTGTGGTTCAGATCCTCGCGCTTGAGGATCAGACGGATCCCCAGCTCGCGCCCGAGGTTGTGACATTCCGTGAGGATCGACGGACGGCCGGCGTAGTCACGCAGGATTCCGTCGAGGTCGGCGCGGAACGACGGATCGGCCCACGCGTCACGGAAGGCCTCCTCCAACTCCTCGCACGCCGGCACGAGGGACTCGGGCACGAACCGGCCACCGAACTCCCCGAACCGACCATTGACCGGCTCGATGTTGTAGGCGCTCACTCGTCGAACGACCAGTCGTAGGGGAGGTCTCCGGCGGCTACGTACGGCTCGCGTGCGGCCGCTCGTGCCCGTTCGACGAATCGCTTCACCTTGAGCGCGTCCTTCTTCCCCGGCGATTGCTCCACGCCGGTGGAGACGTCGACGCCCCACGGCTCGACGGTCTGGACGGCGTCGGCGACGTTGTCGGGGTCGAGGCCGCCGGCGAGGATCAGTCGCATGCCCTCGGGGACCTCGCCGACGAGCGACCAGTCGAACAGGTGGCCCGAGCCTGGCGTCGATCCGTCGAGGAGGATGGTGTCGGTGGCAAGCTTCGACGCCTCGGCCACGCGCGGCGATCCCGCCGGATACGCCTTGACGACGAATGGCACCGCCTTGGCGACCTCGGCGACCGCCTCGACCGACTCGTTGCCGTGCAGCTGTGCCCCCTTCACGCCAGAGCGGTGGACGAGCTCGACGACCCGTTTGGGGAGCTCGTCGCGGAAGACGCCGACCGTGAGGATCTCCGGCGGCAGCCGGCGGGTGATGTCGTAGACCTGCTGCACCGGCACCTGGCGCGTCGACGGGGCGAACACGAAGCCCAGCGCGTCGGCGCCCATGGCCACGGCGAGCAGGGCGTCGTCCTCGGTGGTGATGCCGCAGATCTTCACGAACATGCGATGCGTACGGTACCGGGTCGGCTGGGCCGCGGATGGGTTCGGTTCTGCTCCCTCCGTCGCCGCCTCGATGATGGGTTCTTGCCCAGTGATGTTCAGCGTGCTTAACTGCTCGCCATGCCTCGCGCCACAGGCCCTCAGACCACTCGCCGACGGCTCTCCCGGATCGGCCTCGCGCTCGCCGTGGCCGTCGGTAGCGCCGGCCTGACCGCGATGGGAGGCGACGGAGAGGATGACGTGGCCACCGGCGGTGCGCACTTCTCCACGGCCGACGAGGAGACGGCCAAGCTGGGAAGCGACGCGGCTCCGGGTGAGTACCCGCGCACGATCGTGCACGCGATGGGCGAGACCGAGCTCACCGAGCGCCCCGAGCGCGTCGTCGTGCTCGACGGCGGTGAGCTCGACGATGTCGTGTCGCTCGGCGTCACGCCGGTGGGGATCGCCTACGCCGAGGGTTCCCCGCAGGCACCGGCGTACCTTCCGATCGACGTGAGCGACGTCGCCGAGGTCGGCACGATCAACGCGCTCAACCTCGAGGCGATCGCCGCCCTCGAGCCCGATCTGATCATCGGCAGCCAGCTCCGTGCCGCCGACCTGTACCCCGGCCTGTCCGAGATCGCTCCGACCGTGTTCAGCATCCGGCCCGGCTTCCCGTGGAAGGAGAACTTCCTCCTCGTCGCCGACGCGCTCGGCATGGAGACCGAGGCGATCGACCTCCTCAACGCGTATCAGGCTCGGGCGACCGAGGTCGGCGACCTCGTCGACGGTGATCCGACGATCTCGATCCTGCGCTTCATGCCCGACAAGATCCGGCTCTACGGCAACCTCTCGTTCATCGGCGTGGTGCTCGCCGATGCCGGGCTCTCACGTCCGGCGAATCAGGACTTCGACGAGCTGGCGGTCGAGATCTCGACGGAGCAGATCGACCAGGCCGACGGCGACTGGGTGTTCTACTCGAGCTACGGCGGGGCCGACGCCACCGACGAGGGCGAGGTGGTCGACGGCCCGCTGTGGGGCACGCTCGGCGCAGTGGCCGACGGGCAGGCAATCGCCGTCGACGACGAGTTGTGGTTCCTCGGCCTCGGACCGAGCGGGGCGATGGCGCTGCTCGACGAGCTCGCCGGCATCCTCCGTTCCGCCGACGCCTAGCGGCACGAATCAAGCCGTGAGGTAACAGATGGTGCCTGACACCATCTGTTACCTCAGACACTCAGCCGGCAGCGACGCGTAGCGACGCCAGGGTGGCCGCCGGATCGGTGGCGGTGACCAGCGTTTCGCCGACGAGGAGGGCGTCGAAGCCCGCCTCGGCGAGCCGGCGGGCGTCGTCGGCGTCCCGGATTCCGGACTCGGCGACCTTGACGACGCCGTCGGGGATGGCCCGGCCGACGCGCTCGGCCCGGGCGTGGTCGACCTCGAACGTGACGAGGTCTCGCTGGTTCACGCCGACGACCGTGGCACCGGCCTCGAGGGCGAGCTCCAGTTCCGGCTCGTCGTGCACCTCGACGAGCGCCGTGAGCCCGAGCTCGGTCGCCAGCTGGTGGAACTCGACGAGCTCGAACTCATCGAGGGCGGCGGCGATGAGAAGCACGGCGTCGGCCCCCATCAGGCGGGCGTCGGCGACGTCGCGCGGATCGACGGTGAAGTCCTTGCGGATGACCGGCAGCGCCGTGGCGGCCCGGGCCGCCTTGAGATCGTCGACCGACCCGGCGAAGAACTCGGCGTCCGTGAGCACCGAGAGGCACGCGGCGCCGCCCGCGGCGTAGGTGGTGGCCATCGCGACGGGGTCGAGGTGGCGGTGCAGGTCCCCCTTCGACGGCGAGCGGCGCTTGATCTCGGCGATGACCGCCAGCTCGGACGACGCCGACAGCGCGGCACCGAAGTCCCGCGCCGGCGGCAACGACCCGGCTGACGCGACCAGATCCTCGAGCGACCGGGTGTCGGCCGCGGCCACCTCGCGGTGACGCTCGATGATCCGATCGAGGTAGGTCATCGCGTGGCGACCGGTCTCAGAGACCCTTGCCGTCGACGACGTCGAGGATGATCAGTTCGGGGCGGGCGGCGGCGAGGTCGCGCACGCTGCCGCCGAGCGCCTTCATCGCCTCGCTGGAGCCGTGGGCGGCCAGCGCCTCCTGCGACTCGTAGCGCTCGTAGAACCACACCAGGTTCTCGTCGCCGGTGTCGGTGTGCAGGACGTACTGCAGCGTCCCGTCCTCGGTCTTGACGTGCTCGACCATCGCCTTGAGGGCGGTGACGAGCTCGTCGCGCTTGCCGGGCTGGGCGGTGATCTTGGCGATGATGGCGGGTCCACTCATGTCGTGCGACGGTACTCGGCGACGGCCGCTGATTCCCGATCGGCCCCCCGGGGTCACCGACCGCCGACGGCGACGACTTCGGGCTCGGTGCCGCATTCGATGGCGTCCACGATCTCGGCGTCGCGATCCGCGAGCGGAGCCTTCGTTGCCAGCACCGACCGCAGGATCAGGGCGGCCAGAACGACCAGACCGGCGGCGACGAGGGCTGCGGTGCCGAGGCCGGCCGTGAACGACTCCCTGGCCTGCCGGCTCAGCTCACGAGACGCCTCGCCCGGCAGCGAGTCGGCCGCGCGCAGCGCCCCGGCCAGTCCGCTGTCCACCTCGGCGGCCGTGGCCGGCGGCAGCGATTCGAGCGGACCCGCCACACCTTGGTGGAAGCGCGTCGTCACGAGGGAACCGAGCACGGCGACGCCGAGGGCCCCACCCAGCTCGCGGGTCGTGTCGTTCATGGCCGAGCCGACTCCGGCCCGTTCCCTCGGCACGGCGGACATGATCGTCGCCGTCAACGCCGGTGTGGTCGACGACAGACCCACGATCATCGGGCCGAGCGCGAGGTACACCGCCGGGCCGGGCGAATCGGTGTCGAGGAACGACAGGGCCACGAGACCGGCGGCGACCAGGCTCATCCCCACCGGCACGACCCTGGCCACCCCGTGACGGGCCACCACCTTGGCGGCCTGTGGGGCGAGCACCATCATCGTCAACGACATCGGCAGCATCAGCAGGCCGGCGCCGAACGGCGAGTACCCGAGCACCATCTGCAGGTACTGCGTGAGGAGGAACATCATCCCGAACATCACGAGGTAGCTCACGGCGATCCCGAACGACGCGCCGCTGAAGGCCCGGTTGCGGAACAGCTCGAAGTCGACCATCGGCTCCCGGGCGGTCAGCTCCCGTGCCGCGAACAGCAGCAGCGCCACGACGGCCACCGTCGCTACCACCATCGTGTGAGCCGACAGCCAGCCTTTCGCGGGCGCTTCGATGATGGCGTAGACGAGAGCACCGATCCCGACGATCGACAACGCCACGCCCGGGAGGTCGATCCGGTGCCCGTCGGGATCGCGGGACTCGGGGAGCAGGATGCGTCCGGCGACGATCGCGATCACGAGCACCGGCACGTTCACCAGGAACACCGATCCCCACCAGAAGTGCTCGACGAGGAACCCCGACGTCGGCGGACCGAGCGCCGCCCCGCCGGCGGCGATGCCGGCCCACAGGGCGATGGCCCGCCCCCGCTCCTCGGCTGGGAAGACGTTGGCGAGCAGCGACAGCGTGGACGGCATCACGAAGGCGGCGGCGAATCCCATCACGGCGCGGGCCCCGATGATCTGATTGGCCGTGTCGGACTGAACGGCGAAGAGCGCTGCGCCGAGGAACAGCACGAGCCCGAACTGCAGGGCGCGCTTGCGGCCGAACCGGTCGCCCAGCGTGCCGGCGGCGAACAGCATCCCGGCGAAGACGAGGGCGTAGGAGTCGACCATCCATTGCAGCGAGCTGCTCGAGGCGCCGAGGCTGTCGGCGAGGATCGGGAGGGCGACGTTCAGGCTGCCGTTGGCCACCATCACGACGGTGAGGCTCAGGCAGAGGACGATCAGGATCTGCCACCGGCGGGCGTAGACGGCGGGGTCGATGGCATCGCTGCGGTCGGACGTACGGGGGGACATACGGCCGACCGTACGAATTCAAGTTCGCTTGAGGTCAAGGGGCGACGCCGTGACGCTCGACACGTCCAGCTCTCCCCGGGCGGTCCGGGACTGATCTACTCGGGTCATGAGTTCCCGCTCCCCAGCCATCCGGCTCGCCGGTGCCATCGAGCCGTTCACCGCCCAGGTGTACTTCTCCCCCGAAGCCCACGCCGCCTACGAGGCGCTCGGCTTCAACGGCTCGCGCGGGGAGTTCAACGGCGTCGCTGCGCCCGACGGGCCCGCCTATTTCACCAGCAGAGGGTCGGTGATGGGCCAGGTGCCGGGCGAGATCGTGGCCGCCGCCTTCGGTGTGTTCAACCCCGCCGCCGTGGTCCCCAGCGTCGCCCACGGGTGGTCGCTCACGGACGCGACGACCATCGAGCGGGCCCGCACCATGGGCGGCGTCGCACAGCTGGAACGGATCCTCGGTGCCGAGCCGGAGGGCGCCGGGCGGGCCGCCGAGCTGCTGCAGCGGGCGGGCGATGGCCTGGGCGTCGAGGGTCGTCCCCTGTACGCCGGGTTGATGGCGTGCCCGGTGCCCGAGACCGAGCTCGGCGCGGCGTGGCGGTACGGCGATCGTCTTCGGGAGTTCCGTGGGGACGCCCACGTCGCGGTGTGGTCGACCACCGGTCTCGACGCCGTCGAGATCGGCTTGCTGACCGAGCCGTACTGGGGTCTCCCATTCAAGACGTACGTGCGGTCCAGAGCGTGGAGCGAGGCCGAGCTCGATGCCGGCTTGGAGCGACTCGAGGCCCGTGGGCTCGTCGCCGACGGCAACCTCACCCCCGCCGGCCGCGAGCTCCGAGAGCAGATCGAGGCCCGCACCGACGAGGCGTGCTCGCGGATGATCGCCAACCTCGGTGACGACCTCGACGAGCTCCTCTCGATCCTCGAGCCGTGGGGCGCGGCCATCCGCGAAGCACGCGGCTACCCCAAGGGCGGACCTCACGACATCGCCGGCCGCTGAGATCGCCGGGGGTAACAGATGGTGCCTGGCACCATCTGTTACCCCGTCACGGGCGGAGCTTCTGCTCGATGTTGCGCAGGGCGCTGGCGATCGCCGCCAACGGGTCGCCGGCGATGTTGGCCTCGCCCCAGCGCAGACGCATCTGATCGATCTCGGCCAGTTCCGCGGGGCCTGCGCTCCCGGTCACCTCGGCGAGTTTGGCGAGATTCCATGCGGACGCCGCCGCCAGCGTCTGACTCTCGCCCCGATAGTGATCGGCGACGAGCGTGTCGACCTCTTCAGCGGTCATCGCCGGGACCACCCGCTGCGCGATGCGCGCCATGTTGCGGTACGAGCCCTGGAGGAGGAATGCCGGTTCACCGCGCAGATGGTCGTCGACAGAGGCCGACGCGATGTAGGCGGCATTGACCTTCAGCAACACGTCGCGGATACGCACCATGTGCCCGAGCGTCTTGGTGATCGCCGTCAGCTCGCCCGCCGGATACGACCGGCTGAGCGCGTCGCTGCGAACCGGCTCACCGTCGGCGACCCGCAGCAGGGTCGTGAGATCGCCCCGATCG
The DNA here is from genome assembly GCF_003426815.1 of Desertimonas flava. GTDB lineage: Bacteria > Actinomycetota > Acidimicrobiia > Acidimicrobiales > Ilumatobacteraceae > Desertimonas > Desertimonas flava. The sequence goes on from NZ_QKYK01000016.1 coordinate 13,006, forward strand.
GCCGTCAGCAACGGCGCGACCACCTCGTTCACTCCGCACGAGTTCTCGATGTAGCTCTGCGCGAACGCGTCGCCCGCCCCACTCGCCACGTCGCCGAGGTTGTGCACGTCGGCACGGTTGGCGAGCATGTCGGGGATCCGGAACGTCGCGCCCGCCGACGTGTACGGGTTGCCGGCCATCACCATCACGAAACGGCGACCCGACAACGAGAACGTCTGGGCCTGACCGTCGAGGACGCCTTCGATGCGCCGGGTTGCATCACACAGCGGGATGAACTTCTGCAACAGCTCGGGCGACGTGTGCTGGATGTCGTCGAGACAACAGATGACGTTGTTGCCCATGGCGAACGCCCGGTTGAGCTTGGTGAGCTCCTCCGCGGACGCGGCGTCGGGCGCGGCCCGCGGATCGAGCGACGTGACGCCCGTGCCGAGCGCCGGCCCGTTGACCTTCACCATGGCGAAGCCCATCAGGTCGGCCAGGTACTCGATGAGCGTCGTCTTGCCGTAGCCGGGCGGTGAGATCAGCATCAGCAGGCCCTGGGCGGCGCCGTTGAGGCCGAGCTGACGGGCGAAGTTGTCGCCGATCAACGGCAGGTAGACCTCGTCGATGAGCCGGTTGCGCACGAACGAGGTGAGCACCTTCGGCCGCAACCGATCGATCTCGAGGCGGGCTCGTTCGGCGGCGAGGACGCGCTGCCGGACCTCGGCGAAGCGCCGGAATCGGGTCACACCTTCGCGGCGATAGCGGAGGTAGTCGGTGTGGGCCCGACCGACGTCGACCGTGAGCACCCCGCCCGAGATCATCGGATGCGTGCTCAGCAACCCGGAGATCGACACCTCGGCGGCCACCCCCGCCACGACGGTGACCATCGGATCGTGGAGCAGCCACGCCGCCTCCGCCGCCACCGAGGCCGGGGCCTGCGGTGCGTGGTCACGCACCCAGCGGACGACGTCGCCGAAGGCGACCGCGGCGGGATCGATGGATCGCGGTTCGGCCCACGCCCGGAAGCGTTCGGCGACCTGGCCGCCGGTGGCTGACACTTCGCCCGATGTTGCGTGGTCGACCAGGGCGTCGACCGCGGCCACCACGTCGAACCGCTCGTCGAGGCCGGCCTCGGCAGCGACCGCATGGAGCTCGGGCCCGTACCGGGTCACCATCGCTCCCAGGGCGTGCCCGCCTTGTTGGTCGGTGACCTCGGCCTGCAAGGCCGCCACGGTCCGGAACCGGCGCAACAGATCGTCACGGACGGTCGGCTTCTGGTCGCGCAGCCAGACGGCGCCGACGGCCCGCTCCACACCGTGGACGGTGAGCGCCGGATGGCCCCACCACGGAGCCAGGGCGGTCAGGATCGTCGCCGCGTCGGCATCGTGGACGCCCGGCTCGTACCCGTCCTCGATGCGGCTGGCGGCGAACGCCGCGATCTGCTCGGCAGGGACCCCGGCGGCGTGCGCCTCAAAGGCAAGGAACAGCGCCCGTGGCAGTCCCGGCGGCTCCGACGGATAGATCTGCCCCGCCAGGTCGGCGAACTCGGCCAGCTCGGGGTGGTCGAGGGGCAGCGACAGCTCGGTTCCCGTGAGGCGCGTGCGGAATCGCCCGTCGTCAGTGGTGTCGAGGCGCAGTTCGAAGGATTCGGTGTTGAGACCGAACCGCCAGCGCCCGACCTTGACCGTCCCCTCCTCGAAGAGCTCGGCGTGGTCGACGACGGCTCGGCGCGCTTGATCGCGAGCGCGATTGAGGGCGACGTCCAGCTCCGAGGCGCGGCCGGACTCCCCCATCGCTCGCAGCTCGTCCATGAGCGACCGGACCTTGGCGACCAACGGATCGGCGGCGAAGAAGCCTTCGACCGCCGCCTTGTCCGACTGGGCCGACGCGCGGTGGACCACCGTGTCGAGCACCCGCTCGGCGGACGCCACGAGGCGGTCGATGTGGCGGGTGCGCTCGCCGGCGAGCTGATCGCGTCGCTGGGTGAACGCCGTCACCAACTCGTCCCGCTTGGTGGCGACCGCGGCGGCGAACGTGTCGACGTCGCCGAAGGACAGCTCGGTCGTCTCCAACTCGGCCAGCAGCGAGGTCAACGCGGCGTCACATGCGTCGGCGTCGCCGGCGGCCGTCAACGACGCCTGCGCCCGCTGCGACAACACGGCCATCGCCGCCTGGAACGCCGCAGCCCCCTCCGCGGCGCGCAGTTCGGCGGCACGGGCATCGAGCGTCGCCCGGACCCCGTTGCGCCGGGCCAGTACGTCGGAGAGCCGGGTGAGGACGCCGGTCTTCACCGTCGTGTCCTCCACCGCCAGCCCGCCGACCACCTCGGTGAGCAGCACCACGCGTTCGCCGATCCCGTCGACGACGGCCGCTTGCTCGGTCACCTGCACTGCGGTCGTCGCCTCGGCGCCGAGTCGCTCGGCCTCGTCGAGCTCGGCTCCCAGCCCGGTCAGCGCGTCGTCGCTGCCGAGGAAGTCGATCGCCCGGGCAGCGAGTCGATCGTGCACCTCCTGGGCCCGCTGCCGGGCGGCTGCCACGGCCTCGAGGTCCATTTCGCGCACCTCGGTCAGCTCGGCGAGCTGGCCGAGCACGCCGCGGGCATCGGCCAGACGCTCGATGTAGGTCGTCGTGTCCCGCAGGTCGAGCTCGGCGTCGGCCGACAGGTCGTCGACGACGCGCACGGCGGCCGCCAGCGTGGCCGCCGCGTCCTTCTTGGCCGCGACCACGGCGGCGAACTCGTCGAGCACGTCGCCGGCGGTGCGGCGGAGGTCGGCGAGCAGACCGCCGATCCCGTTCGCCTCGGGAGCGTTCACCCACGGGTGGGTGTCGACCAGCGTCGTGGCCCGAGCCACGAACGCTTCGAAGACCGCGGCGTTGAAGTCGGGCATCGCCGCGTCGCGGGCGAGTGAGAGGGTCTCACCGAGGACGCCCACCAGCTCGGCGTTGCCGATCCGCCCGAAGAAGCTGTCGCCGGCCACGTTCGGCGCGTAGTGCTCGACGTCGCAGAACGGGCTCGTGTACACGCTGATCGCGTGCACGCGCTGCGGGTCGGGCGTCTCGCGGATCGTGACGAGCATGCCGTCGTCGAAGACGGCGTAGCCGTGGCTGGCAATCGGCGACGACATCGTCCGGGCGACGACGTTGTACGCGCACAGCAGGTACTCGCCGCTCGACCGCCGGTGGTACGTGTAGAGAATGTCCTCGCCGTTCGGGCTGCGAACGAGGTCGTGGAACTCGTAGCCCGACGCGTCGGTGGCGAAGACCTTTGTCTCGCCGTTCTGCAGGTGATAGCCGCCGGGGAAGACGACGCCCTGACCCTCGGGCAGCTGGCGGCAGTTGCGGCCGATGGCATCGGCACGCGTCACGTTGCGCGTCAGCCGGTTGAAGACGTAGTAGCGCGCCGCGTCCTCGCGATACGGCGAGATCCGCACCAGGATGACGTCGCCGAGCACGGCGTAGGCGACCGCCAGCTCGTCCAGCTCCTGTTCCTCGGCCAGGCCCTCGGAGTGGATCGTCCGACCGCCGGCGACCACGTCGTCGATCCGGAACTCCACCGTGTGGCCACCGGTCGCCGCACGCGATGGCGCCAACCCGACGTAGAGCGCGCCACCGATCTCGTAGTGCCTCCAGCGGCCCTCGTTGATCTGCTCCCGACTGGCCTCGGTCCACATGAAGTCGAAGGCGTCGGCGACGACGAGATCGTTGTCGCCGTACGCATCGATGTAGCGAGGAACGTCGTTCTCCACCTGCCAGCGCAACACCCGGACGTCGGCTGCCCCCGATCCGACGGCGAACACCATGAGGAGCCGGTCGTTGCGCAGCTGAAGCCCGGCGAGGCGAGCTTCGCTGTAGTACGTGAACAGCTCACCGACGTCGCGGGTGAACGTCGGGTCGTCGAGGAACCAGGCCGGGTCGTCGGGTCCGATCGGCGTGAACGCCCAGTCCGAATCCCCGTCATGGGTCACCCGGAAGAGCGAGAAGGCGTCGGCGACCGAGCGGGTCCGGCCCAGCGCGGCGCCGGCGTCGAATCCGAACAGGAGGAGGTCGCCGACGCTCACGATGTCGTGGGGGATGCTCGGCTGCTCGGTACGGAGCCGCTCCTGCTCGGCCAGCGTCAGGGGCACCGGGGCGAACACCTCGGCCCGCTGCGCGTTGAGCCGCTCGGACGCCTCGCGCAGCTGATCGGCCACGCCGCGCAGGCGATCGCGCAGGAGTTGATAGGTGCTGGTGGCCAGCGTGTCGGGCGGACCGGCCGCAGCTGCTGCAGCCGACCCGCCAGCGTCGCTCGGCGGCGCGGGCGGTGGGGCCACCCCGTCGGTGCTCATCGCAGGGCCTTCGCGTTACTTCGAGAGCGAGTTGAGCGTGATGCTGTCGAGGCCCTTGTCCTTCAGGGATCCGACGAGCTCGTCGAGCAACGCGCCGTCGGCGCCGCCGATCTTCCCGGCGAGGGTGTGCAGGAAGTTGGCCAACGACAGGTTGGCGAGGCCTCCCGACCCACCGATCGCACTGGCGAGCGTGGCGATCAGGTCGCTGTCGCCGTTGAGGTACGGAGCCGCGATCGCCTGCGTCGCTGCGCTGGCCTCGGTGAAGCTGCCGACCGCCTTACCCGACGCCGTGGCGCCGAGGATGCGGTCGACGAAGAGGTCGGTGCCACCGACGATGTCGATGTCGGCCGCCTGGAGCGCCGCGCCCAACGCCTGAGCCGACGCGATCTGCGCCTCCTTCTGGGCGTCGATCGACGCCGTGCGTACCTGCACGTCAGCGTCGATGTGACGCACCGCGAGGTCGTACTCCTTGCCGACGCCCTCGAGCTCCTTCATCGCCGCCGCCTTCTCGGTGAGACCAGCGGCCTCTCCCGCGAGGCGAGCCTGCAGCGCGGCGCCGTCGGCCTCGCCGGCGAGGCGGGCGACATTGGCCGCCGTCTCGCCCCTCTGCAGATCGGCATCGGCCATCGCCTGGATCACGCGGGCCTCGGCGAGACCCTTCTGCTCGATCGCCGCGGCGTTGGCCTTCTCGACCTCGACCTGGGCGAGCCCCTCGGCTGCGGCCTCGGCCCGGATGCCGTCGGCGAGGCGGATCTTGCCCGCCGCCTCCATCTCGGCCGCCTGGCGCTCGGCCTCGGCGAGGGTCAGCCGTTCCTTGCTCATGTGCAGGCTGGCCTGGGCCTTGGCATCGGCTTCCTTGATCGTCTTGATGAGCTCGCTCTCGGCGGCCGCTCCGGCGGCGATGACCTCGGCGTCCCGCAGACGATTGGCCTCCTCCACCACGCGGAGCGTCTTCACGCTCTCCTCCTGCTCGGCGACCGTCTTCTCCACGGCGATGCGGGCCTTGGCGAGCTCGGCGACCCGCGCCTTCTCGGCCTCGAGGTCCTTGCTCGCGCTCAGCGTCTCGATCTCGCGGGCGACGATCTCGAGCTGACGCGCCTTCTCCACCTTCTCGGCCTCGGCGGCGAGCACGCGTTCGCGAGCCTTCGACGCGACCTGGACCTCGCGCTGGACGTTCTCGTTCTGCACGCCGACCTGCTCGTCGCTCTTGAGCCGGGCTTGCTCGGCCTTCAGCCGCTCCTCGGCCTCGACCTGGCGGGTGAGGCTCTCCTCGCGTGCCTTACTGGTGGCCACCTCGCGCTGGGCCCGATACTCGGCAGCCTTCTCCTGGCGGTCCATCTCGAAGACGGCTTGCTGTGTCTCGACGTCCTTGGCCTTGATCTGCTTCTCGGCCTCACGACGGAATGCATTGGCCTGGATCGACTCGCGGCTCGTGATGTCGGTGATCTTCTTGATGCCCTCGGCGTCGAGCACGTTGTTCGGGTCGAGGCGCTCCATCGGGGTCTGCTCGAGGTACTCGATGGCGACGTCGTCGAGCATGTAGCCGTTGAGGTCGTCACCGATCACGTCGATGACACCGGTCCGGAACTGCTCACGCAGCTCGTACAGCTCGACGAAGTCCATGCGCTTACCGGCGGTCTTGAGGGCCTCGGCGAACTTGGCGCTGAACAGCTCGACGAGCTTGCGGGGGTCGGAGGCGCTCTCGCAGCCGACGAGCTGCGCCACCTTCTTGACGTCCTCCGCCGTCGGGTTGACCCGCACGTAGAAGCTCACCCGGATGTCGGCGCGGATGTTGTCCTTGCAGATCAATCCTTCCATGCCCATCTTCTCGACCTCGACGACCTTGACGCCGATGTCCATGAACTCGCCCTTGTGGACGACCGGGATGATGATCCCGCCGGTGAATGTGACGTCGATGCTCCTGGCCTTGGAGATGATCAGGGCCTGGCCCTGCTGCACCTTTCGGTACAGCCGGGTCACCGTGTAGGCGGTGACGAAGGCGAGGAACGCCAGCACCACCACGATGATGAGGACGATGATCATGGGATAGCTCTCCGTGTTGTTCGGGGTACGGGGATCGGGGGCGGTGGCTCACCGCGACACCGATCAGACGTGGCGTCGTGGGGTTCGGTTCGCCGGTCGGTCAGGTGCCGGGAACGAACTCCTCGTCGATCTCGGCGATGAGGTAGCGGTTGGCGGCGTCGTCGTAGTCGACGATGAGGGCGTGGTCCCCTCGCTGGAACGGTCCGCCGGAGGCTGCCCGCACGGCGATCAGGCTGCCGCGCAATCCGCCGTTGACGATCTCGGCCTGGCCCCCGGCGGCGACGGTCACGGTGCGGATCTTGCAGATGCTGCCCACGGCGTCACGGCGGCTCGGCGCCGCCTCTGTGTGGAACAGACGGCGCAGCGGCTTGGCCGCCTGGCGCACGACGACGAGGCCGACGGCGACGGCGACGGCGATGACGAGCAGGGCGATGCCCACGCCGAGGCGAGGTGAGTCGTCGTCAGCGACGATCGCTTGCAGCACGAGCGACGACGCCCACATGGCAAAGGCGAGGATCGTGACCGCCAGTGGGATCGGGACCGGCCCGCTGCCGAGGACCCGCCCGATCTGGTCGCCGATGCCGTCGCCGTCACCACCGCCGTCACCGGAGTCGGTACCGAAGTCGGCGGCGCTGAACAGCAGCGACATCACCCACCAGGCGACGCAGAACACGAGCAGGACGGTGAAGACCGCCGTCGGGAATGAAGTCAGGTACTGCAAGGCCCGGACTTCCTATCATCGCCACCCACCGCAGAGACTCCAATTCCCGTCTTGGAACACGACCGTTACAGGACGGACCCTAGTGGACTGTCGCCGGTCGGCCGGCCGGGATCGGCGGGCCGGCGTCAGAAGCCGAGGCGGTCGCCGACCTCGCTGACGAGGTTGGCGATGGGGACCCGGACCTGTTCGGTGGTGTCGCGGTCGCGGATGGTGACGGCCTTGTCCTCGAGGCTGTCGAAGTCGACCGTGACGCACAACGGCGTGCCGATCTCGTCCTGGCGGCGGTAGCGGCGACCGATGGCCTGGGTCTCGTCGTAGTCGACCATGTAGCGCTCGGCGAGCGCCTTGCGCACCTCGTGGGCGAGCGGCGTGAGCGTGTCCTTCTTCGACAGCGGCAGCACGGCCACCGAGTACGGGGCGAGGCGAGGATGGAACCGCATGACAGTGCGCTCCTCGCCGCCGACCTCGTCGACGTCGTAGGCCGCCAGCATGAACGCCGCCATGGTGCGCGTGGCACCGGCCGCCGGCTCGACGACGTACGGCGTGTAGCGCTCGTTGGTCTGCGGATCGAAGTAGTCGAGCTTCTCCCCCGACGCCGCGCTGTGCGCCTTCAGGTCGTAGTCGGTGCGCTGGGCGATGCCCTCGAGCTCGTCGAAGCCCCACGGGAACAGGAACTCGACGTCGGAGGTACCGGCCGAGTAGTGCGAGAGCTCGTCGGGGCCGTGCGGGCGCAGCTGCAGCTGCTCGCGGGGGATGCCGTGGCGGACGTACCAGTCGAGGCGCTCTGCGCACCAGTACTCGTACCAGCGTGGACCGTCGGCCGGCGGCACGAAGAACTGCATCTCCATCTGCTCGAACTCCCGCGTGCGGAAGATCCAGTTCTGCGGCGTGATCTCGTTACGGAACGACTTGCCGACCTGGGCGATGCCGAACGGCGGCTTCTTGCGGCTGGTCTGCAGCACGTTGGAGAAGTTGACGAACATGCCCTGCGCCGTCTCGGGACGGAGGTAGGCGACGGCCGCCGAGTCCTCGATCGGCCCGGCGAACGTCTTGAACATCAAGTTGAACTGGCGGGCCTCGGTGAACGTGCCGTGCTTGCCGCAGTTGGGGCAGGTGTCGGGATCCTCGAGCTTGTCGAGGCGGTAGCGCTGCTTGCAGTTGGTGCAGTCGACCAGCGGATCGGTGAAGTTGGCGAGGTGGCCGCTGGCTTCCCAGATGGCCGGCGGTCCGAGGATCGCCGCGTCGATGAGCACGACGTCGTCGCGCTCTTGCACCATGGCCCGGATCCACGCGTTCTTGACGTTGCGCAGGAGCAGCGAGCCGAGCGGGCCGTAGTCGTAGGTGCTGCGGAAGCCGCCGTAGATCTCGGCCGACGGGAACACGAACCCGCGCCGTTTCGAGAGGTTGACGATCTGGTCCAACTCGGTCGCAGCCATAGCCCCACCAGGCTACGGGCCGTCCACCCCCAACTTCTTGTACTGATCTCTTCTCACCGGTGAGGAGAGATCAGTACAGGAAGTTTCCCTTTCCGGATCGCGGTGCTGGTGACGCTCTGGGTGGGTGATGATGGGACACCCGGAAGCACTCGAGTTGTTCGGCCGTCAGTACGGCGTGGCGGCCACCCGCCAGCTGCGCGACCTCGGGATCTCCCAGGCCGCGATCTCCCGGGCGATCGACCAGCGGGTGCTCCTGCGCGAGACCACCTCGGTCGTCCGCTTGGCGGGCTACCCCTTCGGCTTCGAGGCTCGGGCGATGACGGCCTGCCTGCAGTGCGGGCCACGGTCGTTCCTCGCCGGGTCGACGGCAGCAGCGATCCACGGCATGCGGTACATGTCCAAGGGGCGGATCTACGTGGCCGTCCTCAACCGCTGCCAGGTGTCGCCGCCGCCCCTGGCTGCGGATCTCACGGACGACGTGGATGCTCGCCGGTGACATCGTCACCCACCCCTCGGGGATGCGGCTGATGTCGCCGCTGCGCACCTTGCACCACCTCGCGGGGATCCTGTCGGCCGAACGCTTCGAACGTGCTGCCGAAGACGCCTGGCACCTCGGGCTCGTCGTCCCGCCGGATGCGGCCGACTACCTGGCCCGGATGCGCCGGCAGGGCCGCTCGGGCGTGAGCGGACTCGATGCCTGGCTGGAGCGGACCAGCGTGCGGCCGCGCCCGTCGCAGTCGGGGCTCGAGATGGATGCTCTCGAGGCCATCCGACGCGTCGGCCTGCCAGAGCCTCAGCGCCAGCACCAGGTCCTGCTGAGGAGCGGCGAGCCCCGCCATCTCGATCTCGCGTGGCCGGACATCCGGTACGGGGTGGAGCCGGGCCATTCGTGGTGGCACGGCGGCGACCTCGGACAACGGCGGAGCCAATCCCGCCAGCGTGACTTCGAAGAGGTCGGCTGGCAGGTCACCTACTTCGATGAGTCGATGAGTGCCGACATCCCTGGCGCAGGTCGACAGATCAGGCAGATCTACCTCGCCCGCCGAGCACTCTTCGACCACAAATCCGAGTTCTTGTACTGATCTCTTCTCACCGGTGATGAGAGATCAGTACAGGAACTCGGCGGTCAGCGTTCGAACATGGCGACGGTGCGGAGGCGGCGTTCGATGTGGTGCTCGACGGCTCGGGTGGCCAGGACGCCGACCTCGTGGGTCGCCGGCGACTCCGGCGCCGCCAGCGCCTCGTTGAGGCGGCCGCCGAGGATGTCTCGCAGCAGTGCAAGGGCGGCGGCGCTGATGGGCCCGCCCGAGCGGCACGAGCGGCACAGCACCCCGCCCTCGTTGACGTCGAAGGCCACAAGCTCGATGCCGTGGTCCTCGGTCTCGCCGCAGCGGATGCAGGCGTCGAGCTCGGGGCGGAAGCCCTCCGCCGCCAGCGCCTTCCAGTAGAACGCCGGCACCACGAGCGCCCCGGCCCGCCCCGAGCCGATGGTCCGCAGCACGCCGACCACCATGCGGTAGAGCTGGGGGTTGGGCTCGCGGTCCAGCGCCAACTGATCGGTCGCCTCGAGCACGGCGATGCCCTGCGACGCCCGGTCGAGCGAGCCGAGCATCGGGGCCAGCGGCTCCACCGACTCGGCCTGGCTGACGATGTCGAGGGCATCGGGACTGTTCGAGCGGCTGCGGTACATCAGCACCCGGACGTGGCTCATCGGCTCGAGGCGGGCGCCGAACTTCGACATCGTCTTGCGCACGCCCTTGGCGACCGCTCGGACCTTGCCGTGATCCTCGGTGAGCAGCACGACGATGCGGTCGGCCTCACCGAGCTTGTAGGTGCGCAGCACCACCCCCGTGTCGCGATAGAGGTTGGAGCCGCTCACGACGGGCTCAGGCCGCCGAAGCGGCGGTCTCGCCGGGCGAACGCCCGCAGGGCCTCGTCGAGCAGAGCACGGTCGAGCGACTCGAAAGGCCTCGCCGAGTAGACCAGCTCACCGTAGGCCAGCTCCCACACCAGCGAGGGCGGCAGATGGTCGGCCGGGCCGAGGATCACGATGAGGTCGGGTTCGCCGACCGCCGGTTCGTACAACGCCTCGGCAACGCGCTTCTCGTCGACCTCGCCACCACCGGGGATGCGGGCCACCGCCGAGGCGAAGGCCACCCGACCGTCCGCGGTGGAGTCGACGATGGCCACCAGATCGTGGCCGACCTCCCGGGTCCAGCGGGTGCCCGGTCCACCCGACGGGGCACCGTAGGGGCGCATCGTGAGCCAGCGACCACCGGCCTCGGCGACGCCGCGACCGAGCTCGTCGATCAGATCGTCCCAGCGAGCGGGCGTCATCGCCTCCCAGTCGCCCTCATCGCCGCCGACGATCATCACGTGGTCGAGCGACGTACCCATCGCCTTCATTCTCACACGCGTATCCTCGATTCCGGTGAGCATTCACGTGGGTTGCATCATGGACGGCAACGGCCGCTGGGCGGAACGTCGTGGTGAGCCGCGTACGGCTGGGCACACCGAGGGCGAGGAGAACCTCGCCAGGCTGGTGCGGGTGGCGGTGAAACGCGACATCGGCTGGCTCACCGTGTTCGGCTTCTCGACCGAGAACTGGGTGCGGCCCCGATCGGAGGTGCGCCACATCGTCGGGCTGCACAAGAAGCTGTTCGGCCGCGTCGCCGAGCTCAACGAGCTCAACGTCCGCGTCCAGTGGATCGGCCGGCCGTTCGATTCGAAGTCTGCCCGCACCCCCGCCCTCGTGCAGCGGGCGATCCGCAAGGCGATCGCCGACACCCGTCGCAACACCGGGATGCTGCTCACCGTGGCCTTCGACTACGGCGCCAAGGCCGAACTGGTCGACGCCGTCAATCACCTGCGGGCCGAAGGTCGGTCGATCACGCCGGACCACATCTCCGAGTCGCTCTACCTCCCGGAACTTCCGCCGGTCGACGTGCTGGTGCGCACGAGCGGCGAGGGCCGGCTCTCCAACTTCCTGCTCTGGCAGTCGACGGGCTCCCCCGTGTACTTCACCGACAAGACCTGGCCCGAGTTCGACGAGGCCGAGCTCGACGCGGCGCTGGCGCTGGTTCCCGCGCACGGGACCGCGCCCACGCGGTGACCAGCGCCTTCGACGTCGTCACCGCGGCCCTTCCCGGGGCCGAGGACCGGCCGGGCCAGCGTGAGATGGCGTCGCTGGTGGCTTCGGCGATCGCCGACGGCCGCCACCTCATCGTGCAGGCCGGCACCGGCACGGGCAAGACGCTGGCCTATCTCGTCCCGGCGATCGAGGCCGGCCGGCGCGTCGTGGTGGCCACAGCCACCAAGGCGCTCCAGGACCAGCTCGGGGCCAAGGATCTGCCGTTCCTCACCGAGGCCCTGCCGGGCGACTTCGAGTTCGCCGTGCTCAAGGGCCGCAGCAACTACGTCTGCCTCCAGCGGATCCGCGAGCTGAGCGCCGTCGACGATGCCGCCCAGACACAGCTCGAGCTGGGCGACATGTCGCAGCGGGCCCGAGCTGAACTGAAGCGGATCACGGCGTGGATGGCCACCACCGACACCGGCGACCTCGCCGATCTGCCCTTCGCCCCGAGCGAGGCCACGACGCGGGCGATCACCGTCGGCAGCGACGAGTGCCCCGGCCGGGACCGCTGCCCGCTCGGGGAGTCGTGCTACGCCGAGGGCGCCCGGCGGCGCGCCCAGGCCGCCGACGTGGTCGTCGTCAACACCTATCTCTACGGTCTCGATGTCGCCAGCGAAGGAGCGATCCTCCCCGAGCACGACGTGGTGGTGTTCGACGAGGCCCACGGCCTCGAGGACATCATGAGCGACACGGTCGGTGTGCAGATCGCACCGGGGCGCTTCGTCACGGTCGGGGCGGCCGTCCGCCGGATCCTCGCCGATCCGGCGATCGTCGCCGGCGTGCTCGACATCAGCGACAAGCTGCGCTCCGCCATCGCACCGTACGCCGGACAGCGGCTCCGCCTGCCGTACCCGGTCGAGATCAACGAGGTGCTGGTCGATGCCCGTGGCCGCCTCGACGCCGCCCACAAGGCGGTCACGGCGATCACCCCGGCCACGGACGACGCCAAGCAGCAGCGCCTCCGCGCCCAGCTGATGCTCGGACGTTCGATCGAGGGCATCGACATCGCCCTCGGCACCGCCGAGTCCGCTGCGGTCCCGGCACGGGATCAGTTCGTCGACTTCGTCTCCGGCACCGCCGAACACCCGCGCCTCGAGCTGGCGCCGCTCGACGTCGGCCCGGCGCTGCGTGACGGGGTGTGGAACCAGCGCACAGCGATCCTCACCAGCGCAACGATCCCGACGGGGCTCGCCGTCCGAGTCGGCCTCCCGCCCGGATCGGTGGACGAAGCCGACGTCGGGAGCCCCTTCGACTACCCGGCCCACGGCCTCCTGTACTGCCCGGTGACGATGCCCGACCCGCGCGACGCAAGGTATCGCGACGCAGTGCACGAAGAGCTCGCCGCGCTCATCACGGCGGCCGGCGGGAGGACGCTCGCCCTGTTCACCAGCTGGAAGGCGATGGACGCCGCGGCCCAGGCGCTGAAGGATCGGGTGGACGTGCCGATCCTCACCCAGCGCGACCTCCCGAAGCCGGCGCTGGTGAAGGCGTTCGCCGCCGACGAGGCCACGTGCCTGTTCGCCACGGCGGGGTTCTTCCAGGGTGTCGACGTTCCCGGCTCCACACTCATCCAGGTGGTGATCGACCGCCTCCCGTTCCCCCGCCCCGACGATCCGCTGCTGTCGGCGCGGCGCGAGCTGCTGGGTCCGGCGGCGTTCTCCCAGATCGACATCCCCAGGGCATCGATGATGCTCGCCCAGGCTGCCGGCCGGCTGATCCGCACGGCGACCGATCGTGGCGTGGTCGCCGTCCTCGACCGCCGCCTGGGCACGGCCCGCTACCGCTGGGACATCGTCAACGCCCTGCCGCCCATGCGCAGGACCCGTCACCGGGCCGACGTCGAGGCGTTCCTCCGCGAGATCACCGGCGACTGACGTCACCGCGCAGCAAAGAACTTCACGTCGGGGCTCGACGTCCTAGCTTGCCGTGGTCATGAAACGCGTACTCTCCCTCGCCGCCGCCCTCCCCGCTGTCCTCGTCGCGCCGACGTTGGTGAGCGCCTCGGCGCCCACCGTCCCGTCCGCCGGCTCCGTGTTCGCCGCCAAGCTCGACCAGCTGCCGGCGTCGTTCCTCGCCAACGACAGCGTCATGCTCACCTACGTCGACATGAGTCTGGCGTGGGAGCGACTCGGCGTCGGGACCGACCCCGCCGAGCGCCTCGACGCCCTCGGACGTACCGGCGACATCGAGACGTTCACGCAACCGGGCGAGATGTTCGGCGCGTGGGCAGCCCAAGTCGACGACGCTCGCGCCGAGGTCGGGTTCTCGATGTTCGAGATCGATCGCGAGGCAGCCCTTGTGGCGCCCCCGTACCGCGTGATCGTGGCCGACACGACCGTTCCGGCAACCGCCATCGCCGACGCCGTGACGACCGACCCGCTGTGGTCGGCGGACCTCAACGCCGTCGAGTCCGAGACGGGCCCGTACTGGACCTGGGGCGACGACCCGATGGCCCAGGACATCAGTCGCCGTTCGCCGATGCGCCAGCTCGGCCAGGGCGGCGCCCTGGCCGTGGTCGGCGACGCGCCCGCGACCGCCGTACGCACCCTCACCGCCGAGGACGCCGAAGCCACGATCCGCGCGATCGGAGGCACGGACCCCTCGGTCGCCGACGAAGGGCCCTTCGCTCCCGTGGTCGAGGTCGTCGGGGATGCCGATGTCGTTCAGGCGCTCGGCTCCACCGCGATGGCGACCTACATGCCGCCGCTGTCGGGGGACGCGGATGACGTCGCCGAGGCGGTCGAGTCGGCGACCCGGTTCCTGCCGTACGCGTCGTCGACCGTCGTCGAAACGCTCGTGGACGGCGAGTACCACACGTCGATCGTCGTGGTGCACTTCGATGCGGCGAGCGCCACCGCGAACGCCGACATCGCCGCCACCTGGCTGGCCGAGGGCACCGACGCGATGACTCAGAGGCCGATCGCCGACGTGTTCCCTGACGCGACGATCACGACGGACGGCACGGTGCTGGTCGTCGAGCTCGGCTCGGCGACTCCGTACGCTCACGCCGTGCGAATGCTGACCGCCGGGGCTCTCTTCCCGGTCTGAGGCCGGTTCGGCGCCGGATCAGCTGCGGCTGATCCGGCGCACGGCGTCGGCGATGTCGTCCTCCGACACCAGCACGAGGTTGGCGGCATCGCCGAGCGGCACGAACGAGTCGTGCGCGGCCACCCGCGTCAGCGGACCGCGATAGCCCCGCTCCACCAGCCCGCTCACGATCGCCTCGCCCACGCCACCCTGGTGTCGGGTCTCGTCGACGACGACGACCCGGCCGACCGCATCGGCGTGGGCGAGGACGTCGTCGATGGGCATCGGGACGAGCCAGCGCAGGTCGTACACGCGACACCCGATGCCCTCCCGCTGCAGCCGTTCCGCCGCCCGTAGCGACAGGTGGAGCCCGTTGGCCCACGTGACGATCAGCACCTCGGCGCCCGGCGCGTCGCGGGCGACCCGACCGGCGCCGATCGCCACGTGCCCCGACTCCCAACCGTCGGGGGCGGTGGGCGGTGAGATCCAACCGCTGTCGCCGGCGGCGTGCAGGTCGCGCGTGTGGTAGAGGGCGATCGGCTCGAGGAACACCGACACGGTTCCGTCGGCCCGCGCGGCGGCAGCACACGTCCGGAGCATCGCCGAGGCGTCGGCACCCGTGGCCGGCGAAGCGACGACCACGCCTGGCAGATCACGCAAGCCGCCCAGCGAGTTGTCGTTGTGGAAGTGCCCGCCGAAGCCCTTCTGGTAGGCGTAGCCGGCGATGCGGACGACCATCCCGTTCGTGTACTGGCCGCGCGAGAAGAACGACAGCGTGGCCGCCTCGCCGCGCAGCTGGTCGATGGCGTTGTGGACGTACGCCAGGTACTGGATCTCGGGGATCGGGAGCAATCCCGAGACGGCGGCGCCGAGCGCCAGACCGAGGATCGTCTGCTCGTCGAGCAGCGTGTCGAAGACCCGATCGGGTCCGGCTACCCGTTGCAGCCCGCGTGTCACGCCGTACACACCGCCCTTCACGCCGACGTCCTCGCCGAACACGAGCGTGCCGCGGTCGGCGGCGAGCAGCTCACCGAGCGTGCGGTTGATCGACTCAGCGAGCGTCAGCCCGTCGGCTGGGGCGGCACCGCCCCCCGTGGCCACGGCCAGCGACGCGACCCGAGCGCGGACCGCGTCAGGGCGGCGCGGCGCCAGCGGCGCCATCACCTCGGCCGCACTGGAGAGGCGTTCGACGCCGACGAGCGACTCGGCGTGGGCCCTGACCACCGCTCGGGACGCGAGGGCGCGGTCGACCATCTCGCCCGCGCTGGCCAGACCGGCGCCGACCAAGGCGCGGGCGGTGGCCACGATCGGGTCGGCCGCGAGGTCGGCGCGGATCTCGGTGGCCGAGCGATACGAGGACTCGACGTCGGTGCCGGCATGGCCGCCGAACCGTACGCAACGCATGTGGAGGACGGCCGGGCGCCCCGTGGACCTCACGTAGTCGGCGAGATCCTCGGCGGTGTCGAAGAGGGCGACCGGATCGCAGCTGTCGGCGAACTCGTAGCGCAGCCCGGCCCGCGATCGCAACGACGCGCCCACCCAACCGTCGGGGCTGGGAACGCTGATGCCGAGCCCGTTGTCCTCGCAGACGAACAGGAGCGGCAGTGGGCTGCCACGATGGCTGAAGTAGCCGGCGGCGTTGAGTGCGCCCTGCGTGGTGGAGTGGTTGAGCGAGGCGTCGCCGAACGTGCACACGGCGACGGCGTCGGCCTCCCACTCGTGCGACACTCGGCCCGCCGGCGAGCCGTCACGACGTTCGCGTCCGATGGCGTAGGCCACCCCGACGGCGCGCGGGAGGTGCGAGGCGATGGTGGACGTCTGCGGGATGACGGCCAGGTCATGGTGGCCGAACACCTTGTGACGGCCCCCGGCGATGGGCTCGTCGGCGGCAGCGAGGAGCCCGCGCAAGATGTCGTCGACGCCGTCGTGGCCCGGGACCTGCTGGGACCGGGCCAGATAGAACCCACCCGAGCGGTAGTGCAACAGGGCCGGGTCGTCAGGTCGCAGGGCGGCAGCCACCAGCGCGTTGCCCTCGTGGCCCGACGACCCGATCGTGTAGAAGCCGAGTCCTCGGCCGCGGAGCCAACGCGCTGCGTGGTCGAGGTTGCGGCTGGCGAGCTGGGCGTCGAGGAGCACGTCGAGACGGCGTCCGGTGAGGTCGGAGCCCGGCGCCAACGGCCGATCGGGGTCGCCGCCGCCGGAACCGGCGTCGAGCCCGGCCAGGGCGTCGAGCAGCGGCAGTTCGGCGTCCACCAGATCGTCGGGTCGCGTCATCGGCACGAGGGGCATCCTGCCAGCAACCGACGGCCCAGCAACCGACGTCATGGAACAGATGTTACAGTGACCCGACAGTCTGGAACGGAGGCACTCATGACGATCACCGACCGCGTACCGACGCCGGCCATCGACCCCGCTGCCGAGCTCACGGCCGACTCCCCCGCGCCCGCGCTGCGCACCGAGCTGCCCGGGCCGATCGCGGCCGAGATCATCGCCCGCGACGACGCTGTCACGAGTCCGTCGCTCACCCGCCTCTACCCGCTGGTCGCCAAGCGCGGCCGCGGACTCGTCATCGAGGACGTCGACGGCAACCGCTTCTTGGACTTCAACGCCGGCATCGCCGTCGTCGCCGCCGGGCACGGCCACCCCGAGGTCAACGCCGCCATCCACGCTCAGGTCGACGACATCCTGCACTACTGCTCGAGCGACTTCTACCTCCCGTCGTATGCCGACCTGTCGGTCAAGCTCGCCGAGATCGCCCCGATGTCGGGCCCCACCAAGTCGTTCCTGTGCAACTCGGGCACCGAGGCCGTCGAGGCCGCCCTGAAGCTCGCCCGCCATCGCACCGGCCGGCCCAACGTCATCGCCTTCCTCGGGGGCTTCCATGGACGCTCGCTCGGCAGCCTGTCGCTCACCGCCAGCAAGGTCCGCCAGCGCGCCGGCTTCGGGATCACCGTGCCCGGCAGCTTCCACGCTCCCTACTGGGATCCGTACAACCCCGATGCCCTCACCGGCGCCGACTACATCGAGCAGGTGCTGTTCACCAAGCTCACCGACGCGTCCGACGTGGCGGCGATCTTCGTCGAGGCGGTGCAGGGCGAGGGCGGCTACATCGTCCCGCCGGCCGAGTGGCTCACCGAGCTCCGTGAGCTCTGCGACCGCCACGGCATCGTCCTCGTCGTCGACGAGGTGCAGTCGGGCATCGGCCGCACGGGCACCATGTGGGCCTGCCGCCCGGCCGACGGCCCCGGCATCGAACCCGACATCATGTGCATCGGCAAGGGCCTCGCCAGCGGCCTACCGCTGGCCGGCATCATCGCCAAGGCCGAGCTGATGGACTGGGAGCCGGGTGGCCACGGCTCGACGTTCGGCGGCAACCCCGTCGCCTGCGCCGCGGCCGTCGCCACCATCGACCTCGTCGAGCGCGAGCTCGCCGACAACGCCCGCACCGTCGGCGCCCACCTCCTCGCTGCGCTCGAGTCGCTCGCCGCCGAGCAGCCCAAGATCACCCAGGTCCGCGGCCGCGGTCTGATGATCGGCATCGACCTGCCCGACCACGACGCCGCCGAGGCGCTCCAGGAGGCGGCGTTCCGGCGCGGTCTGCTCACGCTCACCTGCGGCGAGCGCACGCTGCGCCTCGCTCCCCCGCTCGTCGTCACGATCGACCAGGCCGACACGGCCGTCGCCATCATCCGCGACGCGCTGAACGACTGACGCGGTAACAGATGGTGCCTGGCACCATCTGTTACCGCCAGCTCTCGCTGAACTCTCTGGAAAGGACGTCGTCATGACGCTGCCCTCGCACGATGAACTCATCTCACGCGTCGACGCGACCTTCGCCGGCATCGGCGTCACGTCGCGGTCGGGCGATCTCCCGTCGCGGACTCCGATCACCGGCGGCTCGCTCGGTGCCGGTGGCGCCGTCGGCGACGTCGACAAGACCGTGGCCGCGGCCCACGAGGCGTTCCTCGCCTGGCGCACGACGCCGGCCCCCGTCCGCGGCAACCTCGTGCGTCGCCTCGGCGAGCTGCTGCGGGAGCACAAGGACGATCTCGGCGCCTTGGTGTCGATCGAGGCCGGCAAGATCCGCTCCGAAGGGCTCGGCGAGGTCCAGGAGATGATCGACATCTGCGACTTCGCCGTCGGGCTGTCGCGCCAGCTGCACGGTCTCACCATCGCCAGCGAACGCCCCGGCCACCGCCTGATGGAGACGTGGCACCCGATGGGCCCCTGCGCGGTCATCACTGCGTTCAACTTCCCCGTGGCCGTGTGGTCGTGGAACGCCGCTCTCGCCCTCGTGGCCGGCGACCCCGTGATCTGGAAGCCGTCGGACAAGACCCCGCTCACGGCGATGGCCTGCAACGCCCTGTTCCAGCGGGCGGCAGCCGACGTCGGAGCACCCGCCGCGCTGAATCAGGTGCTGTACGGCGGCGCCGACATCGGCGCCGCGCTCGTCGCGCACCCGGACGTGGCCATCGTGTCGGCCACCGGGTCGACCCGTATGGGCCGCGCCGTCGCCCCGGTGGTGGCCGGACGCTTCGGACGCCTGATCCTCGAGCTCGGCGGCAACAACGCGGCGATCATCGCTCCCACGGCCGACCTCGACCTCGCCGTGCGCGGCATCGCCTTCTCGGCGGTCGGTACAGCCGGGCAGCGGTGCACCAGTCTCCGCCGCCTGATCGCCCACCGGTCGGTGCGCGACGAGCTCGTCGACCGCCTGGCCGCCGCCTACCGCAGCGTGCCCATCGGCGACCCGCTGGCCGACGGCACGCTGGTCGGTCCGCTGATCGACGCCCAGGCGTTCGCCAACGTCGCCTCGGCGATCGACGCGGCGAACCAGCAAGGCGGCGAACTCGTCGTCGGTGGCGACCGTGTGCTGGCCGATGCCGCCAGCGACGCCTACTACGTCGCCCCGGCGATCATGTCGATGCCCGCCCAGACCGACATCGTGCGCACCGAGACGTTCGGGCCGCTGCTCTACGTGATGACCTACGACGAACTCGACGAGGCGGTGTCCATCCACAACGACGTGCCCCAAGGCCTGGCGTCGAGCATCTTCACCAACGACATCCGTGAGGCCGAGCGCTTCATGGCCGCCAACGGCTCCGACTGCGGCATCGCCAACGTCAACATCGGGCCCTCCGGCGCCGAGATCGGCGGGGCGTTCGGCGGCGAGAAGGAGACCGGCGGTGGCCGCGAGTCGGGTTCCGACGCGTGGAAGTCGTACATGCGCCGCGCCACCAACACCGTGAACTACAGCCGCGACCTCCCGCTGGCCCAAGGCGTGTCGTTCGACATCTGAACGCCACGCCCACGTCCCGCGCCCGAAGAATCCGGGGCTGGACCGTGCCATCCGACGATCGAGGGCCCGATCGTGACGGAAATCGTCACGATCCCGCCCCAGATCGCTCCGCCGACGAGCCGCGGACTGCGCTGATGTAGGTTCCCCGTCGTGCCGGTGCTCACCAGCAATGTCGACGTCCGCAGCGACACCTTCCAGGCCAACCGGGCGAGCCTGCTGGAACAGCTCGCCGAGCACGACCGCCAACTGGCCCTGGTGAACAACGGCGGTGGGGACAAGTACGTCGAACGCCACCGCAAGCGAGGCAAGCTGCTCGCCCGCGAGCGCGTCGAGCTCCTCGTCGACGAAGGTTCGCCGCTGCTCGAGCTGTCGCCACTCGCCGCCTGGGGCACCGACTTCCCCGTCGGTGCCGGCATGTTCACCGGCGTCGGCGTCATCGAGGGCGTCGAGTGCGTCATCGTCGCCAACGATCCGACCGTTCGCGGCGGGACGAGCACGACCTCCACCGTGCGCAAGAACCTGCGGGCGATGGAGATCTCTCGCGCGAACCGGATGCCGCTGGTCAACCTCGTCGAGTCGGGTGGCGCCGACCTCCCCCACCAGGCGGAGATCTTCATCCCCGGCGGACAGAGCTTCCACGACATCACCGCCCTCTCGGCGGCCGGCATCCCGACGATCGCCCTCGTGTTCGGCAACTCCACCGCCGGCGGCGCCTACGTGCCGGGCATGAGCGACTACGTCGTCATGATCGACGGGCGTTCCAAGGTGTTCCTCGGCGGACCGCCACTCGTCAAGATGGCGACCGGCGAGGAGAGCGGCGAGGAGAGCCTCGGCGGCGCCGACATGCACTCGCGGGTGTCGGGCCTGGCCGACTACTTCGCCGTCGACGAGGCCGACGCGTTACGTCTCGGCCGGCAGATCGTCCGGCGCCTCAACCACCGCAAACTCGGCCCCGGGCCGCGCGGACCCGCCCTGCCGCCCCGGTACGACCACGAGGAGTTGCTCGGCATCGTGTCGGCCGATCTCCGCCAGCCGTTCGATCCTCGCGACGTGCTCGCCCGCCTGGTCGACGACAGCGACTTCGACGAGTTCAAGCCGCGCTTCGGACCCTCCCTCGTCACCGGCTTCGCCGAGATCCACGGCTACCCGGTCGGTGTGCTCGCCAACCACCACGGCGTGCTGTTCAGCGAGGAGTCGAACAAGGCGGCCCAGTTCATCCAGCTCGCCAACCAGACCGACACGCCGCTGGTGTTCCTCCAGAACACCACGGGCTACATGGTCGGCAAGGAGTACGAGCAGCGCGGCATCATCAAGGACGGCTCCAAGATGATCAACGCCGTGAGCAACTCCACCGTGCCTCACCTCACCGTGAACATGGCGGCCAGCTACGGCGCCGGCAACTACGGCATGTGCGGGCGCGGGTACGGCCCACGGTTCCTGTTCACCTGGCCCAATGCCAAGACGGCCGTGATGGGGCCCCAGCAGCTCGCCGGCGTGCTGTCGATCGTGGCCAGGGCGTCGGCCGAGTCGATGGGCCGGCCGTTCGACGAGGAGGCCGACGCGGCGATGCGGGCGATGGTCGAGGACCAGATCGAGCGCGAGTCGCTCGCCCTGTTCATGACCGGCCGGCTCTACGACGACGGCATCATCGACCCCCGCGACACTCGCACCGTGCTCGGCATCTGCCTCTCCGCCATCCACAACAACGTCGTCCAGGGCACCTCCGGCTTCGGCGTGTTTCGGATGTGAGGATGAACGTGATCCAGACCCTGCTCATCGCCAATCGGGGCGAGATCGCCTGCCGGATCGCCCGAACGTGCCGACGCCTCGGCATCGAGACGGTGGCCGTGTTCAGCGACGCCGATGCCGACGCGCTCCACGCCGCCGCGTGCGACCACGCCGTGCGCCTGCCCGGCAACGCCCCTGCCGACACGTACCTGCGCGCCGATCTCCTCCTCGACGCCGCGGCTCGCACGGGCGCCGACGCCGTCCACCCCGGCTACGGCTTCCTCGCCGAGTCCGCTGACTTCGCCGCCGCGGTCGAAGCCGCCGGGCTCACGTGGATCGGCCCTCCGCCCCCGGCGATCGCCGCGATGGGCTCGAAGATCGCCGCCAAGGACCTGATGCGGCAGTCCGGCGTTCCCGTCCTCCCCGAGATCCGAGTCGGTGGCGGCGTGGAGATCATCGATGCCCACTTCCCGCTCCTCGTGAAGGCGTCGGCGGGCGGCGGCGGACGGGGCATGCGCATCGTGCGCACCGCCGACGAGCTCGACGAGGCGATCGCCGCGGCCAGCCGCGAGGCGGCAGCGGCGTTCGGCGACGGCGAGGTGTTCCTCGAGCGCTACGTGGAACGCGGCCGCCACGTCGAGATCCAGGTGCTCGCCGACACCCACGGAACCGTCAGCGCCCTGTTCGAGCGCGACTGCTCGGTCCAGCGCCGGCACCAGAAGATCATCGAGGAGGCGCCGTCGCCCATCGTGGACGAGGCGCTGCGTTCCGCGATGAGCAAGGCCGCCGTCGACGCCGCCCGCGCCGTCGGGTACGTCGGCGCCGGCACCGTCGAGTTCCTCGTCGACGACGCTTCGGGCGAGTTCCACTTCCTCGAGATGAACACCCGCCTGCAGGTGGAGCACCCCGTCACCGAGGCGGTGACCGGCCTCGACCTGGTCGAGCTGCAGATCCGCGTCGCCGAGGGCGAGCCGCTCCCGCCGGAGGCCGAGTTCCCCGCGCTCACCGGCCATGCGATCGAAGCCCGCCTCACCGCCGAGGATCCGGCTGCCGGCTATCTGCCGTCGACGGGCCGGCTGGTGCGGTTCGACGTCGGCGGCGACGGGGACGTGCGCGTGGACGCCGGGGTGGCCACGGGATCGGTCGTCTCGCCGTTCTACGACTCGATGGTCGCCAAGGTGATCGCCCACGGGCCGACCCGCGCCGCCGCCATCCGATCGCTACGCGCCGCCCTGACCTCCGCTCGTGTCGCCGGTGTCGCCACCAACCGTGACCAGCTCGTCAACGTGCTCGACCACCCGGAGTTCCGGGCCGGGCGGACCCACACCGGGTTCCTCGACGCCGACCCGTGTGCGACGCCACGCCGCCTCGACCGTGAGGTCGCGGGCGCGGTCGTGTGGTTCGCCGACGAGGCCATCGCCAGGAGCGCGGCAACGGTGATGCCGACGATTCCGCCCGGGTGGCGCAACAACCGGGCGGTCGAGCCGACCCGCGCGGTGCGCGACGGCGACGACGAGTTCGTCCTCCGCCGGTCCCACCTGCCCGTCATCCTGGCGGCGCCCGTGGGCATCGACGCCGACGGTCTCGCCCACGTCACCGTCGAACGCGACGGTGTCAGGGAACAGTTCACGGTGGTCGGCGACGGCCCGCGCCGGTGGGTCGACGGGCGCCAGGGCCACCTCACGGTCGACGTCGTCCCGCGGCACCCGGAGCCGTCCATCGGCGGTGCCGAGGGATCGCTCGTGGCCACGATGCCCGGTGCGATCCGCCGTGTCCTCGTGTCCGCCGGCGACACCGTGACCGCCGGTCAACCCGTCGTCGTGATCGAGGCGATGAAGATGGAGCACCGGCTCACCGCTCCGGCCGACGGCGTGGTGGTGACGGTGTTCGTGTCCGAGGGCGACCAGGTGGAGACCGGCGCAGCCCTCGTCGAGCTCGAGTGACGCCGAGCGGTCACCCGCTCGTGTGCGGTCAGCCGACGAGGCGGTAGCCGAGCCCTCGCACGGTGAGAATGATCGTCGGCTCGTCGGGGTGCTGTTCGATCTTCACGCGCAGGCGCCGCACGTGGGCGTCGACGAGGCGCGAGTCGCCGAGGTACTCGTAGCCCCACACCCGCTCGAGCAGCTGATCCCGCGAGAGCACCGAGCCGGGATGGTCGGCGAACTCGCACAGCAGACGGAACTCGGTCTTGGTGAGGCTGAGCTCCTTGCCGCCCTTGAGCACGATGCCCTGCTCTCGACGCAGTTCGAGATCGGGACCGATGCGGACCGAACGCGGCTGCACGTGCTCGTGGAGCTGCACCCTGCGCAGCAGCGCACGGATGCGGGCCGCCAGCTCCTTGGCGACGATGGGCTTGGTGACGTAGTCGTCAGCCCCGGCCTCGAGGCCGGCGACGAGGTCGTGGGTGTCGGTCTGAGCCGTGACCATGATGATCGGCACGATGCTCCGTGAGCGGATCGCCCGGCACACCTCGAATCCCGACAGGTCGGGGAGCCGGAGATCGAGCAGGACCAGGTCGAAGTCCTCCTCGCCGAACGCGAGCAGCCCGGCTGCGCCGTTCTCCGCCTGCGCCACCTTGTAGCCCTCGTCCTCGAGCGCCAGCGACAACGCCAGACGGATCTGGTCGTCGTCCTCGATGAACAGCAGCGTGTACACAGTCCTCCTCGCTCCCACGACGTCGCCCCCGGACGAGGTACTCGTCGGGACGAGCCGTCGTATGACCAGTGTGCCAGGGAATGCCCTGACAGGTGGTGGGTTTCGCTCGGTTTCGTTACGCAAATCGCGCAAGCCCGTAATCCCGTCGTCACGCGCCGTCGCGATCGTGGCTCCTGTTCACGCTGCCTCGGCGGGCACGTCCTCCCCCTTCGACGGCCTTCCGGTAGCGCGACGCTGTCGGCTCCAACGACAGGTGGGCGGAAAACCTGATGTTCGGGGAGGGATCCGGCCATGCCGCCAGGTGGAGGCGGCAGCCGGGATCCCCGGGGTTCCGCACCGCCGAGCATCGAGGGCGGCCCCGGTGATGTCACACTGGTCGGCGTGCCGAACTCGTCGCCCTCCCGTCGCCGGCGTTTCGCCCCGACGCGGCCGCGCCGGCTCCGGCTGCGCACGAAGGTGTCGGTGCTGTTCGGCTTCGTGGCCCTGGTCGCCGGGGCGTCGGTCGCCGTGTTCGCCTACAACTTCGCCCGGGCGTCGCTGCTCGACCAACGCCGCGTCGAGGCCCGCCAGGCGGCCCTGGTGAACGCCCGGGAGGTGTTGAACCTGCTCGAGTCGGGCGAAGAGCTCCAGCCAGCCCTCGACGAGCTCACCGACGAAGGCGGGTTCATCCAGGTGTTCCGCGACAACGGGAGGATGGAGGCTGCGGCCCCGATCGGCCTCACACAGTCCGACATCATTCCTGATGCGCTGCGGCAGTCGGTCACCGAGGGCGTGTCGGCGATCCAGCGGTTCCGCTACGGCGGGACTCCGTACTTCGGTGTCGGCATCCGGCTGGCGCGCGTCGACGCCCAGTACTTCGAGGCCTTCTCCCTCGAATCGACGGAGCGGACGCTGAGGGGCATCCTGTTCCGCTTCTCGCTGGGCTCGGCGGCCGCCGTGCTCCTCCTCGGCGGCTTCGGCATCTGGACCGGCCGACGGCTGCTCCGCCCGCTCGGCCAGGTCACCGAAGCGGCCCAGGACATCGCCGAGGGCGACCTGTCGACGCGCGTCGCGCCCCAGCGCGACCGGGACCTCGAACCGCTCGTCGATGCCTTCAACGGTATGGCCGACGCCGTGCAGGACCGGATCGAGCGGGAGAGCAGGTTCGTGTCCGACGTCAGCCACGAGCTGCGCTCCCCCATCACAGCGCTGCAGGCCGCCACTGACGTGCTCGAGCGCCGGCGCAGCGAGTTCTCGGACCGCCCGGGGCAAGCCGTCGACGTGATCATCGACCAGGTCCGCCGGTTCGACGGCATGGTGCTCGACCTCCTCGAGCTCTCGCGCATCGACGCCGGGGCATCCGACATGCACGTCGAGTCGAGTGACATCGTCGACACGAGCCGGCGCATCGCCGCCCACTACGGCTTCCCCGACCTCGTCATCGACGTCGATCCGAACGCACCGTCGCGGGCGCTCATCGACCGCGTGCGCTACGAACGCATCCTCGGCAACCTGCTGGAGAACGCCAAGCATCACGCCGACGGGCCCACGCGAATTTCCGTGGAACGCCCCCCGGCTGGCCCCGACGACGCCGACGACGAGACCACCGGTTCGTTCGTCCTCGTCGCCGTGGAGGACGACGGACCAGGGGTGGAACCCGCCGAGCGCGAGCGCATCTTCGGCCGCTTCGCCCGCGGGCGGGTGTCACGCCACCGCGTCGGCACGGGCCTCGGGCTGGCACTCGTGACCGAGCACGCCAAGGCCCTGGGCGGCAGCACCTGGGTCGAAGAGGCGCCGGGCGGCGGCGCCAGGTTCGTGGTCAGCCTTCCTGCCGACACCACGTTCACACACACCGACGCCGAGGCCGCCGCGCTCGGCGCTGGGAACATGAATCAGATGGAGGCCGGGCGATGACAGCGATGGCGTCGCGATGCCTTGCGCGCCGAGCGCTCGTCGCACTCGCCGGGCTGTTCATGGCGACGGTCGCCGCGGCGTGTGGCATCGACGCCCAAGAGAGTGCCCAGCCGATCAACCCCAACGCGCTCGGCGGACTCGACCAGACGGTCCCACCCGCGACCGATCTTCCGGGCCAGCCCACCGCCCCGTCGACCACCACGGCCAACGTACCGGCCTCGACGACACCGGACAGCCTGGTGAGCACCGGGACGAAAACAACGACGATGTACTTCATCCAGGGCCCCGGGTTGGTCGGCGTGCCGGTCGACGTGCCGGTCGGTCTCGGCCTGTCCGGCGTCCTCGCCCGGCTCGCGACGCCGCCCGCCGACGAGGCCGAGGCCGGCATCCGCTCGGCGATCCCAGAGGGCCTCATCCTGGACGTCACGATGAGGGACGACAGAGCGACGATCGACTTCGACCCGACCCTGTTCCAGGGCGTCAGCAACCAGGACCGGCCCCTGCTGATCGGTCAGGTCGTCCTCACGGTGAGCGAGGGTTGCTGTGATGACGTGCGCTTCACGCTCGCCGGCGAGGCACTGCAGGTGCTGCGCCGCGACAACAGCCTCACCAACCCAGGGGAATACGTGACGGCCGACGATTACGAGCAGCTGGTGGTTCCCGAGGACTGACGTCCGGACGGTCAGTAGCCGAGGCGTTCGACCCGTTCGGGCCGGCGCTGCCAGTCCTTGTCGACTTTCACCTTGAGCTCGAGGTAGGTGCCCTCGGGGAGCTGCTCCCGGGTGCGCTGACCGACCTGTTTGAGGATGGAGCCGCCCTTGCCGATCACCATGCCCTTCTGGCTGTCGCGCTCGACGACGATCTCGACGGTGATGTGGCGGCCCTCCCACTCGGTCACCCGGGTGGCGATCGAGTACGGCAGCTCCTGACGCGTCACGGCGAGGAGCTGCTCGCGCACCAGCTCGGCCACCCACTGCTCATCGGGGAGGTCGCGCACGGCGTCGACTGGGAACATCGGGGGACCCACCGGCGCCCGCGCGACGAGGTGATCGGTGAGCCGGTCGAGCCCCTCGCCGGTGCGCGCCGACACCGGGAAGTAGGCCGCCGCACCGAGCTCGCCCGCCGCGCCCAGCTGGGCGATCACCTGCTCGGGCCTGACGCGATCGATCTTGTTGACGACGACGATGGCGTTGGCGATGTCGAGATGGTCGGCCACCCAGCGATCGCCCGAGCCGAACGGCGCCGACGCGTCGAGCACGAGGCCGACCACGTCGACCGAGCTGTCTGCCTCGGAGACCGAGTCGATGGCCGTGGCGTTCACCTTGCGGCCGAGCGCACTGACCGGCTTGTGGAGGCCGGGTGTGTCGACGAACACGAGCTGTGCGTTGGGCCGGTTGTAGACGCCGCGGACCCGGTGCCGCGTGGTCTGCGGCTTGTCGGACACGATCGACACCTTGGCGCCGCAGATGGCGTTGACGAGCGACGACTTGCCGACGTTGGGCCGACCGACCAACGTGACGAAGCCGCAGACGAACTTGTCGGGCTCGGGCTGGTCGGTCATCCCCCCGGAGGGTACCGCCCGGGGCCTCACACGTTGGCGGTGCGGTCGGCCCAGAACGGGGCGCGCAGCTCGCGCTTGAGGATCTTGCCGCTGCCGGTCTTGGGCAACTCGTCGAGCCAGGCGATCGAACGCGGCACCTTGTAGCCGGCGAGATGGGCCCGGGCATGGGCCACCACGCCGGCGTCGTCGAGCGACGAGCCGGGGCGCTTGACCACCACGGCGTGCACCGCCTCCCCCCACTCGTCGCTCGGGATGCCGAAGACCGCCGCCTCGTAGATGTCGGGGTGGTGCTCGAGGGCCGCTTCGATCTCGGCCGGATAGATGTTGACGCCGCCGGAGATGATCATGTCCTTCTTGCGGTCGCAGATGTAGACGAAGCCCTCGTCGTCGACATAAGCGATGTCGCCGACGGTCTGCCAGCCGTCGCGCTGGTCGTCGAGGTACTTGTCGTGCTGCTTGTAGTAGTCGTCGAACACCGAGCTGCTGCGCACGAACAGTTCGCCCGTGTGCTCGGGCCCCGTGCCCTCGACCACGTTGCCGTCGTCGTCGAAGAGGCGGATCTCCACGCCGGGAGCCGGCTGGCCGCACGAGCCGGGCTTGCGCAGCTGGTCCTCGGGCCGCAGCAGCGTGTTGACACCGAGCTCGGTGGAGCCGTACACCTCGAACAGCGACTCGGGCGGGAAGACCTCGACGTAGCGCTGCTTGAGGGCGAAGCTCCACGGTGCGGCGTTGGCGATCATCACCCTCATCGAGGAGCGGTCGTAGCGAGCGAGGATCTCCTCGTCGAGGTTGGTGATCATGCGGATCGGCGTCGGCGCCGAGAACGTCGAGCTGCATCCGTAGGTCTGTACGAGGCGCAGCCAATCCTCGGCGTCGAACTTGCGCTGGACGACGACGGTCTGGCCGAACAGCTGGGCGATCCCCATGAATCCGCCGGGTCCCGAGTGATAGAGCGGCCCGGTGGTCAGATAGACGTCGTCGGGCCGGTAGCCGATGGCCTGCACGAGCGCCATCGCCCCCTCGAGGTTGACGGCCTTGCGGAGCGCACCTTTCGGCTTCCCGGTGGTGCCCGACGTGTAGATGATCGTCGAGCCGGCGAGCTCGGCCTCGGGCTCGGGCACGTCGTCGGCTGGCGCCGCAGCGATCGCCGCGTCGGCGTCGATCATCCAGTTGGGATCGGAGCCGTCGGGGAGGCTGCCGCCGAAGACGTACGCCGTCGTGACCTTGGGGATCTCGGCCCGGATGCGCTGGAACATCGGCGCCAGCTCGGCGTCGACGAACACGGCGATGGCATCGGAATGGTCGGTGACGTAGGCCGCCTCCTCGTCGGCGAACCGGTAGTTGACCGGCACCCCCGTGACGCCGAGCTTGCGGGCCGCGTCGAGGAACACGACGATACCCATCGAGTTCGGGCCGCACCACGCGATCTTGTCGCCGCTCTTGGCCCCGTGGGACGCGAGCACGTTGGCCAGGCGGGTGGCGCGGTCGTCGAGCTCGGCCCACGTGAGCGTCCGCACGTCGTCACCGCCACGATCGTCGACGACCGCCAGCTTGTCGGGGTGGGCCTGGGCATGCATGCGGATGAGGTCCATGCCGCATTCGTAGCAGTTCGCCCCGCCCGACCCGTGACCGAGGTCACGTCATGGGCTAGTGGTACATTCGGAAGAGGACCTCGGCGATGCAGCTCGGCTTGGCAGCGCCTTCGACCTCGAACGTGTACTCGAACTTCACCTGCACGCCGCCGGTGACGTCGGTGACGTCGAGCAGCTTGGCGCCGACGCGCAGCTTGCTGCCGACGGGGACCGGCGACGGGAAGCGCAGCTTGTCGATGCCGTAGTTGACACCCATCGCCACGCCCTTCACCGCCCACACCTGCTCGCCGAGCATGGGGCCGAGCGACAGCGTGAGGTACCCGTGGGCGATCGGGCCGCCGAACGGGCCGGCCTTGGCCTTCTCGACGTCGACGTGGATCCACTGGAAGTCACCGGTGGCTTCGGCGAACTGGTTGACCCGTTCCTGGGTGATCTCGAGCCAGTCGCTGTAGCCGATGTGCTCGCCCACGAGGGTCCGAAGCTCGTCGACGCCGTTGATGATGCGTGGTGCCATGGCCCGCAACCATACGGTCCCGACTCCCGTCGCCGAGAAGTCCACCGCTCTGCCGTCGACCCACCGGGTGGTGCCTGACACCAACCGTCAGGTGCATCACGAACGCTGATCGGCTTGGGGCTAGCGGCGGGCTAGCGGAAGTTGGGCATCACCTCGTTGGCGAACAGGGTGAGCGTCTCGGTGTCGGGATAGTCGGCGCACCAGGGGATGACCCCGCCCAGTCCGAGGTCGACGTAGCGCTGGATCTTCTCGGCGACCTGCTCGGGCGTGCCGACGAGGTTGGTGTCGCGCCAGCTGTCGATGTTGTCGCCCCACAGGTTGCGCGACCCGGCCGCCTCGATCTCGGCCTCCGTGCTGCGGACGAACACTTCCGGCGACCACGTCAGCCGCAGTTCGTCGAAGTCGCGACCGACGGCCTTGCAGTGTCCCTGCAGGACATCGCGCTTGTGCTCCCACTGCTCCGGGTTGCCGCCGAAGTTCGAGCAATCGGCGTACTTGGCGACGATGCGCAGCGTCAGCTGCTCGCCGCCGCCGCCGATCCACACCGGCGGTCGCGGGTCCTGCAACGGCTTGGGGTCGCAGTTGGCACGGACGACTTCGTAGTGCTTGCCACGGAAGGTGGTCTCCGGCTCGGTCCACATGCTGGTGACGATCTGCACCGCCTCGGCGAGCATCTCCAGTCGCACCGACGGCTTGGGGAAGTCGTAGCCGTAGCTGCGGTACTCGTTCTCGTACCAGCCGGCGCCGATCCCCCAGTCGAGGCGCCCGCCCGACACGACGTCCACCGTGGACGTGATCTTGGCGAGCAGGGCCGGGTTGCGGTAGCTGTTGCAGCCGACCATCTGACCGAGGCGGATGCGGCTGGTGAGCTGGCTGATCGCCGTGACCGTGGTCCAGCACTCGAACACCGCCTCATGGGCCGGGCGGGGCACGTTGTGGACGTGGTCGTACACCCAGATCGAGTCGTAGCCGAGGTCTTCGGCGAGCTTGGCGATCTCCACGGACTTCGCCCACTTCGCTGCGGCGCCGTCGATCGACGCCAACTCCATCTTCCAGCCCTGAGGAACGAACGTCCCGAAGATCAACTTCGTCATGTCGCCAACGTAGTGGTCGGCTGGCGGGCCCGCCCCGGACCGCCGCTATTTCCGGGCGGCGCGGCGTGCCTCCGGCGGAGGATCGTGCCGCCACGGATCGTCGCCCGGGTTGCGACCGGCGCCGACGATCCGCAGTCGCTCGACGAAGTGAGCCCACCCACGGGCGTGCCCCGGCGCCATCTCGTCGGGGAGATCGCGATGCACCAGTTCCACGACCGTCCGCGGACCCGGGTGCTCGGTGAGGACGATCTCGACGGTGCTGGCGCCCGGGGGCAGCACGGCACTACCGGCGTGGCCCCACGTGAAGACGACTCGGCGCGGCGGTTCCACCGTCACGAAAGTTCCGCGGACCGGCACGCCGATGATGTCGAGATGCAGGAGACCGCCGGCGATCGGCTCGGTCTCGGCGTACTCTCCCATCCACTTCACGATGAGGTCGGCATCGACGAGGTAAGGGAACACGTCGCCGGGCGCGGCCTCGATGGTGACCGACGTACGGAACGGCTCGGTCACGCGTTCGCTCCCCGCGATGGAGACCCCCGCTGCTCGGCCTCGACGACCTCCTTCAACCGCGCCAGGCCGGAGGGCCACAGCTCCTCGACGAACTGGCGCACGCCCCGCAGACCGTCGGGACGGACGAGATAGAGGCGACGGGTTCCGGCCCGCTGTTCCACCACCAGGTCGGCGTCCTTGAGGGTCCGCAGGTGCTGAGACACCGCCTGCTGGCTGATCGAGAAGTGTTCGGCGATCTCGCCGACCGCCAATGGTCGATCGCGAACGAGCCGCAACATGGCACGGCGGTTGGGCTCGGCCAGGGCCCGGAAGACAGCATCGTCGCCGTCGAGCGCGGCTGGAGATGACGTCACGGCGTGCGTCCGAGGAAGGCGACGAGCTGCGTCGACGGGTTCGTGCTGTCGGTCGGCGTCGCCGGTCCGAAGGCCCTCCCGCGGGCGCCGTCGGCGAACACTCGGGCGAACTCCAACAGCGGCGCAGCGACGGCCGTCGGGATGGACACCGGCGATCCGGTGGCCGTGGCGACGTCCCACGAATGGACGGTGGCGTCGGTCAGCGCCAGGTGGAGCACCATCCGGCCGGGGAGTTCCATACCGCGCAGGTCGAACCCCCGGCCGAGCACGGCGTCGTCCCGGGCGACGAGCGACAACCTCGACGCCGCCGCGGTCAGCGCGACGACGTGATCCTCACACGCCGTGGCCGCCGAGTGCCGCGGATCCGTGCGCGCCGGGTCGACGTCGCGTCCTTCGAGCACGTCGGCCAGTGCGGTGAGCGCGCCGACCGTGTGGTTCTGGAGGTCCGTCAGCGTCCAGTCGGCACACGGGGTCGGGACCGTGCCGTCGTGGCCGCGGGCCGCGGTGAACTGAGTGATGGCGAACGCGAACGCGTCGTCGGCGAGCTGCTGCATGCCGACGACTCTACAAGTATCTGCTTACACAAGTCCAGACTTGTGACGTGAGTGGTCAGCCGGGTGTCGTCAGTCGGCGGGAACCAACTCCGACCGCAACTGGCGCTTGAGGAACTTGCCGTTGGCGTTGCGCGGCAAGGGCTCGTCGCGGAACCAGATGGTCGTCGGGATCTTGTGTTTGGCGATCCGTTCGCCGACGAACGCCTGAAGCGCCTCAGCGGTCAGCGTGGACCCGGGCCGCCGGACGATGACTGCGGCGACCGCCTCACCGAGCCGGTCGTCGGGAATGCCGAACACCGCTGCTTCCGCCACCTCGTCGGACTGGTGGATGGCCGCCTCGACCTCGGAGCTGTAGATGTTCTCCCCGCCGCGCAACACCATGTCCTTGGCCCGGTCGACGATGTAGAGGAATCCGTCCTCGTCGATGCGAGCCACGTCGCCGGTGTTGAACCAGCCGTCGACGATGGCCTCGGCCGTCGCCTCGGGCCGGTTGAGGTAGCCCTTGATGACGACAGCGCCGCGCACGCAGAGCTGGCCGACCGTGTCCGGGCCCGGCGGCAGGTCGTTGCCCTCCTCGTCGACCAGCTTGGCGTCGAGCGTGGGCACCACCGGACCCGCCGACGACGGCTTGGCGAGGTAGTACCGAGAGGCGTTCGCCGACACGATGCCGTGGGTCTCGGTGAGGCCGTAGCCGGTGACGGGTGCGCCGCCCTGATCGTGCAGCGACTTGTCGATCTTCTGCACGAGGTCGGGTTGCAGCGGGGCGCCACCGCCGCCGAGCGACTTGAGCGACGACGTGTCGCGCTTGGCCCAGTCCGGGTGGTTGAGCATCTCGCGGCTCATCGACGGCACCCCGGAGAAGTTGGTCGCCCGCTCCCGCTCGATCAGCTCGAGGGCCCGGCCGGCGTCCCACTTGTACATCAGCACGATCGTGCCGCCGGCCAGCGTGCAGGGGTGCAGGATGCAGTTGCAGGCCGTGACGTGGAACAGCGGGGTCGGGGCCATGAACACCGGCGCTGCCGGTGCCGCATCGGGATCGGCCGGCGGCGGGGCCGGCAGCTCACCGGCGGCGACCGCCTTGCCGTCGGCCGTGGCGGTGACGACCGTCCAGAAGATCAGGTTCAAGATGTTGTGCACCGAGCCGCGGTGGGTGAGCTGAGCCCCCTTGGGGTACCCGGTCGTGCCCGACGTGTAGAAGATCGTCACGTCGTCGTCAGGGTCGATGTCGGCTTCGGGCAGACCGGCAGGGGCGTCGGCGGGCACCACGACATCGGTCCAGCGGCTGGCGTCGGCCGGAAGCTCCCGGTCGGTACGCACGCTGATCACGTGCAGCGGCGCGGTCTCGCGCAGCCCGTCGAGCACCGGCAGCACGCGCTCGAGTCGCTCGTCGTCGACGATGAGGACCTTGGAACGGGAGTCGGACAGCCCGTACTCCATCTCTGGTGTGGTCCACCAGGCGTTCATCCCGACCACCGCGGCGCCGATCGACGCCGTCGCCCAGTAGCCGACGACCCACTCGGGGTAGTTGCGCATGGCCAGGGCGACCCGGTCGCCCGATCCCACACCGTGGGTGTTGCGCAGCAGGTGGGCGAGCGCGCGGACCTGTCCGGCGATGTCGGCGTACGTGTAGTGCTCGTCCTCGTACACGACGTACGGCTTGTCGCCGTGGAGCGAGGCCAGCTCCCACAGCGCCCGCATGTTCGGCGGTGCCGAGTCGAACACCCGCATCGGGATCCCCCGGACCTCGATGTCCGACATCGAGAAGCCACCGCCGGGGGCGGTGATCTCGTTCCAAGCCGCGCGCAAGTGCTCGATCATCGGGCACATGGTGGCAGATGTCGCTCGCGATTCCATGGCCGAAGCCGGTACCCGGCGCGGGCGCACCGATGCGTCGGACCCGGCCGCAGCGCCTGGCGGCGCCGTGCTCGCTCGGCCGCCGGCTCTAGCCTGATGCCGTGGCCGACGTGCTCCCCCGTGCTTCCTCCTGGGATCGAACCACCCTGCCCGAGGGCGACGAGAAGGTGAAGGCGGTGCGCGACATGTTCGACACGATCGCCCCGCGCTACGACCTGGTGAACCGCATCATGACGTTCCGGCTGGACGTTCGTTGGCGCCGCAAGGCGGTGGCCGCCCTGTCGCTGCCGCTCGGCAGCACCGTGCTCGACCTGGCCAGCGGCACGGGCGACATGTGCATCGACCTCGCTGCGGCCGGCCATCGCCCCGTGTCGGTCGATCTCAGCCTCGGCATGCTCCGGGCCGATCGCAGCGGCGCGCCACGCGTGCAGGCCGACATCCTCCGCTTGCCCGTCGCCGACGGCTCGATCGACGGCGTCACGTGCGGCTTCGCCCTGCGCAACCTCGTCGAGTTGCCGCGCTTCTTCGCCGAGCTCGGTCGGGTGGTGCGCCCCGGCGGCCGCATCGCCCTGCTCGACGTCGGCGTGCCCCGCAACCCGGTGGTCCGGTTCGGCCACAGCCTGTACTTCGGCAAGATCGTGCCCAAGATCGGTGGTCTGCTGTCGGATCCGGCCGCCTACCGCTACCTCCCGCGCAGCGTCGCCTACCTCCCGCCCGCCGACCAGATGGTGGCCGACCTGCAAGCGAACGGCTTCGACGACGCCCGCCACCGAGTGTTCTCGCTGGGGATCACGCAGCTCCTCACCGGCACGCGCACGTCGTGAGCGCAGCGAGCGGGGGCGCAGCCCCCTGGAGCACGTCGTGAGCGCAGCGAGCGACGGCCGTTCGCGCGAGCGCCAGCGAGCCGGACGGCGATGGGGCGCGAGCGCAGCGAGCGGGGGCGCAGCCCCCTGGAGCACGTCGTGACGATGCGGGCGGTGAGCCGCTTGGCCGACGCTGCGACGCGGGCGCTCGACCTCAACGACGTCGCTCGCGACGACGGGTTCCTGTTCGTTCGTGACGGTGTGGGTTTCGCCGGGCGCGGTGTCGCAGCCCGCGTTCGCGTCGACGAGGCGGCCGCCGTCTTGGCCGCCATCGACCACGACGACCAGACCGGGATCCGGGCCGGCGACGGCGGCGGCATCGGTCCCGGCCCCCGGGCGCTCGGCTGGGTGCCGTTCGTTCCGGGAGGGGCCGGCGAGGCCGTCGTACCCGCCGTCATCGTGGCCAAGGATCCCGACGGCTCGTGCTGGGTCACCACCATCGCGGGCGACGGCATCGACGGTGCATCCGAGACCCTCGCCCCGGCTGGGCCCCCGCGGCCGGCTGCCGACAGCTATCGGCTGGCACCGGTCACGCCGGTGGACACGTATCTCGCTGCGGTGGCCGCGGCGCGCGACGCCGTCAACGAGGAGCGGATCCTCAAGGCCGTGATCGCCCGCGAGATCAGCGTGACGGCCACGGCGCCGATCGACCGCCACGGCGTGCTGCACCGTCTGAAGGCGGCGTTCGGTTCGAGCTATCGCTTCGCCATCGACGGCTTCGTCGGGGCGTCACCAGAGTTGTTGGTGGAGGTCGACGGGCGGACGGTCCGCTCCACTCCCCTGGCCGGAACGGCGCCGCGGGCGGGCGATCCGCACCAGGATGCGGCGATCGCCGCGGCCCTGATCGCCAGCACCAAGAACCAGATCGAACACCGTGTGGTCATCGACGTCGTGCACGACACGCTCCTGCCGTGGTGCAGCTACCTCGACTGGGAGCCCGAACCGCAGGTCCTCACGGTGGCCAACGTGCAGCACCTCGCGACGCGGATCGAGGGTCAGCTGTCGAGGCCGACACCGCCGGTGACGACGCTCGTCCGCGCCCTGTCGCCGACGCCGGCGCTCGGCGGGCACCCACGCGACGAGGCCCTGGCCCTGATCGCCGAGGTCGAGGGGGTCGACCGCGACCGCTACGGCGGTGCGGTCGGCTGGACCGACGCCGCCGGCAACGGCACGTGGGCCGTGTCGATCCGCTGCGCGCAACTCTCCGACGATCGCCGGGTGGCCCGGCTCCACGCCGGCGGCGGCATCGTCGCCGAGAGCGATCCGCTCGCTGAGCTGGCCGAGACGCAGGCGAAGTTCCAGGCGATGCTCAGCGCCCTCGTCCGCCCCTGAGAGCTTCTGGGCGCGAATCGTGCCTTCGCCCTTCTGGGCGCGATGCGTGACGCTGAGCGTCACGAATCGCGCCCAGATGCGTCGATCGCGGACGTGACGGCGGCGTGGAGGGCGGCGTGGGCGGCGACGTTGGCGACGCGGTCGGTGGCGACATGGGTGACGTGCGGACCGGGCCGCTCCAGCCGGGCGCGCAATTCGTCAGCGGTGGCCACGGTGACGGCGTCGAGGCCGTGGGCCGCGGCGAGGATCACGACGTCGGTGCCGTGCGGCGTGCCGAACAGCTGCTCGAAGCGCTCGCCGGCGAGGGCCGTCGCCTGCGGGAGGAACGAGAAGATGCCGCCGCCGTCGTTGTCGACGACGACGATGCGCACGTCGACGCCGCGGCGGCGCAACGCCGTCAGGGCCCCGGCGTCGTGGACGAACGCCACGTCGCCGACGAGCACCACGACCGGCCGGCCGGAGAGCGCCACACCGATCGCCGTCGAGACGACCCCGTCGATGCCGTTGGCGCCCCGATTGGAGTACCCCGCGGCCGTCGGGCCACCGAACCACTCGTAGTCCCGCATCGGCATCGAGGCCGACACCACCACGGTGCCGCCGGCCGGCCGGTGCCGGGCGACGATGCGGGCCACCCCCGGCTCGGTGAGCTCGGCGCCGGCGTCCAGCGGTCGATCGAGGGCGTCGGCGATCGCCGCCTCGGCCGTCCTGGAGACCGTCAGCCAGTCGTCGCGCCACGCAGGGTCGGCGATGCTGTCGACCGCTGCGATCACCTCCTCGATCGTCTCGACGCGCACCGCCACGTTGCCGTCGGGATCGATCGTGCCCGGACCTCCCACCTGCACCACGGGCGCGCCGGACGTCACCACCCATTGGGTCAGCACCTTCGACGCGGCCGGCCGGCCGACCCGGATCACCACGTCGGGGCGGTGCGCCTCGGCGAACCCCGCGTGGCGCAGGATGCTGTCGAAGGCGGTGACGGCGCCGTCGAGGTGCCGGCAGCCCGACGGCGGGTCGGCGAGCACCGGCCAGCCCGTCGCCTCGGCCAGCGCGGCGACCTGTTCGGGACGTGCGGATACCGGCGACGGCGGGGCAGTGAGTGCGCTGCCGCTGCGCCCCCCGGCGAGGATGACGCCCCGCCCCTTACCGGCGAGCACCGGCACGGCGGTGGGCCGCGACCCCGTCCACGCCCACCGGGCACTGGAATGGTCCCGGGCGGGCAGCGGGGCCGCGGCGCCGACGAGCGGCTCACGGAACGGAAGGTTGAGGTGCACCGGTCCGGTGCGTGCGTGCACCATCGCCGTGGTGGCGAGTCGGCGCCAGCGCTTGCCGATCGGCAGGTCGGGCACGCCGGGGTCGTGGAACCAGCGCACCGACGTGCCGTACAGGCCGGTCTGATCGATTGCCTGTGGGGCCCCCACGCCGATCAGCTCGGGCGGGCGGTCGGCGGTGAGCACGATCATCGGGACGTCGGACAGTCCCGCTTCCACCACCGCTGGGTGGAAGTTGACCGCCGCCGTCCCGCTGGTGCACAGGAGCAGCGCCGGTCGGTCGGTGGCCACGCCGAGACCAAGGGCCACGAAGGCGGCGACCCGCTCGTCGTGCACGACGTGGACGGCCAGCTCGGGGCGGGACGCGATCGCCAGCGCCATCGGCGTGCTGCGGGATCCCGGGGCCACGACGGCATGGTCGACGCCGGCGGCGATCCATTCGTCCACGAGCGTGGCGCAGAACGTCGCCTGGACGTCGGCCTGGCTCAGCAGCACGTCGGAGGACTCGGTCACCCGTCCGACGATACGGGTTGCCTCATCCGAGTACAGACGGGCCCAATCCGGGGCCTCCCGTACTCGGGTCACCTCGAGTACTCGGATCGGGAGGCGTCGTCGGTACCGTGGTGGAGGTGACCGACCGGGCGACGATCTCGATCGAGGTGTTCTCCGACGTCGTGTGCCCGTGGTGCTTCATCGGCAAGCGACGGCTGGCGAAGGCCCTCGGCACGCTGGCCGACGATCCGGAGTTCGACGCCGACGTCGAGGTCGTCTACCGGCCGTTCCAGCTCGATCCCCGCGCCCCGCTCGACCGCGCCGACCCGGTGCTCGAGGTCTACGCCCGCAAGTTCGGCGGGCCCGACCAGGCGGCGACGATCGTCGCCCGCACCACCGCCATGGCCGCCGCCGAGGGCATCGAGTTCCACATGGACCGTGCGGTACGCGCCAACACTGCCGACGCCCACCGCCTGCTCAACTGGACGCTCCAGCACGCCGGCCGCGACAAGCAGGCCGAGGTCAAAGAGGCGCTGATGACCGCCTACTTCTGCGACGGCGAGAACGTGGCCGACCACGACGTCTTGGTCCGGCGGGCCGAGGCGTGCGGGCTCGACGGAGGTGCCGTGCGCACGATGCTCTCCGAGGAGGCTGGCCTCGAGGATCTCGAGGTCGGCCTGCAACGGGCCGCCGACCTCGACGTCACGGCGGTGCCGACGTACGTCGTCAACGGCCGCTGGTCGATTCCCGGCGCGCAGGATCCCGACACCTTCGTCACCGCCCTGCGCCGCCTCGCCACCAAGCTGCGCGACGCCTCGTGAGCACGCGGTGAGCCACGGGCCCGCCGTGCTCGCCGCCGACGTCCGGCCCGCCGCACACGCCACCGACGACGGCGGCACCGCCGACCGGGTCGTGTTCGTGCACGGCTTCACCCAGACGCGGCGATCGTGGGACGGCGTCCGGGAGGTGCTGGCCGATCGCTACGAGACGGTCGCCGTGGATGCACCGGGCCACGGTGAGTCAGGCCACCTCAAGTTGTCGATGGCCGAAGGCGCCGAGGCGCTCGGCGCCGCCGGCGGGACGGCGACCTACGCCGGCTACTCCATGGGCGCCCGTCTCGCCCTGCACCTCGCGGTCGCCCGGCCCGACCTCGTCGAACGGCTCGTGCTGGTGAGCGGTACGGCCGGTCTCGACACCGCCGCCGAGCGGACGGCCCGCGTGGCCTCCGACGACGTGCTGGCGTCCGAGATCGAGCGCGACGGGGTCGCCGCGTTCGTCGAGCGCTGGCTCGCGCTCCCGCTGTTCGCCGGTCTCCCCCGCGAGCGCGCGGGCGTGGCCGAACGCCTGACCAACACGGCGGCCGGGCTGGCCTCGAGCCTGCGCCTGGCGGGCACGGGTGCTCAGGAGCCGCTCTGGGATCGCCTCGGAGAGCTCTCGATGCCTGTCCTCCTCGTGGTCGGCGCCGACGACGCCAAGTTCGTCGCCATCGGCGAACGCCTCCACGGGGCCATCACCGGCTCACACCTGGTCGTCGTCCCCGGCGCCGGCCACACGGTCCACCTCGAGCAGCCCGAGCGGTTCACCGACGCGCTCACCCACTGGTTGGACGGCTCGTCTCGCTGAGACCGCTTCAAGCGGGCTGCAAGCGTCCGCCAATCGCGTTTCGGCATCGTCGCCGGCGTGACCGCAACCATCTCATCCGCCAAGACCCATCTCCCTCCCACCCAGGTGGCCAGGGACACGTTCGTCATCCACGACCACGTGGGCGAGGGCGTCGCACCGGCCATCGTCCCGGTGAACTCGATGCTGATCCGCGGCGCCGAGCCGGTGGTGGTCGACACGGGCCTCGCCGCCAACGGTGACGGGTTCTTCGCCGACCTCTTCGCGCTGGTCGAGCCCGAAGACATCCGCTGGGTCTTCGTCAGCCACGACGACATCGATCACACGGGCAACATCGATGAGCTGATGGAGCTCGCCCCGAACGCGACGCTCGTCGTCAACTGGTTCCTGCAGGAACGGTTGGGGCCGACCTTGTCGGTGTCGCCGCTCCGCCAGCGTTGGGTGGGCGACAACGAGGTGCTCGATGCCGGCGACCGCCGTCTCGTGGCCGTGCGGCCGCCCGTCTACGACTCGCCGACAACCCGGGGGTTGTACGACACGACGACCGGCGTGTACTGGGCGTCGGACGCGTTCGGCACGCCGGTGGAGACGCCGACCCGTGACGCCGCCGAACTTTCGCCGGAGATGTTCGAGATGGGCGTCGCCACGTTCAGCCGCTACCTGGCACCGTGGCTCGAGATCGCCGATCCGGCCCGCTACGACATGAGCGTCGACCGAGTCGCCGCCCTCGCCCCCTCGGTCATCGCCGGATGCCATGGTCCGATCGTCTCGGGGCGGCTCGTCGACCGAGCGATCGAGGTCACGCGCACCGCACCCACGGCGCCGATCCTCCCGCAGCCCGACCAGCAAGCGCTCGAGGCAATACAGCAGCAGATTCTCTCGGTCCAGGACGAGCCGATCTGCTAGACCGGCGGTCGATGGCGGGACTGGGCGACGACGAGCTGTCGGCTCGGCTGTCCATCCGCCTGCTCGGCGCCGTGGAGGTGCGGATCGAGGGCACGCCCGTCGACATCGGAGGCACCCAGCCACGGGCCATCATCGCCCATCTCGCGCTCGATGCCGGCCGGATCGTGCCCGTCGACCGACTGATCACTCGGCTCTGGGACGAGGAACCGCCGCGGACCCCGCTCGGCACGCTGCAGAGCTACGTCTCGCGTCTCCGGCGGCTCCTCGAACCGCAGCGTGCCGCCGGTGCGCCGCCGAGCGTGCTCG
The DNA here is from genome assembly GCF_003426815.1 of Desertimonas flava. Lineage (GTDB taxonomy): Bacteria > Actinomycetota > Acidimicrobiia > Acidimicrobiales > Ilumatobacteraceae > Desertimonas > Desertimonas flava. Next base: position 54,070 of record NZ_QKYK01000016.1, read on the forward strand.
TGTCGGAGGCGCCCGGCTACGTGCTGGTCGTCCCGCGGACACAGGTCGACGTGCATCGTTTCACCGCCCTGGCCGACGAGGCCCGGTCGGCGCTCGGCGCCGACGATCCCGCTCGGGCGTTGTCGGCCGCCGACCGGGCGTTGGCGCTGTGGCTCGGTGATCCGCTGGCCGGGATCGGTCCCGAACAACAGGTCGGGCCCATCGCCCTGCCGTTCGTCGAACAGCACGCAGCGACGATCGAGGACCGCTTCGAGGCGCTCCTCGCCCTCGGTCGGCATCGCGAGGCGGTCCCGGCGCTGCATGCGGCCAGCGAGGACGCACCGCTGCGGGAGCGGAGGTGGGGACTGCTGGCGACCGCGCTCTACCGGAGCGGCCGCCAGGCCGACGCGCTCCGGGCCATCGCCGACGTCCGGTCCCGTCTGCTCGACGAGCTCGGCCTGGACATCAGCCCCGACCTCCGGACGCTGGAACGACGCATCCTCGACCAGGATCCGGCGCTGGCGCACCACGCCCACGCCCACGCCGGCAGCGCGTCGGCGCCCACCGTCGTCACGGAGGCTCCGCCCACCACGGAACCCACGGCCGAGCGGGCCGCCGCCGCCCCTGCCGGCCCCGATCAGGCGACCGGCAACGAGCCATCGACGGACCGGCCACCGCGCGTCGTCGGCCGCCAGCGCGAGTGGCGAGAGCTGGTGGCCGCGCTCGACCGCGCCGAGCGCGGCTCGACGCAGCTCGTGCTCCTCGAGGGCGAGGCCGGCATCGGCAAATCGACGCTGCTCGAGGCCCTCGCCCAGTACGCCACGCAGCGCGGCTGGCGACAGGCGACCGGCCGCTGTGTCGAGGCCGGGCTCGCCCCGTCCCTGTGGCCGGCGCTCGAGATCGTCCGCGATCTCGTCGATGGAGGGACTCCCCCGGACGCGGCCACCAATCCGCTCGTGCAGTTGATCGTCGACGACGTCCGCCCGTCCGCGCCTACCTCGGTCGAGCTCGTCACGTCGTTCGTCGAACTGCTCGACGCGCTCGGATCCGGTCCTCTGCTCGTGATCCTCGACGACGTCCACTGGGCCGACCGGGCGACGCTGGACGTGCTGAACGTCGCTGCGCAACGGCTCGGTCAGCGCCCCGTCGTGATCGTCGCCGCCTTCCGTCCGCCGGGCGAGATCCCCGGCAGCCAGCTCACCGAGACGCTCGGGCGCCTGCGGCGCCTCCCGGCACTGACGTCGGTCGTCGTCTCGCCGCTCGAGGTCGACGAGGTCGCCGAGCTGATGACCCAGACCAGCGGCGCCACGCCCGACAGCGAGCTGGCCGCGCACGTCCGTGCCCGGGCGGGCGGGAACCCGCTGTTCGTCGTCGAGTTGGCCCGGCTCGCCGGTGAGCGGGGCGTGGCCGGCCCGACGAACGTCCCCGACGCCATTCGCGACGTGGTGCGCGAGCGCCTGGCCCGCCTGCCCGAGCGGGCGACGGCCGAGCTCGAGATCGCCGCCGTGCTCGGCGAGCGCTTCCAGCTCCAGACCGTCATCGCGGCGAGCGATCGCTCCGCAGACGACTGCCTCGATGCTCTCGATGCCGCGATCGTCACCCGCATCATCGTTCCGGACGGCCCGGACTACCGCTTCGCCCACGCGTTGGTGCGCGATGCGGTGCTCGCAGATCTCAGCCCGGTGCGTCGGCAACGGCTCCACGCCGCGGTCGCCGACGCCATCGCCGCGACGCTCGGCGACGGGCCGAGCACCGCCGAGCCGATCGCCCACCACCGGCTCGCCGCCCGCGCCGTGCTCGACCCGGTCCTCGTCGCCGAGGCCCTCGTCGCTGCTGCCGATGTGGCGCGTTGGAAGAACGCGCTCGACGACGGGGAGTGGTTCGCCGAGCAGGCACTCGAGGTGCTGGAGGGTGCCCGACGAGGCCCCGGGCGACTGCGCGCCGAGGTCAACGCCGTCGAGGCGATCATCTCGGTGTCGTACCGGCGCGGCGAGTCGGCGGCCGACGGGCTCGTCGATCGCATCGGCCAGATCGCGACCCGTTCGCGAAGCGAGTCGGTGGCCGCCCTGGTGCTGTTCCTGCGCTTCGGGGAGATCGACGATGTCGCCCATGTGACCGAGGTGCAGTCCGTCGTCGCCGAGGCGCGCGAGCTGGCGGCCCGGGCCACCGAGCCGTACGCCGTGGTGACCCTGGCCTACCTGCTCGCGTCCTGGTCGCTGCTGATCGGCGACCCGGTCTCGGCCGTCGCCGAATGCCGGCGCGGTTTCGCCGCCACGGGGAGCGCCACACCGGACGACCCGCCCGAACACGTCCCGCTCGTCCTGCTCCCGCTCATCGCCGGGATGGCCGAGGCCCTCACCGGCGACGCCGACTCGGCGCGCGTCCAGGTGAACCGGCGGATGCGCGCGTGGCTGGCCCGCCGCAGCGAGGTGGACGACATCGGCGAGCAGAACGTCACGTTCTCAGCGGCCCTCATCGAGGCCGTGCTCGGCGATCCCGAGCGCTTGATCGCCCGCGTCGCCGGGTATTCGGCGGTGGGGTCGGCGGGGCTGTTCCCCGAGCAGGACGCGTCGGTCGAGCTGCTCATCACGTGGGCCGAATCGTCGTTGGGCCGCCCAGGTGAGCTCGACCGCGCCGACCGCGCGATGGCCACCCTCGACGCCGGACCCGATCTCGTGCTCGTGGCCGCCATGCGGAGCTTCCACGCCTCGGCGGCGATGGCCGCCGGCGACCCACGGTGCGTGGACATGCTCGCCGATGCCCGGTCGGAGGCCGAAAGGCGCGGCGAGGTGTGGTGGCTGGCCGAGATCGTCCGCCTCCAGGCCCTCGCCGACGCCCGCTTCGGTGATGGGGCCCGGGTCAACGACCTGCTCGACGAGGCAGCCGCCATCGCCGGTGACCAGCGGGCTTCGCTGCTGTCGGCTCGTGTCGACGACACCCGGGCCCGGTTGGCCGCAGCGACTCGGGCCTGAGCGCGTCTCCCCTGGTCACGGCGGCGTCGACCCGCCTGCAACCGCGCGCCCAGCCGGCTGCAAGGAGTCCGGGTGATGGTTGACCCGACACCCGGACGATCCACGCCGGGACCGCGAAGGAGACCACGCCATGATCCAGTCACCCGACCTCTCGCACCTCGCCACGGCGATCGGTGACGAGCGCATGCTCGCTCGTGCGGAGGCCGCGCACACGTCACCTCGCGCCACGAGGTCCGACGACCGCCCGACCGGATGCGACGTCGGTGACTACCTCGCCATCCACGGCGTGATCCGGCGGGCCACCCGCGCGCTGCGGTTGGCCACGGCCCCGGGCCGTGTCGTCGACGCTCGGACGGCGGAGGCCCTGCGCACGTACTGGACGGGCTACGCCATGGACCTGCACGGACATCACACCGTCGAGGACACGATCTTCTTCCCCGCGCTCGCCGAACGCGATCCGAGCGTCTCCGCCGAGCTCGTTCGCAGCGATGGCGATCACGCCGAGCTCGACGAGCTGATCTCGATGGGGCATGCCGCGTTCGGGGCCATCGAGGCCGGTGACGACCTCGCCGCCGCCCACGACCTGATGGTCCGCCTCGAGCGGCTGATGACCGAACACCTCGACTTCGAGGACGCCGACTTCCTCCCCCGATTCGCCCGCTTGTTCGATCAGTCCGAGTACGACGCCATGCACCAGCGTGCGGTCAAGTCGTCGACGTCGCTCAAGCACCTGGCGTTCGTCGTCCCGTTCATCGCCACCTGGATCGCCCCCGACGCGTGGCGGTCGCTGTGGTCGACCGCACCGCTGCCCCTACGTGTGGTCTACCGGTTGACGAAGCGCCGCCACGCTCGTCTGGTGCGGACGGTGTTCGGTCCCGTTCTCGCCGAGGCGCTCGCCTGACGTTCCGGCCGGACCGGCACCTCAGGCGCCGATCGCGAGTCCGAGGGTGACGAACAACCCGAAGATGAGCTGGGTCCGACCGGTTTCGCCGAGCACCGGGATGAGGTCCTTGCCGCTCGCGCCGCCGTGGATGCGGCGCACGGCAGGGACGGCGAACGGCGCGGCAGCGAGACCGAGGAGGGCGGCGGGACGCCACACGACGGCGCCGATCACCACGAGCACGAACGTGGCGGCGACGAGCGCCGTGTAGAACACGCGGGTCCGGGCGTCACCGAGGCGGACGGCGAGTGTTCGTTTGCCGGCGACGGTGTCGGTGGGGATGTCGCGCAGATTGTTGACGACGAGCAGGGCGCAGATGATCGACCCGGCGGCACAGCCCATCGTCACGCTGACCCCGGTGATCTTCTCGACCGCCGCGTACGTCGTGCCGCACGTGGCCACGAGGCCGAAGAACGTGAACACGAACAGTTCACCGAGGCCGAGGTAGCCGTAGGGCTTCGGGCCTCCCGTGTAGCCCCACGCAGCGGCGACGGCGACGACGCCCACGGCGATGAGCCACCACGACGTCGCCGCGGCGAGGGCGACGCCGGCCACACCGGCGGCGGCGAACGCGAGCAGGGCCGCCCGTTTCACCTCGCCGGGACGGGCGAGACCGGAGGCGACGAGGCGCACGGGTCCGACGCGCACGTCGTCGGTGCCGCGGACTCCGTCCGAGTAGTCGTTGGCGTAGTTCACCCCCACTTGGAGGGCCAGGCTGACCACCAGGGCGGCGCCGACGCGCCACCACTCGATCGGGCCGTGGCCCGCCGCACAACCGGCGCCGATGGCCACGGGGACGACGGCGGCGGGGAGGGTGCGGGGGCGGGCGCCGACCACCCAACGATTCGTCATGCGAGCGCCATGATGGTTTCCCCTCCCGGTCGCTGGCAAGATCATCGGCGAATGAGCCCACGACTCGTCGCCATCGATCTGCCCGGCGGCCCCGCGTTCGTGACCGCATTGCAGCGGGTCTGGGACGCCGGCGACGTGGCCTTCCCCGTCGAGCAGCGTCTCCCGCCGGCCGCCCGCGACGTGCTCCTCGCCGCCATCGGTCCCGACGCCGTCGTCGATTCCGACGACCCCGACACGACCATCCCGATGCACGACGCGAGCGAACGCCGGTCGCCGCGGGCCCCGCTCGAGGAGGGCGACGCCCTGGTCATGGCCACGAGCGGCTCGACAGGCACTCCCAAGGGTGTGGTGCTCACACACGACGCCGTCGCCGCATCGGCGGTGGCGACCTCCGCCCGGCTGGGCCGAGCCGATGACGACCACTGGCTCGCCTGCCTACCGTTGTCGCACATCGGCGGGCTCGCCGTGGTCACCCGGGCACTGACGCTGGGGACGCGTCTCACCGTGCACGATCGGTTCGACGCCGGCGCAGTGGCGGCCGCCGCCGCGTCCGGCGCGACGCTCGTGTCACTCGTGAAGACCGCCCTCGCCCGCGTGGACGCGGCGACCTTCCGAGTCATCGTCGTCGGCGGCGCCCCGGCCCCCGAGCACCGGGCGCAGAACGTGGTGGCCACCTACGGCCTGACCGAGACGGGATCGGGGGTGGTGTATGACGGACGGCCGCTCGACGGCGTGGAGGTGCGCATCGCCGAGTCCGGCGAGATCCACCTGCGCGGCCCGATGCTGCTGCGCGCCTATCGCGACGGTACCGACCCCAAGGTTGGCGGGTGGCTCCCCACGGGGGACCAGGGCCGATGGAACGACGACGGCAGTCTCCACGTGATCGGGCGGCGCGGCGACATGATCATCACCGGCGGCGAGAACGTCTGGCCCGAGCCGGTGGAAGCCGTGCTGCGTTCGCACCCGCTCGTGGCCGACGTGGCGGTCGCCGGCACCGACGATGCGGAGTGGGGACAGGCCGTCACCGCCTTCGTGGTGCCGTCCGGGCCGACGCCGCCGACCCTCGAGGCGCTCCGAGACGCCGTGAAGGCGCAACTCCCTCCCTACTGCGCGCCCCAACGCCTCGAGCTGGTGACGGCGATCCCCCGGACCTCCCTCGGCAAACCGCGGCGGTCGGCGCTGGTCAGCGCGCCCAGCGCCGCGGGCGGAGGGGGAGGACCACGGCATCGGGAAGGGCGTCACGCTCAGCCGGGGTGAGCCCGCCCCACACGCCGAGACGCTCGTCGGCGGCCAGCGCCTCGTCGAGGCACCGGGCCCGGTGCGAGCACTTGGCGCACAGCCGCTTGCCGCGGGCGAACTGCGCCTCCTCGAACCACCACTCCGGATTGCCGTTCGTGCACGCCGGGTCGCCGAGCTCGACGACTTCGGCACGGGGAAACTGGACCACAACGCTCATGACGCCGACCATAGAGATGGGGTGTCACAGAGTTCCCGGGCCTGACGGTCACTGGCAATACCGCGGGTCGCGACAGCGTTGATGCTTGCACTCGCAACTATCAGGAGATCGCAGATCATGCAGCATCAACTCGAGATCGGTGTCGACACGTTCGGCGACGTCACGGTCGACGAGAACGGCCAGGCCAACAGCGACGCCCAGGTCATCCGCGAAGTGGTCGCCGAAGGTGTGCTCGCCGATTCGGTCGGTCTCGACTTCATCGGCATCGGGGAGCATCACCGGGCCGACTTCGCCGTGTCGGCTCCCGAGATCGTCATGGCGGCGATCGCCGCCCGCACGGAGCGGATCCATGTCGGCTCGGCGGTCACGGTGCTCAGTTCCGACGATCCCGTTCGCGTGTATCAGCGCTTCGCCACCGTCGACGCGATCTCGGGCGGCCGGGCCGAGGTGATCCTCGGACGGGGCTCGTTCACCGAGTCGTTCCCGCTGTTCGGCTACGACCTCGACCGGTACGAAGAGCTCTTCTCGGACAAGATCGACCTGTTCAGCGTGCTGCGCCGCGAAGGCCCGATCGAGTGGGCGGGTACCACCCGGGCGCCGATCCACGGCCTCGAGGTACATCCCAGGACCGAGTCGGGCTCGCTCACCACCTGGGTCGGCGTCGGTGGCTCGCCCGAGTCCGTGGTGAGGGCGGCGCACTACGGCCTGCCGCTCATGCTGGCGATCATCGGCGGTGACAGCGCCCGCTTCCGCCCGTACGTCGACCTCTACCACCGTGCGCTCGACGAGTTCGGCCAACCCCGGCTCCCGGTCGGCGTCCACTCCCCTGGCCACGTCGCCCCGACGGACGAGGAGGCCCGTGAGGAGCTGTGGCCGCACTTCCGCGAGTCGCGGAACCGCATCGGGGCCGAGCGCGGCTGGGGCCCGACGTCCCGCGACGAGTTCGAGCGCCTCGCCGGGCCGACGGGCGCGCTCTACGTCGGCTCGCCCGAGACCGTCGCCCGCAAGATCGCCGACACGGCCCGCACGCTCGAGCTCACCCGCTTCGACCTCAAGTACAGCAACGGCACGCTCCCCCACGCCGCCAAGTCCCGCAGCATCGAGCTGATGGGCACGCAGGTCCGCCCACTCGTCGACGAACTGCTCGCCGACGACCTCGTCCCAGCGAGGTGAGCGCCCCTGACGGGATGGGCCCGGCACATCCCGTCAGGTCGGACGTCAGTGGGCGGACGCGACCCCGGCGCCGCCGTCGATCACGTAGGTCTCGCCGGTGATCCAGCTCGCCGCGTCGCTGACGAGGAACGTCGTCAGGTTGGCGATGTCGGCGGGGTCACCCAAGCGCTTCGTCGGCAGGCGTGCCGCCAGCGACTCGCCGAAGTTCTCCACGAGCAGGGCGGCGAAGTCGGTCTCGACGAGGCCCGGCGCAACGCCGACGACACGTGTGGGCCCGAGCTCGGACGCCAGCTGTCGCGTCATGTGGATGACCGCCGCCTTGGTGATGTTGTAGACACCGAGCCCGAACTCGGCGCGCAAACCGCCGACGGAGGCGACGTTGACGATGACCCCTGGCTTGTCCTTCAAGGCGGCGTTCCATGCCTCCTTGCTCCAGAACAACGGCGCCCGCACGTTGACCTCGAACGTCTTGTCGTAACGGCCCTCGTCGATGTCGAGCGAGGCCCCGAAGTGCGGGTTCGTGGCTGCGTTGTTGACGAGGATGTCGAGCCCGCCGAACCGCTCGATCGTGGCGGCGACACACGCCTTGGCCGCCTCGAGGTTGCCGGCGTTGGCGGCGAACACGTCGACGTCGCCGGCGGCACCCGACTCGCGGATCTCGGCCGCGGCCGCCTCCAGCTGGTCCTGCTTGCGCGAGCTCAACATGACATTGGCGCCCGACGCGGCGAACTGCTTGGCGATCGCCTTACCGATGCCCTTCGACGCTCCGGTCACCAGCGCTGTCTTGCCCTCGAGTGAGATCTGCATGGCCGCGAACGTACCGGCCCGATCGTCCACGGAACCGGTCGGACCGCCGGGCGGTGCCGGACGGCGTCAGGAGCCGTGATCGGCGTCGGCGTGCTCGTTGACCGTCGGGCCGGAGCGCGACGGGTCGTCCTCGGGCACGTAGGTGATGCGCACGGACCGGATGCGGCGTCCGTCGAGTTCGGCCACCGCGAACCGCCAGCCCTCGTGGAACACCGCCTCGCCAACCTCGGGCACGTGGCCCAGAGTGCCGAAGATGAACCCACCGACGCTGTCCCAGTCCTCATCTGGCAGTTTCAGGTCGAGCAGTTCCGACAGGTCGCCGACCGGCGTCCCGCCGGCGACCACGTAGTCGCCGTTGGGCTGGCGCTGCACGTCCTGCTCCTCCACGTCGTACTCGTCGACGATCTCGCCGACCAGCTCCTCGAGACAGTCCTCGAGGGTGACGAGGCCGGCGACGCCGCCGTACTCGTCGGCGACGATCGCCAGATGGAACTTGCCGGTCTGCATCTCGCGCATCAGCTGACGCACCGGCTTGTTCTCGGGGACGAAGCGCACCGGTCGGGCGAGGTCGAGCACCGGTTCGTCGCCCCGGCCCTCACGCTCGGAGCGGATGAGGTCCTTGGTGTAAGCGAGGCCGACGATGTCGTCGCCGTCGGACGCGTACACCGGCAGACGGCTCACCCCGTTGGCGATCGCCATGTCGAGCGCCGCCGTCACGGTGGCGTCGTTGTCGATGATGAGCATGTCCGGGCGGGGCACCATCACCTCGCGGGCCACGGTGTCGCCGAACTCGATGATGCTCTCGATGAGCTGGCGTTCCTCGTCCTCGATCACCTCGTCCTCGGCCGCCGCGCCGACGATGCCGAGCAGTTCTTGCTCGCTCACGAACGGGCCCTGCTTCAGACCCTTGCCGGGGATCAACACGTTGGTGAGCGAGATCAGCCCGCGGCTGACGAAGCGCAGCGGCGGGAACGACACGAGCCAGTCGGTGAGGCGGGACGTGAGCAGCGCGGCCCGCTCGGCCGAGAGCACGGCCCACGTCTTCGGCATCGCCTCGGTGATGACGAAGAACACGATGACGTTGAGGATGAAGCCAACGATGATCCCCGTGGGGCCGAAGAGGCTGTCGGCGAGCAGCGTGACGAGGAACGACTGCCCCATCTGCAGCACGGTGACCGTGACGAGCAACGGGTTGATGAACCGTTCCGGGTTGGTGACGAGCCGGAGTAGGGCGGCCGATGACTTCGTCCCGGTCGAGTCGGCGATCGCCTGCGCCTTGACCCTCGAGATGCGGTTCAGCGATGTCTCGGCGATGGCGAGGAAGGCCAGGACGAACAGGCTGAGGATGATCCCGACGAGCATCAAGAAGTCCGCCGACGAGAATCCCCCGCCGCTGTCTCCGGACGCGTTGGCGGTCGGCTCGGCGGCCGCGACGAGCAAGCCGATGGACGCGATCATGAGTCGTGCTCCTGACGGAAGGCAGTCGGGGCCGGACCGCCCCAGTGGAATCGTTCGAGATGTGCGAGCTCGGCGGCCCGCATCTCGGCGGTCTCGGCGGGCTCGGCGTGGTCGTGGCCGAGGACGTGGAGGATGCCGTGGACCACGAGGAGCGCCAGCTCGTCGTCGAGCGTGCCGGCATGGTCGGCCGCCTGCTCGGCCGCGACGGCGGGGCAGATGACGACGTCGCCCAGCAGTACCGGCACGTCCGCGCCGGCGAGCGCGTCGGCATCGGTGTCGTCGTCGAGCGGGAACGACAGAACGTCGGTGGGGCCGCTCTTGCCCATGTGCTCGGCATTGAGGGCGGCCATCTCGTCGCGTTCGATGAAGGTGAGGGTGAGCTCGCCGCGGCGGCCCTCGGCTTCGAGGACGCGCGTGGCGAGCCCGGACCATCGGTCGACGTCGACGTCGACCGCGGCCTGCTCGTCGGCGCCGACGACCGTGACGGTCTGCTCGGCACCGACGGTGGGACTCGGAGGCTCCGTCATTCGGCGCCACCCCCGGAGGTCGGAGCGGCGCTGGTGCGTTCGTAGGCGGCGACGATGTCGGCGACGATGCGGTGGCGGACCACGTCACGGGTGCCGAGGTGCACGAAGGCGAGCCCGTCGATGCCCTGCAGCATCCGCTCGAGTCCGGCGAGGCCGCTCTTGCCGTTGGGGATGTCGACCTGCGTGACGTCGCCCGTGACGACGACCCGAGAGCCGAAGCCGATGCGCGTGAGGAACATCTTCATCTGCTCGGGCGTGGTGTTCTGCGCTTCGTCGAGGATGATGAAGCTGTTGTTCAGCGTGCGGCCCCGCATGAAGGCGAGCGGCGCGACCTCGACGGTCTGACGCTCGAGGAGGCGCTGGGCGCCCTCGGGCTCGACCATGTCGTACAGGGCGTCGTAGAGCGGCCGCAGGTACGGATCGATCTTGGCCATCAGGTCACCGGGCAGGAAGCCGAGGCGCTCACCGGCCTCGACCGCCGGGCGGGTGAGGATGATGCGTTGCACCTGCTTGGCCTGCAGCGCCTTCACCGCCATGGCGACCGCCAACCACGACTTGCCGGTGCCGGCAGGGCCGATGCCGAACGTGATGACGTTGTTCTCGATGGCGTCGATGTAACGCTTCTGGCCGGCCGACTTGGGGCGGACCTGACGACCCTTCGCGCCGCGCAGGACGTCGTGGGTGAGGACCTCGCTCGGCCGCTCGTTGTCCCGGACCATGCCCATCACCCGGTCGAGGCTGTTGGCGTCGATCTCGTGACCCTTCTGCAGCAGTCCGACCAGTTCCTCGAACAGGTGCCCGACCTGGGCCGAATCGGCCCCGCGGATGCTGATCTCGTTGCCGCGGACGTGGATCTCGTCGGCCGGAAAGGCGCGTTCGATCTGTCGCAGGTGCTGGTCCTGGGCGCCGACGAGGGCCGCCATCAGGTGCGTGCCGGGGACAACAACGGTGGTGATGGAGTCGGTTGCTGTCATGAAATGCTGGACGCGTCAGCGCACGGGTCGCCGAATCGCCCAAGTCGCTCGCTCATTCACAGAAAGCGTAGCCCGACGCGACCCCTGATTTGGCCGAAGTTGCGCGCCTCGCGCTCAGGTGGGGAAGCTCGCCGTGTTCCAGTGCTCGATGACGCGTGTCTCCCGCTCGTGGCCCAGCACCGACACGCTGGCCGGCAGGAGGGTCAGCCGCTCACCAGCACGGGCCTCGAAGCCGCACCAACGGGCGGCGAGGATGCGCAGCACGTGGGCGTGGGCGAACAGCACGGCGTCGCATCGCGGCGGTGACACCGGCAGCTCACCGTTCGGCCCGTGTCCCAGCTCGAGGAGCCGGGCGATCACCCGGTCGGCCCGGGCCGCGACCTGGTCGAGCGTCTCGCCCTGGTGGATGTCGGCCGTCCAGATCGACCAATCGGGGTCGGCGTGCCGCAGGTCGGAGGTCCGGGTGCCCTCGAACTCGCCGTAGTCCCATTCGGCGAGGTCGTCCCAGACCTGCGCCCGGTCGCCGAGGCCGGCGAGCTCACACGTCTGCCGGGCCCGCAGGAGCGGGCTCACGAAGACGCTGGCCGAATCGACCCCCGGCACGGTCGCGAGCTTCGGGGCGAGCGCCTTGGCCCGGGCCCGGCCGAGCTCGGTGAGGGGGATGTCCGTGCGCCCCGTGTGACGGCGCTGCTCGGTCCACTCGGTCTCGCCGTGGCGGATCAGATACACGCGCACGGCCATGGTCGCAGGCTAGAACCTGGCCCCATGGGATTCCGTCTTCTCACCGCCGTGACGCTCGCGGCCACGGCGATCGGGGTGTCGAACGCACGGGCTGCAGCCACGACCGTCCCGCCGGTCGGCACCACCGACGGCGAATCCTCCACGTACGACGTGCGAGACCCGTTCTGGGGCGAGGCGTCGAGGGCGTGCACGGAGGTGCTCAACGGACATCTCGATCGGGAAGGCGAGCCGATCGATGTCGTTCTCGGGATCCTCGAAGCCGAGGCCGCCGACGAGACTCCCACGGCCGCCTCGCTCACGGAGTGGTCGGATGCCCTGTCCGGCGAGATCGCCCGAGCGGAGGCGATCCGTTCTGCGCTCGCCGCCTTCGATCTGGGCGGACCCGCCGCCGGGGGTCTGTGGGACACCGTCGTGTCCGCCGCCGACGACGCTGTCGAGGTCCATCGCACCCGGCTCGCCGCCCTGCAGACGGGCGACTGGGAGCACATCGTCGCGGCCGTTCGCTCCACGCTGGGCGGCACCGGCACGAGCGGCGCAGCATTCGAGGTGATCGACGCGTCGCCGCTGCGGGGCACGGACTGCGTCGTCGTCCACTCGTGGCGGATGCCCGCCGACGAGTCGATCACGTCCGAGTTCGTCACGGCCGTCACCGACGCGTGCGTGACGGTTGCCAACCGGCGTCTCGCATCGAGTTTCGCCGACGACAACGCCGTCTCGCTGAGCTTCCTGGCAACCGTGCTCGACGCCGAACCGACCGACGCGCTGACGGTCCCCGGCGAGCTCCCGCCGGCCCTCGATCGGATCGTCGACGAGTGGGCGGCGACGGTGGCGGACTTCGCCGCGATCGACCCGGCGCTCGCCCCGACGGCGGAGTCGTGGACGGCGATCACTGCGGTGCCGGCGGCGCGACTCGCCATGTTCGAGGCCCGGCGCGACGCCGTGGCCGCGGGCGAGACGGCGGCGATCCTGTCGGCGTACGACCGGTCTGGGTTCGCCGCCCACCCCGCGTGGGACTGGAACCTCGTCGGGCTCGACGGCCGGATCTGCGCCAGCCTGCAGCACTGACCACGCAGCCTCCGGCCCGCTATGACACCCCATCGGTAGGGTCGCGACCGATGAGTAGCGCCACCGCTGTGCCGGCCCCGCCGTCCATTCTCGGGCGCGGCGTGATCGTCATGGCCGGGGCACCGCTCCCCGCGCCGTGGATCGAGGCCCCGGTCGTGTCGATCGACGAGGCGGTGCTCGCCGCACCGGCCGGAGCGGTCGAGCGCCTTCACTCAGCATGGGCCGAGCGCGAACCGATCGTCGTCGAACTGAGCGTCGATCCGGCCGTGTTCCGGGCTCCGGAGTCGATCGCCGGCGACGTCTGGGCGCACACGCCGGCGACCGAACCGTGGTTCGACCGTCTGCACTTCCTCGTGTGGGCGAACAACTACGACGCCCGAACCGGCGCGAGCGTGTGGTGGTGGGCCACCAAGGGCGCCCGGACCTTCGGCGACGGGGCCGTCGCCCTCGACGTGGACGGCCACGGTGACGTGCGCCTCGCGGACGGCACCGTCGTGTGGATCGACGGCGGCCCCCGCCAGGTCTGGGCCGAGGGCGAGCTCGACCTCCCGGTCGTCCACGCCGAGTCGGTCGAGGCCGATCGGCCGACCGTCACGCCGGCCCGTCGCGCACCGACGTCCGACCTCGCGCCCGACCAGCTCGCCGCCGTCACCCACGAGCGCGGGCCGGCGCGCATCATCGCCCCGGCGGGATCGGGCAAGACCAGGGTCCTCACCGAGCGTCTGCGTCACCTTCTCGCCGACCGGGGCGTCGAACGCTCGGGCGTCCTCGCCGTCGCCTACAACAAGCAGGCTCAGCTGGAGATGCAGTCGCGCACGTCCGACATCTCGCCTCACGTGCGCACGCTGAACTCGCTCGGCCTGTGGGTCCTCACTCAGCACCGCGGCGGTTCGCCGCCGGTGGTCGACGAGCGGGAGGTGCGCCGCCTGGTCGAGGCCATCCTGCCCGGCCGGTGGCGCCGCCGGGCCAACACCGATCCGGTCGCGCCGTACATCGAGGCGCTCAGCTCCATCCGCCTCGGGCTCCGCGATCCTGCCGAGGTGGAGGCGTCGCGCGACGACGTCGACGGCCTCTCCGAGCTGTTCGACCCGTTCCGCGCCCGGCTGGCCGACCGCGGTGCGGTCGACTTCGACGAGCAGGTCTACGGGGCGATCGAGACCCTGCTGGTCGACGGCGAATTCCGCCGGGCGATGCAGCGCTCGTGCCGTCACCTGCTCGTCGACGAGTTCCAGGACCTCACACCGGCCCACGTGCTGCTGCTGCGGCTCCTCGCCCTGCCGGCGCTCGACGTGTTCGGCGTGGGCGACGACGACCAGTGCATCTACGGCTACGCCGGCGCTGATCCCGGCTTCCTCATCGGCTACCGCACGCTGTTCCCGGGTGCCGCCGAGCATGCCCTGCGCGTCAACTATCGCTGCGCGGCCGAGGTCGTCACCAGCGCGGCGACGCTCCTCGACTACAACCGGCGGCGCGTCAGCAAGGACATCGTGGCGGGGCCCGAGAACGACCGGACGCCGGGCGCCTTGCAGGTTGTCGAGCACGTGGCCGACCACACCGCCGCCGAGACCGAGCGAGTCGTCGAGGAGTGGCTGGACGAGGGCGTCGAACCCGGCCAGATCGCCCTGCTGGCCAGGGTCAACTCGGTCCTCCTCGCCCCCCACGTCGCCCTCCACGCCGCCGGCATCCCGCTGGCCTCGATGCTCACGCCGGACGTGCTGTCCCGCACCGGGCTGCGCGCCGCCCTCGCCTACCTGCGCATCGCCAGCGCGCCCGGGGGCTTCGCCGCGTCCGACGTCGTCGAGATCCTCCGTCGCCCCACCCGTGGGCTGCCGCAGTGGTTCCCCGACCGGCTCTCCCGGCGGCGGACGTGGACGGTCGGCGGGATCGCCGGCCTCGCCACCCAGATGTCCGACAAGGACGAGGCCAAGGTGTTCGACCTCGCCGACGATCTCACCGCCGTCATCAACGCGGCCAAGGGAGGGACGACCCGCCGCGTGCTCGAGGTGGTGCGCGACGACGTGGGTCTCGGTCAGGCGATGAGCCTGCTCGACCGCAGCGGGAGCGGCCAAGGGTCGAGCCACCTCGACGACCTCGACGGCCTGCTCGCCGTGGCCGATCTGCATCCCGATCCGGCCACGTTCGAACCGTGGCTCCGTGAGGTGTTCCAGCGCGAGAGCGACGCCGGCGGCGTCACCCTGTCCACGATCCATCGCGTGAAGGGGCGGGAGTGGGACCGCGTGGTGGTGTTCGGTGTGTCGGAAGGGCTGCTCCCCCATCGCCTGGCCGAGGACATCGAGGAGGAGCGCCGCGTGCTCCACGTGGGCATCACACGCGGCCGCCACCGCGTCACGGTGATGACCGACTCGTCCCGGCCGTCGTCGTTCCTCGGCGAGCTCGACGGCTCGGCCCCGAAGCGCCCGGCGCTGCGCGTCGTTCGTTCCGCCGGCCCCGAGCCCGGCCGGTCCCGGCGCGCGCAGCCGTCCGAGACGCCCGTCGAGCTGGAGGGCGACGCGGCGATCGCCGAGCGAGCCCTGCGGGCCTGGCGGACCCAGCGGGCGAAGGACGACGGTGTGCCCGCCTACATCGTGCTCAACGACAAGTCGCTGCGAGCGATCGCCGCGGCGATGCCCACCACGGCGAAGGCGCTGGTCCAGTGCGACGGCATCGGTCCCGCCAAGCTCGAGCGCTACGGCGACGAGATCCTCGCCATCATCAGCGCGTCCGAGGGCATGTCGTGACCCCGCGCGCCATCGCCACCGACCGGCTCGTGCTCCGACGCTGGACCGACGCCGACCGCGAGCCGTTCGCCGAGCTCAACGCCGACCCAGATGTCGTCGAGTTCCTGGCCGGGCCGCTCACGAGGGCCGAGAGCGACGACCTCATCGATCGCATCGAGGCGACGTTCGACATCCATGGCCTCGGCTGGTGGGCGGTCGAGGTGGCGGCAACCGGTCGGTTCGCCGGGTTCACCGGCCTGTCGCCGGTGACGTTCGAGGCGCCGGCGGTCGGCGCCACCGACCGGGCGCTGGTCGCGCCGCCTGCGGTCGAGGTCGGCTGGCGGCTCGCCCGGCACACGTGGGGCCACGGCTATGCGTCCGAGGCGGCTCGGGCCGCGGTCGCCGACGGGTTCGAACGCTGCGAGCTCGGCGAGATTCTCTCGTTCACCGCCGTCGACAACGTCCGCTCCCGTCGCGTGATGGAGCGCATCGGCATGACCCATCGGCCCGACGAGCAGTTCGATCACCCCCGCCTCCCCGAGGGCCACCGACTGCGCCGCCACGTCCTCTACCGCCTCCCCGCGCCCCACTCGACCGCCGACCCGAGATAGTGCCAGGCACTATCTCGGGTCTCGGAGGCGCTTACGTCACGTCGTCGAACGCGGGCGGGTACTCCACGGTGCCGGTGATCGCGGCGTCGTAGTTCGCCAGACGGCGGACCTGGGCCGCCTCGGCCGGCGCCCAGTCGGGCAGGTGGATCGAGATCCCGAGCGGCACCGAGTACTCGAAGCCCAGGCGGCCGTAGTAGGCGGGACTGCCTTCGAGCACCACGAGCGGCTCGCCGAGCTCGTCGGCCACGGCGACCACGGCGTGCACGAGCGCCGAGCCGATGCCCGACCGTTGGTGATCGGGGTGCACGGCAAGCGGCGACAGGCTGGCGATCGAGCCCAGGGTGCCGTCAGGGCGACGCAGGCCGACGTGGCTCACCATCACGTGACCGAGCACGCGGCCGTCGTCGGACGAGACGGCGACGAGGGCGGCGGACGGCAGGTAGTTCTCCGACGCCCGGATGCGACGGACGAGCTCGGCCTCGGCCGGCGAACCGAACGCCGCCGCCACGACGTCGGCGATGGCGGCCACCTCGGTGTCGTCGGTACGTTCGGGACGGATCGTGAATCCGGGCATGCCGCGACGCTGGCAGGTCGGCGACCCGCCGCCGACACGGGTTTCGCACTCCACGTCGCGTGCTGATGATCTGGGGCCCGATCGTGCCATCGGCCGATCGATCTCGCCGGCAACGCCTCGGCGCCGATAGCCTGCGGAACGCCTGGCGGCGTGGCCGAGTGGTTCAGGCAAGGGCCTGCAAAGCCCTGTACCCGGGTTCGATTCCCGGCGCCGCCTCCACATCCGGGGGGTCGTGGTCGGTCCGACCGCGACCCATCGGAGTGTTGAAGGCCTCCCGAGTGTCGGACGCCCCACTGGGGGACCTCCGACACTCGGACGGCTGCCGGCATCAGCCAATCCACGCCTCCACGGCGGCCACCGCCTCGGCAGGTTGGTTGATGTTGAGCCCGTCGATCCCCTGGTCGAGGAAGTCGAGGTACGCCTCCTCGTTCTCCAGGTCGCGATCGTTGGGCCAGACCCAGACGACGTAGCCGGCCTCGTGTGCCGCGGCGACGTTCTCGGGCGTGAGCACCTCGAGATCGCCGTACACCGGCGGCAGCTGCAGGATGCGCTGGCCGTCCGGCAGCGGCGTACCGTCGAAGAAGAACTCGGCGGCGGCGAGCGGCCCGGGGCTGGTCTCGATGTCGGGGGCGGTGGACATGACGTGCTCGATCACCGAGTCGTCGAACGACGACAGGACCACGGCGTCGGCCCGCCCGCGGTCACGGACGAGTTCGATCACCGCATCGGCCGCGTCGGCGCCCCGCTCGCCCTCGTCCTTGATCTCGACGTTGAGCGGGACCTCCGGGAACGCCTCGAGCAGGTCCTCGAGACGCGGCATGCCGAAGTCGTCGGCCGTGTACCCGGCGGGCGGAGCGACCTCGCCGGTACGCACGCCTCGGTACAGGTACTCGCTCGCCGCCGCGTCGTGATCGACGCCGGCGTCGAGCGTGAACCAGTAGGCGATGTCGAGGGCATGGAGCTCCTCGAACGTCATGTCGGCGACGTCGCCGGTGCCATCGCTCGTGCGATCGACGGTGAGGTCGTGCTGCACGACCAGCGTCCCGTCGCCGGCCAGCACGACGTTGAGATCGAGCATGTCGGCTCCGTCGGCCACGCTCTCGCTGAACCCGTACATGGTCGAGCCGGGGTAGGCGTCCTCGCCGCCCGTGTGGGCGATCACCACCGGTCGGCCGAGTGCGAGCAGCTCGTCGATCGTCGTCGCCGGCTGGTCGAACGGCACGGCCAGCACCAGCGGGAATGCGCCCAGGAAAATAGTTGTTATCGCAAACATGTCGAAGAAGATCGGATTCCTGAACTTCGGTCACTGGACGCCGTCGCCATCCTCGCAGGTGCGCAGCGGGGCCGACAGTCTCCTCCAGTCGATCGAGCTGGCCGTGGCGGCCGAGGAGCTCGGCGCCGACGGCGCCTACTTCCGGGTGCATCACTTCGCCCGCCAGCTGGCCTCACCCTTCCCGTTGCTCGCCGCCATCGGCGCCAGGACGAACCGCATCGAGATCGGCACCGGCGTGATCGACATGCGGTACGAGAACCCGCTCTACATGGCCGAGGACGCAGGAGCCGCCGACCTCATCGCCGGCGGCCGCCTGCAGCTCGGCATCTCCCGTGGCTCGCCCGAGCAGGTGATCGACGGCTGGCGCTACTTCGGCTACGAGCCGGCCGACGAGTCCGACGCCAACGGTGCCGCCACGGCGCGGCGGCACGCCGAGGTGTTCCTGAAGGTCATCGAAGGCGAGGGCTTCGCTCCCCCGAACCCGCAGCCGATGTTCCCCAACCCGCCGGGGCTGCTGCGGGTCGAGCCGTACTCGGAGGGCCTGCGCCAACGGATCTGGTGGGGAGCCAGCTCCAACGCCACCGCGCAGTGGGCGGCCTCCCTCGGCATGAACCTGATGAGCTCGACGCTGAAGGACGACGAGAACGGCAAGCCGTTCCACGTCCAGCAGGCCGAGCAGATCGAACTGTTCCGCAAGGCGTGGGTGGAGGCAGGGTGGGATCACGAGCCGCGGATCTCGGTCAGCCGCTCGATCATGCCGATCGTCAGCGACCTCGACCGGGCGTACTTCGGCGGGCGCGCCGACAGTCAGGATCAGGTCGGTTACATCGATGCGTCGACGAGGGCGATCTTCGGTCGTAGTTACGCCGCCGAGCCCGACGTGCTCGTCGAGCAGCTCGCCGACGACGAGGCGATCGCCACCGCCGACACGTTGCTGCTCACCGTCCCCAACCAGCTGGGCGTCGACTACAACGCCCACCTCATCGAGACGGTGCTACGCGACGTCGCTCCCGGTCTCGGCTGGCGCTGACCCGAGCCCGAGCTCGCCGGCCAACCACTCGAACAGCTCGATCTGGCGGGCCGCGGATTCGCCGACGATGTTGAGGTCCCAGAGGAACTCGTCGATCCCCGCCGCAGCGGCTCGCTCCAGACTCTCGACGATGTGGGACTGCGTCCAGGTGGCCGGCGGTGCCTCGTGCTGAGCGTCGGCCAGCATCGGACCGCCGCGGGCGGCGATCGGTCCGGCGCCGCCGGCGTCGCGGTACCAGGAGAGCTGCTCCATCGTCGACTCCCAATCGCGAAACGCGATCGTGAGGCCGTCCCCGATCCGCGCGGCTCGCTCGATCGCCGGCCGGGACACGCCGCCGACGTAGATGGACAGGCGGGCCTGCAACGGCTTCGGGCCGATGCGCGCTGGGGGGATCCGGTAGTGCCGGCCCGTGAACTCCACGGGGTCGGCCGCCCAGCAGGCCCGCATGGCAGCGATGGCCTCCTCGAAGCGCTGGGCCCGGCCGGCAGGAGGCACGCCGGTTGCGGCGAACTCGTCGGCGAGCCATCCGATGCCGACACCGACGTCGAGGCGGCCGCGAGAGAAGTGGTCGAGGGTGGCGAGCCGGCGGGCCAACACGACCGGCTGCTGGAACAACGGCATGATCACGTCGGAGCGGAGACGGATGCGTTCCGTGTGCGCCGCCACCCACGTCAGCGTCTCCACCGTGTCGAACGCCGGCCACTCGGGCAGTCCGAAGTCGTTCGTCCACCCCGGTCCGGCGGGCAGGAGCAGGCGCTCGGACAGACTCACGCTGCTGAAGCCGAGGCGGTCGGCCACCCGAGCCAGCTCGACGATCGTTTCGGGACGTGCGTGCGGGCCGAGCACGGGGGAGCCCGACACCGACCCTGGCGATGCGCGGTGGGGTCACGACAGGTCCACCAGCGATTCGGCGAGCGCGGCGAGCAGCAGTCGGGTGCCTTCCTCGCGTCCCGCCGGATCGTCGATGCCATCGAAGAACGCCCCCTGCTCGGTGAACGTCATCGCCGTCCCCGCATCGGCGGGCCGGAGCTCGATCGTGGCCAGCGACACGGACATCTGCTGCTCGTCGAGGAACAGGTCGTAGCTGTAGACGATGCGCTCGTCGTCGACGATCTGGTGGTAGCGCGCCTCGAAACGGTGGACCGGTCCGCCCGGCGGCCCGCCTCGGTTGGTCTCGCGACCGCCGGGCCGGAACTCCATGCTGTGGTGCCGGCCCACCCAGTCGGCCGGCGGGGCGAACCACCGCTGCTTGCGCTCGGGGTCGGCGAAGGCCCGGAAGACCTGCGATGGCGGGACCGGAAACGCCCGGTCGATGCTGAACGTGGTGTGCGTGACGGAGCGGCTGGTCATGTCATGTCCTCCTGTGACGTCGTTCGTGCTTCGTCGGTGAGCAGCTCACCGAGGCGATCGAAGGCGTCGGCCCACATCCGCTGGCGATCTGCGATCCAGCGATCGACCGGCCGAAGGGCCTCGGCCCGGAGCTCGCACGTGCGAACCCGGCCGGTCTTCTGAGTCCGGACCAGATCGGCCGCCTCGAGCACCTTGATGTGCTGCACGACAGCCGACAGGGACATCGGCAGTGGCTCGGCCAGATCGGACACCGTCGCCGGCCCGGCACAGAGACGTTCGATCATCCAGCGACGGCTGCCGTCGGCAAGGGCGTGGAAGACGCGATCGAGACCGCTGTCCGGGTCGGCCACATACTGAAGCATCTGCTTCACCATAGACATCGGCGGTCCAATGGTCAAGCGACCACTTCACCATTGCTCGAGTCGCCGACGTCATGCGCTCCCGACGCCGTCGTGGAGCTTGCGCAGCAGGCGTTCGAGCTGACGTCGATCGGCGGGCGTCAGCTCGGCGAGGAGCCGCTCTTCCCCGGCGAGATGGTCCGGGAGCGTCTCGTCCATCACCTTCCGTCCGGCCGCGGTGAGGCGAACCCGCACGAACCGTTGGTCGCCCTCGTCCTTCACGCGCTCCACGAAGCCCCGCGCCTCGAGCCGATCGATGCGATTGGTCACGGCTCCCGACGTGATCATCAGGGCCTCGGTGATCTCGCCGGCCGTCAGCTCGTAGGGCGGGCCGAGCCGCCGGAGCGACGCCAGCAGGTCGTACTCCCACGCCTCGAGGCCGTGCGCGTTGAAGACTGCCTTGAGGCGACGGTCGATGTCCCGACTCAACCGACTGATGCGTCCGATGATGCGGATCGGGCTGGCGTCGACGTCGGGCCGCTCGGCGGCCCATTGATCGACCACGTGGTCGACGTGGTCAGGCTCGGCACGACGATTCACGGGGCCAACCGTAGCAGTATCTCAACATTGAACTAACCGGCTATGGTGGTATCTCGATGTTGAACTACTTCGCTCGATCCGGTCGCGCCGGCGTGGTCGCCGTGGTCGTCGCGTTCGCCGGACTGTCGATCGGGTCGACGATCGCCAAGTCGACGGGCGAACCCGGCCCCGTCGTCGCCTTCTGGCGCTTCTGCCTGTGTGCCGTCATCTGGCACGCGGTCGTCGCCGTCCGGGGCCGGCGCAACGGATCGCAACGAACCGTCGGCGCGACGGCATGGCGCGCGGCGACGATCCCCGGGCTCGCCTTCGGGGTCAACCTCTCGCTGTTCTTCTCCGGGGCAACCCGCACCCCCATCGCCCACGCCGAGTTCATCAGCGCCCTGACACCCGTGGTGATGGTGCCCCTCGCCGCTCGTCTGGCGCGCCAGCGCGTTGAGCGCGCCGTCGTGCTCCTCGGCGCCGTCGCCCTGTCCGGCATCGCCCTCATCCTGTCGGCCGCCCCGGCCGGTGGCACGTCACTCACCGGGGATGCGCTCGTCATCGGCGCCGTCGCCACGTGGATCCTCTATCTCATGATCGCCAAGTCGGCGCGAGCCCGGGTCGACACCCCCCGATTCATGGCCGTCATGTCGACCGCAGCGGCGGCGGTCACCCTGCCCATCGCCCTCGTCACCGCCGACTCGCCCGGGGCCGCCACGTCGCTGGCCCCGCGCACCTGGGTGCTGGTCACCACGATGGCCGTCGTGTCGGGCGTCGTGGCCCACGGCCTCATCGCGTGGGCTCAGCAGCGCGTCGCCGTCGGCACGATCTCGCTGCTGCAACTCACCCAGCCGGCCCTCGGCGTGCTGTGGGCGGCGATCTTCCTCGGCGAACCGGCGCGCCCCGTCCAGCTGATCGGCATGCTCCTCGTGCTCGTCGCCGTCGGCGTGATCGCCCGGCGATCGTCCCGCGTCGAACAGGGCCGCCGTGCGGAACACGTAACAAGCACGAAATCGACGAGAAACGCCTCGGTCACGCCCGTTACTTAGGGTCCGGGTATGCCCGCCTCACCGAAGCTCCCCGCCCACACGTTGCCGGCGGATCTGCGGTCACGCCGCATCCGACCGTATTCCCGCTACGAGTGGCGACGCCGCCTTCACCTGATCCCCGTCGGGGTCCTCCGCCAGCACCACCTCGTGGTGTCGCGGGCCAAGCGACGCCTCGCCACCGCGGCACCCGGCGTCTGAGCGAGGGAACCCTCGCCCGTCCCGCCGACGGTGCCATCGAGTGACCACGACCGAGACCTACCGACCCATCGCCGAGACCACCCTCGACGGCGCCGACGCCATCGTCGTGGTGCACTCGTCGCATACCGATGACCCGCCGTTGCCGGCGATGCTGCAGGTGCTCCCGTGCCGGGTGACCGGCATCCCCGTCGGACCGGAGATGGGCGACGCCCTGGCCGCCCGTTCCCCCAACGTGCTCGTCATCGACCACTCCACCGACGACTTCAACGTCGTGCGGCTCATACGCGAGCTCTACCAGTTGACCAGCGGCCTGATCGTCGTGATCGCCGCACCCACCGAGTTCGCCGACGAAGCCTGGATCATCGAACGCCTCGACGACGGCGCGCACGTCGTCATCTCGGCGGCCGCGCCCGGATCCTTCGTCCTCGCTCAGCTCCGGGCCGTGCTGCGTGCCGCCCCCCGACCGCAGCATGGCCCGGAGCAACTCGTCGTCGGAGACGTCACGATCGATCTCGGCGCCCACGAGCTGATCATCGACGGCGAGCGCGTGAGCTGCAGCCCGGTCCTGTACTCGCTCCTGGTGGTGCTGGCCACCTCCCCCAACCGTGTCCTCGCCCGCGAGACCCTGCTCGCCCGCGTGTGGGGCGTCAGCCCCACCGCATCCCACCTGCGCCGCGTCCGCATCGCGGCCAGCCAGCTGCGCCGGCTCCTCGGCTCCGGACCGCGCCGGCCCCGCATCGAGACCGTCGCCCGCGTCGGCTACTGCCTCGCCGTCGACAGCTAGACCACTAGCAGCCCGTCCGACTCCCGTCTCGCCGGCGTGCGAAACCGGCGCGGCGGCGGCGCCGGCCTCGCTGTCACAATGACCCGATGGCGACCGAGCTCGACCTCGAACAGCACCTG
The DNA here is from genome assembly GCF_003426815.1 of Desertimonas flava. Lineage (GTDB taxonomy): Bacteria > Actinomycetota > Acidimicrobiia > Acidimicrobiales > Ilumatobacteraceae > Desertimonas > Desertimonas flava. Next base: position 77,636 of record NZ_QKYK01000016.1, read on the forward strand.
GCCGGACTGAACGATGCCATTCGTCGTGGGGCGGACGCAGCACGGGCTGCCGGGCTCGATGCTGCCGTGCCATCGTGCCCACGATGGGATGTACGTGAGCTCGTCGCCCATGTCGGGATGGTCCATCGTTGGGCCGGCGCCCACCTCCTGGGCCAGGCCGATGCCGTCGGCAGCGGGGCCGAGCTGAAGGAGGAAGGCCGACACGCTGCCGACCCGGTGCGGTGGTGGCAGGACGGCGCGGGCGCGTTCGACGAGGCGGTGCGCACCGTCGACGATGACGTGGTGGCGCTGGTGTTCCTCCGCGACGCCCCTCCCCCACGCCGCTTCTGGGCGCGGCGTCAGTGCCACGAAGCGACGATCCACGCCGTCGACGCGTTGGCAGCGCAGCTCGGCCGGCTCCCGAGCGCCACCGAATCCGGGATCGCCGAGACCATCGCGCTCGATGGCATCGATGAGCTCCTCACGGGCTTTCTCACTCGCGGCAAGAAGCTGGCGACCGAGCGCCCGAAGGTGCTCGGTGTCCGGACCGACGACGATCGGCAGCCGTCGTGGACGGTCGCTCTCGGCCCCTCCTCGGCGGTGACGGAGCGGCATGCCCCCGGCGCCGGCCCCGAGGTCGACGAGGTCATCGTCGGGTCGGCCGTCGGGCTGTACCTCGCGCTGTGGAACCGAGGCACCGAGATCAGCGGGGACGAGGCCACGCTCGAATGGTGGCGACGCGTCGCGCAGATCCGCTGGTCGTAGTCACGCCACCGCAAGGACCGATGAGTTCGACGTCCTCAGCGGGTTGAACGTCTCATGGAGACACGCAATCTCGCCGGGATGTACGGCCTTCCCACCCTCGGCTGGCAGGACGTCGTCGACCGCCTCGGCGCCGGCATCACGCAGGTTCCTGGCACCGGCGGTCCCGACCGCCACACCTTCTGGCTCGCGACGATCGACGCCGACGGACGACCTCACGTCACCGGGATCGGCGCCGTTTGGCACGACGGAGCATTCTGGTTCGAGACGGGTCGCAGGACCCGCAAGGGGGTCAACCTGGCTCGCGACGCTCGTTGCTCGCTCACGGTGGCGCTGCGCGAGTTCGACCTCGTCGTGGAGGGTCACGCGGAACTCGTGACCGATCCCGACACCGTCGCCGAGCTCGCTCGTCGCTGGGCGGCGGACTGGCCGTGCGAGGTCGACGAGTCGGGGATCGCCCTCACGGCACCGTTCAGCGCCCCGTCGGCCGGGCCTCCGCCCTGGCACGTGTATCGCATCGCTGCCACGGCGGCGACGGCGCTGCAGACCGTCGAGCCGGGTGGCGCCACCCGCTGGACGTTCTAGGACGTGCTAGTCGCTACCGAGCTCGGCGTCGCCGATCGAACCCACAGGACCGTCAACGAGGGCTGTCTCGTAGTTCACCGAGGACCGGCCACGGAGGACCGTCACGCAACCGGTCCAGGATCGCCCTGCCAGCGCGCACGCCGTTCGGGAACTGGTCACCCGCGTCGTGGCGCCACGCCGCGACCATCGCCAGAACGAGCTGCCGGCAGTGATCGAGGAGTTCCGGATCCGCCGCCCCGTACGCCGCCGCCACCTCCTCGGGCACATGGGCGAGGTCGAACTCGACGGGGCCACGACAACACGTCTCGAGGTCGATGAACACGGGACCGCCCGGCGTGCTCACGACGTTGCCTGCGTGCGGCTCACCGTGCAGCACCTGCTCGTTCCGAGAGCGGGATCCGATCGTTCGCCGGAGGGTTCGGAGCGTGGTGCTCAGGAGCTCCCGATCCTGATCCGTGAGGGCTGGCGTGAGGTCCGAGCGCGACACGAGCCGCTGGGCCTCCCCAACGCGGTCGAGGAAGTGCGGTGTCGCGACGTCGATCCGTCGCATGCCCTCGTGGAGACGCATCAGGGCGATCGCATGGCCACCAGGCGAGATCTCCGGATGCGCCACCGGCTCGCAGTAGGTCCAGAACGTCACGTCGAAGCCGTCACGCTCGTGGACGCGTGGCTCCACGCGCGGGTCGAGGGCCGCGACAGGGCTTCCGCACGCGGCGAGCTCTCGAGCGATCGCCACCTCGAAGGCGGCGACGCCCGTCCCGCTACCGCCGATCCGGGCCACGACGTCATCGGGACCCAGGCGGACGGTGAGCTTGTTCGAGTTCTGGAGCAGGATCGCGTCATCGACATCGAGGCCGAACTCCGTGGCGATCCCGCGTGCCGCGGCCGTGGCTCGCGCAGCGTCCTGTCCGTCCACCCGGGAATCCTGGCACCGTGTCGATGTCAGCGACGATCAGGATGCGCACGCGACGCACCGTGAGCTCGTGGGCAGCGCCGCCACGCGCTCGCTGGGGATCGGACGTCCGCAGTCCCGGCAGAGCACGGGTTCGCCGGCCTCGAGGCGGCGACGCGTGACGGCGAGCGCATCGAGGTCGGCGCGTGCTTGACGGAGCAGCGCCGTCGCCTGCGCCCGCTCGTAGGCGATCGTTGCTCCTTCGGGGTCGTGCTCGTCATCAGTCGCCACCAGCTCCGAGCCCTCCACGATGGACGTGATCATCGCCTCCAGCGCGGCGATCTGCCGAACGGTTTGCTCCTGGGCGGCCCGTACGATCTCGACCAAGTCCGGGACGTCGGCTGCTCCCATCCGGACGATTCTGACCGCCGGCGCGTCTCGGGGGAAGTTTCCGGGGCTGGATCGTGACGGTTTTCGACACGATCCAGCCACAGATCACCGAATCGCACGATCGCGCCCCAGATTCTCGACGTTGACCCTACGCGCCAGGCATCGGCCTCGGGGCGGAGAGGAACGACTGAGCGGCGACGATCCCGGCCGCGACGGCGTCGTCGAGTGCCGACCCACCGACATGGGCCACGAGGAATCCCGCAGCGAAGGCATCGCCGGCGCCGGTGCTGTCGGCGACGAGCAGCGCAGGGACAGGGACCTCGCACCCGCCTTCGCCGGCGAGGATCTCGACGGGGCCGGGGCCGTGCTTGACGATCGATGTCCAACGGCCCCGCGGGATCAACTCCGCCTCAGGCTCGTTGGCCAGCACGAGATCCGGCGAGATCGAGTCGAGCATCGCCACGAACCGCTCCCTGCCGAACCGCTCGACGGCGTCGACCGACGACACGTCGATGCTCACACCGCCACCGCCGGCCCGCACGACCTCGGCCAGCCGCCTGGAGGCGCCGCCCATCGGCTCGACGACGAGTGAGTACGCCGGCAGGTGCAGCCACCCGACTCCCGAGACCCAGTCGACGTCGACGTCGCCGAGCTCGGTCGCCGCCGCCCGGTCGGGCAACATCGTCCGCTCCCCCGACGGATCCACCAGCACGACGACCGAACCGGTGATCCCGCCCCGCTGCACCCGGACGTCGACCCCGGTCGCCGACAGGTCGGCGACGAGGCGATCGCCGAGGGCATCGTCGCCGACACGGCCGATGAACCGCACCCTGCCGCCCACCGCTGCTGCCGCGGCCGCCACGTTGGCGCCGCTGCCGCCCCGGGCCCGGCGGATGACCGCCGGCGTGTCGGTCCCGACGCGGGGCGGCCCGGGGATCCGCACCAGGATGTCCTCGAGGAGATCGCCGACGACTGCAAGCACGGAGCCACGGTACCGAGGCGACCATCCACGGATCGTGCCCGATCGTGCCCGATGGTGCCAGCTCGCGAAAGCCGACTCTCCGACTTGCGATAGGTATACCTAATAACTACGTTGTCGGTCAGACGGCCGGCAACGGCCGGACGACCTGGCCAGGGAGAGGCCGGCCGCGGGCCGGGTGGTTTGAGAGGCATTCCACCCGGCCAGCTGGCCCCGAGGCGCCGTAACGTTGCACCGTGTCCGACGACTTGCTCTCATCGTCCGCTCGCAGGCTCGGCGAGGAGCTCGACGACGACGGCATCCGGCTCGAAGGGCACCCCGAGCTCCGCCCGTTCCTGCTCGACGAGCTCGACTACGCCCGGCGCATCCCGATGTTCGAAGGGCGCCGGACGACGTACGGATCGTTCTCGATGCCGCCCGGGCTCGACCTCGACGGCCTCGAGGACGTCGATCTCGTGCCGCTCGACGACCTGCCGCGGGCGATGACGCGCACGTTCGCCGACGGCCGTTCAGCCTTCCTGGTGAACCGCCTCGACGCCGCACCCCAACTGGTGTGCTTCGACCGGTCCATCCAGTACGAGGCCGACCTCGTCGAACTGCAGGAGGCCACGGGAGCGCACATCGTGCAGCGCACCGCCGTCTTCGGCCAGGTCCGCCTCTTCGCCGATCGCTGCGTCATCTCCTGGAACGGCCACGCCTGGACGAATCGCGTCACGGCCGCCGGCCTCCTGCCGAAGTTGCTCGAGTGCGCGCCGGGGCTCGACCCGGCCGTCGCCCACGGCCTGCTCGACCTGGTGGTGCATTGGCTGTCGCCGGCACGCATCGGGGCGACCATCGTCGTGCACGAGGAGGGGTTCGACTGGGTCTCGATGGACGTCGCCACCAAGTTCCGGGCCCCGCAGCTGCGCATCACCAATCGCCAGCACTACCCGGCCCTGTTCGCCGCCTTCCAGCAGCACGACTTGGCCACCCTCGTCACCTCGGACGGCGACGTGCGCTACCTCGGCGTCGGTCTCCGGGCCAGTGCCGAGGCCGAGCGGGTGACCGACAACAGCCGCGGCATGCGGCATCGGTCGGCGCAGCGGTTCAGCTACGACCACCCCTCGACGACGATCGCCGTCGTCAGCGACGACGGTCCGGTCACGATCTTCCGTGCCGGCGCGGCGGTCGTCCTCAGCTGACTGCCGGGCAGCGATCAGCCGGCGAGGATGCCGAGCGGCCGGTCGGAGCCGTCGTGGGTCTCGTTGACGTTGCGGTGGCGGCCGATCGGCACGACCATCGGGGTGCCCGACACCGGATCCTCGACGACCCGGCACGAGAGGTCGAACACCTCGTTGACCAACTCCTCGGTGATCACGTCGGCGGGGCGTCCACACGCGACCACCTGGCCCTTGCGCAGGGCGATCAGGTGGTGGCTGTAGCGAGCGGCCTGGTTGAGGTCGTGGAGCACAAGCACGACGGTGCGCTGCTCACGCCGGTTGAGGTCGACCAGCAGATCGAGCACCTCCACCTGGTGGGCGAGGTCGAGGAACGTCGTCGGCTCGTCGAGCAGCATCAGCGGGGTGCCCTGGGCGAGCGTCATGGCGATCCACACCCGTTGCCGTTGGCCGCCTGACAGCTCGTCCACCGAGCGCGTCGCCAGATCGATCACGCCCGTCAACTCCATCGCCCAGGTGACCACCTGCTCGTCCTCGGGTCCCCACTGCCGCAGCCACTTCTGGTGCGGGTAGCGGCCCCGGCCGACGAGGTCGGCGACGGTGATGCCCTCGGGCGCGATCGGCGACTGTGGCAGGATGCCGAGCCGCGTGGCCACGGTCCGCGTCGGCAGCTTCTGGATCGACTGACCGTCGAGCAGCACCGTGCCGTACTGCGGCTTCAACAGCCGAGCCAACGCGCGCAGGAGCGTCGACTTGCCACAAGCGTTGGCGCCGACGATGCACGTGATCTCCCCCGGCGGGATCTCCACGGAGAGGTCGTCGGCCACCACCATCTTGTCGTAGGCGAGCCGCAGGTGATCGGCCGACAGGGTGTGGTGCTCGACGATCGCTGGGGGTGCCGATTGGGTCACGTTGTCACGCCCTTCGATGTGCGCGAGGTCCGCCCCTCGCTGGCTGGGATGTGGTCCGTGCACGTCAACCACCCTTGCCGATCTTGTTCGACCGCGCCAGGAGCCACAACAGGTACGGCGCTCCGACGATGCCGGTGATCACGCCGACCGGCAGTTCGGTCGGCGCGAAGATGCGCCGCGCCACCAGATCCGACGACAGCAGGACGAGGGCCCCGACGAGGGCCGACGGCACCAGGGTGAGCGGCTGCCGCACGAGACGCCGGGCGATCGGCGCGGCGATGAACGCCACGAAGTTGATGGGCCCTGCTGATGCGGTGGCCACCGCGGCCATCGCCACGGCGACCGCGATCAGCGCACCCCTCGTGCGTTCCACGGGCACGCCGAGCCCCTTGGCGGCATCATCGCCGAGCTGCAGCACCCGCAACCCCCTGGCGAGGTAGAGCACGGCCGGGAACAGCGCGGCCATCACCACCCCGACCGGCCGCACGTGCTCCCAGCCGCGGTTGTTCAGTGAGCCGGTGAGCCACACCGTCGCCCGCGCCGCGTCGTAGATCTCGGCCCGTGTCATCAGGTAACTGGTGACCGCTTGCAGCATCGCACTCACGCCGATGCCGATGAGCACCAACCGGTAGGACGACATGCCGCGGCGGTAGGCGAGGACGTAGATGAGCGACGCCGCGATGAAGCCTCCGAGGAGGGCCCCGGTGGACACGAAGGCATAACTGCCCCCGATCACGATGATGATGAACACCGCAGAGACGGAGGCGCCTTGCGTGATCCCGATGATGTCGGGGCTGGCCAGGGGGTTGCGGGCCAGGCTCTGGAAGATCGCGCCGGAGAATCCGAGCGCCGCGCCGACGAGCAGGGCGGTGAGCGCACGCGGCAGGCGGAGGGTCTGGATGATGTAGGGGATCCGCCCCTCGCCCCTGCCGAAGATCCCGGGCACGACGTCGGCGAGCGGGACGGGGTAGTCGCCGACGCTGATCGAGATGCAGAACACGACGAAGATGGCGACGAGCAGGACGATGCCGACGATCACCGACCGGGAGAGGCCGGCGCGGCGCACGCGACGAGCGATCCCGGCCCGACCCGGCCCGGGGGCGCCGAAGCCCGTCATGTCGGTGCGCGATGCGGCGTCGCTGAAGCCGGCGACCACGCTCACAGTTCGGCCAGCTTGCGGTAGCGCACGAGGAGGATGAAGAACGGGGCGCCGAGAACGGCGGTGACGATGCCCACCTGGATCTCGCTCGGTCGGTCGATGATCCGGCCGACGATGTCGGAGCCGAGCAGGAGCACGGGCGAGATGACCGCCGAGTAGGGCAGGATCCAGCGGTAGTTCGGACCGACGATCGCCCTGGCCACGTGGGGCACCGTGAGCCCGACGAAGGCGATCGGCCCGGCGGCCGATGTGGCGCCCCCGACGAGCAGCACGATCAGGACGCCGACGAACGCCCGCGAGAGGCCGACACGCTGACCCAGCGACCGTGCCACGTCGTCACCGAGCGCCATGGCGTTGAGCAGGCGGCCCGACACCATCGACAGGACGAGGCCGACGCCGATGAACGGGGCGACCTGGCGGGCGATCGTGCCGTTGCGATTGGCGAGCGACCCGACCACCCAGAACCGGAACTGGTCGAGCGTCGTGACGTCGAGGAGGAGGATCGCCGACGTGATCGAGCCGAGGAACGCCGAGAAGGCGGCGCCGGCGAGCGCCAACTTCACGGGGGTGGCCCCTTCGCGGCCGAGCGAGCCGAGGGTGTACACGGCGACCGACGTGATCGCCGCGCCGACGAAGGCGAACCACACGTAGCCGGTGAGGTTGCCGATGCCGAACGAGTGGATGCCGATCACCACGAACAGGGCGGCGCCGGCATTGACGCCGAGGATCCCGGGATCGGCGAGCGGGTTGCGCGTCACGCCCTGCATCAGCGCGCCGGCCACGCCGAGCGCCGAACCGACGAGGGCGCCGACGATCGTGCGCGGCACGCGCAGCGAGCGGATGATGAGGTGGTCGGGATTCTCGTTGTCGAAGTCGAACAATCCGTCGACGACGATGTGGAGCGGGATCTCCTTGGAGCCGTAGGCCACCGAGAGCAGGAGGATGAGCGCCAGGGCGCCGACGAGGATCACCAGCATGATCGCTCGCCACCCGTTGCGCCGGAGCAGCCCGGCCCGCGGCACCCGGTCGGGGACGGGCCCGACGGGCGCGACCTCCGCGTGCGCGGGGAGCTCGGCGGTCACAGGCATCGATCGGACATAGTAGGTCCACCTAATATCCCCGGCAAAGGCCAGATGTCACCGGGCCCGACGGGCTGTGCTATCCGGCGATGAGTTGGACTTCGGCGATCGCCAGCTCTGCTCGCGGGTCGGGGTGATCGGCGGGCGGCGGGAACGTCGAGTCGACGGTGAGCGTCACGGTCATCACCGTTGCGTCGACGCTCATCGCCTGCATCCCCCGGTTGCCGTCGGCGAACTCCTGGGTGACCGTGGTCGTGTTGGTGCCGTCGGAGAACGTCCACGTGACCGCCCGCACCCGGTGGTTCTGCGGATAGCGGTCGGTGCCGAGGACCGGATCGAGCTTCGCGTAGCCGTTGATGAGCCCGACCGACGTGAGGTGGACGGGCTCGGCGAACGTGAACGTCAGCTCGAGCGGCCCGCCGACGGGGCACCGCCAGGCGGTGGTGGCGTTGTGGTCGAACACGTTGCTGGCGGCGAACGACACGGGCGTTCCGTCGGCGTTGGAGCCGCTCTCGGTGGGGCACGAGGGCTCGGTCTCGTTCGGCGTCACCTCGCCTTGCGCCGTCGGCAGCGTGACCGTCGGCCCGGGGGCGCCGGGATTGGTGGGCTGCGGGGCCTGCGTCGGCTGCGGCGCTTGCGTCGGCTGCGGGGCCTGCGTCGGCTGGGGAGCTTGCGTCGGCTGGGGCGTCTGCGTGGCGGGCGGTGCCGTCGGCTGCGGCGCGGGCGTCCCGCTCGGCACGCTGCCTCCCTCGGGAACGGCGAGCTCCTGGCCGGGCACGATCAGTGATGATGCGGTCATCTGGTTGGCGGCGAGCAGCGCGTTGAGCGACACGCCGAGCTTGTTGGCGATCTGCGACAGCGTGTCGCCGCCGACCACGGTGTAGCGCTGCGCGATGGTCGGCGGCGGCGTGGTGGGCGGGGCCGTGGTCGGCGGATCGGTCGGCGGCGCCGGCGCATTGGTGGGCGGATAGGTGGCAGGCGGCGGCGCTTGCGTGGGAGGAGCGGGGGTTGGTGCCGCAGTCTGCGGCACGAACGCCGTGGTGGGCGGGACGGTCGAGGTACTGGTCGTGGTGACCACCGTGACCAGCGATTCGCCGGCGATCTCGGGAGGGTTGTCGTAGCTCCGGCCGCTGCCGCACGCGGCGAGCACCACCACCGCAGCGGTGGCGAGCTGGGCCGAGACAGCGACGCGGGACAACCGGTTCACCCGGTCGATGGTAAGGGGAACCCCCCACGCGGATGTGGCACCCTCCCCGCCGGTGAGCCGTAGGTCACTCCGGGTAGCGGACGGTGATGCTGCCGTTGTCGGCCGATGCCGACACCGTTCGGGGCGAGTTCGGGTCCGACGTGACCTCGATGTTCGTGCTGCCGTTGGCTGCCTCGGCGACGACGGCGTAATCGCCCTCGATGTCGGGAACGGCGATGTCGACGCTGCCGTTGTCGGTGGACACCTCGACGGTCTCGGGCGCCTCGACGAACGCCAACTCGACCCGGCCGTTGTCGGAGCCGACGTCGGCCGACGGGCTGGAGAGGCCGGTCCCGATCACCCTGCCGTTGTTGCTGCGGGCGATGACGGAGCCGGTGACGTCCCTGAGCTCGACACGGCCGTTGTTGCTGCTCACGTCGATCGAGCCGTCGATGTCGGAGATCGTCGCGCTGCCGTTCTCGGCGTCGATCTCGAGGTCCATGCCCCGGGGGACGACCACGTCGTACTCGACGGAGCACCACTCGTTGCCGAGCGGCGGGCAATCGGCCGAGACGACGTAGCGGTCGCCCACCCGTTCGGCCGATTCGTCGATCCCGAACAGGCCGCGCGACACCTCGGCGCGGACGGTGATCTCGTCGGTGTCGGCGCCGCGCACCGTGATGCGTCCGTTGTCGCCGTCGATCCGCAGCGTGGTGATCCCGGCGGCCGGTTCCCGGTAGCTGCTGTCCCACTGCTCACGGGAGAGCACCGAGACGATCTGGAAGCAGCCCCAGAACATCGAGCCGAGCAGCAGCACGGTCCCGGCGATCATCCAGAGCGGGCGCGACGGCAAGGGGGTCGGCGAGATGTCGCTGCGATCGAGCCCCGGCTCACGGGGAACGCCGGGCCGGTCGGTACCGGTACCGGTCGGTCTCGGCGTCGCGGCGGGGACGGGTGGGGGCCACGCGGCCGGCGAGGGCGCGGGCAGTTGGGGAGTTCGGACGTCACTCATGTCTCGGGCACCGTTCATGTCAGTCAGGCCGGTCATGGTCAGCTGCGCACCCATTGGAGGACGGCGAGCACACGGCGGTGGTCGTCCTCGTCGGGCGGCAGATCGAGCTTGGTCAAGATGTTGCCGACGTGCTTCTCGACGGCTTTGTCGGTCACGACGAGGGCGCGGGCGATCGCCGGGTTGCTCCGGCCTTCGGCCATCAGCGAGAGCACCTCGCGCTCGCGCGGCGTCAGCCGCTCGAGCGGATCCTGTCGGCGGGCTCTCGCCAGGAGTTGGGCGACGACCTCGGGGTCGAGTGCCGTGCCGCGGTTGCCGACGCGGCGGACGGCGTCGACGAACTCGGCGACGTCCGCGATGCGGTCCTTGAGGAGGTAGCCGATCCCGACGCCGGACGCGGCGAGCAGGTCGCTGGCGTACCGTTCCTCGACGTACTGCGAGAGCACGAGGATGCCGATCGACGGCCATCGCTTGCGGATCACGAGGGCGGCGCGCAGCCCGTCGTCGGTGTGGGTCGGGGGCATGCGCACGTCGACGATGCACATGTCGGGCTGATGGCGCTCCACGGCGGTCAGCAGTTCGTCGGCGTCGCCGACGGTGGCCACCACCTCCTCACCGGCATCGGCGAGGATTCGCGTGAGGCCGACCCGGAGGAGCACCGAGTCCTCGGCGATCACGAGGCGCACGGCATCTCCACCGAGATCGTGGTCGGCCCTCCTGGCGGGCTGATCACCCAGATGGAACCACCGAGGCCTTCGACGCGGTCACGGAGACCGCGCAGCCCGCTCCCCCGGTCGGGGTCGGCGCCGCCCCGGCCGTTGTCCCGGATCTCGGCCACCAGGCGGTCGCCGGAGCGGGCGATCGCCACGTGCGCCCGCGTCGCGTGGGCGTGCTTGGCGACGTTGGTGAGGGCCTCGCTGACGACGAAGTAGGCGGCGCTCTCCACGGCGGCGGGCAACCGGCTGGACAGCTGCACGTCGAGGGTGACCGGGACCGGCGAGCGCGCGACCACGGCCGACAGGGCGGCGTCGAGCCCTCGATCTTCGAGGATGACGGGATGGATCCCTCGCACGAGATCGCGGATCTCCTTGAGCGCGGCCTTGGCCTCCTCGTGGGCTTCGGCAACCATGCGACGGCCCTCCTCCATGTTCTGTGCGGCGCCGGTGCCGGCGTCCGGTGACAGTTCGGCGTCGAGTTTCTGGCGTGCGGCGCCCAGGCCGGCGGCGAGGGCGACGAGGCGCTGCTGCGCCCCGTCGTGAAGATCGCGCTCGATCCGCCGCCGCTCGGCCTCGGCGCTGTCGACCGCCGCGCCGCGCTGCTGCTCGATGCGGCGGACCTCGGCCTGGTGGACGGCGTCGGAGGTGGGGCCGAGAAGGGCCCGGGCCAGGGTCACGCTCAACCGGGCCGAGCCGATCGTCGCCCAGGGGGCCACGAACAGCACGCCGAACAGGCCGACGGCTGCGACACCTGCCGCACCGAGGCCCTGGCCGACCTCGAAGAAGTGGAACTTGGCCTCGTCCTCGGGCATGCCGTTGATGTACGTCGGCAGGGCCAGCATGGCGAGCGAGCCGCACCATGCTGCTGTCGTCACGACGTAGGCAAACGTCTGCACCGGGAACGAGGCGACGTGGTGGGCGATCTCCCGCCGCCGCTGGGGCGAGCGAACCCGTTCCTTCAGCCTGCCCCACGCCGAGGTCGCGACGAGCGGTGGCACCGGATCGTCGATGCGGACGCCGGCCAGGGCGGCCACCCGACCACGTTCGAAGCGGGCGAAGCCGCGGCTGAGCACGAACGTCAGCCAGGCGAACGGCAGCGCCAGCACGAACGTGATCAGCAGGCCGGCGGTCAGCGACAGCAGGACGACGATCACCGAGAACACGAACGTGGCGACCGGCAGGCCGGTGAGGTTGTAGCACCCCACCCGCCACAGCCGCAGCGGATGGCGCCACGGCCGGAGCGGGTTGAGGTCGGGACTGCGCATGCCGGTGTTCACTGTAGAGAGGTCCTGCTCGAGAGGGCGATGGGTCTTCAATCCCCGGCGATGGCGGCGAGGATGTCGGTGCGGGCCGCACGACGGGCGGGCCGGACGGCGGCGGCGAGGCCGGCGGCGGCGGCGAGACCGAGGACGACGGCCAGCGGGGCGACGGGGAGGGCGAACGTGCCGAAGCCTTCCGACTCCTTCATGGCCCGCATCAGGCCCCACCCGAGGAAGGCGCCGAGGCCGACGCCTCCGACGGTGCCGAACACGGCGATGATGATCGACTCCCACCGGACCGACGATCGCATCTGCGACCGGTCCTGGCCGACGGCCCTGAGCAGTCCGAGCTCGCGGGTGCGGTCGAAGATCGACAGCGACAGCGTGTTGCCGATTCCCAGGAGGGCGATGAGCACGGCGACGCCCAGCATGCCGTAGACGAAGAACAGCATGCCGTCGACCTCCTCGCTCACCGTGTCCTTGTACTCGGCCTCGTTCATCGGCTCGGGCGCACCGAACGACTGCGTGACCTGGTGCACGGCCGCCTGGCCGGCGACCGGATCGGTCCCCTCGGCGAGGTCGACGAGGATGACCGTGAGGCTCGACTGGGCGAGGTGGCTCGTCATCGACTCGGTCGTCACGAGCAGGTCGCCGAACGTCATGCGGTCCTGGTAGATCGCCGTCACCGTCATCGGCGTGGACGTCCCGTCGGCCCACGACATCGTGATCGTGTCGCCGAGGGTGACCTCGTGCTCGTCGGCGTAGTGCTGGCTGATCGCCAGGTCGTCGTCGGCGAACCCGGTGAAGGTGCCGGCGGAGACGTCGACGTCGAACACGCTGCCGAGGGCCTCGACGTCGGTGCCGGCGACCTCGACGGTGTCGTCGCCGATCAGCGCAGGGCCATAGGCGGTACCGACGGCCGACGACACCTCGCGAAGCTCACCGATCGCCGCCGGCAGCTGCGGGCTGAGCAGCGATCCGCTGAAGCCGTCGGGGATGATCACGAGGTCGCCGGCGAAGTTGTCCTTGATCGTGTCGTTGATCGATGCCTTGATCGAGGCGCCGAACGTGGTGAACAGGCCGACGACCGCGGTGCCGACCATCAACGCCGAGGCGCTGGCGGCGGTGCGGCGCGGGTTGCGCATGGCGTTGCGTCGGGCGATGCGCCCGGTGACGCCACGGGTGGTGGCGGGGACCATGCCGAGGACGGCGGCGGCCGGACGAGCGACGACCGGGCCCAGCACGACGGCGCCGACGACGAGGATCAGGGCCCCGATCCCGGCCCGGGAGAGGGCGTCACGGCCGGCCGACGGGGCCGTCACGAGCCAGGCACAGCCGGCGCCGGCGAGCAGCACGCCGACGACGGCGCGGACCTTCGAGGAGCCGGAGCGGTCGATCGCCACGTCGCGGAGCGCGGCGAGCGGGGCGACGCGGGATGCCCGGATGGCTGGGCCGAGGCTGGCAACGAGCGTCGTGCCGACGCCGACGACGACCGATGCGATCACGGCCCCGGATCCGATGACCAGATCGGCATCGGGCATGTCGAGGCTCGATTCCATCATCGTCTGCAGCAGCGTGGCGATGCCGAGACCGGCGGCGAAGCCGATCGCCGTGGCGAGCACGCCGACGAGCAGGGCCTCGACGGCGACGCCGGCGACGACCTGACGCCGCGAGGCGCCGATCGCCCGCATCAGTGCCGACTCCCTCGTGCGCTGGGCGACGAGGATCGTGAACGTGTTGTGGATGCTGAAGGCGGCGACGACGATCGAGATCCCGGCGAAGGCCAGGAGCATGGTCTTGAACATGCCGAGGAACGCCGAGTCGATGTCGTCTTCCTGCTCAGCGGTGAGCTCGTTGCCGGTGAGGGTCTCGAGCCCGCCGGGAAGGTCGCCGGCGATGCGGGCTTCCAGGTCGGCGGCGCTCACACCATCGGCCGCGTGAACGAGGATCGACGAGACCGCCGTCTCGTCACCGGTGAAGAGACGCTGTGCCGCGCCGAGTTCGAACGCCGTGAACGTCGTGCCACCGAGCGACTGGCCGGTGGCGAACTCGGCGAGACCGACGATCGTCACCGGCACTCGGTCAGGTGTCAGCACGGTGGTCGTGTCACCGATGGCGAGATCGCCGTCATCGGCCGTCGAGCGGTCGATCACCACCTCGAGTGGGGCGTCGGGGTCGCTGACGGGCTGTGGCGCACGGCCCTCGACGAGCTCCATCGAGCTGAGGTCGGGGTCGTCGATCCAGTTGGTGGCGATGGTCGGGGGTCCGTCGCCGCCGACCGGATCGCCGTCGGCCCCGATGATCTGGCCGATGCCGTTGACCTCCGGAGCCACCGAGGCGACGCCGTCGACGGCCGCGATCTGATCGATCACGCGCTCGTCGACGAGGCCGGTCACCCGGTCCTCGGCGCCGCCGATACGAGTGGCGTTGCGGACGACGACGTCGGTGCCGTCGTTGGCGGTGGTGAAGGCGTCGGAGAAGCCGGCCTTGGTCGTGTCGCCGAGCACCATCGTGGCGGCGAGGAAAGCGACGCCGAGGAACACGGCCGTCGTCGTGGCGAGGAGCCGGCGCTTGCGGCTCCAGAGGGATTTGAGGATGGTTCGCAACATGGGGATTTCCTTACTGGCGAGTTGTCTGGAGCTCAGCGAGCGCAGCGAGCGTCCCGGAGTTCGAGCGGATAGGACGGCGGAGCGCTAGCGGAGCCGTCCGGCGCGCCGGCCTGCGTGGCCGGGGAACGCAGAGAGTTAGAAACTCTTCATGCGGTCGAGGACCGCGGCGGGTGAGGGACGGTTGAGCGAGTCGACGATGCGGCCGTCGGCGAGGAAGACGACGTCGTCGGCGTAGCTGGCGGCGACGGGGTCGTGGGTGACCATGACGATGGTCTGACCGAGGCCGTCGACGGCGTAGCGCATGAACGTCAGGATCTCGTTGCCGGTCCGGCTGTCGAGGTTGCCGGTGGGCTCGTCGGCGAAGATCAAGTCCGGCTTCGAGGCGAGCGCACGGGCGACGGCGACGCGTTGCTGCTGGCCGCCGGACAGCTCGCTCGGACGGTGCCGGAGCCGCTTCGAGAGGCCGACGGTGTCGATGACCGTGGCGAGCCATTGCTTGTCGGGCTTGGTCCCGGCGAGCGTCATGGGCAGGAGGATGTTCTCCTGGGCGCTCAGCGTGGGCAGCAGGTTGAACGCCTGGAACACGAACCCGATCCGCTCGCGACGCACGCGGGTGAGCTGGCGATCATTGAGCGCACCGAGATCGATGTCGCCCTCGGGTGTGTGGAGCAGGGCCTGGCCCGACGTCAGCGAGTCGAGCCCGGCAAGGCAGTGCATCAGCGTGCTCTTGCCCGAGCCCGACGGGCCCATGATCGCCGTGAACCGGGCGACGGGGAATCCGATCGACACGTCGTCGAGCGCCCGTACCTGCGTGTCGGCGCCACCCTTGCCGTAGATCTTGGTGGCGTTGACGGCTCGCGCGGCGAGCGGGGCCGGCTCGGCCCAGTGCGGCATGCGGTCGGCGCCGTGCGCGGAGGCGGGCGGCGGAGGCGGGACGGCGGAACGGGGGGCGGAGGTGGTGTGCATACCTCCGAGCATGAAGATCGCCGGCCGTCACCTCACTGGAGTACTCAGGTGTCTCTGCGGTAGGGACTCCCCCACCTCACTGCAGCGTTCCCCGGCCACGCAGGCCGCGTGAACGGCTCAGTCGGAGCAAGCTCCTCCATCGCCTTCACACCTCGAACCGACGCACGCAGGCCGCGTGAACGGCTCAGTCGGGGCAAGCTCCTCCATCGCCTTCACACCTCGAACCGACGCACGCAGGCCGCGCGCACGGCTCAGTCGGAGCAAAGCTCCTCCATCGCCTTCACCGCCCGAACCGACGCACGCAGGCCGCGCGCACGGCTCAGTCGGAGCAAGCTCCTCCATCGCCTTCACCGCCCGAACCAAGGACACCACTCTCCGGTGCGTTCCCCGGCCACGCGGACCGCGTGAACGTCAGCCGTCGAGGGTGCCGGCGACGAGGCGACCGCCGGCGATGACGGCGCGGACCTGCCAGTCGGGGTCGAGCACCACGACATCGGCGCGCAGGCCCGGGCGGAGGGCCCCGGTCTCCGCGGCGAGGCCGAGCACGCGCGCGGGCGTGGTGGAGGCCGCGGCGCTCGCCGTGACGAGCGGGACGCCGAGGCCGACCAGTCGGCGGAACGCCGCGTCCATCGTGAGCACGCTGCCGGCGAGCGAGCCGGGGTGGGCGTCGTCGGTGACGAGACGGGCGGCCCCGTCGCGGACCTCGACATCGAGGCCGCCGAGGGCGTAGCGGCCGTCGGGCCGCCCGGCCGCGGCGATGGCATCGGTGATGAGCGCGACCCCCTCGGCGCCCTTCGTTCGGGTCACCACACCGAGGAAGGCGTCGTGGAGGTGGTGCCCGTCGGCGATCAGTTCGCAGACCAGCTCCGGCGCGTCGAGCGACGCGCCGATCGGTCCAGGGGCGCGATGCAGGAACGGCGGCATGGCGTTGCCGAGGTGCGTCGCCACCGTGGCGCCGGCGGCGATCGCCCGGCGCGCCTCGTCGAACGAGGCGTCGGTGTGGCCGATCGCGGCGACGCCGCCGGCGGCGACGACCGCGGCGACGAGATCGATCGCACCGGGCCGTTCCGGCGCGATCGTCATCATGCGGAGCCAGCGGCCGGCTGCGTCGATGAGGCGCGCCCCGGACTCCGGCGTCGGGTCGACGAGGAACGCCGGGTTCTGCGCGCCGCAGCGGCTGGCGGCGAGGAACGGACCCTCGTAGTGGATGCCGGCGACACACGGCCGTCCCCCGGTGCCATCCGCACCGCCGGCGTCCAGCCAGGCGGCGAGCCGCGCGGCCGAGTCGGCCAGCTCGTCGACGGGAGCGGTGACGAAGCTGGCGAGGATGGTGGTGGTGCCGTGGCCGCGGTGGAACGCGGCGGCCCCGGTGACGGCATCGGGGTCGCCGGTGGTCATGCTGTGCCCACCCCCGCCGTGCACGTGGATGTCGACGAAGCCGGGGACGAGCGTGCAGCCGTCGAGCACCCGGACGCCGCGATCCGCCGGGGCGACGGTGTCGATGCGTCCGCCGGTGATCGTGACCGCGCCGGCGGAGAGGACGCCGTCGGGAGTCACGACCCGGTCGGCGGCCAGCACGAGCGAGTCGGTCATGACGTGATCCCGGTGCGCTGGACCTCCGGGTCGGGCAGGTCGGCCGCGGCGAGCGCGTCGAGGACGGCGTCGATGCCGAGTGCCGGCCGGGCGAGGTCGGCCGCGGCCAGCGCTGCTCCGGCGAGGCCCGCGCGGTCGGCGAACCGGCCGGTGCGCAGCGGCGGAGCGGGCCGCCAGCCGAGCCGTTGCCCGATCGCCGCGTGGAGGGGATCGAGCAGCGCGGCACCGGCCCGGCTGATGCCACCGCCGAGGACCACCACTTCGGGGTCGGCCAGCGCCACGGCGGCGCTGAGCACGTCGGCGAGCGCATCGACGGCTTCGGTCCACACCGTGGCGGCGATGGCGTCACCCGCCGTGGCCAGGGCGACGACATCGGCGGCCGTGGCCGTCGTGTCCCCCGACCGCCGCTGGTAGCGCTCGGCGACGGCGCGTGCGGAGGACACCTGCTCGAGTGTCACGGACCGTCCGCTGTCGGGGTCGGCGACGGCGACCTGTCCCACCTCACCGGCGCGCGCCGTCGCTCCGTCCACCACGTCGCCGTGGATCAACGTCGTCGCCGCGATCCCGGTGCCGATGACGACGACGAGCGCGCTCTGGGCGCCCGCCGCGGCGCCCGCCCGAGCCTCGGCGCGGGCCGCCGAGCGCACGTCGTGACGCACACCCAC
The DNA here is from genome assembly GCF_003426815.1 of Desertimonas flava. Lineage (GTDB taxonomy): Bacteria > Actinomycetota > Acidimicrobiia > Acidimicrobiales > Ilumatobacteraceae > Desertimonas > Desertimonas flava. The sequence goes on from NZ_QKYK01000016.1 coordinate 95,532, forward strand.
GGGGAAGGGAACGTCCGAGAGCCGGGCGGCCAGCGGGAGGTCCTGCCAGCCGAACGTGACCGACCAGCGCACCACGCCGGCCGCCTCGTCGACCAGTCCGGGGATGGCCACGGCGGCGGCGACCACGTCGGCGCCGGCCCCGGCGGCTGCGGCGTTCGCCTCGCCGATCACGTCGGCGATCTCGGCGAGCACCGCGGGCACGCCGCGCTCACGGCCCGTGGGCCGGACGGCCACGTGGAGGAGCGAGTCGGCGCCCAACACTCCCGACTTGATCATGGTGCCGCCGACGTCGACGGCGATGACCGCCCGATCAGTCACTGGTCGAGAACGACACTGAACGTGAGCGATCGGGGGTGATCGGGGTCACGGCCGTTGGCCGCGGCGAGGGCGACCGCCAGTCGTTGGGCGCGCAGCAGGTCGACCATCGGGTCGAGATCGCTCGTGACGAGAGTCGCCCCGGTCCCCTCGACCGCAACCGCCAAGCCGGTGGGCACCGCTCCGAACACCCACACCACGGTACCGGGCCCGCTGACGCTGATCGGACCATGGCGGTACTCCATCGCCGGGTAGGACTCGGTCCATGCGCCCGCCGCCTCGCGACACTTGAGCGCCGCCTCGTCGGCGATGCCTGCGGCCCAGTCGAGCCCGACGAACGTGAACTGGTGATGCGTCGGCGGACCCACGGGGATCGGCTCGACCAGCACGGCGTCGGCCGCATCGGGGAGGGCGCTCAGGTCGTCGCCGAGGTCGGCGCGCAGGACGGCGAGCGCCGTCGTCGGGAACACGGTCTGCACCACGGATTCCTCCGCCGCCATCGGCAGGGCGATGACGTGACGCCCGAGGCGCCCGGCCTCGGAGGCAGGATCGACGGTGATGACGGTGGTGGGGACCTGCGGATCGAGACGACGCAGGACGTCGAGGACTTCGGTCGTGGTGCCCGACCGGGTGATCGCCACCACGTGGTCGTAGCGGCGGTTGTAGCGGAAGTCCGACGCGGCCACGGCGTCGGTCTCCCCCGCGCCGAGCAGCTCGCGGCGAGCGGCGTACGCCCTCGACATGTAGAGCGAGGTGCCGCAGCCGACGGCGGCGACCCGGGCGCCGCGTGGCGGCAGGTCGGGCCGGAAGTCGTCGAGACGGGCGAGCGCGGCGCGCCACGCCGACGGTTGGGCGGCGATCTCGCGCTCGACGTGAGTGGTGGGGCTGGCGGGCGTGGATTCGCTGGACACGGGGACTCCTTGACGGTTCGACTTGACGATTCGACGTGACGGTTCGACTTGACCGGGCGGCTGCAACATCATGCGCGGTTCTGTCATTATTATTGCAGATTCGTTCAGCTACCTCGCACGGTGTGACGTCGGCCCGGCTACAGTTCGCCCCGATGCAGCGACCGGAACGCTGGAACGCCCTGCTCGCCACCGTCGCCGACGAGGGCCGCGTCGACATCGACACCGCCGCCACCCGTCTCGCTGTGTCCCCCGCCACGGTGCGCCGGGATCTCGACCAGCTGGCCGAACAGCAACTCGTGGTCCGTACTCGCGGCGGTGCCGTGGCCCACAGCGTGTCCTACGAACTGCCGCTGAGGTACAAGCTGTCACGTCACCGCGACGAGAAGCAGCGCATCGCGACCCTCGCCGCCGAACTCATCGCGCCGGCAAGCGTGGTCGGCGTGAACGGCGGCACCACCACGACGGAGGTCGCTCGGACGCTGGCGATGCGCGTCGACCCCGGGCCCACGAACGAGCAGGCCGCCGCGACGGCGGGCCTCACCATCGTGACCAACGCCCTCAACATCGCCCACGAGCTCGCCGTCCGGCCGCACGTCAAGCTCGTGCTCACCGGTGGCGTGCTGCGCCCGCAGTCCTACGAGCTCGTCGGGCCGCTGGCGTTGCCCGCCCTCGAGCGCCTGGCCCTCGACGTGGCCGTCCTCGGCGTGGACGGGTTGACCGCGGCCGCCGGAGCGACCACCAACGACGAGACCGAGGCCGCCGTCAGCGAGCTGATGACGGCACGCGCCCGCACGGTGATCGTCGTTGCCGACGCCAGCAAACTCGGCCGCCGCGTGTTCGCACGGGTCTGCGACGTGGCGAGCATCGACATCGTCGTCACCGACCGGACCGCCGATCCGGTCGTCGTCGACGAGCTGCGCGCGGCGGGGGTGGACGTCCAGCTCGCCTGACGCGAGACGATCGACAACCTAGGGTTGTCGGACGCCGATCCGACAACCTAAGGTTGTCGCATGACGGACTCACCGATCCCCGATCCCGACCTGGCCGCGCCCCGCACCACGATCCGTGTGCGCCTCGACGACCTGATCGACGCCATCCAGCGAGTTCACACCGACCCGCTCGACCAGCTCACCGATGCCGTCCTGGCCGCCGACCACCTCGGCGAGGTGGCCGATCACCTCATCGGGCACTTCGTCGACCAAGCCCGCCGCTCGGGGGCGTCGTGGACGGACATCGGCCACAGCATGGGGGTCACGAAACAGGCCGCTCGCAAGCGGTTCCTCCCCAAGGACCCCGGCGACCTGCCGGCGGCCGACTTCACTCGGTTCACGCCGCGCGCACGCAACGTCGTCGCCGCCGCCCACAACGAGGCCCAGGCCGCCCTCAGCGGGGAGCTCGGCGTCGCCCACCTCGTGCTCGGCCTGCTCCACGAGCCCGGGGCGATCGCGGCCAAGGCGATGGTCGACCAGGGCGTGACGCTCGAGTCGGTCCGCCGGCACGCGACGGCAGCCCTGCCGTCACCGGCAGCCGAGCCGCCGAGCCTGGTGCCCTACGACAACGACGCCAAGAAGGCGCTGGAACTGACGTTCCGTCAGGCCCTGCGCCTCGGCCACAACTACATCGGGACCGAACATCTGCTGCTCGCCCTGCTCGAGCACGAGGACGGCCGCGGGGTCCTCCACGACGCCGGGCTCACCTTTGACGCGACCGAGGCCCAGGTGCGAACGATCCTCGGGGCCTTCATGGCGTGACGCGCTGGTGGTGGGCGCCGATCAGCACCACGGCCAACGTCGCCGGCTCCGACCCGGGGTTGCCCCACCGGTGCCGGGTGCCGTTCTGGATGACGGTGTCACCCGGCCCCAGCGTGACGACGGCACCGTCGTCGAGCTCGAGGGTGGGCGTCCCCGACAGAACGACCTCGAAGTCGATCGACGCGGTCGTGTGCATCCCCGGGTGGTCGGCCTCCATGTGCGAGGCCAGGCCAGGGAGCAACGATTCGAACTCGGCCGCGGCGACCGCTGGGTCGACGTCGTCGACCGGACCGGACCGTGACGCGTTCGGCGGGAGCGTAAACATCCCGAACCGGAAACCACCGATCGGCGGGAAGTACGCGGTGGTGGCGGGACGTGATCCGTCGTCGGGGTACGACGGTGGCGCATCGCCGCCCCACAGCAGGTGGAAGGAATTGCCGGGCGTCATGATCGGCTCGACGGGCGCCACGCGTTCGTCGCTCACGAACACCGCCTTGCCGTCGGCGCTGTGACCGGTCACCACCCGGCGGACCGCCCTCTGCTCGGTCATCACTGTCCCCCTGTCGCTCCCCGGGCACCCCGGCGGTGCCGCGTCGCGGCCACGGTACCCGCCGACCACCACGCCGTCGGGCCGGTCGTTCGGGTCTCGGTGGTCGCCCGACGCGGCGGAGAGCCGGGCACCCTTGTCGAGACCGTCACGGGAACAGGCCAACGAGGGCGGACTCGTGCCCGCTCCCCCGACCGGCCCGACGGGTTCCATGCTCGAGACCGAGCAGGACGTTGTGGGCACCGCGATCGGGGTGCGCTCCGGTCACGGCACGGTCGCCTCTTGCGCGACCGCACCAGCCATGATGCACTGTGGCGGTTGGCAAAAGGTTGGGACCGTAGCCCAACCGGTTGGCAGAGTGTGGGCGGGCGACGGCGGGCGGCTGTCGCAGGGCGACGTGGCGGCGTTGACGGCGGGAGGAAGGCGATTGATCAGCGATGATCTGCGGAACCGACGGCGACGAGTCGACGCCGCGCGCGACCCTGACGCCGAGGCCACCCCGGGCCAGCCACCGGTGCAGCCGGCGATTCGAGCGTCACGATCGCGCAGTGCGGCCACCGTCGATCCGGCCCGCTCGGCGGCACCGGTCGACGACGACGAGTCCGCCACCCGGGAACGCTGGGCCGAGTCGCCGATCCGTCGCAGCCAGGTGCGTCCGGACGTCCAGCTCGCCGACGCCGCCGAGCAGAGCGGGCTCGTGGCCGCGATCACCGACGCCGATGGCCGGCTGCTGTGGACGTCGGCCAGCCGGCAGATGCGCCGCATCGCCGACCGGGTTGGGTTCGTGCCCGGCGGCCACTGGGACGAACGATCGGTCGGCACCAATGCCGTCGGTCTGGCCCTCCACATCGGCCAGCCGGCCACGGTGTTCTCCAGCGAGCACTGGAGCGAGTTCGTCCAGGATTGGGTGTGCTGGTGTGCTCCCATCCGGGCACCCGATGGCCGGCTCCTCGGCGCCATCGACCTGTCCGGACGGTGGGACCGCGACAGCCCGCTCGCCCGTCTCGCCGTCGAATCGCTCGGCAAGCTCGTCGAAGCGCATCTGCCCGCCGACGTGCTGAATCCCGCAGTCATCGAGCCGGGGCTGACGCTGCGCGTGCTCGGGCAGCCCGAGGCCCGCCTCGACGGCTGCTCGATCAACCTGTCACCGCGTCAGTACGAGATCGCCTGTGTCCTCGCCATCAACGGACCCACCACGCTCGCGACGCTGCGCGACCTCGTCTACGGCGCGCGGCCGGTCACCGACACGACGATCAAGGCGGAGATGTCCCACCTCAGGCGCCTGTTGGGCGGGGCGATCGCCTCGAAGCCGTACCGCCTCACGACCTTGTCACGGGTCGACGCGGTCGACGTGCTGGACCTGCTGCGCCGCGGCGACGTCGACACCGCCGCCCATCTCTACCGCGGTCCGGTGCTTCGCACCAGCGAGGCGCCCTTCGTCATCGACCAGCGGCACGTCGTCGACGCCACCCTGCGTCTCTCGCTCCTCGCCACGGGCAGCGCCGCGGCGCTCCTGCAGTACGCGTCGATCCATCCGCACGACGACGCCGTGCTCGAGCGGGTCATCGAGCTCGCCGCGCCCGGCAGCGCCGAGCACGCCGAGGCCGAGGCCCGGCTCGAGTTGGGCCGGCGCGACGACCTGGCCTGGTAGCGCCAGATCGTCACGTCCGGGCCGTCGGTCGGGACTCAGGCGGGCTTCGGAGCGCCCGACATGTCGGAGTTCGTGCGCGCCGCGGCGACGAGCCCGGCGAGCACCGGTCCGACCGCTTCCGGATCGGCGATGGGCTCCGACGATGGGCCGGCCACCCACCCTTCGGCGACGGCGAGCGTGGACCCCGACGACAGGATCACCCGACCGGTGATGTCCTTGGACTCCTCCGACGCCAGCCACGTCACGATCGACGCGACCCAGTCCGGAGAGCGCTGGGCCTTGTCCTCCTCGGTGAGATCGCCGGGCATCAGGTCCTCGGTGAGGCGGGTGAGCGCTCCCGGCGAGATGGCGTTGACCGTCACGCCGTAGCGCGCCAGCTCCATCGACGTGATCACGGTGAAGGCGGCGATGCCGGCCTTGGCGGCGCCGTAGTTCGCCTGCCCGTAGTTTCCGAAGATCCCTGACACCGACGTCGTGTTGATCAGCCGGGCGTCGATGCCGGCCCCGGCGGCGTGCTGTTCCTTCCAGTACCGCGCGGCGGCGTGCGACGGCGCGTAGGTCCCGCGAAGGTGCACGCGGATCACGTCGTCCCATTCGGAGTCGGTCATGTTCACCAGCGTCCGGTCGCGCAGGATGCCGGCGTTGTTGATCAGCACGTCGAGCCGGCCGAACTCGTCGATGGCCCTGCGAACGAAGGCGTTGGCGCCGTCGGTGGTGGAGATGTCGTTGGTGTCGGCCACCGCCGTGCCGCCGGCGGCGGCGATCTCGTCGACCACCAACTGAGCCGGACCGGTGGACACCTCACCGGTGCCGTCGCGGTTCACGCCGATGTCGTTGACCACCACAGACGCTCCCTGTGCCGCCAGCATCAGGGCGTAGGCCCGGCCGAGGCCGTTCCCGGCGCCGGTGATGGCGCAGATCCGCCCCTCGCAGAGTCGTCCCATCAATGTCTTCCTTTCATCGGTGGCCGCCCGAATGCGGTCCGTCGTTGTCGATCTGCTCTCATGAAAGCGTGAGCGCACGGCGCTCGACGAAGGGAGCTACCCATGTCCGCGATGAAGATCGGGATCTCGCTCGGCGAGACGGCGAACGATCCGCTCGGCGCACTTCGCGACCAGATCGCCCAGGCGGAGGCCGACGGGTTCACGTCGGGGTGGCTGGCGCACATCTTCGGCGTCGATGCACTGACCGCGCTCGCCGTCGCCGGCGCCGGCTCCGGCCTCGAGCTGGGCACGGCGGTGGTGCCCACGTACCCGCGTCACCCTGCGGCGCTCGCCCAGCAGGCGTCGACCGTGCAGGAGGCGCTCGGAGGGCGGCTCGTGCTCGGGATCGGGCTGTCCCACCAGATCGTGATCGAGGGCATGTTCGGCTACTCGTTCGACAAGCCGGCGCGGCACATGCGCGAGTACCTCGACGTGCTGATCCCGCTGCTGCGGGACGGGCGCGTCGACGTCACCGGCGACACGATCTCGGGCCACCTCACGATGACGGCGCCGCGTACCCACACGACACCGGTGCTGCTCGCCGCCCTCGCGCCGGTGATGCTCCGCCTCGCCGGCGCCGTCGCCGACGGCACGATCCTGTGGATGACCGGCCATGACACCGTGGTGAACCACGTGGTCCCGAAGCTGACGGCGGCGGCCGCCGACGCCGGCCGATCGGCGCCGCGGGTCGTCTGCATCCTGCCCGTGGCCGTCACCGACGACGTCGCGGCCGCCCGTGAGCGGGCGGCGAAGGTGTTCGCCGTGTACGGGCAGCTGCCGTCGTACCGGGCGATGCTCGACCTGGAGGGGGCCGCCGGCCCTGCTGACGTGGCCATCGTCGGCGACGAGGCCGTGGTCCGCGGGCAGATCGCCGCCCTCGCCGAGGCCGGGGTCAGCGACTTCGTCGCCGCTCCGTTCGTCACCGGAGGCGACGGCGAGCGGACCCGGGAGCTGCTCGTCGAGCTGGCGGCCGGCTGACCGTCAGCCGTTGCACCCTCCGGGCAGGTTGCTCACACCTCCTGCCGCGCCGGTGACGATGTTGTCGCACGCCACCACGTTCCTCGTGTTCTGGGCGTCGTGGATGTAGAAGCCGACGCCCGGCCCGTCGACGTTCGCCGTGTTGGCCACGAAGTCGTTCTCGGTGCCCCACTCCATGTCGTCGATCACGTGGGTCTGGAACCCGTCCTGGGGGCTGTCCGTCCCGATGTTGCCGATGATCAGGTAGCCGCGGCCCTTGACGTCCACCCATGAGTCGGCGCCGACGAGCCCGCTCCCGTCGAACACGTTGCCGGCGACCACGCCGTCCTCGGTGCCCTCCTTGACGTCGACGCTCTCGGAGGTCGTCGCCCAGATGCGGTTGTGGAGAACCCGGTTGCCGTTGCTCAGGTCGGGCCTGCCGTGGGTGTAGCGCTCCCAGTTCGACACCGCGCTGCCGAGGTACACGCCCTCTCCGAACTTCTCGTTGTCGAGGCCGGTGTCGTGGACGTCGCTGAACTGCACGACGTTGTCGGTGCTGTGCGTGCGGAAGTGGATGGCCTCGTGGCCGGTGCCGTGAACGTCGAGGCCGGTCAGCACCACGCCGGTGACGCCATCGCCCACGATGCCCTTCTGGGCGTTGGTGACGGTGATGCCCGAGACGGTCCAATGGTCGCCTTGGAGGTGAAGGCCATAGCCGCTCGCCTCCCAATCCCCTCCGTCGAGGATCGCGCCCCTCCTCCCGCACAGCGAGATGCGCTGGTCCGCAGTGCCGTCCACGGCGGCGACGAAGTTCCCTGGGTAGATGCCGTCGGCGAGCGTGATGCGATCGCCGGGCGCCGCGGCGCCGAGTGCCGAGCTCAGCTCGTCGGAGTTGGCGACGGTGACCTCACGCCGGCCGGGCGTCCCACAGGAATCGGGGGCCGGGGCGACCAGCGGGTCGTCGCCCGGTGGTGGCACCGCCGGCAGGTCGGGCGGCGGATCGGTGGGCACGTTCTCACTCCCGCCGTCGGCGTCCTCGCCGGGGATCTCGACCTCGAACGTGTCGGTGGTCGCCTCGGACGACTCCCCGACAGCGGCGATCACGTACTCCCCCGGCGCCACGTCCGGGACGGTGAACGTGGCCTCGAACGACCCTTCGTCGTCGGCGACGAAGTCGACGAGCTCGAGCCCGCCGGGGTGGTCGTCGTCGAGCCAGATCAGGTCGCCGGCCTCGCCCCAGGCGAAGCCCGACCCCCGAGCCGTGACCGTGTCGCCGGGTTGCCCCTCGTCGGGCCGCAGCCGCAGGTCGGCGTCGTCGGCCCGTGCGCTCGACGACGCGACGAGGGCGGCAGCCGTCGTAACCGCGGCGGCCACGTTGGAGAACGTTCGGAGCCGGTGCGGGCCGGGCATCCCGCGACGGTGGCACAGCCGGCGCGGCCGTGCTCGGCGGATGAACAGCAGCGGGGCGTGTGCGTCAGTTGGTGATGGTCGACAGCACCAACATCGTGCCGGCGGTGAGCAACGCCCAGGAGGCGACGCCGCCGATCAGGCGACGACGACGAAGACGGGCGGCAGGCCGGCACGAGCGCACGGGTGGGGTCCGATCGACGGTGGTCGCAGCCGGACGCCGTACCGACGCCGGTGATCGGTGGGCGCGGCAGAAGGAGGCCGACGACCTGCGATGACCGGTGGTAGCGCGCACGTGCATGCCACATTTGACGTCCGTCGGAGCCATCTGGTTGACGTCGCGGCAAATTGTCGCGAACAAGTCATGTCGGTCACAGTCCCGTCACACTGCGTACGGTTGCCGTCGATGCCAGAGCCCATCTCCCCCGCCGACACGTCCGACGACGAGCGCCGCCTGCTGCGCCGCTGTATCGACCTCGCTCGCGAGGCGCTCGACGACGGCGACGAGCCGTTCGGCTCGGTGCTCGTCGACGCGACCGGCACCGTGCGGTTCGAGGACCGCAACCGTGTCGGTGGAGGAGACGAGACGCGCCACCCGGAGTTCGAGATCGCCAAATGGGCTGCGACCAACCTGTCTCCCGATGAGCGACGGACCAGCGTGGTGTACACCTCCGGCGAGCACTGTCCGATGTGCAGCGCGGCCCACGCGTGGGTCGGGCTCGGTCGCATCGTCCACGCGGCGAGCAGCGAGCAGCTCAGCGGCTGGCTCCGGGACTGGGGCCTTCCCGAGAGCCCGGTCGCCTGCCTGCCGATCGGCACGGTCGCTCCCGGCATCGACACCCGCGGACCGTTCGCCGAGTTCACCGCCGAGATCCGCGCCCTCCACGCCCGCCTCCACGGCATCGACGACGAACCCTGACGCGCGACGCTCCCAAGTGCCGACCAGACGGACCGCTCAGGCTCTCCTGGTCAGCACTTCCACCACCAGCAACTCGCCAACGCCAGCAGCCGAGACGACCGCCCCGAGGGGCCAATATTTCGCAGGATCCGATGATCGCCGGCTGTCATACTGCGGCTGCCGGTGGCCGACGGGGAGACGAGGATGGCGAAGCGGGCGCTCTTGGTCGCCAGCCAGACGGCGGGCCTGCAGGGGTGTGAGTCCGACGTCGCGCTGTTGGGCGACGTGCTCGGCGGCTGGGGATTCACGTGCACCGCGCTGTCGGGAGCCGGTGCCACGCGCGATGGGATCCTCGACGCCTACCGGGGGCTGATCGACGAGACGTCGTCGGAGGACTCCGTCGTCGTCTACTACTCCGGTCACGGCGGCCGGATCCGCAACGTCGCCTCGATCAACGAACAGACCGACGCCTACTGGCAGTTCATCGTGCCCACCGACTTCGAGCGCTCCGGCCCCGACGACTTCAGGGGCATCTTCGCCGACGAGCTCCGGGCCCTGCAGCTGGAGCTGACGACGAAGACCGGCAACGTGACGACGATCCTCGATTGCTGCCACTCGGCGCTGATGTCGCGCGACCCAGCACTGGTGGCTCGCTTCTTGTCGCGGCCGTGGAACGAGCTGCGACCCGGCGCGACGGCTCGAGCGCAGGTCGCGGCAGACCGCGTCCGTGCGGTACTCGGGTCGGCCGGGCCGGAGCGTGCGGATGCCGAGAGCAACCAGCGGGCGGTGAGGCTCGTCGCCTGCCTGCCCACCGAGAGTGCGTTCGAGATGGCCAGTCCCGAGCTCGGCGCGGTGCACGGGTTGCTCACCGAGGCCGTCGCCGGACTGCTTCGTGAGGCGCAGCCGCGCGACGGCGGCTCGCCGGTCCCGGTGACATGGGACGACCTCGCCCGCCGGGCCCGGGCGCTGGTGCTCGCCAGGGCCCCGTCGCAGCACGTGGTGGCCGAGGGGCCGGCGCAGCGGCTGCTCTTCTCCTCGAGTGAGCACGATGCGTCGCGCGGGTGGCCGGTCGAGCTCGTCGACGGCGCCGCCGTGCTCCCTGCGGCCGCCCTTCTCGGCATCGGGCCCGGCGACGTCGTCAGCCTGAGCCCGGGCAGCGCCGACGCTGCCGGTCCCCTCGTGGCCACCGTCGAGCGGATCGAGGCCGGACGTGCCCTCCTGGCTCTCGCCGACGGCGCGGGCGTCGACCGGTTGGACGCGGCGACAGAGGCCTGGGTGACGACGGCGCGATCGGGTCGCCGCCCGGTCATCGTCGAGCCGGCAGCCGGTCCCGGCCGCGACGCGGTGACGTCGGCGATCGACGGGTCGCCGCGCGTGCAGGCCGTCGAGGCGGCCGCGGAGCCGCTCGCCCGCGTCGTCCTCGCCGACCACGGCATGCTGTTGTTCGGTCCCGAGGGCATGGCCTACTACGCCTCGCCGCGACCGGTCGACGACACGCAGCTGCGGCGCCTGACGGCCGACCTCGAACAGCTGGCCAAGGTCGCTGTCGTGCGCGAGCTGACCTCGGGATCGGGGGACGAGGCGCTCGAGGTGCCGGTTGCGTTCACGGTGCACGCAACGGCCGACGGGCCGCCCCTCGAGCCCGGCGTGTCGCTGCCGGTCGGCCCGGCGTTCTTCCGCATGCACCACCTCGGCAGCCCGAACGATCCGCCCGTGTTCGTCAACGTCGTGGACATCGGCCAGACCGGTGACGTCGCCGTGCTCTCGGCCGGGGCGTCGCCGACGGGGCTGCAACTCACGCCCAAGCAGTCCTACACGCTGTACGGCGAACAGGGTGGCTGGCTGTCGTGGCCGCCAGGGCTCCCGGCGGACGAGCCGCGGCCGGAGACGTTGGTCGCCGTGTTCACCGACGGCGAGCTCGACGTGAGGGCCCTGGAGGCATCGGGCGTCGCCGCCCGGGGCGACGGCCACGCCGCCGGCGGATCGCTCGGCACGGTGCTCGCCGAGGCGTCATCAGGCGTCCGGCGTTCGGCCGGGCCGCGCCCGTCGGCTGGTACAGCGCCCATGCGATACCGCGTCGAGCGGTTCGAGTTCCTCCTCGACCCCGGCTTCCAGGTCGACGAGTCCCGCGACGTGTCGGGGACGGCGCGCGGCGGTGGGAGCGCCGACGTCGCCGTGCGCCTCCTCGAGTTGGTGGTGCGGCGGAACCGTTCCCTGTTCTCGACCGACGCTCGGCTCGACGCCGTGTTCGTCACACGGGCCGCAGACGGTGGGGGCAGCGAGGTGAGCACCCAGACGTGGGCGTTCCCCGGTGTCGGCGACGGAGATGCCTTGTCCATCGGTGAGCTCGGCCTGTTCGTCGGGACCGCTCGAGACTTCCTCGAGATGGCGATCTGGGTGAGCCGGGCGAACCAGCAGCAGCCCAACCTGGCCGAGCTCGCCGGCTCGGTGCTGAAGCGGCTGCCCGTCACTGCGGCCGCCGGGCAGGTCGTCGAGATGGTGGGTCGGGCCCTGCGCCGGGTCGTCAACCGTTCGATCGGGCTGTATCGCACCACGCTGCTGGTGCCCGAGGGGCTCACCGCCGGTCGGCGGCCGGCCTCCGGTCTCGTCGAGGCGCAGGACATGGCCTTCGCGTACGACGTCGTCGTGCGCGATGACGCGGGAAGGAACTGACATGGCTCAACGGATCGAGGTCGGCGACGTGGTGGTCCTGCTCCCGGGGATTCTCGGCAGCGTGCTCCAGGCGGACGGGCGCGACGTGTGGGCGCCGAGCAAGGGCGCGCTGTTGCGGGCCGTCCTCTCGCTGGGCGGCAGCGTCAAGGACCTCGAGCTCGGCTCGGCGGACGACATCGATCGCGACGATCTCGGCGACGGGGTCACGGCGCCGCGGCTGATGCCCGACATCCACCTGCTTCCCGGGTTCTGGAAGATCGACGGCTACTCCAAGGTCCGCGACGTCCTGACGAAGCGCTTCGACCTGACGCCGGGTCGCAACTGGTTCGACTTCCCCTACGACTGGCGCCGGGACAACCGGGTGGCCGCGAGACAGCTCGCCGAGCAGGCGCCTCGGTGGCTGCGCGACTGGCGCGAGTCGAGCGGCAACGCCGACGCCAAGCTGGTCCTGCTCGCCCATTCGATGGGCGGCCTCGTCGCCCGGGCGTTCCTCGAGCTGTACGGCGGGCGCGAGATGACCCGATCGCTCATCACGTTCGGGACGCCCTACAGCGGCGCCGTCAACGCCCTCGACTTCCTCGCCAACGGGTTCCGCAAGGGCGTCGGGCCGTTCAAGCTCGACCTGACGCGGCTGCTCGGGTCGATGACCTCGGTGTATCAACTCTGTCCCGTGTTCCCGTGTGTCGACGTGGGCGACGGCAACCTCGTCCGACCGGACGAGGTCGCCGCGCTGCCCGCGAGCATCGATCCCCAGCGCCTCCGCGCCGCCCGCGTCGACTTCCACGACGCCATCGCCGACGGCGTCGACGACGGTCGGGATCGGCCGGGGTATGCCGTGCACCCGATCGTCGGCATCTTCCAGCCGACGTCGTCGTCGGCCACCCTCACCGGCGACAGGCTGAGCCCGGTGAGCGCATCGGGGGCAGAGGGTGGCGACGGCACGGTGCCCAGGGTCTCGGCAACTCCGCTCGAGCTGGCCCGGCAACCCGTCGGCACGTACGTCACCGACAAGCACGGTTCGCTGCAGAACATCGACAGCGTCCTGTCCCAGGTGACCGGCATCCTCACGTTCCAGCCGCCGGCCTTCGCGCGCGGTGACCTGTTCTCCGGGTTCGAACTGGAGCTCCCGGATGCGGTGTCGCCGGGCGCGGAGCTGCGGTTCGCAGCCGCCACCCTCGGGGGCAGCGACGCCGTGGCGGTCGAGGTGACCGACGCCGACACCGACGTGGTGGTGCGGTCGACGACGGTCCGGGCGGACGCGGAGGGACGCTTCGCCGGCGTCCTCGCTCCGCTGCCCGCGGGGGTGTACCGGTTCGGGCTGCGCGACGCGTCGGTGGCAGCGCTCGCGCCGGTGACCGACCTGTTCGTGGTCGCTGACGAGACGACGATCCCGCTCGGTCGGTGACGGTCAGCGGGACGTAGCCATCGCCGTCATGAACGCGCCGAGTGCCGCAGACGACTTCGGTCCGTAGCGGCCGTCGGCGTCCACGCCGAGGGCGCCCTGCATCGCCTTGACGGCGTCTTCGGTTCGCGGCCCGAACGTGCCGTCGCTGCGCCCGCAGTCGCCCCACCGGAAGAGCGTGCAGATGCCCTGCAGGGCGGCCACCTGACCGCCCTTGTCGCCCCGCTTCAGCGTCGGCGGCGGCGGGACCGGCGGCTGCTGCGGCGTCGTCGCCGGCTCGGCGGACTCCGATGTCACCGCCGGCTCCGGCGCGGCGGCACTCTCGAACGAGACGAGCCGGAGATGCCACGGTTCGCTCTGTACCTCCCACGACCAGCCGTGGCGTCGCGCCTCGGTGAGCGCCCACGACAGGAACGGCTCACGCACGGGTTCGGCAGCGTTGCCGTACCCGCCGAGTGCGGCGTCCACCGCACACCCCCATCCGTGGTTGCTCGTTCCCGGTACAGCCGCCATCGCCATGCCCGCCTTCAACCAGTACGTGGTGCCGTTCCACACCTTCGACTTACGGCCGGTGTCGGAGGTGGTGTAGCGGTCGGCGAAGAGCGACTTCTGCTGATCGTACGTCCGGTAGGCGCCGGTCATCGTCAAGGTGAAGCCGGCCGCCGACGCCGCGTTCTGCAGGTTGCGCCACGCCGCGGCCGCCTCCGGCACGAGGTAGCCGGAGCTGATCGGGGCCACCTTGATCATCGCGTCGAGTGGGATCTCGCCGTTCCCGTGTTGCTGGACCCACGACGGGATCGCCGCCTTCGACACCGGGAACTTCAGGTTGTCACCGCGACCGCCGCCGTCCGGGGCCGGAGGCGGCGGGACAGGTGGCGGCTGAGACGCCGGATCGTCGCCCGGGTCGTAGCCGAGCTCGTCGAGGTCGTCGTCGCTGCCGACGGGCTCGCCGTCGTGCTCGAAGTCCTCGCTGCCGGGAAGCTCGACCCAGGTGTCGTCCTCGTCGGCTCGGCTGGTCGTGATCTGGTCGGTCATGTCGTGCCCTCCTGTTGATCGTCGTCACCGTTCAGCGATTCGTCGCAGACCTCGATCCGCTCGTAGTTCGGAGCCAGCTCGTCCCATTCGCTGTCGGTCAGCTCCCGCCCGGCGAGCCGGCATGCGGCGTCGATCCAGCCACGCTCACCGAAGGCCCACCGCACCACGAACTCGCCGTTCGCGGCTACCAGCGACCTCCCGTCTGCGGTGACGGCGATCGACGTGATCGTCGAATCCGCCCAGCGCCACGGGTTGCCGAGCGACACTCCGTCATCGACGTCCCAGACCCGCACCGTGAAGTCCTCGCCGCCGGAGACGAGCTGCTTGCCGTCGCCACTGAACGCCAGCGCCTGCACGAGGTCGGTGTGACCCTCGAGTGTGTCGATCTCATCCCCCGAGGAACGCTCCCAGAGCCGGATGGTGGTGTCGTCACTCCCCGTGGCGATGATGTCTCCGTCGGGTGAGAAGGCGATGCTCGTGACCTTCAGCCGGTGCCCGCTCAGGATCAGCCGAGGCTCGTCCGACGATCGGGCGTCGAGCACCATGGCCACCGGCTTGCGACCGGCGGTGCCGATGGCGACCGCCCGACCGTCGCCCGAGAGGGCGAACGACACGACCGGGTCCTCGAGTTGCGACGGCGGGCCGATGGTGCGCTCCTCGCCGTCCTCCCGGATCGTGATCTCACCAGCGGACGTCGCCCATGCCACGGTCTCTCCGTCGGTGCTCGCGCCGATCCCGACGATCTGGGGACCTTCGGCGGCCAGCTCTCGTGGCTGCTGTCCGGTCAGGTCGAACTCACGCACTGCGCCGCGGTCCGTCGCCGCCACCAACGTGGTGTCGTTCACCCAGGCGAGGCCGACGACAGCACCGTCCGGAGCGGGCAGCGAGCGCGACACGCCACCGGTCAGGCCGGTGACGGTGATCGTCCCGCTCGGACCGCCGCTGGCGACGGTCCCTCCCGGCGAGACTGCCACGGCGAGGTTGCCATCCGGTCGCGGCGCCAGGGGCGTGACCGCCGGGCTGCGGAGCGAGGCGACGTCCCAGGCGACCAGCCGTCGCCGGTCGTCGAGCACGAGGACGGTCGACCCGTCGGTCGCGATCGCATCGATGGCGGCCCCGAAACCGGCGCGTTCGTCGCCCACCGGAATCGGTCGGGGGTCGAGGGTCCAGGCTTGGAGCTCGCCGGACGCACTCCCGGTGAAGGCGATCGCCCGGCCGCCGGGGGTGCGGGCGACGGCGGCCGTGAACGCCGTCAGGCGGGCGAAGTCGTCGGAGCCCGGTGCAGGAGTCCAGTCGGTGAGGTCCCACGCGTCGACCCGGTTGCTCGACCTCACGAGCAGCTGCGCCCCGAACGGTGCCAGAGACACGCCGAACGTCGAGTCGAGACCGTCGGCGATCGGTTCCGGCAGCTCTCCGGTCGCCAGGTCGAACGGCTGCAGGAAGGTCGACGCCCCGGCCCGTAGGGCGGCGACACCCGTCGCCCGACCCTCCGGGGGCACGACCACCTCCAGCGCCAGCAGCTGGCCGTTGAGCGAGATCGGTGGGAGCGAGTCGAAGTCGGGACCATCGAGCTGCCAGCGGTACACCTCGCCCAGCCCCGTCGCCGCGACGACGATGCCCGACGTCGGATCGAACCGGACGGCGACGACCTCGGCGCCCACGCCGGGAAGCGACCTCACCGGGCTGCGTCCCCCGAGGAGCACGGCGACGTCACCGTCGATGCCGCCGGCCACGATCGTGCCGTCGGCCGCGACCGCGACATCGGACACGGCGCGCAGTCGTGCGTCGAAGGTGGCGCGTTCCTCACCGGTCACCGGCTCGACGACGCGGATCGTCCCGTCGCCCAGGCCGATCACGGCGGAGCCGTCGGACGTGAACGCGGACGCCAACGCGTTCACCCGGCCGATCACCGTCCCGGGGTAACCCAGCGGGCCGTCAGCCGTGCTGACCGCGTCGATGACCGTGCCGAGCGTGGTCGGGTTGCGGTCGATGTTCAAGGCCGCGACCGCCAGCAGTGCTCCCTCGTCCCGGCGATGGTCGATCAGGCCTCCGGCTCGTTGGGCCAGCGAGACGGCATCGGTCCGCTCCTTCTCGGCGGCGAGGCGGCCCTGGCTGCGGAGGACGAGCGCAAGGATGGTCGAAGCGGCGACGAGTACCAACGGGAGCACCGTCAACAACACCGAGCGGCGTCGCTCGCGCCGCTCGCGATGCTCGGCGGCGTGAAGGAAGGCGAGCTCTGTCTCGTTGATCGTGATGTCTCCGGTCCGGCGCGCCTCCTGGACCGCCAACAGGCGCCGCCCGGCGAACAGACCCGTGGCCTCGCGGCCGCCGTCGTCCCATTCCTTGGCCGCCGCGCTGAGCCGGCTCTGCAGCCGACGTGTCGCGCGGTCCTCCTCGAGCCATGACCGGAGCACGCTCCACTCCCGGAGCAGCGCCTCGTGGGCGATGTCGACCGTCGGCCGCCCCTGCTCGTCGCGATCGGGCACCAGGAGGCGCTGCCGGGTGAACTGCTCGAGCACGTGCAGCACCGTCTCCAGATCATCGCGATCGGTGACGAGCGTGTCGACGCGGGCCCGTTGGCGGGTTGCCGCGCGGCCCTCGCCCGTCGAGGTCAGCCGGAGGAACACCCGGCGAGCGGTCTCCTGCTCGCTCTCCGGCAGGCCCTCCCACACCGCCCGCGCACCGTTCTCCAGCGCCTCGCCGACTCCGCCGGCGTCGACGTACCCGGCGACGGTCAGCCAACCGTTACGGCGCCTGCGCCACGTCTCGCGCATCGCGTACGCGAGAAGCGGGAGCTGGTTGGCGCCGGGGTCGATATCGGAAAGCACCTGTTCCACGAGTGCCGGCTCGACCCGGAGCCCCACCGACTCGGCGGGCCGGAGGATCACCTCGCGCAGCGAGTCCCGGTCCAGCGGGAGCAGGCGATGCTGGTGTGCCGCGACGGCATCGGCGAGGCCGCGGTGGGCGTCGAGCGAGGGGTAGAAGTCGGATCGGAGCGCAACGATCACCTTGGCGGTCCCGTGGACGCCGTCGGCGATGGCGCAGATGCCGTCGAAGAACGTCGTCCGGGATGCCGCCGTGACGCCTGAGGCGAATGCCTCTTCGAGCTGGTCGATCAGCCACAACGTGCGGGGCTCCGCCGGCTGGCCGAGCATGCCGGCCAACAGCTTGGCCGGATCGGCGCCGGGCCGGAGCGAGCGGATGGTCCATACCTCCCCGAACGCCTGCCTGGCCTCCACGAAGTCGGGTCCGACGCCGGCGGCGAGGAGCGATGACTTGCCACTCCCCGACCCGCCGATCACGGCGACGAACGAGGAACGCTCGAGATGCGCCGCGAGGACGCTGCGGTCGCGGTCACGGCCGGCGAACCAGGGCCGCTGATCGTCGGCGAAGGGCTGGATCCCCGGGTACGGACAGACATCGGTCGAGGCTCCGGGTCGTGTGGCGGCGTCGCCGGACGGCGCCCAGTCGTCGGCGATCACGCTGAGCCGCTCGATCACGACGTCGCGACCGGCCGCGACCGCACCGGTGATGGAGACGTCGCCTCCCACCGCCACCGGGCCCGATTCCGAGACGGACAAGGACGACGGCACGGGGGTCGTGTCGTCGGGCGTCGTCATCACTCACCCCGGGTTCGCCGCACCGGAGGCACCGGAGGGACCACCGACCGTCACCTCGACCTCGGTGGCCGAACCGAACACGAACTGGGAGCCGGAACTGGCGCTGATCGAGCAGCCGCCGGGACGCGTGCCCATCATGACCACGAAGTCCACGGTGGTTCGCTCCTCCGGATCGACGTCGACGACCTGGTAGTCGTCGAAGTAGCAGTCGTTGGCGCCGGTCTGGAAGTCCGAGGGCTCGGCGAGGAGATGGACCTCGCTCTGCACGTCGGGGTATCCGGGCGGTTCGATGACGACGGTGGCCGTGACCGTCTCGCCGGGAGCTGCCGCCGACTGCACCTGGATGCTCATCGTCACCTCGAGGTACTCGGGTCGCGGGCCGGATGCGGTGGGCGCAGGTCCGCTCGCCGGGCCGGGGTCGGCCTCGGGCGCGGCGGTCGACGTGAGCACGGCGGCGACGACGGTCGCGCCGCCGTCGACCGCCGTGATCGTGACCTCGCCCTCGAAGGTGTCCGACTCTCCGGCTCCGACGACGGCGGGCTCCGCGGCGTTCTCGGTGGTCACCTCGGCCGTGCCACCGACGACGAACACCAGGGCCGGCAGATCGCCGCTGTCGATCACGGTCGCCTGCCCCTCATCGAGGAGGGCCTGCTGCAGCTGCGCGTCGTGGGGCACGCCCTCCACGTCGAACGCGGATCCGGTCGCGAACTCCGGCTCGCTGTTGGCCTCGTTGTAGATCTGCAGCACCCAGTACGTCGCGCCATCAGCCGACGACAGGATCGGTCGTGGCTCGACCTCGATCATCGTCGCGGTGCCGGCCGGCAGCGGGAACGATGCGTCACCGACACCGATGGCGCCGTCGGTCACCGCCACGATCGAGAACGGTTCCGGCGATTGTTCGGACTCCCCAGCCTCCAGCGTCTCCTCGAACGCTCGCCAGTGGAACGTTCCCTCCGGGAAGTACACGGTCCCTTCGGCGATCACCTCGGCCGGGACGGTCTCCGATGGTGCCGACGCGCCGACATTTCCCGCCAGGGCGAGACCGAGCGACGCCAGCACGGCCACTGAGATGCCGACCGGTCCAGTTCGTGCGTCCACCCGAACCTCCTCGTCGCCCACCACCGCGTGTGCAACGTCCGTCGCGGCGAACGGTAACCCTCGCCTGGTCGTGCGTCAGGCGAATTAGCGCGAGTCAGCGCCGGCGGGTGTCGGGGTCGACGACGTCGCGGCCGGCGACGGTTCCGCCGGTGATCGTCACGTTTCCCCCGATGGCGACGGGACCCGACCCGGTCACGGTGATGACGGGCGCCGTGGTCGTCGGTTGGGGCGGATCGTCAGCTGCCGCGAACGAGAACAAGGGCACCGCCGGGTCGCGGACGAACAGGACCGGGGTCGCCCACTCGTCGGAGGATCCGTCGGCGTAGATCGCCTTGCGGGCCTCGCTGACCGAAACGTCGATCGGTTCTCGGCGGTCGATGAGCCCGGCGTAGAGCTCACCGGCGAACGTGATCGCCGCCCGGTCGGAGATGGCGCGCTGCATCCCGACCACCGCCGGGAGCCCGAGCGACATCAGTGTGGCCGCCACGCCGGCCTGGGGATCCTCTGGTGTGGACCGTCCGCTCTTGCACGAGTTCAACACGACCAGGCCGAGGCTCGGAGACGCGTCGGCGACGATGTTGGCGAGCAGGACCTCGTCGACGGCCACGGCGCCGCCGTCATCGTCGGTCAGGTAGATCACACCACCACCGGCGGTGAGGTCGCTGTGGCCGACGAAGTGGAGCACGTGGACGACCCCGGCACCGAGCGCCCGGCGCAGCTGCGCAGGCGTCGCCGCGTCGAGCCAGTCGAGTTGCAGCCGGCCGCTCTCGCGCATCGTCGCCGTCGCCGTCTCGACATCGGCGCGTTCCGCCGCGACGTCGAGCGGGGCGAGACCGGCCGGGCTGGAGACGACACCGAGCACCCTCAGCGCACCGTCGACCGTCACCGGCTCGACCGGACGGTCGTTCTCGATCACGCGGACCACCGGGGTGCGCCGCTGGCTGGCCAGGAAGAGCGGGCGTACGTAGAGGAATTCCCACGGCATGTCGAGCAGAGCGGGTGCCCGGCCCAGTGACAGGCTCAGGCGCAGCCCGCGGTCGCGATGCTCTTCGACCCGATCGAGGGCCCGATCGAAGAGGGCGCCCACGTCGCCGGTGAACAAGGCGTCAGCGAGACGCCGGCCGATGTCCTCGGCCCGCTGCGGCTCGTGGTGGGCCCCTGGGGGCGGCCCGGCGTTGCGCGACCCGCCGGCCCGGACGCCATCGAGGGCGAGCTCGTCCGGAGCCAGCGGCTGGACGAACTGCCCGGTCGCGTGCCTGCCGGTCGCCAGGTCGATGGCCGTCACCTGCACGCTGTCGCCGCCAGGCTCCGCCGTGAACGTGAGCCGGATGTCGTCGTAGGTGTACGTCATGTCATCGGGTTCTGCCCGGTGCGACGACCCCGTGCCGGCAACCGGGCGACGGCACCACGCGAACGTAGCTGTCCCCCACTCGGAGCGACACCGAAATCGAGTACGACGCTCGCAGTCGCCTTGCAAGTTCCCCACAAGTCGGCGTCAAGCGAGGCGGCGGATCGTGTGCAGCGGTGGGACGAGCGAGGTCGGGCCTCGCACTCGATCAGGAGAACTCAACGTGAACACAACGATTCAAGCTCGCCGCGCCAGCCACTCGACCGGACTGCAGCGCACGCCTCGCCCGCCGCACCGGCAGCGGACGGTGTCGATCGCGTCCGTCGGAAGCGCCTTCCCGGAGACGTCCTACACGCAGGAGGAGGTCGGGGAGCTCCTCGGCCTCGAGAACCGGGTCGTGAAGAAGCTCCTCCGAGCACCGCACATCCAGAAGCGGCACCTCTACCTCCCAGAGCGCGACCCGCTCACCGGGCGCGCCCGCAAGGAGTCCCAACCCGACCTGCATCGCAAGTTCCACGACGGTGCGCTCGACATCGGAGCACGCGCCATCCACAACGCACTCGACGCGGCCGGCCTCACTGTCGCCGACGTCGACTACCTGATGTGCGTCACCTCGAGCGGCTTCATGGTCCCCGGCCTCAGCGCCCTCTTCGTCCGCGAGCTCGGCTTCCATCCGGGGGTCCAGCGCGCCGACATCGTCGGGATGGGCTGCAACGCCGGGCTCAACGGTATGAACCCCGTGGTCCAGTGGGTCCGCAACCACCCTGGTCACGTCGGCCTCATGGTGTGCTGCGAGATCAACTCGGCGAACTACGTCGTCGACGACACGGTCCGCACGGGCATCGTCAACAGCCTCTTCGGCGACGGTGCCGCGGCGGTCGTGCTGAACAGCCGCTCCGTGTACGCCGGCGGCGTGCGCCCGTCCCGCTCGACGCCGGCTGTCGTCGACTTCGAGAGCTTCTGCATCCCCGACCAGTGGGCGGCGATGCGGTTCGACTGGGACGAGGCCGCCAACGGGTGGAGCTTCTTCCTCGACCGCGACATCCCCTACGTCGTGGGTTTCAACATCCGCGAGCCCCTCGAGCGGCTCCTCGTGCGCAACGGCCTCGATCTGTCGGCGATCAAGCACTGGGTCATCCACACCGGCGGTGGTGCCGTGATCGAGTCCGTCAAGCTCAGCCTCGGCCTCGACGAACACGACGTGCGCCACACGCGGTCCGTGCTGCGTGAGTACGGGAACATCTCGAGCGGCAGCTTCCTGGTCAGCCTCGAGCGCCTCCTCGCCGAGGGCAGCGTCGAGACGGGCGACCGGGGAGTCATGATCACCATGGGCCCCGGTACACAGATCGAGACCGCCCTGCTCAAGTTCGGGGAGGTCGAGCCGTGGTGACCACCATCGACACCTCCCGCGACGAGCGGGTGCTGCGAGTGCTGATCGCCGAGACGGTCATCGACCTCGACGTCGTCAACGCCCTCGCCTCGGTCCTCGACGATGTCGAGGCCGGCGGGATCGACAACCTCGTCGTCGAGTTCCGCAACGACCGGGACGCGGCGACGGGTGACTTCCCGTCGTGGACCCTTGCTGCCGGGCGCGACGACATCCGGTTCTTCGCCCGCTGGGACGAGCTCCTGTCACGGGTCTCCCGGCTCGAGGCCAAGACGTTCACCCTCTACAGCGGCACGGTCGGCCCGGCCGCCGTCCACTTCGGCTTCGTCACCGACCTGCGGCTGGCGACGCCCGGCGCGCAGCTCGTCGTGAGCAGCCTCGCCGACGGGGGCTTCCCCGGAACGAGCGCCTACTGGCTGGCGAAGTTCGTCGGTCTCGGCACCGCCCGCACGATGCTCATGCTCGGTGCGACGCTGCCCGCAGCGCGGGCAAACGAGGTCGGACTCGTCGACCTCGTCGCCGACACCGTCGACACCGTGATCGGTCACGCGCTCGACGCAACCCGGTCGGTGGCGCCCGAAGCGGCGTACTTCACCCGCCGGATCCTCGACGACTGCTACCTGCTCGAGTCACCGGCCGCGGTCGAGCAGGTCAAGGCAGCCCGTTTCAAACTCGGAATGTCGGCCCTCAGGAGCGCATCATGACCGCCACCGCCATCGCCCCCGCCCCGGCACCCCTCGGCCCGGCAGCCCCCGGCCCGGCAGCCCCCGGCCCGGCAGCCCCCGGCCCGGCACCCACCGGCCCGGCAACCCCC
>NZ_QKYK01000017.1 GCF_003426815.1 Desertimonas flava
CGCAGCGATCGACAATGACATCCATCGACACCTCCTGTCAGGATCCGAGGCCCGGCCGGAGCGCGAAACAAAGAGGGTGCTACGCGTGCTCGAAGCGACATTGTCGGACACCTGCGCGTTCCTCCGTCATGGTGTCACGCGGGCTGCAAGCGCCAGCCCTTCACGACGTACCCGGACCACCCGCCATCAGAGCCCCAACCGCGACCGCAGATCAAGGCCCACCCCGCGACCAGACCGCAACCCGGAGCAACATCAACTCTCCCATGTCGGGCGAGCGCCGAAGGCGCTCATGATTGGTGTCACACAGTTTCCGGTGGCGCCGGGCACGACCGCTCACTTCGTACCATGAGGGCGACATGAGCGGCCCCGACGACCCCGACGACGACGCCGTGCTGGCCGAGCTCACCCGGCTCGCCGAGGCGGGGGAACTGCCGCCCGACGAGGCCGCCGAGGTCGCCGCGCTCGTGGCGGCCCGTCGAGACCGGGCGGAGAGCGCGGCCGCGCCGCCAGCGACGGCACAGGCTCCCGGGCGCCGCTTCGGCTGGCTGCTCTACCTGCTCCCGGCCCCCCTGGTGGCCGGTCTCGTCATCGGTGTCGGCGCCGTGGTGCGGCGTGACGACGGTCCCGACAAGACGCCCCTCGAGCGCATCCTCGACGATCCCGACATCGTGGTCGGGGTGTTCGGCGGTGACCTGCCCGAGCTGTCGATCGTGTACTCGCCCGACGTTGCCGACGGCCTGCTGTCGGGCGACGACGTCGAGGCGCCCCCGACGGGGGAGGTGTACCAGCTCTGGCGCACCGAGGCAGACGAAGGAGACGGCGACCTGGTGTCACTCGGTGTCTTCACGCCGGATGCCTCGGGCACGGTGGAGGTGCTGCTGGACGGCGCCGAGTCCCCGGCCGATGTCGCCTACACCGTCACGCTCGAGCCGACCGGCGGATCCGAGCAGCCCACCGGTGACGTCATCGCCGAGACCGGCTGACCCGCCTGGCTCTGCTGGCGCGAGAAGACCGTGGCAGGGCGTTGTTGCTCCTTCAGAACCGCCGGCTAGAGCAGTTCGGCGGCGAGGGAGGCGACGTCGCTGCGCTCGCACGCCGTGAGCGTGATGTGGCCGAAGCACTGCTGGCCACGGAACGCCTGGGCGAGCACGGCGAGGGCGTTGTTCGACTCGCCGAGGTAGGGGGCGTCGATCTGGCTCGTGTCGCCGGTGAAGATCACCTTCGTGCCCTGACCGACCCGCGTGAGGATCGTGCGCAGCGTGGTGGGCTCGAGGTTCTGGGCCTCGTCGATCACCACGATCTGACGCTGCAACGACCGGCCCCGCAGGAACGTCACCGACTCGAGCGACAGCTGACCACGCGTGGTCAGCTCCTCGATGAGGCGGCGAGCATCGGCGCTCGACGTGTGATCGGTGAGGGCGACCACGGCGTCGTGGATCGCCGACATCCACGGGTCGAGCTTCTCCTCCAGGCCGCCCGGCAGGTAGCCGACGTCGGCGCGGCCGACGGGGACCAGCGGCCGGTAGACGGCGAGCCGCTCGTAGCGGTTGTGCTCGACGACCTGTTCGAAGCCGGCCGCGATGGCCAGCAACGTCTTGCCGGTCCCGGCGCGGCCGTCGAGGGCGACCACCTCGATGGCCGGATCGAGGAGCAGTTCGAGGGCGAAGCGCTGCTCCTTGGACCGGGCCCGCAGGCCCCAGGCCTCAGGAGCCGTGTGGGAGAGCAGCTCGAACTCGTCACCGACGCGGCGGGTGAGCGCGGACTGTGATCCGGCGCGCAGCACGGCGAACTCGTTCTCACCGATCATGCTTCCACCGTCGACGGCATCGGCGTCGATCGCGCCGGCTGCGTACAGGCAGTCGATCACGTCGAAGCCCGTCTCGAGGGTGGCCCAGCCCACCGACTTGCGATCGGGGTGACGGGTGGTGCGCGAATGCTCGGCCGCGTCGACCCCGAGATGGGCGGCCTTGATGCGGAGCGCGGCGTCGTTCGACACCATCGTCGTCGGCGCCAGTTCGGCCTGTCCGAGCGCGGCGCCGATGATGCGATTGTCGGGGCTCGCCGGATCGAGGCCGTGCTCGACGAGGCGATGCTTCTGCACGCTGTTGATCTCGATGCGCAGGCTGCTCGTTCCCACCTGCACCGCGGTGGCGAGCGAGCCGCCGTGGCGGACGCGCAGCTCCTCGATGGCGCGCAGCGCCGTTCGGGCCGACCGGCCGACGTCGTCGAGACGGTTCTTCAGCCCGTCGAGCTCTTCGATGACGGTGAGTGGGAGGACGATGTCGGCATCGTCGAAGGCAGTGAGACAGTCGGGGTCGGCGATCAGCACCGAGGTGTCCAGGACGATTCGCTGCCGAACCCGTTGCGGCGCCGTCTGGTCGGTTGCCGCCCCCTCTCCGGTTGTGAGCCGTCCTGATCGTTCCGCAGCCACGAGGGCTGGGTCGCCGGTCACGCGGAGAACATCGGTCACCGCCACTCCTTGTCGTCGGGGTTGGGGGTCGTCGGGGTTGGGGCCCGGACGTCCTCGGAAGTTGTATCGCGGCGGGGTGCCGCGGTGGTGGATGGCAGGATGAGCCGATGCCCGAGCGCCCGGCAGTCCGCGATCCCTCGTGCCCGTTCTGTGCGATCGTCGCCGGCGAGGCCGTTGCCGAGGTCGTCCACGAGACCGAGACGGCCGTGGCCTTCCTCGATCGGTCGCCGTTGTTCGCCGGGCACGTCCTCGTCGTACCACGGATTCATGTGGTCACGCTGCCGGAACTGACGGATGTCGGCCCGTTCTTCACCGAGGTCCAACGCATCGCGGCGGCGGTTCCTGCGGCCCTCGGTGCCCAGGGAACGTTCGTCGCGATGAACAACGTCGTCAGTCAGAGCGTGGCCCACCTGCACGTCCACGTCGTACCCCGAACCAAGGGCGACGGCCTGCGCGGGTTCTTCTGGCCCCGAACGAAGTATCGCGACGGCCAGGCCGCGGCCGTCGCGCAGGTGTTGCGGGGCGCCCTCGAGCCGCGTTCCGATTCGAAGAAAGCTTGACGCGTCAAGGCGCTGCGAGGTTGATGTTGCATCTGCAACGAGAGTGATGCTTGCGATTCATCCCTCGCCGCAGTGTCATATCCAACTGCTGCCACACGACAAGCGAGTGGCGGACGGAGCAACGGGCACCGACGCCCCTGACCCGTAGTGGAAATGAAAGAGGACAGATGGCAACCAAGGCAGAACTGGTCGACGGTGTGGCGAAGGCCGCCGGCGTCACGAAGGCCGACGCCGAGCGCACGATCGCTGCGTTCTTCGACGCAGTTGTGAGCGGGGCGAAGAAGGGCGACAAGGTCGCCTGGCCCGGGTTTGGGTCCTTCAGCACCTCGAAGCGTGCCGCTCGCACCGGTCGGAACCCGCAGACGGGTGAGCCCGTGAAGATCGCCGCGTCGACGGCGCTTCGCTTCTCGCCCAGCGCGACGTTGAAGGCTGCACTCAACCCCAAGAAGAAGAAGTAGGTCATCATGGTTCGCAAGCTCGCAACGAAGAAGGCTCCGGCTGCCAAGAAGGCCCCGGCCAAGAAGGCTCCCGCCGCGAAGAAGGCTCCGGCTGCCAAGAAGGCCCCGGCCAAGAAGGCTCCGGCCGCCAAGAAGGCTGCGGCCAAGAAGGCCCCGGCCAAGAAGGCTCCCGCCGCGAAGAAGGCTCCGGCTGCCAAGAAGGCCCCGGCCAAGAAGGCTCCCGCCGCCAAGAAGGCTCCGGCCGCCAAGAAGGCCCCGGCCAAGAAGGCTCCCGCCGCGAAGAAGGCTCCGGCTGCCAAGAAGGCGGCGCCCGCGAAGCGAGCTCCTGCGGCCAAGAAGGCACCGGCCAAGAAGGCTCCCGCCAAGCGGGCAGCGGCCAAGAAGTAGATCCTCGCCGCCGGACGGCCGCGCCTGCGTGGCCCGGCGCCCGACGCGATCGATCGATGAACGGAGGGAACCCGGCGTGCCGGGTTCCCTCCGTTCGCGTCCAGGCTGCAAAGCTGCCGGCGTGGACGCACTCTGTGACGACGTGACCGCCGAGCACGTCGACCTCGACTGTCTCGTCAGCAGCGGATCGCTCGCCGATCTCGATCGCCCGACGCCAGCTCCGGGATGGTCGGTCGGTGACCAGATCAGCCACCTCTGGTACTTCGATCAGCAGGCGTTGCTCGCCCTGACCGATCCCGATGCCTTCCGGGCGTCGACCGAGCAACTCCTCGCGACGGTGTCGGGCGGCGAGGATCCGTCCGTGGCCGCCGGCCGGGCGATCGGTCCGGCCGAACTCCTCGAGCGCTGGAGGGCCGACCGACAGGCGCTGGTGTCCGCCGCGCGTACGGTCGATCCCAAGGCGCGGGTGCCGTGGTACGGGCCGGCGATGAGCGCCCGCTCGTTCGTCACCGCTCGGCTGATGGAGACGTGGGCGCACGGCCAGGACGTGGTCGACTCGCTCGGGGCGGAACGGCGGCCGACGGCTCGGCTCCGCCACGTCGCCCACATCGGCGTCGGGGCGCGGGCGTTCAGCTACGTCACCAACGGTCGCCAGGTTCCCGACGCAGACGTCTTCGTCCGCCTCGACGCGCCCGACGGTGACGAGTGGACGTGGGGAGACCCGAACGCTCCCGACCGCGTGGACGGCCCGGCCCTCGACTTCTGCCTGCTCGTCACGCAGCGCCGCCACCGATCCGACACGGCGGTGCGCGCCACCGGCCCGGCCGCCGACGAGTGGCTCGACATCGCCCAGGCGTTCGCCGGACCGCCGGGGCCCGGTCGTTCACCCGGAGCGTTCTCCTGATCGCGCGGTCGTCGCCGCGCAGGTCTCGCCGGCGCTCAGCGCCGGAAGCGGAGCATCTCGATCTCGGTCGTCATCAGCAGTTCGCGGATGCGTGATGGCGGCTTGCCGTACTGGGCGACGATCGAGCGGGTCATGTGGCTGTGGTCGGCGAAGCCCGTACGCGCGGCCAGCGCGGCCAGGTCGTCGTCGCCCGCGGCGAGTCCCGACATCGCCTCGTGCACGCGCAGCCGGTTGCGGTACTGCGGGATGGTCAGGCCCGTGATCTCGCGGAACACCCGCGAGAGGTGGAACGGAGAACAGCCGACCGACTTGGCCAGGCCGAGCAGGCTGACGCCGGAGGGGTTGGCGTGGATGGCGTCGCAGGCGCCCGACACCAGGCGCCGGTGCTCCGACTCGGTGGTGCGCCGCGAGTAGCTGCGGATGCGCTGGTCGCGCTGACCGACCGCCGCCGCGATCAGGCTCAGCGAGGCTGCTTCGAGTGTCAACGTGTCGGCGTTGGCCGCGTGGGCGTTGCGCAGCTGGCGATGGAGCAGGTCGATCTCCGGCGTGATCGCGAAGTCGGGTCGCGGCGTGTCGGCGCCGGCGACGATGTCGCAGCGGTCGGGGTCGACGCTGATGAACGTCACCTTGTTGGGCTCGATCGGAGTGACGTCGTCGACGCGCCGGGCGCCGATGCGGGCGAGGCCCACCTCGTCGCCGTCGCAGCGCAGGAACCCGGTGTTGGTGTCGACGACCTGCTCGATGCCGTGGGCCATGCGCCGGTACGCGCCGGAGCGGGCGATGCCGAGGCCCCAACCCTCGTTGCGCCAGAACTCCCATGTGGGAGGGGGACGCAATTCGTCGTCGTCGGTCATGTAGATGCCGTCACCACGCCAGACGACGGTCTGGACGTGGTCATCGGTGTCGTGGAGGGGCGCCGCAGCCACGTCCTACATCCTGCCACGTCGTTCGGCATTCGGGCGCCGGACATCCGCGAACTGGAACATGCGTTCCGAACGTCGGTTCCGACCGCCGCTGTGAGCGAGGACCGTCAACGGAGCGTCCGTCACCATCGCCGTCAGAGATCGTCCATCCGGTGGAACACCTCGGCGTGCGTCATCCCCCAGCTCCGCCCGAGCTCGGCGAGCCGATCGGTGATCCGGCGCCGGAACGTCTCGAGCTCGGCGGCGTCGCCGGTGCGGGCGCCCATCGTCGACTCGAACTGGCTCTCGTGGGCGAGCAGCGCGTCGAGCTTCCGGCCGAGCCCGATCGCGGCCGCTTCGGCATGGTTGGGCTCGTCGGCCTCGAACAGGAGGAGCGACTCCGGCCGGAACGGGGCGATCCCGAGCTCCTTGAAGAAGTGGGGGTCGCGTGCTCCGACGATGGCGTCGCAGACCAGTTCCCCGGTGTGGCGGTGGTCGGGGTGCAACCGGTAGCGCTTCCACGGATCGTGCGTCAGCACCACGTCGGGTCGTAACCGGCGGATGGCCCGGACGATCTCGGTCCGCGTCGCCAGGTCGTTGCTCAGCTCTCCGTCGACACGCCCCAGGAAGATCACCTCGCCGGCGCAACGACCGGCGAGACGGCGGGCCGCCTCGCGTTGCTCGTCCTGCCGACGGGCGACGAGCGCGACCGTGTCGGCCGCTGCGTCCCAGGTCCCCTTCGAGCCGTCGGTGCACACGAGGTGGTGGACCACGCAGCCGGCGTCGGCCCACTTGGCAAGCGTCGCGCCGGCGCCGAACTCCACGTCATCGGGGTGGGCGCCGATGGCCAGGGCGACCGCCGGCGGTGTCCGATCGATCGTGGCCTCGACGGTGCCGCTCAGCGGCGGTTGGCCAGGATCGTTCGCAACCATTCGGGAAGCTCCGTTCGTAACGCGGGGTGGGCGAGGTCGCCGGGGGTGTCGACGTCGAGGGCCAGCCGGGAATCACGACGCACCTCGACCCGGTACGGCAGCGACAGCGCCTGACGCAGATGGGCGCGATACGAGCTGGCTCCGTAGCTGGCCGTGATCGGCGCCACGACGGGCGACGCCAGGACATTGGTGCCGTCGCGGCGTCCGTCGGGGACGATCGTGATGGTGCCCGGGCTGGCGACGTCGCCGAGGCTGACGGCAAGCGGCAGATCACTGTGGGCGACGATCAGATGAGTGAAGCCCTTGCCGCCGATGGTCTCGCGACTCGAATCGACGGCTCCGTTGAGCCCGACACCGGGGGTCCAGAGCACCTCGGCACCGATGTCGTCGGCCCACGATGCCACCCCGTCGTCGTCGCACGCCACGAACACGGGGTGCGGCCGGGATGCGGCGACGACCCGGGCCGCGAGCCAGCGCGCGAGGTGAACCCGTTCGGCGGGTTGGAGCAGGCCCGACAGCCGGCCCTTGGCGTGCTCGAAGCGCTTGACGGGGATCAGGACGGCGATGTGCGGAGCATCCGACCGGTCATCGGTGCCCGTCGCCCCACCGCCGCGGCCGTCGGGGTTTCCGTCCACGAGTCCCGGCACCCGCCTTAGCCTATGGCCGTGTGACTGCGACGACAGGGGCCCTGGGCGGAAGCTGGCGGGCCGAGGTGACGCCCGCCGGCGATGTTGAACCCTGGGACGGGTCGGCCCCGCTGCGGTGGTACGTCGCCGCCGACGACCGCTGGCACGATCCGGCGGTCGACGCCGGGGTGCGGCATGAGCGGGTCGACGGCACGGCGGTGTTCGAGACCCGGCTGCGGATCCCGAGTGGCGACGCCGTGCAGCGGGTCTGGTCCGTCGCCGACGCCGGTGGCCTGACCCTCGTCGAGGTGGCCAACGACTCGCCGCTGCCGATCGCCTGCGCCTTCACCCGCCCGGACGTGCTGACCACCCGGCCGCCGACCGACGTCCCGATTCAAGGCATCGATCTGCCTGCGGGCACCGTCGTGGTCCCCATCGGCCACCGCACAAGGGCCGTGGTCGCGCTGTCGCACTCGGGTGGGCTCACCGCCCTTCCCGGCGGGCTCCCCGACTCCGCCGCCGTCGTGCGCGGCTGGGTCACGCGCACCGACGCGGCGAGCCGGCTCGACCTTCCCGACGCTGCGCTGGTGTCGGCGGTCCGTGCCGCCCGCTGTGAGATCGCCCTGGCGGGACCGTCCGACCCAGGCGACGATCCCGAGCGCTTCCTGCTCGGCGTCGCCGAGCTGGTTCGCATGGCGGAGATCGATCGGCGCGGGGCGGGTCAGCTGGCCGCCGATGTGGCGCATGCGGTCGAGATCGTCGCCGAACGGGAATCCACCCTCGCCGCCGCCGCGCTCGACGCCGCCGGGGTGGTCCTGGCCGCCGCCGGCGAGCGGCGCGCCCTGTCCGACCTGGCGCGGATCATCGCGTCGCGGGCGCCGGCGACGCTGGTGCCGGCGGCGGTCGACGTCGACGCCGATGCCGCCGACGTGGCGACCGTGGCGGCCGTCGAGCGGCGGATCGCCGCGGGCGGCCGGCTCTTCCCCGATGGCATCCCGACAGCGTGGATGGGCCAGGGCCTCGAGGCGCACGGCTTGATCGGCGGCCCCTCGTCGCGGGTCTCGGTGGCCGTTCGTTGGCACGGGCCGAACCCTGCGGTGCTGTGGGACGTCACCGGCGACCGGCTGGCGTTGTCCTGCGATGTCGGCGTCGAGCCGTGGGGCACCGAGGCGCCCAGCGGCGAGACGCTGTGGCGACTGCCCGCGTGACCGGACGGGCGTTGCTCAGCCCCGTGCGGCCGACGCCGCGAGTGCGCTCCGCAGGGCGAAGTCGACCAGGCGCGTGGCGTAGGCGCTGGTGAAGGGTTCGCCACTGACGAGCCGGCGATAGAACCACGCGCCCTGGAGGATGTCGACGATCATGTCACGGTCGTCGTCGTCGGTGAGCTCGCCGCGCTGGAACCCGCGATCGATGATCGTGCGCAGGACTCGCTGGCGCAGCCGCGAGTACTCGTTGAGCGAGGCGCGGAGCCGCTCGTCGTAGCACGCCGCCTCGATGAGGTGGGGGAGCACGTCGGATGTCGGCTTGGCCGCCAGCTCGGCGAGGGCCGCGGCGTAGGCGAGGAGGTCGCTGCGCACCGAACCGGTGTCGGGGATCTCCACCGAGGGGGTGCTGGACAACGCCTCGAGGACGAGTTCCTCCTTGGACGACCACCGCCGGTAGATCGTCGCCTTGCCGACGCCCGCCTGCTTGGCGACGAGGTCCATCGAGAGCCCGGCGATCCCACCGTTGCCGAGCAGCTCGATGGTGGCCGACAAGATGGCGTCGTTCGCCGACTCGTCCCGGGGCCGGCCGCGCCGCGCCGGCGACGGGTCCCCGAGCCGGCTGGTCATGGACGTCATCATGGCCTCGTCGCGCCGTCCCGAGCCAGCGTCAGCGTCCGCCGGCCGCGACCGAGATGGTCGGGTCGCCGGGCGTGACCTCGGCGGCTTCGCCGGAATGGTCGGCCAGGGCGTCCGCCGAACGTGCCGGGAGGAACTTCCAGACCACGAGGGCGGCGACGACGATGACCGACGCGCTGAAGCGCAGGCCGATGCTCAACGATCCGACGAAGGCGTCCTTGACGTCGTCGATGAAGCTGGTGCCGGACGTCGACATCTCCCGCCCGACGTCGATGGCATTGGCGAGCGAGTCCTTGGCCCGGGCGAGCGACTCGCCGCGCACGTCGAAGCGGCCCGCCACGTCGGTCACGCGGCTGGAGTACACGCTCGTGACGATGCTCCCGATGATCGCCACGCCCAACGCTCCACCGACCTGGCGGGTGGTGTCGTTCACGGCCGAGCCGACGCCCGCCTTCTCGCGGGGCAGCGAGCCCATGACCGACTCGGTCGCCGGCGCCATCGTCATGCCCATGCCGACGGCCATCACACAGAACACGATGATGACCCGCGGATAGGGCGTGGTGGCGTGGATGAACGACAAGGTGAGCAGGGACAGGGCGACGATGGACAAACCGGTCGTGATGACCCGCTTCGAGCCCAGTCGCTCGACGAGGCGGGCCGAGAGCGGGGCCGTGATCATCATGCATAGGGCGTAGGGGATGAGCCGGACACCGGCGCCCAGCGGGCTGTAGCCGTGCACCAGCTGCCAGTACTGCGTCATCAGGAACATCGACCCGAACAGGGCGAAGAACGTCATCGTGATCGCCCCGTTCGCCGCACTGAAGCGCGGGTTGGCGAAGAACCGCATGTCGAGCATCGGCTCGTCGACGTGCAGCTCCCACGAGATGAACGAGATGGCCCCGACGACGGCCACGCCGAATCCGGCGAGCACCAGGCCGTCGGTCCACCCCCGGACCGGGCCTTCGATGATGCCGAAGAGCAGGGCGCCGAGCGTGATGACCGAGAGGACCGCGCCGGGGATGTCGATCTTGCCCTGGTTGGGATCGCGTGACGTGGGGACGAAGAAGAACCCGAGCCCGAGCGCGGCGAGACCGATGGGGATGTTCACCCAGAACACCGAGCTCCACTCGAAGTGCTCGAGCAGGAGCCCGCCGGTCACGGGACCGATCGCCACCGACAGCCCGGAGAACCCGGCCCAGATGGCGATGGCCCGGCCGCGCTCTTTCGGGTCGCGAAAGACGTTGGTGAGGATCGACAGCGTCGACGGCATGATCAGCGCCCCGCCGATGCCCATGAACGCCCGGCTGACGATGAGGTGGGTCACGCTGTCGGAGAGCGCCGCCGAGATCGAGCCGAGCCCGAACAGTGCGATGCCGATCTGCAGCGCGCCCTTCCGGCCGAAGCGGTCGCTCAGACTGCCCGTGGTGAGCAGCAGACAGGCGAACACCAGGGTGTAGGCGTCGATGATCCACTGGATGTCGGTGTTCGACGCGTGGAGATCCTCCATCAGCGACGGGATCGCCACGTTGAGGATCGTGTTGTCCATCACGATGATCATCAGCGACAGGCACAGGACGCCGAGCGTGACCCAGCGCCGGGCGTGCACGGCCGGATCGAGCGGTTCTTGGAGGGCGAAGGTCTTGCGCACTGCGTCTGCTGTCGTCACGTCGTCACACTGTTCTGGTCGGTACGAGGGCTCTTGATGGGTCAATTCCGAAACGGGACCGTTCCGTATCGTAATGTCCAGGGTTCGGCACCGCGGCCCAGGTTCTCGATGACCTGTGTCACAGCCAGCGCGGGCTCAAACGGCGTTCTACGATGCGGCGATGACGCAACTGGCCCCGGTCTGGGCGACCACGACCACCTTGCCGATCGTGTCCGGTTCGGGCTGCTGGGTGACCACCGACGACGGCCGTCGCTACCTCGACTTCACTGCCGGGATCGCCGTGGCGTCCACCGGCCACTGCCACCCCAAGGTGGTCGCGGCGATCCAGGAACAGGCGGCGACGCTGATCCATGGCCAGGTCAACTGCTATCGCCACGACCTGCTCGACCCGCTCGCCCGCCGTCTCGGCTCGATCACCCCCGACGGGATCGACACGTTCTTCTACGCCAACTCCGGCGCCGAGATCACCGAGGCCGCGGTCAAGCTGGCCAAGGCGGCGACCGGCCGCGGCAACGTGGTGGTGTTCGCCGGCAGTTTCCACGGCCGGACCCATCTGGCGATGGCGATGACCACGTCGAAGACCGCCTACAAGGTCGGCTACACCAACCTGCCGCCGGGCGTCTTCGTCGCCCCGTTCCCCGACGTGCGTGCCGACGTGCAGCCAGGTGGGCTCGACGCCGAGGTCGACGCCGCCCTGGCCGGGCTGCGGTACCTGCTCGCCACGCAGACGGCGCCATCGGACACGGCGGCGGTGGTGCTCGAACCGGTGATCGGGGAGGGTGGCTACCTCCCGGCTCCGCCGGCGTTCTTCCGCGGCGTCGCCGAGATCTGCCGGGAGCACGACATCCTGTTCGTGGCGGACGAGGTGCAGACCGGGTTCGGCCGCACCGGCACGATGTTCGCGGTCGATCGCCACGAGGTCGTACCGGACATCTTGATGATGGCCAAGGGCATCGCCTCGGGCATGCCCCTCAGCGCCCTGGGTGCGTCGGCCGAGCTGATGAGCCGCTGGCCGACGGGTTCGCACGGCGGCACCTACGGCGGCAACCCGATCGCCTGTGCCGCAGCCCTGGCGACCATCGACGTGCTCAGCGAGGACGGCTTCCTCGACAACGTCGAGGAGCGTGGCGCGCAGCTGCGCACCGGCCTGCAGAAGGTGATGGCGGACGACGCGGGCCTGATCCACGTGCGCGGTCTCGGGTTGATGAACGCCGTCGAGTTCGCCGACCCGGCGCGCTGCAAGGCGGTGATCGCTCACCTCCTCGACGAGTCACGGGTGATCACGATGGCCGCGGGGGTCGACGGGGCGACGCTCCGCTGGATGCCGCCGCTCGTGGTGTCGGCCGACGAGATCGACCTCGCCCTGGCCGGATTCGCCGCCGCCGTGGCGGCAACCGCCTGACCGGCGGAACTGCGGGCGCGAGCGGCGGCCGTCCACCTATCGTCTCGCCGATGCGCCGACGGCCGCCACCCCACGACACGCCCGCCGGGCCCAACCCGGACATCCGCAACCTGCGGGTCGAAGTGCTCACCGACGCGTGGTACACGCTGCGCCGGGCCACGTTCGAACAGCGTCAGCCCGACGGCTCGTGGGCGTCGACGTCGCGCGAGGCGTACGACCGCGGCAACGGGGCCGCCGCCCTGCTCCACGACCCCGAACGGGACACCATCCTGCTGGTGCGCCAGTACCGGCTCCCCGCCCACCTCAACGGCCATCCCGACGGCATGCTGCTCGAGGTGCCCGCCGGCCTGCTCGACGGCGACGAGGGGGCCGAGGAGGCGCTCCGGCGCGAGGTCGCCGAGGAGGTCGGCCACGAGGTGGGTCCGCTCCAACGGCTGTTCCGCCTCTACATGAGCCCGGGCTCGGTGACCGAGCACCTGACCTTCTTCGCCGGCACCTACAGCGCGGCGACTCGCTCGGGCGCCGGTGGCGGTGAGGCGGGGGAGGGCGAGCACCTCGACGTCGTCGAGGTGACGCTCGACGAGGCCGCGGCGATGATCGCCGACGGGCGCATCTGTGACGCCAAGACCGTGCTGCTCGTCGATTGGGCACGGCGGCGCGGGCAATAGCCTCAGCGACGATGACGCCCGTACGACGCCTGCCGGCTCGCAAGGGGCCGCGCCCGCCGTTGTCGAAGAAGAAGGCCCCCACGAGGGCGATCGAGAAGGAGCTGTGGGACCGCGGCTACCCGGTGGTCGTCGGCATCGACGAGGTCGGGCGTGGCGCGTGGGCCGGCCCGCTCACCGTCGGCGCGGCGATCGTGCCCCGCGACACCCGCGTCAACGGGATCCGTGACTCGAAGATGCTCACCGAGGCCGAGCGCGAGAAGCTCTTCGACCGTGTCGCCGGCTGGTGCGAGACGTGGGGGATCGGTCACGCCTCGCAGGTCGAGTGCGATCGGCTGGGGATGGCCGCGGCTCAGCGTCTGGCGACGAAGCGGGCGCTCGACGCCCTCGACGTGCGGCCGGCCGCGGCGATCGTCGACGGGTCGTGGGACTTCGTCACTCCGCACGTCGACCACGTCGAGCGGGTGATCAAGGCCGACGCCCGGTGCCTCGCCGTCGCCGCCGCGAGCATCCTCGCCAAGGTCACCAGGGACCGGATGATGCGCGAGTACGCCGTGCACTATCCGGCCTGGAACTTCGAGAGCAACAAGGGCTACCCGTGCGACACGCACCTCGCCGGCCTGCAGGGTTGGGGGCCGTCGGCGATCCACCGCCGGTCGTGGGTGTTCATGGACAACTACGTCCCGTGGGGCGGCATCCACCGCTACCACCGTCCCGACGATCCGGACCAGCCCTCCCTGTTCTGACCCCCGGCTCCTGATCCGAGTACTGAACCTCACCCGAGTACCGAACGCCCCGAATCGGGACCTTCCATACTCGGATGGCCGTCACGGATGGTCCCGGAGGTCTTCCTTCCACGTGCGGAACCGTTGGTGGTCGGCGCCGCTCGGCCCGCGACCGCTGGCTGTTCCGTCGGCGGCGAGCGTGAGGACGTGGCTCCGGCGCAGGTCGTCGACATGGCCCGCCCAGTAGATGGCCGGACCCCGAGCCGGCCCCGACCGCCACAGGAGCCACGGTCCGATCCGGCGAAGGAAGGACGTCACGGCATCGCCGCCGACGTCGTCGGACGTGCCGAGTGACGCGGCGCGGGCGCCGAGGGCGAGCAACTCGTCAGGAGCCTCGATCCACGCCTCAGCCGGGATGCGACGATCGCGCACGGGCGTCGCCGGCAACGCGTCGGTGTGCACCGGCGTGTGATCGAGCGGTCGCTCGTCGTGGGGGAGCGCGCTCGTCATCGATGACGAAGAGTAGGCCGAGCGCCGGCCTCGCGGAACCGTCCCACGCGACGCGGGCTCAGTCTCCGACCGGCCTGCACAGAACCTGCACATCGTCGCCACCACCGTCACACATCCGCTTCGTAGTGGTGGCCCGCGTCCGGGCAACCCGCGCACCTCACGCCGACGGAGTTCGACCTCATCGCCTTCCTCGCGGCGAGGCCGTGGGTGGTCTTCAGCCGTCTCGCCCTGCTCGGAGAGGTGTGGGGATCGCAGCCTGGCGGGCTCGGTTGGAACCGGCGAGGGCTGAGGCCGTCGCCGAGCTACGCGCCCTCTGTCCCGAGGACGGTTGACACCAAGGACCCCGTCGCCGCGCTGGATCCCGGTGGCGCTCAGAGGTCGTCCAGCGCTTGTTCCAGGTCGGCGACGAGATCGGCGGAGGACTCGATGCCGACCGAGAGGCGCACGAGGCTGGCCGGCACCTCGAGCGCCGAGCCGGCAGCCGACGCGTGGGTCATCGCGGCCGGGTGCTCGATGAGGCTCTCGACGGCCCCGAGCGATTCGGCGAGTGTGAACACTTCGGTACCTGCGGCGACACGGCGGGCGGCGTCTTCGCCCGACAGGCGGTCGGTTGCCGCCATCGTGAAGCTGACCATCCCGCCGTAGTCGGCCATCTGCTTGGCCGCTGCGGCATGGCCGGGATGATCGGGGAGCTGCGGGTAGAAGACCCGCTCGACGGCAGGGTGACGGACGAGCAGGTCGACGATCGCCCTGGCGTTGGAGCAGTGGCGATCCATGCGCACGGCCAGCGTCTTCACGCCCCGCAGCACGAGGTAACAGTCGAACGGCGCCGGCACGGCGCCGGCCGCGTTCTGCGTGAACCGCAGGCGCTCGGCGAGGGTGCCGTCGCTGACGGCGACGAACCCGCCGACGACGTCGCTGTGGCCACCGAGGTACTTGGTGGCCGAGTGCACGACGATGTCGGCGCCGAGCCGCAGCGGCTGCTGGAGATAGGGCGTGGCGAACGTGTTGTCGACGACGACCGTGGCGCCGCGCTCGTGCGCGATGGCGGACACCGCCTCGATGTCGACGCACGTCAGCAGGGGATTGGTCGGGGTCTCCAGCCAGAGCACCGTCGTGTCGTCGGGCCATCCGGCGACGAGCGCGTCGAGGTCGGTCAGGTCGACCGGGCTCCAGGCCAGGCCGCGCGGTGCCCACACCTTGGAGATCAGCCGGAACGTGCCGCCGTAGGCGTCGTTGGCGAGGAGCACGCGGCCGGAGGGAGCGCCGCCGTCGCGCGACGACAGCACGGACAGCACCGTGTCCTCGGCGGCGAGGCCACTGGCGAAGGCCAGACCGTGGTCGGCCAGCTCGAGGGAGGCCACGCACGTCTCGAGGGCGGTGCGGGTGGGGTTGCCCGAGCGGGAGTACTCGTAGCCCTGGTGCACGCCGACGTCGGACTGGGCGAACGTGGTGGACAGGGAGATCGGTGTGACGACCGCGCCGCTCGACGGATCGGGATCCTGGCCGGCGTGGATGGCCCGCGTCTCGAAGCCGTGCCGCAGCGCGTCGTTCTCGACGTCACCCACGGCCGGCCTCCGTCGTCAGCGCATCGAGGACCACCGAGCCGGCGGCCGCCTGGAAGTACGACAGGATGTCGGTGCGCGTGATCACGGCGAGCGGCCGACCGCCCGACAGTACGAGCAGCGCCGGCGCCGCCTCGAGCATCTTCATCGCCCGCTCGATCTTCTGCCCGACGCCGATGGTCGGCAGCCTCGGGCCCATCACCTTGTCGACGGGGAGATCCATGACCGCCGGATCGACGGCGATGGCCTCCATCACGTCGAGCTCGTCGATCGCACCGGAGACCTCGGCGTTGGCGAACGGCGGCGTGTTCTTGCACACCGGCAGCTGGCTGATGCCGTTGGCCTTCATCAAGGCGACCGCCTCGCGGACGGGCTGGCCGGGGTTGACGTACAGCAGCTCGGCCATCGCGCCTCGCGTCTCCAGCACGGCGCCGACGCAGTTCTCGCACTCCTGGACGAAACCGAAGTTGGCCATCCACTCGTCGTCGAACACGCGGCTGAGGTACCCGCGCCCCGAGTCCGGGTTGAGCACCACCACGATGTCGTCCGGGCCGGCCCGCTTGGCCACCTGGATGGCCGCGGCGACGGCCATGCCGCCCGATCCGCCGATGAGGATCCCCTCGGCTTCGGAGACCCGGCGCGCCGTCAGGAAGCTCTCCTGGTCGGAGATGGGGATGATCTC
Organism: Desertimonas flava; assembly: GCF_003426815.1. Classification (GTDB taxonomy): domain Bacteria; phylum Actinomycetota; class Acidimicrobiia; order Acidimicrobiales; family Ilumatobacteraceae; genus Desertimonas; species Desertimonas flava. The sequence continues at coordinate 16,296 of NZ_QKYK01000017.1, forward strand.
GTCGTAGAGCGACGTGTCCCACGCGGCCGGGAAGAAGTCCTCGCCGACGCCCTCGACGAGATAGGGCCGGCCCGAACCACCGGAGAACACCGAGCCCTCGGGGTCGGCGGCGATGATGCGGATGTTGGGGTTCTGCGCCTTCAGGTACCGCGCCGTCCCCGTGATCGTGCCGCAGGTGCCGGCGCCGGCGACGAAGTGGGTGATGCGCCCGGCGGTCTGGCGCCACAGCTCGGGGCCGGTGGTCAGCTCGTGGGCCCGCGGGTTGTTGGGGTTCGCATATTGGTTGGGGCGGAAGGCGCCCAGCTCGTCGGTGAGCCGTTCGGCCACCGAGTAGTAGCTCTCGGGATCGTCGGGCTCGACGGCCACGGGGCACACGACCACCTCGGCGCCGTACGCCTTGAGGAGGGAGATCTTCTCCGGGGCCACCTTGTCGGTCATCACGAACACGCACTTGTACCCGCGCTGGGCGGCGACGATGGCGAGGCCGACACCCGTGTTGCCGCTGGTGGGCTCGACGATCGTGCCGCCCGGCCGCAGCAGGCCCTCACGCTCGGCGGCGAGGATCATCTCGAGGGCCGGCCGGTCCTTCGACGACCCGCCGGGGTTGGTGGTCTCCATCTTCATCGCCAACACGCTGGGGATGCCTTCGAGCTCGGTGAGGCGATGCAGCTTGACCAGCGGCGTGTTGCCGATCAGATCGATCACCGATGCCGCTATCGCTGTGCCGTCGAGGCGTGGATCCGTCACGTCCCGGATGGTACTGACCTCGCCGGCGACTGCCGCCGGTCAGCTCTCAGCGTCGGCGCGACCCTCGCCCGAGCCGGCGACCGGGCGGGCATCGGTGGTTCCGAGCTCGCTGGCTGCCGCCTGGAGGACCGCAGCGACGTGCTCGACGTCGCGGAGGGGGAAACGCCCGGCGGGAGCGCTCAAGCTGATCGCCACGGGCAGTCGTGTCTGGGGGATCGGGACGGCGAGACACCGACCGTCGATCTCGTTCTCACCGTTGTCGAGGGCGTAGCCGAGCCGGCGAACCTTGGCCAACTCGGTCAGGTAGTCCTCGACGGAGACGATCGAGTTCTCGGTGCGGGCGGGCATCCCCGTCCGTTCGAGGATCCCGCGGACCTGCTCCTCGGGCAGGTGGGCGACGATGGCCTTGCCCAATGCCGTCGTGTGGATGGGATCGCGATCGCCACGGCTCGCGGCGAGACGGACGCCGCGCCGGCTCTCGACGATGTCGAGATAGATCGTGGAGTCGCCGTCGAGGAGCCCGAGGTTCGCCGTCTCGCCCAACTCATCACGAATTCGCTCGAGCACCGGGAACGCCCGCTGGCGCAGCACTTCGAGGTGGCGGGACTGCATGCCGACGAATCCGAGGCCGAGTTGGTAGGTGCCCGTGTCGGGGTCACGCTCGACGTAGCGATGGGCCTCGAGGGTCCAGAGGTACCGGAAGGCCGACGACTTCGGGAGTTCGGTGATCTGCGCCACGTCGCTCAACGAGACGCCGTCCACTTCCGACTGCAGCAGGTTGAGGATCGAGCAGACGCGGTCGACGGCCCGGACGGTGTAGTCACGCTCCTCTAGCTCGTGGGCTCCTTCGGCCACCGGATCCTCAGCATTCATCTGCACCTCCGTCCACCGGCCGGCGGCCGTCGGCGATCGCCGCGGCGCATCACGCTACCGCGCCCTTTCGGCACGTCGGGTCGACTCCGCGGCGGCTCGTAGCGCTCCCTCGAGCGCCATCGTGGGCTCGCCGAGGCAGACGAAGCGGAATCCGTCGGCGACGAGGGCAGGCCCGTCGCCGATCATCCACATCGGTTTGCCGGCGGCGGTTCCTGCGGCGCGAATCCGCTCGATCGCGTCGCGCAGCGCCGCCGACCCAGGATCCCAACACACCCCCAGTTGGGCCGACAGGTCGTAGGGCCCGATCGCGATCGCAGTCGTCAGACGATGGGCGGCGATGGCGGACGCGTTGTCGAGCCCCTCGAGCGTCTCGATCTGCGGCATGATCAGCAGGTTGTCCTCGACCTCGGTGCGCCATGCGTCGGCGTGGACGTCGCTGACCCAGCGCACGGCCGGGCCGCCGGGGCGGCGGGTGCCGCGCGGCGGCATGAGCGCGGCGTCGGCGATGCGGTCCATGTCGGCGGTGCTGGCCACCGCCGGCACGAGCAGCCCGCACGGTCCGAGGTCGAGCGCAGCACGGATCGAGCGTGACGCCGAGTCACCCGGCCGGACGATCACGGCGAAGTCCTCTCGCCGGCCGATCGCGCACACGTCGGCCACCAGCTCGCTGTCGAATGGGAGATGTTCGAGATCGATGATGAGGTAGTCGAGGCCGGCGCGGCGTACGACCTCGACCAGGCCGGGCCACAGGTGCAGGCTGCACAGCACCCCGGTGGTCACGACGTCCGGGTCGGCCAGACGGCGTCTCAGCTCCACGGCCGGGCGCATCAACGCACCGCCCCGACTCGAGCGACCACATGTTCGGCGGCCGAGCGCTCGGCGGCCTCGGTCATCGCCACCGAACGAAGTCCGTCGAGACCGCTCACCGCCGGACGGGTCCCGTGGCGCACCGCGTCCACCAGGTCGGCGAGCTGGTCGGCGTACGCGGCAAGCCGGGCCGGATCCATCGGGTCGAGCGGGTCGAAGGCCTTTTGGCGGAACGGCACCGTCCAGCCCTCGGCCGTCCCCACCTCGACGGCGCCGTACGAGTCGAGGCGGACGATGCCGGTGGCGCCGATCAGCTCGAACTGGAGGCCGGAGCCGAGTCCGGGCTGCGGGATGTCGTAGCTCATCCACACCTGGGCCATCGCATCGTTGGCGAAGCCGTAGGTCGCCATTGCGCTGCGTCCCACCGGTGGCGAGTCGCCGTATTGGGTGATGCGGCCGTACGCCTCGACAGGTTCGGCACCGACGAACCAGTACAGGAGGTCGCACGCGTGGGCGGCCCACGACGCGAACACGGTCTGCTGCGCGGGATCGAGCTTCCACTCGTCGTGCGTCACCGACGTGTCCCAGAAGCCCGTCTCCGGTCCGATCACCCGGGCCATGCGAACGGGGCCGACCGCGCCAGAGTCGAGCACGCCGCGGACGAATCGGGGCGCGGCGCGGAATCGGTGCTGCGACACAGTGGCAAGGAGGGTCCCGGCCGCCTCGGCGGCGTCGATCATCGCTCGGGCATCCTCCGACGTGGAGGAGAGCGGCTTCTCGACGAGCACGTGCTTGCCGGCCGCGGCGGCGGATTCGACGGCTGTCCGGTGCACGTGCGGCGGGGTGGTGACGATGACGACGTCCACGTCGGACCGGCCGATGAGCTCGGCCGGGTCGTCGACGTGCTCGCACTCGTAGTCGCTCGCCAGTTGCGCCGCCCGCCGCCCGACGGCCACGCCGACGAGCCGCACCCGGTCGCCGACCAGGCGGCACACCTGGGACCACGTGCGGCCCATGAATCCGCTGCCGATCACGGCGACGCCGAGTGGTGCACCGGTGGCGTCAGGCATCGCCGGCCCCCGTTGCCAGGCTCGCCGGGAGACGTCCGTGGGCGGTGAGCAGCTCGATGATCCGTCGTGCCGCGAAGTGATGCATGTCGCGGAACGCCTCGACCGAGGTCGCCGCAGTGTGCTGCGTGAGGACGACGTTGTCGAGGCCCCGAAGCGGGTCGTCGGCCGTGGGCGGCTCGGGGTTGCGCACGTCGAGGGCAGCCGCGCGCAACCGTCCCGCCCGCAGCGCGTCCGCCAGGGCACCCTCGTCCACCAGGCCGCCGCGCGCGACGTTGACCAAGATGGCGCCGGGATCCATGAGGTCGAGTTCACGGGCGCCGATCAACCCGGTGGACTCCTCCGACAGGGCGGCGCACAACACGACCGCGTCGGCGCGCTGCAACAGATCGTCGAGTCCGAGGAGCTCGACGTCGTGATGTGGTGACTCGACGAGGTAGGGATCGTGGGCGATCGTCGTCATGCCGAGACCACGGGCCTTCTCGGCGAAGCGGCTCCCGATGCGACCGAGGCCGACGACTCCGACGGTCGTCTCGGCGACGCGGCGGATGCGGTAGAAGTCGTCGCGGTCGCGGACCTGCCACTCGCCGCGTGCGGCGAGAGTCGCGCACGGCACGAGCATGCGCTGGGCGGCGAGGAGCAGGGTGATCGCGTGATCGGCCACCTCCTCGGTGCAGTAGCCGGGGACGTTGGACACCTCGATCCCGAGCTCGTCGGCGAGGGCCCGGTTCACCCCGTCCATGCCGACCGAGTAGCACAGCACCGCGCACGCCCGCTCCGCCGCGCGCAACAAGTGGTCGGAGAGTCGGCCGGACGCGACGAGCAGATCGGCGGTCGGCACCATGGTCTCGACCTCTCGCTCGTCGGCCGGCAGCAGCAGCTCGACGCCGTGGCGGGCGAGTTCGTCGGCTTCGTGGTCGTAGTCCCACCGGATGGTGGTGATCGGATCGACGACCACCACACGCGTCGGGGAAGGGGGCGTCATCAGTTCTCCGTTCGGGTCGGTGGGGTGAGAGCGACGGGGACGTCGGGCTTGCGCCGGATCGGCGCCTCGGCGACGGCGAGCGAACCGGGGAAGTGGCACGCCACCATCCCTCCGGTCGTGACGGGCGAGAGCACTGGCACGTCGGTCGCACAGCGGTCTTGGGCGACGGGGCACCTGGTGTGGAAGGCACACCCGGGCGGCACCGCCAGTGCCGACGGAGGTTCGCCGTTGAGCACGATGCGCTGATCCGTGTCGGGCTCCTCGTCGATGCTCGGCACCGCAGACAGCAGCGCCACCGTGTAGGGGTGTTGCGGCGAGTCGAACAGGGCGCGCCACGGGGCGACCTCGACCAGTCGGCCGAGGTACATCACGGCGACGTCGCTGGCGATCTCGCGAACGCCGGCCAGGTCATGGGACACGAAGAGGTAGGTCAACGAGTGCTCTGCCTGGAGCTCGCGGAGCAACGACACGATGTGGGTCTGGATCGACACGTCGAGCGACGCCGTCGGCTCGTCGAGCACGATCACCTTCGGTCGAGGCGCGAGTGCTCGAGCGATCGCCACGCGCTGGGCCTGACCGCCCGACAGCTCGCGGGGGCGGTGGCGGGCGAGGCTGGGCGGCAGGCGGACCGCGTCGAGGACCTCCCGGACTCGCGCCTCGCGCTCGGCACGGCCGACCCCGAGGTTCACCAGGGGTTCGGCGACGACGTCGTTCACCATGAGGTGTGGATTCAGCGAGCCGTGTGGATCCTGGAAGACCGCCTGCATCCACTGCTCGCGGCGCGCCCGGTCGCCGCCCGTGCGCGCGTCCTCGCCGCTCAACTCGATGCGGCCCGACGTCAACGGGGTGAGCCCGAGGACAGCGTGGGCGAGTGTCGATTTTCCCGACCCCGACTCGCCGACCAGAGCCAGGGTCCGGCCCGGGGCGATCTCGATGGACACCCCGCCGAGGGCGACCAGGTCGCGACGGCGGTGGAGGAGGCCGCCGGCGGCACGGACCTTGTAGACGCGGGTCGCGTCGCGTACCGCGACCAACGTCTCGGAGGGCCCGTCGCCGTCCACCGCGGTTGCATCGGCCCCGACCACACTGGTCACGTCGACCGATGCGTCATTCCCGTCGATGGGGTGCCAGCACGCGACCCGTGCCGCCGAACCGGGCACCGGAACGAGCACGGGGACCTCGGTGTCACACCGATCGGTACGACGGTCACAGCGGGGCGCGAACGCGCACCCGGCCGGCAGGTGCGCGAGGTCGACGGGCTGGCCGGGGATCGGGCGGATCTCACCACGCTGGGCGCCGAGCCGGGGTGTGGCCGCCTGCAATGCCCTCGAGTACGGATGATGGGCGCGACCGAAGAACTCGGAGGCGGGGGAGTCCTCCACGATCGAACCGCCGTACATCACGAGGACGCGGTCGCAGAGACGGCGGATCAGACCGAGGTTGTGCGACACGATGAGCAGCGCCATGTCGGCCCTCGGGCCGGGCTCTCCGATCGTGGCGAACAGCTCGGCGATCTGGGCCTGGATGGTCACGTCGAGCGCGGTGGTCGGTTCGTCGGCGACGAGAAGGGTCGGGCCGTTCTCGAGTCCGAGCGCGATCAGGCCCCGCTGGCGCATGCCGCCCGAGAGCTCGTGGGGATAGCGGCGCAGTTGTGACTCGGGGTCGGGGAGCCCGGCGTCGCGCAACGCCTGTTGCGAGCGTTGCTCGATGAGGGCCCGCTTCCTGAGCCCGTGGGCGCGGAGCCCGGCCTTCAGATGGCTGCCGATCGTCCGCAGCGGATCGAACGAGGTCAGCGGGTCCTGGAACACCATCCCGGCGCGTGTGCCACGGAGCTTGCGGAGTTCGCCCGATCCGAGCGTGACGAGATCGGAACCGTCGAGCCGGACCGTTCCCTCTTCGATCGTCGCCGCGTCGGGGAGCAGCTGCATGACGCTGTGGGCGAGCGTCGACTTCCCAGAGCCCGATTCGCCGACGACACCGACGCGCTCGCCGCGGTCGATCGTGAACGTCGCGTCGCGGACGGCGCGCAACGAGCCGAAGGCGACCGTCAGGTGATCCACATCGAGGAGCGGGTGCCCGTCAGGCATGCGGCCGCCGATCGGTCCGCAGCGTGGTGCCGAGCCCTTCACCGATCAGGTTGATGCCGAGCACCGTGATGAGGAGCATCACGGCGGGGGCGACGGCTGCGGCTGGCACGAAGTAGACGGCGCGTACCCCCTCGGTGAGCAGCACGCCCCAGTCTGCGTCGGGCGGCTGGGTACCGATGCCGAGGAAGCTGAGGGCCGAGAGCACGACGATGCCGTTGCCCGCTCCGATCACGAGGAGCACGAGGGCGACGTCGCGAACGTTCGGCAGGACGTGCACCCGCAACATGCGGTGCAACGGCGTGTTCGAGACGCGGGCGGCCTTCACGAACGTCGCTGTCCGGATGGGGAGCACCGTGCCGCGCAGAACGCGCGCGTACGGGGCGATCGCCGAGACGGAGACGGCGATGACGGCACCGGTCATGCTCGGGCCGATGATGGCGATGACGACGAGGGCGTTGAGCAGCATCGGGAAGGCGAGCAGGACATCGACCACCCGCATGACGACGGCGTCGAACCGGCCACCGATGAACCCTGAGGCGATGCCGATCACGATGCCGACGATGGCACCGATGCCGACGGCCGCGACGCCCGCGATGATCGACATCGTGCCGGCGGCGAGCAGGCGGGCGAGCACGTCGCGACCGAGCCGGTCGGTGCCCAGCGGATGGTCGCCCGATGGTGATGCGTAGCCGTTCACGGCGTCCGTCGTCAGCGGGTCGAGATCCCACACCAGTGGGCCGATGATGCTGATCGCCAGCACGATCGTGAGCAGCACGAGTCCGATGCGAGTGGTGGGCAACGAGAGCCACCGGCGGAGTGTGGGCCAGCGCTCGGTCATGTGGCACCGATCCTCGGGTCGATGACGCGGTACAGGACGTCGACGACGATGTTGACGAGCAGGATCACGAGGGCGACCACGAGGATCTCACCCTGGACTGCGGGCAGGTCACGGCGCTCGATGGACTCGAAGATCGTCGTCCCGAGGCCGGGCCAGGCGAAGATGTTCTCCACGACGAGCGCGCCCGCGATCACCCGGCTGAACTCCACGCTGAGGAGTGTGATCAGCGGGATCGACGCGTTCGGGGCGACGTGGTTGGTGAGGATCGTCCGTTCGGCCACACCGACGGCCCGAAGCGTTCGCACGAACGGTTGCTGGCTGGCGTCGGCGATGCCCGCCCGCACGACGCGGGCCTGGATACCGGCGAGGGGGATGCCCAGCGCCACGGCGGGGAGCACGAGCGACGTCCACCCCTTGTCACCGGCCACCGGGAACCAGCCCAGTTGCACGGCGAAGACCACCGACAGGATCGTGGCGAGGAGGAAGTCGGGCGTCGCGGCCATCATCGTCGTCGCGGTGGTGAACCCGACCCCGGCGTCGCCTTTGCGCCGGCGTCCCACCCAGACACCGAAGGGCACCGAGATGCACACGGCGATCAGCAGGCCGGCGCACGACAGGCGGAGGGTGTTGAGGATGCGATCGCCGATGATCGTCGACACCGGACGATCCGTGAGGTACGACGTGCCGAGGTCGCCGCGGAACACGCCGGTGAGGTAGTCCCAGAACTGGTGCCAGAGGGGGTCGTCGAGGCCGAGCTGCTCACGCAGCTCGGCCGCGACGTCAGGGTCGAGCGTCGTCCCGGCGATCACCTGAACGGGATCGCCCGGAACGAGGCGAAGCATGAGGAACGTGACGACGAGCACCGCGAACGCGACCGGCGCGGCGCCGATGACGCGCCGGATCGCGAACCGGATGAGCTCCATCGTCTCGATTCAGTCGTCCGCGGGGTGGACGTCGTTGATCTTGAGGATGCCGTCAGGCTGCATCCCGATGCCGGCGATGTCCTGCGACGAGAAGACGCCGATCTGGGACTCGTACAGCGTGATGCTCGTGAAGTCGGCGGCGAGCAGGTGCTGGGCCTCCGAAAGGAGGCCGTTGCGAACCTCGGCGTCGAGCTCCTGGCTGGCCTCGTTCAGCACGGCATCGAGTTCCTCGTTGCAGTTGAACGTCAGGTTCGTGCCCTGCGGGTTGTCGGCCGACGGGATGGTGTCGCACGAGAAGAGGATGAGCATCTGGCTGGCCGGTTCGTTGATGCCGTACCGCCCGACGTAGATCCCCTGCTCGCCCGCCCGCCTGGTCTGGGTGACGGTGGCGAACTCCTCGGCCTTGATCGTCGTCTCGATGCCCACCTGGCGCAGCTGGTCCTGGACCAGCTCGGCGATCGGCACCCACGGGTCGCCGGTCGCCGTCAGGATCTCGAAGCTGATCGTCTCGCCGTCACGCTCGCGGACGCCGTCGCCGTTCAGTTCGTAGCCGGCCGCGTCGAGCAGTTCGCCGGCCGTCTCGACGGAGAACTCCGGCTGGACGTCGGCGACCGTCGGGTCGTAGCCGGGCATCAGCGTGGGCAGTGCGCTGCGGTTCGGCTGGCCGAGGTCGCCCGCCACCGCCGCCCGGATGCCGTCGCGGTCGATCGCCGCGAAGATCGCCTCACGAACCGCCGGGTCGGTGATCACCGTGGCGTTCAGCACGACCCAGTGCTCGCTGATCGACGGGAAGATGTCGACGTTGAGGTCGCCGCCGGCGCTGAGGCGCTGAGCCTCGGGTCCGGCGAGCTGGGCGATGTCCACCTCGCCGGCCGTCAGCAGGTTGGCGCGCGTCGACTCGTTGTCGACGTAGCGGAACACGACCCGGTCGTAGGCCGGCCGTCCATGGTTCTCGAGATCGGTGCGGATCGACGTGTAGTCGGGGTTGGCCTCGAGGATGAGCTCCTCGCCGATCGTGTACTCGACGAAGCGGTACGGACCGGTGCCGACGGGATGCTCGGCGAAGCCTCCGGCCTCGGCAGCGGTGGGGGAGACGATGCTCAGGTTGGCGTTGGCCAGGGCCATGAACGCCCCGCCGAACGGCTCGGACCAGGTGACGGTGACCGTGAACTCGTCGACGACCTCGGCACTCTCGTAGGGACCGAGCACCGCCTTGGCGTTCGTCGATTCGGTCGCCGGATCGACGATCCGATCGAGGTTGTACTTCACGGCCTCGGCGTCGAACGGCGTGCCGTCGTGGAACGCCACGTCCTGGCGCAGGGTGAAGGTGATCGACTGTCCGTCCACCGTCCAGCTCTCGGCGAGGTTCGGCCCGACCGTACCGTCGGGGAGCAGCACGACGAGCGTGTCGTAGAGCGCATGCATCTCGTCGCTCAGGTACTGGACGTTCTTGTGGGGATCCAGCGACGGCTGTTCGGCCGCCTCGGCGATCACCAGCTCACCGGCCCCGCCTTCCGCTGACGCCACGGATCGGGCGCCGGCCGAACCGGCTGTGGTGGTGAGCCCGACCGCGAGGGCGGCCCCGAGCGCGAGGATCGCCGCGGACCTGGGGATCTTTCTGGACATCGTTCGTTACCTCCGGAGTCGCCGCTCACCGGCGCAATTGATGGTCTGCCCCAGTAAACGGGCGGGATCTCAGCGTGTCAATAGATGAAACGTGCATTTCGTTTACTCGGGAGCGTCTGCTACGGTGGCTGTCGTGGACGGCGGACCAGGGGCGTTGGGCGCAGCGGAGGCGAACCATGCGACCAACAGCCCCTTCCGTCTCGACGGGCTCGTGTCGGTCGTGACGGGCGGCGCCGGCCTGTACGGCGTCGGGCTGGTCGAGGCGATGGCCGCGGCCGGCGCCACGGTCGTCATCGCATCGCGCGACACGGCTGCCACCGAGGCAGTCGCGGCACGCCTGTGCTCCGAGGGTCGATCTGCCGTGGCAGTGGAGCTCGACCTCGCCGACGAGGCGTCGATCGTCCGCTTCCGGGATCACGTCGTCGCCGAGTTCGGTCGGTTCGACGTCCTCGTCAACAACGCGGTCACCCGGCGGGGCGGCACGATCGACACGGTCACGTTCGACGATCTGCTCGCCACGACGACCGTCAACTTCGCCGGGCTGCTCACCATCTGCCGCTACGCCGGTGAGCAGATGAAGCGGCAGCGCTCCGGCGCTATCGTCAACGTGTCGTCGATCTACGGCATGGTCGGGCCGCAGCTCGAGGTGTACGAGGGGACCCCGCTGTACAACCCGGCGTACTACGCCTTCGACAAGGGCGGGATGATCAACCTGACCAGGCACCTCGCAGCCGACTACGGCCGCTGGGGGATCCGCGTCAACTGCGTCAGCCCGGGCGGGCTGCATACACCCGATCAGCCGGCGTCGTTCGTCGAGGCCTACCGGCGTCGCACGCCGCTCGGGCGGATGGCCACCGGTGCCGACCTCGCCGGACCCGTGGTGTTCTTGGCCTCGCCGGCCGCGGCCTACGTCACGGGTGTGAACCTGCCCGTCGACGGCGGCTGGACGGCCATCTGACCCGGCGGCGAGCCCGCCGGCCCGCGACCGCCGAACCGGATCCACGCCAGCCCTCGTCCTCACGTGCGAGGCACCGCCGGGACGTCCACCCAGCCTTCTGATTCCGAGGCCCGCCGGACACTGTCGGCGACCGCGAGCGCCGCGACCCCGTCAGCCAACGTCACGAGGGGCGGGACCCCGCGAACGACGTCGAGGAAGTGGGCGAGCTGGGCCCCGAACGCATCGTCACGATCGGTCGCGACGACCTCGTGCACCGGGGCCGCGCCGCGGTCGAGCCGTATCGTCGCCATCGCCACGTCGACGGTCAGCGTCCCATCGGTGCCGACGAAGGTCGCCCACCGCCCACGGTCGGAGCGCAGGTAGTCGAGGTGCACCGTCGCCGCCGCGCCGGACTCCAGCTCGAGCAGGGCGTCCACGGCGTGCGGGTGCTCGCGGCGGCAGGCGACGTCGTCGGCGAGGTCGTCGAACGTGGTCGCGGTGGCCGCACACCGTCGCACCGGCCCGAGCAGCCAGCGGACGGTGTCCCACTCGTGGCTGTAGTCGACGACGAGGCGGTAGGGGACCGGCTCGCTGAACCGGTTGCGGGCGACGGCGAGCGTCTCGGCCGCGCTGACCGACAGGTGGGCGGACGCGATTCGCCCGATCGCCCCGTCGCCCACGAGGGTCGCGGCGCGGCGCAACAGCGGGTGGTGGCGCAGCACGTAGCCGACCAGCACGCCGTCGCCAGCCGTGGCGGCGAGGGCGTCGGTGGCCTCCGCGAGTGACGGGGCGACCGGCTTCTCCAGGAGTACGGGCAGTCCGAGGCGGTGGCAGTCGACGAGCTGCGGCACGTGGGCCGCATCCGGCGAGGCGATGACGACGGCGTCGAGGCCTCCGGCGAGGAACTCGCTCCAGTCGATCGTGACGCCCAGCGGCGTGTCCGTGCGGTGACGGTCGTCGATTCCGTGTGGGTCGTATGCCGTGACGTCGACGTCGCCCCGCGCGGCCAGCAGGCGGGCGTGCCGGGAGCCGATCGAGCCGAGCCCGGCGACTCCGACGTGCAGTCGGGGTGGGTTCACGGGACCAACCCCGCTGGGGTCCCGCCGCCGGCGAACGCGTCACGAGCCGCGAGCAGGTGGCTGGTCGCCGAACCGAGCACGTGCTCGCCGTGGCCGGCCAGGAGCGCGTCGGGAGCCAGGTCGGCGACGAGGCCGATGCTCGCGGCGAGCGCCTCGACGTCGGTGTCGGGCGTGTCGAGGATCGCGACCCGCCCCCGGGCGAAGACGAGATCGCCGCTGAACAGCACTCGCCGTCCGGAGAGCTCGGTGCTGAAGCAGAGGTGGCCGGCTGAGTGCCCCGGCGTGAGGTGAGCGGTCACCATGGCGCCGCCGCCGTCGAAGCGCGCGCCGTCACCGATGGTCACCGCCGGATGTGTCCGGAACACCACCTCGTCGGGATACACCCCCGCCGCCTTGGCGTCGTCGAGCCCGCTCGCTGCGTGGTCGGCCGTCTCGACGATGGCGGCCGTCTCCGGCGCCGCCCAGATCTCGGCACCGAGGGCGTCGGCCAGGTCGGCCGCGCCCGCCGCGTGGTCGGCGTGGCCGTGGGTGAGCAGGATGCGCCCGATGCGCCGACGGTCGACGCCGGCGCGGTCGATCGCCTGCAGCGTCGCATCGGTCCCGAGGCCGCAGCCGGCGTCCACGAGATAGGCGTCGCCGCCGTCGGGGTCGGCCACGAGGTACACGTGACAGTCGTGGGGGTCGCTGAGGGAGCAGCCGAGCCACCCGCTGGCCACCAGCGTCACCTCGGGGAGCAGCCTCATCGCCGGGCGGCCACCACGTCGACCTCGAACCTGAGCGTCTCGGGCAGACAGCCCGTGAGCGTGGTGCGGGCCGGGTACGGCGGCGTGAACCACTCGCGGTACAAGACGTTGGCCTCGGCGAGGTCGGCAGGGTCGCGGACGTACATGCGGACCTGGACGACGTCGTCGAGCGTGAGCCCGTCGGCGGCGAGCACCCGCTGCACCCCTTCGAACGAGCGGCGGAACTCGAACGCGAGGTCGCCACCGACGATGTTGCCGGCCTCGTCGACCGATGCCTGGCCCGACACGAACACGAACCCGTTGGCCCGCACGGCGGGGGAGAAGGGCAGGGGGCCGGCGGGCCCGGCCAGCTCGATGGCATCCCTCATCGGCCGGACCCGCCGGTCGTCGGGGTTTCTTTGAACGAAACGCGCATTTCATCTACAGTAGTCGGGCCGGCCGATCGCTGCCGCACCGCTGGCCCGACCCGAAGGAGACCCGTGTGCCGACCACCCCTGCTGCGCGCCAGAGCCTGCCGGCCCCCGCGGTGCTGGTGCCGCTGGTCACGCCCGTCGAGCCAGGCGGCCGGCCGGACCTCCAGTCGCTCGGATCGCTGGTCGACTTCGTGATCGCGGCGGGTGTCGACGGCGTGCTGGTGCTCGGCTCGTCGGGCGAAGCCGCCGGGTTCCCGGCCGTCGTGAGGCAGGAGATCGCCACGCACGTGGTCGGCCACGTCGCCGGCCGGGTCCACGTGATGGTCGGGGTCCCCCCGGCGGGCGCCGGCGACCAGATCGAACATGTCCGGGCAGTGTCCTCGGTCGGGCCCGATTCGATCCTCGTGACGGCCCCGATCGGCCTCGACGTCAGCCCGGCCGAGGTGACCCGGCAGTTCGAGGCGGTGTCCGCCGTGGCCGAGGCCCCGGTCGTCGCCTACGAGGTTCCCGGCCGTGTCGGCGTCTCGCTGGGGGTTCCCGTGATCCGCGACCTGGCCGCCCGAGGTGTGGTCGCCGGCCTCAAGGATTCGTCGGGGAACCTCGGCAAGGGACGCCAGATCGCAGTCGCGACGCGCGACATCGACGGGTTCGTCCGCTACACGGGCACCGAGACATCGATCGACAGCGAGCTCGCGGCCGGCTACGACGGCTCGATCCCGGGGATCGCCAACGTCTTCCCCGACTTCTCGGTCGAGGTCTCCCGCCGCCATGCCGCCGGCGATCCCGATGGCGCCCGCCGAGTGCAGGACGCGGTCGTCGAGCTGCTCGACCTGTACTCGCACCCGGTGCCCGACGGCAGCGTCACCTCAGGGTTCCTCGCCACCGTCAAGACGGCGCTCGTTCAGCTCGGCGTCATCGCCACCGTCGGCGTCACCCGCCCGCTCACGCCGGCCGACCCGGCGGTGACGTCGCACGTCGCACGCGTCCTCGCCCGGGCCGACGAGCTGCGCGGGGCATTGGGCATGGGCGGCGTGGCGACTCGTGGTTGACGTGTCGCGCCGCCGGTTGCCCGTCGACGGCATCCGTGCGCTCGATGTCGTCGAGTTCGGCGACACCGGCCGCGGGCCGCGAGCGGTGGTCCTGGGCGGCGTCCACGGCGACGAGCTCGAAGGGGTGACGGTCGCCCGGCAGCTGGTCGCCGTGCTCGAGGACGTGCTCCGCCGCTCCCCCGGCGCTCTCCTCGGCAGTGTCCAGGTCGTGCCGGTCGCCAACCCCGATGCCTTCGATGCCGGCACGAGGACGTCGCCGTCCGACGGCGGCAACCTGGCGAGGGCCTTCCCGGGCGCGCCGGCCGGGAGCTACACCGAACGGGTGGCTGACGTCCTCACCCGCGAACTCATCGCCGGCGCCTCGCTCCTCGTCGACCTCCACTCCGCCGGCCGCCACTACGCGATGCCGGTGTTCGCCGGCTGTGTCGACGCCGGGCCGGTCGGCGCTCGCTCACGCGAGGCCTGCCTCGCCTTCGGCTCGCCCACGTCGTGGATCCACCTCACGTCCAACCCGGGCCGATCGCTGTCGGCGGCGAGCGACCTCGCCGTGCCGTCGATCTACGTCGAGGGAAGCGGCGGCGGGGGGCTCTGCGGGGACGACCTCGACGTCTACCTTCGCGGCGTGCGCAACGTCCTCGCCTGGGTCGGGGCCGTCGATCCGGTCGCCATCGGGGCCACGGTGCCGGCGGGCCCGGCGCGGCTGCTCGTCGGCGGTGACGGCGACACCGACGCGTCCCTCGCCGCGCTCGACGACGGCTGGTTCGTCACCCGGTCCTCGCCCGGTGCCGCCGTCCGCAGCGGCGACCTGCTCGGCGAACTGCTCGACGGCGGGGGCCGCGTGCAGGCGGCGATCACGGCCCCTGCTGACGGAACGCTGATGATGCTGCGCCGCACCGCAGAGGTACGGGCCGGCGACGGTCTCGCCATGGTCGGTCCGCCGGTGCGCGAGGAGCAGCGGTGACCGGGCCGGAGCGACGCCCGGTGGCCCTCGTCACCGGCGGCGGCACCGGGATCGGTGCGGCGATCGTGCGGCGCCTCCACCGGTCGGGCTTCCGCGTGGTCGCCGGCCAGCGCACCGACCAGGAGTCCGCCGCGGCCCGCGAGCGCTTCGCCGCCGAGGGACTCGACGTCGACATCATCGCCGCCGACCTCCGTTCCCCCGCTGCGTGCGCCGCGCTCGTCGACGAGGCGATCGCCCGGGCCGGCGCTCTCGACGTGCTCGTCAACAACGCCGCCGTCACCGGCCCGGCCGCCATCGCCGCGCTCGTGGACGCCGACGACGACTTCGTCGACGAACTGATCGACGTCAACCTCAAGGCGGCCATCCGCTGCACCCGCCACGCGGCGCGCTGGATGATTCCCAACGGCGGCGGGGTCGTCGTCAACATCGCGTCGGTCGGCGCCTACGCCGCCCAGCGCGACGCCTCCGTGTACGTCGCGTCGAAGGCGGGGCTCGTCGGCTTCACCCGGGGCGCGGCGTTCGACCTCGCCGACCACGGCATTCGCGTCATCGGCGTCGCGCCGGGCGACATCGCACTCGACGCCGCCGGACCGACGCCCGCGCCCGTCGAGCCCGGACCGTGGTGGCAGCGCCGGACACCGCTGGGACGGCGTGGCACGCCCGACGACGTGGCGGCCGCCGTCGGGTTCGTGGTGTCCACGGACGCCTCGTTCATCACCGGTGAGACGATCACCGTCGACGGCGGCTGGACGTCGTACTGACGCCCCACGACACGCGCTCCGGCGAACACAGCACCCGACACGAATCACGAAAGACGGACATGACGCTCGAATTCCTCCGCTACGGACCAGTCGGTGACGAACGACCAGCCGTCCGCACCGCCGATGGCACCGCGTTCGCGCTCGACCGGCTGACCGCCGACCTGGACGGCGCGTTCTTCGAACGCGACGGGCTCGACCGCGCGGCGGAGGCGGTCGCCGTCGGTGACCTCGCCCCGCTCGATCTCAGCGGGGTCCGCCTCGGCCCGCCGATCGCCCGCCCCGCCGCGCTGGTGTGCATCGGTCTCAACTACGCCGCGCACGCCGCCGAGTCGGGCGCCCAGGCGCCCCGGCATCCGGTGGTGTTCCTGAAGCACCCGGGCTGCATCGTCGGGCCGAACGACGACGTGGTGATGCCGCCGAACTCCGACAAGAGTGACTGGGAGGTCGAGCTCGCCGTCGTGATCAAGAAGACACCGCGCTACCTCACCAGCGCGACGCAGGCCCGCGACCACATCGCCGGCTACGTGCTCTCCAACGACCTGTCCGAGCGGACGTTCCAGCTCGAACTCTCGGGCGGTCAGTGGAGCAAGGGCAAGTGCGTCGAGACGTACAACCCGCTCGGTCCGGTGCTCCGGCCTGCCGGCGAGGTCGATCCGACGGACCTGCGCCTGCGGACGTGGGTGAACGGCGAGCTGCGCCAGGACTCCTCGACGGCCGATCTGATCTTCGGCGTCGACGAGCTGATCGTCCACCTCAGCCAGTACATGCTCCTGCTGCCCGGCGACGTGATCAGCACGGGGACGCCCGAGGGGGTCGCCCTGTCGGGCCGCTTCCCGTACCTCGCGGTCGATGACACGATCGCCATGGAGATCGACGGGCTCGGGCGCCAGGAGCAGCGGGTGGTCGACGCCTCGTCGGCCCCGTGCGGCTGACCACCCGGGCGTCAGGTCATCCCACGCCGGTGCGCCCGCTGCCCATCCACGCGGGAAGTGCCAGTTCGAACGTGGCGGCCGCGGCCGCTCGTTCGGCGAGTGCCGCAAGGGCGGCCGCGTCCTTCCATCCGGCGCCGGTGAGCAAGGCGACGGCTTGGGCGCCGGCGGGTAGGCGGCCGCGCTCGACGTCGGCGAGCAGGCCGGCCAGCGCTGTCGCGCCCGCCGGCTCGACGAGCATGCCGCGCGTGGCCAGTCGGCGCTGGGCGGCGTACACCTCGCTGTCGGTCACCTCGGTGAGATGGCCGCCGGAGTCGTTGATCGCCGGAACGACGTCGTCGAACATGGCGGCGACCTGAAGACCTGAGATCTCGGTCGTGGACGGCTGGCCCAGCCGCGGCGGACCCCCGCCGAGCGCAGCGCGAACCGTCGGGCAGCCGGCCGGTTGCACGGCGACGACTCTCGGCACCGACTCACCGCCGGCCGCCAGGTAGCCCGCCCACAGCGCGGCGACGAGACCGCCGCCGCCGACCGGCGCGTACACGTGGGTCGCGGCGGGGTGCTGCTCGGCCAGCTCGAGAGCGATGGACCGCGCGCCCATCATGATGTCCGGGGCGTAGCGGCGACCGGTGAGGAAGGGGAGGAACCCGACCCGGTCGGCTTCGTCGAGTACCCAGGCCGCCACCCGCTCGGTGGCCCCGGCGTCCGTGCCCAAGCCGTCGACCAGCTGCACCGTCGCACCGACGGCGCGGATCTGGACGAGCTTCGATGCCGGTGCGCCGCGGACCGCCAGCATGTGGGTGTGCAGGCCGGCGGCGGCGCCGTAGGCCGCGGCGGCCGCCCCGCCGTTGCCCGACGATGTGCCGAGGAGCCCTCGGAGGCCGCGCGACCGGGCGAGTGAGGCGGCCACCGCAGCGATCCGGTCCTTGAACGATCCGGTGGGGTTGAGGTGCTCACACTTCAACCAGAGCCGTACGTTCGAGGTCGATCCCAGGAGGTCACTGGCCTCGACCGTCGGCGTGTGCCCCTCGCCGAGCGTCACGAGGTGGCGCCGCTCGATGTCCAGCTCGCCGGCCCACGACGGCACGTCGGAGCCGTTCGTTCGCGCATGGGTGGTCACGTTCCCACCGGCCGATGTCGCCGAGGGAGACGCGACAGGTCGATCGGGCAGGCACCGGGCGTGTCGACCTCGATGACGAGGGCCGGATCCTCGATGGCCGAACGCCACGCGACCGCGCCCTTCATCACCACGACGGCCAGGTCCCTCGGGGCGATGCCGACCACCTCGAACTGCTCGGCGTGGAAGGGCGGCGTCGGCCGGCTGCACACGATGACGCGCACCCCGCCGACGCGCAGC
Source organism: Desertimonas flava (assembly GCF_003426815.1). Lineage (GTDB taxonomy): Bacteria > Actinomycetota > Acidimicrobiia > Acidimicrobiales > Ilumatobacteraceae > Desertimonas > Desertimonas flava. The sequence continues at coordinate 34,478 of NZ_QKYK01000017.1, forward strand.
AGCACGGTGGTACCCATGTCGAAGCTCGCCCCGGTCATCCACGAGCCGCGAGTGGTGTAACGGCCGTCGCTCACGGCGAGGATCTCGGCGTCGATCGGAACGGGGTCGCCGTGGAGGCGGTCGGACTTGCCGCCGAGGGTCGCCGTGATGCGCCCGCCCGGCCCGGTGCGCGCCGCCGCGGCGGCGACGTCGGGGTCGGCGATCGTGACCACGGCGTCGGGTGCCTCCTGGCGGAGCAACTCGGAGAGCAGCACGGTGCCGTCGCCGGGCGAGCCGCCGCCGACGTTGTCGGCGACGTCGGCCAGGACCACCGGGCGCTGGTCGGCACGCAGGGCCCGGGCCACCGCATCGGCGGGGGCCGGCCGGTCGATCGCGAACCGGTCGGCGGCCGAGCGGACGTCGTCTGCGGTCGCCGACGCGATCGCGTGGAGGTCGTTGGCGTCACCGCGGTCGCCGACGACGAGGACGCTGATCCCGGCGCGGGCGACGTCGCTGTACGGAAAGCCGGCGGTGATGCCGACGCGGGCGCCGGACACGCGGGCGGCGCGATCGCGCGCGCGTGTCACCAGGCCCCGCATCGGCTCGGCGTCGGTGGCCTGCGCCAGGGGGCACGTGAGCAGCGGCACCTTGGCGATCACGGTGACGAGGTCGCGGCCGCCGAGGGCGTCGCCGAGAAGGCCGGCCGCCTCGGCTCCGCGCTCCCACATGTCCACGTGGGGATAGGTGTCGTAGCTGATGACCACGTCGGTGGCGCCCACGAACTCGGCCGACGGGTTGGCGTGGAGGTCGAGCACCGCGGCGACCGGGACGTCGCCGACGGTCGACCGCACCAGCTCGACGGTGCGGGCCTCGACGTCGTCGCAGCCCTCGGCGACCATCGCCCCGTGCAGGTTGAGCAGCACGCCGGAGAACGGCTGCCGGCGGTGGGCACGGTCGAGCGTCGCCGTCATGCGATCGAACAGCTCGTCGATCGTGCCCCGGGTCGCCGGTCCCGACGGCCAGGCGCCGGCCGAGAACACCGGCTCGACATCCACCCGGGCGGCGTCGAGGAATCCGCCGATCACGCTGCGCGTCCCGCGGTGGCGCTCGGCGATCGCCGCGCCCTCGAGGAGCTCGAACTCGCGGAAAGCGGTCAGGTCGGTGACGACCGGGCTGTAGGTGTTGGTCTCGTGCCAGAGGCCGACGACAGCGACGCGGGGCAACGCCGGCGTGCTCACCGGTTGGCGACGTGGTCGTCGAGCGCCCGCCCGAAGCGCGTCAGCGTGTCGGACAGCTCGGCCGACCCGTGGGCGGCCGAGACGTACCAGATCCCGCGCCCTGCGACCCACACGCCGTGACGACACAGCCGCTGGGCGAATGCCGCGTACCCGTCGAGGTCGAGCGAGGCGAGGCCGGCGTAGTCGGAGATCACGCCCGAGCGGCCGAAACTCACGTGGAAGGCGACGGGGATGCCCTGCACGTGGAGAGCGACTCCCGCAGCGTCCGCCCGCTCCGACAGACCGGCCATGAGGGCCGTCCCGTGGGCGTCGATCCGCTCGTAGGGAGGATCGTCGCGGAGCACCTCGAGCGTCGCCGTCACGGCGGCCGCAGCCATGACGGAGCCGTTGAACGTGCCCGAGTGGTTGACCGTGCCGGCCCCGAACGCGTCCATCAGCTCGCCCCGCCCGGCGATCGCGGCCACCGGCCACCCGCCGGCGAGCGCCTTGCCGTACACGGCGAGATCGGGCGTGACCCCGAACCGCTCGGCGGCGCCGCCGAGGGCGAGGCGGAAGCCGGTGATCACCTCGTCGAAGACGAGCACCGTTCCGTTGGCGGTGCAGAGGTCGCGCAGTCCCTGGAGGAAGCCGTCCTGGGGGACGATGGCTCCGTTGTTGCACATCATGGGCTCGAGGATCACGGCGGCGATCTCGCCCGGGTGGGCGTCGAACGCCCGCCGCACGGCAGCGAGGTCGTTGAACGGCACGACCACCCAGTCGGCGAGGTGGTCGGCCGGCTGCCCGACCGTCGCCGGCGACCCGGTGTTGCCGTCGAAGGTCATGAGCACGGTGTCGAACCAGCCGTGGTACTGGCCGGCGAACCGCAGTAGCCGCCGGCGACCGGTTGCGCCGCGCGCGAGGCGAAGGGCGCCGTGCACCGCTTCCGACCCCGAGACGCCGAGGCGCACCGAGTCGGCCCATCCGAGCGCCTCGACGATGTGCTCGGCTGCGACCACCTCGAGCTCGTGCTGGGCGCCGTACACCATCCCCGAGCTGACCGCTCGAGTCACGGCCGCGACGACCCGCTCGTCGGCGTGACCGAGGAACGCCGGACCCTGACCGAGCAGGTAGTCGACGTACTCGTTGCCGTCGACGTCCCAGAGGCGGGCACCGCGGCCGTGCTCGAAGAAGATGCGGGGGGCGCTCAGCCGGACGTTCGAGTTGACCCCGCCGGGAATGACGCGGGCGGCGCGTTCGGCGAGGTCTGCGCTGGTCGTCGTCATGTCGTCGCCTCCGGGACCACCGCGCGCGGTGTTTCAGTGTTCAGAACCGTCATTTCGTTTTGGAGCCTAGCCGTCCCAGGCGCGCCGTCAAGAGACCGGACGGGCGTGGCGTCGACGTTGTCGGCTGGACCGCTTCGATTCCCGCCTCGTCGGTGAGGAGCGGTGACTCGGAGTCATGCCTCACTGCCGGTCGCGGCCGCACGGCGCCGGATTGCCGGCTGTCGGCCGGCTATCGGAGTGGCGCGGTGGGTCGGGTCGTCCGGTCGGCGGTCGCACCGGAACGTCGCAGCAGGGCGGCAACGCTCCCCGCGACGAGGGCGAGGAAGAAGACGCCGACGGCACAAAGCGCCATCGTGGCCCCGGCCGCCGTGGATTCGTTGTAGCTGATGAGGAGCCCGAGCATCCCGGCGGCGACGCCGACGAGCGTGGCGAAGAACATCACCAACGGGACCCGGGTGGCGAAGAGCGTCGCCGTCGCCGGCGGGGCGATCAGGAAGGCGAACACGAGAAGGTTCCCGACGGTCGAGAACGACGACACGATCGCCACGGCGAGGAGTACGAGCAGGCCGATGTGGGCCAGTCGCGGGTGGAGGCCGAGCATCGCAGCCTGGCGTTCGTCGAACGTGCTGACGAGGAAGGAACGGTAGAAGACGACCACGGCGACGACCGTGATCGCTGTGGCGATGGCTTGGCGAGTGAGATCACCGTCGTCGACGCCGGTGACCGATCCGAACAGGAAGCGGTTGAGCTCGCCGCTGTACGAGCTGCGCTGGCTGCTCATGATGACGACGGCGAGGCTGAGGAACCCGACGAACAAGATGCCGATCGAGGCGTCGTCGGGGAGTGGGGACGCGGCGCGCACCACGTTGACGCCGCCGACCATGGCGAGCGCGGCGATGAACGCCCCGACCGTGGTGTTGCCGCCGAGCACGAACGCGATGGCGATGCCGGGCAGAACGCCGTGGGCGAGAGCGTCGCCGAGGAAGCTCATCCCGCGCAGGACCACCCACGTGCCGACCAGCGACGTGCACAGCGCGGTGAGGGCGACGACGGGTGCTGCTGCCCGCACGCTGTCACTGTGGAGGAACGGCTCGACCCACCACGACCAGGGGTCGGTCAGGAACTGCACGGACGATGTCTACCGGGTTCGACGAGGCCGCCGCGCCGTCCGCTAGCGATCCTGGCCGGTCAGAGCGTCGATGATGAGCGCGGCGTCGCTGAGGAGCATCGCCTGATAGGTGTCGGCGCCGGAGCCTTCCTCGCCGAGGGAGTCGGTGTAGAGCGTGACCACCTCGACGCCCAGTCGGTCGCCCAGGGCGGTGGCGTCGTCCGTCGCCTCGAGCGCTTCGGCGAAGATCGCCGGGACCCCGTTGCCGCCGTTGGCCGCCTCGATCGTGTCCGCCAGCTCGTCGAGCTCGGCCGGTGAAGCCTCGACCAACGTCGACGAGGACGGCAGGACGCTGCCCAGGACCTCGAACCCGTACCGCCGGGCGAAGTAGCCGAGGGCATCGTGATTGGTCACAAGGAGCCGCTGCTCCGGCGGGATCTGCTCGACGAGTGCGCTGATCTCGGCGTCGAGGTCCTCGAGGGAGGCGATGAGCGTGTCCGCGCAGTCGGAGATCTCGGACTCGTCCGCTCCGGCGGCCACGAGCGCCTCGGCGAGGGCCGGCACCGCCTCGGCGACGAGCGTCGGGTCGAGCCACACGTGCGGGTCGGCACCGGTGTGGTCGTGGTCGGCGTGGTCGTCGCCGTCGTCGTGGCCGCTCTCGTCGTGGCCGCTCTCGTCGTGGTCGCCCTCGTCGTGGTCGCTCTCGTCGTGGGCGTCAGCGGACTCGTCGTGCTCGATCTCGTCGTCGTGGTCGCCCTCGTCCATGGCGTGGGTGGTGACGTGGTCGGTGACCGCGAAGAGTGCCGTCCCGTCGCCGGCGGCGGCGTCGAGCGTGTCGATGAGCCCGGCCTCGAGGCCGGCACCGTTGACCACCACGAGCGCGGCGTCGCCGAGCCGGTCGCGGTCCTGCATCGACGGCTCGTACGCGTGCGGGTCGCCGCCGGCGGGGATGAGCGTCTGCACGTCGACCGTGTCCGCGCAGTCGAGCTGATCGACGACGTCGGCCCAGATGGACATCGTTGCGATGACGACCGGTCGATCGCCCGCCGCCTCGACGGGTGCGACGGTGATCGCGGCGCCGGCGGCGGTGGCGGCGACGGCCATCGTCGCACCTTGAACGAAACTAAGAAGCATTCTCAAGATGGTACCGTGGTCACCGACATGGACAACCCGGCACCACACACTTCCGGCACGGCGGTCGCCGCGGCGCCACCGGTCGTGACGACGCACGACGTGTGTGTGCACTACGGGTCGGTGCTGGCGCTGGCCCCGGCCACGCTCGAGTTTCCCGCCGGCCAGTCGGTGTCACTGGTCGGGCCCAACGGCAGCGGCAAGAGCACGCTCCTGCTCGTGCTCGCCGGGCTGTTGAAGCCCACGTCGGGCTCGGTGTCCCGCCGCGACGGGCTGCGAGTGTCGTTCGTCGCTCAGCACCAGGAGCAGCATCGGTGGATGCCGCTCGGTGTGCGGGACGTGCTGCGCATGGGGCGCTACGGCGAGCGCGGCCTGCTCGGTCGGCTCGGTCCCGACGATCGCGCCGCCATCGATGCGGGGGTGGAGCGGATGGACATCGGCAGCCTGCTGCGCAAGCCATTCGGCAGCTTGTCCGGCGGCCAGCGTCAGCGAGTCCTCGTGGCCCAGGCGCTCGCCGCGCGGCCCCAGCTGTTGCTCCTCGACGAGCCCATCACCGGCCTCGACCTGGTGTCGCAGCAGCTGATCCTCGACGTCGTCACCGGCGAGGCGGCCGCCGGCACCACCGTCGTGCTCTCCACGCACCATCTGGGCGAGGCCCGCCGGACCGATCGGGTGCTCCTGCTCGCCGGGTGCATCCTCGCCGACGGCCCACCCGCCGATGTGCTGTCCCCCGCGCTGCTCGCCGAGGCGTTCGGCAACCGCATGGTGCCGGCCGGGGACGGTGCCAACGGTGTCCTCGTTATCGACGACCACGGTCACGCCGACCACGAACACGCTCCGGCGCAAGACCGCGTCGTCGACGTCGCCGAGCTGCTCCCGCATCACCATCACGACCACAGCCACAGCCACACGTCATCCGACACGTCTCACTGACCTACGTCGCCCGGAAGAATTCGTTCCGGCGTCGAACGGGCCGCTCGACAGACTGACGTGATGCGCCGACTCGCCGACCGACTGGCGGAGATCCCCGGCGTCGTCGCCGTCACCCTCGGCGGCTCCCGAGCCGCCGGGACGCATCGCGCCGACTCCGACTGGGACTTCGGGCTCTACTACTGCGGCACGATCGATCCCGACGACGTGCGGGCGCTCGGCTGGGAGGGCCAGGTGTTCGGTCCGGGTGACTGGGGACGGATCGTCAACGGGGGCGCGTGGCTGCAGGTCGAGGGCCAGGCGGTCGACCTGATCTATCGCGATCTCGACGACGTGCTCGAGTGGACCGCGGCGGCCGAGCAGGGCCGCTTCGAGATCCAGCGCGAGGTCGGCTACGTCGCCGGCATCGCGACGTATGTGCTGGCGGGTGAGCTGGCGATCAACGAAGTCCTGGTCGGCGATCTCCCTCGGCCCGTCTTCCCGGAGGCCCTGCGGGAGGCGGCGCCACCGTTGTGGTTCCGGCTGGCCGCCGGCGCCCTCGAGGTCGGCCGAGGACACGCGCGGCGCGGCGACGGCGTCGCCGCGGTCGCCAACTACGCCCAGGCCGTACTGGCCACGGCCCAGGGTCGACTCGCCGCCCGGGGAGAGTGGGCGTTGAACGAGAAGGGCATCGTGGACCGAGCCGGACTGTCCGAGGCCGCGATCCTTCTCGCTGGGGGCGCCACTGAGCGCTCAGCCGAACAATTGGCCATGATGCTCACCCTGCCGCGCCGGCGGCGCTGACCGGCGGGTCGAACCTCTAGAACCACTCCCAACGGTCGGGAGCTCCCGCCAACTCGACACCGGTCCGGTCGGCGACGACCGCTCCACCGCGTAGCACGATCGCTCGATCGGCGATGTCGAGGGCGCGATCGACGTGCTGTTCGACGAACAGCACCGCCGTTGCGTGCGCGTTGCTCCATGCCGTGAGCACTTCGAGGATCTCGTCGAAGAGGCGTGGCGAGATGCCGAGCGACAGCTCGTCGAGCACGAGCAGGCGGGGCCTCGACAGCATCGCCATCGCCAGGCCCAGCATGCGTTGCTGGCCTCCGCTGAGGGTGCCGGCCCGTTGCCGGAGGCGTTGGCCGAGCACCGGGAACAACGCCGACACCTCGTCGGCCGGCTCGGTCGACCGAGAACGGCGGGGAAGGACGTACGTGCCCATCGTCAGGTTCTTCGCGACGCTCAGCTCGGGGAACACGAAGTGCTGCTGCGGGCTGTACGCCATGCCGGCGTCGATCCGCGTCGGTGTGTCGGCGGACGTGACGTCGACGCCGCCGAACTCGATCACGCCGGAGCGGGGCTCGACGAGACCGAGGACCGTCTTGAGCAGCGTGGACTTGCCGGCGCCGTTGTGGCCGATGACGGCGACGACCTCACCGACGCCGACGGTGAGGTCGACGTCGAACAACACGTCGCGGGATCCGTACCCGGCGCTGATGCCCCGAACGCCCAGCAGCGTCTCGCCCGTCACGCCCGCTCCCGTGCCGGGCCGCCGAAGTAGCTCTCGACCAGGGCCGGGCTGGCCATCAAGTGGTCGACGGTGTCCACGGCGACGATGCGTCCCTCGTCGAGGAAGTACGCCCGGCCCTCGAGGCGGCGGATCACATCGAGATTGTGCTCGACCAGACATACGGTCCGGCCCGACCCCGCCAAAGTCCTGACGACGTCGAGCATCATCGACACCCGTCCGGGATCGGTGCCGGCCGAGGGTTCGTCGAGCAGCATCACGGTCGATCCCATGGCGAGCAGACGGGCGAGCGCCACCAACTTCTGGTCGCCGAACGCGAGATCGTTGACCGGCCGGTCGGCCAGATGATCGAGGCGCACGAAGCTGAGACACTCAGCCGCAATTCGCCGCGCTGCGTCCTCGCCTCCGCGAACCCGAGCGGGAGCGAGGAACAGCGGTCCGAGTCGCTCGCCGGGTTGTTCGGGCACGGCGACGACGACGTTGTCGAACACGCTCATCGTCTGGAAGAGGCGCACGTCCTGGAACGTGCGCCCGACCCCGGCCCGAGCGGTGCGGTACGACGGCTGACCGGTCAGGTCGAGCTCACCGAGCGTGACCGTTCCGCCGTCGGGTCGTAGATCGCCGGTGAGGACGTTGAACAGGGTCGACTTGCCGGCGCCGTTGGGTCCGATGAGCGCCGTGATCTGCCCTTCAGGGAGCTCGATGTCGACGTCGTCGAGCGCGGCGATGGCGCCGAATCGCTTGCTCAGGGCACGGCCGCCGAGGCGGCGCCCGGCCCCGGCCGGAGTTGAGACCACCGAGTCGCCACCCGGTGCGACGGCTTCTGGCAGGGGAGGGGCACCGCCGAACAGGCGACCGACGTGACGCGACTCTCTCAGCAGACCGGCAGGCCGGTAGCGCACGAGGAGGATCAGGGCGACGCCGTAGGCGACGTTGCGAATGGGAGCCGCGTTGTCACCGCCGATGTCGAGCTTGGCGAGGATGTCGGGCAGGGAGATCAGCGCCGCCGCGGCGATGACCGACCCGACCGGGTTGGCTGTCCCGCCGAGCACGACGATGGCGGCGACGAGCATCGCGGCATCGAGCCCGAACGACGTGGGGCTCACGAATTCGAGGTAGGAGCCCCACAGCGCGCCCACGAGCCCGGCCATCGCAGCGCTGATGGCGAACACCTGGAACTGGAACCGCACGACCCGCTTGCCGAGCGCCGATGTGGCACGCGGATCGTCGCGGATCGCCTTCAGCACCCGTCCGTAGGGTGACTCGCCCAGTCGCCACACGACCGCGAGGATCACCGCCGTGACGACACTCAGCACCGGGACCCACGCCACGACCGACTGCGGGGACAGGCCGAAGAGCGACGCCGGTTCGATCGGAAAGAGCCCAGTCGCCCCGCCCGTCACGTCGACCCACGAGCGCGCCACCTGGTTGCCGATGGACAGGACGGCCAGCGTCATCAGCACGACGTACTCGCCGCTCATGCGCAGTGACGCCAGCGCCACGACCAGCCCTGCCACCGCGCTGGCCAGCACGGCCACCGTCGTGGCTGGCACGAAGGGCCACTCGTGGGTCCGGGTGAGCACGGCCATCGTGTAGGCGCCGAGGCCGAAGAAGGCGGCATGGGCCAGCGACAGGTAGCCGAGATAGCCCATCACGAGATTGAGCGAGATGGCGAGGGCGCCGAACACCAGCGCCTGGTTGACGACGTCGACCCACAGCTCCATGTCAGCTCGCGGTCCGGAACAGGCCCTGTGGGCGCAGCAGGAGGATCGCCAGGAGGACGACGAGAGCGATCGTCGGCTGCCAGTGGCCGGGCAGCCACAGGCCGCCCATGCTCTGGGCCAGTCCGAGAATCAGGCCGCCGGCGGCGGAGCCGAGCAGGCTGCCGGCCCCGCCGAGGAACATCGCGATCAGCCCCGAGACGACCACGCTGAGCCCCATCGACGGGTTGATCGCCGACGTCGACGCCACGTACAGCCCTGCCACGCCGACGAGGGCTGACCCGACGACGAAGGCCAGCAGGTGCACGCGCTCGACGCGGACCCCTACACCGCGAGCCAGTTCGACGTTAGTGCGTACGGCGCTGGTCGACGACCCCCACCGCGTGAAGCGGTCGGCCGCCCACACCACGGCGATGCTGAGCCAGGCGACGGCAATGAGGCCGACGTCGAGCCGGGTGATCGCTGCCGAGCCGATCAGGTACACCTCGGATGGAATCAACTGGAGCCCGCGATTCCCGGCGCCGAGCACGATCTGGAGCACGTTGACTCCTGCCACGTAGAGCCCCATCGACACGAGGAACATGCCGAGGTCGCCAGTGCCCGCTCGCCGCATCGGCCTGTACACGAATGCCTGAGCGGCCGCCCCGGACGCCGCCGCCGCCACGATGGCTGCGGCGGCGGCGAACACGATCGGGGTGCCGAGATCGTCGACCAGCAACACGGCGGTGTACGACGCCACGACGATCGACAGGACGTGGGCGAAGTGGAAGACCCGCGCCGTGCCGTAGATCACCGACCAGCTCACGCCGACGAGCGCGAACAGGCTGCCGTTGACGATGCCGTCCAAGAAGAGCTGGAGGGCGAGCCGGCCCCTCACTTGCTACGCACCGGCGAGGTCGGCGAGTGTGCGGCCCACCTGGAGCTCACCGTCGGCGATCACCCCGACCGGGACGGCGACGTGGCCCTCGACGACCGACACCAGGAACGGTCGTTGGTAGCCGTGGGTCTCGGTGTCCCAGACGTACGGCGTGCCGATGATCGATGTCGGTGTGGCCGGGTCGGCGATGAATGCGTCGTACAGCGCCTCGCGGTCGTTGGGGTCCGCCCCGGCCCGCACGGCACGGGCCACGAGGTCGGCGATCAACCAGGTGTTCTCGTAGAACATCGACGCGAACGGCTCGGGGTCAGTGCCGTAGGTCTCCCGGAAACCGTCGACGAAGAGGCGGTTGAACGGGTGATCCAGCTCGGGGTCGAGGGCGTAGGTGATCGCCACGTATCCCTCGTCGGCGTCACCGGTGATCGCCTCGAACTGCGGATCGAACTCACTGCCCATGATCGTCCCCTCGAAGCCGCGATCGCGCAGCGCCGTGATGACGTTGGCGTTGTCGGGGCCGAACAGCACGAGGAACACGACGTCCGGCTCTCCGGCCAGGGCGCGTGCGATCTGGGGGCCGACGTTCGACGATCCGATGTCGACGAGTTCGGTGGCGTCGACCGACCCACCGAGCTCCTCCCACCGGGCTGTGATCTCCTCGCCCGCGGCGATCCCGGTGGCCGTATTCCAGGCGATGATCGCTGCTGTGGTCGCCTCGGGCGACGTCTCGTGCACATAGTCGGCCATGAAGCGCAACGGCGCCTGGCCGTCGGGGCCGCCCATCCACAGGTACTCGCCCGCGCCCAGCTGTTCGGGCGTCGCCCCCGCCGGATTGAACGTGAGGAGCCCGGCGTCGTCGATGATCGGCACGATGGCGATCGAGGCCTCGGGGAACGAGGTCTGGGCGATCGGGGTGCCGTCGTCGACGAGCTGCCGGGCCGCCGAGATCGCAGCCTCCGGCGTGCCGCTCGCGTTGTCGACGCGGTTGAACGTGATCGTCGGTCCGCCGGCTGCCGCGATCTGGGCGGCCGCGAGGTCGGACCCGTTGCGGAAGAGGTCGGCGTACGACGCCGCTCCGCCCGTGAGCGGCAGGATCTGGCCGACCTCGAGGGTGACGTCCGACAGGTCGACGTCGGACCAGTCGTACCCCGACGGGTTGGCTGCGGGGCCGGCGTCGGCGGGAACGCTGGTGCCGGCCACCGACGTCGTGGCGAGCACGAGTGGAGCGAGTAGGCCGGCGGTGGCGGTCACCGCTAGACGGCGGCCGCGATGGACGTGGAACATGAGTACTCCCCCTGGTCAGGGACCGGCGATCCCCGGTCCGGACGCCCTCTGGCGCCTCGCGCTGTGGCTCGTTATAGTGCGCTTATTCGTTTTTGATGTCAATAACGAAATCGAGCGTCGAACGCTTCACACCATTGGGGGATCGCGATGTCTGCACGGGCCGAATTGGAAGCCGCCCTGGCTCCGTTGATGGAAGGAGTCGTCGAAGGCGAGCCGACGCTCGCCACGCAGCGGGAGGGTCAGGACCGCTTCGGTGATCTGATCCCGTTGCCCGACGGCGCCCGAGTCCGTGACGACACGCTGGGCGGTGTCCCGGTGCGGTACATCGAGTTCGACGGCACCGCCCAGGGACCGGTGCTCTTCTACCTCCACGGTGGGGGCTACACGATCGGCTCGTTGCGAAGCCATCAGGGCTTCGTCGGCACGTTCGCCGGGCTGGCCGGTGGCTGGTCGGTGCAGGTCGACTATCGGCTCGGTCCGGAGCACCCCCATCCTGCAGCTGTCGACGACGCCGTCGCCGCCTACCTGGCCCTGGTGGAGTCAGGCGTCGACCCTGGTCGCATCGTCGTCTCGGGCGATTCCGCCGGCGGCGGATTGTCCCTGGCGCTCCTCGTCGCCCTCCGGGACGGCGGGCATCCGCAACCGGCCGGCGCCACGCTGATGTCCCCGTGGACCGACCTGAGCTTCACGGGCGAGTCGATGACGACCAACAAGGCGGTCGACACGATGGTCATGATCGAGTTCATCAGCGTGATGGCGAACGACTACATGGCCGACGGTGACCCGACCAACCCGCTGATCTCACCGGTCTACGCCGACCTCACCGGACTGGCTCCCCTGCAGCTTCACGTCGGCGGCGACGAGATCCTGCTCGACGACTCGCAGCGCATCGCCGATCACGCCGCCGCGGTCGGCGTGCCGTGCGACCTGCACGTCTGGCCCGAGATGCTCCACATCTTCCCGTACTTCGCTCCGCTGCTCCCGCAGGGCCACGTCTCGTGGCAAGCGCTCGGGATGATGGTCGACTTCGTCAAGGAGCACGCGGCGTGACCGACGTGACGAGAACGTTCGTCGGCCTGCCGTCACCGATCGTCGGGCGCGCCGGAGCCGGTGGCTATCCGTGCCAGGGCATCTACCACGCGCCGACGGGGGTCCAGCCGACGACTGCCTTCATCGCCACGCACTACAACGTCGACTTCTCCGAGCACTACCTCGCCGATCACCTGGCGGAGCGGGGCTACGGCTTCCTCGGGTGGAACACCCGGTTTCGCGGCGCCGAGCCGTACTTCCTCCTCGACCACGCCCTGGCCGAGATCGCCGTCGGTGTGCGCTGGCTGCGTGAGCAGGGCGTCGAACGTGTCGTCTTGCTCGGCAACTCGGGAGGCGGATCGCTGATGTCCGCCTACCACTCCCAGTCGCGCTCGGTGACCATCCGCCCGGCGATCGGTCGGCCGCTCGTCCCGCAGATCGAGGACCTGCCCGCGGCCGACCTCTTCGTGTTCGTGGCGGCCCATCCCGGCCGGCCCGAGATCCTCACCGACTGGCTCGACCCGAGCGTCATCGACGAGCACGACCCGCTGGCCCCGCGCGACGAGAACCTCGACCTGTTCAACGGCACCGTCCAGCCGCCGTACTCCGACGAGTTCGTGGCCCGCTATCGGGCCGGGCAACGGGCCCGCAACGAACGGCTGACGACGTGGTGCCTCGAGCGCCTCGACGAGCTCCGTTCCGAGGGGATCGGCGATCAGCTCTTCGTGATGCGGCGCACCTGGGCCGACCCCCGGTTCGTCGATCCCACCATCGATCCGTCAGCGCGTCCGACGCCGCACTGCTACCTCGGTGACCCGGCGAAGGCCAACGCCGGGGTCTTCGGGATCGGCACCGTGAGCACGCTGCGCACGTGGCTCAACATGTGGAGCCTCACGGAGTCCGACTGTCGCGGCGCTCAGCACCTCGAACGGCTCGAGCTGCCGACGCTTCTCGTGCAGCCCGATGCCGACTCGGGTGTGTTCCCCCTGCAGGCCGAGGAGATCCTCGGGTCCATCGGCGCCGTTGACAAGCAGATGGTCACGCTGCCCGGTGACCACTACTTCCAGGGCGAGGGTCAGCGATCCGCGCTCGCCGACGTCGTGGCCGAGTGGACCGCAGCCCACGGAGCCGGGCCGGCGTGACGTCGACGGGTGGGTGGAGATCCTTCGCCCTCCCGTCCTCCTCCCGGGTCAGCTCGTGGTAGGAGCCGACAGGTCGTTGCGGGGGCGGCGGAGATACTCGCGACCATCGCTGCCTTCGTTGCCGTGCAGGACGATCGAGTGTTCGCAGAATCGCCAGCGGCCCTCGTCGAGGCGCAGGGCGGACCGGTACGAACCGAGCGCCCAGAACGTGTCGCCGTCGAGCTTGCGATGCCACGCCTGCACGTAGGCGGTGGCGTGCACGACGTCGCCGTCGACCGAACGCACCCGCACCTGGCTGATGTGATGGCTCGTCTCCCGGAAGAGGCCGAGGAGGCGACGGGCGTGCCCGGCGATCCACTCCCGACTCGGCACCGGCCGGCCGCCGTCGAAGCGGCAGTCGTTCGTGAAGTTGGCGGCGAAGGCCTCGGGGTCGGCGTCGTCGGCGGCCTCGGCGTAGTCGTAGTACGCCTCGCTGACGACACGCAGCAGCTCGGGATCTCGCGAATCGAGTGCGGTCGGTTCGGTCATGAGTGGTTCCCCTTGTCGGTGTGGCGGTGGATGATGGCGGCGACTGGCTGCTTCGGGGTCACGAGGCCGTGGCGCGTCGGATGCTGCCGTCGCCGTCACAGCCGATCACGAGCGTCCTGGGGTCCTCGGCGTACAACGACGCCGAGCGGCCGCGGCGGTCGGATCGTCGGGGCATGCCGATGGCGAGGTCGGCGGCGACGACGTCGCGTCGGTCGTCGGGGGCGACGAGCACGACCCGGCGGGTGCCCACCTCGGAAACGGCGACGCCGTCGGCCAGCACGGCGACCGCCTCAGGTTGGGCCAGGCCGCCGTGGTGGCGGACCTCGCCGACGGTCCACACGGCGATCGTTCCGGTCACGCGGTCGCACGCCGCCACCTGAGCATCGTCGGCGGACACGGCGATGGCGTCGACCTGGTCGAGCCCGACTTCGATCTCCCTGACCCGGGCTCCGTCGCGATCGAGTTGGACGACGCGCCCGTCGATGGCGGCGTACAGCGCCGAGCGAGATGCTGCGAGGGCGCTCGCCCCGCCCGACGTGAGACCGAGGATCTGCTCGCTCATCGACCCCGCGGTCGTCACGACGCTGCGGGTGGCCAACGTCGCCGGATCGATGGCGAGGATCTCGCCGGCCATCGTCAGGGCGAACAGCTCGTCGCCGATGCGTGCGGCGGCACTGGCCACGAACTGCTGTCCGGCGAGCAGTCTGGTGAGGCGATCGATGCGTCCGTCACGATCGACGCGCAGGATGCTGTTGTGGTCGGCGACGAGCAACGCGGAGTCGTCCCAACGGGCGATCGAGCCCGGCCCCAGGAGCCCGCCGGGGGCGATCACCGCCGTGCGCAGGCCAGTGGTCGGATCCCACCGCTCGACCCGGGCCTCGACGAAGTTCGAGGTGTACAGCGCGCCCGCTGCGTCGAAGCAGAAGTTGTCGATCGTCGGCCCGGGAGCGGCGAGCGGCTGCCGGTGGCCGGAGACGAGGTCGACGGCGACGACCTCGCCAGTGCCGGCGTCGGCGACGACGAGCCGGCCGTCGGCGGCGAACTTCACGGCCGTCGGTAGGGCGAACCGGTCGGCCACCGTGGTCACCTCGGGGTCGTCGGGATCGGTCGCCGCGACAGCGCCGGAGAACACCTGCGGGAAGTACAGGCGCCCGTCGGGCCCGCGCTCCATCCCGTTGAGCCAGTCGTACCCCTCGGCGATCACCCGGTACCGATTGAGCTCGTGGCGATCGAGCTCGAGGACACGACCACCCTCGCGCATCTCGTCCACGAAGAGTCGGTCGGTCGCCGGGTCGAGAGCGATGCCGTTGGGGGCGATCGTGTCGTCGAGCAGCACTTGGTACCGCTCGCCCGCACGGAGGCTCACCCGGTTGTTGAGCGTCTCCGTGACGAAGCAGGTACCGGCCGAATCGAACACGAGGTCGTCCGGCCCCTCCATCGGTGAGCCCATCGGGTCGGCGATGTCGAGCCGGCCGGTCGCCGGATCCCACGCCGAGATCTGGTCGCCGTTCACCTCCGTGATCCACAGCCGGCCATCGGGGGCGATGCGGATGCCGTTGGAGACGTACAGCTGGTTCGGCGCGACGATCGTGGTCAACGTCCAGCCGGCGCCCGGACGCGGCTCGTACTCCTCGTAGTGCGACCAGCGGGAGCGGAGATCGGTGTCCATGTGGTCCATGTGGAGAGTCCTGTCGTCGGGCGTGTCGGTCGAGGTGACGCTCACACCAGGCGCGAGGCGCGCCCGGCCCAGTACTGATCGCGGAGGCGACGCTTGTAGAGCTTGCCGTTGGCGTCACGCGGTAGCTCGTCGACGAAGTCGACCGATCGGGGGATCGAGATGCTGCCCAGTCGCTCGCGGCACAGCGCGATGAGCTCGGCGGCGAGGGGCGGCGTGGCGCCGACTCCGGCTCGGAGCTGGACGACGGCTTTGACCTCCTCACCGAGATCGTCGTTGGGCACACCGATCACGGCGGCGTCCTCGACGCGATCATCCGACGACAACACCTCCTCGATCCCCTGCGGATAGATGTTGACGCCGCCGGAGATGATCATGTGGCTCAGGCGGTCGGTGAGGAAGAGGTAGCCGTCGTCGTCGAGGTGGCCGATGTCGCCCAGGGTCACCTGGCCCTCGCGGTGGATCTCAGCCGTCTTGCCGGGAGCGTTGTGGTACTCGAAGCGGTGGTTCGTCATCACGTCGAAGTAGACGAGGCCGTCTCGGTGCGGCGGCAGGTCCTCGCCCGTCGCCGGGTCGACGATGTGGATCGTGCCCCCGGTCCAGTGGCGCCCGACAGAGCCCGGTCGTTCGAGCCACTCCTCGGACCGGATGCAGGTCGAACCGCCCTCGGTACCGGCGTAGAACTCGACCAGGATCGGCCCCCACCACTCGATCATCCGGCGCTTGACCTCCACCGGGCAGGGGGCCGACGCGTGGTAGGCGACCTCGTGCGACGAGAGGTCGTACCGGGCGGCCACGTCGGTCGGGACCCGCAGGAGGCGGGTAAACATCGTCGGCACCCACTGGCTCGCCGTGATGCGGTACCGCTCGATCAGGGCGAGGGCCCGTTCGGCGTCGAAGCGATCCATCACGACCGCCATGCCACCGATGGTGTTCATCCCGAAGCTCCAGATCGACGGTGACGAGTGGTAGAGCGGACCGGGCGAGAGGTATCGGGTCGACTCGTCGTGGCCCCACGTCCGCAGGATCGACTCGCCCAGGCTCGGGTTGCTCGCCGGATCGAGACCCGTGAGGGCGACCCGGATCCCCTTGGGCCGGCCGGTGGTGCCGGACGAATAGAACATCGACGCTCCCATCGTCTCGACGCGAAGCGCTCGGTCGTCGTGACGAGCGAGCGCATCGGCCCACCGGAGATCGCCGGCGCGCCCCGCGTCCCCGCCGATCACGATGCCGACAGGTGGGGTGCCCGTCCCGCCGAGGTCGCGGTCGGCGACGGCCCGTTCGATCACGTCGGTCAGGCGTTCCTCGTAGAACACCGCCTTGGCGCCGCAATCGCCGAGCACGTAGGAGACCTCGCCGGGCGCGAGATGCCAGTTGATCGGTGTGAGGTAGAGACCCGATCGCATCGCGGCCCACCACACGCTGGCGAACTCGGGGATGTTGCCGGTCATCACCGCCACCGGGTCACCGGGGCGGAGCCCCAGCTCGTCCCGCAGGAAGTGGGCGACTCGGTTGGAGCTGCGATCGAGGTCGTCGTAGGTCAGCTCGACGGCACCGTCTGGCCGGTCGAACACCACGGCGACGGCATCCGGGGTGTGGGCAGCCCAGGCACCGATGTGCATATCAGACCTCGCTCGCCGTGGCGGGCCGGGGATCACGGGGCAGGCGGAGGATGCCCTCGGCGAGCACGTTGCGTTGGATCTCGTCGGTGCCGCCGCCGATGCGCAGCCCCGCCGTCTCGAGGATCTGGCGACCCCACGCGTACGTGCCCCACTCGCCTGTGTCGGCGACGAGGCTGGCACCGAGGATCAGCGCAGCGGTGTGCCCCATCGTCCGCAGCAGCTCGGTCGACAGCAGCTTCAGGGTCGACGCCAGCGGCCCGGGATCGCCGCCGCTTCGGCTGACGTCGGTCACGCGTGCCGACGTCAACTCGGTGACCCGGCGCCGGGTCACGACGTCGGCAAGCGACTGGCGCACGACCGCGTCGCCGGCGACTCCCCGTTCACGGGCCAGGGCGATGAGGCGTGTGGGATCGGTGTTGGGGCCGGCGAGAGACAACGACACCCGCTCGAGATTGAGCGTCGTCCGGGTGATGGCCCAGCCGTCGCCCTCCGCTCCCAAGCGCAGCTCGTCGGGGACGACGACGCCGTCGAGGAACACCTCGTTGAACGCCGAACCTCCGGTGATCTGTCGGATCGGCCGAACGGTCACGCCTGGGCTGTCGAGCGGGACCAAGAAGCACGTGATGCCGCGGTGTTTGGGGGCCGCCGGATCGGTCCGGCACAAGAGCATCCCGTAGTGGGCGACGTGGGCCACCGACGTCCACACCTTCTGACCGTCGACGATCCACGCGTCACCGTCTCGGCGCGCCGTCGTACGGAGGCCGGCGAGGTCGGAACCGGCGTCGGGCTCGGAGAACAGCTGGCAGAACACCAGGTCGCCGCGCAGCCCCGGCACGATGAACCGGCGACGTTGCTCAGCGGTGCCGAATCGGTCGATCGCGGGGATCACCATGTGGTGCCCGATAGCCCAGATCTCGTCAGGTGCTGTCTCGTACTCGCTCTCGGCGCTCTCGAAGGCGTGTTGGTGCTCGGCCGTCAGCCCGAGGCCACCACTCGCTCGCGAGATCGTGATCCCGGCGAAGCCGGCTTCGTGGCGGGCGGTCAACCACATTCGGGCGTCGTCGACCCACGTGGCCGATTCGGGGCGTTCCCACTCGGGGAACAGAGCCAGCGAGTCGTTGGACCCGGGGACGCGACGGCGGCCGTGAGCGGCGAGCCAGGAGCGGGCGCGTCGCTCGAAGTCGGCGACGGATTCCAGCTCGGGGCGGTGGTCGGACCCGTCGCCGGGCCCACTGTGGTCCGGGGGGTTCGACGTCATTTTCGTTTTTGACATCGAAATCACAAAGATGCATAGTAGGACGTCCGTCACACCGAGATCCAGCCCGGCCGGGCGGATAGGCGGGCTCGGACACTCGACATCGACAGACAGATCGGCGTCGCGGGACGACGTCATCGCGCACGCATGGGGGGAGCAGCAATGAATCCGACAGGACGACTGAACATGACGGCCCGGCGTCTGGCGGCGGTGGCCGCCGGACTGGCGGCCGTGGGCGCCGCGACCGGATCCGTCGCGGCGACGGCCCCGACCGGGACGGAACCGGTCGGGTCGGAACCGACCGGCGGCATCGCCCAGGTCTTCGCGGAGGCCGGATACGACTGGAGCGACCTCGACCTCGCCGACGTGACCGTCGACGTCGGTCAGCTGATCCCGCGCTCGGGTGACTTCTCGTTCCTGGGTGACGCCATGCTCGCCGGTGCCGAGCTCGCCGCCGAGCAGATCCGCGCCGCGGGTGGGCCGGCGATCGAGTTCCACACCGAGGACATCGGTGCGGGGGACCCGGAATTGTCCACCGCCGGGGCACGCACCCTCGTGTCCGATGGCGTCCCCGTCATCCAGTCCTCGTTCGGGCCGGCGACGCTCGCGGTCGTGCCCATCGTCGAGCAGTCGGGCACCTTGCTGTTCCAGACGGCCGGGGCGACGGAAGATCAGCTCGACGTGAGCGACTTCCTCTGGATGGGTCGTCCGACGGCGACCGACCCCTACCCGGCGCTCGCCGACTACGTCGTCGAGACCAGTCCCGACATCGAGCGCGCCGCGCTGATGGTGTGGAACGAGGGGTCGGCGATTGCATCGGCGAAGCTCATCACGGACCGGTGGACCGAGCTCGGCAACGAGTTGGTGATCGAGGAACTCGTCGCTGTGGGCGAGGCCGACATGGGCGCGAGTGCGACGCGAGTCGTCGGGGCCGATGCCGAAGTCGTCTTCATCGTCACGTTCGGCGGCGACACGGCGACCGGTATCAACGCCCTTCGCGACGCAGGCTTCGAGGGGCAGATCGTCGGGGTCGACTGGAATCCCGCCGTCACCGAGGCGTCCGGCGGCAGCGACGACGGGTACCTCTTCGTGACCGACGCCCAGGACGCCACGCTCAGCGATCCGTTCGCCCAACTCTACCTGACCGGCTATCCGGAGGCGACCGGCCTCGACATCGACGTCTTCTCGGCGCTCTTCTGGGACAACACCGTGCACATCGCCGAGCTGGCCGCCCGGGTGGTGCGCGAGGGCGGCGATCCCAACGACAGCGCAGCGATGATCGCGGCGTTGAGCGGTGATCCGCACATGCCCAACAGCAGCGTGGGCACACCGGTCGCGTGGGATGTCGAGACGGGAGCCCAGACCTTGAAGCCCCACGGCTTCTATCTCGTCGAGGGTGGCGTCCCGACGCTGATCGGGCTCGTCACCGATGGTGAGCTGGAGCTCGGGGCCTCCCTCGAAGACGCCGGGTGAGCGTCCTCCCGGACCTCGACCTCGCCGCGCAGCTCTTCGTCGACGGCCTCGTCGACGGCAGCTTCGTCGCGATCGTCGCGGCCAGCTGGAGCGTGATCTATTCGACGACGAAGGTGTTCCACTTCGCCCATGCCTTGACGTTCGTGGTCGCCGCGTACGTGACTGCCCTCGTCGCCGGAACGGCCGGGTTGCCGCGGCCGCTCGCCCTGGCCGCCGGCGTCGGCGCGGCGATGGTCGTCGGCGCGGCGACCGAGGTGACGCTCTACCGGCGGCTGCGCAACCGGGGTTCGTCGGGGTTCGGGATGTTCCTGGCGTCGATGGGACTGTTCATCGTCGGCATCAACGTGCTGTCGATCGTGCTCGGCACGCGACCGCGCAACATCGGTCGCTTCCCGTCGAACGCCATCGAGTTCGGGCCGGTGCGGGTGACGGTCGTCGACCTCGTGATGGTCCTGGCGGTCTGGTCGATCGTCGCCGCCACCTTGCGATTCGAGGTCCGCTCCCGTTGGGGGCGAGCGATGGTGGCGGCTCGTGTCAACCCCACGATGGCGCGAGCGGTCGGCGTCGACCTCCAGCGCGTCTACCTCGTGGCCTTTGCCATCGGATCCGGCCTGGTCGCGCTCGCCGCGTTCTACCAGACGGCCAAGACGTCGGCCCAGCCATCCATGGGGATCGACCCGATCATGTCGGGGCTGGTGGCGATGTTCCTCGGTGGGGTCGGCCGCACGGCAGGCGCCGTGCTCGGCGCCCTGATCCTCGGGGTCAGCCAGAACCTCGGTGGCCTCTGGCTGCCGGGCCACTGGCAGGAGATCGTGTCGTTCGTGATCCTCTTCCTCGTGCTGCTCCTGCGGCCGCAGGGACTGCTGGCGTCGCCGTCGTGAACAGCATCTGGATCGACGTCGCCAACCGTGGCCTGATGTTCGCCATGCTCGCCGTGGGCGCCAACGTGCTGCTCGGCGTGGCCGGACAGCTGTCGCTCGCCACCGCGGCGTTCTTCGGGATCGGCTCGTACACGTCGGCCGTCCTGACCGCGGATCACGGCTGGGGCTTCCTGCCCGCCACGTTGGCTGCGATCGCAGTCAGCTCGCTGCTCGGGGCCGTTCTCGCCCTCCCCGTGCGTCGGGTGCAGGGTGAGTACGTGGTCCTCCTGACGCTCGCGTTCCTCAGCGTGGTCAACCGACTCGAGAGCTCGTGGATCGACCTCACGGGCGGGGCCACGGGCAAGTTCCCCATCCCGGGAGCGTGGGTCTTCGGTCTCGAGCCACGCACGCCGTGGGGGTTCCTGCCCGTGAACGTGGTGCTGCTCGTCATCGTGGTCGTCGTGTGTCTGGCGGTCGTCGAGTCGCCGTACGGGCGGATCCTCAAGGGCTTGCGCGACGAACCGACCGCACTCAGCGCGGTCGGGGTCAACACGTTCCGCACTCAGCTCTCGGTGTTCGCGCTCTCGGCGGGCGTGGCCGGTCTCGTCGGCTCGGTGTGGTCGGCGTACTTCGCGTTCGTTGCCCCGACGGCCTTCAACCTCGACCAGACCATCTTCATCGCAGCCATCGTCGTGCTCGGCGGCATGGGCAACCTCTGGGGGTCGGTGATCGCCGCGTTCGTCCTCGTCGCCATCCCGCAGATGCTCAAGTCGGTCGACCTCGGTGCCGACCACAGCGCCCAGATCCAACAGATCGTGTACGGCGCCGCGCTGGTGGGTTTCATGCTGCTTCGTCCCCAGGGGCTCTTCCGGGAACGGGTGGCCGAGCGGGGCGGTAGTGATGTGGGCCCTGTCGTCGGCGTGTCTTCACGGGAGGCGTCAGCGCCCCTGGAGGCTCGACAGGTCGGCAAGGACTTCGGTGGTGTGCGCGCGCTGGACGAGGTGTCGATCGAGCTCGCACCGGGGTCGATCACCGCGCTGATCGGCCCCAACGGCGCCGGCAAGACGACGCTGTTCAACGTTCTCGCGGGAGCGCTGGCCCCGGACCGGGGTTCGGTGTGGATGGCCGAGCGCGAGCTCACCGGGCTGCGCGTCGATCAAGTCGTCGGCCACGGCGTGGCCCGCTCGTTCCAGGACGTTCGCCTGTTCGGCTCGATGTCGGCGCTCGGCAACGTCGCCGTCGGGATCGGGGGACAGGTCGGCACCACGCTGCGCGGCATCCTGCGCCATCCGGTGAGGACGTTCCGCCAGCGTGGGGTGGTGCTGGCAGAGGCCGGCGCGATCCTCGACCGCGTCGGGTTCGTCGCCGATCGATCGTGTCCGGTGGCCGACCTCGGCTACGGCGAGCAGAAGCTCGTCGCGCTGGCGCGGGTGCTCGCTGTGCGCCCGACGATCGTGCTGCTCGACGAGCCGTCGTCAGGAACCGACAGCTCGTGGGTCGCCCTGGTCGTCGAGACGATCAGGGATCTCGCCGCCGCCGGAACGGCGGTGTGCATCGTGGAGCACAACCTCGATCTCATCCGCGAGCTCGACGGCACTGCCTACCTCCTCGACGAAGCCCGGATCGTCGCGCGAGGCTCCGTGGCCGAGTTGATGGGCGACCGCCGGCTGCTCGAGACGTACCTGGGGATCAAGTGACCGGTCTCGGCGCTCGTGGCCTGGTTGCCGGGTACGGGGCGGCCACCGTGCTGCGCGGCGTCGACCTGGCGGTGTCGCCGGGTGAGATCGTCGCCGTGCTGGGCCACAACGGTGCCGGCAAGTCGACACTGCTCAAGGCGATCTTCGGTCTCCTCCCGCTCGACGACGGACGGATCGCCATCGGCGGAGTCGACGTGACGAGCGCGGGGAGCCACGATCGGGTCCGTCACGGCCTCGCCTACAGCCCGCAGCAACAGTTCGTCTTCGCCACGCTCAGCGTCCGCGAGAACTTCGGCCTCGCCCGCTTCGCCGTCGGAGCGTCGGCACCGCCGACCGCCGATCGGTTGGTCGAGGTGTTCGAGCTCTTCCCGATCCTCGCCGAGCGCTTGAACCAGCGGGCCGGGACGCTCAGTGGAGGACAGCAGCGCATGTTGAGCATTGCCATGGCGATGCTCACCGAACCGACGGTGATGCTGCTCGACGAGCCGTCGCTCGGTGTGGCCCCGACCGTGATCCGCGACCTGATGGCCGCGCTTCGAACGCTGGCCGCCGACCGTGGTCTCGCCGTGGTCGTGGTCGAGCAGAACGTTCGGCAGGCGGTGGAGGTCGCCGATCGGGTCTGCGTGCTCAAGCGTGGCGAGGTCGTCCATGAAGGCCCTGCCGACGAGGCCCTCGTCGCCCGCGATGATCTGTGGACGCTGCTGTAGGCCCGGTCGCGCTCGTCCGCCGGGCCGGTCAGCCCGAGTAGAGGCTGCGGTAGACGAGTGCGGAGAGCGTGTGCTGCGCGCTCTTCATGTCGAAGTCCACGTCGTCGAGGTCGCCCTCTCGGGCCAACCACACGTAGCAGAAGCCGTCGAGCATCGCGGCGAGCGCCGAGGCCGCGAGGTTGGCGTCGAGGTCTCGCCCCGAGCCCTTGCGCTGCGCGTTCGTCACCCACGAACGGATCGACGTGACGGCCGCTTGCCGGATCGCCTTCCAGTGCCCGTAGAAGGTCTCGTCGACCATGGACTGCTGGAAGACCGCCGTGAGCACGGGCAGCCACTCCTGATAGATCGTGACGAAGTTGCCGACGAGTTGGTCGATCTGCGCTTCTGGTTCCGCCTTCGGGTCGAACATCTGGTTCGCCCGTTCCATGACCGCGTCGCTGAAGTCGCGGAACAGGGCGATGAGGACGTCTTCCTTGCTCTCGTAGTGGTAGTAGAAGGCGGCGGGCGAACGCTTCGCAGCGGCGGCGATATCGGCGACGGTGGCGTTGAGGAAGCCCTTGTCGGCGAACACGTCGGCGGCGGCACGACGAAAGGCCTCGCTCGATCGGCGACCCTTCGTGGTCGCAGGAGGCGAGGCCACCTTCGGGCGGGGGAGAGGTGTCTGGTCCATACGTGTTCAGGCGGCGCGATGCAGGGCTGGACCATACTGTGTCATCGGCCGTGGGGAATCGCGTGAATCCCCACGGACTCGTGCCCCCGTCACCGACCGCTCCGCTGTTCGAGCGATCGCGCCAACACCGCCTGACGACGTCGCTCTACGTCGTCAGGGGTGAAGTCATCGTTCCACGTGCGCATCTCCTCGGCGACGAGCTCCATCCCGGCCGCCCGGTCGAGCCGGGCGAGCTGTTCGAAGTGGGCGAGCATGCGTCGCGCGAAGCGCCGGTCGTTGTCGGCGATGTCAGCTGCGATGCCGGTCGCTCGCTCGAGAAGTTCCTCGTGGGAGAACACATCCACGACGAGGCCCCACCGGGCCGCGGTGGCGGCGTCGATGAAGTTGCCGGTGAGGCACAGCATGCGGGCGCGTTGGAGGCCCACGGCCTCGACGAGGCGAACCGTGAGTCCCGCCCCGGGGAATTGGCCGACACGTCCGTGCGTGTCGGCGAACAGGGCGCGATCGGAGGCGAGCAGCACGTCGCAGTGCAAGGCCAGCTCGAACCCGCCGGCGACCGCGGGGCCGTTGATGGCCCCGATCACGGGGACCTCGACTCGCCATGGCCAGGGGTACTCGGGCCGGTCGGGCAGGCCCAGGTTGTCGCCGGTCGAGCCGAGCTCGTTGAGGTCGAGGCCGGCACAGAACGCCGGGTCGGCCCCGGTGAGGACGATGGCGTCAACCGACCCGTCGGCCCCGAGCTCGGTGACGAGGCGAGGGAGCTCCTCGATCAGGGTGGAGGAGAGGGCGTTGCGGCGGGCGGGGCGGTTCAGCGTGACGATCCCGACTCGTCCCCGTCGCTCGACCCGCACGGTCGTCGCCTCGCTTGCGTTGGCTTGGATCACGGTCTTATAGTCCAGTTCTTCGAAACTGATGTCAATAACGAAACTTTGCAAGGGGGCGCGGAGTTCCGGACAAGGGGCCCACATATGGGGGAGCGTCCACCGGAACGACGTCACCGAGAGCGCCTCCACTCGTAGGGAGAACCACGTTGCCGACCGAGCAGATCCAGACACGTGACAGCGCGACCGACGAACCACGTCCGGTGACTCGATACCTCGGCGACTGTGCCCGGCTGTGGCCCGACGCCGTCGCCTGCGTGATCGACGACGGGTCGTCCGAGATCACCTACCGTGAGCTCGACGAGCGGTCCAACGCCCTGGCTCACGGTATCGCCGCGCTCGGCTGCGGCCCTGGCGACACGGTGGCGATCATGCTCGAGAACTCGATCGAGTTCGCCGTCGCCTGGTGGGCCGCCACCCGCAGCGGAATGTACGTCACGCCGATCAACTGGCACCTGACGTCCGGCGAGACGCAGTACGTGCTGGAGAACTCTCGGGCCAAGGTCGTGATCACCAGTCCGAGCACGTCGGCCGACGCCGCGGCGGCACTGGCGGCCACGAACGTGATCGAGATCCAGGTCGGCGCGGCGGCCGTCGGCAACGACGACCTGATCGACTTCGCCACGTTCCTCGGCGAGCACCCCGTCCACCCCATCGAACGGGAGCTCGCCGGCGGGCCGATGTTCTATTCGTCGGGTACGACCGGCCGGCCGAAGGGCGTCAAGCCGAAGCTGAGTGGCCAACACCCGTCGGAGTTCACCTCGGTGTCGAACCTGATCATGGCGACGTTCGGCATCGGGCCCGGAGACCGGTACCTGAGCCCCGCGCCGCTCTACCACTCGGCCCCGTCGAGTTGGAGTTTCGGGGCCCACACGGTCGGCGCCACCTCGGTGATCATGACGAAGTTCGACGCGGCGACGGCGCTCGGCCTCCTCGACTCCCAGGGCATCACCGTCTCACAGTGGGTGCCGACCATGTTCCAGCGGATGTTGCGCCTGCCCGACGACGTGCGCTCCGCCTATCGCGGCGTCACCCATCAGAAGGCGTTCCACGCGGCCGCCCCGTGTCCGGCCTCGGTGAAGCGGGCGATGATCGAGTGGTGGGGGCCGATCATCTGTGAGTTCTACGCGGCGACCGAAGGTGGCGCGACGTTCATCGATTCGGCCAGCTGGCTGGAGCATCCCGGATCGGTCGGCCGGCACTGGTCGGGGGGCACGATCCACATCCTCGATCTGATCGACCGCTCGCCGGTGCCCCCCGGCGGCGAGGGCCTGATCTACTTCGAGGCGTTCGCGGCGAACCGCTTCGAGTACCACGACGACCCGCAGAAGACGGCATCGGTCTATCACGGCGACAACCTCGTGACCGCCGGCGACATCGGCCGCATCGACGAGGAGGGCTACCTCTACCTCACCGACCGCCTGAGCAACATGATCATCTCAGGCGGCGTCAACATCTATCCCGCCGAGATCGAGCAGCACCTGGCGGGTCACCCGGACGTGATCGACGTGGCCGTCTTCGGGGTGCCCAACGACGAGTTCGGCGAGGAGGTCAAGGCCGTCGTCCAAG
Source organism: Desertimonas flava (assembly GCF_003426815.1). GTDB lineage: Bacteria > Actinomycetota > Acidimicrobiia > Acidimicrobiales > Ilumatobacteraceae > Desertimonas > Desertimonas flava. The sequence goes on from NZ_QKYK01000017.1 coordinate 60,623, forward strand.
TCGCCCCCGCCGACCTCGACCGGCCCGATCTGATCGACCATCTGAACCGCTTCTGCCGAGAGGGTCTGGCCGGGTTCAAGTGCCCCCGCTCGTTCGACCTGGTCGCCGAGCTGCCCCGTGACGAGAACGGCAAGCTCTATAAGCGACGGCTACGCGACGAGTACTGGCGCAACCGCGAGTCGAAGTTGGTCTGAACGGTGACGCACCTCGACACCGCCCCCACGACGACGGCCTCCGAGAGCGAGCTCGTCGACGAACGCATCGATCAGCTCCTCGCCGAGTGCCCGCCGGCCTCCACCGACCGCCGGACGTTTCTCGGGGCCCAGTTCGACCTCGGGCTCGCCTGGGTGGACCACCCCGTCGGCCTCGGTGGGCTGGGCGTCTCGGCCCGCTTGCAGAACGTGGTGTTGCAGCGCTTGTACGAGGCGGGCGCGCCCAGCGCCCGACTCCGCAATGCGATCGGGATCGGCCACGCCGCCCCGACGATCGTCCATCACGGCACCCCGGCTCAGCAACAGCTGTTGCGCCCGATGTTCACCGGTGAGGAGCTGTGGTGTCAGCTGTTCAGCGAACCCGGTGCCGGCTCCGATCTCGCCAACGTGTCGACGCGGGCCGTGCGTGACGGGTCGCAGTGGATCGTCAACGGTCAGAAGGTGTGGACCAGCCTGGCCCACGTGTCGGACCGGGCGATGTTGCTCACGCGCACCGATCCCGACCAGCCGAAGCATCGCGGCCTGACCTACTTCCTCATCGACATGCACCAGCCGGGCATCGAGGTGCGGCCCCTGCGGCAGCTCACCGGCGACGCCGAGTTCAACGAGGTGTTCCTCAACGACCTCGTCCTGTCCGACGACGATCGCATCGGCGATGTCAACGACGGCTGGCGGGTCGCGACCACCACGCTGACCCACGAGCGCGATGCCAACGCCGCCACGATCGCGCCCCGCGGCTCCGGCGCCATCGGCGAGGCGATGCGGCTGTACGGGCGGCGGGGACGGCCTGGCGGCGAGACCAGGGCTCGGCTCGTCACCTGTTGGATCGACGCGGAGGTCAACCGACTGACGTCGATGCGGGTCGCCGCCAACCGCCAGCGAGGGTCGGTCGGGCCGGAGGGCTCGATCGGCAAGCTGGCCTCGAGCCTCGTCAACCAGCGGATCATGAACCTGTGTGCCGACCTGCTCGGCACCGAGGCCCTGCTGTACGCGTCGTACGAGATGCCGCGCGTCGGGGCCCACGACGCGGGTGCGGTGGCCGCCGCTGGGTGGCTGGCCGACTCGTTCGAGGCGAGCGACGACCCGTCGGTGCTCACCGACGACCAGCTGCGTCACGCGTACCTGCGATCGGTCGCCAACCAGATCGAGGCTGGTTCGTCGCAGATCATGCGCAACATCATCGGTGAGCGCGTGCTCGGTCTCCCGGGTGAACCGAGGGTCGACAAGCACGTCGCCTGGGGCCAGCAACCCGGCAGCTCATGACGTGCTGAGGTTCGACGGACTCACCGCCGTGATCACGGGAGCGGGTCGTGGCCTGGGCGAGGCCCACGCACGCTTGCTCGCCGAGCGGGGCGCGGCCGTCGTCGTCAACGACCTCGATGACACCGACGTCGCGGCGTCGATCGTGGCTGCAGGTGGTCGCGCTGTAGGGGTCGTCGGTTCGGTGACCGACCCCGCGGTGCGGGAGCGACTGGTGTCGACCGCGATCGCCGAGTACGGCGGGCTCGACATCCTCGTCAACAACGCCGGGATGGGGCGTCCCCACCTCGCCGCTGAGCTCGTCGAGGCTCACCTACGGCTCGAGTTCGACGTGCACGTGGTGGCGGCGCTGATGCTCGCGTCGCTCGCCTGGCCACACCTGCGATCGGGCGGTGACGGCGCCGTCGTGTTCACCACCTCGACCGTGGGGCTCGTCGGCCAGGCCGGATCGGTGGGATACGGCGCGGCGAAGGCGGCCCTGCTGGGCGCGACCACGGTGCTGGCAGCCGAGGGCCGCACCGACGGGGTGCGCGTCAACGCCATCGCGCCGATGGCCCGGACACGGATGGCCGGGGAGGTGTTCGGAGCGCTCACACCGCACCTCGCGCCCCGCCACGTGGCCGAGGTCGTCGCCTGGCTCGTCCACCCGTCGTGCCCGGTGAGCGGCCGGGTGCTGTCGGCCGGAGGGGGCCGCGTCGCAGGAATCTCCCTGACCGTCGGGCGAGGGGCTCGCGTCGAAGGCCTCGACGACGTGCCCGCCACGTGGGCCTCCCTCGAGGACGACGAACAGCTGACCCTGGCGACCGCACTCGACGAGATGGCCCTGATCGAGCAGGCACTCGGGCTGTCGGCCGCCACCCCGATCACGGAGGAACCATGACCGACGACTGCGTGTACCTCGGCGACTGGGCCAAGGTCGAGCCCGACCGACAGGCGCTCGTGGTCGGTGACGGCGACGAAGTCCGCACGTACCGGGACCTCGACGAACGATCCGTGCGCGTCGCCAGCGCCTTGCGGGGGCTGGGACTCACCGTCGGCGACGGCGTGGCGATGATGCTCGACAACTCGGCGGCGTTCCTCGAGGTGTGGTGGGCAGGCATGCGCTCGGGTCTCTATCTGACGCCCATCAACTGGCACCTGACGGCACGAGAGGTCCGCTACCTGCTCACCGACAGCGGGGCCAAGGCGGTGGTCGTCCACGCCCGACTCGTGCCGGTCGTGCTCGACGCCCTCGGCGACGAACCCTCGGCCATCACGATCATCGTCGTCGGGCCCGGTGATCGTCCCGCCGCGGCGATCGACTACGAGGAGCTCGTCGCAGGCGCCGACGCGACGACAGCGGCCCCGGAGGTCGCCGGCGGGATCATGTTCTACTCGTCGGGGACCACCGGCCTGCCCAAGGGGATCCGCCCACCGCTGTCGGGCGGACCGCCCACCGACAAGACGTCGCTGATGCACTACGTGGGCCAGCGCTACGGCGTGCCGCACGGGGCTCGCTACCTGTCGACCGGTCCGCTCTACCACTCGGCACCGATCTCGTGGTCGTCGAGCATGCACACGCTCGGCTCGACGGCGGTCGTGATGCACCGCTTCGACGCCGAGGAGTCCCTGCGCCTGATCGAACGTCAACGGGTCACCCACGTGCAGTTCGTCCCGACGATGTTCCAACGCATTCTGAACCTGCCTGACGACGTGCGAACCCGCTACGACCTGTCGAGCCTCCAGGCGGTGTGGCATGCCGCTGCGCCGTGCTCGGTCCGTCTCAAGCGGGCGATGATCGGTCTCTTCGGCCCGATCCTCTGGGAGTACTACGCCGGCAGCGAAGGCGGGGGCACGATCATCAGCTCACCCGAGTGGCTGGAACGACCCGGGTCGGTCGGGAGGCATTGGACGGGCGGGCCGATCATCGTGCTCGATCCGGCGACCCGCGAGCCGGTGCCGGCCGGCGAGCCCGGGCTCGTGTTCTTCGAGGCCCTGGCGTTCCACCGCTTCCAATACCACAACGATCCGGTCAAGACGGCGTCGGCGTACCACGGGGACCTGTTCACGCTCGGCGACATCGGCTACGTCGACGACGCCGGCTACCTGTTCCTCACCGATCGCATGAGCAACACCATCATCTCCGGCGGGGTCAACATCTATCCCCAGGAGATCGAAGACGTCCTCGCCGAGCACCCTGCCGTGCGCGACGTCGCGGTGTTCGGCGTGCCGGACGACGAGTTCGGCGAGCAGGTGATGGCGGTGGTCGAGCTGCACGACTCCGACTCCGAGCGGGCCGACGACGGTGACCGCGGGTCGCTCGTCGCCGAGCTGCAACGCCACGCCCGCGAGCGACTTGCCGGGTTCAAGGTGCCCCGGCGGTTCGGCTTCACCGACGCACTGCCGCGTGACAACAACGGCAAGCTCTACAAACGTCGCCTGCGCGACCAGTACTGGGAGGGTCATGACTCCAAACTCGTCTGACGATCGGAAGGTGACCGGGGTCGGCGATCCAGCCGCACCGCCGTTCCGGCGGCTCGTCGGCCAGGTGGTCGCGGTCGGCGATCTGGACGCCGCCGTTGCCGACTTCCAACGATGCGGCTTCACGCTCTCCGATCGCTCGGCCCGCCCCGAATGGGAGATCGACACCGCGACGTTCGGCTTCCGCGACGGCTGCTACCTCGAACTGGTCACCTCGACGGGTCGGAGCCACGAGATCGGACGTACCGTCGGGTCGTTCCTCGATCGGCGAGGCGAGGGCCTCTACATGACCACCATCGAGGTGCCTGACGTCGCCGACGTGTTCGACGCGCTCGGTGGACTGGACGGCGGCATCGTCGCCGCCGAGCCGGCAGCGGCTCCGCCGGACCGCGGCATCCCGTGCGATCTGCTGTGGATCCGGCCCTCGAGGTTCGCCGGCGCATTCGTCCAGCTGCTCAGCTACCGCGACGGACCGTTCGTGGAGGACGCGGTGACGCCCGGCATGCGTGGGCTCTTCAACCAGGCGATCGCCGTGTCGGACATCGAGCGGGCGGTCGCCGACGTCGAACGGTTGGGGCAACGGGTTTCCGACCGCAGCAGCCGCGCCGACTGGGGCCTCGACACGGCCACGTTCCACCTCGGCCCGGAGAGCAGCATCGAGTTCGTCGCGCCGCGCGACCGGGGCCGGCCGACCGGCGGTGCCGTCGGGGCGTTCCTCGACCGCACCGGCGGTGGCCACTACATGACGGTGTTCGAGGTTGACGACGTCGAGGACCTCTATCGGTCCTACCAGGCGTCGGGGGTACGCACGCTCGGCCCGCCGACGCGCACGCCGCCCGAGTCGCCGTGGCCCCCGGCCGACCAGTTCTGGATCCACCCGGCTGTCACCCACGGCGCCTTCATCGAATTCCTCACCCTCGTCTGACATGGCTCGTGAGGACTGGGACGACGTCCGCGACCCGTTTCTTGCCCGCCGTCAGCGCATACGTACGGAGATGGGCGGGGCGGATCGGGTGAGTGCGCTCCACGCCGCCGGTCAGGCGACGGCCCGCGACTGGATCGCGGCCCTCGTCGACGAGGGCTCGTTCCAGGAGGTCGGAACGTTCGCCTGGGCAGCCGGCCGCGACGAGGAGTGGCTGCCCGGCGATGGCAAGATCGGCGGGTACGCGACGGTCGGCGGCCGACCGGTGGCGGTTGCCGGGGACGACGTCACGGTCAAGCGGGCGACGAGCGCCATGGTGGGCAACGAGAAGTTTCACCGGCTCTTCGAGTCGGCCATGCGCGCCGGGACGCCGTTCGTGTACTTCGGGTCGTGCGGCGGCGGTCGAATCCCCGACATCCTGGGGGCCACCGGATTCACGGCCGTGCGCGGGTATGAGGGCGTCGCCCGTCGTCGCAGGGCGATACCACTCGTTGCTGCCATCGTCGGCGACTCGTTCGGCGCCTCGTCGCTCCTCGCCGGTCACGCCGATCTCACCGTGCAGATGCGGGGCACGTGCCTCGCCGTCACGGCGCCGAGCGTGATCGAGGTGGCCACAGGGGAGGCGATCACCCCTGAGGATCTCGGCGGCGTCGCCGTGCACAGTGAGCGCACCGGCCTCGTCGATGTCGTTGCCGACGACCTAGCTGGGGTGGTGACCACCATCGAACGGTTTCTCTCGTACCTGCCTTCGCACGCCGGTACCGAGCCGCCACGGTCACCGTGCCCCGATGTGGCCAATGATCCCGGACTCCTCGATCTGGTGCCCCGGGCCCGCCGGTCGGCGTACGACATGAGCGCAGTGGTGGACCGGATCGTCGACCCGGGTTCTTACTTCGCCATAGGGGCCCGATTCGGAAGAAGTCTGTTGACCGGTCTCGCTCGGCTCGGCGGCATTCCGATCGGCCTCATCGCCAACCAGCCGAGCTACCAGGCCGGCAGCCTCACCCCGGACGCGTGCGACAAGGCGATCAGATTGATGTGTCTCTGTGACGCGTTCGGTCTGCCGATCGTGATGTTGCAGGACACCCCCGGCTTCCTCGTCGGCAGCGGGCCTGAGCACGACCGGCTCGTGGCGAAGGCCGACGTGATGCAACAGGCCTACGCTCTCGCGGCCGTGCCGAAGGTGACACTTCTGCTCCGCAAGGGCTTCGGTCTCGGCTATTACGCCATGGGCGGCAACGACGTCGGCGGCGACGCCTTATTCGCATGGGCCGGGTCCGAGATCGGGTTCATGGATCCCGTCGCCGGCGCCAACGTGGTGTACGCGGCCGAGATCGCCCGCCTCCCACCCGACCAGCGCGACGAGCATCGCCGCCGGCGCGCGGCCCAGCTGGAGGCATCGACGAAGGCCGACGGTCCGGCAGCGGCGATGCGGGTGGACGAGCTGATCGACCCGATCGAGTCGCGCCCTGTCCTCGTCGCCGCCGTCCGACGATTGTCGAGCCGGGCCGTACCAGCTCCCCGGCCGCTGGCCTCGTGGCCGACCCGTTGGTGAGGAGTTGATGGACGTGACGGCGAACGGACTCGACTACCAGGCTGACCTGTCGGTGGCCGATCTCGCCGGCCGGCACGCCCGGCGCTTTCACCGGCGCGATGCCGAGGCAGTGGTCTGTGGCTCCGACCGGCGCACGTGGCGCGAGCTCGACCGGCGGGTGCGCGGGCTGGCCGATGGACTGATTCGTCGGGGGGTTGAGCCGGACGATGTCATCGCCGTGTTCTCGTCCAACCGGGTCGAGTTCTTCGAGATCGTCCTGGCGACGGCGACGATCGGCGCAGTCGTCGCTCCGCAGAGCTTCCGCAGCTCGCTCGCCGAGCTCGAGCACGGCATCGACGCGACGGGCGCCAAGGTGCTGATCGCCGAGTCGACCGGTGATCTCGCCGGTCGGACGGCGGCGATCGCCGCCAGCCGACCGCAGCTGGACGTCCTCGACCTCGAGGCCTGCGAGCGTCTCATCGCCCGGGGCGATCCCACCGTCGAGCGAACGCCGCCCGCCGAGGGCAACGCATTCTGGCTGGCTCTCACCGGAGGCACCACGGGACCACCGAAGCTGGTGCGAGTGCCACACCGGGTGATCGTGCAGATGTGGCTGTACATGGTGATCGAGTTCGAGATCGGGGCGCGTGACACGATGCTGGTCGCCGGGCCACTGCACCACGGCCTGGGCTTCGGCTTCGCGCTCCAGCAGCTCTACGTCGGTGGCCGCGTCGTCGTGCTCCCGCACTTCGACGCCCGCGGTGTCCTGGCCGCCATCGAATCCTCGCGCGCGACCGTGCTGCCTGCCGCACCGACGATGCTCACCCTCATGCTCGACGCCTGGGACGAGCACCCGACCGACCTCTCGTCGCTGCGGACCGTCATCAGCGCCGGCTCGTCGCTCCCGGTCGCGACGAAACAGCGGCTCGCGACCGTCGCGCCCAAGGTCGCGCTCTATGAGCACTACGGGGCCACGGAGGCCGGGTTCTTCACGGTTCTCGGGCCCGAGGACGCAATGCGCAAGCCACGTTCGTGCGGCGAGGCCTTCTTCGGAACGACGGTAACGGTGCTGCGCGACGACGGGAGTGCTGCCGACGTCGGCGAGGTCGGTCACGTCGCCAAGCGCGGCCTGGTCCAAGGGGGCGGGTACGTGCGCAACGTCGCCGCCACGGCGAAGATGTTCCGCGACGGCTGGGCATCGGTCGGCGACCTCGGATACGTCGACGAGGAGGGGTACGTCTTCCTCGTCGACCGGTCCGACGACATGATCGTCAGTGGCGGCGTCAACGTGTATCCGGCTGAGATCGAGGCGGCCATCGAAGAACTCGCCGGTGTCAGCGCCGTCGCGGTGATCGGCGTTCCCGATGAGCGCTGGGGTGAGCTCGTCAAGGCCTTTGTCGTCGTCCGGCCCGGCCACCAGGTTGACGAGCGGGCGGTTGTCGACGCGTGCACGAGTCGTCTCGCCGCCTACAAGCGTCCTCGCCTCGTCGAGTTCGTCGACGAGCTGCCGATCAGCGCCGCCGGGAAGGTTCTCAAGCGCTTGCTGCGAGAACGTTGAGTCAGTCGACGGCGGTCTGGGCACGGCCGCGGTCGAGGACCGCCTCGCGCCGGCCGGCGATCGTCGCCGGGTCGACGAGCGCGTGCATGCGCCGGGCGACAGCACCCTCGTGAGCGACAGCGTCCGTCGGCGACAGGTCGGCGGCTTCCCGGTAGGTAGCGAGCACGGCGCGGACGATGCGCTGGTCGGCCGATGCGATGTCCGCGGCGAGTCTGCGCGCGGCGGCGGGGAGCTCCTCGTCCGGGACGACGTCGACGACCAGGCCCCATCTCAGGGCCGTCGAGGCGTCGATGAAGTTTCCCGAGAGGCTCATCGCCAACGCCGCCCGTTGACCGATCGCCCGGGGGAGGAGGGCGATCATCCCGCCGCCGGGGAACACCCCGACGCGGGCGTGCGTGTCGCCGAAGCGCGCCGACTCGGCGGCGATGAGGATGTCGCAGTGCAAGGCCAGCTCGAGCCCGCCCGTGACGGCCGGGCCGTTGATCGCGCCGATCACTGGCTTGTCGGTCTCGACCCACATCCCGTTGCCGGGTGTCCACGGTCCGTCCTCGGAGTCCAACGGGCTGAGGTTGTGGGCCGAGGTGCTGAGCTCGACGAGGTCGAGGCCGGCGCAGAACGCCCGCCCCGACCCCGTGAGCACGATCACGTCGACCTCGTCGGACTCGATCGCCTGGTTCATCCGGGCCGTGACCGCTCGAGCGAGCGCGCTGCTGATCGCGTTTCGCCGCTCGGGGCGGTTCAAGGTGACGGTGCCGATGCGCTCGGAGATGTCGAGCCTGACGAGATCTTCGGTCATGACGTGGGGATCACGACAACGGCGTGGGCTGGGTCTGCCCCTCGACGATCACGGGCTCGTCGCCGAGCACCCAGTGCTCGCCGTCGAACGTCATCATGTAGGCACCTTCCATCGGGTAGCGGTCGTCGGGACTCTCGGTGTGCAGGCGGATGCCCGGCAACATCAGCCCGACGCCGTCGGCGTCCCAATCGAGCATGGCCTCCATGAGGCCGTCGCGCGTCGGCGTTTCCATGGTGGCGAACAAAGCGGCGGCCATCTGGCCGACCAACCAGCCCGAGCCGGCGAACGGATCGTTGGGATCGGCGCCGTACTTCTCGGCGTTCTCCCTGAATTCGATGACGGCCGGATCGTCGGCCCAGATCTCATCGGTCACTTCCTTGTACCAACCGAGCGACACGAGCCCTTCTGCGATGTCGAGCCCCACCGGCTCGAGAACCGACGCGATGTTGCTCCCTGACGTCTGCGTGATGCGCAGTGGCTCCCAGCCCAACTCGTGAATCTTCGTCAGGGCCTGCGCCGCGTACTTCGGGGTGGCGATCATGAAGAACGTGTCGGCACCGGTCGCCGCGAGATTGGTGATCTGGGAGTCGACCGTCGCATCGGTCGTTTGAAAGCTCTCGTCGCCGACGATCTCGATCGTGGTGCCTTCGACGGAACGCACGAACGCTTCGTAGGTGCCCTTGCCGAAGTCGTCGTTCTGGTACAGGATCGCGACGGTGGCGTCGGGATTCTCCTCGAGCAGCCAGCCACCGAACACGCTGCCCTCGGTCGAGCCGACGATCGAGAACGGAGTAGCGAGGGGCCAGCGCTCGCCATCGCCCCATTGATCCGAGGACGACGAGACGAAGGGCATCGGCACGCCCTCTTCGTGGGCGTACGGAGCAACCGCGGCTGCGACCGGCGAGCCGAAGACGTTGAAGAGCGCGAAGACTTCATCCTGCTCGACGAGTCGCCTTGCTTCCTCGACTCCACGCTGGGGTTCGTAGGCGGTGTCGTACGTGATGAACTCCACGCGCCGGGTGAGGCCGTCGCCGAACTCGATCCCACCGTTGGTCTCGTTCATGTACTCGAAGAACGCAGCCGCCCCGTGGCCTTGGGCGCCGAATGCGGAGACCGAGCCGCTGAAGGGATAGATGCCCCCGAGCACAATCTCCTCGTCGGAGATGCCGGGATCGGGATAGTCGGAACCGGCGCCGGCAGCGCCGGCGCCGATGATGAGGGTTGCGGGGGCGAGCGCGAGGGCCAGGAGGCCCGCCACCGCTCGCCGGACACGTCGTGGATGATGCATGGGATTCCTTCGGGTGTTGCTGGTGTGCTGGATTCGAGAAGGGGCCGGTCCGTGCGCCGGGCGCTCGAGCGGACCGAGGACTGATCAGGACGACGCGTTCACCGGTTCGGGAAGCTCGGCCGGTGGCGACTCGGTGAAGGGCTCGTCGTCGCCGGCCACTGGCGGGACGGGGGGATCGGTGATGGTGACCACCCGGCCCAGCAACCGCTTCGCCAAGCCGACGATCCCCGTCGGCATCACGATCATCACGACGATGAGCACCACGCCGTAGAGCAGCGTGGCCAATGAGTCGTTGACCGACGAGGCGAACTGAGGGACGAACTGGACGAACGCGGCGCCGACAATGGCGCCGGAGATGGTGCCGAGACCGCCGACGGCGATGGCGGCGAGGAACGTGACGGACAAGAGGAGGGGGAAGGCTTCGGGTGAGACATACCGGATGGCAAGGACGTAGAGCACGCCGGCGACGCCGGCGAACACGCCGCTCATCGCGAACGTGAGTGCCTTGTAGATCCGCGAGTCGATTCCCATGGCCGCGGCGGCGAGGGGGTTGTCCTTGATGGCCACGAGCGCTCGGCCGAACGCGCTGGATGTGAGGTTGCGGGCGATCACGAACATGACGACCGCGACGACCAGGGAGATGAGGTACACGTACTGCTCGTCCTCGATCGGTAGCCACGACGGAGGTCGGAGTCGCGGCACCGAGAGCCCGGCGGCGCCCCCCGTGAGACTGCCGAACCGCTGGAGTACCGCCGTCGTCGCCATCGCCAGGGCCAATGTCACGATGGCGAGGTGCAGGCCTTGCAGCCGCAGCGCGGGAATGCCGACGAGGAGGCCGACCAGACCCGATGTCGTCGCCGCAGCGACGAGGCACAACACGACATTGGTGTCGTAGCGGTGCATGAGGATCGCCGCCGTGTACGCGCCGACCGCGAACAGCGCGTTGTGGCCGATCGAGATCTGTCCGCTGTAGCCGACGAGCAGGTTGAGACCCATCACCGAGACGGCCCAGATCAGCACGAGTGTGAGCTGGAACACCCGGAACGAACCGACCATGAACGGCAGCCAGGCCAAGAACCCGAGTCCGAGCACGAGGGACGCGATCGCGAGACAGCGCGTCGTGGCCGAGCCTCGGACGAGTTGCACGCTCATCACACCCTCCCGACGGCGGTGCGCCCGAACAGGCCGTTGGGCTTCACCAGCAGCACGCCGATGATGAGGACGAATGGCACGAGGATCTTGAGATCCGAGCCGACGAAGTCGATGTAGGTCCCGGCGAGGTTCTCGCTGACGCCGACGATGAGCCCGCCGAGCACGGCGCCGAGCGCACTGTCGAGGCCACCGAGGGCGGCCCCGGCGAATGCGTACAGGAGGACGGCGAACATCATGTTCGGCTCGAGGAACAGCTTGGGGGCGATGAGCGACCCACCAAGCGCACCCAACGCCGCCGACAGGCCCCAGCCGAGCATCATCATGCGTTGCGCGCTGATGCCGACGTTCTCGGCCGCGCCCGGGGCGAGTGCAGCCGCCCGCATTGCCAGGCCGACCTTCGTCCGCTGGAACAACAGGTACAGCAGCACCATCTGGACGGCGACGACGGCGAGGGTGAGCACGCTGCGGACGCTGAGGCGAACATCGCCGAGCGCCCACACCGACGAGGGGAACGCGCTCGGGAAATCCTTGATGTAATACGTCCAGATCCAGCCGGCGGCCGCGTTCAGCACCAGGAAGAGCCCGAGGGTGACGACGACGACGGCGAGGTGGTTGTCGTGGTCGACATGACGCACGATCGCCTGTTGGATCGCCATCCCCCCGATGAACGACAGCACGACCGAGATGAGGATCGCCGGGACGACGGGCACCCCCCACGACGTGAACTGCCACGCGACGTACGTCGAGAACATCGCCATTTCGCCTTGGGCGAAGTTGAGGACGTTGGTCGAGCGGTAGATGAGGACGAGTCCGAGCGCCATGGCCGCGTAGATCGAGCCCGATGCCAGGCCGTCGACGATCTGTTGGAAGAAGCGAGTCATTTCAGGTCCCCAGGTAGGAGCGTTGGACGGACACGTCGCCCGCCACCTCGGCAGCGGGGCCCGACAACACGACGCGCCCGGTTTCGAGAACGAAGGCCTCGTCGGCGAAACGCAGGGCGACCTTGGCGTTCTGCTCGACGACGAGCATCGTCGTGCCGAGCGAGTCCTGGATCGAGCGGAGGATCTCGTAGACGGCCGCGGTGATCGTCGGTGCGAGGCCTTGCGACGGCTCGTCGAGCAGCAGCACCTTGGGCCGGAGCATCAGCGCCCTGGCGATGGCGAGCATCTGTTGCTCCCCGCCGCTCAGGCTCCCGGCCAGCTGGCGGCTGCGCTCGCGGAGCCGGGGGAACCAGGTGAACTGCTGCTCGATGTCCTCGTCGAGGCGGTCGCGGCAGTAACCGCCGAGACGGAGGTTCTCGAGCACCGTGAAGTCGGCGAAGGTGCCCCGACCCTCCGGCACGTGGGCGACGCCCAAGCGGGCCATCGCCGATGGTGAGCGACGCGTCAACACCGACCCGTCGAACTCGACGGTGCCGGAGGTGGAGATCGATCCACACAGGGCGCGCAAGACGGTTGTCTTGCCGGCGCCGTTCGGTCCGAGCAGTGCGGTGACCTTGCCCGCGTCCACCGTGAAGGACACGCCGTGGAGGGCCCGAAGCCTGCCGTAGCTGGCGTGGAGGTCGGAGACCACAAGGCGACTCATGAGTCGGTTCCCAGGTAGGCCTCGATCACCGCTGGATCGTCGCGGACGTCGGACGGCGCGCCATCGGCCACGACCCGCCCGAAGTTGAGCACGACGATGTGCTCGGAGATGTTCATGACGAGCGCCATGTGATGCTCGACGATGAGCACCGAGACGCCGAACTCGTCGCGGATCTGGCGCAACGACTCGCCGAGCTCGAGGGCCTCGGAGTGGGTGAGCCCGGCGGCCGGCTCGTCGACGAGCAGCAGGCGGGGTCCGCTGACGAGGGCGCGAGCCAACTCGACGCGCTTGAGGATGCCGAACGGGAGTTCGCCGACGGACATCGTCGCGTAGTCGCTGAGGCCGAGCCGCTCCAGCGCGGAGAACGCGGCTCGACGCAGTTGACGCTCGGATGCCCTCGTCTTGGGAAGGCGCAGCCCTCCTGCGATCAGCCCACTGCGTGCGAGGTGGTGGGCACCGACGAGCACGTTGGTCAAGACGGTCGACGATCCGAAGAGCCCGAGGTTCTGGAACGTGCGAGCGATGCCGAGCTCGGCGCGCCGGAAGGCGGGCTGGCCGACGAGCTCGACGTCACCGAGGCGGATCGACCCCCCGGTCGGCTGGTAGAGGCCGCTGATGCAGTTGAACAGCGTCGTCTTGCCGGCGCCGTTCGGACCGATCAGTGCGCAGATCTCTCGCTCGGCGACCGCGAAGCTGGCGCCGTCGAGCGCAACGATCCCACCGAACCGGATGGTGACGTCGCTCACCGACAGCAGGGCGGAGACGTTGACGTCGGGCCCGGGCCGCGTGAGGTCCAGCGCTGGTTCAGTAGTGATGTCGGTACCCCCAGGTTCACTCGATGCCGCCCCCGCGGCATCGGTCGGTCAATCAGCCGGCTTCGAGCAGCAGCCGCTTCGCCTCGGCGGGATCCGGAACGAATCCGGGTGTGTCGACGCACAGCTCCAGCAGGTTGCCGTTGGGATCGGTGAAGTACGTCGAGCGTGACCAACCGTGGCGCAGGACCATCGGCTCGGGCTCGCCGGCTGCCGCGAAGCGCTCCCGGACCTCGGCGACGTGCTCGGCCGTGGCTCGGAGCGCCACGTGGTTCACCCACGCCGGGAGCCCGAGTCCGGTCGAGATCGCCGTGTCGAACGAGTCCGGCTCTCCGACGCCGTTCAGCTCGAAGAAGGCGATGCACGATCCGTCGCCGAGGTCGTAGAAGAAGTGGCGCAGATAGCCGTCGCCCAGTTCGGTCCGCTCGGTGTGCACGAGCTGAAGCCCGAGCAGCTCACCGTAGAACCGGTGCGTCGCGGCGACGTCCTTGCAGACGAGAGCGATGTGGTGCAGCGCGGTCTGGGCGGTCGACGAAGCGGTCACATCAGTGGTCACGTCAGTGGTCACATCGTGATGTTGGCACGCTCCAAGGCCAAAAATCAATACTGACGTCGAAACCGAAAAGAAGTATTTTCGTCATTGACGTCGAAATCAGGACTCTGTAGATTGCGGGGATGTCCGACCCAGAATCTCCGGTCGTTCGCGTGTCCGAGCCATCGGTGGGCGTTCGAGTTCTCGAGCTCAATCGACCCGATGCGCTCAACGCACTGAGCCCGACGCTCGTGATGAGTCTCCATGCAGAGCTCGATCGGCTGGCGGTCGACGACGACACCAGGGTGGTGGTGTTGACAGGCGCCGGACGGGGGTTCTGCGCCGGAGTGGACTTGCACGGTGAGCCGTTCCCCGTGCCCGGTGACGTGAGCGAGCAGCGCCGCTGGTTCATCGTGCAGAAGTGGTTCTCCGGACTCGTCCTCAAACTGCGGGCGATCCCGCAGCCGGTGATCGCCGCGGTGAATGGTCCGTGCGCTGGGGGCGGGTTCTCCCTGGCCATGGCGGCCGACATCCGTGTCGCCGACCCGACCGCATTCTTCGTCGCCGCCCAGGTGAACATCGGTCAGGCGGCGTCGGAGATGGGCGCGTCCTACATGCTGCCCCGCATCGTCGGGGCCCGGGCGAGCGAGATCCTCCTGACCGGCCGTCGCGTGGGCTCCGAGGAAGCCGAACGCATCGGGCTCGTCAGCGAGGTGACGGCTCCGGGACAAGCCCGGACCCGCGCCGAGGAGATCGCCGCGCAGGTCGCCGCCAAGGCGCCCCTTGCGCTCAGGCTGACGAAGGAAGCCTTCAACACCAGCGCGGTCGCCACCTCGCTCGAGCAGGCGATCGCCGCCGAGGATCGAAGTCAGGTCCTCTGCGTGCTGACCGACGACTGCGCCGAGGGTCAACGAGCATGGCAGGAGCAGCGGCCGCCGGTCTACCGGGGCTGAGACCAACGAGACGGGGGATGTTCATGACGTCGATCGGTTCCGAGCGATACCTGGAGGGGCGGGTCGCACTCGTCACCGGAGCCGCTCGCCCAGGTGGCATCGGCCGGGCGACCGCGCTGCGGCTCGCCCGGCTCGGCGCGGCCGTCGCGTGCGTCGATCTCGGTCGGCCACCCGACCACGCGCCCGATCACGGCGTCGGTTCGCTGGACGATCTGCACGAGACCGTCGACCTCGTGCAGTCCCTCGGCGCCCGTGCCATCGGCGTCGTCGCCGACGTGTCGGACGTCGCGCAGATCGACGCGGCAGCGGCGCGTGCCCACGCTGACCTCGGGCCGGTCTGGGCGTGCTGCGCGATCGCCGGTGGCGTGGGCTTCGGCAACGGGATCGTCCCTCTGCTCGACCTCCCCGAGCCTGCGTGGGACTGGGCGGTCGACGTCAATCTCAAGGGGGTGTGGGCGACCGCCCGGGCGTGCGTGCCGCAGATGATCGCCGCTGGAGAGGGTGGCCGTCTGATCACCATCACGTCGGCCGCCGGTCTCCGCGGCGCGCGCCACTTCGGCGCCTATGCCGCAGCGAAGGCGGGCGTCATCGCGCTCACGCGGTCGTTTGCGCTCGAGCTCGGGCGGTGGGGGATCACGGCCAACTCGGTCGCGCCAGGAATGATCGACACGCAGGCCTCGCAGCCGGTGAGGGAACGGCTCGCCGCCCGGGATCGCCTGGACG
This sequence comes from Desertimonas flava, assembly GCF_003426815.1. Taxonomy (GTDB): domain Bacteria; phylum Actinomycetota; class Acidimicrobiia; order Acidimicrobiales; family Ilumatobacteraceae; genus Desertimonas; species Desertimonas flava. The sequence continues at coordinate 76,409 of NZ_QKYK01000017.1, forward strand.
AGTACCGCGACGAGATCCCACTCGGTCGGTTCGGAACCGCCGACGAGATCGCCGGCGCCATCGCCTTTCTCTGCGGCCCCGATGCGGCCTACGTCACCGGCGACGTGCTCAACCTCACCGGTGGTCAGGTGATGAGCTGACGACTCGGCGTCCGGTCATGCCACCGACTCCATGACCCCGCGGGCGGCGTTGAGCACGTGACCGTCCATGCGGAAGGCCGCGTCGCCTTCGTACCGCTGCCGCAGTTCGGCCAGATGGCTGTCGGGGTCCACGGTGAGCGCCGCCGCGGCATCGAAGGTGTGAAGCATCGCCTCGGTCGGCTCGTCGCCGGGCTCCCACCGCGTGCCCCAGACGTCCCACGGCAGCATCTCGACCTTGTTCAACGACGCCAGGTCGAGGCGGAGGTTGCCGGCGATCCAGTGCGCTCCGTGTTCGTCGATGGCCGAGAGTCCGCACCGAGCTGCGTCGAGTTCACCACGCCGCCACGCCTGCCACGCGTGGCCGGCGGTCACGAACTCCGAAGGCATGAGCGCGAAGCGATCCCCGGTGAAGCCGATCCGTCGCCGCCACTCCGAGTCGAGCTGAGCATCCACCATGTCCCATCGCCCGGCCGAGTCGTTCCAGTACTCGGCGATCCAGTGGTCCTCGAGCCACCCAGGGCGGAAGTAGGCGCCGAAGCCACACCGCGCTCTCGCCGGCACGCCGGCCGCGCGCAGGAAGGCGACGGTCAGGCGGCTGAACGCGTGGCAACGGGCGCCCACCCGGTGTTCCGGGGGCCGCGGCTCGGCGAGCGGGCGCGGATCGACGGTCCGGATCACGTCGAGCAGGCGGGCCGTGTCCCGCTCGTGGATCGCGTCGGCCTGCTGCGGTGTCAGCCGGACGCCGTAGAACGGTTCGGCGACGACGTCGTAGATCAGCAGCCCCTGCACCACCTCGACGACCTCGCGCACGTCGGACGACGAGAACTCGTCGCGACCGAGTGTGGTGAAGCGGCCCGGTGCGGCGAAGTGGTCGAGCGTCGTCGGGTCCATCGGTCAGGCCGTCGCGGTCGGACGGACGTCGACCGCCACCATGCCGGCGCGGTGGGCAGCCTCGATGCCGAGGTCGCTGTCCTCGAACACGACGCATCCGGCCGCGGCGACCCCGAGGCGGCTGGCGGCCTCGAGGAACACGTCCGGCTCGGGCTTGTGCCGCTCGGTGTCCTCGGCGGCGACGATGGCGTCGAACCACTGGAGGGCACCGATCGCCGTCAAGGTGTGGCGGACGACGCGGTGCTCGCCGCCGCTCGCCACGGCGATCGGCAGGCGGCCCCGGTACTTCTCGGCGATCGCGGCGACCGGTGCGATCGGCACGATGCCGTCGTCGGACGCCATGAAGCGGTCCTCCTTGGCGACGGCGATGGCGGCCACCGTCGCCTCGTCGAGCACGACCCCTTGCTCCTCGGCGACGATGCGCACGATCCTCGGGGTGGGAACACCGGCGAGCCCGTAGAACCGCTCCTCGGGGAACTCGAGGCCGTGGGCGGCCAGCGTCTCGCGCCATGCGAGGTAGTGCGCGGGCATCGTGTCGGCCAACGTGCCGTCGCAATCGAAGATCAGCGCCGTGGTCCCCTCGGGTGCGAGCCAGTCGTCCAGCCGCGTGTCGAGAACAATCATCGGGCCAGTCAAGCGGTCGGCAGCTCGATCGATGCGCCGAGCGCGACAGCGACCGGCGATCGACTGTGACAGGGGCCGCGTATCGTCGACTCCGTGAGTGACGAGGGCCCGACCGCCGTGTGGTCGATCGAGCAGGTCGTCGCGCTCGCCGCCCGCTCGGTGCGATTCGCCGCCGGCGAGGCGATCGCCGTGCCCGCCCGGTGGTCCAACACCGGCGTCGGGGAGCGAGGCCTCTGGGGTCGCTACGACGGCGGCTCGGCCGAGCCCTACGACGTGGCCGTCGACCATGTCGGTGTCGCCTACCGCTGCACGTGCCCCAGCCGGGTTCATCCCTGCAAACACGTCGTCGGGCTGCTCGTGCTCTGGGTCCGCTGGAACGTGCCGACGAGCCCCGAGCCGGCCGGGGTCGTGTCCTGGCTCGCCCGCGTGAACCCTGGGCGAGCGGCCGGGCCGGGCATAGGCGCCGAGCCGGCGGCCCCGACGCCCGCCGGCCCCGGCCCCGGGGCCGGTGAGTCCGAGCCCACGCCCCCGCCCGCCGACACCAGCAGCGACCCCGCCGATCTCGAACGTCAGCGCGACGAGCGGGTGGCGCGGCTGCGCGCCGGGCTGGTCGAGCTCGATCGGTGGATCGGCGATCGCATGCGCACCGGCCTGGCCGATCCGTCGATCGCCCGCTTCGCCACCTGGGACGAGCTGGCCGCCCGTCTCACCGACGCGCGCGCCGGTTCCCTCGCCAACCGGGTGCGGCGGCTCGCCGGCAAGGTGGGCGCCTCGCCCGACTGGCACGCCGACGTCCTCGCCGAGCTCGGCGTCCTCCATCTCATCGCCGTCGCCGGGCAACGCGTTCCCGAGTTGCCCCCCGAGCTCGCCGACGCCGTCGCCGTGGCCTGTGGGTGGCTCATCCGGTCGGCCGACGTCGAGGCGTCCGTGCCCGAGACCGACACCTGGCTCGTCGCCGGTCGCAGCGACAACCGCGAGGATCTCATCGAGGTGCGGCGGGTCTGGCTCTACGGGGCCAAGTCGGGGGAGTGGGCGCTCTCGCTGTCCTTTGCCGCCTATCGCCAGTCGCTCGACACGACGCTGCTCGCCGGCACGTCGATCGTGGCCGACCTGCATCGGTACCCGGGCCGAGCGCTGCGCGTCATCGTCGGCGAGCGTCACGATGGGCCGGCCAACGGCGTCGACCTTGCCGAGACCGCCGCGCTGACCGTCGCGGCCGCATGCGACGCCGTCGGTCGCCGGCTGGCCCGGGAGCCCTGGCTGGAGCGCGCACCGGTCATCGTGCGGGCCGCACCAACCATTGGCGACGGCGGCTGGGTGCTCACCGACGCCACCGGTTCGCTGCCCCTCGTGGTCAACGAGTCGCTGCCCGTGCTGCTGGCCGCCTCGGCCGGCGCTCCGGTCGTGGCGGCGGCCGAGTGGACGGCGGCCGGCCTGGTCCCGCTCACGGTGTTCGCCGACGGGCGCGCGCTCGACATCGGCCCCCGCGCCGACACGTCGTTCGTGAGTGCGGCGTGAGCGCAGCGAGCGCCGGCCGCCCGAGCGAGCGCCAGCGAGCCGGCGCGACGATGGGGCGCGAGCGCAGCGAGCGGGGGCGCAGCCCCCGGGATGACGGCGTGAGCGACACCTGGGAGGCTCTCGTCACGACGGGGCTCCTCGGCACCGACCGCCGCGACCCCCCGCCTGTGCCGCCCGGCCCGGTCGCCGACGTCGTCGACGACACGCTCGATGCCTCGCCGGCCGGCCGGCTGCTCACCGCTGTGGCCGCCACCGTCGTCGCCCGCCGCTGCGGCATGGTGCCGCGGCCGCCGCAACCGCTGCTGCAATCGCCCCCACCCGACGACCGGCCGTTGCTGCCGGTCGCCGCGGCGAGGCGTTGGCATGGCATCGCCGCGTACTGGCCGGTCCTGGAGCCGGAATGGGTCGCCGCCGCCACGGCGGTCGGGTGGCGCCCGTCGGCCGACGTGCTCGTCGCCATGCTCGAGCGATCCCGGCGTTCTCCCGACCGCTTCGCCGCCGTGATCGAGTTCGGTGGGCCGCTCGCCCGCTGGCTGATCGATTACCTGCCCGACCACCTCCCGGTCCCGTCGGGACGGGCGCGGTCGGGTGAGGCGACCGCCACGCTGGCGGTTCCCGCCGAGCTCCAGGCGGGGTTCGAGTTGACCCCGGCCGAGTTCGCCGCCGTCGTGGTCACCGGCATCACCGACGGGATGTTCCGCTGGGCGCACCGCACGGTCCTGCTCAATGCCATCGCTGCGATGCCTGCGGCCTTCCTCGACGACATGATCTCGGCGCTCGCCGCCGGTCGCGCCGCCCACGAGGAACGCGCCCGCGCCGGCGAGGCCCCCCTCTCCGGCGCCCCCACGCCGCTCGGCCTGTGGGAATCGCTGATCGAACTGGCCACCGTCCGCCGCGACATGCTCGCCGAGCTCACCCCGCAGCTCTCTTCACATCACGACGACGAGGAACATGACTGATCACCCGATTCTGAGACCTCACGCCGAGGACGCGTCGGCCGTCGAGCTGGCCGCCCTCGCCGCCGTCGACGATCGTCCGCGGCCACCGAACTGGAAGCTGTCGCCCTGGGCGGTGGTGTCCTATCTCATGGGCGGGCAACTCGCCGACGGGACGGTGATCGCTCCCAAGTACGTCGGGCAACGTCGCCTCGTCGAGATCGCCGTGGCCACGCTGGCCACCGACCGGGCACTGCTGCTGCTCGGCGTGCCGGGCACGGCCAAGACCTGGGTCAGCGAACACCTCGCCGCCGCCATCAGCGGATCGTCCACCCTGCTGGTGCAGGGGACCGCCGGCACCACCGAGGAGTCGCTCCGCTACGGATGGAACTACGCCCGGCTGCTCGCCGAGGGGCCGACCGAGGCGGCGCTCGTGCCCAGCCCGGTGTACCGGGCGATGCGTGCCGGTCGCCTGGTGCGCGTCGAGGAGCTCACCCGGATGCCGTCGGAGGTCCAAGACGCCCTCGTCACGGTGCTGTCCGAGAAGGTGCTCCCCGTGCCCGAGCTCGACACCCCCACTCGATCTGCAGAGGTCGCCGCCGTCCCCGGGTTCAACCTCATCGCCACCGCCAACGTTCGCGACCGTGGCGTGAACGAGATGTCGAGCGCGCTCCGGCGGCGGTTCAACACCGTGGTGTTGCCACTCCCGGCGACGGCGGAGGAGGAGATGGCCATCGTGTCGCAACGGGTCGGCGAGCTCGGGCGAGCCCTGTCGCTGCCCGAGGTCCCCGACGCCGCCACCGAGATCGCCCGGGTGGTCACGGTCTTCCGCGAGCTGCGCAGTGGGCAGACCACCGACGGGCGCACCAGCCTCAAGACCCCGAGCGGCACGCTGTCGACGGCCGAGGCGATCTCGGTGATCACCAACGGCATCGCCCTCGCCGCCCACTTCGGCGACGGCCACCTCCGGGCCGACGACGTGGCCGGCGGCATCGTCGGGGCCGTGGTGCGCGACCCGGGCACCGACACGGTCGCCTGGCGCGAGTACCTCGAGGGGGTGGTGCGCGATCGCGATGGCTGGGACGACTTCTACGCAGCCTGCCGGCAGCTCGACTGACCCTGCCGACGACGTGACCCGGACCGCCGGTGGCGCCGGGTCGGGCGGCCGGCGGCTGCACGTCTTCGGCGTGCGTCACCACGGACCCGGCAGCGCCCGCTCGGTGTTGCGCGCTCTCGACGAGGTGCGCCCGGCGGTGGTGCTCGTCGAGTTGCCGGTCGACTGTGAGAGCGTGCTGAGGTGGATCGCCGATCCCGAGCTCGTCGGACCGGTCGCCCTGCTCGCCACGCTGGTCGCCGATCCGGGCCGTGCCGCGTTCTGGCCACTCGCCGAGTTCAGCCCGGAGTGGCAGGCCGTTCGTTGGGCGCTGGAGCACGAGGTTCCCGTGCGACCCATCGACGTGCCCGCCGGGTGGGTGCTCTCCGGGCAACTCCCGGGCGACTGGGGCGATGACACGCTCGACGTCGCCGAACGCCGCGTGTCCGACCCGCTGGCCGCCCTGGCCGCCGCGGCCGGAGACTCCGACGCCGAGCGTTGGTGGGAGGACGTGGTCGAGCATCGGGGCGACGGCACACCGGCGTTCGAGGCAGTCGGCGAGGCGATGACCGCCGTCCGGGACGGCACGTTCACGTCGCCCCGCGACGCCACCCGCGAAGCCCACATGCGCCGGGCGATCCGCCTCGCCGTCGCCGAGCACGATCCGGCGCCGGTGGCGGTGATCTGCGGAGCGTGGCACGTGCCGGCCCTCGATCCCACGGCCACCACGGCGGCCGCCGACGCCAAGGTGCTCAAGGGACTCGGCCGCCCCGCCGCCGCGTCGCGCGCGGCGATCACGTGGGTCCCGTGGAGCGATCGCCGCCTCCAGCGGGCGTCGGGCTACGGCGCCGGCGTCGCCTACCCGGGCTGGTACCGGCACGTGTTCGCCCACCCGGGACCCGAGGGCGTCAGCCGCTTCTTCGTCGACGCCGCCACCGCCCTCCGGCGCCACGGCCTGGCGGCCTCACCCGACCATCTCATCGGTGCGTCGCGGTTGGCCGACGCGCTCGCCGCGCTTCGCGGCCGCCCGCGTGCCGGCCTCGCCGAGGTGCTCGACTCGGCGGGGGCCGTCCTCGCCGATGGCGCCCACGTCGCCGGCCGCCAGTCGTCGCTGGCCGATCTGCTCGACGAGCTGACGATCGGCGACGGCGTGGGCTCGGTGCCTCCGTCCGCGCCCCAAGTGCCCTTGGTGAAGGACGTGGCCGCGGCGCAGCGGGCCGCCCGCCTCAAGCCGGAGAGCGCCGAGGTGACGATCGAACTCGACCTGCGCACGCCCAACGGCCTGCGACGATCCCACCTGCTGCATCGACTCGCGGTGCTCGGCGTCGACTGGGGGATGCCCGACGAGGACCGTGGCACGCGTGGCACGTTCCGCGAGACCTGGACATTGCGGTGGGACGCGGCGATGGCCATCCGCCTCGTCGAGTGCTCGCCCTACGGCACGACGCTGGTGGACGCCGCCTCGGCGATGCTGGTCGAGCGGGCCCGCAACGCCGACCGGCTCCCCGTCGCCGCCGGGCTCGTGCAGGCCGCCTTGCTCGCCGATCTGCCCGCTGCGGTCGGCGACGCCGCCGCCGCCCTCGGCACGCTGGCAGCCAACGCCCCCGACGTCGCCGACCTCGTCGACGCCCTGCCGCCCCTCGCCAACGCCCTCCGCTACGGCGACGTCCGCGGATCGGACTCGGCCGCCCTCGCCACCGTCGTCGACGAGTTGGTCGTGCGGGTCATCGCCGGCCTCGACCTGGCGTGCCGGTCGCTCGACGATGACGCGGCGACGGCGATGACCGAGCGGCTCAGCTCGCTGCAGGGAGCGCTCGCCGTGCTCGACCACCAGGCGCGCCGCCGCGACCTGCCCGAGGTGCTGGCCGTGGTCGCCGACTCGCGGACGGTGCACGGCTTGGTGCGGGGCCGGGCGACCCGCCTGCTCCACGACGCCGGCTGGTGGACGCCGTCCGACGTGTCGGCACGGGTCGGGCGTGCCCTCACCGCGGGCACGCCGGCCGCCGACGGCGCCCGCTTCGTCGAGGGATTCCTCGCCGGGTCGGGCACGGTGCTCGTCCACGACGCCGAGCTGCGGGGGGTCGTCGACGCCTGGATCTCGTCGATGAGCCACGACGGCTTCGCCGATGCCGTCGCCCTCCTGCGGCGCACGTTCGGCGCGTTCGAACCGGCCGAACGGCGCCAGATCGGCGCCCTGATCCGGGACGCCGGTGGTCAGCACACCGCAGCGGCAGGAACCGACCTCGATCACGAGCGGGTGCTGCTCGGCATGACCACGGTGCGCCACCTTCTCGGCCTCCCCGTGGACGGTGGCCCATGAGTGCCGAGCCGCGGGTGTCGGAACAGGAGCGTCTGCGGCGCTGGCGGCTCGTGCTGGGCGGCGGCGACGCCGACGGCACCGACGCCCAGCTCGACCGCGACGACACACGTGTCGACGTCGCGCTCGGCGCCGTCTACGACGCCGGCACGAAACGCACGCGTGGCACGGGCGCCCGTCGCACGGGTGGGCTCGCCCGGTCGGCGCCGGCGGTCGCCCGGTGGCTGGGCGACATCCGCCGCTACTTCCCGACACCCGTGGTGCAGGTCCTGCAGCGCGACGCGCTCACCCGGTTCGACCTCACGCAGCTCCTGCTCGAGCCCGAGCTGCTCAACGAGATCGAGCCCGACGTCCACCTCGTGGCCGTCCTGCTCGAACTCAACCGTCTGCTCCCCGACGAGACCAAGGCGACAGCCCGCCAGGTGATCGCCACCGTGATCGACCGGCTCGAACGACAGCTCGGCGATCGCACCCGCGCCGCCGTCACGGGTGCGCTCGCCCGCAGTACACGCACCACGCGTCCGCGCCCGGCCGACATCGACTGGCCGCGCACGATCCAGGCGAACCTGCGCCACTGGATTCCCGAGCGCCGCACGGTGGTGCCCGAGCGACTCGTCGGTCACGCCCGGCGCGGTCCGGCCCTGGCGCGGGACGTCATCGTCGCCGTGGACCAGAGCGGCTCGATGTCCGACAGCATCGTGCACGCCTCGCTGTTCGCGTGCGTCCTGGCCCGGATGCCGGCGCTCCGCACCTCGCTCGTCGCGTTCGACACGTCGGTCGTCGACCTGTCCGACCAACTCGACGACCCGGTCGACGTCCTGTTCGGCGTCCAGCTGGGCGGTGGTACCGACATCGCCAACGCCATCGGCTACTGCCAGCAGCTCGTCGAGCGGCCGGCGCAGACCTTGCTGCTCCTCATCAGCGACCTGTTCGAGGGCGGTGACCCGTCGCTGTTGCACCGCCGGATCGAAACCCTCGTCCGGTCGGGCGTCAACGTCGTCGTGCTGCTCGCCCTGTCGGACGAAGGCACCCCGATGACCAACCACCACGAGGCCGCCACGCTCACCGAGCTCGGCGCGACGGTGACGACGTGCACGCCCACCGAGTTCCCCGACCTCCTCGGCTCGCTGATCTGACCGGCGTTAGCCGATCGAGACCCGGACGAGGCCGTTGCCCTCGCGGCCCCACACGTGGGAGCTGTCGCCGCTGCGCGCCAGGCACTGGCCGCCGGGCATCGCCGTCTCGCCGGTGACACGTCCGTTGCCGTCGATGCTGAACACCGCGCTCCGGCCGGCGGCCGAGCCGCGGACGAGCGCGCCGTCCTCACCGGCACCGATCACCGCCAGGGCGTTGCCGAGGTCGAGATACTCGACGAGGTCCAACGACTCCAGGTCGTACAGGGCGGGGGCCCTGCTGGCGGCCACCCACACGCCGGTGGCGCCGGCGGCGAGTCCGCACTCGTCGACGGCGCCGAAGGGCACGTCCCGATCGTCAAGGACACCGGCGTCGGCCGGGTCGAGCCGGTAGAGCTGACCGTTGGAGGTGACGGCGTACGCCCACGACGCTCCGATCGTCACCGCGGTCACCGGCCCGGCGAGGTCGTCGGTCCGCCCGAGCTGGTCCAACGTCGCTGGATCGAGGACGATCACGTTGTCGAAGTCGCCGATCACGACGGCTCGGTCCGATGCCGCGATCGGGCCGACGGCGACCGACTTGCCGCCCACGGATGCGATCTCGATGCGGGTGACCTCGGCGAGCGTCTCGGCGTCGAGCGCCACGACGGTGTCGGTGGACTCGATCGTGGCATAGAGCGTCGTCGAGTTCGCCGCCAGACCGGTGATCTCGTCGTCCAACTCGGCGCGCGCCTCGACGCCGCCGCTCGAGCCGTCTCGCCGCTCGATCGCCCCGCCGAAGTAGCCGATGTAGAACCCGTTCGTGCCACTGGCGAGCGTGGAGGTCGCCCCGTCGGTGTCGATGCGTCGCGGTCGTCCTCGACCCCCGATATCGCCGGTGTCGGCGAGCCGGAGTTCGCTACGTTTCCCCGCCGTGCCTGGACGACGACACCGATTCCGCGCTGCCCTGACCGCGTTCGTCGCCGCCACCACGCTGGCCGGATGTGTCGGCGCGATCGACCGCAGCGACTTCGACGACGAGATCAAGCGGCGCGGTGGCGGGCTGACCTCCGACCTGACCGTCGACGCGTTCGCCGCCCTGGGCGAGCGAACGGGCGCGACCGACCCGGAGCTGTTGCACCTGACGATCTCACTGCCGTCGCGGGTCGTGTCCTTCGAGGCGCGCGACCCGCAGCGTCGCGATCAGGTCGACGGCTACACGTTCCGCGGCGGCGACCTCTCCGACGGCGACCCCGTCCAGGTGACCGGCTCGGAGCCGCTCGAGGCCCGGACGTTCCGGGCCAGCGAACTCCCGGCGCTGACCGACCTCGAGTCGCTGGCCGACGAGGCCCTCGCCGCGCTCGGTTTTGCCGACTCCTACGTCTCGAGCGTCGGTGTCTGGGGCACGACGAACCCGCCGGAGATCACGCTGTCGGTCGAATCCCCTCGATCGCGTGGATCGGTGCGGTTCACCGGCGACGGCACTCTCATCGAGGCGGTGCGGCAGTGAGGCCGAAGTCCCCGATCCGCACATTCCTCCTCCGTACGGTCATCGTCGGCTTCATCGCCCTGTTCGTCGGGTTCGTCGGCGAATGCATCATGATGGCCATCTGGCCGGGCGAGGCGAAGCTGCTTGCACCCGTGTTCTGCGACGCGGGGCAGTCCGAGGCCATCGTGGTCAGCGACACCCACCGGGACGCCCGCGGTGCCAGTACGAACTTCACGATGTACTGCGTGGGCGATCGCGGCGACTACACGAACGTCGGCTGGATGCGGCCGATGCTGCTGCTGGCGTTGATCCACACCGCGATCGTGCTGCTCCTGTACCACGGCATCCGTGCCTACGGGCGGCTCCGCCGGTACCGCGACCGGCGCGACGTGAACGGCGGCCGTTCTGGCGCCGCGGCCCCTACGTTGGGAGGGTGACGTCTCCGACCCCGGCCGCTGGGCCTGACGCTCGTGGCCGCGACGATGCCGGCCGCGATTCCGGCAAGGACGAGCTGCTCAGCGCCGACATCCGGCTGCTCGGGCGGCTGCTCGGCGACGTGGTCCGCGAACAGGCGGGGGACGAGGTGTTCGCCCTCGTCGAGGACGTTCGCCAACGCGCCGTGGCCGACCGGCGCGACGGCCGCAGCCCACTCGGCGGGTTGGCCGAGTCGCTCCCGAGTCGGGCGATCACCGACCAGCTCCATCTGATCCGGGCGTTCGGCTGGCTCTCGCTGCTGGTCAACACGGCCGAAGACGTCCATCAGGAGCGGCGCCGGCGGTTCCACCGCGCACGCGGCAGCGGGCCTCAGCCGGGCAGCATCGAGGCCGCTGCCGATCGCTTGATCACCGCCGGTGTCGACGCCGCGACCGCCGCCGATCTGCTGACCAACCTGCGCGTCACCCCGGTCATCACCGCCCACCCCACCGAAGTGCGGCGGCAGACCGTGCTCGAGATCGTCGGCGACCTCTCCCGGCTGTTGCAGCAACGGCCCGACGATCTGAACACGCAGCTCCAGCTCAAGATCCTCACGCTGTGGGACACCGCCTCGCTGCGGCTGTCCAAGCTGCGCGTCGGCGACGAGATCAACGAGGCGCTGCGCTACTACCGGGCCAGCATCTTCGCCGTCGTGCCCGAATTGGTCGCCGACCTCACCGATCTCGCCCGCCGGCGATGGGGCGTCGACGTCGACGTCACGAGGGCCGTGACGATGGGATCGTGGATCGGCGGCGATCGCGACGGCAATCCGTACGTCGACGCCGAGGTGCTGCGGACGGCGATCGACCGCCAGGCGGCGACGGCGATCGAGCACCACCTCGAGGCGCTGCGTCACCTCGAACGGTCGCTGCCGATGTCGGCCCGCCTCGTCACTCCCAGCGCCGAGCTGATCGCGCTCGCCGACGCGTCGGGAGACCGATCGCCGTTCCGGGCCGACGAACCGTATCGGCGGGCCCTGCGTGGCATGTACGGACGGCTCTTCGGTCTCGGCGATCGCGTGCTCGGTGGCCACCCGGCGGCGCCGCTCCCAAGCGTGGAGACCGCCCCCTACGACACGATCTACGAGCTCGGCCGCGACCTGGGCACGATCGCCGCGTCACTTCGCTCGCACGGCGCAGGGGTGCTCGCCGACCGGCTCGTCGTCCCCGTCGCCCGGGCGGTCGCCGAGTTCGGCGTCCATCTGTGCGCCCTCGACCTGCGCCAGAACGCCTCCGTCCATCAGCAGGTCGTCGCCGAGCTGCTCGCCGTGGCCGGCGTCGACACCGATTATCTCGGCCGGAGCGAGGCCGAGCGCACGCAGCTGCTCGTCGCCGAACTGGCGTCGCCGCGCCCGCTCCGAAGCCCGTACGCCGACTACGGCGAGTTGGTCGTCAAGGAGCTCGCCACCCTGGCCGCCGCCGCCGAGGCCGTGCGGCGGGTCGGGTCCGAGGCCATCGCCCACTACGTGATCTCCGGCGCCGAGTCGGCGAGCGACGTGCTCGAGGTCGCCGTGCTCCTGCGCGAGGTGGGGCTCGTCCGCGGCGCACACTCCGACGTCGACATCGTGCCGTTGTTCGAGACGATCGGCGATCTCGAGCGGGCCGACGCGGTCCTGACCGAACTGCTCGACGAGCCTGCCTACCGGCGCCTCGTCGACGGGCGGGGCGGGCGCCAGGAGGTGATGGTCGGCTACTCCGACTCCAACAAGGACGGCGGTTATCTCACGTCGTCGTGGGCCCTGTCGCAGGCTCAGGAACGTCTCGTCGCCGTCGCCGCGGCGCACGATGTGCGTCTCCGCCTCTTCCACGGCCGGGGCGGGACCGTGGGTCGCGGCGGGGGCCCGGCCCACGACGCCATCCTGGCTCAGCCGCCGGGATCGGTCGACGGGCAGATCCGCATCACCGAACAGGGCGAGATGGTCGCCGCCAAGTACGCCCAGCCGGCGTCGGCGCGTCGCAATCTCGAGACCCTCGTCGCGGCCACGCTGGAGGCGTCGGCCGGGCTCGACGACGGGCTCGGCGACGACCGCCAGCGCTTCGCCGAGGCGATGGACCGGCTGTCGTCCGACTCCCATCGGGCGTATCGCGACCTCGTCTATGGCGACGACGACTTCGCCGGCTTCTTCGCCGCGATCACGCCCATCCGGGAGATCTCCACGCTCAACATCGGAAGCCGGCCGGCCTCGCGCACCGGCTCGGGTCGCATCGAGGACCTTCGGGCGATCCCCTGGGTCTTCGGTTGGTCGCAATGCCGGCTGATGTTGCCCGGCTGGTTCGGGAGCGGTTCGGCGTTCGCCGCGTGCGGCGACGAGGGCCTGCTCTCCGGCATGTACGGGCGCTGGCCGTTCTTCCGGTCGGTCGTCGACAACCTCGGGATGGTGCTCGCCAAGGCCGACCTCGACATCGGTCGTCGTTACGCTGCGGCGCTCGTCGGCGACGCCCACGTGCGCAAGCGGATCGTCGACCGGATCGCCGTCGAGTTCGAGCTCATCACCGAGTGGCACGCCCGCATCACCGGCTCACCGGACCCGCTCGCCGCCAACCCCACCCTCGCCCGCAGCATCCGCAACCGCTATCCGTACCTCGACCCGTTGCACGTGATGCAGATCGAGCTGTTGCGCAGGCACCGCGCCGGCGACCACGGCGAACTCGTCGAGCGGGGCATCCAGCTGACGATCAACGCCATCGCCACCGGCCTGCGCAACAGCGGCTGACGCGGGGTGATCCGCGACCGGACTCGGTCCCGGGTTGGTGGTGGGGGTCAACGGCTGGGGCGGGGGCGCCGGAGGACGATCCAGGTGGCGCCGAGGAAGGTGATGGCGAACAGGGAGAGCACGAGCCAGTAGGTGCCGGTGGACAACGTGCCGGCGTCGCCGTAGGAGTCGAGCAGGGGCCGGCCGAGTGGTGAGCCGCCGCCGGACAGGATCCGGCGGGCGCCGAGATCGTGACCGATCGCCTCGAACGCCCAGCGCGAGGGAATCGCCAGGCTGAGTCCGGCACCGGCCGACGCCATGAGGTGCACCGGCAAGATGGCGCCGGAGAACAGCACGGCCGGGAAGCACAGTATCGGCAGAGCCAGCGTCGCCTGGGCCGCCGTGGACACGATCGCCGACGTCAACAGCCCGAGGGCGAGGGCGGCGATGGCGCAGAGCACCAGGCCGGTGCCGATCGACGCGTACGTGCCGAGTGGCCGCGCGGGGAGACGGTCGAACAGGCGCAGGACGGCGAGCATGGCCGCGACGACCACCAGCAGGAACGGCCCGAGGATCGTCACCTTCGACGCCAGGTAGGCGCCGGGTCGGAGTCCCACGAATCGCTCACGGCGCAGGATCGACTGTTCGGTGACGATCTGCAGCAGCCCGTAGGTGAGCCCGAAGAAGAAGGCAGCGAAGACGACCCAGAAGCCGATCATCACCATCGAGCTCGGCGTGGGGTCATCGGCGTCGAACGCGCCGGGCCGGAAGAGGACGGCGAACATGGCGACCACCAGGGCCGGCGAGCCGAGGAGGATGACGAGGGTCAGGCGGTTGCGCACGAGGATCTCGAGCGTGCGCCGCGTCAGCACGGCCCACTGCGTGAGCGGCCCCGCCACCGGACGCACGGCGACGTCGCCGCTCGGTCGGTCGGCGGACGCGCTCGGTGGCGCCGCAGTCCGTTCCCGGGCCGCGTCGACGATCCGGTCGGGATCGGCGAGGAGGGCGTAGAGAGCGGGGATCGAGCCGACCTCGAACCATCCGAGCGCCTCCTCGACGGTTCCGATGAAGCCGACCCGTCCGCCGCGCGTCGTGAACACGATGCGGTCACAGATCGCCAGGTCGTCGACGGAGTGCGTGGTGAAGACCACCGTCGCCGATCGGTCGGCGAGCTGGCGCAGGCGGATGAGCAGCTCGGCGCTGGTGAGTGGGTCGAGGCCCGACGTCGGCTCGTCGAGGAAGAAGACGTGGGGATCGGTGAGCAGCTCGACGGCGATGCTGGCCCGCTTGCGTTGCCCGCCGCTGAGCGCGCCGACACGGACATCGGCCTGGTGGATGAGACCGACGGCTGCGAGGGCATCGGCCGCCGCGGCGTCGACGTCGGCGGCGGTCGTCGACGAGGGCAGGCGCAGACGTGCCGCGTAACGCAGCGTCCGCCCGAGCGGCAGGTCGGCGTGGATGATGTCGTCCTGGGGGACGTAGCCGAGCACGCTACGGAACGCCTCGGCGTTGCCGTGCACGTCGACGCCGTCGAAGCGCACGGCGCCTTGCGTCGCCGCTACGAGCCCGGCGATCGTCTCCAGCAGTGTCGTCTTGCCGGCTCCGCTCGGTCCGACGATCGCCACCAGCTCACCGGGGGAGACGGTGAACGAGACGTCGTCGAGCAGGGTCACCTCCTCGCCGCGGCTGCTCCGGACGCGCCGCGTGAGGTGGTCGACGACGATCCGAACACCGGTGCGTCCGGGGGCCGCGAGCTCGACGGCGGGTGCCGGGGAGGACGTGTCGATGGTCATGGTCAGCTTCCTTCGTGAGTTAGCACGATCGGTCGTGCTAACTCTGGCGACAGTACGACCGATCGTGCTAACTTGTCAACCGTGAAATCTCCCCGACGGACGCGAGCCGATGGTGAACGCACCCGCGAAGCGATCCTCCGGGCCGCCGTCTCCCTGGCCACCGTCGACGGTCTCGAGGGCCTGTCGATCGGCAACCTCGCCGCCGCGTTGGAGATGAGCAAGAGCGGTGTGTACGCCCACTTCGACTCCAAGCAGGACCTCCAGCTGGCCACGGTCGACGAGGCCGAGCGGGTCTTCGACGCCGAGGTCACCGATGCGGCGCTCGCCGCCGCCCCCGGCCTCGCCCGGCTCGTCGCCCTGTGCGACGCGTACTTCGATCATCTCCTGCGCCGGACGTTTCCCGGCGGGTGCTTCTTCGCCGGGGCGATCCTCGAGATGGGCACCAGACCGGGGCCGGTCAAGGAGCGGGTCGCCGCCTTCCAGGGTCGCCTCACCGGCCTCGTCCGCGACTCGGCGGCGGCCGCGATCGAGCGGGGCGAGCTGGCGCCGGATGAAGACCCCGACGCGCTCACGCTCGAGCTCAACGGGCTCATCCTCGCCGCCAACGCCGCGTTCGTGCTCGATGGTGACGAGCGCGCCGTCGCCCTCGCCCGCCGCGTCTCCCACCGGCGGCTCGGAGCGGGTGAGAACGACGCGGTGACCGCGACCGGCTGAGGCCTCGTCGGCCACCCGCAGCGGCCGTGCCGCGAGTCGGCGGCGCTACGTTGTGGTGCCGATGCGCCAATACCTCGACCTCGTCGAGCGCATCCTCGACGAGGGCGTCGACAAGTCCGACCGCACCGGCACCGGCACCCGCAGTGTGTTCGGCCACCAGATGCGCTTCCGGCTCGACGACGGCTTCCCGGTGGTCACCACGAAGAAGGTGCACCTGCGATCGGTCATCGTCGAGCTGCTGTGGTTCCTGCGCGGCGAGACCAACGTCCGCTGGCTGCAGGAGCGTGGCGTGAGCATCTGGGACGAATGGGCCGATGCCGAAGGCGAGCTCGGCCCCGTGTACGGGCACCAGTGGCGCTCGTGGCCGGCGCCCGACGGGACCACGATCGACCAGATCGCCCGGGTTGTGGACTCGATCCGGCGGACGCCCGATTCCCGGCGCCACATCGTGTCGGCGTGGAACGTCGCCGAGATCGACGAGATGGCGCTGCCGCCGTGCCACACGCTCTTCCAGTTCTACGTCGCCGACGGGACGCTGTCGTGCCAGTTGTACCAGCGATCGGCCGACGTGTTCCTCGGCGTGCCGTTCAACATCGCGTCGTATGCCCTGCTCACCCATCTCGTCGCCCAGGTGACCGGTCTCCGCGCCGGCGACTTCGTGCACACCTTCGGCGACGCCCACCTCTACCTCAACCACCTCGACCAGGCGCGCCTGCAGCTCAGCCGCGAGCCCCGGCCGTTGCCGACCCTGCATCTGGCCGACGGCATCGCCGAGCTCGACAGCGTCGAGCTGGACCACGTCGTCGTCGACGGCTACGACCCGCACCCGGCGATCCCTGCACCCATCGCCGTATGACGATCACGCTGATCGCCGCGGTGGCGGCGAACGGGACGATCGGCGCCGCGGGCGGCATGCCGTGGCACCTCCCCGAGGACCTCGAGCGGTTCAAGGCGATGACGACCGGCCACACCTTGGTGATGGGGCGCAAGACGTACGAGTCGATCGGTCGTCCGCTGCCGGGACGGCGCACGCTGGTCATCACGCGCGACCCTCGATGGTCGGCCGACGGCGTGGCCGTCACGTCGTCGCTGGACGCCGCCCTCGAGCACGCGCCGGGCGAGACGGTGTTCGTGGCCGGCGGCGGCGAGATCTACGCCCAGACGATCGACCGCGCCGACCGGTTGGAGATCACCCACGTCCACCGTGCCGTCGAGGGGGACACGGCGTTCCCCACCATCGACCCCGACCGCTGGCAGGTCGAGGCCACCGACGAACGCGACGGGTTCGCGTTCGTCACCTACGGGCCCCGCGCGGCCCCCGTGCGTCGGCTCGACGACCTGCTCGCCGGGCTGCAACCCGTGCTCCACCCCGGCGAGTACGTGTACGTCCTCGCCGGCGCCGACGACCGCCACATCCGTACGAAGCCGGTCGTCGTGGTGCACGAGGCCGAGGGCAAGACCTTGGTGATCGACGCCGGCGCCGCCGGCGAGGCCGGATTCCCGACCTCGCCCCGCTTCGCCTGGATCACCCTCGAGGTGCACTCCGACCTCGAGGCGGTCGGACTCACGGCCGCGGTCGCTACGGCGCTGACCGACGAGGGGATCGCGTGCAACGTGGTGGCGGGCTTCCATCACGACCATCTCTTCGTCCCCATCGGCCGTGCGGGCGATGCGATCGACGCCCTCACCCGGCTGTCGGCGGCGCCGCCGGGCCCCAGGCCCTAGTGCCGCGGCGCTAGGTGCCGTTGGCGCTCGGCCTATATCGTGGCCGGCCATGGGTCAGATGGTCGCCGTCACCGAGAAGCCGTCGTCGTCGCCGGGCATCGTCCGCTTCGAGCTGAACCGGGCGCTGACGGGAATGGGCCACGAGCACTACTCGTCGCTGAGCGATGCCACCGGTGATCGGCCCGCCGACGAACTGGCCCGGCGACTGTTCGCCACCGAGCAGATCGATGCCGTGCACGTCTTCTCCAACATGGTGACCGTCGAGCTGGCCCGCGGCGGTGACTCGGCGCCGCTCGCCGATGTCGTGCGCACCCTGTACCAGTACTGGCAGCCGGGCATGAAGCCGCCGTCGTTCGAGGACCTCCAGCCCGCCGACGAGCCCGGCGCGGCACCCGCCGCCACGGGCGACTCCGACGGTGCCGACCCGGCCCTCGCCGCGGCGATGGCCCGCGTGCCGGCCAACCTCCTCGAGCGCAGCCGCGCCGGCCGCGAACGCTGGAAGGCGAAGACCGGCGGCTGACCGACCCGTCGCCGCGATCGCGGCGGCGCTCAGGTCCCGGGTCGGGACATGAGCTGAGGGAACACCTTGGACACCTTGGCCGTCAGGTAGTCGCCGTAGCGGCCCTGCCACGCGTGCACGTCGCCGCCGTCCCATCGCGGCGGACCGGCCGACGCGTCGCCCGGTTGCAGCGACTCGATCGGGACCGGCTCGGCGTCCCAGGACGGGTCGAGGAAGAACGGGAACGACAGCCGTCCGACGCCCGACGTGTTGCGCACCCGGTGGGGCGTGGACCGGTAGAGCCCGCGGGTCATCCGTTCGATCATGTCGCCGAGGTTGACCACGAGGACGTCGGGGTCGGCGGGCACGTCGACCCAGCCCGATGGTCCCCGGACCTCCAACCCTCCGGTCCCGTCCTGAGCGAGGATCGTGAGCAGGCCGTAGTCGGTGTGCTCGCGGACACCCCACTCGTCCGCCTCGGTCGCCTGCTCGCCGGCCGGCGGGTAATGGAAGATGCGGAACAGCACGGTCGGGTCGGCGGTGACGTTGCGGGCGAACCACGCGTCGTCGAGACCGAGGGCGGTGGCCAGCGCGGCGAGCAGGCGCTGACCCAGCGACGTCATCGCTTCCATCCACTCCAGCACGGCGGCGCGCAGGCCGGCGGGGACGGTGGGGAAGAGGTTGGCCCCGTGGAGCGGCGCTCCGGCCCGCACCGCCAGATGATCGTCGGCCAGCTCGGCGCCGAAGTAGATCCCCTCCTTGCCGTCGGGCCGTCCCGACGTCAGCTCGGCACCGACGGGAAACCAGCCCCGCCACGCCCGCCCGGCGCGCTCCATGGCGATCTCCGCCTTCGTCGCTGTCGGGAGGGCGAAGAACTCGGCGGCGTCGTCCGTGAGGCGGTGGCGGAGCCCGGGGTCGACGCCGTGGCCGACGATGCGGACGAAGCCGAAGCGACGGCATGCCTGGTCGAGCGCCGCAGCGACCCCCGAGCGCGCCGCGGCGTCGCCGTCGGTCAGCGCGGCGACGTCGACGAGCGGGAGCACGGCGCCGAGGCTACGCCCGCTACGGTCCGGGTCGTGCGAAGCGCCTGGACCACCGACGAGCTGAAGTGGCTCGTCATCGACGACGTCAAGCGGCGGACGCCCGTCGATGACGCCGAGCGGGCCGACATCGACCGGTTCGTCGCCGACATCGCCGAGCTGGACGATCCCTTCTCGCGGGACGAGGGACCGCGCCACGTCACCGGGTCGGGGTTCGTGGTCGGCCCGCGGGGCATCGTCTTGCTGCACCACCTACGGTTCGATCTCTGGGTGCAGCCCGGCGGCCACGTCGATCCGGGCGAGACACCGTGGGACGCCGCGCGGCGCGAGGTGCTCGAGGAGACCGGGCTCCACGTCACGTTCGCCGGGGGCGAGCCGCACCTGGCCCACGTGAGCGTCCACGACGTGCCGGGCGGACACACGCACTACGACCTGCGCTACCTCTTCGACGGCGGCGACGCCGACCCGGCGCCGCCGGTCGGTGAGAGCCAGGACGTGCACTGGTTCGACTGGCCCGACGCCATCGCCATCGCCGATCCCGCGCTCGGCGGCATCCTCGCCGCCCTGCAGTCAGCCGCCTCGTAGCGCCGCCTCCATCGCGTCGGCCATCGACCGCAGGCCGTCGACGACGCCCGTGCGGTCGGCCTCGCTGCGGGCCCCGCTGACCTTCGACTTGGCCTCGACCGAGTCGACGAGGAACTCGATCCCCACGATCGCCCGCAGCATCCCGTCGACGTAGTCGTCGGGGGCGTCGGAGACCGCCCAGGGCTCCGCTCGGACCGCCTCGTGATGGTCGGTGAGCGCGGTGACGACGCCTCGCACCCAGCCGGCGTCGTCGTGGACGGTGACGCGGCCGGTGAGATGGATCGACACGTAGTTCCACGTGGGCACGACGCGTCCGTGCTCGGCCTTGGCCGGGTACCACGACGGTGACACGTAGGCCTGCGGCCCGCCGACGATCAGCAACGCCGGAGAACCCGGCTCGATCTCTCGCCACTGCTGGTTGGCCCTGGCCATGTGGGCGACGAGCCGTTCTCCTCCGTCCCACAGGATCGGCAGGCGCGTGGCGACCGGCGTGCCGTCGGCGGCGACGGTGACGAGGTCGCCGGCGCCGGCTGCGGTGACGACCGCGAGCACCTCGTCGGGATCGTCGATGCTGTCGGAGCGCGGGACGTACATGTCGCACGACGGTACGTGGTCAGGCGTGGTGGGCGAGGCCGCGATACCGCACGGGCCGGGCGGCTTCCTCTTCGCCGATGTGGGCCGCGAACCCGGCGATCCGGGCGACGGCGAAGATCGGTGTGTCACGGGGGATGTCGGCGACGAACAACAGGGCGCCGAGGGCGAGGTCGATGTTGGGCCGCTGGACGATGCGGCTGCCGGCGACGGCGAGGACCGCCTCGACCACCGACCGACGGTCGCGGGGGTCGTGCAGCGTCGCGATGGCATCCAGCAACGGACCGAGCCGGGGATCGACACCGGCGTAGATCTTGTGCCCGAAGCCGGGCAGACGCTGGTGGGAGGCCAGGCGGGCGCCGACGGCGGACGCCACGCCGTCGCGTTCGCAGTCGGTGAGCAGGTCGACGACCGCGGCGCTGGAGGCGCCGTGCAGCGGTCCCGTGAGCACGGCCAGCCCGGCGGCGAACGCGTGGTACGGGTCGGCGCGCACGGACGTGGCCAGCCGGACGGCCAGCGTGCTCGTGGCCAGCTCGTGGTCGGCGAGCAGGATCAGGGCCCGCTCGACGGCGGCGGCGAACGGGGTGTCGCCGGGGCGCCAGTGTTCGGCGAGGCGGCGGGCGACGCTCCCGGTCGGGGACGAGTCGCGGGCTCCGAGGGCATCGGCGGCGACCGTGAGGAGGCGACGGGCGGCCACGGGTGCCGTATCGCCGCCGTGGCGCGCCGACAGGGCGGCGGCGGCGGTGAGCAGCGCGGTCACGCCGTCGCCGCCGACGGCCGCCGTTGCGTCGCGAACGGCGATCCGGTCGAGATCGTCGGGTTCGGGCCACGCCACGTCGGCGGCGGGAAGGCTCCCGGTCCACAGCAGCTCGGCGACGCGCTCGAACGTGGCGGTGGTGGCCAGCGTGGCGACGTCGTGGCCGCGGTACCTGACGGCGTCCTCGTCGAGCACGGTGACGTCGGTGACGACCTGCACGTCGAGCGAGGGTCGGGGGAGCGCGTCGCGCCGCCGGCTGCGGCCGGCGAGCCGCTCGATGTCGTCGAGCGAGTACAGCGACGTGCGCCCGTCGACGGCGACCCGCCGGTCGATCAGCCCGCGACTGACGTAGGCATACAGCGTCGCTCGTTGCACGCCGAGCTGGCGGGCGGCCTCGGCGGCGGCGACGTAGCGCGGCATGGCGTCACCATACGGCCGGAGCGTGGACTGATCAATGTTGATCGAATCAACGTTGATCAAGCACCTGGACGGTTCCACGATGGAGCCATGCTCATCGACGTACCCCGCGGTCTCAACGGCGTTGCCGTCACCGACACCATGATCGGCGACGTGCTCGGCGACGAGGGCCGCTTCCACTACCGCGGCCACGACGCCGCCGACCTCGCCCGCACCCGCTCGTTCGAGGAGGTGTGGCACCTCGTGGCCGTCGGGCATCTCCCCGACGCCGCGGAGCTCGCTGCGTTCACGGCTCGCGTCTCGGCGGCCCGGACGGTGCCGCCCACGCTCGTCGGCCTGCTCGAGCCGTTGGCCCGGGCGTCGGGGCCGACCCTCGGCCGCATCCGTGCCGCGGTGTCGATCGCCGCTGACGATCTCGGACTGCGCCCGCTGCTCGATCTCACGCCGGGGGAGCGGGCCGACCAAGCCCTCGACCTCGCCGCGGCGATGCCGGCGATCGTCGCGGCGCTGCACCGCGCCAGCCTCGGCGAGGCCCCGGTGGTCCCCGACGCCGACCTCGGCACCGCCGGGGCGTACCTGCAGATGGTCAACGGGAAGCGACCGACCGCGGACGAGGCGCGGGCCCTCGAGCAGTACCTGTCACTGACGATCGACCACGGGTTCAACGCGTCGACATTCACCGCGCGCGTGGTGGCCTCCACCGGAGCCGACCTCGCCGACGTGGTGGGTGCGGCGCTGGGTGCGCTGAACGGGCCGCTGCACGGCGGGGCGCCGAGCCGGGCCCTCGACGCCCTCGACGCGATCGGCGATCCCGGCCGGGCTCCGGGAGTGGTGGAGACGTGGGTGGAGGCCGAGATGGCCGCCGGGCGCCGCATCATGGGCTTCGGTCACCCGGTGTACCGGGCGCCCGATCCCCGTTCGGGCGTGTTGCGCGAGGTCGCCGAATCGATCGGCGGCGACCTCGTCGAGCGCGCAGTCGAGATCGAGCGGCACATCCTCGAGGCCCTCGTCCGGGCGAAGCCGGATCGTCCGCTGCCGAGCAACGTCGAGTTCTACGCCGGCGTGGTGATGGCCGGCGCCGGGTTGTCCCGCTCGATGTTCACGCCCACCTTCGCCGTCAGCCGCACGATCGGGTGGTGCACCCACGCCGTCGAGCAGGCCGCCGACGGCAAGCTGATCCGCCCCAGCGCGAGATACGTCGGGCCCGACCTCGCTCGGTAGGCGTCTTCGGGCCGGCCGGGACCGGCGGCCCTAACCTGGAAGCGTGGCAACGCGATTCCTCATCATCGGCGGCGGACCGGCAGGCAACACCGCGGCGACGTATGCGGCCAGGCTCGGCGCCGACGTGACCGTCGTCGAGCGCGACATCGTGGGCGGAGCGGCCCACCTGCTCGACTGCATCCCGTCGAAGACGATGATCGCCACCGGGGGAGCGATGAGCTTCCTCCGCCGGTCGACCGGGATGGGGCTCGAGCAGGCCGTGGCCGGCGTCGACACCGAGGCGCTCACCAGCCGCATCGAGGGAATCAAGTCCCACCTGCAGCGAGGTACCACCGAGCTGCTCGAGAGCCAGGGCGTGCGCATGATCCGCGGCACCGCCCGGTTCACGTCGCCGCACACGGCCGCGGTCGTCACGCTCGAGGGCACCGAGACGCTCGAGTTCGACCACGCCCTGGTGGCCACGGGGTCCCGCCCGCGCATCCCCGAATGGTGCTCGCCCGACGGCGACCGCATCCTCACCACCCGTGACTGCTACCCCCCGAAGGAGTTCCCGAAGAGCGTGACGGTCGTCGGCTCGGGGGTGACGGGCGTGGAGTTCGTGCACATGTTCTCGTCGTTCGGCGCCGATGTCACCCTCGTGGTGTCGCGCCAGCAGGTCCTGCCGTCGAAGGATCCCGAGGTCGCCGCGGTCCTCGAGGAGGACTTCCTCCGCCGCGGTGTGAAGCTGCTGAAAGGCGCCAGGGCGACGGCGATCGAACGGGACTTCGACGGCGAGGCCACGGGCGACACGGTGGTGGTGCGCTGCGACGACGGCCGCGTGGTGCGGTCCACCCACGCCGTGCTCGCCATCGGGTCGATCCCCAACACGTCCGAGCTCGGCCTCGACGCCGCCGGGGTCGAGGTGGACGCCGGGGGATACGTCCCGATCGATCACAACTGCGTGACCAACCAGCCCCACATCTACGCCGCCGGCGATGTGAGCGGCAAGCTGCCGCTCTCGTCGGTGGCCTCGATGCAGGGCCGCAAGGTGGCCGAGCGGATGATGGGCCTGCACGCGGGCCCGCACCGCCACCTCGACTACGACAAGGCGGCGTCGGCCATCTTCACCGAACCGGAGATCGCCGACGTCGGGCTGGCCGAGGCCGAGGCGTTCGCATCCGGTCGCAAGATCCGCGTCACCAAGGTGCCGTTCTCGGGGAACCCCAAGGCGTTGATCAACAGCTACCCGCAGGGGTTCGTGAAGATCGTGTCCGATCCGGCGACCGGCGTCGTGCTCGGCGGCTCGATCGTCGGCCGGCACGCCGCCGAGCTGATCTCGGTGATCGCCCTCGCCGTCACCGCCAACCTCAAGGTCACCGACATCGTCGAGAGCCTCCTCGTCCACCCCGCACTCTCCGAGGCCCTCGCCGAGGCCGCGGAATGATGCAACTCAGGGGGGTTCGCCTCCACTGGCTGAAGCTGCCGCTGGTTCGGCCGTTCACCACGTCGTTCAAGGTGCAGACCGAGCGCGAGGCGCTGCTCGTCGAGGTGGCGGCGGAGTTCGACGACGGGCGGACGGTCACCGGGTGGGGTGAGTGCGTGGCGCTCCCCGACCCGTCGTACTCGCCCGAGTACGCCGACAGTTGCGCCGTCGTGATCGAGCGGTTCCTCCTGCCCCGCCTCCGTGGCGACGACGTGATCGCCGAGACGGTGGGCCATCGCCTGCATCGCGTGAAGGGCAACCGCATGGCCAAGGCGGCGCTCGAGATGGCGGTGTTGGACGCCCAACTCCGTCACGCCGGCCGGTCGTTCGCGTCGTACGCCGGTGCCGTCGTCGACCGCGTCCCGTCGGGCGTGTCGGTCGGCATCCACGACTCCGTCGGTGAGCTGCTCGACGCCGTGAGCGGCTACCTGGCCGAGGGCTACGTGCGCATCAAGCTGAAGATCCAGCCCGGCTTCGACATCGAACCGGTGCGCGCCGTCCGCAAGCTCATCGGCGACGACGTGCCCCTGCAGGTCGACGCCAACGCCGCCTACACCCTGGTCGACGCGCCGCACCTGCGCCGCCTCGACGAGTTCGGCCTGCTGCTCATCGAGCAGCCGCTCGGCGACGAGGACATGCGCCAGCACGCCGCCCTGGCCCGCCAGATGGCGACGCCGATGTGCCTCGACGAGTCGATCGACTCCGCCGAGGCGGCAGCCGACGCCATTGCCCTCGGGGCGGCGGCGGTGATCAACATCAAGGCCGGACGCGTCGGCGGTTACCTGGAGGCGATCCGCATTCACGACATCGCCCGCGCCAACGGCATCGCCGTGTGGTGCGGCGGCATGCTCGAGACGGGCGTGGGCCGGGCGGCCAACGCCGCCCTCGCCGCCCTGCCCGGCTTCACGCTGCCCGGCGACATCTCGGCCTCCGATCGCTTCTACCGTGAGGACATCACCGAGCCCTTCGTCATCGACGACGGGCACATCGCCGTCCCCCAGACGCCGGGCATCAGCGCCGCCCCCGACCCCGACCGTCTCGCCGCGTGCCGCGTCGCGGTCCGCGACCTGCCCCTGGGCTGAACGGCGTGGCCGCGGCAGGTGCTGGCGACGCGGCGACGGGCGGCGCGCCCGACGTCGTCCTCCCGCCGTCGCACGACCATCCGGCGATGTTCTCGCGTGAGCTCATCGGCCCGCTCGCCACGACCATCAGCGGGCGTTCGTGGGTGCTCGACCCCTTCGCCGGGACCGGTCGGATCCACGCCATCGCCGAGGCCGCCGGCGTTCCGCGGTCGACAGGGATCGAGCTCGAACCGGAGTGGGCGAACACCGACACGTTCCCCGGGCCCGACCGGACGCAGGTCGTCGGCGACGCGCTGGTCGTCGTCCCCACGTTCACGCCGGGGACGTTCGACGCCGTGCTGACGTCGCCCGCCTACGGCAACCGGATGGCCGACAAGCACGAGGCGAAGGACCCCTGCAAGTCGTGTGGCGGCTCGGGCGTGGCGGGCGCCTCGGACTGCCGGGTCTGCAAGGGCCGGGGTGTCTCGCGGCGCAACACGTACCGCCACCGTCTCGGCCGGGTGCTGTCGGCGAACAACGGTGGCGGCATGCAGTGGGGCCCCGAGTACCGGGACCTCCACCGGGCCATCTGGGCCGTGTGCGTGTCCGTGCTCGCGCCGGGCGGCGTGTTCGTCGTGAACTGCTCGAACCACATCCGCCTCGGTGCGGTGGTCGACGTGTGCGACTGGCATCGGCGGTGCCTGGAGGAGCTCGGTCTCGGCATCGACGACGTCGTCAACGTCGAGACGCGCCGCCAGCGCCACGGCGCCAACGGCCATCTGCGCGTCGCAGGCGAACAGATCATCGTGGCCACCAAGCCGGCGCCGTGAGCGAGGACCGGGAGCTGGTCCTCTTCGGGCCGGACGACGATCCGGTGGCCCCGGACCGGGCGCGCGTGAAGTACTCGAGCAAGGACACGACGCTGATCTCCGAGCTGGCCACCGCGCTCGGCATGATCCGCCGCACGTTGCCCGAGGCGATCGCCCACCTGCCGTCCGAACTGGTCGGGGTGTCGCCAGCCGACTGGGATGCGCTGACCGCGCTGCACGCCGGCGGACGCCACGCCGAACTGTTCGAACACTCCTTCGCCAACGGTCGGGCCTTCGCCACGTCCGAGGCCGCCTTGCGTCATCGCCAGCCGGGACAGGTCGAGTGGTCCGGGCCCCGCAAGATCCGCGGTGAGGGCGCCATCCCCGCCGATCTCCGGGTCGACGACGTCTACCTGGTGAGCTGCAAGTACGGCTCGAAGAACCTCCTCAACAGCGGCCTCGCCAAGCTGTTCGACAACCGGCTGCGTGACGGCGTCCGGGCGGCGACGTCGTGGTACGAGGACGTGGCCGGCGAGGCCTACCAGCGGTACTACGCCGCCGTGCGCGCGCATTTCGCCTTCGACGACCTGGCGAGCGACGTGACGACGCTGACCGACGGCGACCGGATGGTCCTCGCCGGCCGCCTCGAGCGAGAGCTGCCGGCGGCGCTCGTCGACGAGCAGGCGGCGTTCTGCCGGGCGGTGTCGGAGGCGTCCGCCGCTCGGTGGCGGCGCTCGATCGGCTCGACCCAACAGCAGCGCGGCGACTTCGCCATGAGCCTGCTGCGCATCCCGCAGGCGGTGTACTTCCTGCTCGGCCGGGCCGGCCGCATCCCGTTGCGGTTCAAGGTGCTGTCGCGCTGGGACTGGGCCACGCGCTACGAGATGCGCAACTTCGCCATCGCCGCCACCACCGCGCTGCAGCCCACCGTCGACTGGGAGCTGACGGTGCTCGACCGCCTCACGCGCACCGAGTCGTCAGCGCGCGGACACGTCGAGATCCGCTGGAGCCACGGCCGCTTCAACAAGGCGCCGGAGGCCAAGGTGTACCTCGACTCCCCACTCCACGCCACCCCCGGCTACGTCTCGTTGGACTGACGCGGGTATCTCACCTGGTTGCGGCGCGGAGCTCGGCCGGTCAGTCGTCGCCGATGACGACGACGACGTCGCCGCCGCCCACGGTGTCGCCGGGGGCGACCTTGATCTCCTTCACCGTGCCGGAGCGCTCGGCGGTGATCTGGTTCTCCATCTTCATCGCTTCGAGCACGACGACGGGCTGGCCGGACTCGACGGCGACGCCGACTTCCACCAGGACCTTGACGATGGTGCCCTGCATCGGCACCGCGACATGCCCACTCCCGGCGCCCCCACCGGCGCCGCCGGCGCCGGCCGCCCGGCGCGGCTTGCGGGCCACCGACTTGGCGCTGCCGGCAGGAGCGACACCAGCCGATTCGGGCACCCAGAGCTTGACGTCGAAGCGCTTGCCGTTCACCTCCACGGTGGTGGATCGCTGCACGAGCGGCTCGGGTTCTTCGCCTTCCTCGGCGCTGGCGACCGGGAGCGCCGGAGCCGCTGCGTCCGAGAGGTCGAGGCGTTCCTCCACCCACTTGGTGGAGTGCTCGACGGCGACGAAGTCGGGATGACGGAGGATCGCCAGGTCGGCGGGGATCGTGGTCGCCACGCCCTCGACGGTGGTTTCCTCGAGGGCCCGGATCGTGCGGGCGATCGCCGTGTCGCGGTCCTTGCCCCACACGATGAGCTTGCCGACGAGGTTGTCGTAGTACTGCGACACCTCGTCGCCAGCGGCGTAGCCGGCGTCGAAGCGGATGCCGAAACCGTCGGGAGCATCGAGCTTGGTGATGCGACCCGGCGAGGGGAGGAACTTGCCG
The DNA here is from genome assembly GCF_003426815.1 of Desertimonas flava. Classification (GTDB taxonomy): domain Bacteria; phylum Actinomycetota; class Acidimicrobiia; order Acidimicrobiales; family Ilumatobacteraceae; genus Desertimonas; species Desertimonas flava. The sequence continues at coordinate 104,256 of NZ_QKYK01000017.1, forward strand.
CCGGCCGGATCCTCGGCGTTGATGCGCACCTCGATGCCGTGGCCGCGGCGCTGGGCGAGGACCTCGTCCTGGGTCATCGGCAGCCGCTCGCCCGAGGCGACGCGGATCTGCCACTCGACGAGGTCGATGCCGGTGATCACCTCGGTGACCGGATGCTCCACCTGGAGGCGGGTGTTCATCTCGAGGAAGAAGAACTCGCCGTCCTGGTAGATGAACTCGACGGTGCCGGCGTTGTAGTAACCGACCGCCTTGGCCGCCTTCACCGCAGCGGCGCCCATCGCCGCTTCGACGCCGTCGGGCAGGCCGGGCGCCGGAGCCTCCTCGATGAGCTTCTGGTGGCGACGCTGCGCGGAGCAGTCACGGGTCGACACCCAGACGACGTCGCCGTGCTGGTCGCCGACGATCTGCACCTCGACGTGGCGGGGCCAGGTGAGGTAGCGCTCGACGTACACCTCGTCGCGCCCGAAGAAGGACTTCGCCTCGCGCTGGGCGCTGGCCATCGCCTCGTCCACCTCGGCGGCCGACTGCACGACCTTCATGCCGCGGCCGCCGCCGCCGAACGCCGCCTTGATGGCGACCGGCCAGCCGTGCTCCTCGCCGAACGCGCGGATCTCCTCGGGGCCCTGGGCGAACTCGGTCGTGCCGGGCACGATCGGCGCACCGCCGCGGACCGCGGCCTTGCGGCTCGACACCTTGTCGCCCATCTCCTCGATGGCGGCAGGCGGCGGGCCGATGAAGGCCACGCCCATGTCGGTGATGCGGCGGGCGAACTCGGCGTTCTCCGAGAAGAACCCGTAGCCGGGGTGCACACCGTCGGCGCCGCTCCGCTGGACGACGTCCAGGATCGCGTCGGTGTTCAGGTAGCTCTCCGCTGCCGTCTGGCCCCCGAGGGCGAAAGCCTCGTCGGCCAAGCGCACGTGCAGGGCGTTGCGGTCGAGTTCGGAGTACACGGCGACGGTGGCGATGCCCAGCTCGCGGGCGGCGCGGATGACGCGCACCGCGATCTCGCCGCGGTTGGCAATCAGGATCTTCTGCAGCACGGTGCCAATGTAGGTGGTGAGGGTCTCTCCGGCCGCAAGCCGGCAGGCGTGACAGCCGTCGTGTCCCGCGGCGGATTCGGCCGCCGTGCCGGCGCTTGGCATGCTCGCGGGCGTGAACGAGTCGTGGGATCGAGACTGGCCGGCCGGCTGGACGGTGGAGCATGTCGCCGAGACGGGCAGCACGAACGCCGATCTTCTCGAGGATGTCACGCGGCGCCCCCACCGGAGCGTCCTGGCCACCGACCATCAGACGGCGGGACGAGGGCGCCTCGAAAGGAAGTGGGACGCCCCGCCGGGATCCAACCTGCTCGTGTCGCTGCTGTTCCGAGCCGACGCCGTCGGGGCCGATCCAGGTGAGCTCGTGCGTCGGGTGAGCCTCGCCGCCCTCGATGCCGGCCGCGCCGTCGCCCCCGCCGCCGTGGGCGATCGCCTGCGGCTGAAGTGGCCCAACGACCTGCTCCTCGGTGACGACAAGCTGGCCGGCGTGCTCGCGCAACGGGACGGGACCGGTTCCGTCGTCGTCGGGATCGGCATCAACGTCGGCTGGGCGCCACCGGGCGCCGCCCGGCTCGGCGACGGGGTCGACCGGGCCGACCTGCTCGCCGAGCTCCTGTCGTCGTATGACCGCCTGCCGGCGACGACTGATCAACTGCACGCCCGGTACCGCGCCGAGCTCGGCACGCTCGGCCAGCGCGTGCGCATCATCGGGACGAGCGGCGACATCGTCGGGCGGGCGGTCGACGTCGAGCCCGACGGTCGGTTGATCGTCCTCGACGACTGCGCGATGACGCATCGCGTCGACGTCGGCGACGTCACGCACCTGCGGCCGGCCGGCGAGTGACCCCCGCCGACATCATGGCCCAGGTGCCCGGAGCCGGCGAGCGACGGCCGTTAGCCTCGACCTCGTGAGTTCCGGACGCATCCATCGCGCCCCACTGCTGCTCGCCGGCTTGTTCACGGTGGTCGTGGGCGTGGGCGGCGGAGCGGGCGTGTACTACGCGTCCGAGCGGCGACAGGCCGGCGTGGGCCAGGACGACGCCGCCCAGCAGGCGATCGACGCCGGGATCGAGCTCGATGACTCCGCCAACGACGGCCCGGCCGAGAACTACCTGCTCGTCGGCACCGACACGCGGGAGAATCTCAACCCCGAAGGCGGCACCGACGACCCGGGCTGCAACTGCACCGACACGATCATGATCCTGCGCCGCGACCCCGACAACGGCGCCGCCCTGGTCAGCCTGCCCCGCGACCTCTGGGTCGACATCCCGGGCTACGGCAGCGACCGCATCAACTCGGCCTACGCCCACGAGAACGGGTCGGGCGTGCTGATCGACACGATCCACAACGAGCTGGGCATCCGGATCGACCACTACGCCGAGATCGACTTCGCCGGATTCGTCGACATCGTCGACGCCATCGGCGGCGTCGAGGTGTGCGTCGAGCACCTCATCGAGGACCCTGAGTACACGGCGATGCGGCTCGATCCCGGCTGCCACATCCTCAGCGGACTCGATGCCCTGGCCTTCGCCCGGGCCCGGCACGTGAGCGAGTTCATCGACGGGGAGTGGGTCGAGGACCAGCGCGCCGACATCGGTCGCATCGAACGTCAGCAGTCGTTCGTCACCTCGGCCGTGAACGGCCTGCTGGCCGAGCTGAAGAACGACCCCGAGCGCGCGGGTGAACTGATCGAGGTCGCCGCCAATGCGCTCACGATCAGCGGCGGCGACGACCTCACCGAGATCGCCCTGGCGCTGCGGGCCGCCGCCGGCGAAGGTCTGCGTACGTTCTCGCTGCCGGTCGATCTCCGCCGCGACGGCGCCACGGTCGACCTGGGCGACGGCGCCGACGAGATCCTCGACTACTTCCGTGGCGCCGGTCCCTTGCCGCCCGAGCCGGCCGACACGCCGCCCGCCGACTCGGCGCCCGGCGAAGCGGACGGCTGATCAGGCCCGTTCGCGACGGATTCCGCCTACGCTGCGGGCCCGTATGAAGGCGCTCATCCTCGCCGGAGGTGAGGGGACCCGGCTGCGGCCGATCACCCACACCAGGGCCAAGCAGCTCGTCCCGGTCGCCAACAAGCCGATCCTGTTCTACGGCATCGAGTCAATGGTGGCCGCCGGCATCACGGAGATCGGTGTGATCACCGGCTCGACGGGGCCCGAGGTTCGCGCCGCCCTCGGCGACGGCAGCGACTTCGGGGCATCGATCACGTACATCCCCCAGGACGCCCCGCTGGGCCTCGCCCATTGCGTGCTGATCGCCCGCGACTTCCTCGGCGACGACGACTTCGTGATGTACCTCGGTGACAACCTCCTCGAGCAGGATCTGGCGGCGTTCGTGTCGGCCTTCGAGGAGGCCAGGGCGTTGCCCGATCCGCCGTCGGCCCAGATCCTCCTGAAGCGGGTGCCCGACCCCCATCGGTTCGGCATCGCCACGCTCGACGCCGCGGGTCACGTCGTGGGGCTCGTCGAGAAGCCCGCCGATCCACCGTCCGACCTGGCGCTCGTCGGCGTGTACCTGTTCGACGCGGCCATCCACGAGGCGGTGCGGGCCATCCAGCCCTCCGCCCGTGGGGAGCTCGAGATCACCGACGCCATCCAGTGGCTCATCACCAACGGTCGGCGGGTCCGCACCGAGTTGCTCACCGGCTGGTGGATCGACACCGGCAAGCTGACGCCGCTGCTCGAGGCCAACCGGCTGCTGCTCGAGAAGATCGAGACCGACGTGTCGGGAACCGTCGACGAGACGTCGTCCCTCGACGGCCGCGTGGTCATCGCAACCGGCGCCGAGATCGTCAACTCGACGATCCGGGGGCCGGTGGCGATCGGCGCCGGCACGCGGGTGGTCGACAGCTTCATCGGGCCGTTCAGCGCGATCGGCGACCGCTGCGAGGTCCTCAACAGCGAGATCGAGCACTCCGTCGTGATGAACGACTCGCGGATCCTGCAGATCCCCCGACTCGAGGACAGCCTCATCGGCCGCGAGGCGGTCGTCGAGCGCACCACGCGGCGCCCACGCGCCCTGCGCCTCATGGTCGGCGACCATTGCCAAGTCGATGTCGAGTGATGTTTCGTCCTCGGCGGCATCGTCGCTTCGCTCCTCGCCGCCCCCTTCGGCATCGGAGCGTTGGTCATCTCGCGACCGGTGTCGCGTCGGCGCGCTGGACATGGGGAAGGGCCCGACATGATTGACTTTGCGGTCCAACCATCGGCGATCGACGGGCTGGTGATCGTGACGATGAAGCAGATCTCCGACGAGCGGGGCACGGTACGGGAGTTCTTCCGCCGCTCGGCGTTCGAGTCCGCCGGCGTGGTCGATCTCGGACCGATCGAGCAGGTGAACGTCACCGAGACCCGCCGCGGGGCGGTGCGCGGCATCCACGCCGAGCACATGACGAAGCTCGTCGCCGTGGTCTTCGGCGAGGCCTTCGGCGTGTACGTCGACATGCGGCGAGAGTCATCGACGTTCGGCGCGGTGGAAACCGTGACGCTCGTACCGGGCACGCAGGTCCTCGTGCCCCGCGGCGTCGGCAACAGCTTCCAGGCAATCGCCGACGGCACGCAGTTCGCCTACTGCTTCGACCAGGAGTGGCGGCCGGGAATGGCCGGCACGGCCTGCACGCCGCTCGATCCGGCGCTGGGAATCGAGTGGCCGTTGCCGATCGATGTCGACGATCGGGCGCAGATCTCCGAGAAGGACCTGGCCGCCCCCACGTTCCAGGAGGCGACACGTGCCTGACTTCTTGGTCACGGGGGGAGCGGGCTTCATCGGCTCGAACTTCGTCCGTCACGTCCTCGACCACACCGACGCCTCCGTCACGGTGCTCGACAAGCTCACCTACGCCGGGAATCTGGCGTCGCTGGAGGGGCTGCCCGAGGACCGCTTCCGATTCGTCCAGGGCGACATCTGCGACGCCGATCTCGTCGACTACCTGGTGGCCGATCACGACCTCGTCGTGCACTTCGCCGCCGAATCCCACAACGACAACTCGTTGCGGGACCCGTCGCCGTTCCTGCACACCAACCTGATCGGCACGTACACGTTGCTCGAAGCGGCTCGCCACCACGACACCCGCTTCCACCACATCTCCACCGACGAGGTGTACGGGGACCTCGAGCTCGACGACCCGGCACGATTCACCGAGGCGACGCCGTACAACCCGTCGAGCCCGTACTCGGCCACCAAGGCCGGCTCCGACCTCCTCGTGCGGGCGTGGGTGCGGTCGTTCGGTGTCCGCGCCACGATCAGCAACTGCTCGAACAACTACGGGCCCTACCAGCACATCGAGAAGTTCATCCCCCGGCAGATCACCAACGTGCTCGACGGCCGCCGGCCGAAGTTGTACGGCGCCGGGCTCAACGTGCGGGACTGGATCCACGCCGACGACCACAGCTCGGCGGTCCTGCTGATCGCCCAACGTGGCGAGATCGGCGAGACCTATCTCATCGGGGCGGACGGCGAGCACAACAACCTCGACGTCGTGCAGTCGATCCTCACCATGCTCGGTCAGCCGGCCGACGCGTTCGACCTTGTTGCTGATCGGATTGGGCATGACCTGCGCTACGCCATCGACTCGACCAAGCTCCGCACCGAGCTGGGCTGGGCGCCGCGCTTCGCCGACTTCACGGCCGGGCTCGCCGAGACGATCTCGTGGTACCGGGAGCACGAGGCCTGGTGGCGCCCCCAGAAGGATGCCGTCGAGGCCAAGTACGCCGAGTCCGGCCAGTGAGGCTGCTGATCACGGGAGCCGCGGGCCAGCTCGGCACGGATGTCCGTCTCGCCGCCGAGGCGGCGGGCGATGACGTGCTCGCCGTGGCCCGCGGTGACCTCGACGTCACCGATCGCGGCGCGGTGCTCGGGACGATCACCTCGTGGCGGCCAGACGCCGTCGTCAACGCCGCGGCGTGGACGGCGGTCGACGCCTGTGAGACCGACCCCGACCGCGCCTTCGCCGCCAACGCCCTCGCCGTGCGCTGGGTCGCCGAGGCGTGCGATCGCGTCGGCGCCCACCTCGTGCACGTCTCCACGGACTACGTGTTCGACGGCTCGCTCGACCGCCCCTACCACGAATGGGACGCGCCCGCGCCGGCGTCGGTGTACGGGGCCTCGAAGCGCGCCGGCGAGTTGGAGGCGCTGGCCCTCGGAACCGGCGCCGCCGTCGTGCGGACGTCGTGGGTTTGCGGTGAGCACGGCAGCAACATGGTCCGGACGATCATCCGCGTCGCCGACGGCGGCGACGACACGCCGGGGCGCATGGCGTTCGTCGACGACCAGCGTGGTCACCCGACGTTCACCGCCGACCTCGCCCCACTCCTGCGTCGCCTGGTCGTCGATCGCCGCTCGGGCGTCGTCCACGCGACGAACCAGGGCGCCGTGTCGTGGTTCGAGTTCGCCCAGGCCGTCGTCGCCGGCATCGGCCGTCCGCCCGAGATCGTCCGGCCGATCACGACGGCCGAGCTCGACCCGCCCCGGCCGGCCCCGCGGCCGGCCAACAGCGTCCTCGACAACCGGGTGCTGCGCTCCGCCGGCATCCCCCTCCTGCGCGACTTTCGCCAGCCCCTCGCCGAACTCATCGCCGCCCTGCGCTGAATTCGGAGACTCCGTGACACCGTGATGTCAGCATCGCGGGATGGATCCGCGTCAGCCGCCGCTCGCCGCCCGGCCCCGGCGCGGGCTCGGATCGATCCCGCTCCTCGTCATCGGCGTCGCCACCGCCGTCACCGGTGCCGTCCTCGCCCTGCGGCTCGCCCCGTGCGGTGACTTCTTCGTCGGCACCGAGTTCTCCGGATCCAATCGCCGCCTCGGCGCATGGATCGGAAGCTGCCCGGCCGATCTCGGCGCCGCCCGCAGCTCGCTGGCCGCCGACGGGCTGTTCATCGTCGGGTACGTGCTCACCCTGGCGGGCATCCTGCGGCGATGGTGGCCGCTCTATCAGGCCCCTCGCCTGAAGCAGCGCGAGCGTCTCGTCGTCGCCCTGCCGTTCGTCGTCGGCGCCCTCGACGTGGTGGAGAACATCGCCACCCTGATCGCCCTCGGTGTTGCCCGCACCGGCGGCGGACAGCGTTTCACCTTTCCCGACAACCCGTGGCTGCCCACGTTCGTGTCGACCACGGCCTGGCTGAAGTGGGCCGGCGCCGGAGTTGCCGTTGTGCTCGCCGTGATGGCGATCGGGGTCGCCATCGCGTCGAGGCACGAGCCCGACGCGCCCAGGGTGTCGCGCGAGCCGGAACCGGTCCCCGTGATGACCGGGCCGCCATCCGGTCTCGGCGTCTGTTGCTCAGGCGGCGGGATCCGGGCGACCGCCTACGCGATCGGAGCGCTCGACGAGCTCGAGCGGGGCGGTGTGATGCGGCGGGCGCGCTGGCTGACCGCGGTGTCGGGCGGCAACTACGCCGCCACCGCATGGACGCTGGCGCGCACGGACGACCCGTCGCAGCGGGCCGCCGACGACGTCATCCGGTGGCTCACGGCGCCGATCCCGGGGAGCACGTCGGGCCGGCACCGGTTCTTGCGCAACGGTCCGGGCGGGCTCGGCCGGTCGGTCATCGCCGCCGCGTCGTACATCGCTCTCAACCTCGTCGTGCTCGGATCGCTCGTCGCCGTCCTGTCGTGGCCGATCGGCCGCGTCATCGGCAGCCGGGCCGTGCAGCCGGTCTTCCGCACGTTCCATCGCGTCCCGCGCCAGCTCGACGTGCCGCCCGAGCTGTGGTGGCCCGGCCTGGCCCTGGGCGGCGTGGCCGCCGTCGTCCTGCTCATCTCCGCCCTGCCGTCGTGGAGCACGTCGTGGCTGTGGCGCGTCGCCGCCGGGCTGGCGATCGCCGCGGCGGCACTGACCGCCGTCCTCGTCGGGATCCCGGCGGCGACGGTCGCCGTCGGCAACTTCCTCCACCCGGCGGAGCGCACCGGTCGCCCGGTCGCCGTCGGCCTGCTGTCGCTCACCGGCGCCCTCGGGGTCGTCTGGCGACTCGCCCGCAAGCCCCTGACCGGGCAGCTGGCCCGGCGACTGCCCCAACTCGGCGGCGTGCTCCTCGCCCTCGCCGCTTTGATGTGGGGCGGCAAGGTGGCCACCGACGCGGCCACGGCCGCCGGCCTGTTCGGCTCGGCCGAGCGGTGGGCCGCCGCCGGGGTGCTGTTCGTGGTCATCTACGGCCTCGTCGGGGCCACGCAGCCGAGCATCCACCGCATCTATCGGCGACGTCTCCTGCGCACGTTCGGGCTCCGGCGGGCGGGCGACGGCCGGCTCGACTCACCGGGGGTCCGCGGTCAGGTCACGTGGGACGAACTGTCCGCCGGCGAACCCGAGCTCGTGGTGTGCTGCGCCCAGCAGCGCAACGGGATCGCGCCGGGTGGGCTCCCGGCCGACACGTTCACCATCTCCCGCCGAGAGGTGCGCATCGGCGAGTTCGTCACCCCGACCGACCGCTACCTCGCGCGCCTGCCCAAGGACCTCACCGGTGAGCGAGACGTCGCGGCGTGGGCCGCCACGAGTGGAGCGGCGTTCGCCTCGGCGATGGGCCGCCTGTCCAAGGGATCGACGAACGCCCTCCTCGCCGCCCTCAACATCGATCTCGGGATCTGGCTGCCCAACCCACGGCTCACCGACGATCCGGCCGTGCGGTTCCCGAAGGTCCGCTTCGGGTACCTGTTCAAGGAGATCCTCGGCTGGTACGACGCCGCCGACCGCTACGTGTTCGTCGCCGACGGCGGCCACTGGGAGAATCTCGGTCTCGTCGAGCTGCTGCGCCGCCGGTGCGCCGTGATCGTCTGCATCGACGCGAGCGGCGACGACGCCAGCGGCTTCGGCACCGATGCTGCTCGGCGTGCCTTCGGCACGCTGCGCCAGGCGGTCGAACTGGCGAGTCTCGAACTTCCCGGCATCGTGGCGGCGATCGACCTGAGCGGGCTCGAGCGGCTCGTCGGCAACGGCAGCGTCCTGCCGCCCACCACCGTCACCACGCTGAGCGTCGACTACGTCGGTGGCTTCTCGGGAACCATCGTCTACGCCAAGGCGCAGCTGGCCGCCGACCTCGACATCGGCCTGCGCCGCTACGCCAAGGCCGATCGCGGTTTCCCGAACTACTCCACGGCGAACCAGTTCCTCAGCAACGACCAGTTCGCCCAGCTCGTCGACCTGGGGCGGGCCTCGGGGCGCCGTGTGGTTGACTCGCTCGATGGGCTTCAGCCGTGAGGAACTCCAGCAGTACTACGGAGTGACCGTCCCCGACCTCGTCGGCTCGGAGGTTCGACTGTTGTTCGTCGGCATCAACCCCGGACTGTGGACGGCGGCCACGCAGACCCACTTCGCCCATCCCGGCAACCGCTTCTATCCGGCGCTCTACGAGGCGGGGATCATCGAGCAGCCGATCGACCGCGGCCGCGGCATGACCGACGAGGAGCGGCGGGCGTTCACCGATCGTGGCCTCGGCATCAGCAATCTCGTCGCCCGGGCGACCGCCAAGGCGTCCGAGCTGACGAAGGCGGAGCTGCGCGCCGGCGGCGAACGCTTGCATCGATTCGTCGCCGAGCACCGGCCACGCGTCGTGGCCGTCGCCGGCATCACCGCGTACCGCGACGCGTTCGGACGACCGGCGGCCACGGGCGGCCGGCAGGGCGAGACGCTCGCCGGGAGCGAGCTCTGGGTCGTGCCCAACCCGAGCGGGCTCAATGCCCACGAGACGACCTCCTCGCTGGCCGCGGCCTACCGCGAGGTCGCCGTGGCCGCCGGCATCGATCTCGTCCGGTAACAGATGGTGCCAGCCTGCCCGCCAGCGGTGAGTGCAACACCTTGAGCCTTGGAGGTGTTGGTGATGGCACGGAGTCGTGTTCCTGATCGGGTTCGCCGGTTGATGGTGCTGA
>NZ_QKYK01000018.1 GCF_003426815.1 Desertimonas flava
CCAAGCCGACCTCGACGAGATCGCAGCGCTGCTCAACGGCCGCCCACGCAAGACCCTCGCGTGGGATACTCCAGCAGAACGGTTCAACCACTTTGTCGCGACCGCCGCTTGAATCCGCGGTTTTCGTCACGATCCAGCCCTAGATCACCGAATGCCGGGTTCGCCTCTGCGAGCGCGCTGGGTCGGCACTAGCGCCCGAAACGCGACGAGCCGGACCCGCATCGGGGGCGGGTCCGGCTCATCAGTGCGGTTCGACCGCAGTCGCCTCAGTCGGGCTGGGCGGCAGCGTCGCCGACTGTCGGCGGCTCGTCGCCGAGACCGGGATCGGTCGGGGCGTCGGGCGCCGGAGCGGTGGTGGCCAGTTCGACCGCAGCCGGTGGCACGAAGCCCTCGACGGCGGAGAACTTGATGCGCTGCTGGCCCGGGTTGTCGGGGTCGTCCTCGGTGTCGACCACGATGATCTGGCCGGCCGAGAACTCCTTGAACAGCAGCTTCTCCGACAACGGGTCCTCGACGAGCCGCTGGATCGCCCGGCGCAGCGGGCGGGCGCCGAGCTGCGGGTCGTAGCCCTTCTCGGCGAGCAGCGACTTGGCCGACTGGGTGAGCTCGATGCCCAGACCCTGGCCCTCGAGCTGGCCGATCAGGCGCTTCGTCATCGTGTCGACCATCTGCATCACCGCGGCGCGGTCGTGCTCGTGGAAGACGATGACCTCGTCGATGCGGTTGAGGAACTCGGGACGGAAGTGCGTCTTCAACGCATCCATCACCTTCTCCTTCATCCGCTCGTAGCTCATCGCCGAGTCGGCGGTGGTGAAGCCGACGTTGGCCTTGCGCAGATCGGCGGTGCCGAGGTTCGACGTCATGATCAGCACCGTGTTGCGGAAGTCGACCGACCGCCCCTGGCTGTCGGTGAGGCGACCCTCTTCGAGGATCTGCAACAGCGTGTTGAACACGTCGGGGTGGGCCTTTTCGATCTCGTCGAAGAGCACCACCGAGAACGGCTTGCGCCGCACGGCCTCGGTGAGCTGACCGCCCTCCTCGTAGCCGACGTAGCCGGGAGGCGACCCGACGAGCCGGCTGACGGTGTGCTTCTCCATGTACTCGGACATGTCGAGCGTGATCAGCGCGTTGTCGTCACCGAACAGGAACTCGGCGAGCGTCTTGGCCAGCTCGGTCTTGCCGACCCCGGTGGGACCGAGGAAGATGAACGAGCCGCTCGGCCGCTTGGGGTCCTTGAGGCCGGCGCGGGTCCGGCGCATCGCCTGGGAGACCGACGCGACGGCCGACTCCTGACCGACGATGCGCTTGTGGAGCTCGGCCTCCATGTTGATCAGCTTCTGCGTCTCTTCCTCGGTGAGCTTGTACACCGGGATGCCCGTCCAGATGCTGAGCACCTCGGCGACCGCTTCCTCGTCGACCTCGTCGAACAGGTCGACGCCCGACTCGCGGACCTCGGACTCCTTGGCGGCCTTCTCCTCGAGGAGTGACTTCTCCTGATCACGGAGGCGACCGGCCTCCTCGAAGCGCTGCTCCTCGACGGCCGACTTCTTCGCTTCCTGCACCTGCAGCAGCTTCTGCTCGACCTCGCGCAGATCGGGCGGCGTGGCCATGCGCTTGATGCGCAGGCGGCTGCCGGCCTCGTCGATGAGGTCGATCGCCTTGTCGGGCAGGTGACGGTCGGAGATGTAGCGGTCGGCGAGGTTGGCCGCGGCGACCAGCGCCTGGTCGGTGATGGTGACCCGGTGGTGCGCCTCGTACTTGTCGCGGATGCCCTTGAGGATCTCGATCGTGTGGGCCAGCGTCGGCTCGTCCACCTTCACCGGCTGGAAGCGACGCTCCAGGGCGGCGTCCTTCTCGACGTACTTGCGGTACTCGTCGAGCGTGGTGGCGCCGATGGTCTGCAGCTCGCCGCGGGCGAGCATCGGCTTGAGGATCGAGGCGGCGTCGATGGCGCCCTCGGCGGCGCCGGCCCCGACGAGCGTGTGGATCTCGTCGATGAACAGCAGGATGTCGCCGCGGGTCTTGATCTCCTTGAGCACCTTCTTGAGGCGCTCCTCGAAGTCGCCGCGGTAGCGGCTGCCGGCGACGAGAGCGCCGAGGTCGAGGGTGTACAGCTGCTTGTTGCGCAGCGTGTCGGGCACCTCGTCGGCGACGATCATCTGGGCGAGGCCCTCGACGATGGCCGTCTTGCCGACCCCCGGCTCACCGATCAGCACCGGGTTGTTCTTGGTGCGGCGCGAGAGGATCTGCATGACGCGCTCGACCTCACGGCTGCGGCCGATCATCGGATCGAGCTTGTGGTCGCGAGCGAGCTGCGTGTAGTTGCGGCCGAACTGGTCGAGGATCTGGCTGTTGCCGCCCTTCTCGCCGCCGGCCTCCTCCTTCGAGGACCCCCCGACGCCGGCCGGAGCCGACTCGCCGCCGCCCTCGGGGCGGTTGCCGGAGCCCTGGTAGCCCGACAGCAGCTGGATGACCTGCTGGCGCACGCGGGAGAGATCGGCGCCGAGCTTGATGAGCACCTGGGCGGCCACCCCTTCGCCCTCCCGGATGAGGCCGAGGAGGATGTGCTCGGTGCCGATGTAGTTGTGGCCGAGCTGCAGCGCTTCGCGCAGTGACAGCTCGAGCACCTTCTTGGCGCGCGGTGTGAACGGGATGTGCCCCGATGGCGAGGAACCGCCCTGGCCGATCATCTCCTCCACCTGGCTGCGCACGGCCTCGAGGGAGATGCCGAGGCTCTCGAGTGCCTTGGCCGCGACGCCCTCGCCCTCGTGGATGAGGCCGAGGAGGATGTGCTCGGTGCCGATGTACGAGTGGTTCAGCAACCGCGCTTCTTCTTGCGCAAGCACGACCACTCGACGGGCCCGGTCGGTAAATCGTTCGAACATCTGCGCCCTTTCTCTGGGCCACCCTGAGTACGTCACGAGCGGGATCGTCCGCACCGTCACGCCCGGTTGGGGGGTCGGATCACCAGTGTACCGGCGATCCCCGGACGGACGGAGGAGATGGTGCGGTCGGACACGGTGGTACTTCTCGGTCGGCCTCGGCGGTCGCGGGACTAGCCTGGCGTCGATGCCGGACCCCTCCCGCCGCCGCCCCGGGCCCGAGGGCGACAACTCGCCGTTGCTCGCGCTGCCCTCGGCTGCCGCGGACCGGGACCGCATCGAACAGGCCATCCACGACGCGGTGCAGACGCCCGACCCGTACCTCACCGAGTTGGCGTCGCATCTCGTGGTCGCCGGCGGCAAGCGGCTGCGCCCGCTCGTCACCGTCGTGGCCGCCCAGGTCGGTGGTGCCGAGGCCAGTGACGACGTCGTCCGCGGCGGCGTCGCGTGCGAATTGGTCCACCTCGGCTCGCTGTACCACGACGACGTCATCGACGAGTCCGACCAGCGGCGCGGGGTCGAGACCGTCAACGCCAAGTGGGGCAACCTGCAGGCCATTCTCGCTGGCGACTTCCTCCTCTCGAAGGCGTCCGAGCTCGCCGCCGCCCTCGGCACCGAGGTCGCCGCCCTCCTCGCCAGGACGATCGGCTGGTTGTGTCAGGGCGAGATCGAGCAGCTCCGCCACACCTACGACACGAGGCGCCCGGAAGAGAGCTACTTCTCGTCGATCAACAACAAGACGGCCGTGCTCTACGGCACGGCCGCGCGCATCGGCGCCCTCGTCGCCGGCCACGACCGGGCGATGGTCGACGCCCTCACCGAGTGGGGCAGCGCCTACGGCATGGTGTTCCAGATCGTCGACGACATCTTGGACATCGTCAACACGAGCGAGCAGCTGGGCAAGCCGGCCGGCCACGACATGGAGGAGGGCGTGTACACGCTGCCCGTCCTCCGGACGCTCGAACTCGACCACGGGGTGGGCGACGAGTTGCGGTCGCTGCTCGGCAAGCCCCTCGACGCCACCGAACGGGACAAGGCGCTGGCCATCGTGCGGGCGAACGAGGGCGTGGAGAGTGCGCGGGCCACGGCCCGGCGGTTCGTCGCCGACGCCGAGACGGTGTGCGACCGCCTGCCCGCCGGCGACGCCACCGACGCCCTCCGGGCGGCGCCGGGCGTGCTGCTCGAGTCCGTCGGCATCCCCGCCTGAGCGCTGCGCCGGCCCGGCAGAGCGGTGAACCGGATCACCGAACGGTTCACCTGAATTTCCCGCGCGATGGTGGAAGTGTCGTCTGTCGTGCTATCTTGCCGGCAGCTTCGAAAGGGGCGGAAAAACGACTCTTGCGGACGAGTCGACCTTTCCGGAGCAATCGAAAAGGCGGACACTCATGTCTCTCAGCACGTCGGCGCGCATTGCGGGCGCGTCGATGCTCATCGCCGTCGGCGGCGCGGTCATCGCGCTGCCCCAGACGGCGTCGGCTCACTACAACAACGCGTCGGCGTCGTGCGACGGCCTCTTGGTCGAGGCGCGCTACTACGAACCAGGCGCCGGCAGCACGATGACGGTCACCGTCAACGGTGTCACCACGTCGTGGACGTTCGAGGAGGAGACCTCCCGATGGTTCCCGTTCGTGTCGACTCAGCCGAACACCTGGACCTATCAGATCGACGCGCCGGGCACGGAGTACGACGACTACGACTCGGGCACGGTGGACGGATGCGACATGTCGACCACCACCACGGAGGCGCCGACCACGACCGCGGCTCCGACCACGACTGAGGCGCCGACGACGACTGCGGCTCCGACGACGACTGCGGCTCCGACCACGACTGCGGCGCCGACCACGACTGCGGCTCCGACCACGACGAGCCCGTCGCCCACCACGCAGCCGACGACGCCGGAGGCCCCGACGACGGCGCCGCCAGCAACGACGCGGCCCGCCCTCCCCACGCTGCCGCCCGCGACCACACCCCCGACGTCGAGCAGCAGCACCACCACCGAACCGTTCGAAGCCACGTCCAGCATCTCGGCCTGCGCTCCGGCGGCCGTCGTCGATTCGACCGAAACGACCGTTGCCGGCATCGACCAGGACGGACTGGTCAACCCCGACGTCAACGACGAGGCGGCCGACCCAGATCTGCGGTGCGAGGGTCGTCCCCTCGCCGACACGGGAGCTGGCCCGGCCGCGACCAGTGCTCTTGGTGCTTCACTCATCGGACTGGGCGGACTCGCCCTGTTCGCCGGTCGTCGCAAGCACGCTTCGGCCTGATCAAGATCGCTGAGTGCGACGCTCGTCATGCGAGTGTTGCGCCGGCGTCGAGGCGGGCGGTGCGCCCACCACCACACCCTCGCACCGCCCGCCTCGCTTCAGACCGGCATCGGTAGGAACCATCCCATCGCACGCCGGCCACTCGACGGTGAGGACGGCGCCGGGAACGAGCAGCTCGCGCCACGAGCCGCTCACCACCTCGAGCGCCATCACGTACGGGACCTCCGAGTGGTACCGCTCGCAGGACCCGGGTGATTCGTCGAGACACGGGGCCATCTCCGCCCCGTCGACCAGCCGCCCGTCGGCGTCGAAGAACGAGACCGACAGTGGCAGCGGGGTCTGCCACATGTAGAAGGCGGCCGTCGTCGGTCCGTCGAACACGAACAACATGCCATCAGCGCCACCGAGATCGGTGACGCCCATCAAGCCTCGCTGCTGGAGGGCCGGAGTGTCGGCCAACCAGAAGCACAGACCGACCGCCTCCTCGGCACCGCCGGTGAGACGCCCTGGGATCATCAAAAATCCCTCGGGCGCCGCCGCAGGGATTGAGTCCGGCGGCGGCAAGGTTGCGGCGATCCGGGATGTCCGCCCTGGATCGCCGCAGCCGAGTTCTTCCCCCGGCCCCGATGACGACCATGGGCCCGTGACCGCTAGAGCGACGGCGAAGGAACCGGCGAGCAGCCGGCGCCGCTCGGCGCTCGGCCGGTGCGTCACTCCTGCCCGCTGCGGCGTTTCACCGCCAACCCGGCGATCTCCCGCATGATGCGGGCCAGGTCGAAGTCCTTCGGCGTGTACACCGCAGCCACCCCGGCGTCGACGAGCCGGGGGCGGTCGTCCTCGGGGATGATCCCGCCGACGATGACCGGGGCGTCGACTCCGTGGCGGGCCAGTTCGGCGAGGACGTCGGGCACCACGTCGAGGTGGGCGCCCGACAGGATGGACAGCCCGATCACGTCGGGGTCCTCGTCGCGGGCCGAGGCGGCGATCTGTTCGCTGGTCACCCGGATGCCAGAGTAGACGACCTCCATCCCGGCGTCGCGGGCGGCGACGGCGATCTGCTCGGCGCCGTTGGAGTGGCCGTCGAGACCCGGCTTCGCCACGAGCAGCTTGGGCGGACCGCCGTCGATCGTCCGAACCCAGTCGGCCACCTGCTCCAACGTCTCACCGCCATCGTGCCGACCGGTGGCCCCCGCCCCGGTCGCCCCGGCCACGCCGGTCGGACCGCGGTACTCGCCGAAGACCTCGCGCATCACAGCGCCCCACTCGCCGGTGGTGCCGCCCGCCTTGGCGAGGACGATGGACGCGGGCATGACGTTGTCGCCCTCGGCGGCGGCCCGACGGAGATCGGCGAGGGCGGCATCGACCGCGGCCTGATCGCGGTTCGCCCGCCAGGCGGCGATCGACGCGACCGCTTCGGCCTCCACCGTCGGATCGACCCGCAGGATCGCTCCCTCGCCGCCCAGCGGCGACGGTTCCGACTCGGTGAAGCGGTTGACGCCGACGACCACCTGCTCGCCCGACTCGATCCGGCGGGTGCGACGCGCCATCGAGGCGACCAGTCCGGCCTTCAGGCTGTCGACCTCGGCGAAGGCCCCGCCCCGGGCGATGATGTCGTCGAGCTCGGCCTGGGCGGCATCGACGAGATCGGCGGTGCGGCCCTCGACGACGTGTGAGCCGTCGAAGATGTCGTCGTACTCGAGCAGGTCGCTCTCGTAGGCCAGCACCTGCTGCATGCGCAGTGACCACTGCTGGTCCCACGGCCGGGGCAGACCGAGCGCCTCGTTCCATGCCGGCAGCTGGATGCTGCGCGCCCGCGCCGACTTCGACAGCGTGACGGCGAGCATCTCGAGCACGATGCGCTGCACGTTGTTCTCCGGCTGCGCCTCGGTGAGCCCGAGGCTGTTCACCTGCACCCCGTACCGGAACCGCAGCGCCTTGGGGTCCGAAACCCCGTAACGATCGCGTCCGATGCGCTCCCACAGCACGCCGAAGGCACGCAGCTTGCAGATCTCCTCGATGAACCGGATGCCGGCGTTGACGAAGAACGAGATCGACCCGAAGACCTGGTCGAACCGCTCGGGCGCCACCTGGCCGGAGTCGCGGACGGCGTCGAGAACGCCCACCGCCGTCGCCAGCGAGTAGGCCAGCTCCTGCACCGGGGTCGCACCGGCCTCCTGCAGGTGGTATGAGCACACGTTCATCGGGTTCCACAGCGGGGCGTGCTCGCTGCACCACGAGATCATGTCGACGATCAGGCGGCGCGACGGTTCGGGCGGGAAGATGTACGTGCCCCGCGACAGGTATTCCTTGACGATGTCGTTCTGCGTCGTCCCGCGCAGCTCGCGCGACTCCACCCCCTGCTCCTCGGCATTGGCCACGTAGAGGGCCAGCAGCCAGGCGGCGGGAGCGTTGATCGTCATCGACGTGTTCATCCGTCCCGGCGGGATGCCATCGAGCAGTGTGCGCATGTCGCCGAGGTGGCTGATCGGCACCCCGACCTTGCCGACCTCGCCCTTGGCCATCGGCGAGTCAGGGTCGTAGCCGGTCTGCGTGGGCAGGTCGAAGGCAATCGACAAGCCGGTCTGACCCTTGGCGAGGTTCGTGCGGTACAGCTCGTTCGACGCCTTCGCCGTCGAATGACCGGAGTACGTCCGCATGATCCATGGGGCGGCCGGTGGGCGCTGAGGAGTGTCCGTCATGGCGATATCGCTTCCGTGAGCAGTGAGAGATAGGAGGTACGGGGCACGGCGACGGCCCCGAGCGATGACAAGTGTGGCGTGAGCCATTGCACGTCGAGTAGCCGACCGCCGGTGGAGTTCAGCCAGTCGACGAGGGCGACGAGGGCGACCTTCGACGCGTCGGTGGCGCTGTGGAACATCGACTCGCCGGCGAACAGGCCGCCGATGCGCACGCCGTAGAGCCCGCCGACGAGTTGTCCCTGGTCGTCGCGACACTCGAACGAATGGGCCCAACCGAGGTGATGGAGCCGGGTGTAGGCGTCGAGGAAGGCGGGCGTGATCCAGCCGCCGGGTCGGCGCGGGTCGCCGCAGCGCGCCATCACCTCGGCGAAGGCGGTGTCGCGGGTGACCGTGTAGCGCCGGATGCTGCGCCGCAGCGACCGGCTGACGACGAGGCCGTCGAGCGGGATGATCGCCCGGGGGTCCGGCGAGAACCAGATGATGCGACGGCGCCCGTACGGCATCGGGAACAGGCCCGACCGGTACGCGGCCAGCAGTGTGCCGGGCTCGAGGTCGCCGCCCACTCCGACCACACCGTCGCGGTCGGCCCGCGACGGGTCGGGCAACCGCCACCGTGTCGGCGGTGGTTCGTACGGCTTCGGCGATCCCGACACGGCGTCCATGATGTCGGCCGGGACCGGGAATTCAGTACGCGTAGAACCCCCGGCCCGACTTGCGCCCGAGCTGGCCGGCGGCCACCTTGCGCCGCAGCGTCGGCACGGCTGCATAGTTGGGATCGCGGAACTCGGCGTAGAGCGCGTCGAGGATGGCGAGCGACGTGTCGAGCCCGACGAGATCGAGCAGCGCGAACGGGCCCATCGGAAAGTTGCACCCGCCCTTCATGGCCGTGTCGATGTCCTCGATCGTGGCCGTGCCGTTCTCGTACATCCGCACGGCGTTGTTGAGGTAGGGGAACAGCAGGGCGTTCACCACGAAGCCGGCGCGGTCGACCACCTCGACGGCGTCCTTGCCGCAGGTCGTGGCGAAGGCCATCGCCGTCTTGATGGTGTCGTCGCTGGCCGTGATGGGACGGATCACCTCGACGAGCGACATCGCCGGCGCCGGATTGAAGAAGTGGATCCCGCACACCTGGTCGGGTCGCTGCGTGGCCATCGCCATCTCCACGACCGGCAGGGTGGAGGTGTTGGTGGCGAGAATGCCCGACGGCTTGACGATCTGTTCCAGCTCGGCGAACAGCTCGCGCTTCACGTCGAGATCCTCGACGACGCTCTCGATGACGAGATCGCAGTCGGCCAGCCGTCCGAGATGATCGGTGGCGCACACGCGACCCAGCACGTCGTCACGTTCGGCCTGGGAGATCTTCTTCCTGGCGACCTGACGGTCGAGACTCGTCGTGAGCCCGGCGACGACTGCATCGGCACCGGCTCTCGTGCGGGAGCGGACGATGACGTGGTACCCCGACTTGGCCGCCACTTCGGCCAACCCCGACCCCATGATCCCCGAACCGACGACACCAACCGTCTGGATGTCACTCATGGCGAGACAGCCTAGTTACCGGTGGGTAACTAGTCGAAGTCGGATGAGACCCTGCGAACTCCGTACGCTCGGGCGTCATGGCATCTCTCCAGGGTGGCGGCACGTTGGCCTTCTTCGGCGGCGGACCGTTCGCGGCGAACGACGACACCGACCGCAGACTGATCGCCGCCGCGGGCGCCGATCGAGTCGTGGTCCTGCCCACGGCCGACGCCTTCGAGGAACCGGCCGCCCTGGTGGCCGCATCGATGTCGTGGGCCGAGCGGCTCGGCCTGGACGTGGAAGCCCTGATGGTGCTGCAGCGTCACGATGCCGACGACCTCGGCGCGGCCGGCGTCATCGACACGGCTGCGGCGGTGTACCTCGTCGGCGACTCGTCGATGCACCTGCGCAGCGTGCTCAAGGACACGCCGGTCCTCCGATCGATCGAGGGCGTGCTCGAGCGGGGCGGGCTGGTCGCCGCCGTCGGGCCGTCTGCGGCCGCGCTGTGCGATCCGATGCTCGATCAGCGAGGCGGCGCGTTCACGCTCGGCCTCGGGCTGGTGTCGGGCATGGCGGTGATCCCCGCCACCGAGGAGTGGAGCGAAGAGCGCCTGCACCGCACGAGGGCGCTGGCCAACACTCCGCTGGTCGAGCTCCCCACCGGGTCGGCGGCCATCCTTACCGCCGCCGGCTGGGAGCTCACGGGCGACGCCGTCGCCCACGGCGAACTGCCGACCTGACGGTTGGTGCCTCGCACCAACCGTCAGGTGGATGCAGCGGGCGGCGTCAGGATTGGGTGATGGTGACGGTCTCGAGCGTGATGTCGCGCGACGGCGTGCCGCCGGGGGTGCCGAGGGCGGTGATCGCCTGGGCGACGTCGAGGCCCTCGGTGACGTGCCCGAACACGACGTACGTGCCGTACTGCTTGAGGTAGTCGGCCAGCGGCCCGGTGGTGATGAAGAATTGGCCGCCGGCGGAGTTGGGAGCGCTCGTGCGTGCCATCGCCAGCGTGCCGGGCTCGTACGTGTAGCCGGTGCCCTCGTCGGGGATGGTGTAGCCCGGTGACGCGGTGTTGTTCTCGCCGCCGGCCTGCCACAGATCGATCGTGGGGTCGGACCGGAAGATCGGCGTGTCGTCGTAATAGTGGTAGCGGGCCAGGACGACGAAGTTGTTGACCGTCAACGGGGCGGTGTCGGTGGCCAGTTCGACGACCACATCGCCCTCGCTGGTGACGAACGTGGCCGTGTACGTCGCGTCGGGGTCGATGCACAGCCCAGGTGCGTCGTCGAAGTCGCGGACCGGTTCGTCGACGTCGTCGGGTGGGCAGGCGCCGGTGCCATAGCCGAGCCCGCCCGCGATCTCGGCGGCCGCCGGGGCGGTCCCGGTGCCGTCCGCGTCGTCATCGTCGCCGCCGCAGGACGCCAGAACGAGCGCGGCCACGGCCGCCACGGCGAGCAGGTGACGGGGGCGCATCAGCTGGTGGACGCCGGTCCGGTGTCGTCGGCCCTGGTGGACGCCGGTTCGGTGTCGCCGGCCGACCCGGCGGTGTCGTCCGCCGTCGTGTCGTCGGCGGCCGTGTCGGTCGTCGTGTCACCCGCCGCCGCGGCATCGGTGGACTCGGCCACAGCGACCGTCGTGGTGGTGGTCGGCGTGTCGTCGTCGTCGTCGCCGGCAGCGAGGGCGATGACGAGGATCAGCACGAACAGCGCGGCGACGATCGCCCCGCCGATGACGATCCGCTTGGTGAGTCCCCGCCGACGCTCGACCTTGGCCTCTTCGACCTGCTTGAGGGTTCGATTCGCCTTCTGACGTTGCCGCTTCTCCGTAGCCACGAGGTCGAGAGGCTACAGGCGCTGGACCCCGGCGTCGGAAGCGCCCGCCGGTGCCGTCGCGAACCGGCCCGTGGCGGTCACCACTGGCGACGTTCCGTCGCTGCTCGGCGTGACGTCGAACCAGCACCCTCCCAGGTTGGGGACGGGGCCGTCATGGCCGGGGTGGAGCGACAGGAGCGAGCGGATGATGCCGGCGTGGGCCACGACGAGGGCCCGCTCGGACGATGCCGCGGCGATGTCGCCGAGAGCGGCGATGGCGCGAGCGACGACCGACGTCGTGGGCTCGAACCCATCCGGCCAACGCCCCGCCTGCCGGTGACCGGGCCAGCGGGCGTCGATCTCCCGGTTGGTGAGCCCCATCCACTCGCCGACGCTCCGCTCGGCGAGTCGCTCCTCGATCGCCACACGAAGGCCGAGCCGCTCGGCGATGATGGCGGCGGTGTCGCGGGCCCGCTGCAGGGGTGAGCTCCACACGACGCCGTCGATCGACGGCACGAGTTCGGCGAGCGATCCCGCCAACTCGTCCGCGGTGCTCCGGCCGGCGTCGGACAGGGGTGGATCGGCGATGCCCTGCCACCGGCCGAGGGCGTTCCACTCCGACTGGCCGTGCCGGACGAGCAGAACGGGGCGTGGTGTCGACACGACCGCCGAGCCTAGGGTCCCCGCCCCGATCGTGGGCGATGAAGTTTGGGTCGTCCTGCACCGCAGGCCGTGCCGTGAGCCCGGCGACGTGGGGCGTCGCCGGGCGCACCCCGGCGCCGAGGGTTGGCGCCGGTACGCTTCGCGCTGTGGCTGTAGTGCGCATGTTCGCGGCGGCTCGCGCCGCAGCGGGGCGAGGGAGTGACGAGCTGCCGGGCGCCACGGTCGCCGACGTGCTCGCCGAGGCCCGACGTCGCTACGGGGCGGCGTTCGCCGACGTGCTCGCCAACAGCCGGGTGTGGGTCAACGGGGAACCGGCCACCGACGCGATGATCGTCACGTCTGACGACGAGGTCGCCGTGCTCCCGCCGGTGTCGGGCGGCGCCGACCTGCGGCCCTTGCCCGAACTGCGGGCTCGTCGGGACGAGCTCCAGGCCATCGACGACGCCGTCTCGTACGTGCGCCGCGTCGCCCAGGGTCGCGCCGACCTCGCCCGCGACGCGATGCATCGCTACAGCGACGACGGCGACCCGACTCCGGTCTACATCCGTCCCGACCTCGAGTCCGGCCTGCGCGACGTGTTGTCGGACCGTCTGCTCGGGGGTGGGGACCGGCCACCCCGACCCGCCGAGGACTTCAGCGATCACCCGCTCAGCGCCGAGCTCGATGCACTGTGCGCCGAGCACGGCTTCAGCCGGCTCGACGTGCTCGACTACGACGAGCTCGAGACGCTCGTGGCCCGGCTCGACGCGTTCGAGCAGCACGTCTCGGCGCAGCGGCGCGAGGTGTTCGCCGAGCTCGACTCCGTCACCGACGAGATCGCCGAGCACTACCGCACCGGCGGAGCTTCGGCATGAACGTGACGCCTCCGTCGCCGACGGAGATCCGGCAGGAGTTCGAGCACCGGTTGTCGGACCTCGGCGACTTCATCCGCAACCAGCGCGAGATCGCCCGGATGTCGGTGCGACGGCTCGCCGATCTGGCCGGGGTGTCGAACCCCTACCTGTCTCAGATCGAGCGAGGCCTGCGCCGGCCGTCGGCCGAGATCCTCCAGCAGTTGGCCGCGGCGCTCAAGATCAGCGTCGAGACGCTCTATGTCCGGGCCGGTCTGCTGAGCGACGACTCGGCGTCCGAGGCGCCGAGCGTGCCCGAGGCGATCGGCCGGGACCCGGTGCTGACGCCCGAGCAGAAGCAGGCGCTGCTCAACGTCTACGAGAGCTTCGTCGCCCACCGCTGACCGGCCACGTGACCGGCCATCCGCACATTCTCGACAGGATCGGTAGGATTTGACGTCTCGTGACTCGCGCGGCCGTCATCTCGTTCCACACCTCGCCGCTGATCCAGCCGGGGTCGGGTGACAGCGGGGGCATGAACGTGTACGTGCGCGAGGTCGCCTCGGCCCTCGCCCAGGCGGGGGTGGCGTGCACCACATACACCCGCGCCGATCGTCCCGGACTCCGCCGAGAGGTCCTCGTCGAGCCGGGTCATCGCGTCGTGCACATCCACGCCGGCCCGTACGACCTGGCCAAGGAGGCCCTGCCCGACTACATCGACGAGTTCACGGCCGGTGTGCGCGACCACATCGATGCGACCGGCGGGATCGACATCGTCCACGGCAACTACTGGCTGAGCGGGGTGGTGGGTCATCGGCTCAAGCACGACCTCGACGTGCCGCTGGTCTCCACATTCCACACGCTGGCGCGAGTGAAGGCCGAGGGCGGCGACCTCGAGCCGGAGTGGCGTGATCGGGCCGAGGCCGACATCATCGCCTGCAGTGACGCAGTCTGTGTGAGTTGCCCGGAGGAGGAGCGCCAGTTCCGCCGCCTGTACGGCGACGCCGACGGGCGGGTCAACGGAGCGGTCGAGATCGTGCCGCCGGCGGTCGAGCACGCGTTCTTCGCACCCGGCGACGTCGCCGGTGCGCGCCGCGCCGCCGGCCTACCGGTCGACCGGCCGGTCATCGTCTTCGTCGGGCGCATCCAGCCGTTGAAGGGCCCCGACGTGGCCATCGGCGCCTTCGCCGCCCTGCGCCACGACGACGCCGTGCTCGTGCTGGTGGGCGGGGCCAGCGGCGTCGACGGTGACGCCGAGGCAGCGCGGGCCCGCCGGCTGGTCGCCGAGCTCGGGCTCACCGATCGCGTCCGGTTCGTCGATCCGCAGCCTCACCACCTGCTGTCGAGCTACTACCGAGCGGCCGACGTGGTCGTGGTGCCGAGCCGCAGCGAGAGCTTCGGCCTCGTCGCCCTCGAGGCCGCAGCGAGCGGGGTGCCGGTCGTCGCCAGCGCCGTGGGCGGTCTGCTCAACGTGGTCGACCACGACGTCACCGGGGTGCTCGTCGAAGGACGGGATCCCGAGCGCTTCGCCGCCGCGATCGATGATCTTCTCGACGATCACGAACGTCGTGGCGCGCTCGGCACGGCTGCCACCGCCAAGGCGGCGCGGTTCACCTGGAGCCTCACCGCGGCCCGGCTCCGCCGGCTCTACGCCGACCTCGTCGACGCCCGCCTGCCACTCGTCACGGCCTGCCGCTGAGGCGGGCTGCCGCCGCGCCGGTGCGGGTACGGTCGTCGCCGTGAGCGACCTCTTCGACGACGACGCCGTGGCCGATCTCGCCGTGCGCATCGACGGCTGGCTGGCGTCGTTCGCCGAGTCCACACCCGTCGTGCTGGCCGTCGACAAGGCGACCGACCACGGCGGCGAGGAGGGGCGGTGGTACGTGCGGATGGCCGGCGAGGAGAAGGACTTCACCACCGTCTGGATCACGCTCGGACAGCGGACGTTGCGGTACGAGACCTACGTGATGCCGGCGCCGGAAGAGAACGCCGAGGCGCTGTACGAGCATCTCCTGCGACGCAACGACCGCCTCGTCGGCGCGCACTTCTCCATCGGCCTCGAGGACGCCGTGTTCCTGCGGGGCGAACTGCCCTTGGCGGTGCTCGACGAATCCGAGCTCGACCGGGCCATCGGCACCCTCTACGCCACCGTGGAGCAGTGCTTCAAGGGCTTGCTGCGGATCGGCTTCGCCTCCCGATTCAGCGGCTGAACGCCGCCGACCGATCGGCGCCGGCCGACCGGTCACTGGCCATCGGTCACTGCTGAGCGAGCTGGCGGCTGCGCTCGGCGGCGGCGGCCACCGCCGCCACGAACGCGTCGGCGACGCCCCGCTCATCGAGCACGGCCAGACCGGCCGCCGTGGTGCCGCCGGGTGACGTGACGGCCACGCGCAGCGCTCCGGGATCGCCGCGCTCGGCGAGCAGCTTCGCCGAGCCGACGAGGAGTTGGGACGTCAGCGCAGCGGCCAGGTCGGGGGAGAGGCCGGCACGCGTGCCGGCGTCGATCAGCGCCTCGGCCACGTAGAAGAGGTACGCCGGGCCCGACCCGCTGAGCGCCGTGACGGCGTCGAGCTGGTCCTCGGTCACCTGCACGACAAGGCCGACCGACCCGAGTATCGACGCCGCCCACGCGAGGTCGTCGTCACCGGCGGCGGCGCCCCCGGCGATGGCCGACGCTCCCTCGCCGACGAGGGCCGGGGTGTTCGGCATCGCCCGCACGACGGCGACCGGCTCGTCGGTCGCCGTCGCCGCCGCCGCTTCGATCGACGCCGTCGTGACGCCGGCGGCGATCGACAGCAATCGCCGGGCGCCGGCCCCGACGGCCGCGGTGGCGGCACCGGCGACGTCGCCGGGTTTGACGGCGAGCAGGGCGGCCTCGGCCCCTTCGATCTCGGACGTCACGGCGACGCCGGGGAACATCGCGGCGAGTTCCTCGCGCCGGGCCGGCAACGTCTCGACGACGCCGACGGCCTCCGGCTCGACGGTGCCCGAGGCGAGCAGCCCGCCGAGCAGCGCGGCGCCCATGTTGCCGCCGCCGACGATGACGAGTTCGCGGTTCATGGGCCCGGATTCTCGCGCCCCGCCGGTCGCCCACGAATTCCTGCGGTCGTCGGCACTGAGAAGTCTTTTCCGTTTCTCGGTTCCCGTGACGCTCTGGGAGGGTGTCCGGGCCGGAGCACATCGGGGATGTCGGTTTCCACGCGCCGGCCCGGACGGCCGCTCCGGGAACAGGTCGGCCTTGGTTTATGAATTACGTCACTGTTTTTCGAACGTGACACTTTTCGCACGACCTTTTCCGACGTAGGATCTCCATCCGTTGAGACGCGCCGGCCGTCATTCATGACAGCGGGCAGCGCCGACGGGGCTGGTGCCATCGGGGGGTTGGCATCAGCCCTCGTCGCGTCCATGGGTCGATCCCTGGACGGCCGGGTTCGCTGCGGCAGCCCGACGAGCGGCGGCCGCCGTAGCCTGCGGGCGATGGGACGTCGCTACGAGACCGTGTCGCTGCTCACCGACTACGGCGTCGCCGACGAGTTCGTCGGGGTCGTCAAGTCGGTGATCCGTGACCTCGCGCCGCACGCCACCCTGCTCGACCTGACCCACGGCATCCGGCCCTACGACGTCCGCGCCGGTTCGCTGGCGCTCGCCCGGGCCATCCCGTACGTCCCCGAGGGGATCGTCGTCGCCGTCGTCGACCCCGGGGTCGGCACGGCGCGGCGCGCCGTCGCGGTCGAGGTGGCCGACGGTGCCGGCGTGCTCGTCGGTCCGGACAACGGCCTGCTGGCGCCGGCGGTGGCGATCACCGGCGGGGCGACCCGGGCGGTCGAGCTGACGAACCTGGAGTACCAGCTCGAGGCGCCGGGCGCCACCTTTGCCGGCCGGGACGTGTTCGCCCCCGCGGCCGCCCATCTCTGCAACGGTGTCGACCTCGCCGAGCTGGGGCCGGCGGTCGATCCGACCTTGCTGATGCCGGGCATGGTCCCCCTCCCGCGCATGGAGAGCGACGGCATCCACGCCGAAGTGCTCTGGGTCGATCGCTTCGGCAACTGCCAGCTCAACATCGGCCCGGACGAACTGGACGAGGGCATCGCGGGCCCGCGGCCCGACACGGTGGCGGTCCGCATCGGCGATCAGCAGCGAGCGGCCCGGCTGGCGACGGCGTTCGCCGAGCTGCCGTCGGGGATGCTCGGTCTCGTCCTCGACAGCCATGGCATGTTGGCCCTCGCCCTCGACCAGCGGTCGGCGGCGGCCGAGCTGTCGCTGGCCCAAGGTGACCCGGTCATCGTCGCGGGCCTCGACGAGCAGGAGACGGGCGCCGCCCTCGGTGGTGTGACCAGTCCGGTCGAGCTGCGCCGGCCGTGACGCGAGTCCCCAGATAACGTCGACACCGTGCGTCCCGCGACCTCGCTCACCATCGTCCTGCTCCTCGCGGTGATCCTGGTTGCCGGCATCATCTCGTTGATGACGATGTAGGGCCCGGCGGGCGGGGTTGCCCGTCCCGAGCCGAAACGGACCGCGTGTACAGTGACCCGCCGATGCGGAGGGGTCATCTCGAATCGGGTCTCGATCCACGGCGGCCGCACGCGGGCGGTGTTCGGTGAACCTGGCGTCGATCATCGACGGTCACCAACCGGATGACGTTGCGATCATCAGCCGGAATCAGTCCACCACGTATCGCGAACTGGTCGAACTGGCCGGACGGGCGAGAGGCGGGCTGAGCCGCCTCGGCGTGCAGCAGGGCGACCGGGTGGCGCTGGTGTGCGCCAACGGTCGGCCCTTCGTCGCCTCCTACCTCGGCATCCTCGGCATCGGCGCCGTCGCCGTACCGCTCAACCCCACCAGTCCGGCGAACGAGCTGCAACGGCAGCTACGCGTCGTCGGGGCGAAGATGGCCATCGTCGACCGGTCGGCGGCGGCATCGTGGGCGGGTGTCGACCGCGCGTCGCTCCCGGCGCTCGAGACCGTCATCTCCGTCGACGGGGCGGGACTGGCCGACGCCGTCGTCGCCGCCGACATGCTGGACACCTCACCGGTCCCCATGGTGGACGTCGCCGACGACCACCTCGCGGTGCTGATGTTCACCAGCGGAACCGCCGGCTCGCCCCGCGCGGCGATGCTCACACACCGCAACCTGCTGTCCAACCTCGAACAGATCGCCACGACGGTCGACCGCGTCGGCGCCCACGACGTCGTGTACGGGGTGGTCCCGCTGTTCCACATCTTCGGGCTCAACGTCGTCCTCGGGATGGGCCTGTACATGGGGGCGACCGTGCTCCTCGTCCAGCGGTTCGATCCCGTCACCGCGCTCGAGTCGATCCGGGCGCGAGGGGTCACCGTCGTTCCGGGCGCGCCGGCGATGTGGCTGGCGTTCAGCCACCTCGACGATGCACCGGCGGATGCCTTCGCCGGTGTCCGGCTGGCGTCGTCGGGGGCGGCCAAGCTCGCCGTCTCGGCGATCGAGCGGATGCGTGAGCGATTCGGCGTCGACATCGGCGAGGGCTACGGGCTCACCGAGGCCTCCCCGGTGGTGACGTCGTCGAGCGGGATCGCCTCCCGCCCCGGGTCGGTGGGTGTCGTGCTCGCCGGGATCGAGATGCGCATCGTCGACGACGAGGGCCACGACGCCCTGGTCGGCGACGCCGGTGAGATCTGGCTGCGCGGTCCGAACGTCTTCGCCGGTTACCTCGACGATCCCGAGGCGACGGCGAGGGTGCTCACCGATGACGGCTGGCTGCGCACCGGCGACATCGGCTACTGCGACGACGACGGATACGTGTACCTCGTCGATCGGGCGAAGGACCTCGTCATCGTCTCGGGATTCAACGTGTTCCCGGCCGAGGTCGAAGAGGTCCTGGCCGAGGCCCCGGGCGTCGTCGACGTCGGCGTGGTCGGGATCCCGCACCCGCACACCGGCGAGGCGGTCAAGGCCTTCGTCGTGCTCGCGGAGGGCGCCGAGCTCGACGAGGAGGCGCTCATCGACTACGTGGGCGACCACCTGGCCCGCTACAAGGTGCCCTCGAAGATCCTCGTGGTCGACGAGCTCCCCCGCAACGCCAACGGCAAACTCCTGCGATCATCCCTGGTGTAGTTTCGTCCTCGGCGGCATCGCTTCGCTCGCCGCCTGCGGCGAGTTTGATCGAGCTCGCTTCGCTCGCACGAAGAGTTGAAAGAGGCGGCGGCGCAGCAAGCTGCGCTGATCGCCGCATCGAGGGGGAATCCCCCTCGAGCACCCCCGACGGAGTCGGATCGTGGAACGGGGACCGACCGGGTCCGGCCACCGCCCGGCGATGAGCGGCGCCCTGAGGGCGAGGACGAACGATGGGCCGGCTTGTGAACGCATGCACGAGCGGAATAGCGTGAGGCTCTGATGGCTATGTCGAGCGGACGCCGGATCCCCGAAGCGACCGTCGCCCGGCTACCCGAGTATCTGCGGTTACTGACCGAGACGCTCGACGCGGGCATCTCCAACGTGTCGTCCGACGAGCTGGCCGACATGGCCGGCGTCAACGCCGCCAAGGTGCGCAAGGACCTCAGCTATCTCGGCACCTACGGAGTGCGCGGCGTCGGCTATGAGGTCGAGTACCTCATCTACCAGGTACGGCGTGAACTGGGCCTCGACCACGACTGGCCCGTCGTCATCGTCGGCGCGGGCAATCTCGGCCAGGCGTTGGCCGGCTACGGCGGCTTCCGGTCCCGCGGCTACCCCGTCGCCGGCATCGTCGACATCGATCCGGCCAAGGTGGGCACGATGCTCGGCGACATCGAGGTGCGCAGCGTCGACGAGCTCGGCGACATCGTGGCGTCGGGGGCGGTGTCGATCGGCGTGGTCGCCACGTCGGCGATCTCGGCACAGGATGCCGCCGACAAGCTGGTGGCGGCCGGGGTGACGAGCATCTTGAACTTCGCGCCCGTGCTGCTCAACGTCCCGCCCACCGTGACGGTGCGCAAGGTCGACCTCGCCGTCGAGCTGCAGATCCTCAGCTACTACGAGCAGCGGCGCGCCGAGCCGCCCGCATCCCATCACGCCCGGCGCAGCGGAACCGCCTCGTGACCGGGTCGTCCGGCGTTCGCAGCCGCCGCGCCGGGCTCCGGGCTATGAGCCACCAGCACCCCCGCTTGTAGGCTAGTCGCCGCATGTCCATCATCGTCGTTGGCGTCAATCATCGGAGTGCGCCCCTCGCCGTGCTCGAGCGGTTGGCCATCGCGCCCGACGAGCAGGCCAAGGCCGTCACCGGACTGGTCCAGCGCGACAACATCCGCGAGGTGGCGCTGCTGTCCACGTGCGGCCGGACAGAGATCTATCTCGTCGCCGAGCGCTTTCATGGCGCCTACGCCGATGCCACCGAGTTCCTCGCCGACATCGGCTCGCTGGCGGTCGACGATCTCAGCCCCTACCTGTTCACCCAGCACGAGGACGGTGCGGCGACTCACCTGTTCGAGGTTGCAGCCGGCCTCGACTCGGCGGTCATCGGCGAGAGCGAGATCCTCGGGCAGGTTCGATCGGCCTGGAAGGTCGCCCAGGGCAACGGGGGGGTGCGGTCGACGCTCGACCTGCTGTTCCGCCGGGCCCTGCGGGTGGGCAAGCGGGCGCGGACCGAGACGGCGATCGGACGCGGCACGGCGTCGATCAGCCATGCCGCCGTCGAGATGGCCACCGAGCGCTTGGGGTCGCTCGACGGTCGACGCGTGCTCGTCGTCGGCGCCGGAGAGATGGGACGCGGCGTCGCCACCGCCCTGCACCACGCCGGTGCCGGCAGCATCGTCGTCGCCAACCGCACACCGTCGCGCGGGGCCGCCCTCGCCGAGCGTGTCGGGGGGACCCTGATCGGCTTCGACGGGCTGGACGATGCCTTCGCGTCGGCCGACGTCGCCGTCACGTGCGCCTCCGGCGACACCATCGTCACCCCCGAGCTTCTCGCCCGGCGGACGGACGCGCCCGCACGACCGTTGCTCGTCGTCGACATCGCCGTGCCCCGCAACGTCGACCACGCGGTGTCGACGCTCGATGGCGTCACCCTCCTCGATCTCGACGATCTGCGGGACTGGGCGCAGCGGGGCCTCCAGACACGGGCAGCCGACGCCGACCGTGTGCGTGGGATCGTGGCCGACGAGCTCGAGCAGTTCCTCGTCGAGTCCACGGCGCGGCTCGCCGCCCCGCTCGTCGCTCGGCTTCACGAGCGGGCCGAGCAGATCCGCGAAGCCGAGTTGCGGCGCTACGCCAATCGTCTCGGCGACCTCGACGAGGCCGGCCGGGCTGCGGTCGACGCGCTCACCAAGGCCATCGTCGCCAAGCTGCTGCACTCGCCGTCGGTGCGACTCCGCAACGACGCCGGTACCCCGCAGGGCCAACGCAACGCGGCAGCCGTCAGCGACCTGTTCGAACTGGAGTGAGCGGCGCACCGCTGCGGCTGGCCACCCGAGGCAGCCCGCAGGCGTCCACCCAAGCCGCGGCTGTCGCCGACGCGATCACTGCGGCCACCGGCCGGCCGGTCGAGCTGGTCATCGTCGAGACGACCGGTGACCGGCGCTCGACCGTCCCGCTGCACACGATCGGCGGGCAGGGTGTGTTCACCAAGGAGATCCAGCTCGCCGTGCTCGAGGGACGAGCCGATGCTGCGGTGCACTCGGCCAAGGACCTGCCCACGACGACGCCCGACGCCCTGACCGTCGGCGCGTTCTGCGCGCGCCGCGATCCGTCCGACGCGCTCATCGGCAACCGCTTCGACGAGCTGCCGGCGGGCGCGACCGTCGCCACAGGTTCCGTTCGCCGGCGCGCCCAATTGGCGTCGGCACGCCCGGACCTCGGCTTCGTCGAGCTGCGCGGCAACATCGCCCGCCGGCTCGAGCAGATCCCCGACGGTGGGGCCATCGTCATGGCCGTCGCCGCCCTCGAAGTGCTCGGCATGACCGACCGGATCGCCGAGCGGCTGCCGATCGATCGGTTCGTGCCGGCCGTCGGCCAGGGCTGCGTGGCCGTCGAATGCCGGGCCGACGACGATGCCGCGCTCGCCGCCCTCGGCGTGGTGGACGACGTGACGACCCGGCACGCCGTCGAGGTCGAGCGGGCCTACCTCGCCGAGCTCGGATCCGGGTGCTCGTTGCCGGTGGCGGCCCACGTGACCGACGTTGGCCTGCACGTCTTCCTCGCCGCCACCGACATCATCACCCCCGGCGAGACGCCGGTGGTGTTCCGCGAGACCCTCACCATGAGCGGCGTCGTCGACGACGACCTCGAGCTCGCCCGGACGGCGGCCGACCGCGCCCGGCAGGCGGTCGGCTGGTCGGGGTGATCGGGCGACGGCGATGAGGATCGCCGTGACCAGCGCGGAGCGGGGCGCCGTGTTCGACCGACTCGTCGCCCTCGGCCACGACGTCATCCACGTCCCGCTGATCGCCATCGGCCCTCCCGCCGACGACGGCGCCGCCCTCCGGGGCGCGCTCGGCCGGCTCGGCGAGTTCCGGTGGCTCGTCGTCACCTCGACCAACGGCGCGCGGGCCGTCGGGGCGGCCGCGCTCCAGCACGGCCGCCTTCGCCTGGCCGCCGTCGGCGCCCGGACCGCTCAGGTGTTGGCGGACGTCGCCGGTCGTCCGGTCGATCTGGTGCCGGAGGTCGAGCGGGCCGAGGGGTTGCTCGCAGCCTGGCCGGCCGATGAGCGCGGGCCGGCGCTCCTCGCGCTCGCCGACCGAGCCGCCCCGACGCTCGCCGACGGATTGCGGTCCAGGGGCGTGACGGTGGAGGTGGTCGACGCGTACCGCACGACGCTTCGCACACCCGCCTCCGACGAGATCGAGGCGCTCGCCGCCTCCGACGCCGTCCTCCTCGCCAGCGGGTCGGCGGCCGAATCGCTGGCCGCGCTGCCGATCGCAGGCGGCGAACGGCGCATCGTGGTGATCGGCCCGTCGACGGCAGCCGCCGCCGAGCGCCTCGGCCTCGCCGTCGACGCGATCGCCGCGTCGCCCCACACCGACGACGTCGTCGCCGCCCTCGCCGCTGGATAGGGCCCCGCACTCTCCCGCGAGTCTGACGGGATGTGCCAGGGGGTCTGCGGAGAGGGCATCTCGTTGTCGGTGAGGCGGTGGGTGACGTGGGGACACCTCAGGTGCGGACGGGAGGGTACATACCCCACCGAAGCGTGGTATTTACCCTCCGGTTGGGACGGCGACCAGCGGACGGCCCTGCGCCTCGTACGCCCTTTCCGCTGGAGAGTGCCCAGGCACGTCCCGTCAGGTCGGCGCGGAGTCCGTAGCCTGGCTGGCGATGAGCTATCCGATCACCCGGCTGCGGCGGCTGCGCCGCACGCCTGCCCTGCGGGACCTCGTCGCCGAGACGTCGGTGCGCCCCGCCGATCTCGTCGCCCCGCTCTTCGTGCGCGAGGGCATCAGCGACCCGCTCCCGATCGAGTCGCTGCCCGGCGTGGTGCAGCACACCCGCGACAGCCTCCGTGCCGAGGTCGCCGAGCTGGCCGAGCTCGGCGTGCGCAGCGTGATCCTCTTCGGCGTCCCCGCCCACAAGGACGCCGTGGGAAGCGGCGCGTTCGATCCCAAGGGGATCGTGCAGCTGGCGCTCACCGACCTGCGCTCCGACGTCGGCGACGACGTCGTGGTGATGGCCGACCTGTGCGTGGACGAGTACACCGACCACGGGCACTGCGGTGTGCTCGACGAGTCGGGCACCGTCGACAACGACGCCACGCTCGAGATTTACGGCAAGGCCGCCGTGGCCCAGGCCGACGCCGGCGCCCAGATCGTGGCGCCGAGCGGGATGATGGACGGCCAGGTGGCCCACATCAGAGGTCAGCTCGACGACGCCGGATTCACCGACGTGGCGATCATGGCCTACGCAGCCAAGTACGCGAGCGGCCTCTACGGCCCGTTCCGCGACGCCGTGGACGTGACGATCGCTGGAGGCGGCGACCGCAAGGGCTACCAGCAGGACTTCCGCAACGGCCGTGAGGCCCTCGCCGAGATCGAGGCCGACCTCGCCGAAGGCGCCGACATCGTGATGATCAAGCCGGCCGTGACCTACCTCGACCTGATCCACGCCACGCGGGCCCGGGTCAACGTGCCGCTGGCCGCCTATCACGTGAGCGGGGAGTATGCGATGATCAAGGCGGCGGCGGCCAACGGCTGGATCGATCACGACACCGTGACGCTCGAGCAGCTGACGGCCGTGAAGCGCGCCGGGGCCGACATCATCCTCACCTACTTCGCCCGCTGGTTCGGTGAACTGGCCCGGTCGGCGTGAGCAGCATCTCGTTCTGCGACCCGGTGGCGTGCCCTGCCGCCGGTTGCGACCCCGTGGTGTGCACCGGCCGGGGCGTGCCGTCGAACACCGAGCTGTTCCGGCGCTCCACCGACGTGATTCCCGGTGGGGTGAACTCGTCGATCCGTGCCTTCCGGGCCGTCGGCGGCGAACCGTACGTCGTCGCCCGGGCCGAAGGCCCCTACGTGTGGGACGTCGAGGGCCGCCGGTACATCGACCTCGTCCAGAGCTACGGCGCCGTCATCCTCGGGCATGCCCACCCGGCCATCACGGCGGCGATCACAGCGGCGGCGGTCGACGGCACCTCGTACGGCGCTCCGACGCCGCGCGAGATGAAGCTGGCGACGACGATCTCGGAACGGGTGTCCAGCTGCGAGCAGGTGCGGCTGATGAACTCGGGCACCGAGGCCACGAGCACGGCGGTGCGGCTCGCCCGCGGCTTCACCGGTCGGGACCGCGTGGTGATCTTCCACGGCAACTTCCACGGTGCCACCGACGCCCTGCTCGCCGCGGGCGGCAGCGGCGTGGCGACGCTCGGCCTTCCGGGCACCGCCGGGGTCCCGTCGGGCGCCGTCGCCGAGACGATGGTCGTGCCGTACAACCAGGTGCCCACGCTCGACGAGTCGGTCGCGGCAGTCATCGTCGAGCCCATCGCTGCCAACATGGGCGTCGTCGCCCCGGCGGCCGGGTTCCTCGACGGGCTGCGGGCCGAGTGCGACCGCGTCGGTGCGCTGCTCGTCTTCGACGAGGTGATCACCGGGTTCCGCGTCGACACCGGCGGGGCGCAGGCCAAGTACGACGTCACCCCGGACCTCACGACGTTCGGCAAGGTGATCGGCGGCGGGCTGCCGATCGGCGCCGTCGGTGGACGGCGAGAGGTGATGCAGACGCTGTCGCCGCTCGGACCCGTCTTCCACGCCGGCACGTTGGCCGGCAACCCGATCGCCACCGCCGCCGGACTCGCCGCGCTGGGCGAGCTCACCCCCGACGTCTACATGGAACTGTTGGCCCGCTCGCACCGTCTCGCCGCGCTGCTGCGGGACGCCTGCGCGGCGGCCGGCTTTCCGGCCCGCTTCCCGGTCGTCGGCACGCTCGTCGGCATCGTGTGCGGCGACGGGCCCGACCCGGTCGACTTCGAGAGCGCCAAGCGCACCGACGAGGCGGCGTACGGCGCGTTCTTCCGGGCGATGCTGGCCGAAGGGGTGGCGCTGGCGCCCGGTGCCTACGAGGCGGTGTTCGTCGGCCTCGGGCACACCGACGAGGTCCTCGCCGACATCGCCGCGGCCGCCGAGCGCGCCGCTCACCGCGCCGTCACAGAGCTCGCCTGAGCTCCGAGCGATCCGCGGGTCGCCGGTCGCGACGTCGGCCGGCGGGCCTGCCCCCGCCGGCCGGGGTGCGGCCAGTACGCTCGAACAGCGATGCGGCAGCTTCTCTCGTGGCGGTTCCTCGCGGCCGTCGTCGCCGTCGGGGTCCTCGCCCTGGGCGCGGTGCTCCTGCAGTCCGGGCAGTCGGGATTCTCCGGACTGGACGGTCAGGAAGGCGTCGAGACCCGCCGCATCGACACCGTCTCGCTCGTCACGGCGTTCCAGCAGGAGAACTTCGCAATGACCGAGCACGGGAGAGTGAGCGGTCGCCTCGGGCTCAACATCCTCGTCGACGGTGAACCCCGACTGGTCGAGGTCTTCCCCGGCACCCCGGGCGTCGTCGAGTGCGAGCAGCTCGTCGAGTACGGGTGCGCGGTCCTCGTCCAGGCCCTCGGTGACACCATCGTCTGGTTCGCCCTGGTCCCGATCGATCCGTTGGAACCCAACCGCTTCCAACTCCCGGCGATCGTCGACCTGCAGGGCGGCTACGCCCACCTCGACAACGGCTGGGAACTGCCCTACGCCAGGGCGATCGACCGGTCCTGCGATCCCGGCGTCGCCAGCTTCACCGAGTTCCTCGACAAGCACGAGGGCGACTTCCGGTCCGTGTACGACCTGCGCGAGCAGGCGATCGTGGCGGTCACCGACTGCGGCGATCGCACGGGCTCGGTGCCGGTCGACACCACCGGCGCCACGTCCTGACGCCGACGGCTCCGGTCGTCAGCCCGCGGCAGCGGCAGCGGGCTCGGCGTCGACGAGCGTGGACCGGTAGGCCGTCTCGGCGCGCGACAAGAAGTCGCCCAGCACGCGGTTGAAGGTGGACGCGTGCTCGATCATCAGCCCGTGCGCGGCGCCGCTGATGACGACGAGTTCGGCGGTGGGAATGCGCTCCACCAGCTCCTCGCTGTCACCGCGCGGCGTGAGGATGTCCTGGTTGCCGACGATGACCAGCGTCGGCGCCGTGATCTTCCCGAGGTGCTCGACGAGCGAGTCGTCGGCCGCGTTGATCGCCGCGACCTGCGCGGCGAAGGCGTGGCTCGGCCGGCCGAGACCGAGGGGCCCGAGCCAACCGAGCAGCGGGACGACCCGCCGGAACGAGCGCGGCCCGATCATCCAGCGGGCGGCCTGACCGGCCATGCGGCCGAGACCCTCCCGTTGCGCCTGATCGGCCCAGTCGCCGAGCAGTTCGGTGCGCCACGGCTGATTGCGACATGCCGTGCAGGCCAGGGTGAGCGACCGGATCCGGTGCGGGTGGAGCACGGCGAGCACCTGCGTGATCGCACCGCCCATCGAGGCGCCGACGACGTGGGCCTGCTCGACACCGACGTCGTCGAGCACGGCGATGGCATCGCTCGCCATCTGCTCGAGGCGGTACTCACCGTGGGGCTTGTCGCTGCGGCCGGCGCCGCGGTTGTCGAGAGCGATGACGCAGTAGCGCCTCGAGAGCGCCAGCCGCTGCAGGTCCCACCCGTGCTTGTCCATGCCGAGGCCCTGGATCATCAGCACCGGAGGCGCCGAGCGGCGCCCGGTCACCTCGTAGTGGATGCGGCATCCGTCCTCGGTTCTCACGAACGCCATGACGCCTCCCGCCAGTCGGTGGTGGGCATCAGCGGCCCCCGCTCAGGCCGAGGGGAATCCAATCCAGCGGCGTTCCCGTGCGAGGCGCCGCTGACGAGTCGAGCAGCTCACCGAGGGCGGCCTCGAGGCGGTCGGCCAGCTCGAGCTCGGCGAACGGGCCGCGTCGGCGTCGAGGTGGTCTGACGGCGTCGGCCACCTCGATGCGGGCGCTGCGCCCGATGGGCGAGACCGACACGGCCGCAGGGAACACGGGGGTGGACGTGCGCACGGCGGCGCCGATCACCCGGTGGTCGATCTCACCGACCTTGCCCGGATCGAAGACACCCGCAGCGCCCACCACCAGAAGCTGGCCGTCGCGGAGAGCGGAAGCCACCTCGTCGGGGCGGTCGAGGAGTCCGCCGAGACGTCGGGCCAGGGCTCCGACGGGGGCGGTGTCGGGCCGGCCGACGAAGCGCACGGGCCGGCCGACCTCGTGTCCGAGCGCCAGGGCGGCGATCCACGGCGTGAGCATGAAGTGGCGGGCGTTGACCACGACGAGCCCCGGGCCCTCGGCCGGGAGGCGCTCCTGGCCGCCGACGGCGACGTTCCAGCGCAGGCGCAGCAGACCTCCGGCGATCCGCGCCAGGGTGGCGTCGCGTCCCCAGTCGTCCACGTCCCACGTGGTGACCGCCGTCGCGCTGGCCGCGGCCGACGCCACCTTCTGCACCGGCAGCGAGATCACCTGCGCCATCACGCCACCCGCTTCCGGGCGGGGATGCGGATGACCGACGGCCAGTGGTAGAGGTCGTCGATCACCTCGACCGTGGTGCGTTCCGAGGAGAAGCCGAGCAGTTCCCGCATCCGCCCGTTGTTGGCCAGCCGGCCCCGGTGGAGGATCTCGAGCACGTGATCGGGGATCGGCGCGCCGAGCAGCTCGCTCGCCCTCTTGGCGATGCTCCACTCGGGTCCGACGAGGGGGACGGGGAAGCGGCCGCCCCGGCGGAGGGCCTGGAGCGCCGTGATGGCGCCGTTGGCCGTCACGTTCACGGCCCCGTCGAGCTGGCGGCGGGCCGCGGCGACGAACGCCCGGGCGCTCTCGACGTCCTCGACGACGGAGAACGGCGGGTCGGCCAGCAGGCTGAACGGCACCGCGGGCATGCGCAGGAGGCGACCCAGCGGGCTCGGCACATGGGGGCCGAGCACGTTCCCGAGCCGCACCAGGGCGACCGGCACGCCGATGCGACGCCCGATGTCACGGGCGGTCTCCTCGACCCGGGCCAGCGTGTGACCGAACTCGCACGTCGGGTCGATCGGCGCCGACTCGTCGGGGCGGGTGGCGCTACCGCGGGCCCGGCCGTACACCTCGATGCCGCTGCGGACGACGATCGACTCGAGCGCCCGGCATTCGGCGACCGCTCCGAGCATCGAGATGCCCGCCTGGTCGGTGAGCTCACGGGCCGTGCGCGGCGCGACACGGCTGAACGGCTCCCAGACCGACAGATGGACGGCGACGTGCGGGTTGAAGGCGCTGATCAGCGACACGACGCGGTCGTGGTCGCGAGGCGAGGCGAGGTGGATCTGGGCCCGGTCGAGTCGGCGTCGGGGCGGGTCGGTGTCGATGCCGAGCAGCTCGTCGACCCACGGTTCGGCCTCGAGCACCTCCGCCACGCGCGAGCCGAGGTCGCCGCCCATCCCGCTGACGAGCACCCGCTTGCCGGACATTCCTCAGACCGTACCCATTTCGCCCCGTTCACCCCGCTACTTTCCGTCGCCGCACGATCAACGCGCGGATGGAATCGGTCGCGAGACGATCAACGCGCGGGTGCCGAAGGGGGATGCTCGAAGGGGGATTCCCCCTTCGATGCGGCGATCAGCGCAGCTTGCTGCGCCGCCGCCTCTTTCAACTCTTCGTGCGAGCGAAGCGAGCTCAGCCAAACTCGCCGCAGGCGGCGAGCGAAGCGATGCCGCCGAGGACGAAGGCGGTCAGCCGAAACCGCGGGCGTCTTGCTTGAGGGCGGTGTCGACGGAGAGGGCGGAGGCCACGATCAGCGTGTTGAGCGGTTCGGGCTGCTGCGAGTGCTTCTGCACGACGTAGTTGTCGGCCGTGGTGAAGGCGGTCTTCAGGACGCCCTCGAACGTCTTGGTGATGCGGGCCACCTCGGTGCCGGAGGCGTCTTCGATGCGGAAGTTCCACGCCCGCCAGTTCTCGCCGAAGATGCCGCCGAGGCGCTGGCCGTTGGACTCCAGCGAGAAGTTGATCTTGCCGATCATCTTCTCCTGCACGATGCGCCCGATCTCCCGATCGTTGGCGTCGGAGACCACGACGGTGGACTTGAAGACCTTGCGGGGCCGGGTGAGCTGCATGAGCACCTGCCCCGACGCGTCGGTCACCTGCAGCTTGTGCGTCATGAACTGGTCGAGGCTCGAGACCATGCGGAGGACCTTCTTGGCGGTGCTCTGGCCCACCTGGTTGACCGCGGCGATCTTGTTGCCCTGCTGGTCGAACACGGAGTATTGGTTGTTGAGCTCGATGAGCTTGGCCTTCTGGTTGACGACCAGCACCGGTTCGTCGAACACCGAGCCCGTTCCACCGCCGACGACACCTCGCAGACCGGCGCCGCGATAGCCGTCGGCCGTCAGCTGCTGGGCGATCTTCACGCGATTGCCTTCGTCGCCGACGGTGAGGAACGAGTCGACCTTGTCCATCGCGCCGGAGGGAGCGCTTCCGTTGAGCGGGTCGATCGACGGCTGGCCGTTGTCGCTCACGTGGTCGGTCCACGCGTTGCCGTCGTAGTAGCGGTGCTCGTGGCGCCCTTGAGGATCGGGGTACCAGTTCGCCGGGTGAGAAGTCATAAGGCGGTCACTGTAGGACGCATTTTGCTGCCGATTCACGCAGTTGTTCGACGGCGCGGAGCAACCGCCGGTTCGCCGATCCTCAGCGAAGTTTGGTGGCGTTGAGGATGACGTTGCGGGCGAACGGGTCGAGCTGCCGCCCGGCGAGCCGCTCAGTGACGGTGATCGCCTTGGTGTCGTCGTCGACGAGCCCCGCCCAGCGGATGTAGCCGCCCATGATGCCGACGATGCGGTCGCCGACCTCCTCGCCGTGCACCAGCACCTTGGTGCCGGACTTCAAGAGGTCGTTGAGCTCGCGGTAGAACGCCTTCAACCAGGGGTCGAGGTCCTCGCCGTTGAACGGGCGGTGCCGTGCGGTGACGCCGAGCTCGTCGTAGTTGTGGAGGTTGTGCGGTGCTTGGATGATCGACAGCACGCACCCGAACCCGTTCTCGCGGATCCAGATGATCTCTTCTTGACGGCGCACGCGGCGATGGTTGTCGCCGTAGCCTCCCGGGCGTTCGCAGATCGCCACCTTGTCCTTGAGGATCCAGGTGAAATGCCGCGGCTTGATACCCAGCGCCCAACGACCGCGCAGCCGGGTCGCCATCTAGAAGGTCCCCCCGTGGGAAGCTGCAGCGGAGCGGTCACACGTCGTCAACACCGTCCGAGGAGGCTAGTCCGGGTCGGTGCCGGATGCTCAGACGGCCCGAGGATCGTTCCACTCGGATCCCGCCCGTCAGCTCACATGCCTTCACGGCGCCGATCGCCACCTCGTACACGCGATCGACAGCCGCCCGGTCGGGTGGATACCCGGTGCCGGTGAGCCAGCGGCGCAGCACGCGCCGGGCCAGCGCCGGGTCGGCGGCAGCGAGGGCCCTGGCGTCGGTGGGGTCGACCCCGGTCGCGTCGACCAGGCGGTCGAGCAGGGCGAGATCGGCACCCACCACGTCGGCGGTGCGGACGAGCAGTTCGGCGACGTCGCGCCCGGCGATGTCGTCGAGGAGCGGCAGGACGTCCGAGCGCACCCGGTTGCGGACGAAGCGAGGGTCGAGGTTGGACGGGTCGGTCACCGGCACGATCCCGAGGTCGGCGCAGAGCTGGCGGGTCTCGGATCGGCGGAGGGCGAGGATCGGGCGGGTGGGGTGAGGGCCGAGGGCGGTCAGGCCGTCACCGCCGGTCCCCCGCATCAGGTTGATCAGCAGCGTCTCGGCGCGGTCGTCGGCGGTGTGGCCGGTCAGGTGGCCGGCGGGCAGGACGGCCCGGCGGGCGTCCCGGGCCCTGGCCTCGAGGTTGGGACCGTCGTCGATGTCGACGGTGACGCATCGGAACTCCACAGCGAGCCGGTTGGCGATCGCTGCTGCTGCGGCGGCCTCGCCGGATGAGGAGGCCCGGAGCCCGTGGTCGACGTGCACGGCCATGACCACGCAACCGGCCGCAGCGGCGAGGGCGACGAGCGCGGTGGAGTCGGCGCCGCCCGAGAATGCGCACGTGACCGGCGTCTCGGCCGGCGGGAACGAGCAGCGGCTCAGCAGGTCGTGCGTGGCCGTTCCTCGATCGTGCACACGACGACGGCCGACCGTGTCAGTCGTCTTCTTGCTTGCGGCCCGGGTACTTGAGCGCCGTGACGTTCTTCAAGTAGCCGGCGATCAGGGCGATGACGGACAGGACGCCGACACCCGTGAGGATCACACCGATCCACCAGTACCAGATCTCCGCTGCGAGCATGGCCGTCAGCGTACCGAACCACGCCGCTCGGCAGAAGTTCGCCGCTCCGGCGGGACCGGTGTCACTCCGTGGCGCCCTCGGCGGGTTCGTCATCCAGGCACTGGCGGATGCGGCCGATGAGGTCGCCCGGCATCGGGTCGTTGCGGCACTTGATGGCGATGATCTGCTTCAGCTCCGCATGGAA
This sequence comes from Desertimonas flava, assembly GCF_003426815.1. Lineage (GTDB taxonomy): Bacteria > Actinomycetota > Acidimicrobiia > Acidimicrobiales > Ilumatobacteraceae > Desertimonas > Desertimonas flava. The sequence goes on from NZ_QKYK01000018.1 coordinate 31,596, forward strand.
GTCGAACGCCTGGTAGCACTCGAGGCATGCCTCGATGTGGGCGAGCACGTGTGCTCGCTCCCCCTCGGGCAGCTCCCCGTCGAGGAACAGCTGCAGCTCCTGCAGCGTCTCGCTGCAGTCGCCTGGGGCCTTCTCGGCGTCGCTGGATGCTGGTTGGTTCACGTCATCGCTCACTGTTTGGCCGCGGCGTCACGGGCGCCGCCTGTGAAGCCGTGGGCCTCGGCATAGTCGTACAACGACTTTTGCATCGCCTTTCTTCCCCGATGGAGCCGCGACATCACGGTACCGATCGGGATGTCGAGCATCTCGGCGATCTCCTTGTAGGCGAAGCCCTCGACGTCGGCCAGCAGCACGGGGAGGCGGAACGCCTCGGGGAGGTCCTCGAGCGCCTGCTTGACGTCGTCGTCGGCGATCGCGTCGATCAGCTGGTCCTCGGCGGACGCCGTGGCGGTCCGGTTGGCCACGGCGGCTTCGATCGTTCCGACGCGGCGGTACAGGTAGAGGTCGTCGACGTCCTCCAGCTCGGTCTCCTGGGGTCGCCGCTGCTTCGCCCGATAGCTGTTGATGTAAGTGTTGGTCAGGATGCGGTAGAGCCAGGCCCGGAGGTTGGTGCCCTCCTTGAACCCGGCGAACCCCCGGTAGGCCCGCAGGTACGTCTCCTGCACGAGATCGGCGGCGTCGGCCTCGTTGCGGGTCATCCGGAGCGCGGCCGAGTAGAGCTGCGGCGCGAACTCCATCGCCTCGTCGGCGAACTGGGTCTGGTCGGCCACCGGCTAGCGGTTCCCAGGGAGCGCGTAGCCCGGCAGCTCGCGGTCGAGACGGCGACGCACGGCGGCCCACGTGATCGGGGCGTCGTCGCGCTCCTCTTCGAACTGCTCGGCGGCCCGGATGGCGACCGCCTCCGGCATGGGCGTCAGCCGCTGCCCGGTCGATGCGGCGAGCACCTGCACCATGGCGGCCCGCTCGAAGAAGTACAGGTCCCACCACGCCCTGGCCACGGTCTCGCCGATGACGAGCACGCCGTGGTTGGCGAGCAGGACCACGCGAACCCCGCTGGCCGCCAGCTCGACGATCGGTGCGCACTCGTCGGGCGTGAGGAAGCGGGCGCCATAGTCCCGGTAGAACGCGTACCGGCCTCCGTGGAACTTGGCCGCGTTCTGCGACAGGCGGGTGTCGAACCCGCCCTCGGTGAGGGCGAGGGCGGTGGCGTACGGCATGTGGGTGTGCACGACGCAATTGGCGTCGGGCCGTGCCGCGTGCACGGCGGCGTGCAACGAGAAGGCGGTCGTCTCGTAGCTGCTGACGCTGTCACCCACGACCGTCCCGTCGGGGGTCACCTCGAGCAGGTCCCCGGCACACAGCTCACTCCAGTGTGGGCCGTACGGATTGAGCAGGAAGCGGTCGGCGACACCAGGCACGGCCACGCTGCAATGGTTGTCGATGCCCTCGTGGAGGTCGTGGAGCGCGCACGCGCGGAACAGGGCGGCGAGGTCGACGCGCGCGTTCCAGGCGGCGTCGCCGCTGTCCGTCTGGCCCGAGACGTCGGTCGTGGCGGTCATCTCAGCCTCGGCGCGAGGCGCCTCCGGTACCGGGCTCGAAGGACTTGCGGAAGTCCCAGCTGGTGATCTTGCCGGGCGTGACCCGGAGCCAGCCGTGCCGGCCGTCGTTGATGAACGTGCCGCCCGTGTACTTCTCGGCGAAGAGACGCTCGGGCTCGGTGAGCTCGGGATGCTCGGCGGCGTCGGTCGGGCGGGGGGCGTCACCCACCACGGTGACCGTACCGGCGATCTCCACTCCTCGAAGCTCGGCGTAGTCGGTTCCGGCGTCGACGATGACGGCGACACGCGGATCTCGTTGCAGGTCGGCCCACCTCTGGCTCTTGACGATCGACGTCAACCACAGGGAGTTGCCGTCCCAAGCGAACCACAGCGGTGTGTTGTGCGGACCGGCTGGTGAGATGGTGGCGACCCGGCACGTGCGCTCGGCGGCGAGGAACTCGTCGAGCTCGGCCTTGGTCATCGAGATCGACCGGCCGCGCCGCTGGCTACGGGCGCCCGGTATGGCGGCCGTGGTTGCCGACGAGTCGGCGGCGACGGTGGTGGGTGCGTTGCTCGGAGAGTTGGTGTCTGCAGCGATGGTGGCGACTGTACGCGGCCGCACTATGGGGCGTCGAGAGCGAAACCATCGTGGTCGGGGTCCGTCGATCGGTCGCCGGGATGATCGGAGGACGACGCGGCGGGGAGGCTGACGGTGAACCGGGCGCCTCCCGAGGGCGAGGCGCCGGCGGCGACGCGTCCGCCGTGGGCCACGACGATCGACTGCACGATCGACAGTCCGAGGCCCGAGCCACCCGAGCCGGCGGTGCGGGAACGCGACCGCTCGGAGCGGTAGAAGCGGTCGAACACGTGGGCGACGTCGGCGTCGTCGAGGCCCGGCCCACTGTCGTCCACGTGGACGATCACCGTGCGGGCACCGGTGTCGTCCACCCCGGCCGTGAGCGTGACGGCTACCCGCGTGCCCGGCGGAGTGTGCACCCGCGTGTTGGCGAGGAGGTTGTCGACCGCCTGGCGGATGGCGGCGGCATCGGCGTCGACGGTGTGGTCGCCCGGTGTGGTCGTGAGCGTCACCGGACGGGTGTCGTCGATCGTCGCCGCGTCGTCGACCGCGGCGGACACGATGTCGACGAGATCGACACGGATCCGTTCGAGGCCTCGCCCGTGGTCGAGCCGGGCGAGCGTCAGGAGCTCCTCGACCAGCAGGCGCATGCGCTCGCCTTCGCTGGCGATCCGCTCGATGGCGTGGTCCACCTGCTCCGGCGTGCTGGCCATGCCCGTCTGGACGAGCTGGGCGTAGCCGAGCACGGCGGCGAGCGGGGTGCGCAGCTCGTGGGACGCGTCGGCGACGAAGCGGCGCAGCCTGCGCTCCGAGTCGGCCCGGTCGGCGAAGGCCGACTCGAGGCGGTCGAGCATCGAGTTGACCGCCGTGGCCAGGCGGGCGACGTCGTCGACGCCGTCGACGGGGATGCGCGTGTCGAGGGCGCCGGTGCCGACACGCTCGGCGGTGGCGATCATGCTGTTGATCGGACGGGTCACGTAGCCGGCGACGAACGACACGATCACCGACAGCACGACGGCGGCGATGATGGCGACGAGGAGGAAGACGCCGCTGACGGTCTCGAGCGCCCGGTCGAGCGGTTCGAGGGAGGCCGCGGCGACCAGCACCTTCCCGTCGGCCAGCTGGGCGGTCAGGATGCGGAAGTCGGCCAGGCCGTTCGACCCGTCGAGCGTGAACGGCTCCTCGGCCCGGCTCTGGAGCTGGCCGAGCCGCAATGACGAGATGTCGGGGAAGGTCCCCGGTTCGGCGGTGTCGATGTCGGGCAGCGAGAACTCGACGCCGTCGCTCGACACGATGAGCATCACCTCGTTGTCGTCGCCGAGCTGCTGCAGATCCTCGTTGTCACGGATCCGTTGCAACACCTCGAGGTCGAACTCGTCGACCGCCGCCACCATGCCGCTGGTGGTATCTCGCAGGTCGCTGTCGATGTTGTCGACGAACCTCCGCTCGACCAGCTGCAGCGTGATGAGCCCGGCGACGGCGACCACGACGATGACGATCGAGGTCACCCACAACGCCATCCGCCAACGGGTGGACAGGCGGTGGCGGCGCAGTCTCATCGCGGTCAGGCCTCGGAGCGCAGGACGTAGCCGACCCCGCGCACGGTCTGGATCAGCCGCGGCTCGCCCAGCTTGCGGCGCAGGTACGACATGTGGGTCTCGACGATGTTGGGGTCGCCGCCGAAGTCGTACTGCCAGATGTGCTCGGCGATCTGCGTCTTCGACACGACGTGTTCGGCATTGAGCATCAGGTAGCGAAGCAGCTTGAACTCGGTGGGGGAGAGGGCGACGACGTCGCCGTCGCGGCGGACCCGGTGGGCACGCTCGTCCATCTCGAGGCCGGCGAACGACAAGGTGTCGCTCGTCGAGCCCGGGGCGGGCGACGTGCGGCGGAGCACCGCCTCGATGCGAGCGATGAGCACTTGCAGGTCGAACGGCTTGGTCAGGTAGTCGTCGGCGCCGGCGCCGAACCCGCCGAGCATGTCGGTGGACGTGTCCTTGGCGGTGAGCAGGATCACGGGTGTGTCGTCGCCGTCGGACCGGAGGCGCCGGCAGACCTCGATCCCGTCGATGCCGGGCATCATCACGTCGAGGACGATCAGGTCGGCGGCGAACTCGGGAGCCTTGGCGAGGGCGTCGAGCCCGTTGGCTGCCTCGCCAACGGTGAAGCCGACGAAGGACAGCGCCGTCTTCACGAGGTCGCGGATCGAGTCGTCGTCGTCGACGACGAGGATGCGGCGATCCGAGCGGGCGTGACCGGCGGTCTCGGTCCGTCTGGGCACGTTGTGCATCGTCGCAGCGGATCGCCGTGGTGTCACGCGTCACCGCCAACTTTGCGAGGCGATCAAGCCGATCTCCAGGCTTTCCCAAGGTTCGACTGCTTGCGTCGTCGAGCGACGGCGCAGGGCCGTCGTGGACGAGGAGCACCGGACGATGTCGAAGATCCTGTACCGATTGGGCCACTGGGCGGTGCGCCGACGGCGGCGAGTACTGCTCGGATGGTTGGCGGCCCTGGTCGTCGTCATCGGCGCGTCGGCGGCGTGGGGCGGGTCGACGAACGACGTGTTCGACATCCCCGGTGCCGAGTCGCAGCAGGCGATGGATCTGCTCGACGAGCGGTTCCCGGCGCAGGCCGGGTCGTCGTCGCGCGTCGTGTTCGCCACCGCCGACGGCAGCAGCCTGTCTGACGGGACGAGCCGGGCGGCCATCGACGCGACGCTCGCCGAACTGCGCGAGTCCCCCGGCGTCGTCGGGGTGGTCAGTCCGTTCGATGCCGGGACGATCTCGCCCGACGAAGACATCGCCTTCGCCGAGGTGCAGTTCGCGGTGCCCGCCGAACAGGTGCCGACCGAGGACGTCGAAGCGCTCGAGGAGGCCGTGACGCCGGCGCTCGACGCCGGCCTCCAGGTCGAGTTCGGCGGCGACGTCGGCGCCGAGGAGGAGATCGGCCACACGTCCGAGCTGATCGGCCTCGGCGTGGCGGTGATCGTGCTCTTGTTCTCGTTCGGCTCGATCGTGGCCATGGGCCTGCCGATCGTGTCGGCGCTGCTCGGCGTCGGCATCGGCCTCACAGGCATCACCCTGGCCGCCGGCTTCATGGACCTCAACTCGACGGCTCCGACGCTGGCCCTGATGATCGGTCTCGCCGTCGGCATCGACTACGCCCTGTTCATCGTCACCCGGCACCGGCAGAACCTGGCCGAGGGACACTCCGTCGAGGAGTCCGCCGCTCGGGCCAACGCCACGGCGGGCGGCGCGGTCGTGTTCGCCGGCATGACCGTCGTGATCGCGCTCGCCGGCCTCGCCGTGATCGGCATCCCGTTCCTCACCGTGATGGGACTCGCCGCAGCCGTCACCGTGCTGATGGCCGTGCTGATCGCCGTCACACTGCTGCCGGCGCTGCTCGGTTTCGCCGGCCACGGCATCGACAAGTGGCGGATCGGACGGGCTCGCACCGGCTCGGCCGCCGAGGCCCACGACACGCTGAGCGCCCGCTGGGCCCGCAGGGTGATCGGCCGGCCAGGCGTCGCCCTGCTCGGCGGCCTGGCGATCATGCTGGTGCTCGCCATCCCGGCGCTGTCGATGCGCCTCGGCATGCCCGACGCCGGGTCCCAGCCCGAGTCGACGACCGCCCGCCGGGCCTACGACCTGCTGGCCGACGGCTTCGGTCCCGGGTTCAACGGTCCGATGATGATCGTGGTCGATGCCTCCGACGCCGCCGACCCCCAGGCGGCCGCCGACGCAGTGGCGGTCGCCGTGCGGTCCGACGCCGGTGTGCTCCACGCGGAGGACCCGCTGTTCAACGAGGCCGGTGACACCGCGGTCATCTCGATGGTGCCCCGCACCTCGCCCGCCTCGCCGGACACCGAGGACCTCGTCCACCGGCTGCGTCACGACGTGCTCGACCCGGTCGAGGACTCGACGGGCGTGGAGGCGTCCGTCGCCGGTCAGACGGCGACGCTGATCGACATGTCCGACCGGATGACGTCGGCGCTGCCGTTGTTCATGGCGCTCGTCATCGGCCTCACGATGCTCCTCCTGCTGATGGTTTTTCGCTCGATCCTCGTGCCGATCAAGGCGGCGCTGGCCATCCTGCTCAGCATCGCCAGCAGCTTCGGCGTGGTCGTCGCGGTCTTCCAGTGGGGCTGGCTGAAGGACGTCATCGGTCTCGAGGAGACGATCCCGATCATCAGCTTCCTGCCGATGCTCATGTTCGCCATCCTGTTCGGCCTGTCGATGGACTACGAGGTGTTCATCCTGTCGAGGGTCCGTGAGGACTACGTGCGCACCAAGCAGGCCCGCCACAGCGTGCTGACCGGCCTCACGTCGTCGGCCCGGGTGATCACGGCGGCGGCGCTGATCATGATCAGCGTGTTCGCCAGCTTCATCATCGGCGACGATCCGACGATGAAGATGTTCGGCCTCGGGTTCTCGATCGCCGTCCTGCTCGACGCCACCGTGGTTCGCATGATGATCGTGCCTGCCGTGTTGGCCCTGTTCGGCGACAAGGCGTGGTGGTTGCCGCGCTGGCTCGACCGTGCGCTGCCCGACCTCGACGTCGAGGGCGAGCACCTCATCGAGGCCCTCGAGGCCGAAGAGGCGGAAGAAGCCGCCAGCGTCGACAGCGTCGAAGGGACCGCCCTCGGCGCCATTCCCGACGACCAGCCTGTGTCCGTCTGACCCACCGGAGTGTTGAACGTCCGGACGGGGGTGCGTTCAACACTCGGATTGGTCGGGGTGCGTGGCTAGCGTGCCGGTGGTGAAGGCTGCGGTCTACGACGCGCCGGGCCCGCCCGGGGTGCTCCGCTACGACGACGTCCCCGATCCCGAGATCCGCCCCGGTGCCGTGCTGATCGACGTCGAAGCGATCAGCATCGAGGGCGGCGACACGCTCAATCGCCTCCGAGGAGCCGTCGAGCGGGCGCCGCACATCGTCGGATACCAGTGCGCCGGGACGATCGCCGAGGTCGGCGCGGGGGTGTCGGATCGACACGTCGGCCAGCGCGTCGTGGCGACCGTGCCCCACGGCTCGCACGCCGAGCGGTTGCTCGCACCCGCCGCGGCCACCTGGCTGGTGCCGGACGGTGCCGACATCGTGAAGATCGCCTGCGTGCCCGTCGCGTGGGGGACGGCCGACGACTGCCTGTTCGAGTTCGGACGGCTCGTCGCGGGCGAGACCGTGCTCGTTCAGGCCGGCGCCAGTGGCGTCGGCCTGGCGGCGATCCAGCTCGCCAAGCGTGCCGGAGCCACGGTGCTGGCGACGGCCGGTGACGACGGCAAGCTCGCCCGGCTCGAGGCGTTCGGCCTCGATCACGGCATCAACTACCGGACCACGAACTTCGCCGACGCCGTGTTCGAGCTCACCAACGGCCGTGGTGTCGACCTCGTGGTCGAGTCCGTCGGCTCCACGCTCGCCGACTCGATGAGCTCACTGGCCTACCGGGGACGGATTGCTTACGTGGGCGACGCCGGGCGTGACGATCATCCCGTCGACCTCGGTCCCCTCAAGGCCGGCAACCGCTCGATCCACGGGATCTTCCTCGGGGCCGAGCTGGTGGCCGGGCCAAGAGCCCACGACAACATCGACCGGTTGATCGGCGAGGTGGCGGCCGGGGAGCTCCAAGTGGTCGTCGACCGGACGTTCCCACTCGCCGAGGCCGCGGCCGCTCACGAATACCTCGAGAGCCGCAAAGCCTTCGGACGCGTCGTCCTCATTCCCTGACGAACTTGCGTGACCGTCAGGGACCGGTGCCGCGTCCGGCCGGTCAGCCGCCGTTCTTGGCGTCGCGCCACGCCAGCCAGGCCCGGACGGGCGCGAAGTCGTAGTCGGGACCATTGATCGCCACGGTGTAGAGGCGGGTGCCGATCGAGTAGTAGCGCTCGGCCTCGGCGCTGTCGGTCGCCACCGTCGACACCTCGGTGGAGCGCACGATGGCGCCGGGATCACGGCCGGCCTTGGCGCACCAGTCGTCGAGGACGGCGTGCTTGCGCTCGATGACGTCGGGTGCGCCGAAGCCGTGCCAGATGTCGGCGTGCTCGGCGACGATGCGCAGCGTCTTGGTCTCGCCGCCCCCGCCGATGAGCACCGGCGGGGTTCGCCGCGGAGCCGGGTTGCCGGCCGCGAGACGGGACGTGACGCGCGGGAGGTCGGCGGCGAGACGGTCGAGGCGGCCCCCTGCCGTGCCGAACTCGTAGCCGAACCGCTCGTAGTCCTTCTGGAACCAGCCCGCCCCGATGCCGAGCACGAGACGGCCGCCGCTGATGTGATCGACGGTGCGTGCCATGTCGCCGAGCAGGTCGGGGTTGCGGTAGCTGTTGCACGTGACGAGCGGGCCGAACTCGATGCGCTCGGTCTGCTCGGCCCAGGCGGCGAGCATCGTCCAGCACTCGAAGTGCTTGCCCTCGGGCTCCCCGTACAGCGGGTAGAAGTGGTCCCAGTTGAAGGCGATGTCGACGCCGATCTCCTCGGCGGTGTCGATCGCGCGGCGGATGTCGTCGTAGTCGGCGTGCTGCGGCTCGATCTGCACGGCGACACGGACGGGGTGGCTTGCGTAGGGGCGTGGCGTGGAGCTCATCGGCGCTGCACCCTACGGACGGCGGCGGCGACGGCTACCGACAGAAGGCCCGGACCGTGGCGCTGAGGGCCTCGGCACATGTCACAGTGCTGGCGATGCTCACCCACTCGTGGTCGGCATGGGCGCCGTCGCCGGCGGGGCCGAACACCACGCTCGGGATGCCTGCCGCGCTGAGGAACCCGGAGTCGGCCCAGTAGCTCATGCCGGCGAGCTGCGGCTCGCGGCCCGATGCCAGCGTCACGGCGTCGGCGAGCACGTTGGCGACGGGTGCGTCGATCGGCGTCTCCATCGGCTCGCGGGCGAGCGTCGTCGACGCCGTGACGACGAGCCGGGGATCGGCGGCGCGGCAGGCGTCGAGTACGGCTTCGACGTCAGCCTCGACATCGGCGACCGTCTCGCCCGGGAGCGTTCGTCGCTCGACGACGAGCGAGCAGTGTGCAGGGATCGTGGACTCCTCGGTGCCGCCGGACACGAGCGACGCGTGCAGGTTGCCCGGGCCGAGCAGGGGATGCCCGCGTTCGGCGAGCTGCCGGTCGAGGTCGCCGAGGGCCACGAGCACGGGCCCCATCTGCATCACGGCGTCGACGCCGAGGTGAGGTCGTGACCCGTGGGCGGCGACGCCGTCGATGTCGATACGGGTCCACACGAATCCCTTGTGGGCCACGCCGATGGCCAGTTCCGTCGGCTCGAGCACGATCGCTCCGGCGGCGCCGAGCTCGACGAGGCGCTCGCTGACGACCTGCACGCCGTCGCTGGCGAACTCCTCGTCGGCGACGGCGGCGACGATCACGGCGCCGGTGATCTCGTCCGCCGCGGCCAGCTGGGCCGCGGTCCGGCACGCCAGCAGAGCGGCGGCGAGGCCGGCCTTCATGTCGTAGGCCCCACGGCCGACGAGCCGGTCGCCGTCGATGCGCGGAACGAGGGGATCGGGCTGGTCGCCGAGCCCGACCGTGTCGAGATGGCCGCACAGCACCAGCACGGCGCCGTCGGGCGGCTCCCCGCGGAAGCTGGTGACGAGCAGCGACGGACGCTGGGGCGGCCCGAACCACTCGGTGGCGAGTCCGTGCCGGTGGGCCCAGTCGGCGACGAACCCGGCGATCGCCGCCTCGCCGGAGCCGCTGGGGGCGAGGCTGGGGTTGACCGACTCGATGCGCACGAGATCGGAGAGCAGGGAGATCACCTCGTAGTCGATCGCCCCAGCGGGGACAGGAGCTTCCGTCACGACATCAGCATGGCCGCGGCTGCCTCCCGCGCCGGCTTTCGATCGGCCATCGCGACCGGGCCGGGTGAATCACGCGAGTCGGATCGCCGGACGGATCGCTACACTCGCGTGCCGCCGCCCAGATAGCTCAGTCGGCAGAGCATTTCACTCGTAATGAAAAGGTCGAGGGTTCGATTCCCTCTCTGGGCTCCATCAACCCCCGGTCACGGTCCTCTTCGGTCCGCTGACCGGGGGTTCTGTTGTTTCCGGCCTCACGGAATGGATGGTCGACAGCGGGCTACCACTTGACGAAGGTCGCCTCTCGCTTCGGGCGGACGCCCGCTCTCAGGCGAGCCCGGTGAGCCGTTCGGTCAGCGCCACGGTCCGCAGTGGACCGCTCCGCGGACCGAATCGCACCCAAACGACGATCCGGAGCGCGTGCCCCCCCGCCGTGGGCGTGCCGCGGTCATCACGTCCTCGCGGCCTCAGCGATCCGTTCGGTCGAGGCCGAGGGCACCGGCGACCTCGGCGAGCACCTCGAGGTGGCGGTCCAGTGATCCGAGTCCGGCGTTCATCGTGCTGACCGAGAGGTGGGTGGCGCCGAGTTCCTTCCAACGACCGGCGTGGTCGAGGAGCCGGTCGATCCCGCCGTCGGCAGACCAACCGACGCGGCCGTCCATGCCGATCGACGCCGGATCGCGGCCGGCCTCGACCGCGGCGTCGGCGATGATGGCCCGCGCCTCGTCGAGCTCGGGTCCGGGGACGAGCAGCGGGAACCAGCCGTCGGCGAGTCGACCGGCGCGCCGGTAGGCCTGGGGCGACCGGCCGCCGATCCAGATCGGGACCGGAGTCCGCGGGAGTGGGGCGATACCGGCGCCGGTGATCCGATCGAACTCCCCGTCGTGGGTCACGATCCGCTCGCTGAGCAGACGACGCAACAGCGGGATCTGCTCGGACAGGCGGCGTCCCCGCTGGTCGAAGCGTTGGCCCAGAGCCTCGTACTCGACGGCGTTCCAGCCGAGGCCCACCCCGAGGCGGAGCCGTCCCTCGGCCAGCAGGGCGACCTCGGCCGCCTGCTTGGCGACGAGCGCCGTCTGCCGCTGAGGCAGGATGATGACGCCGGTGACCAGTTCGAGCGTGGTGAACGCAGCGAGGTGACCGAGGAACACGAACGGCTCGCGGAACGTGGTGTCGATGTCGTAGGGCCCGGTCCACGGCGCGTGCACCTGCGGGTCGGCCCCGAGGACGTGGTCGTAGACGAGCAGGTGCCGGTAGCCCAGGCCCTCCACGGTCGTGGCGTAGCGCCGAAGGTCGGACACGTGGGCGCTGCCGATCTCGGTTTGCGGGAAGACGACACCGATCTGCATGGGCCCGTTCTACCGGTCCCACCCACAGCGGTCGTCAGCGGGGCGGCGCGTCAGCCGGCGAGCCCCAGCGACTCGACGAAGTCGGCGGCGACCGCATCGTGGTCGCCGCCCCGGTCGGCGTACGTGACGGCGACGAGCCGTGACCCGGTGTCGACCACCACGGCGGTGACGGTGGCGCCGCCGGCGTCGAACGTCGACGCCACGGCCGGAGATCCGTCGACGTCGATCTGCTCGCCGTCGGCCGTCACCGCGGGAAAGCCCGGCACGGTGGCGCCGTCCCAGCGGAAGCCGGCCGGGATCACCAGCGCCCGGACGGCGAGGACGTCGCCGTCGATCTCCGCCCGGTACTCGCTGTAGGCGAAGCCGTTCTCGGTGGCGGCGGTGGCGACCACCTCGGCGTCCTCCGGGAACGTGACCCACCAGGCACCGTCGGGCGCGACGACCGAGCCGACCGGCGCAGGTGGCGGTGGCGGTGGCGGAGCGGCGAGGGTCGATCCCGGCCCGCTCGCGGCCGTGGCGACCGGATCCGAGGTGACAGTGGTCGTGGCCCCGCTGGTCGTGGGCGTCTGCTCGGAGCCCGGTGCCGCGGTGGCCGCCGGAAGCGTCGACGGCGGCGTCGTCGTGCTCGTCGTCGTCGGTGCGACCGGGACGGGGGACGGCAGCAGCGACGTGAACGAGGACACGAACTGGCGGGCCCGGTCGGCGTCGTCGCCGCCGATGTCGGTGGCGAAGGCGTAGATCACCTCGCCGGCCCCGACGACCACGAGGCCGTACACCACGGCCGGTCGGCCGTCACCCAGGGTGAGCCGGGCGATGAAGTGGGCGGCCGGTGCGGCGCCCAGCCACGTGGCGGTGTTGGCGAGCCACTCGACGGACGAGCCCGACGCGGAGACGAAGAGCTCGGCGCGCGCCGTCGGACCGGCACCGGCGGCGGCGCCGAAGGCATCCAGCCCGAACCGGGCGATGTCCTGGCCGTCCTCGTCGGCATCGGCGTGAAGCCGTTCAGGCACCCCGTCGGCACTCGGCGCGTAGACCGGCGCGGTGGCGAAGGCTGCGGAGAACGAGCCGTCGGGAGAGATCGCCACGCCGTTCGCGTACGTGACGGTGGTCGGTGGCGGCTCCGGCGCGGTCGACGCCGCGACGATGGCGGCGGGTGCGACGACCGCGGTGAGTGCCGATGCCGCAACGAGCGCGCTGACACGGAGGGGAAGCTGGGATCGGCGCACGAGCCCCTCAGTCAAGCATCCGGCGAACGGCGCAGCCGGGACCACAACCGCCCGGCCAGGTCGCGGACCCGCTGCACGAGGCCGACCGGCGGCTCGTCGTCCTCGCCCAGTTGCCGCCGGCCGCGGGCCTCGAGGTACAGCTGTTTCGCCGCGCCGGCGAGCGGCGTGGCCACGAGGGCGCCTGGAATCCCGAAGACGGCGCCGCCCACGAACGCGGCCACCATCGTGGTGGGCGGCGAGAGGTCGACCGACTTGCCCACGATGGCCGGCGAGATCACGTGGTTCTCCAGGTTCATGTAGACGACGAACAGCGCCGCGGCCGCGAGGGCGACGGGCACGCTCTCGGTGACGGCGAGGAGCACGAAGAACGACCCGCCGAGGAACCCGCCCACCTGCGGGATGAGGCTGGTGAGCATCGCCCACACGGCGGCCAGCGGCGCGAGTGGCACCCCGAGGAGAAATCCGACGGTCAGGACGTAGAGGCCCATCATCATGGCGACGGTCAGCGAGCCGCCCACGTAGCGACCAAGCGTGCGGTAGACGACGCGGCCGACCTCGTCGGCCTGCTCGCGTCGCGCCGGGCTGAGCAGGCGGCGGAACCGGTTGACGAGGTTCTGCCCGTCGATCAGGACGGCGACGGCGACCACGGCGACGATGGCGACGGCGGCCACGCCGGACACGAGCGTTCGCGCCGTCTCGGTGATGCGCTCGTCGGTGAACTGCGAGGGCAGGTCCGCGACCCAGCGCTCGGCGCGGCCCCGCAGGTCTTCGTCGCGGATCCGGTCCCCCACGAGCGGGAGGTCCTCGAGCTGACCGACCGTCTCGGGGAACTGCTCGGAGAAGTCGCGGACCTCGCTCACCGCTCGAGGCCCGAGGACGCCGATCACGAGGGCGGCGACGCCCAACACGAGCGCAGCCAGCACGGCGACGGCGATGCCGCGGCGGCCGCCGAGCCGGCGCTCGAGCCGATTGGCGAGCGGATCGAGGGCGAGGGCGATCAGCACCCCGACGGCGATCCGAGTGAGCATCGTGCTCGTACCGCTGATGATCGCCAGGGCGGCGAGGAACATCAGCACGGCGACGACGATGTACACGAACGATCGCCGATCGAGCCGCCACCGCACGAGGGGCTGGGGCGCATCGTCCAACCTCAGCGGCGAGGGCTCGCTCATCACCGCAGATGATGTCAGTGCGGCGCGTCCCGGCGGGGGATGTCGCCTCGATCATCCTCGGCCACGATCCCGCCGCTCGGTACGGTTGGCCGCGGATGTCTGACCGATCCACGGGCACGAGCACGACGCCGGGGGCGTACGCGGACCGGACACGACTCGTCGGGATCACCCCGGCCTCGGCCGTGCTCGTGGTCGCGGCGGTCGTCGTGGCGTACCTCCTCCGGGATGCCTTCGTCGCCGCCCATCGCACGGTGGGCTGGGTGGTCGCCTGCTCGATCGTCGCCCTGCTCATCGACCCGGTGATCGGAGTGCTCCAGCGGCTCCTGCCCCGGTGGCTCAGCGTGATCGCCGTCCTCGTCGGCGTCGTCGGTGTGGTCGGTGTGGTAGTGGCCGGGCTCGCCAACGAGATCCTCAACAGCATCGAAGATCTCCGTTCGGCTGCTCCGGACGCGGCGAGCCGGCTCGAGGAGCGGTATGACTGGGCCGCCGACGTCGGCGTCGCCGAGCGGGTGGAGCGCATGGTCGAGCAGCTCGAGACCGGGGTGCGAGAGTCGGCCGTCGATCAGGCCTTGGCCACCCTGCCCACCTACCTCGTCACCGGGATCTTGATGCTCTTCCTCCTGGCGTACGGCCGGCGCTACCTCAACGCCCTGCTCGATCAGTTCGACGACGTGGAGCGACGCCTGCGGTGGCGCGCCGTCGGGGAGCGGACCATCAGCCGCGGGCGCATCTACTTGCTGTGCACGATCGCCCACGCCGTCGTCAACGGGATCGTGTTCGGCCTGGTGTGCTGGTTCTTCGACCTCCCGGCGCCACTCAGTCTCGGCTTCGCCGTGGCCGCCCTCACTCCGATCCCGGTCGTTGGTGTCATCGTCGGCGGGATCCCGGCCCTCCTGCTGGCGTTCGGCGCAGAGTCGGGCGACGTCGGCGCCGCCACGCTCATCGTCATCGTCGCCCTGCAGGTCGGTGAGACGATCATCGTGCGGCCCCTCGTCGACCGCCGATCGGTGCGCCTGGGTCCCACCGTCCCCATCGTCGTCGGTCTCGCGGCGTTCGAGCTCTACGGGGTGGGCGCCGCGGTGTACGCGATCGCCCTGGCGGTACTCTCCTTGGCCGCGCTCGACGCAGTCGGGTGGGTCCAGGGTGACGATCCTCACCCCGAGAACTTGAAGGAGAGTGGCATTGCGATCGACGAGTCTCCCGGCGGAGTCGCAACCGGCTGACGGGCGCCAGGCCGTCAGCCGTCGGGCGATGTTCCGCACGGTGCTCAGGACGGCCGGCGTCGGTGCGGCCGCGGCGGTGGTCCTCGCCGCGTGTGGCAACGACTCGCCGCCCGAAGCGCGTCCGGTCGTGGTGGGCGATCCGTGGGCGGCGATGACGCCGGAGGAGCTCGTCGCCGAGTACCCCGGTCCGCGTGTCGACATCATCTCGCGTGACAACACCTTCCAGCCCCAGGACGTCGAGGTGGCCGCCGGAACGCTCGTCGTGTGGACGAACCGTGGGCGCAACGAGCACGACATCCTCCCGGTCGAGGGCGATGCCTGGGGCGTCGAGCCGGAGGATTTCCCGCCCGGGGCCGTGTACGCCGTGCTGTTCGACGAGCCGGGAACCGTGCCGTACTTCTGCTCGATCCACGGCACCCACGACATCGGCATGGTCGGCTCGATCACCGTCACGCCGGCCTGAAGCCTGATTCTCAGCCGTCTGTGGTCGCGAAACGGGCGCTCCTGTCGCGTTCGTGGGTTCTGAACGGTGGAAGTGCCTACGGGGTGGGCCTGCTGTGGCGCGCTGGGTCGGCACTTCGGCGGGGCCGTCGCGCCTGTCTCGTCTTGTGCTGGCCGCAGGTTGGGCTGTGTCGCCGGCGACGGCTGCTGCTCCGAAGGAGAGGTGATCGACGTCAGCGGCCGGGTGGACGCTGGACACCGTCGAGGATCTGGGGCTCGATCGTGCCATTCGGTGATCGAGGGCTGGATCGTGACGAAAACCGTCACGAACCAGCCCTCGAAACATCCCCACGAGCCGCGCCGGCGTCGAGACCCGAGGTCGGTGACGGAGATTGCGGCAACCGCAACCGGCGACCCAAACCGTCCCGTCGCACCGACAAGGTGCCGGCGTCCGACGACGGCACTCCAGCCTCACGAGCAGACCATCGTGCCGCAGCACAGCGAACACACCTGTACCTGACCCACAGGTCCGACAGGAGCTCGCGAAAACGCGACGAGAGCGTTACAGGAATCGACGCGCCGGCATCCATCGGTCGGCGGTCACCCGATCGATGGTGTCGTTACCAGCGGTACGACTAGGGTCACAGCCACATGTCCGGGGGAGGAGCTCCATGAACAAGCGTTGGGTCCGTGGACTGGCGGCGGTCAGTCTGTTGGCGGTCGTCGGCGGCGCCCACCCGGGTGCGTCGGCCAGCACCGAAGTGCCCGAGGGCGGCGGGGCGGTGCTCGCCGTGCCGGCCGACTTCCCCACCATCCAGGAGGCGGTCGACGCCGCCCAGCCGGGCGACCTCGTGCTGATCTCGCCGGGGACCTATCACGAAGCGGTCAACGTGGTCACCCCCGAGATCACCATCCGCGGCCTCGATCGCAACGAGGTGATCCTCGACGGTCAGTTCGAGCTCGACAACGGCATTCGGGTGCTCGGTGCCCCCGGCGTCGCCGTCGAGAACATGACGGCGATGAACTACGCGTACAACGGGTTCTTCTGGACCGGTGTCGACGGCTACCGCGGCTCCTACCTCACGTCCTACCGCACGGGGGACTACGGCATCTACGCCTTCGATTCCACCCACGGCCAGCTCGAGCACTCCTACGCCGCCGGCAGTCCCGACGCCGGCGTGTACATCGGTCAGTGCTATCCCTGCGACGCGGTGATCGACGACGTGATCGCCGAGCACAACGGCTTGGGCTACTCCGGCACGAACTCCGGCGGCAACCTGCTCATCGTCAACTCGCGGTTCAACAACAACCGCGCCGGCATCGTCCCCAACTCGGGCAGCTACGAGCTCTGCTACCCCGAACGCGAGACCACCATCGTCGGCAACCTCGTCTACTCCAACAACCAGCCCGACACGCCGGCCATCGACGTGGCCATCCTGGCGATGGGCAACGGCATCGTGATCGCCGGTGGCGTGGGCAACGTGGTCTCCAACAACCGGATCTGGGACCACGACAAGACGGGCATCGGTCTGGTGCCGTTCCTCGAGGAGGGCGCCGCCGACGACATCCCGTCGCCCGACGACGACGATCGCCCGTGCGAGGACACGAAGAACGATCCGATCAACACCAGCCCGCCGACCGAACCGTTGATCTGGAACTCCCGCGACAACGTCGTGACCGACAACGTGCTCAGCGACAACCGCACCGCCGACATCGGCATCGGTGTGGCCGACGCGCCTGAGGCGGCAGCCGATCTCGACAACTGCTTCGCAGGCAACGAGCTCACGGTGACTGCGCCGGCCGACCTGGAGACGCTCGCTCCGTGCGACGGTGAGGGCGACGGTGATTGGGCGGCCGAGCCGCTCGATGTCGTGTCGTGGTTGGTCGAGGCCGAGACCCGTCCACCGTCGGTGCCGTACGACGAGGCCGAGCTGCCCGAGTTGCCCGAGCTCGAGGGCATGCCCGACGCCGAGACCGCCCCGGCGGATCCGGCCACCGACATGCCCCGCGCCGTCGATCTCGACGCGATCGAGACGCCGGCCGCGCCCGACGGTACCGCCGGCTCCGAGCCCGCCACATCCGAGGGCGCCGCGTCGGAGGCCCCGGCGACCACCGGATGAGGCGTCGGGCGGCACGGGCCGCCGCTGCGCTCGTCGTGGTCACCGTGACCGTCTGGTCCGCCCCGAGCGTGATCGCGGCCGGCTCGGGAACCTCCGATCCGCCGGACGCTGGCGCGCATTCGGGACACGGTGGCCACGACGAGGCGACTGCCGATCATCCCGACGCCGTCGTCACCGGACCGCAGGGTGCCGAGGGCCAGTTCGTCGTCGAGTGCGAGCTGTCGCACACCGCCAGCGACGACCCGATCGTGCACGCCGGCCATGCCGGCCTCAGCCACCTCCACGACTTCTTCGGCAACGAGGCGACGGCGGCGGGGTCGACGTACGGCGACCTCGTCGAGGCCGGCACGTCGTGCCAGAAGCGCAGCGACACCGCGGCCTACTGGGTGCCCGCGCTGCTCGACGGTGACGGCGAGGCGATCGCACCGGTGCGGTCGGTGGCGTACTACCGGGCCGGAGCCGGGGTCGATCCGGCCGCCGTGCAGGCCTACCCGCCCGATCTGATGATGATCGCCGGTGACGCCGACGCCACGGTCGAGCAGCCGACCAGCGTCGTCGCATGGACGTGCAACGCCGGAGGATCCCGTCTGGCGGCGCCTCCCGACTGCGGACCGACCGCCGGCCTCCGTCTGATCGTCACGTTCCCCGACTGTTGGGACGGCGAGCACACCGACAGCGACGACCACCGCTCGCACATGTCGTACAGCCACGCCGGCCGGTGCGACGATGCGCACCCGGTGCCCGTTCCGCAGCTGCAGTTCGCCGTCGACTACCCGATCGTGGGCGACGAGTCGGCCCTCACGCTCGCCTCGGGGCCGGTGCACACCGCCCACGCCGACTTCTGGAACGTGTGGGACCAGGACGACCTCGAGCGCGAGGTCGAGCTCTGCGTGGTCCAGCAGCACGTGTGCGGCGTGTCCCACCGTCGCGCCGCCCAACCCTGACGTTCCTGTACCGGTTCTGACCCGCGTACGGGCCAGAAGCAGTACAAGAACTCACGCGGGTGGCGCGGTCCAGGCCGGGTTGCGGCCGGTGCCGGCCACGAGCCGGTCGAGCGGTGTCGCGTCTGCCGCGGTCGGCTGGGCCGCTCCGAAAGCGTCACCGCGGTCGTCGTCGGTGAACATGGCGACGAAGGCGGCGGCGCCGGCGATCGATGCCTCGTCGACGTCGAACGGCGCCCCGAGGGCGGCGGCGACGTCCCAGCCATGGACGACGATCTCGTCGAGGGCGACGAGGCCGGCGATCTCGCCGGGCATCTCCACCGGCCCGGCCATCGTCATGCCGGACCATGCCGCCGGGTCACGCCACGCCGCGGCGAGCTCGGCGAGGCGCGCCGGGATGCGATCGCGCCAGTCGTCGCCCAGGCGGGAAGCGTCGCCGGTCGGTGCCAGATCGCCGGCGCCGTCGGGTAGCTGTTTCGTCGCCGCCGACGTGAACGCCTGCGAGAGGCCGTCGATGTGGTCGAGCAGGTCACCGAGGGTGTAGTCGGGGCACGGCGTCGGCAGGCCGAGCTGATCGTCCCGCACACTGCGCACGAGGTCGCCGAGTTGTCGGGTCGACGGGCCGAGATCGAGAAGTTCGCTCATGCCTGTGTCGACGCCGTTCGCCGGCGCGACTCATCGCTCGCCGCCGGATCGACTCAGCGGACGACGGGCATCGACCAGAACAGCGACTGGAGCAGCAGCGTCTCGTTGGGGTTGTTGTCGAGCGCCTCGATGCTGTCGTGCAACCGGTGCACCGCGGCGATGACGCGTTCGGGATCGGCCGCGGTGCCGGCGACGAGGGCGTCGCGGTAGCGGCCCGCCATCACGGCCAGGCCGCTGCGCAACTCGTCGGTGCGGTGGCGGCGAATCTCCCGCTTGTGGCGGGCCTCGATGGCGGCGCGGCCGCTGCCGCGGCTTCCCAGCCGCTTCTCGCGCTCGTCGAGCCGGTCGATCTCGTCGGCGTGGCGGGCGCTGAGCGGCTCGGCCGCTGCCTCGATGCTGGCCAGCACCTCGGCCGCGGCGCCGACCACCGTGGACCCGGTGCCGTCGAGCCGCGCCGGCAGCTCGGCGAAGAGGCTGCGCCTGGCGGCGAACTCGGGATCGGCGGCCAACAGCCGGGCCCGATCGAGCCGGCCCGACGAAGATGCCGCGGCCTCGGCGGCCGCCGCAGGATCGTGACCTTCGGCGACGAGCCGGTCGGCGAGCACCGACGCTGGGATCGGCATGAACTCCACGCGCACGCAGCGAGAGGCGATGGTGATCAGGTCGATCGGGACGAAGTCGGCGAGTACCACGAAGTGGGTGGAGGCCGGCGGCTCCTCGATGGTCTTCAGCAGCTTGCCGGCCCCGTTGGCGTTGAGTAGGTGGAACTCGTGCAGGATGAGCACCTTGCGGTCGCCCTCGACGGGGGCGAGGGTCGCCTGGCGGACGATCTCGGACGCCTGCTCGGCCGAGATCGCCGGACCGACGCGCATCACCTCGCGGACGTCGGGATGTTCTCCGGCGAGGACGAGGCGGGAGTCGCGCTCCGTCGGATCGTCGCGTCCGGTGAGCAGGGCGGCGGCGAACGCCCGCGACGCCTCGTCCTTCGTCGAGCCTGGCGGGCCGACGAACAGGTAGGCGTGGACCGGATTGGTCGCAGCGCGCTGCAGGGAGGCCACGGCACCCGGCTGGCCGACGACGGCGTCCCAGATGCTCATGGCCGCGCCGTCCAGCGGAGGCCGGGGAGATGGGCGTCGACGGCCTCGGCCACCGCTGCGGCCACATCGTCGATCGAGCCATGGGCGTCGATCACCACCCACCGGTCGGGATCGGCCGCCGCCATCTCGCGATAGCCGGCCAGCACACGCTGGTGGAAGTCGTCGCCGGCCAGCTCGAAGCGGTCGAGATCACGGCGGTTGAGGCGGTCGGCGACGACGTCGGCGGGTGCCTCGATGAACACGACGACGTCGGGCCACACGCCCCGCATCGCCCAGTCGTTGATCCGCCGCAGCTCGTCGAGATCGAGCCGCCGGCCGTATCCCTGGTACGCCAGCGTGGAGTACACGCTGCGGTCGCTGACGACCGCCCGGCCGCCGGCGAGGGCGGGCAGCACCACCTGGGCGAGATGCTGGGCCCGGTCGGCCGCGGCGATCAGCGCCTCGGCGCGCGGGTCGAGGTCGACCACGTCGTTGTCGTGCAGCACCTGGCGCAGTCGCTTGCCGACCTCGGTGCCGCCGGTCTCCTGTGTGAGCACGGCGCCCAGCGCGGCCGCCAGGCGCGCGGCCTGCGTGCTCTTGCCACTTCCTTCGGCACCCTCGAGTGCGATGTACGGCGGTCGACCCACGGCCGACACGATACGCGAGGGGTGTCGCGTTGCCGCCGGCCCTACCCCGAGGTTCTGGTGGAGCAGAAAGGCCGTGGCCGGGCGTCATCCCTCCAGCAGAACGACGGCGGGTGTTCTGGTGGCGCGAAAAGGCCGTGGCTGGGCGTCGTGGCTCCAGCAGAACGTTCGGCGGTGTCAGCTGGTGGACTTCTTGGCGGCGGACTTCTTCGCCGCCGCCTTCTTCGCCGGCGCCTTCTTGGTCGGGCGCTTCGCCGCCGACTTCTTCGCCGGACCGCCCTTGGCGGCCACCTGCTCACGGCGGATCGCCAGCAGCTCGTAGGCCCGCTCGGGCGTCATCGCCTCGATCCGGTCGCCGCGGCCGATCGACGCGTTCGTCTCGCCGTCGGTGACGTACACCCCGAAGCGCCCGTCCTTGGCGACCACGTCGCGCTGGCTCACCGGATCGGTGCCGAACTCGCGCAGCGGGCCCTTGGCCGCCATGTTCTGCCCGCCGCGCCGGAACACCTTCGGCTGCGCCAGCAGCGCGAGCGCCTCGTCGAGCGTGATGGTGAGCAACCGCTCCTCGTTGTCGATGGAGCGGTAGTCCTTGCCCTTCTGGACGTAGGGGCCGTAGCGACCGTTGTTGGCGAGGATCGGCTCGCCGTCGGCCGGATCGTGCCCGAGCGTGCGCGGCAGGCTCAGCAGGGCTTCGGCATCGGCTAGGGTGATGCGGTCGAGCGACATCGTCGCGAACAGGCTCGACATCTTCGGCTTGTCGAACCCCGGCGGTGGCGCGTCGGGCGTGCCCCACTGTACGTACGGTCCGAAGCGCCCGTTCTTGGCGAACACCGGCAGGCCGTCGAGTTCGCCGATCGGCTCGTCGCTCTTCGGAGCGGCGAGCAGCTTGAGGGCGACGTCGAGCGTGAGCTCGTCGGGCGCCATGTCCTCGGGGACACCTGCCGTGTCCTCGCCCCGCTTGACGTAGGGGCCGAACTTGCCCGGCTTGACGACCACCTCGTTGCCGTCGGAGTCCTGGCCGAGCGGGAACGTGTTGATGGCCGCGGCGTCGATGTGGTCGAGGTTCTCCTCCACCAGCCGCTTGAGCCCGGGCATCGCCCCGTCGTCGACGGCGGGCGTGAGACCGTCGGGCCCTCTCGTGCCGAAGTAGAACTCGCCGAGCCACTCGTCCTTCTTGCGCTGGCCGGCGGCGATGGCGTCGAGGTCGGTCTCGACTCGGGCGGTGAACTCGTAGTCGACGAGGTCGTCGAAGTGCTGCTCGAGCAGGCCGACCACGGCGAAGGCCGTCCACGTCGGCACCAGGGCCTGGCCCTTCTTCCACACGTAACCGCGGTCCTGCACCGTCTGGATGATCGACGCCCACGTGGACGGCCGACCGATTCCTAGCTCCTCGAGCCGCTTCACCAGCGACGCCTCCGTGTAGCGGGCGGGAGGCGACGTGGAGTGCCCCTCGGGTTCGAGGGAATCGACCGGGACGACGTCGCCGGTGGCCAGCGCGGGGAGCAGCGCCTCGCGCTCGGTGGCCGACGTGGCGTCGTCGCCCTCGTCGGAGATCTGGGGAGTCGCCATCGCCGCGTACACCTGGCGGTAGCCGGGGAACGTGATGGTGGTGCCGGACGCGGCGAACTCGCCGTCACGACCGTCGGTGGCGACCGCGCCCAAGCGGACGCTGACCGTGACGCCCGTGGCGTCGGCCATCTGGCTGGCCAGCGTGCGCTGCCAGATGAGCCGGTAGAGCGCCAGTTCCTGCGAGTTGAGCTCGCCGCGCACCTGCTGCGGGGAACGCAGCGGCGTCGTCGGGCGGATGGCCTCGTGGGCCTCCTGGGCGTTCTTGACCTTGGAGGCGTACACCCGCGGTTGGGGCGTGAGGAAATTGGCGCCGTACTCGGACGCGACGGCGGCCCGGACGGCGGTCATCGCCTCCTCCGACAACGAGTTGTTGTCGGTACGCATGTAGGTGATGTAGCCGTTCTCGTAGAGGCCCTGCGCGACGCGCATCACCTGCGACGACGACAGGCGCAGGCGACGGCCGCCCTCCTGCTGCAGCGTCGACGTCATGAACGGCGGGCGAGGCGACGAGCGGTAGGGCTTCTCCTCGACGCTGCGCACCGTGAACTCGGCCTGCTCGAGGCCGGTGGCCAGCGATCGCGCCGACGCCTCGTCGAGGGCGACCACGCCACCGGCGAGCCGGCCGTTGGCGTCGAAGTCGCGGCCGGTGGCGACGCGTGTGCCGTCGACGGCGACGAGCGTCGCCGCGAACGACGGCGACGTCGACGTGGTCAGCTCGATGTCCCAGTAGTCGGCGGAGACGAAGGCGATGCGCTCCCGCTCACGCTGGACGATCAGCCGGACCGATGGGCTCTGCACCCGGCCGGCCGAGAGACCCCGGTTGACGCGGCGCCAGAGCACGGGCGACACCTCGTACCCGTACAGCCGGTCGAGGATGCGGCGGGTCTCAGCGGCATCGACGAGGCCGTAGTCGATGCCACGCGGGTTGTTGACGGCGTGGTCGATCGCCGCCGCGGTGATCTCGTGGAACACCATCCGCTTGACCGGCACCTTGGGCTTGAGGTTCTCGAGGAGATGCCACGAGATCGCCTCGCCCTCGCGGTCTTCATCGGTTGCGAGAAAGAGCTCGCTGGCGTCCTTGAGCGCGGCTTTCAGGTCCTTGACGACCTGGCGGCCTCGTTCGGTGAGCTCGTAGGTGGGTTTGAAGCCGTTCTCGACGTCCACGGCCAGGCCCTTGGACGGCAGGTCGGCGACATGGCCCACCGAGGCGCGCACGTCGAACGTACTGCCGAGGAACTTCGAGATCGTCTTGGCCTTTGCAGGGGACTCGACAACCACCAGGGGCTTCGCCATCGGGGCCACACACTAGACAGCTCGGCCGCGAACACCTATGGCGCGACCGACGTGGGTTCCTCCGAGGTCTCTTCCGAGGGGGTCGGGGCGTCCTCGCGGTGGTGCCCCTCGACGTCGATCTTGGGCAGGATCCGGTCGAGCCACTTGGGGATCCACCAGTTGCGGTCGCCGAGCAGCTCCATCGTCGACGGCACCAGCACCATGCGGACCACGGTGGCGTCGATGAGCACCGCCATCGCCAGGCCGAGGCCGAACATCTTCAGGGCCCGCTCGTCGCCGAGGACGAACGCCCCGAAGACGCAGAACATGATGAGCGCCGCCGCGGTGATCACGCGGGCCGTGATGGCCAGGCCGTCGGCCACCGCCGTGCCGTTGTCCGGCTTGCCGCGCCGCACCGACTTGTCGTACTCCTCCTTCATCCGCGACAGGAGGAAGACCTCGTAGTCCATCGACAGACCGAACACGATGGCGAACAGGAACATCGGGATCCAGGCCTCGATCGGACCGTTGCGGTCGACTCCGATGATGCCCGACAACCATCCCCACTGGAAGACCGCAACGAGCACCCCGTACGCGGCCCCGACCGACAGCAGGTTCATCACCACGGCCTTGAGGGGCACGAGCAGGCTGCGGAAGACCGCCATCAACAGGATGAAGCTGAGCAGCAGTACGACGCCGATGAGGATCGGCATGCGGCCGGCGAGGTAGTCGGCGAAGTCCGACGCCCCGGCCGTGGCCCCGCCGACCATGGCGTCCACTCCCGTCCCGGGGATGATGTCGTCGCGAAGGCGATTGACGAGGGAGGTCATCTCGGCGTCCTGCGGCGCGGCCGTCGGGATCACGATCACGAGGGCGACGTTCTCGTTGATGGGTCGCGGGCTGGCGAACTCGATGCCCCGCTCGTGGCCCTCGGCCTCGGCGATCTCGAGGTCGCGGGCGACGAGATCGTCGGCGAACGCCTGGAGGGCATCCGGGTCGGTCGCCGTCGGACCCTCGACACTCACGAAGATCGGTCCGTTGACACCGGGACCGAAGCCCTCGGCCATCAGGTCGTACGCGCGACGCACCGTCTGGCTCTCGGACTGGTTGCCGTAGTCGCCGAACCCGAGGCGGATGTCGAACATCGGCAGGGCGAGGGCGACGAGCACGGCGGCACCGATACCGAGGTTGAGCCACGGCCTGTGCTGGATGTTGCGGCTCCAGCGGTACCAGAACTGCTCCTCGCGAGGGCGCACCCTGCGATGGGGAACGAGCCTGCGCAGGGAGTCGCGGCCGATCCAGAAGCTGCCGACGAACAGCACGAGCGAGAGCACCAAGCCGACGAGGACGACACCCGCGGCGCTCGCCGTCACGCCGATGAACACGGCGACGACCATGATGCCGATGGCGATGAGCGCCACCCTGGTGGTGTTCTCGATGCGCGTGCCGACCCAGCCGAGCAGGGCCGGTAGGAGGGTGAGCGAGGCGACGACCATCAGGAACACGCCGACGGCCGAGGCGACGGCGACGCCGGTGACGAAGGGCAGACCCATGATCGTCAGGCCGAGCAGGGCGATGACGACGGTCATGCCGGCGAAGATGACGGCGCGGCCGCTGGTGTCGATCGCCTCGACCACGCAGTCCTCCACGCCGAGGCCGGCGTGCAACGCCTCGCGATAGCGGGTGACGATGAACAAGGCGTAATCGATGCCCACACCGAGGCCGATCATCGCCACCATCGCAGTGGTGAAGTCGGGCATGCTCAGCGAGTTGCTCAGCACGGCGACGATCGCCGACGCACAGCCGAGGCCGAAGAGGGCGATGCCGATCGGCAGACCCATGGCGAGCACCGAGCCGAAGGCGATGATCAAGATGATGACGGCGGCGAGGATGCCGTAGATCTCGGCTTCGGGCAGTTCGAACTCGCCGAACAGGTCGCCGCCGTACTCGACGACCAGCCCGTCGATCGGATCGGCTTCGTTGAGCTCGTCGCCGTAGTCGCGGATGCGGTCGCCGATGTCGGCCAGATCCTCGAACGGGCGGTCGCTCACGTCGAGCTGGGCATAGGCGATCTGCCCGGCGGAGCCCTCGCGCTGGGAGATCTGATCGGGCGCGTCGTAGGGGCTGGTGACCTCGATCGTCTCGTCGTCGTTGAGCGCTGCCTCGCGCTCGGCCTCGCAGTCCTCGAGGTCGCCCGGGTCGTCGATGCCAGAACAATCGGGGGCGTCGGCCTCGGGCACGAACGCCATGAGGTCCTCGAGACGCTGCCTCACCGCGGGATCGTCGACGCCTTGTTCCGCCTGGATGACGATCGACGCCGAGAATCCGGCCCGTTCGGGGTTGTTCTCCTCGAGCAGGTCCTGCACGTCGCGGGCTTCGCCGCTGGGCAGGACGAAGTCGGTGCGCCAATCGGGCCCGACGGAGCTGGCGATGCCGTTGATCACCACGATGATGGCGACCCAGACACCGATCACGATCCAGCGGTGGCGCACGCAGTTGCGGGCGAGACGTTGCAGCATGGTTTCCGACCTTACGACGATGGTGAGCGGCACATCGACGGGTTTCGAGACCAGAACTCATCGGTGGATTCGAGAATTTCTCCGGCGGTGATGCGCCGTGGCAAGCGGGACGTCGGGCGGTCACGCTCGGTCGCGTCGCTCGCTACCGTTGGCCGCCGGATGATGGCAAGGGAGATCGCCGAGGCGCTGGGGTGGGGAGAGGACTTCGCCGACGTCTGGGCCGCTCTCGGCTGTCCCGGCGAGCCTGGTCGCGTCAGCCGGTTGGATCGCGGATGGAGCACGACGCTCGTGCCCGACGCCTCGGTCGTCGCCGCCGACGATCGTCGACGGGTCCGCACCGTGCGCGTCCGCAACCTCGGGCTCGACGTGGCCGTCGGCGACTGGGTGGTGGCATCGGCCGACGACGAGCGCGTCGAGCACGTGCTGGAACGGCGGTCGGCGTTCGTCCGGCGGGCGTCGTTCGAGGGAGCGCGGGCGGTGTCTCACACCATCGCGGCGAACATCGACACCGTCTTCCTCTGTCACTCGTTCGGCACGCCGCCCAACCAGCGCCGGCTGGAGCGTGAACTCGTGTTGGCGTTCGACAGCGGGGCCGATCCGGTCGTCGTGTTGACGAAGGCCGATCTCGTCGACGATCCCGAACCGGGCCGCCGGGAGCTCCAAGAGGTCGCCCTCGGCGTGCCGGTCATCGTCACCAGCGGCCGGGGCGCCGTCGGCATCGATCAACTCGCGGCGCTGGCCGGCCCAGGGCGCACGGTGGCCTTCCTCGGGGCCAGCGGCGTGGGCAAGTCCACGCTGGTCAACGCCATGGTCGGCGCCGACGTGCAGGCGACCACCGAGGTCCGCGGCGGCGACCACCGCGGCCGTCACACCACCGTGGCGTCGCAGCTGCTCGCCGTCCCCGCCGGAGGCTGGCTGATCGACACTCCTGGTGTGCGCGCGCTGTCGCTGTGGCTGTCGGGTCAGGGCATCGAGCGGGCGTTCGAGGACGTGTTCGATCTGATGGACCAGTGCCGGTTCCGTGACTGCAAGCACGATCAGGAGCCCGGCTGCGCGGTCCAGGAGGCGATCGCCGACGGACGTCTCGATCCCGATCGCTTCCGCAGCCTCGAGCGGCTCGTGGCCGAGGAGGCGGCGCTGGAGGACGAGCAGGCGGCGCGGGAGAAGGCGGCCGATCGCCGGCACCGACCCCGCCCGACGCGGAACCTCCAACCCGGCACCCGCCGCGCCCCCGACGACGACCCCGACTGATCGGCCTCCCCTGAATCAGGTTTCGGGCGTGTCGACGAGGGAGGCGAGGTTGGGGAGGATGGTGATCGCTCGGTCGAGGCGGGTGATCGAGAAACGGCGCAGCAGGGCGTCGCGGGTGCAGATCACGACGATGTCGCCGCCGCTGCCCCGGGCACGGCCGGCGGCCCCGACCAGCACGCCGAGACCGACGTCGTCGAGGCCCTCGAGCCCATCCAGGTCGACGGCGACGGTGGCGCCGATGTTCGAGCCGATGGCCCGCACCAGCGCGTTCTGCAGCGTCGGCAGCGTGGACAGGTCGAGCCGGCCCGCCAACTCCACCACCGCCGTCCCGGCCACCTCGCGCACGTCCGCCCGCAACATCGCCGCTCACCCTACGGGGCTAGCGCGCGTCGGCCATCGGAACGCGGCGGCTCCGTGAACGATCGGCGCCGCTCGAGCAGCCACACTGGCACGAATGGGGATTCCTGAGGGCCGGTTCAGCCGGCGCGATCTCGCCCGGTGGAGCCTCTTCGGTGGGGTCTCGATCGGCGCGGTCCCGGCCTGCGGTCGCGGGGGATCGGTCGCCGCGGCCGGACGGTGGGCGGGCCTCCCGTCCACCACTCCCGCCGCCCCGTCGGGAGTTCCTTGGTGGCTCCGGGACAACTTCGCCCCGGTGTCCGACGAGGTCGACGCCGTCGACCTCGAGGTGCAGGGGGCGATCCCGCCGTCGCTGAGCGGCCACTACGTGCGTAACGGGTCAAATCCGGCGGCCGGCGACTCGCCGCACTGGTTCTTCGGCGACGGCATGGTGCACGGCTTGCGCCTCGAGGGCGGGCGGGCCACGGCGTACCGCAACCGCTACGTCCGCACCGTCATGTACGAAGCGGCTGCCGGCTTCGGGGAGGGGCCGCCCGGCGGTGCGTCCAACCAGTCGAACGTGTCGAGCATCTGGCACGGCGGTCGGCTCCTGACGAGCGGCGAGGTCGGTCTCCCGTACGTGCTGAGGCCCGACGATCTCAGCACGGTCGGCGCCCACGACTTCGCCGGGCTGCTCACCTCGTCGTTCACCGCCCACCCCAAGATCGACCCGGGGACCGGTCGCATGCACTCGTTCGGCTATGGCTTCCTGCCGCCGTACCTCACCTACCACGTGATTGAGCCCGACGGCACGATGTCGCACACGTCCACCGTCGACATCCCGCTCAGCACGATGATGCACGACTTCGCCATCACCGAGACCGACGCCGTCTTCTGGGACCTCCCCGTGGTCTTCGACCTCGAGGCCGCCGTGCGCTTCATCGAGGACGCCGCCGACCCGGCCAACTTCCCGTATCGCTGGCAACCAGACGCCGGCGCCCGGGTCGGGGTGATGCCGCTGGCGGGAGGCCCCGTCCAGTGGTTCGACATCGACCCGTGCTACGTCTTCCACGGTGTCAACGCCGCCCGGCACGGCACCGATGTCGTGCTCGAGGTGTGCGCGCTGTCGTCGATGTTCGAGGAGGGCCAGGTGCTCGGCGGGGTGCCGACGCTTCGTCGCTGGACCTTGGACACGAACACCGGGCGAGCGACCGAGGACGTCCTCGAAGCGGAGCGCGCCATCGACCTGCCGACGCGCGATCCCCGGCTGGTCGGGCGCCCCTACCGGTACGGCTACCTGGTGGAGAGTCGCCCGGCCAGCGACACGCTCGACCTCGGCGGCGTGGTCAAGTTCGACGTGACCACGGGCGCCAGCGACGTGTGGGATCCGGGTCCGACCGCCCACGGCGGCGAGTGGTTGTTCGTACCCGCCGATGACGACACGGCCGAGGATGCCGGCCACCTGCTCGGGTTCCTCCACGACGACGCCACGGGCGTCACCGACTTCGTGATCATCGACGCCACCGACGTGACCGCCGGCCCGATCGCCCGCATCGCCCTGCCCCAGCGTGTGCCGTACGGGTTCCACGCCGCCTGGATCCCCGACTGACCCGGTTCCGGGCTCGCCGGCGCGGGTCGCGAGGCGAGAAACTTCTGCTGATTTCTCGTCGAAAAGGGCAAGCACGGGCGTGGCGCCGACTCTGGACGGGCATGAGCAACACCGCCACCACGGCCGGGTCCGTCGCCGGCGTCCGATCGATCGCCCGCTGTTCCGACGGCGAGGGCACGTTCGCCCCATTGTTCTTCTCGGAGGACGACTTCGACCTCGCCCGGGCCAAGGCGATCTGCAGGAAGTGCAGCCTGCGGCACTCCTGCCTCGAAGGCGCCCTCGAACGTGGCGAGGCGTACGGCGTCTGGGGAGGTGAACTGTTGACCGACGGCGTCATCGTCGAGACCGTTCGCCGGCGCGGCCGCCCGCCGAAGATCGGCCTACGCGACCTCGTGGTGGACGAGGTGCCGGCGCCACCCCACCGCGTGGCCTGATCGGCACGCCAGTGCTGCGCAGGCGGTCACGGCGCCGCGTCACGTCCGCGTCCGCGTGTGCCGGTCGCGCCCACGACGGCGCGACAACCGGCGGTGAGCACGACGAAGACGACTGCTGAGAATGCCAGCGCGACGACGAGTCTGAGGGCGGGCGGGCCCGGATCCAGGCCGACCGCCCGGCGCAGATGGTTGGCACCGACGATGAACAGGAGTGTCAGCCACCCCGGAGCCCACGCGATCCGCGCTGCAGGCCGCCCCGCGCCGGTCGGGTCGCGACCGCGGCCGTCAGACGGGGCGGATCGACGGGTGCGGTCGTCGGATCGGTCGAGCCGGGTGGTGCCGGGTGCTGGCACCGGAGCGATCGGTTCGCCGCCTGCCCTCACCGTAGCGACGGCGGAGCGGCCAGACCGGGTCGAGGCTCTTCGTCGGACCCGGTGGGGCACCCCGTCGCTGCTGAATCGCGGCAACAGCGTTGACGACGGCGATCACGATGAAGGCGTTGGCTAGCCAACAGGTGAACCCGATCCCTGCGGGATGTCCGCTGACGTAGCGATCAGCCGAACCGCCTCGATCCCGAGCTGGCGCGATCGATCGTCCTCGCCCACTTCGGTGAACTCTCCTCGGCGGCGTGTGGCACAGCCTCTTGCCGGGGTTGGCGTCGTGAGTGTTGGCAGGAACCGCAATCACGCTGCGGCCGAATGCTATCTCTAGGGTTTTCTAAGTCTTTATAGCGGTTTCTCCTATAAAGAGCTAGAAGCTGCTAGAATCCTGCCGTGGACCCGCGTCGAAACCCGTACAGCCCTGGGGCCGGACTACCGCCGGCGGTGCTGTCGGGTCGCGATCGGGATCTCGCGCAGTTCGAGATTCTGGTCGACAGGGCGCAGCGCGGTCTCACATCGAGGAGCATCGTCTTCACCGGTCTACGGGGGGTCGGCAAGACTGTCCTCCTCAACGAGCTTGCCGCGACTGCGAGAGCTCGCGGTTGGATCGTCGCACAGGTTGAGGTCGAGCACACGAGCGTCGATGAGTTCGCGCGAAGCATCTCCCGTCAGTTCACGCAGGCGGCGCGCCGTCGACGGGGTTGGCTCGACAAGACCAAGTCGCACGCAATCGATGCGCTCCGGACGCTCGCCGCCTTCAACGTCACGGTGCAACCTGACGGAGCGTTCACATTCGGCTTGAACGTGGAGCCTGGCAGGGCCGACTCTGGTGCACTTCAAGGCGATCTGCCCGACCTCGCCGAGGCGCTGGCCGAGGCGGCCAACGAAGATGGGGTGGGCGTCGTGCTGTTCATCGATGAGATGCAGGAGCTCGACGAAATCCAAATGTCGGCCGTGTGCCGCGCTTGCCACCGGGCCGGCCAGCAGCAGCTGCCGTTCTACGTCGTGGGCGCCGGACTACCGAACCTCGCCGCCGCGTTGGCCGACGCTGAGTCCTACGCCGAGCGGCTCTTCGAGTACAGAGAGATCGACCGGCTCTCCGACCCCGCGGCCAGGGAAGCGCTCGTCACGCCAGCTGCTCAAGCTGGTGCGACGATCGACGGCGATGCCGCCACATTCATTCTCGACGAGTCGCGGGGCTATCCGTACTTCATCCAGCAGTTCGGCAAGTCGACGTGGGATGCCGCGGTCAATGACGACACGATCACCTTCGATGACGCCGTGCTAGGTGTCGCCGAAGGCCAAGCGCTCCTCGACGTCGGCCTCTACCGCTCTCGCTGGGAGCGTGCGACTCCGACTGAGCGAGCGATGCTCGGAGCGATCGCCGTCGACGGTGAAGGCCCCGCCGCTATCGGTGAAGTCGCCAGCCGCCTCGGAAAATCGACGACCGCAATCTCACCCGCCCGCGCTCAGCTGATCTCGAAGGGCATCATCTATGCGCCGGAGCGAGGCCAGATCGCATTCACTGTGCCAGGGATGGCCGACTACGTGCGTCGCCTCGACAACGACGCTTGATGGGCCGCTTCGAACCCTCCGACTCAACACGTGCGCTTCGTGCATCGGCCAGCTGCGGACCGTTCTGGCTCTGATCGCGACGCTGAGCGCGGCGGCATGAGCGGTGACGGCGCGCCGGGTGGTCGTGCGAGGACTACGAATGACATCACCCAGCACAGCTGATCAACGGCAGTAGCGCTGCGCGGAGGCGTTCACGGCGAGGGCGGATCGAACGCCATGGTCGCCGTGGCGTCCAGCGTGACGTCGCCGATCGCCGCGCCGACGATGGCGACATCGGTGGGGTTGGTGTAGCTCACGCGCACCCGCACGACGTCGCCGGCGACCGACACGGAGACGTCGAGCGGCCCGAGCTCGGTGACGCGGCTCGCCGCTGCGGTCGCTGCGCCGGCGGGATCGGCCGACACGCTCGCCGCCCGCGCCGCCTCCCGAGCGGCGAGCTCGACGGCCAGTTGGTCGCGGGCGACGAGGGCCACCTGGAGCACCCCGAGCACGAAGACCACGACGAGCGGCATCGCCATGGCCAGCTCGACCGCCGCCTGGCCGCGATCGTCGCGGACCGACCTCGCCTCGCTCGTACCGTGTTGATGGGTGTTCGCTGCGCTCACACCGTGTCGAGCGGTGCTCGCTGCGCTCACACCGGTTCGATGCGTGTTCGCTGCGCTCACACCGTATTGATGGGTGCTCGCTGCGCTCACACCGTATTGATGGGTGCTCGCTGCGCTCACACCGTGTCGAGCGGTGCTCGCTGCGCTCACACCTTGTCGATGACGGAGTCGATGACCCTGTCGAACAGGCGGCCGACCTTGGCCGCCCCGCCGCCGGCCGTCGCCCAGGTGATCACGAGCACGGCCACGAGCGCGGCGGCGAGGAGCACGAGCGCGTATTCGGTGGTCGCCTGACCACGATCGTCGCGGAGGCGGTGCCGGGCCCGCTCGAGGCGCTCGCTGGCGACGGCGAGGACGGTCAGGTGGGCGCGAAGGATGAGCTCGTACATCTGGACTCCTGGAGGTGGTGGGCAGGCGATGGTGGCGGTCGATCAGAGCGGGGAGTCCCGCAGCGACGAGAGGGCGCCGAGGATCGCCGGCGCGACGGAGAGGAGCACGAACGAGGGCAGGGTGCACGCGACCAGGGGGAACGACAGGCGGACCGGCAGGCGCCGAGCGGCCGCCTCGCCCTGGCGGCGGCGTCCGGCGCTGGCCTCGTCGGTGAGGCGGTCGAGCACGGGTGCCAGTGGGAGGCCGTCGCGCAGCGCCGCGGACATGGCGTTGACGAGCGCCAGGGCGCTGGAACCACACCGGGTGATGAGCTCGCCGAGGGCCTCGCCGGTGCCGTGGCCGCGGTGCAGTCGTTGCTCGACGGCCGCGAAGGCTGGACGCACCGGGCGAGGAGCGAGGCGGGCCAGATCGGAGAGCGCCTGCGTGGGCGATCGGCCCGACTGGAGACAGGCGACGAGCAGCTCGATGGCATCGGGCATCGATGCCTCGACGGCGGCGCGGTCGGCCGCCGCGGCGCGCCGTCGACGGAGCGAGCGGAACACAATGGCCACGACGGCGCCGACGACGACGAGCACCGGCCCGGCGGCGATCGCGACGACCCCAGCCGTTGCGAAGGAGGCGACCGCGACCACGCGATGCCGGCGTCGATCGGCGGCGGCATCAGGTGGCGGGGCGGCCACCTCGGCGGCTGCGTCGCCGCTGGCCGTGTCGAGCCGCCCGGGGACCGGGCGCGATCGGCCCGGTGGCCGTTGCAGTGCCGTGCCCGCGGTGACCACCGCGGCCACGGTGGCGATCGTCGCCCATGCCGACGGGGTCATCGTGGCCTGCCGATGATTCGCTGCATCCACCACCAGCCGACGAGGTTGAGGATGGCGCCGAGGATGACGGCCAGGTAGCCGGGCGGGGTGGCGAGCGCGCCGCGGACGTTGGGCTCGGTGAGGACCAGCAGCGCGAGCAGGGCGATGGGGACGAGGGTGAGCACGCGCGCCGACAGCTGCGCCTGAGCGCTGTGGGCGACCTGCTCGTCGGCGATCGCCGCACGCGTGCGCAGCGTCGCGGCGACCCGCTCGAGCGGAACGGCCGCCGGCCCGCCGAGGTCGGCGCAGGACCGGACCACGGTGAGTGCCAGCCCCGTGGCCGAGGCTGGATCGACGACACGCGCGTCGGCGGTGGCGAGGGCCTCGACCAACGACCGGCCGCGCCTGACGGCGGCGAGGATCGGATCGATCGACGGCGCCATCGCCTCCCGCCGCCCGGTGGCGTCCTCGAGCGCGGCGGCCAGGGTGGCCCCGGCCCGTAGCGACCGGGCGGCGTCCTCGCACCACTGCGCCACCATGAGGTCGCCGGGTGAAGCGGACCGGCGACGCGGTCGCGGCAGGACCGGGCGCCGGAGCCGGCGCTGCTGCGAGCTTCGCGGCCGCTGCACCGCGCCGGCCCCACGCACGCCGGTGAGTCCGACCGCCGTGACGGCGACGGCGATGAGCACCATCGATGCGGTGGTCACGCCGGCCGCTCCCACCGTCTCGTGCGCGCGGGCCCGGTGATCACCTCGTCGTCCCGGACGAGTAGCCGGACGGTCGGCTCGCCGTCGCCGGCGCCCACGATCTCGCCCACTTCCGCCACGCGCCGGCGTCCACCGGCCGCTCGTTGGACGTGCACGACGACGTCGAGGCAACGGACCAGATGGGCCCGGATGGCGGCGAGTGGCCACGTCGGGGCCGACTGCATCACCAGGGTCTCCAGCCGGCGGAGCGCGTCGGTGGCGCTGTTGGCGTGCACGGTGGACAGCGAGCCGTCGTGGCCCGTGTTGAGCGATTGGATGAGGCTGAGGATCTCCCCACCGCGCACCTCACCGACCACGAGGCGATCCGGGCGGAGCCGCAGTGCCGTGCGAAGCAGGTGGTCGAGTGTGATCTCGGCGACGCCGTCGGCGGTGGCGGGACGAGCCTCGAGGCGGACATGGTGGGCGATCCGTGGCGCCAGCTCGGCGGTGTCCTCGAGCGAGACGACGCGTTCGCCGGGTGCGACGAGTCCGAGGAGCGCCGACAGCAGTGACGTCTTCCCCGACGACGTGGCGCCGGAGACGACGACGTTGCACCGGCGGTGGATGACGTCGGTGAGCAGATCGACGACGGTCGGCGGGGCGAAGGCCGAGAGTGGGAGCGGTTCGCTGCGGAAGCGGCGCAGCGACAGCGAGGTGCCCCCGAGCGACACCGGTGGAACGACGGCGCACACCCGGGTGCCGTCAGCGAGCCGTGCGTCGACGACGGGTGTGGTGCGGTCGAGGCGACGGCCGAGCGGGGCGAGGATGCGCTCGATGACGACGGCGAGCTCGTGTTCGCCGATGTGTCCGTGAGGGTGGACGTCGCCACCCCGGTCGACCCAGACCTGCCCACCGGCGTTGACGAGCACCTCGTCGACGCGTTCGTCGTGCAGGACGGCGTCGAGCGTTCCGAGTCCGTCGAGGCGAGCCACCGCCGCCCGGACGAGGCGTTCCGACTCGTCCGGGCCGGCGAGGGGCGCGAGGCGCTTGAGGTGCACCCGGACGGCAGTCTCGGCCCGGCCGGGTTCGGATTCGGCGGCCGCGCACAGCGCGCGGACGAGCCGGTCGTCGGGAGTGTGGTCGGTGGCGTTCATGCGCTCAGCCGGGGTCGGCTCGCCGGCCGTTCGATGCCGACGTGTTCGAGCACGACGCGCCGCAGCGGTTTGAGGAAGCCGCCGGGGAGGTTGAACACCAGGAGTCCGGCGTCGACCGCTCGGGACACCGCCGGATCGAACCGCACTTCGGCGAGCACCGGCGCGCCGACCGACCGGGCGACGTCGCTGCGCCCGAGGGCGTGGCCGCCGTCGTTGACGACGATCACTCCCGACGGGCGGATCCGGGCCGCGCTCGCTCGCCGCAGTGACAGGTAGCACGGTCGGGTGACGAGGATGCCGATGGTCGTGTCGCCGCCGTCGCTGGAGCCGTCGCGGTGGTCGACGCCGTCGCGCACGAGCGCCGGTGGTGGGCTCGGCGTGGTGCCGGCGTCGACGACGAACAGTCGGTGGTCGGCCGCCATCCACGCCGCGAGGTCGCCCCACCGGTCGGCGTCGGGGCGGATGGGGCTGGCACCCCGGTGCACCGACGCGGTGGAGCTGTCGACGTCGACGGCGAGGTCGACGATCGACGAGGGGTCGGCGTCCGACGCGAACCATTCCGACAGGCCCTGACCGAGCGGTTCGGGCAGTCCGAGCGCGGCCGCCTGGTCGCCGGCCAGGTCGACGATGACCGACGGATGCTCCGTGGCGAGGGCGAGACCGGCCGCCACGACCGTGGTGCCGCTGCCGCCCTTGGCTGCCCAGCACGTGATGATGGCCACGTCGGCCTCCCCGAGATCGAAGCCCGCCGCCGGCGGGCACGAGGTCCTGGGGTGATGTCGGTAGGGGCAACGTAGGAGGTCGCGCCGGCCTCTGCAACACGTCAGCGCAAACCTTGCCGATCGGCCCGCTCGGCGCGGACAATCGCAGCCGGTCGGACGTCAGTCCTGGACCGTGAACCGGGCCCGCAGTTGCCGCTCGAGCCGCGACGACGGTCCGACGCGGAGCTCGAACTCGCCCGGTTCGACGACTCGGCGCCCGGCGTCGTCGACGATCGAGCAGTCGGCGACGGCCACGTCGATCGCCACCGTGATCTGCTGCCCGGGTGCCACCTCGACCTGGCGGTACGCCTTGAGCTCCTGGTCGGCCCACGTCACCGACGTCACCAGGTCGCTGACGTACGCCTGCACCGTGTCGAGTGCCGGGCGGCGGCCGGCGTTGCGCAGCACGACCTCGGCGCGCACGACGCCGTCGCGGCCGACGACGTCGTCGCGCAGGCTCAACTCGCGGTACTCGACCGTGCTGTAGGACAGCCCTTCGCCGAAGGCGAACGCCGGGTCCTGCGTGAGATCGGCGTAGCGGTGCCCGTGCTGACCCCGGATCTGGTTGTAGAACACCGGGAGCTGCCCGGCATGGCGGGGGAACGACACCGGTAGCCGTCCCGACGGTTCGATGGCCCCGAACAAGAGCTCGGCGATGGCCGTGCCACCCAGCATCCCCGGGCTCGCCGCCCACACGATCGCCTCGGCCGTCAGGGCGATCGGAGGCAGGACCTGTGGCTTGGACGCCATGACGACGACGATCATCGGCGTGCCAGCTGCGGCGACGGCATCGAGCAGCGCCACCTGGTCGCCCACCAGCTCGAGCGTCGCCGTCGACCGCCCCTCGCCGACGAGCTCGATGCGGTCACCGACCACGGCGACCACGTAGTCGGCCCGCCGGGCGGCCTCGACGGCCGCGGCGATCAACGTGGGGTCGGGCGCGCACGGCGCCGCCACGGGTGGGCGCGGTTGACCGTCGGGGAACACCGGGCCCTCCGGGTCGGGGGAGACGGTGAGGATGCGGCATCCGGGGGCGTACACGACGTCCCAGCCGTCGGGCGCCTCCGTGCGCAGCCCGTCGACCACGGTGACGATGCGGTCTCGGGGCTGACCGTCCGGCAGCCAGTCGGTCTGTCCCGACGAGCCGGCCCAGTCGCCGAGCTGGGTCTGGGCGTCGTCGGCGAGCGCGCCGACGGCGGCGACGGTGCGCGGGCCGGTGGTCGCGTCGAGTGGCAACGTGCCGTCGTTGCGCAGCAGGACGAGCGACCGTCGGGTCACCTCGAGGTTCAGGTCGCGGTGCGGAGGGCACCCGACGACGGCCCGCTCGCGTTCGGGGTCGCCGAGGCGGGGATCCTCGAACAGACCGAGGTCGAACTTCAGCGTGAGGATGTGGGCGACGGCCTCGTCGAGATCACCCTCGTCGAGCAGGCCACGGGCGATCGCCTCCAGCGCGCCGTCGAGGAAGCCGGGGGTCGTCATGATCATGTCGTTGCCGGCACGGACCGCCGCCGCCGACGCCGACGCATAGTCCGGCTGGATGTGCTGCTCCCACACCATCCGCCCGACGTTGTCCCAATCGGTGACGAGGACGCCGCCGTAGTCCCACTCCCCTCGTAGCACGTCGGTGAGCAACCACTGGTTGAGCGTGATCGGCACCCCGTCGATCGCCTGGTAGCCGAGCATGAACGTGGCGCAGCCGGCGCGCGCCGTCCGCTCGAACGGGGGCAGGAACCACGAACGGAGCTTGCGGGGCGTGAGGTCGGCCTCGGTGGCGTCGCGCCCGCCCTGCGTCTCGGAATAGCCGGCGAAGTGCTTGGCGGTGGCGAGGATGGCCGACCGATCGTCGAGCCCGTCGCCCTGGTAGCCCCGGACCATCGCCGAGGCGAACTCGCCGATCAGGAAGGGGTCCTCGCCGAACGTCTCGCCGACGCGGCCCCACCGCAGGTCTCGGGCGATGCACAGCACGGGCGAGAACGTCCAGTGCACGCCTGTCGCCGCCGCTTCGATCGCCGTGACGCGCGCCGCCTGTTCGACGAGCGCCGGATTCCAGGTAGCCGCCATGCCGAGCTGGATCGGGAACACGGTCGCGCCGAGCTGGAAGCCGTGGCCGTGGATGCAGTCCTCGGCGATCAGCAGCGGGATCCGCAAACGCGTGGTCGACACCAGCTCGTGGGCGCGGGCGATCGCCGCGGGCGACGCGTGGACCAGGGAGCCGGCGTGACGGTCGAGCACGTGGCCGTCGACGCCGTCGCGCGCGTCGAGCTGCAGCATCTGGCCGGCCTTCTCGGCCGCCGTCATGCGAGACAACAGGTCGGCGACGCGCGCGGCCGTGGACCGCGAGGGGTCGCGGTACGGGGCGTCGACGAGTTCGGCGGGCACGGCCGTCGCGGACGAGGCCGGCACGGGTGATGCGGGAGCAGCGTGGTTCATGACACGTTTCCGTCTCGGCCGCGGGGACCGCGGGCTGGCGGCGCCGAGGGGTTCAGCGTGTTGCCGGAGGCACCCCACGCCGAGCCGGTGATCGCCGGCATGGGGGCGATCAGCGCCATGCTCGGATGATGGTAGTGGCTCCGCAGCTCGGTTTCGGTGGCGTCCGGCAAGGGTGAGAGGGTGGGGGGATGACGCCGACAACCGAACGCAGATCCGGCGCCACGCCAGGTAGCCCGCTCGCGCCGGAGGCCTGTCTCGGCAGCACGTGGTTCATCGACAGCGACGATCCCGGGGTGCGCGAGTTCGCCCGCCGGGTGATCGACGAGGCCGGCGCCACGAGCGACCGCGAGCGAGCGGTGGCTCTGTTCCTCGCCGTGCGTGACGGCTGGCGCTACGACCCGTACAACACCTCGATGGATCCCGGCGCGTTCCGTGCCTCGAGCGTGCTGGCGAGCGAGCGCAACTGGTGCGTGCCCAAGTCGGTGCTCCTGGCGGCGGCCTGCCGGGCGGTGGGGATCCCCGCGCGACTGGGCTTCGCCGACGTTCGCAATCATCTCCAGAGCGAGAAGCTCCGCGAGTCGATGGGGACCGACCTGTTCGTGTTCCACGGCTACGCCGAGATGTGGATCGACGGTGCCTGGCGCAAGGCGTCGTCGGCCTTCAACAAGGAGCTGTGCGAGCGCTTCGGCACCAAGGTGCTCGAGTTCGACGGCGTGAACGACGCCTTGATGCACCCGTTCGACGAGTCGGGCAATCGCCACATGGAGTACGTCAACCAGCGCGGGTCGTTCGCCGATCTTCCGCTCGACGAGATGCTCGCCGCCTTCGCCGAGGTGTACGGCGCCGACTGGGGAACGAGCGACGAGGCCGTCGTCGACGACGCCTTCCGCTGAACGCGACGGAGCGCCCGATCCCGTTCCGCCTCGGGATCGAGCGCTCTGACGGCGTGTACCGGGCACACCCCGTCACCGCCGGGTCGGCTCAGTCGACGGCCACCGCCGCCGGCTCCAACGCCTCGAGCTCGGCGTCGATGTCGACATCGGAGATGTCGTCGATGCCATCGCCGTCGACGTCGGTCGCCGTGACCTTGCCGACGTTCGGCAGCAGGAAGTAGGTGAGCAGGGCGGCGCCGAGGATGATGCCGGCGCCGACCAGCATCGCCATCTCGAGGCCGTTGACCCAGGCGTCCTTGGCGGCGTCGAAGATGGCCGTGCCCTGCTCGCCGCCGATCTGCTCGCTGACGACCCTGGCCCCGGCAAGCGACGACTCGGCCAGGTGGCGGGTGTCATCGGGCAGCGTCGCCGCGGTGTCACGGAACTGGCTGGCGAAGCCGGACGACAAGATGCTGCCGAGCACGGCGACCCCGAGCGTGGTGCCGAGCTCGCGGGTGGTGTCGTTCATCGCCGAGCCCATGCCGGCGTGCTCGGGTGGCACCGAGGACATGATCAGCGTGGTCATCGGCGTCATGGTGAACGCCATGCCGAGCGCCATCACGGCCATACCGACGAGCACGTGGAGGTAGCCCGACTCGGCGTGGAGCTGGCTGAGGATGGTGATGCCGCCGGCGGTGACGACCATGCCGGGCAGCACAACCCTGCGCACCCCGAGGCGAGCGACGGCGACGGCGGAGATCGGCGTGAAGATCATCAGGAAGGGCATGATCGGCAACATCCGCAGGCCGGACTCGAACGGTCCGTAGCCGAGGACCAGCTGGAACAGCTGGCTCACGACGAAGAAGAAGCCGAACATGGTGAGGAACACGAGGGTGATGCCGATCGAGCTCACGCTGAACGTGG
Organism: Desertimonas flava; assembly: GCF_003426815.1. Classification (GTDB taxonomy): domain Bacteria; phylum Actinomycetota; class Acidimicrobiia; order Acidimicrobiales; family Ilumatobacteraceae; genus Desertimonas; species Desertimonas flava. The sequence goes on from NZ_QKYK01000018.1 coordinate 71,905, forward strand.
CGTTCTTGAAGAGTCGCACCTCGAGCATCGGTGAGGCCGTGCGCAGCTCCCACAGGGCGAAGAGGGCGAGCGCCACGATGCCACCGGCGATGACGGCGAGCGTCTGCGGGTCGGTCCAGCCCCAGTGCGGGCCCTCGATCAGGCCGTAGACGAGCAGCACGAGTCCGGCGATCGACAGGGCGGCGCCGACGAAGTCGATGCGTCCGTGCGACGACTCACGGCTCTCGGGGAGCAGGATGAAGCACAGGACGAGGGCGATGGCGGCGACCGGGATGTTGATGGCGAACGTCGACCCCCACCAGAAGTGCTCGACCAGCCAGCCGCCGAGGACGATGCCGAGGGCGCCGCCACCCCCGGCGATGCCCGACCAGATGGCGATCGCCTTGGCCCGCTCACCCGCGGGGAACGTGTTGACGAGGATGGACAGCGTGGCCGGCATCACGAGGGCGCCGCCGACGCCCATCGCGGCCCGGGCGAAGATCAGCTCGCCGCCCGTGCTCACGAAGAACGTGGCGTAGGCGCTGGCGACGCCGAAGACGGCGATCCCGGCGAGCAGGAACCGCTTGCGGCCCCACCGGTCGCCGAGCGAGCCGGCGGTGAAGAGGAGGCCGGCGAAGACGAGCGAGTAGGCGTCGATGACCCACTGCTGGGCCGAGTTGGACAGCCCGAGGCTCTCGGACATCTTCGGCAGCGCCACGTTCAGCGACGTGTTGGCGATGACGACGATCATCAGGCTGAGGCACAGGGCGCCGAGGATCACCCAACGCCGCCGATAGATGTGCTCGGGAATCCCGTGGGACTCCATGCCGGCATGGCCGGACGAGTCGTGCGACCCGGAGGCCGGCACGGCGCTCGCGTCGAGCGCGGGGGTTGCGGAAGTCATGGAATGTCCTGTTCTCGTGAAGCGGCGTCTGTCATTAAACTGTCAGTACTGCCAGATGGCAAGAGTGACATATGGCATGGCTGCCGGATGTCACCAGTGACAGGACTCATTCACGAGCGCGCTAGCGTTGCTGTTGTGGCAACGGCCAACGTCGAGTCCGAGTCCCTCCGCGAGCGCAAGAAGCAGGCGACCCGCAAGGCGATCGAAGACGCGGCCTGGGAACTGTTCGTCGAGCGGGGCTACGCGGCGACGTCGATCGATGACATCGCGGCCCGCGCCGACATCGCGCCGCGGACCTTCTTCCGCTACTTCCGCACCAAGGACGACGTCCTCTACGGCGAGTTCGACGACGCCATGGCTCGCTTCGCCGAGGAGTTCCGCTCGCGTCCCGCCGACGAGCCGGTGTTCGCCAGCCTCGTCGAGGCCCTCGACGTGGTGAGCCGCGAGATGGTGAAGGACAAGGAGAAGATGATGCAGCGCCACGCGCTGCAGGAGAGCGCCGGCATCGAGCTGGGCGACTCGATCCGCCAGCGCTTCGGCGCGGCGATCGCCGATCTCGTCCGGGAGCGGGTCGGCGGCGAGCCCGACGGCGAGCTGCTCGCCCGCCTGCTTGCCAGCACCGTCGTGTCGTGCCAGACGATCGCCAGCGAGTACTGGCTCGAACAGGGCGCCTGCTCGAGCCTGCACGACGTCGGCAACCACTGCCTGCACCTGCTGATCGACGCCCTCGGCGACGTCAAGGACCGCATCGCCTCCTGACCCGAGATAGTGCCTGGCACTATCTCGTGACCCGAGATAGTGCCTGGCACTATCTCGGGACGGCGCTGACGGGCCGGCGTCGTACGGTGCGGTGATGGACGTCGTGCTGCGCCCGCCGACCCTTGCCGATGCCGCCGCTCTCGCCGAGACCCATGTCCGCGCGTGGCAGGTCGGCTACCGCGGCGTGCTGCCCGACGATTTCCTCGCCGCGCTGAGCGTCGAGAACCGCTACCGGCAGTGGCGTGGATGGCTCGACGACGCGACGGCCGACCACGGAGGCGCGATCGTCGCCGACGTCGACGGCGTCGTGCGCGGCTTCGTCCTGTTCGGCACCTGGCGGGACGAGGATGCCGACCCGGCGGTGGGCGAGCTGCAGGCGCTCAATGTTCACCCCGACGCCTGGGGCACCGGGGCCGGTCGGGCGTTGCTCCAAGCGGCCGACCACGGGCTCGCCGCGCTCGGCTACGGCGAGGCGGTGCTGTGGGTCGTCACCGGCAACGCCCGGGCCCGGCGGTTCTACGAGATCGACGGGTGGGTGCCCGACGGCGCGAGCAAGGTCGACGATCGCGACGCCGTGCCGATTCCCGAGGTGCGCTACCGCAAGCGGTTCGTGGCCGCCTGACGGTGGGGCCCCGTCGCCCAGGGAGTCACAAGCGGGGAACCGAACCGGCTCAGCGGCCGAGCAGTTCGGCGAGCTCCGCGGCTCGTGCGTTCAACAGGGCGGCCATCTCGGCGACCCGCTTCGCCGGGAGGCGCCCGGACGGACCGGCGGCGCTGATCGCCGCGAAGGCCGTCCCGTGCTGGTCGCGGACGGCCACCGCCACCGACGTCATGCCGTCTTCGCTCTCGCCGGTGTTCACGGCGTAGCCGCGCTCGCGTGCCTTGGCCAGGTCGCGAACGAGCTCGCGGAACGACGTGATCGAGCGCTGCGTCGCCGCAGGGAGCACGTCGGAGGGGTAGAGCCGGCGGAGCTCGTCGGCGTCGAGGTCGGCGAGCAGGACCTTGCCGATCGACGTGCAGTGCGCCGGCAGCATCACGCCCGTGCGTCCCGTCACCCGCAGGGCCTTGGGGCTCTCGACGGCGTCGAGGTAGCGCACCATGTCGTGCTCGAGCACGGCGAGATGGGACGTCTCGCCCGTCGCCTCGGTCAGCGCCTCGAGGACGGGGCGGGCGATCTCGCGGATGTCCATGTTGCGCACCACGGCGAGACCCACCTCGAGCAGTGCCGTGCCGGCGATGTAGGCCCGCGTCCGCGCGTCCTGGCGGACGAAGCCGTGGTGCTGCAGCATCGCCAGCAGCCGATGGGCCGTCGAGTTGGCCACGCCGAGGTGCGTCGCGGCGTCGGACAGACGCAGCTCACGGTGGTCGCGGAACAGCAGCAACAGCCGCAGCGCGTTGTCGACCGACGCGATGGGATAGAGGGGCGTCGTGTCGGTTCGGGCGGCGGTGTCCTTGGGCATTCCCCCTGAGTGTGCCTCAGCGGAGCAGGCTCGCGGCGCGCCGGTCAGAACCCGCTGCAGCAGTACGGGGCCTCGGGGGTGAGGAACAGCGCGTCTCCGACGGCCACGGCGTCGGGCCGGCGCACGTCGACACGCCCGGCCGACGCCAGCGCCGAGAACCGGAAACCACCGAGGTAGACGACGGCGAGCTCGCGGACGTCGAGGGCGAGGTCGGCCGTGCTCGCCTCGGTGTCGACGCGCTTGGCGCCGTGGTCGCCGATCTCCCAGACCCCCGTGTTGTGGGGGAGCAGTTCGTCGGTCACGGCGATGGTGACGGTGCCCGATGAACCCGCGCCGTTGCCGTAGGCGCGGGCGCCGAGCGCCGTCTCCACGTCGAGGAGGCGCAGCCACTGCTCGTCCCAGCGGAAGCGCGCCTGGTAGGCGCGCACGTCGGCGGCGGCCAGCGACGCGATGTCGTCGACCGGGCGTTCCTCGCCGAACCACTCCTGCACGAGGTCGATGTGGCAGAGGTACTGCCACAACGCCAGCTCGACCGATCCATCGGCTCCCCACAGGTCGTAGACCTCGCCCTGCCCGAGCGGCGGTGTGAAATTGGCCGTCTGCCACTTGACGCCGTAATGAACGAAGCCGTCGTCCACGGGTGTGCCATCGGGTCCGGGGGAGGAATGGACGACCACGAACTCGCCGTCGCCGCTCGGCGTGATGGCGTTGCGCAGGTACCGCTCCCACATCCAGTCGGGGCGCACGAGCACGCCGGGGCGCCTCGCGACCCGGTCGTAGATCGGCCGGACGACGTCGAGGATCTCGTCGCCCCGCAGGATCCGCAGCGAGCCGCCCGTCGCCGCGCCGTGGAACGGGCGGGCGGTGCGGGCCACGACGTTCACCTCGTTCATCTGGCCGGCGAGACCGAAGCCGTAGCGCTGGTAGATCCGCGTCTCGCTCGCTCGCAGCGAGGCCAGGATCTGTCCGCGCTCGTAGGCGTCGGTCAGCAGGCGCGTCATCATCTGCCGGGCGAGGCCCTGACGCCGATGCGTCGCCAGCACGCCGACGCGCGTGACGCCGTTCGTCGAGAGCCGGGCGCCGCCGGGCACGATCGTGTCGAGGCGGTAGCCGGCCATGTGGGCGACGCAGCGGTCGCCGTCCCACGCGCTGATGGAGTCGGACGCCTCCCAGGACGGCAGGCTCTTGGGCCAGTCGTCGTCGCTGATGGGAGCGTGCAGCAGGGCCGTGCTCACGACGTCGGATGCGGCGCGGTACTCATCGGGCGTCGTTGCCCTGATCTCGATCATGCGCCCCATCGTTCCATGCCCTTGTGGCGCTCCCGCATCGGGTTTCCGCGCACAGTATGGACGGTGGGGACGGTAGGGACAGCCGGACGACACCGGTGGGGCTGTCCGGGTTCCGTCGGGTCCGACCACTTGCGACGATCGCGAGATGTCGTCTGCACCGAGGTCCGCGTCCGTGTCCGTCGTGGCCGTCGCCCTCGCCGCTGCCATGGTCGCGGCGGGCGGGTCGGCACTTGGGTTCACGACGCCGACGACGACCACGACGACCGTCCCGCTCGGCCTGGTGGCCGAGACCGCCACCACGACGACGACCACGACGACCACCACCATCGCTCCACCGTCCACGACGACCACCACCCAGCCGTCGTTCGCCGCGGTGACCGCGCCGGTGGCGACCGTGACGACTGCGCTGCCGCTGGCCGCGGCGACGACCACGACCGAACCGGCCTCTGACGACGTTCCCATCGGCCAGATCGACACGAGCGGTGCGGTGCCACCCGGCCTCGATCTCGCCGCACTGCCCGGCGCTCCCGCAGCGCCGCCCGTCGCCGGCGACGTCGACTTCTCGGCGGGCCCGGGTTGCGCGTACCAGTGCATCTCGTCCGGTGTGGCGTACCCGCGCGGCTTCGGGGTGGAACTGGTGGTGGAGACCCGTGTGCCGGCCGACCTGGTGCTGATCGTCGCCCGTGACGGCGACGGTGACGGCAGCTACGAGTTCACCGAGCACCTCGACAGCTCCGGGCGCGTGACCCGGTTCAGCGCCGCCCTCGATCACCTGGCCCGCGGCGCGACCTACTACGTCACGGTGGCGGCGACCGACGAGCTCGGCGACATCTCCTACGCCTTCGGGCAGTTCACCACGCTGTCGGAACGCACCGTGAACCTCGTCGTCGGCGACGTCGACATCATCGGCGGACCGACCAACATCGTGCACACCGACACCGTGTTCATCATCGACGGCGACTACTGGGACATCGACGGCGCCGGCTGGGAGCTCGTCCACGTCGGGCTCGACCGTCGCGTCGATCTGGCGCTGCGGGTCTACCGGGAGTGGCAGGTCGCCGGATCGACGCTCTGCGAGGGGTCGTATCCCGAGACCGACCCACCGACGGGTAACAGCGACGACCGGTGCGAGACCTGGAACACGGCGTCGCTGAACGACCTCGACGTCGATGTGATCCCGCCGAACAGGGCGCACTGGACGTCGGTCGGCTTCGAGCGGACGTTGGTGACCCCGTCCGGGGCCGGCGGGCAGCTCCCACCCGGCTACGGCGAACCCCGGTACTTCGACATCAGCGCGTCCATCTCGTTCGTGGTCACGTACAGCTGACGCGCCGGCCCCGGTCGTCAGCGGGTGACCAGGAGGAAGAGGCCGCCCCAGTGGCAGAGGGCGGCGAGCACCACGAACGTGTGGAAGACCTCGTGATAGCCGAATGTCCGCGGCCAGGGATCGGGCCAGCGCAGGCCCAGCGTGAGCGCCCCGATGAGGTAGAGCATCCCGCCCGAGACGAGCATGGCGATCTCGGCGCCGTCCAACGCCCGGAGGTAGGCGCCAGGGTTGAGCAACACCGACCAGCCGGCGCCGACGTACACGAGGCCCAGGACGTACGCCGGGCAGTCGAACCAGAACAGCCGCAAGCCGATGCATACAGCGGCGACCGCCCAGGTCCCGACGAGTAGCACGAGCCGGGTCGTGCCCGACATCCCGGCGACGATGACACCCGTGTAGGAGCCGGCGATCGCCAGCAGGATCGTCGAGTGATCGGCCCGCCGCAGCGCGGTGCGCAGCGCGCTCGACAGCCGCGGCAGATGGTAGACGCCGCTGACAGTGAGCATCGTGACGATGCAGATGCCGTACACGGCCATTCCCGCCTTGACGTCGGCGCCACGGGCGCGGGCGACGAGCCAGACCGACATGGCCACGGCGAACGGCACCGACCAGCGGTGCACCGTGCCGCGGAACTGGGGACACTCATCGGTGCCCGACAGCACGGCTGCCGGTTGGGCCCGCACGCGGGTACCGACGCGGTCGCCGAACGGGACCGCGGCGCGCCGGGCTCGGGGCACGACGTCTCCGTGGCCGGGAGGTTGGTGGGAGGCCGGACTCAGACGGCGAGCAGGTCGCGGGCGCCGGTGTCGCTCGACGGGTGGCGCAGCTTGCTCATCGCCCTCGCCTCGATCTGGCGGATGCGCTCCCGGGTGAGGTTGAAGTGTTCGCCAACCTCCTCCAGCGTGCGCGGTTCGCCGCGATCGAGCCCGAAGCGGAGCTTGAGGATCTCCCGCTCGCGGTCGTCGAGCGGCGCAAGCAGGCGGGCGATCTCCTCGGGCAGCAACGCCGTGGCGGCGACCTCGAACGGCGACTCGGCCGAGCGGTCCTCGACGACGTCGCCGAGCTCGGCGTCGCCGTCCTCACGAAGCGGCTCCGACAGCGAGAGCGGCTCGGCGGCGAAGCGCAGGGCCTCGGTCACCTTGTCCTCGGGCATCTCGACCTCGCGGGCCAGCTCGGCGAGCGTGGCCGGGCGGCCGTACTTCAGCTCGAGGCGCGAGCGCGCCTTCTGCAGGCGGGCGAGCGTGTCGCCGGCGTGGACCGGCAGGCGGATCGTGCGACCCGTGTTGGCGATGCCTCGGGTGATGGCCTGGCGGATCCACCACGTGGCGTAGGTGGAGAACTTGAAGCCCTTCCGCCAGTCGAACTTCTCGACGGCGTGCATCAGGCCGAGGTTGCCCTCCTGGATGAGGTCGAGCAACGGCAGGCCGGACGCCTGGTACTTCTTGGCGATCGAGACCACGAGTCGCAGGTTGGACTGCACGAATTGACGCTCGGCGTCCTCACCTTGACGGGCCGTCCGGCGCAACTCGCGCCGACGCGGGGCCGCCAGGTCCTTGCCCGCGGAGTCGAGCTCTTCGAGCGCTTCCTTGCCGGCTTCGATCGCCTTGGCGAGGCGGACCTCGTCGTCCTTCGTCAACAGCGTGTACTGACCGATGTCGGTGAGGTACAACCGGACGAGGTCCTCGTCATCGCGGTCAACGCGATCTTTCGCCACCATGGCTCCTTGTCGTACCACCCCCGCCGGGGAATGGTGTCGTCGTCGGGTTGTCCTGTGTCGAGGTAGCGAACACAACGCTGTGGCGCTTCCCGATTGCCGCAATCCAAGCAGACCTTGCGCAGCGTGCCTACCGGATATAGGCAATGCCGTGCGCGGAGTGAATGCACTGGGCACGGGTCACGATACCGACCCGCCCGATGCCACCAACCCGTTGGCGAGCGATGTTCGAATTCACCAGCATTCGCTTTCCAGCAAATCGCCACGAGAGATAGCGCGGCCGATGGCATCCGTCGACGTGATGGATATGCCCCACTCCCTCCCGGGGCCGGCCGTCACCGCGCCGCTACACTGCCCCGAAGCGATTGATCCCGGTCCTCGGGCCGGCGCTCGACCGAACCAGCAGGGAGTTTGCGATGGCAAATCCGATCCTCAACGACAAGATGCTCGAATCATCACGAGCCGGGTGGGCGGCCCCCACGCCGCCGAGCCCGGGTGGGCAGACGTGGGCTCCGCCCCAGCCGGGCACGCAGGCCGTCGACGACGGACCGGTGTCGCCGTGGCAGGGGGCGATGACGGTCAACGGCACCATCAGCAAGACGGCGTTCCTGTTCGTCCTGCTCCTGGCGTCGGGCACGGCCGGCTGGCTGGCCACCGACGAGCAGGTCGGCCTCGTGCGGGGATCCGACGGCGTGGTCCGCGAGCAGGTGGTCGCCTCGTTCCCCGGCATCGCCATGCTCGGCATCATCATCGGTATCGCCTGCAGCTTCGGCGTCTACTTCAAGCCGCAACTGGCCAAGTTCCTCGGCCCGGCCTACGCCCTCGGGTTCGGCTTCGCCGTCGGCGCCGTCTCCAAGGGCTACGAGACGTTCCAGAGCGGCATCGTGCTGCAGGCCGCCGGGGCCACGGCGGCTGTCTTCGGCGTGATGCTCGTGCTCTACCGCACCCGCGTCATCAAGGTCACCGACCGCTTCCGGCGGGTCGTCGTGATGGCCACGCTCGGCATCATGGTGTTCTACGGCGTCTCGCTGATCATGCGCCTGTTCGGCGCCGAGGTGCCGTTCCTCAACGATGCGTCGGCCCTCGGCATCGGCCTCAGCGTGTTCATCTGCGTGATCGCTGCGATGAACCTCGCCCTCGACTTCGACTTCATCGAGAAGGGCACCCGTTCGGGCCTGGCCAAGGACTTCGAGTGGTTCGCCGCCTTCGGCCTGCTCGTCACCATCGTCTGGCTCTACCTCGAACTCCTCCGCCTGCTTTCCAAGCTCCAACAACGCTGACGGTTTCGTCCTCGCTCCGCATCGGTCGCTTCGCTCCCTCGCTCCGCTGCGGCGAGTTGGTTTGCGGCCCCCGGCGCCCGGCAAAGCCAGGGCGCCGGGGGCGCCGAAGAGTTGCTGTGGCGTCATCTCCACCCTCGGCTCTCTCGGGGTCTTCCATCCCCACTGCCCGCCTCGCCCGCGCGTTGGTCGCTCCCCTACGGGTCCACCACCGGCGCGTTGGTCGCCTCGACCCATGCGAGTGTTGAAGGGCGCCGGAGTGTGGGATGGCCCGACGGGGGGCGCCCAACACTCGGGTGGGTGTCGGCCATGAGTCGGGCGGGGCGTGTGGTCGAGGCGGTGGTGGTGGGACTCGTCGGGATGACGCTCGGCGGCCTCGTCGGGTCGACACTGGGCCTCACCGTGCCGGCGGCGATCGTCGGCGGGCTCAACGGGGCGATCGGCGGTGCTCGCCGGATATATCGGTGGCGATCACCGTCGGGTGTGGTCGCGTTCGTCCTCGACTCGACGTGGGCGCTCGTCACGTCGATGTCCGCCCTCGTGGCCCACCTCGTGGCCGCCGTACAGCGCGACAGCACCAACTATCGGACCGCGCTCAGTGAGCGGGCCAACCGCCACGTCTACGCCCGGGGCTTCCGCATGCGCCGCGGGTTCCTGCTCACCGTCGGCAACGTCGTCAACGGGGCGGGTGCCGGACCCCGCATCGCGCGCATCGTCGCCGACCACGAGCACGTCCACGTGTGGCAGGCCCGCGCCTTCGGCCCGTTCTTCCCGCTGCTCTACGGCGGATGGATGGTGGCCGGCGCGGTGATCGGCGCCGTCGGCTGGCTCGTGCGCCCGAAGCGGCAGCCGTTCGCTGCTGCGGTCGACGCCTGGGCCTACTACCGCAACCCGTTCGAATGGTGGGCCTACAGCCGCGAAGGTCGCTGGCCGCCGCCGCGGGTCGACGCGTCGACCGTCTGGTCGAAGCCGATGACCGCCGCCCGACCGTCGACGCGCTGAGCAGCGCGTGACCTCACGGTTGGAGCCTTGCACCAACCGTGAGGTCAGGCGAGGAGCGGCGACAGTTCGTCCAGCTCGGCGGCGTAGTCGGCGGCGACGAGATCGAGGATCCGGGCCGTCGGGCCGTCGACGCGGCGGTCGATGCGCTGGCGGTGCGCCGCCACGTGGTCGGCGACGAGCGACGGCAGCACCATGGTCACCAGCACCGACGGGTCGTCGACGATCAGCGTTCGGGTCTCCTCGACGAACCCGAGGCCGTCGTCGGTGGCGAACTCGTGGTGCGGGACGACGGGCACCCGGGTGGCCCAGAGCTCGGCGTGCCACGCGTGACGATGGCACCACGTGGCCAGCGGCGTTCGCGCCGCGACCGGTGTGTCGGACGAGCGGGCGAGGCGGCCCAACTCCTCGAACAACATCGTCTCGACGGCGATCCAGCGCCGCGCATCCCGCTCGAGATCATCGATGGTCGCGCTCGTACTCACGCTCACGCTCGCTGTGCGGCTTTGCTCGCTCACGCTCGCCAGGCCACCTCGGCGGCGCCGAGCTCGGTGGCCGGCTCGGCACCGGTGCGGTACTCCAGCAGCATGTGCCGCCACGGGCCCGACGCCTCGAGCTTGCCGAGGATCGCGCTCACGCCCCACACCACGCGATCCAAGATGACGTAGCTCACCGGCATGTTGAGCTTGGCGATCACATCGCGGTGCGGCCCGGCGAGATCCATGATCCGCGCCAGCGTGTCGCGCATCCACTCGCGGGTGAACGTGAACTCGTCGACCAGGTACGGCACGTACGGCGCCGACACGTAATCGAACACCCGCTGCGGGTCGAGGCCGTGGTCGGGGACGAGGAAACCGACCTCCTCCATCGCGTTGACCAGCTTCACCGGGTCGCGGTCGACGACGATCGCATCGAGCGTCGGCTCGAGGCGCTGCCATTCGCCGGGATCCCACCGCTTCACCAGACCGAAGTCGAGGAACGTCACGCTGCCGTCGTGATGGAAGCGGTAGTTGCCGGGGTGCGGGTCGCCGTTGAACATGCCGAGCCTCTGCACGGAGTACTGGGCGAACCGCCAGATCACCTCGGCGACGCGCTGCTTGGTCGCCGGCGCTGCGGTGGCGACGAACTGATCCCATGACAGGCCCTCGACCCACTCGGTGGTGAGCACCCGATGCGACGAGAACTCGGGCGCCAGCGTGGGGATCCGCACCCACGGGTGGCCGGCGAAGCGGCTGGCGAACTCGGTGATGTTGCGGGCCTCGCGGCGATAGTCGAGCTCCTCGGTCATGCGTGCCCGCAACTCGTCGACCAGCGCGCGCGCATCGAGACCGTTGAGCGCCAACGCCGAGAACATGGAGTACATCACCTCGGCGGCGTCCAGGTCCTCCTGGATGGCTTCGCCGACACCGGGGAACTGCACCTTGACGGCGAGCTGCCGGCCGTCGGCATCGGTCGCGCGATGCACCTGGCCGATGCTGGCAGCGGCGATGGGCAGGTCCTCCCACGTCGCGAACACCTGCTCGGGTTCGGCGCCCAACTCGTCGCGGACCACTCCTGCGGCGAGCGTCGGAGCCATCGGCGCGGCGTCGGACTGTAGGGCCGCCAAGGCTTGCTGGGCCTCCTCGGGAAGGCCTTCGCCGATGAAGCTGAGCATCTGCCCCGCCTTCATCAGCACGCCCTTCATCTCACCGAGCTCCTGGGCCACGTCCTCGGCCGTGCGGATGGCGAACTGCTCGTCGAGCTCGGCTCGGCGCTCGGCCGGGGTGACGATCCTGCGGGCTCGCATCCCGGCGTACCGCCCGGCGTTGCGGGCGGTCAGCTTCCACATGCGGCGCGAGCGCCACGACGTCAGTTGGCCGAGCTTGCGGCGGGCCGCGGCGGCGAGGGCGCCCGCGCCGAGGCCGCCGGCCGCCAGGGCAGCGAGCCGCGATCGCCTCATGGCGCCGGGGGAGGAGCGGCCGGTCCGGATCGGCGGGCCGTGGGATGTTCCGCCAGGTAGGCGTCGTCGAGCGGGGCGCCGGTGACCTCGTCGGTCCAGTAGGTGGCCGCTTCGAGTCGTTCCATGGCGCGCTCGACGTCGGCCAGGTCGGCGGCGATGGCGTCGAGATCGACGGTGTCGGCCGGGTCGTCGACGGGGGCGGCGTCGACGGTGCCGGGGCCCGCGGCCTCGACCGACCCGGCGACCTCGCCGATCTCGGCGTCGGGCGCTGGTGTCGGCTCGGTGACGGGGGAGTGCTCGTCCGGTGCCCCGGTGAACGATCCCACCGGCCCGGACTCACCGGTCGGCTGCGACGGCGACGGGTCCATGCCCCGGCAATCTACTGGCCGGGATCGTCACCCGCCCGCCGCCTTCCGGCACCACGACTCGTTACTGTGCTGGCGTGAGCGAAGCGAGCGCGTGCCGTCCGAGCGAGCGCCAGCGAGCCGGAGCGGCGATGGGGCGCGAGCGCAGCGAGCGGGGGCGCAGCCCCCGGGAGATGACGTGAGCGATGCGGTGGCACCGGCCCGATCGGTGCGGTCACGGCTCCTGCCGTCGCGGTCGCAGCCCAAGCGGTCGCTCCGCGCCCGGATGCGTGACGCTCCCGCGGCCTTCCTCCTGCTCGCCCCGTCGTTCACGATCCTCGGACTGTTCGTCGTCTATCCGCTGATCCGCACGATCATCCTCGGCCAGCAGCGTTGCGACTCGCAGGGCGACAACTGCCGGTCCAACGGCTGGGACCAGTACGTCGACGTCGCCCGCAGCAACGAGTTCCGCGACGCCCTGTTCGTCACGTTCAAGTTCGCCCTCATCACCGTGCCGTCCGGGCTCATCCTCGGAGTGGCCCTGGCGGCGCTGGCCGACAAGTACGTCCGTGGCATCGGCATCTTCCGAGCGATCTTCTCGTCGACGGTCGCCACCTCGGTCGCCGTCGCCAGTCTCATGTGGTTCTTCCTGCTCGAGCCGAGCGTGGGCGTGCTCTCCAATCTCGGGTTCATGCAGGACCTGTTCCCCGTCATCAAGTCCCCGGGGTTGCTCAGGGACTCGGGCACTGCACTCGGGGCCGTCGCCGCGTCGAGCATCTGGGCCGGGCTCGGGTTCACGTTCATCCTCGTCACCGCCGGGTTGCAGGGCATCCCCCGGGAGTTGCACGAGGCGGCCGTCGTCGACGGCGCCGGCGGCACGCGGCGCTTCTTCAGCATCACGATCCCGATGCTCGGCCCGACGCTGATCTTCGTCGTGATCGTGCTGACCACGCGGGCGTTCCAGGCCTACGGCGAGATCGACCTGCTCACGCAGGGCGGACCCCGGCCGTACCAGTCGACCACGACGCTGACGTACCTCACCTACGGCTCGAGCTCGCTCATCGGCACGAACGACGGGCTCAAGGCCGCAGTGGCCGTGCTGCTGTTCCTGCTCCTGCTGGTCCTGTCTGCGCTGCAACTCGGCGGCCTCGGCAAGCGGGTGCACTATGGCTGAGACGCTCGCCGCCGATCCGGCCGGCAAACGTCGTGAGCGCCGACCCACTCCCGCGGCGTCGGTCACCCTCTACGACCGCACGTCGGGCCTCGGCAAGGTGGGGCGCTACGCCCTGCTCGCCGTCATCTCGTTCGTCGTGCTGTTCCCCGTGTACACCACGGTGGTCGGGGCGTTCAAGCCTCGCCACAAGGTGCTCGTCGACCGCCTCGTGCCGACGTCGGTGACGTTCCAGACGTTCATCGACGCGTGGAACGAGGGGCGCCTCGGCCGCTATCTCCTCACGTCGGGCATCGTCGCCGTGGTCGTCACGCTGGCCCAGGTCGTCACCTCGTTGATGTCGGCCTACGCCTTCGCCATGCTCGACTTCCCGTTCCGCCGCACGCTGTTCGTCGTGATGCTCGCCACGCTGCTCGTGCCGATGGAGGCGACGCTGGTGGTCAACCGCCGCACGATCGACTCGCTCGGCTGGATCAACTCCTTCCAGGCGCTGATCATCCCGTTCACGGCCACGGCGTTCGGCACGTTCCTCGTCCGCCAGGCCCTGCTCGCCCTGCCCACCGATCTGCGCGACGCGGCCCGCATCGACGGCGTCGGGCACCTCGGGTTCATCCGCCACGTGGCCGTCCCGCTTGTGCGGCCGACGCTCGGGGCCCTCGCGTTGTTCTCGTTCCTCGGCACGTGGAACTCGTACCTCTGGCCCACGCTGGTGACGACGGACGCCGACATGAACACGGTGCAGGCCGGCCTGCGGACACTGAAGCTGCAGGGTCTCGATGCGCCTAACGTCGTCATGGCCGGCACGGTGATCGCCGCGATCCCCATTGTCATCGTCCTCATGGTCTTCCAGCGTCAACTCATTCGCGGTCTCACAGCAGGAGCAGTCAAAGGATGAACTCTCGAATCTCGACGGCACGGCGTCTCGCCCTCGCCGCGGTCACGTTCGCCGTCGCCACCGGGTGTGCCTCGGGTGAGTCGATCATCAACGCCGGCAACGACGGCACCCGCCCCACCACGACCGGTCCCGGTGCGGGTCCCGACACCACGCTCCCGATCGGAGGGACGATCCCCCTCGGCGGGACCGTGCCGCTGGTCGCCTCCACGGTCTCGCTCATGCCGACGACGATCCCGCTCGTCGGGGCGACGATCCCGCTCCCCACGGCCGGTGGGGCTCGGGGCTTCGCCGGGTCGTCCCGCGCTGCAGCGCCGCCGGACATCGCGCCGTGCCCCGTCACCGCGCTCGACGAGCTCGACCCGGCCGACGGTCCCGTCGAGATCACGTTCTGGCACGCGATGACCGCGGCGACCGAGGAGGCACTCGTCGCCCTCACCGACGAGTACAACGCCAGTCAGGATCGTGTGCACGTCACGCTCGCCAACCAGAACGGCTACAACGAGCTGACGAGCAAGTACTTCCTGTCGAGCGAGAGCGATCGGCCCGAGGTGGTGCAGATGCCGGAGTTCATGACCCAGCAGATGGCCGACGCCAACGCCGTCATCCCCGCCGGCGCCTGCATCCAGGCCGAGGGCTTCGACATCGAACCCTTCCTCGACCGGGCCCTGCTCGCCTACCAGACCGGTGGGATCCAGTGGTCGATGCCGTTCAACGCCTCGACGCCGGTGCTCTACTACAACCGGGCGATGCTCGAGGAGGCGGGACTCGATCCCGACGATCCGCCGGTGTCGCTGGAGGAGTTCCGGGCCTACGCCGACGCCATCGTCGAGTCGGGTGCCGCCCCGGTCGGCATTGCGTTCGACCACGGGGTCAACTCCGGCGGTGGCTGGTTCCTCGAGCAATGGCTGGCCCGCCTCGGCATGCCGTATGCCGACAACCAGAACGGGCGCGCCGGTCGCGCCACCCAGGTCGTGTTCAACACGCCGGAGGTCGTCGAGATGCTCGAGTTCGTCCAGGCGATGGTCGTCGACGGGGTCGCCGTCGACGTCGGCGACAACGCCGGGGCCACCGACGTGCTGTTCAAGCTGGCCGACGCCTCCGAGCCGGCGGCGATGGGCATCACCACGTCGGGCGGGCTCGGCATCGTGATCAGCGTGCTCGCCAGCGGCCAGGTCCCCCACCTGTCGGTCGACGACTTCGGGGTCGGTCCGCTGCCCGGTCCGTCCGACACGCCGGGTGCGCTCGTCGGCGGGGCGTCGTTGTACATCACCCGCGACCACGGCGATGCCGAGGCGGCGGCGTCGTGGGACTTCATCAAGTACCTGACCACGGCTGAGTCGCAGTCCACGTGGGCCGCGGCGACGGGATACGTGCCGATCCGCGAGGACGCCGCCGAGCTCGACCCGTTGGCGCAGACGTACGCCGACGATCCCCGATTCCGGGTCGCCTTCGATCAGCTGACCGCCGGCAGCGACGACTTCAGCTCGGTCGGCCCGGTGCTCGGCCCGCTGCAAGAGATCCGTGAGGTCACGGCCCGGATGATGGCGACGATCTTCGCCGGTGGCGACGTCGAAGCAGCGCTCGCCGACGCCACCGACCAGGCCAACGCCCTCATCGCCGACTACAACGCCCGGAACTGAGTCGTCTGCGCGCTTCCGTCCGCGAGAAGTGCGAGGTCACGACGCGGGTCTCCGCGTTGTGCGCTCACAGCTCGCGTTCGGCGAGAGAGGGTGACGCCAGGCATCGAGCATCTCCGCCTGGGCGGTGACCGATCTGGCGATGGGCTTCTTGACTTCAGGTGTTACCGGCCGTAGCGTTCGGCGCATGCGTGCTCGCGCCGGGGGCCGGTGTTGCCGGACGACACGGATGCTCATCGCCGCTGCCGTCGTCTCGACGACCACGGCAACCAGCACGACAGCCAGCACGACAGCCAGCACGAGTGGTGCGCTCGCCACGGCGACCGCCGCGCCACCGTCGTCACCGCCGGCATCCGCCGTGCCGGCGGTGACCGAATCGCCATCGGGAGGCGCGCTTGCCGGGTCCGGCTCGGTCGGCCAGGCCTACGCCTTGCACGCCGAACCGGCTACCGAGCTCGAGTTGGTCGACGACACCGGGGCGGTGGTCGCCACAGCCACAGCGACCGACCTCGGCAGCGTGCTCGTCCGTGATGTCGACCTGGGCAAGTACACCTTCCGCGCGCCCGACGGCGCCGAGACCGAGCCGTTCGAGGTCGTCGGTCCCGACGATCATCCCGGCGCCGCCTTCTACGCCGATCAGGAGCTCGAACCGGGACTGAACTACATCACCACCCGCGACGGCGTGCAGCTGGCGGCCACCCTCCGCCTGCCGCCCGGCACCACGCTCGACGACGGACCCTTCCCGACGGTGATCGAGTACTCCGGCTACGAGACCGCGGCACCCGGCGACCTCCTCGGTTCGTTCCTCACCCCCGACGCGATCGACCCCGACCTGCCGCTACCGGCGAGCAGCACGATCATCGGCTCGGGCATCATGCCGTTGCTCGGTTTCGCGTCCGTGAGCGTGCAGATGCGGGGCACCGGCTGCTCCGGCGGCGCCTTCGGGCTGTTCGACACGATCGCCGCCCTCGACGGTTACGACGCGATCGAGACGATCGCCGCCGAGCCGTGGGTGAAGGGCGGCCGCGTCGGCATGGTCGGCATCTCGTTCTCGGGGATCTCGCAGTTCACCGTTGCCGGGACCCGCCCGCCGAGCCTGGCGGCGATCACGCCGCTCAGTCCCACCGACGACCTCTACTCCGTCGGGTTCCCCGGGGGGATCTTCAACACCGGCTTCGCTGCCTCGTGGCTCGCCGAGCGCGTCGAGGACGCCAAGCCGGCGCACCTCGGGGGCCAGCCGTGGGCCCAGAAGATGATCGAGCTCGGCGACACGAGCTGCGCCGCCAACCAGGCGCTGCACGGCTGGGCCCAGACGATGGACGACGTCATGCAGGGTCGGACCGACCGCATCCCCGCACCGTTCGACGAGCGCTCGCCGCGAGTGGCGGCGGCCGACATCGACGTGCCGGTGTTCGTGGCCGGGGCCTTCCAGGACGAGCAGACCGGGGGGCAGTGGGTCGACCTGCTGTCGGCGCTCGAGGGCAACCCCGACGTCTGGGCCACGATCGTCAACGGAACCCACATCGACTCCCTCGGGCCGGGCGTCGCCGGCCGCTGGGTCGAGTTCCTCGACCTGTACGTCGCCGACGAACTGCCGTCGTTCAACGCCTCGGTGCTCGAGCTGGCGGGCGCCATGTATCCGCTCATCGCGGCGGCTCCCGCCGCCCCGATCGAGACCCCGCGCTTCCAGGATGCGGCGTCCACCGACGAGGCGCGCGCCGAGTTCGCCGAGGATCCTCGCGTCCGGGTGCTGTTCGACAACGGCGGCGACAACGCCGGCGATCCCGTCGGCCCAGGCGCACTCGATCCCAACTGGGAGCTCGGGTTCGACGCCTGGCCGCCGTCCAACGTCGAGGCGACCACGCTGTTCCTCGGTGACGGTGGGACGCTCGGCGCCGAGGCAGGAGCCGAGGCCGAGGCGACGTACCGCCCCGATCCTGCGGCGCGGCCGGCGACCTCGATGGACGGCGGCGGAAATCCTTGGGACGCGATCCCGCCCTACACGTGGGAACCGGTCGCCGGCGACGCCGGCATCGGCTTCGTCAGCGAACCGCTGACGGACGACCTGGT
Source organism: Desertimonas flava (assembly GCF_003426815.1). Classification (GTDB taxonomy): domain Bacteria; phylum Actinomycetota; class Acidimicrobiia; order Acidimicrobiales; family Ilumatobacteraceae; genus Desertimonas; species Desertimonas flava. The sequence continues at coordinate 89,669 of NZ_QKYK01000018.1, forward strand.
GCTGGTCGGGCCGGGCCGGGTGAACCTGTTCGTCCGGTCGACGGCGGCCGACAGCGACATCCAGGTGACCGTCTCGGAGGTGCGCGCCGACGGGCAGGAGATGCTCGTGCAGACGGGCCAGCTGCGCGCCAGCCACCGGGCCGTCGATCCGGCGCGGACGACCGAACTGTTCGTGGCTCCGACGTACGTCGCCGAGGATGCCGCCGACCTGCCCTCGGGGGAGTTCACCGAGGTGGGCGTGCCGATCAACGCGTTCGGCCACGCCTTCCGAGCCGGATCACGGATCCGCCTGACCATCACGGCTCCCGGTGGCGAGCGCCCGAGTTGGACCTACGGCACGCCCGACACGGGCGGTGAGGTGATCAACACGATCTCGCTCGGCGGCGACCGGGCATCGACGATCGTCCTGCCGGTCGTTCCCGGCGCCGCGGCGGGGGCTGCAGAGCCGACCTGCCCGTCCAACCGGGGTCAGCCCTGCCGTCCCTACGTCCCCGCCGCCAACGGTGGCTGACCCCGCCCGCGCCCGAGAATCGGGTTTTGGTGGCCGATAGGGTCGGGCGAATGGCAACGCCCTTCCCGTCGTTCGACGGCTCCGCCCCCAAGACGCAGCAGTTCAAGTCGGCCCCCGAGCTCGGCATCGATCCGGCCAAGCGGTACACGGCCACGATCTCCACGTCGCTCGGCGACATGGTCGTCGCCCTCGACGCCGCCGCCGCGCCGCAGACCGTGAACAACTTCGTGTTCCTCGCCCTCAACCACTACTACGACGGCGTGATCTTCCACCGCATCATCCGCGGCTTCATGTGTCAGGGCGGCGACCCCACGGGCACCGGCCGCGGCGGCCCCGGCTACAAGTTCGCCGACGAGCTGCCCAAGCCGGGCCGCTACGAGATCGGTTCGGTGGCCATGGCCAACGCCGGCCCGAACACCAACGGCAGCCAGTTCTTCATCGTGTCCGGCCCGAGCGGCGTCGGCCTGCCCCCGCAGTACAGCCTGTTCGGCAAGGTGGTGAAGGGCCTCGACGTCCTCGAGACGATGCAGAACGTCGCGACCAACTCGCAGGACCGCCCGCACGACGACGTCGTCATCAACTCGGTCACCGTCACCGAGTCCGACTGAGCCGAGCTGATCGGACCGGAGCCACGCGATGAGCCCCGAGGCCACAGAGCGAGCCGACGGCTCATCGCGCTCCGGTCCCCTCGCCGGCCGGACGGCGATCGTCACCGGCGCCGGACGCGGCATCGGCGCGGCGATCACCGTCAAGCTCGACGCCGACGGCGCCCGCGTCGCCCTCGTCGCCCGCACCCGTGAGCAACTCGAGGCGACGGCGTCGACCCTGCACAACGACCCGGTGGTGATCGTGGCCGACCTCGCCACCCGTGAGGGGCCACCCGCCGCGGTCGCCGAGGCAGCCGAGGCCTTCGGCGGGCGCATCGACGTGCTCGTCAACAACGCGGCCATCGGCCTGCGCAAACCGGCGCTCGACTACACCCACGACGAGATCGACCTCGTCCTCGACGCCAACGTCCGCTCGGCGCTGCTCGCCACGATGTCGACGCTCCCGTACATGGTGGATGCCCAGTCGGGCTCGATCATCTCCATCACATCGGTGAGTGGCCTGCGCGGCACGCCACGTCGCACGGTCTACGCGGCCAGCAAGGCGGCGCTCGACGGGATGACGCGGGCGCTGGCCATGGAGTACGGCCCGATCGGCATCCGCGCCAACGCCGTGGCGCCAGGCGTCGTGCACACCGAGATGTGGCGCGACTTCCTCGCCACCCCCGGCGCCACCGAGACGGTGCTCGGCGTGATCCCGACCCGCCGCCTCACCGAGCCCGACGAGATCGCCGACGTGGTCGCGTTCCTCGCCTCCGATGCCGCCCGCTCGATCACCGGCGAGACGATCGCCGCCGACGGCGGCATGCGCAGCACGCTGAACCTGTACCCAACCGTCTGATTTCGTCCTCGGCTCGCATCGCTTCGCTCGCTCGCCTGCGGCGAGTTTTTGTTTTGCAGCCCCCGGCGCCCGGCAAAGCCCGGGCGCCGGGGGCGCTGAAGAGTTGCTGTGGCGTCAGTTCGACTCTCGGCCCTCTCGGGGACCTTCATCCCCACTGCCCGCGATTTCGTCCTCGGCTCGCATCGCTTCGCTCGCTCGCCTGCGGCGAGTTTGATTGCGGCCCCCGGCGCCCGGCAAAGCCCGGGCGCCGGGGGCACCGAAGAATTTCTGTGGCGTCATCTCTACTCTCGGCCCTCTCGGGGCCTTGCATCCCCACTGCCCTGCCTCGATCGCGCGTTGATCGTCGCGCGACGGGTCTAGAGCGCTCGGGGCGCTGGCAGCTCGATCGCTGCCTTCAAGGCAAGCGGGCGGGACCCATCGAGCGGGTGAGCCCGACCGCCGTCTCGACGACCGCCGGCTTTGCATGCGAGCGGTGTCGAACGGATTCGCGGTGGGGCGAACTTGTGTACGCTTGCCTCTTGTGACGCCGACGACGCCTGTCCGCCGCATGTCCGCCGACGCCGCCCGCCGCACGGCGCTGGCGGCCCAGGGTTTCGGCCGTCCCCGGCCCAACGGTCGAGTCACCCGGCAGCACCTCCGCCGAGTGTTCGACGACGTCGGCCAGATCCAGATCGACTCGGTCAACGTGCTCGTCCGCAGCCAGGAGCTGCCGCTGTTCGCGCGGCTCGGGCCGCACCCCCGCAGCCTCATCCCCGACGCGGTCGCCGCCGGCGAGCTGTTCGAGTACTGGGCGCACGCGGCATCGCTGTTGCCCACTCGTCACTACCCCTTGTACCGCTGGCGGATGGAGCGAGCGCGCAACGGCGAGGGATGGTTCGAGAGCTTCACGGCGCGCAAGCGCCATCTGGTCGACAGCGTGCTCGAGCAGGTGCGTGAACGCGGCCCGCTGGCGGTGGGCGACCTCCACGGCCGGGTTCGCAACAAGGGCGGCACCTGGTGGGACTGGGACGACGGCAAGATCGCCCTCGAGGCATTGTTCGACGCCGGCCACGTCGGCGCGACCCGGCGTAGCAACGACTTCGCCCGGATGTACGACCTGAGCGAGCGTCTCATCCCGACCGACGTGCTTGCCGTGCCGCCGGTCGACGTGGCCCTCGCCCGCAAGGAGCTGGTCGTGCTGGCGGCCCGATCGCTGGGTGTCGCCACCGTTGCCGATCTCGCCGACTACCACTATCAACGGGTCGCCGTGGTGAAGACGATGGTCGACGAACTGGTCGCGGATGGCCGGCTCGTCCCCATCGAGGTCGACGGCTGGGCCAAGCCGGCCTTCCTTCATCCCGAGGCGCGCACTCCGAGGGCGATCACCGGCCGGGCGCTGCTGTCACCGTTCGACACGCTGGTGCGCAACCGGGACCGCACCGAGCGGATCTTCGACTTCAACTACCGAATCGAGATCTACACCCCGGCCCCCAAGCGGATCTACGGCTACTACGTGCTCCCGTTCCTGCTCGACGGACAGCTCGTCGGTCGGGTCGACCTCAAGGCCGATCGCCAGGCCGGCGTGCTGCGAGTGCAGGCGGCGCACGTGGAGCCCGACCTCGACAACACCCTCGACCGTCCGGGGATCGCCGCGGCGCTCGCCCTCGAGCTCCACGACATGGCCGGCTGGCTCGGTCTCGGCACCGTCGGGGTCACCGATCGGGGGTCGCTCGCCGCCGATCTGGCGTCGCTGGCCGGCGTCGAGCGACTGGCCTCCTGACGGCGCGGGTACTCTCGGCCCGCATGCCTGAGGACGTCCATCGACAGGGGCCGCGACTTCCCCGGTGGGTCGTTCCCGGAACGATCATCTTCTGGTCGGGATGGCTTGCCGCGATCGCCTTCCGCCATCTCTGGTCGCGGCTCGCGAGCATCCTCGTCCTCGTCATGCTGTCGCTGTTCCTGTCGCTCGCCATCGAGCCCGGGGTCACGCGGTTGTCGAAGCGGGGCTGGCGGCGAGGGACAGCGACGGCGACGATCGTGTTCGGCGTCGTCCTCGTCGTGCTGGTCTTCATCTTCGCCATCGCCGCCCTGATCGGCTCGCAGATCGCCGATCTGCTCTCCAACACCGAGTCGTACATCACCGACACGGTCCGCTTCCTCAACGACACGTTCGGCTTCAACATCAATGCCTCCGAGGTGATCGACAGCTTCAACGATCCCAACGGGCCCGTGCAGGAGTTCATCGAGGAGCAGCAGGGTCAGGCGGTGTCGCTGTCGGTCACCGCGCTCGGCTGGTTCCTGCAGATGTTCACCGTGATGCTGTTCACCTTCTACCTCGTGGCCGACGGTCCTCGCCTCCGCCGGGCCATCTGCAGCCGGCTGACGCCCGAACGCCAAGAGCAGGTGCTGAGCACGTGGGAGCTCGCCGCGTCGAAGACCGGCGGCTACCTCTACTCCCGCGGTCTGCTCGCCCTCTTGTCGGCGCTCTTCCACTGGATCGTGTTCCAGTCCGTCGGCACGGCGGCGCCGATCGCCCTGGCGCTGTGGGTCGGGATCGTCAGCCAATTCCTGCCCGTCGTGGGCACTTACATCGCGGGTGTTCTGCCGGTACTGCTGGCCTTCCTCGACTCACCGGTCAAGGCGCTCATCGTCCTCATCGCCATCGTCGTGTATCAGCAGATCGAGAACTACCTGCTGTCCCCGCGCATCACGGCGCGCACGATGGAGCTGCATCCGGCGCTGGCGTTCGGCGCGGCGCTCGGCGGAGCTGCCGTGCTCGGTGTCGTCGGAGCCGTGCTCGCCTTGCCGGCCGCGGCGATGGCAACGGCCCTCGTGTCCGAGTTCGGGCGACGTCACGACGTGGTCGACAGCGTGCTCACCTACGTTCCGCCGCGGAAGCCGTTGCGCTGGTCCCGACGCAAGCCGGGTGAAGAGGACCAGGGAGAGGGCCAGGTGCCGAAGGGCTGGCCCAAGGGGTGGCGCCGGGGCCGTGTGCGCGTCAAGCCGGAATGAGCGAGGCTGTGCCGATGGACGCCGCCGCCGTCGTTCCGATCGCTGCCACCACGCGCAGTGGTGCGATCGAGTCCGTGCATCACGGTCTGGTCGTCGCCCTCGGCGCCGACGGTTCGGTGGTGCTGTCAGCCGGTGATCCGTCGACGCAGGTCTATCCACGGTCGTCGCTGAAGCCGCTGCAGGCCGAGGCGATGCTCGACGCCGGTCTCGACGTGACGCCGGAACAGCTGGCCGTCGCGTGTGCCAGCCATCGCGGGCAGCCGGTGCACATCGAGACGGTGCGCTCGCTGCTCGCCTCGGTCGGGCTCACCGCCGATCGTCTGCAGAACACGCCCGACTGGCCCCTCGACCGGGCGGCGGCGGACGAGGTCGTACGGGCCGGCGGCGCGCGATCGTCGCTCTTGCAGAACTGCAGTGGCAAGCACGCGGCGATGCTCGCCACGTGCGTCGTCAACGGCTGGGATGTCGACAGCTACCTCGAGCCGCAGCATCCGCTGCAGGTGGCCATCGACGGCCACATCGCCGCCCGCACCGGCGGCGTGCTGCACACGGGCATCGACGGGTGTGGCGCCCCGACCGCCGCGGTCACGCTCGAGGGCGTCGCCAGAGCCTTCGCCGCGGTGGCGGCGACCGCCGGCGCCGTGTACGAGGCGATGCTCGCCCGCCCCGACCTCGTGTCGGGCGAAGGCGGCGACGACACGACGATGATGCGGGCCGTTCCCGGTCTGATGATGAAGGGCGGCGCCGAGGGTGTGCTCGTCGCTGCCTTGGGCGATGGGCGGGCCGTGGCCATCAAGGTGGCCGACGGGGCGGCGCGCGCCGGGCTGCCCGTGCTCCTCGACGTGCTGCACCGACTCGACGTCGACACCGGGGCCGTGGCGCCACCGGCGATCATGGGGCACGGTCGGCCCGTTGGCGAGACTCGCTCGCTCCTGTGATCCCCACGCGCCCTGCCTACCCTGACGGGATGCAGTTCGGCACGCTCCCCGACGTCCGCTACGGCGAGGTGCAGGAGGTCGCTCCCGGCATCCGCCGCGTGATCGCGGAGAACCCGTCGAAGTTCACCTACCGCGGCACCGGCACCTACATCGTCGGGCGCGGTGAGATCGCCGTGATCGACCCCGGCCCGGCGATCGACGCCCACCGGGACGCGCTGGCGGCAGCCATCGCCGGCGAGCGGGTGACGGCGATCTGCGTCACCCACTGCCACAGCGACCACTCACCGCTCGCCGCGTGGCTGCGCGCCGAGACCGGCGCACCGACGATCGCCTTCGGCCCGCACCCGCCCATCGATCCCGCCGATGACGATGCTGCCGACGAGGCGGACGAGGAGGTGATGGACGGCGTCAAGGTGGAGGAGACCATCGACCTCGCCTTCACGCCCGACATCGTCGCGGCCGACGGCGACCTGGCGGCGACAGGAGGAACAGGCGTCGACCGGTGGACGTTGCGTGCCGTCCACACCCCCGGGCACACGTCGAACCACGACTGCTTCGCGTTCGAGGAGCAGGGCGTCTTGTTCACCGGTGATCACGTGATGGGCTGGAGCACTACGGTGGTGTCGCCACCCGACGGCGACATGGCGGCCTACTTCGAATCGCTGCGCAAGGTTGCGGGGCGGCACGACCGCGTGCTCTGGCCGACCCACGGCCCCGCCGTCGAGCGGCCTCGCGAGTACGTCGAGTTCTTGCTCGCCCATCGCGAGGATCGGGAGCGGCAGGTGCTCGACGCGGTGCGAGGCGGGGCCGGCGAAATCGGCGACATCGTCAGCGCCCTCTACGCCGACGTCGACGAGAAGCTGCACAAGGCGGCGGCCCGCTCGGTGCTGGCCCACCTCGTCAAGCTCGTCGCCGAGGGGATGGTGGCGACCGACGACGGCGGCCCGGCCCGCCGGCGCAGCGTGTTCCGGGCCACCTGACCGACCTGGTGACAACGGGAGGGTATTTACCTACCGCGACGTCCGGAGGGTATCCACCCACCGCGCCGCACCGACCGGAGGGTACATACCTGACGGAAGCGTCCGGTATGTACCCTCCGGTTGCGAAGGTGGGTAAATACCCTCCCGTTCCCCGGGGGGTGACGCGCCGTGGGGAAACGGCGTCAGCGCATGTTGGGGGCCGGCGTGGGCACCGGCGGGAACGCCGGTGGGCGACGCTCCATGAACGACGCCACGCCCTCGGCGAAGTCGGGACGGCCGAAGCTCTCCAGCATCAGGCGCATGGCGACCTCCTGCGACGCGGCGAGGCCCCGCTGGAGGTCGTCGTACACCTGGCGCTTCATCACGGCCAGCGAGCTCGGCGAACTGTGGGCGGCGAGGTCGGCGATGTAGGCCTGTGCCGCCGGCAGCACCTCGTCGGGCGGCAGCGCCCGGTTGACGAGACCGAGGCGGGCTGCCTCCTCACCCTTCACCTTGCGGGCCGAGAACAGCAGGTCGAGGGCGTTGGCCGGCCCGCACAGCTGGTTGAGCTGCCATGCGATGCCCCACTCGGCGATCAGCCCGCGCTGCGCGAAGGCGGTGGTGAACACGGCCTCGGTGCTCATGAAGCGCAGGTCGCAACCGAGGGCGATGGGGATTCCCATCCCGGCGACGGCGCCGTTGATCGCCGCGATCACCGGCTTGGTGAGCGACATGAAGTACGTGTAGCGGCCGCGCAGGTCGTCGCCGGCCTCGGCGTCGCCGGGCCGGGGGACAGGCGGAGCGGCCTCGGACGCGATCCCACCCCCGTCGCCGCCGCTCGAGAGCGAGCTGAGCATGTTCATGTCGGCTCCGGCGCAGAACCCGCGCCCTTCACCGGTGAGGACGATGCCGACGACGGTCGGGTCGTTCTCGGCCTGGGTGAGCGCGCCGGCGAGCTCGTCGCCCATCGCGTCGATCCAGGCGTTGAGCGCCTCGGGACGGTTCAGCCAGATCGTCGCCACCGGACCGTCGACTTCGTAACGCAGGTACTCGTACGTCATGCCCTCGTTGTACTCGGTGGGGGGGCCGGGATCGGTACCGTGGCGGGATGGGAACCGCGGCACACGTCGAACGCGAGGCACTGAGCGACCTGTTCACCGAACTCGGCCCGGACGTTCCGACGTTGTGCGAGGGCTGGACGGCCCGCGACCTCGCCGCGCATCTCGTCGTGCGCGAGCGGCGGCCCGATGGTGCGGTCGGCATCGTCGCCAAACCGTTGGCCGGCTACGCCGACAAGGTTCGCCGGGGCGAGGCCGAACGACCGTGGGACGAGATCGTGCAGCGCGTCCGCTCCGGTCCGCCGATGTTCGCGCCCACGCGGATCGATGCCGTCGACCGGGCCGTCAACACCATCGAGTACTTCGTGCATCACGAGGACGTCCGGCGGGCGCAACCGGGCTGGACCCGCCGCGAGCTGACGCCCGACCTCGTCGCCGACCTGACGGCGGCGCTGTCGCGCATGGCGCGGGTGCTCGCCCGCAAGGTCCCGGTCGGGGTGGTGTTGAACGTCACCGACGCACCCGACGGTCCGCGCACGATCGTGGCCCGCAAGGGTGAGGAGTCGGTCACGATCTCCGGCCCGATCGGTGAGATCACGCTGTACGTCTACGGTCGCCGGGACGTCGCCGGCGTCGAGCTCGACGGCTCCGCTGCGGCCGTCGAGCAGCTCCGCGCCGCCAGCTTCGGGATCTGACTCCGACTGGAGCACGGATCCGGCCGACCTCGCCCGACCCGTTGCCGGGGTAACAGATGGTGCCTGGCACCATCTGTTACTCGCCGTCGGCCATGGCGGGCCGGTCGAGGACGTCGTCGAGATGGCCGCGACGTGGCCCGCGCACGAGGACGAACACGAAGGCGACGGCCACGATGGCCACGCCGATCCACATCGACTGCACCCAGCCGTCGACGTAGGCGTGCTTGGCGGCCTCGACGAGCCGCCCGGCGGCCGACGGGTCGAGCCCGGACTCGGGAGAGCCGGCCAGGCCGAGGGCCTGGGCGATGCCTTCGCCGGCGACGTGGACCACCTCGCCGGGAAGGCCGGCAGTCTTGTCATCGAGCGAACCGCGGTAGCCGGAGGCGAGAATCGAGCCGAGGAGAGCCACGCCGACGGCGCCGCCCAGCTCTCGCGTGGTGTCGTTGAGCGCCGAGGCGACGCCCTGCTTGTCGGCGGGCAGCGACTCGGTGATGGCCTCGGTGGACGGGGTGAGGGACAGTCCGACGCCGACGCCCATGACGAGCAGGCCGGGGAGGATCGACCAGTAGCCACCCTCGACCGACGCCATCATGGCCAGCAGGCCGAGACCGGACGCGGCGAGAGCGAGGCCGGCAAGCATCGTCGAGCGGGTGCCGATCCGCTTGGCCACCTTCGGAGCCGACGCCGCGGTGGGCATCATCACGACCACCATCGGCAGCAGACCGACGGCGGCGTGCAGGGCCGACCATCCGAGGATCGCCTGCAGGAACGGGAAGAGCACGAGGAAGATGCCGAACATCACGGCGGTGAGCAGCAGGATGGCGGTGGCGCCGGCGGCCAGCCCGCGGTTGGCGAACGTCCTCACGTCGAGCAGCGGCTCGTCGCGAGTGAACTCCCATAGGACGAATCCGATCAGTGCGCCGCCACCGATGATGAGGCCGGCGACCGTCAGTGTGTCGCCCCAGCCTCGCTCGGGGCCTTCGTGGATACCGAGGACGATGCCGCCGATGGCCAGCGCCGACAGGACCGAGCCGACGACGTCGAAGGGATGACCGCTGTGCTCACGCGAGTTGGGCACGGCCCGGAGCGTCAGGTACAGGGCGGCGACCACGAGGATCATCGGCAGCAGGAACGCCAACCGCCACGTGGCCACGTCGACCATCAAGGCGGCGACGAACATGCCGATGATGCCGCCGGCGCCGGCGACACCGGCCCAGATCCCGATCGCCTGGCCGCGCTCTTCGGCGGGGAAGCTCGAGGTGAGCACCGACAGCGTGACGGGCATGATCATCGCCGCGCCGACGCCGGCTGCGGCGCGGCCGACGATCAGCAGGCCCGACCCGGTGGCCAACGCACACAGCACGGTTGCCGCGCCGAACACGACGAGGCCGACGACCAGGACGGGCTTGCGGCCCCAGCGGTCGCCGATCGCGCCGATCGGGAGCAGCAGGGCGGCGAGGGCCAACGTGTAGGCGTTGAGGATCCACAGCACCGTGCCGGCCGTGGCACCGAAATCGGCGGCGAGCTCCTGCTGGGCGACGTTGAGGATCGACATCGAGGCGATGACGCCCATCAGGGCGACGCACATGGCGATGAGGATGTTGCGGCGGCGGCGGGCGTCGTGGATGACGCCCGGATCGGACCCGGTGTGTGGCGGGCTGTCAACGGTGGTGGTCACGGGCGAGGTGCCTTCTGTCGGGGGTGTCGCCGGCCGGATCGCCGGAAGAAGCGCTACGAGACGGTATCGTTCTGTTTCTATGACCGCAACGCACGTCGAGGAGCGAGGCGCGGTCGATCCGCGGATCGCCCGGAGCCGGGCGAAGTTGATGGCCGCCGCCCGCGAGATCCTGGTCGAGGGGGGCGCGTCGGCACTGACGGTCGACGCCGTGGCCGACCGCTCCGGCGTGGCCAAGTCGACGCTGTATCGCCACTGGCCGTCGCGTGCGGCGCTCGTGATCGACGTCTTCCGTACCGTGATGCCCGTCACCGACGCCGTCGACGACTCATTGCCGTTCGAGGCCGCGCTCCGCGCCCACGTGCGCAGCGTGGCGACGTCGTTCGCCGACACCGAGTGGACGCGGATGCTCCCGGCCCTCTTCTCGCTGCGCCAGGAGTTCCCCGAGATCGAAGAGCTCATCCTCGCCGATCGCCGGGAACACCTGGAGTCCTTCGCCGCGCTGCTCGATCTGGGCACGGCGCAGGGCAGTCTTCCGGCCGGTCTCGATCCCGACGTCGTCGTTGCCGCGCTCGTCGGCCCGTCGTTCATGCTGGCCCTGATCGGTGATCTCGACCGGTCGCTCGAGGCAGCCGACTATGTGGTCGATAGGTTCCTCACCAGCTATGGAGGTCCTCGGCCGACGGATGTATGACGTCGACAGCCCGCTCGACGACGACCCGTCGAGCTTCACGGCCTTGGGTGACGCCCGGCGCGAGATCGCGTAGTTCCTGACGGTTCACGGGCCGCCGTGGGCGGCCGAATTCGCTGGTGCCGTCTCGGGTGGTGAGTATCGTCGTGGCCGCCCGGAGAGAGACTCGATGGCCACACGCCTGCTGCTCGCCGCCGCAGCGATGCTCGTCGCGGCGTGTTCCTCGGGAGACCGCGCGGCCCCGTCGACCACCCGAGCTGCGACCACCGAACCGGCGAGGACCGAACCGCCGACCACCGAACCGGCCGCCGTCGGCGTGATCGCCGTCCCGGAATGGGAGCCCCAGACGCGGGCCGACGAGCTGGCCTTCTCGATGAGCGGCGCCGGTGGGGTCACCGTGCAGGATGCCGTCGACGCCTTCGCTCTGCACGTCGCCGATTTCCCCGGCGCAACGCGCTCGTCCCTCCCCGCCGGCGACACGATCAGCCTCAGCTACGCCCTGTCGTTACTCCTGCCGGTGCGCGACGAGCTGAGTGCCGAGCAGCAGGCCGCCCTCGACGACTACTTCGCCGGCCGGCAGGTCGTCGGTCGTGTCACCGCCGACGGCGCCGTCGTCGTCGATCGCCCGGCGGGACTGCGACGCCCCGCCGCGGCGGAGCAGAAGTACGAGGCCCTGCTGGCCGTCGTCCGCGACGAGTGGAAGGACAAGTTCCCCGGCCACCCGGAACAAGACTTCTACGAGGTCGGCTGGTCGAACGTCCCGGGTGAGAGCGGCATGGCCACGAACGAGTTCGAGGACGCCGCGGGCAACACCGTCTGTGTCATCTGGGTGACGGACGCGTTCCGCAACGGCAACCCGTCCGACGACAAGATCAAGTTCTTCCTCGCCCACGAGATGTTCCACTGCATCCAGTGGCGCTGGGCGCTCGGCGTCCCTGGCGCCGATGCCACCGACGACCCCTTCGCCGAGTTTCCCGTGCGCAACCCCCACGCATGGCTGTACGACGGCAGCGCCGACTGGGCGGCAGCCGACCTGTACCGCGCCGATGACATCGCCTACAACGACATCCGGCCCACCTGGTTCAGCTCGTCCAACGACCCCCTCGGAAGCCGCAGCTACGACGCTTGGCCGCTCTTCGAGACTGCTCACCTGCAGGGCTACGACGTCTACGCCAAGATCGAAGCGATGCACCTCGACCCGTCCTGGACGGTGGCCAGGACCCTCGAGATCGGCGGACTCGACGGAGTCGTGTTCCGCATGGCGTGGTCGTCGCGCACGCTCCGGCGCGCCGCGTGGGGCGACGAGTGGTGGATGGGCTGGGTCTGGACGGGGCACGAGTCGAAGCCGCCGGTCGACAACGAGACGACCGTCAGCGGCATCGGGATCGGGACCTATGCGTTCGAGGGACGCGGCGACTTCAGTCAGCCGCAGCTGCGCGTGCCGGTGGCCGCGGCCGTCGGCCTCGTCACCGTGGCGCCGGTCGGCGCGCCGATCGCCACGCACACCCGAGTCGGGACCCGCAGCGTCGGCGATGGGTCGTCCGGCCGCTTCTGCTTCGATCCCGGGCAGTGCGCCTGCCCGCCGGGTCAGTCGGCCGGGGCGTGGCCGATGGAGCCGGGCGAGATGCTGTTCTCGTTCGCCGCGTCCGAGGACGTTCCGACCTCGACGCTGGTCGCGGTCGAGTGGGACCCCGACGAGGAGTGCCACGAGGACGACGAGCCCGACGAGGCGTGGTCGAACGGCGACCCGCACCTCGTGTCGTTCGACGGGCTGGCCTTCGACGTGGTGACGCTGGGAGAGTTCGTCCTCGCCCGCGATCCCGCCGGCGACTTCGAGGTGCAGACCCGGCACGTTCCGTTCGGCTTCGGCGCCGGCACCGCGGCCGTCGCGGTCGGCGACGGAACGACCCGCGTGACGTTCACGGCGCCAGACCTCGGGATCGAGGCCCCGGTGATCCGCGTCGACGGCGTCGTGGACGACCGGCCCGAGTTCACCGCCGGCGCCCTGCGCGTGGCCGTCGGCTCCGATGCCTCGATGGTCGCCTGGCCCGACGGCAGCACGGTGCGCCTGCACTGGTACCGGGGATGGTTCGTCAGCGTGACCGTTCCACCCGCGCGGTCGGCGCGGATGGAGGGCCTGCTCGGCGCGGCTGACGGTGATTTGCGCAACGACCTCCGCCAGGCCGACGGCACCGTCGTCGACACCAACGTCGCGGCCGCCCACGAATCGCCCTTCGCCCTGTCGTGGGCGGTCGACGAGTCGACCACGCTCTTCGACTACGAGCCGGGACAGTCGGTGGCCACGTTCCGCATCCCCCATCCACGCCCGCAATCCCCCGACCTCGACCCCGAGTTGATCGACGGATGCGCCGTGGCCCTCGGCGAGCGGGCGGCCGCACACGAGGTGTCCTCGTGCGCGTTCGACGTGGCGGCCACCGGCGACGAGGGATTCGTTCACCAGTACGTCGCCGTCGTGGAGGACCGCGCCGATGAGCCCGAGCTCGCCGACCCGGTGGTCGAGCGTCCGGAGCCACCGCCGGCCGTGTCGGCGGCGCCACCGGTGGCGGGAGTCGCCGGCGAGCCGGTGCTGACGCTGGGGGCCGAGGACGTCGCCACCGTCGCCGCGGTCGAGGGCACGGTGCTGCTCGCGCGGATCGATTCCTGTGACGGTGCGTTCGTCGATCTCGTCGTGTGGCGCTCCAGCGATCGCGAGCAGCTCGCCCGGGCGGCGCTGTGCGACCCGCAGCAGCTCCCCTCGGTCGGCCTTGATGACGAGGACGAGTGGATCGAGGGGGAGGCCTACGTCTGGATCCCGGCCAGTGGGACCTACGACGTCGGCATGGACTTCGTGCTCGGCGACCGGGCGCTCGTCGGTGCCGTCGAGGTGTACCTCGACCCGACACCGACCGTGATCCGTGGCGATCCAACCGGCTCGCTCGTGCTCGACGGCTACGCCGACACGATCGTGTTCCTCACCGACCCGGCCATCGTCTACGAGACGGCCGGACTCGACGCTGCCTGCGCTGTCGAGGCGTGGCTCGTCCGCGACGTGCCCGATCCCGAGCCCTACGACCTCGGGGCGTGCGAGCACACGGCCGAGATCGACTTCCCGCCGACCGACCGACCGATCCCGGTTGTCGTGTTCAACCGGACCGCCGGTCCGATCGAGATCGCCCTGACGCCTGCCACCTGACCCGGATACGCGGGACGCAGCCTCACCTGGTGCCCCCCGTGGGGCTCGAACCCACAACCAATGGATTAAAAGTCCACTGCTCTACCATTGAGCTAGAGGGGCGGGACCGGCGCGAAGCGCGGAAGGAGACCTCCCGCGAGTCGCGTCGGCTGCGGTGGAACATCGTAGAGGGGCCGAACACAGGTCGGGACGACTCTCGCGGCAACAGATGACGCGAAGGTCCTCTGCTGCCGCCGCGAAGATCTCAACTCGCCTGTCGCAGGCCCTCGCGCCACGTGGAATGGGCGGGGCGCCAACCCAGGTCGCGCTTGGCCTTGGCGTTGGACGCACCTCGCAGTTCCGTCATCAGCACGACGCCCGCCGGCCCGGCGGCCAGCCTGCCGATGAACCGCGGGACGCGCATCGGCTTCTTCGCGCCCAGCATCTCGGCCACTTCCGGCAGCCATTCGGCGACAGGGGCGGGGTCGTCATCGACGATGTTGTAGACACCGCGATCGCCGTTCTCCACCGCCGCGACCGTGGCCTCGGCGGCGTCGGCGACGTGGACGAACGACCACACCGCACCTCCGTCGCCGACCACCGGGAACTTGCGCTTGCGGATCAGCTCGAATTGCTCGGACCCCGGCGCCATGGACGTACCGGGGCCGTAGAACGCTCCGTAGCGCAGCACGATCCCCTCGGTCCATTCCGCTTCGAGCACAGCCTTCTCCAGGTAGTCGACCGCGGCGATGATCGCGGCCATCTGGCGGACCGGTGACGGATCGAGGGGGTCCTCCTCGGTCTTGATCGGCCCGCCCGTCCGGGCATACGTGAACCCGCCGTTGCTCTGGGCGACGAACCGTCGCACCCCCACGGCACGAGCGGCCGCCAGCAGGTTGTCGGTCCCCTCCCGTCGCAACCGATTCGTGGCGGCGAAGCTGCGCTCCATGTGGCGCGGATCGACGTGGCCGATGGCGGTCAGCTGGTGCACCACCACCTCCGGCGCCGCCTGACGCATGGCCTCCGCCACCTCGGCGGGCTCGAGCGCGTCGGCGACCATCGGCACCGCGCCCATCTGTGACGCCTTGGATTCATCCGCCTCCCGGCGGATCATGGCGAACACCTCATGTCCTGCATCGACCAGACGTGGGACCAGCTGCCTGCCCATCACTCCGGTCGCTCCAGCAACCAACACCTTCATCATCAGCTCCTTTTCGGTTCGGATCTGTTCCTTGAACCGCATGGCCCGCTGATTGCTGACAGGAGCGGTATGTGAGACGCGTCACATGACGAGGAGCGGCCCTCCGTGGTCGGTGATCGCCCACAGCTGGGTGGCGCGGCGGAGCTTCTCGGGATTGGCCTGGGTACGGCAGGCCGTGATGCCCGCGGCGGTGACCTCCAGGCACATGATCGCGACGACCCGGCCGTCGACGACCGCCACGACGGCGGGATCTCCGTTGGCCGTCCACGCGTAGATCTCGGGCGGGCCGCCGACGGTTGCCCGCTTCGCTGCGCCTGGCCTGAACAGACCCGCCAAGAACCTCGCGACTGCAACGGCTCCCGCGTACCCCCCGGTTCGTGCCGGAACCTTCCCACCGCCGTCGCCGATGGCGGTGGCGTCCTTGGTGAGCAGGCGAACGAGCTCATCGGTCTGCCCGCTGGTCGCCGCGGCGAGGAACTCCTCGACGATCCGCTGGGCGGCGGCGGCATCGACGGCGGGACGGTTCGGGGGAACGGCGACGTGTTCCCGGGCACGGTGGAGGATCTGCTGACTGGCGGCCTCGGTGATGTCGAGGATCTCGGCGATCTCCCGGTGCGGGTAGTCGAAGGCCTCGCGCAGCACGTAGACGGCGCGTTCCTTGGGGGCGAGGCGCTGGATGAGGGTGAGGACCGCGTAGGAGACCGCTTCCCGCTGCTCAGCGGTCTCGGCCGGACCGAGCAGGGGATCCCCGCCGAGCAATGGCTCCGGGAGCCATTGACCCACGTAGGCCTCGCGGCGGACCCGTGCCGAACCGAGATAATTGAGGCACAGGTTGGTGAGGACCTTCGTCAACCAGGCTTCGGGCACCTCGATCCGGTCGACATCCGCGGCCTGCCAGCGCAGGAACGTCTCCTGCACCACGTCATGGCTTTCGTCCACCGAGCCGAGGAGGCGGTAGGCGATGGCTTCCAGGCGCCGTCTCGACAGCTCGAAACGGTCCACGTCAGCCCTGGTCAGTGGCACGATCTCCGATCGTATTGTGACCGGTAAGGCCTGCGCACGACGCCGGAGTCCCGTGGCTTCGTCGACCTTCGCCGCCGCGACGCACCCGGATGCGCTGCCGGCGTGGTCGGCCGCTCAACTCCGCACGCAGATGTCCGCAGTGCCCGAGACGGTGGTGCCGTCGCGCAGCGCAGCGGTGATGGTGACGGCCGTGGCGCCGGAGGGGACACCGCCGCGTTCACCGTCGATCACCACGACGAGATCACGGTCACGGTCGCCATCGACGTCGAGCTGCAACGTCAGCGGGTGCCCGAACAGCGACAACGGCATCATCCGCTCGAGGCGGACGGTGGACGCATCGATCCGCCGCACGTCGACCGCGGTGGATCCCTCGATGATCACGAGAAGCAGGTCCAGACCCTGGTTGCCGATGCATCGGGGCACAGCGCGGACCTCGACCTCGATCGTCGACGGGGGAACGGAGTCGGTCGTCGTCGGGCCCGGTACCTCGGTGGTGGAGGTGGTCGCCGGGTCCGTGGTGGAGGTCGTTGACGTCGAGGTGGTCGCCGGTTCCGTGGTGGAAGTGGTTGACGTCGAGGTGGTCGTCGAGGTCGTCGACGTGGTCGATGTCGAGGTGGTCGGTGGTTCGGACGTCGACGTGGTCGATGTCGATGTCGATGTCGAGGTGGTCGGTGGTTCGGTGGTCGATGTGGTCGACGTCGATGTGGTCGTGGACGTGGTCGAGGTGGTCGACGTCGGCGGTTCGGTCGACGTCGTGGTCGTGGTCGTGTCCGGCGGACTCGTCCGGTCGAGGAGCGCGAACGAGTACGTACCCGTCAGCGTGCCGCCACTGGCGTCGACCGTGAGCGTGTACTCGCCATCGGACGGCAGGATGACGTCGACGTCGCGCAGCTGACCGATCAGCAGCTCGGAGCGCGGGGTCCCGGTTCGTCGGAGGGCGAGCACCAGGGGCACCTCCCCGCCGTCGGGACCGACCAGGCTCCAGTCGAAGTCCTCGCCCGCCAGCACGTCGAGGCCGATGAGCCGGCCGGCCGTGCCCGTGAACGTGTAGATGTCGGCGGACCCGATCGTCTCGATGTTCCCGGCCCCCGGGGCTGGCTGCCCGTCGGAGACCGTGTCACCGATGGCGATGGCGAAGTGCTGAGGTGGTGCCCCGAGCAGGAGGCGGAACGAGTACGTCTGCGGGTCCCGGCTGTCGACGGTGATCGTGTAGATCCCGGATTCCTCGAGCGTCACCTTGTGGTCGTCGCCGAAGCCGCCGCTGAAGTACAGGCCCCCGCCCGGCCCCAGCATCTCGATGCCCAGGGTCGCCGACTCGGCGCTGACGAAGTCGATCACGACCACGTCGCCGGTGGTGCCATCGAACGTGTAGACGTCGCGACCGAGGTTCTCCTCGATGTTGCCGGCGCCCGCTGCCGGGACGCCGTCGGAGACCGTGTCGCCGTAGACCAGATGGAACTGGCTTCCGGGCGCCAGGCCGACGATGCGGAACGAGTAGGTGCCGGTGGAGAACGCGGTCGCCGCCACGCTCAGCGAGTACGTGCCGGTCGTCGGGAGCACGACCTCGTCCACCGACACGAACCCCGAGAGCAGGAGTGTGCCGTCGGGCGCCCGCAAGATCCACTGCACGTTGGCGACGTCGAACGTCAGCCGCTCGAGGGCAACGCTCTGACCGGCTGTGGCGCCGAAGGTGTAGACGTCGCGTGCTCCCGCCTGCTCGAGGTTGCCGGCGCCGGGCGCCGGAACGCCGTCGGACACCGTGTCGCCGATGGCGACCGTGAACTCCTGCGTGGTTGTGATCGTCAGCCGGAACGAGTAGGTGCCGGTCTGGCCGGGATCGGCGCCGGCGACGGTGAGCGCGTACACGCCATCGGCAGGAAGCGTGGCGTGACGGTCGGCGGTGCGGACATTGCCGAACACGACGCTTCCGTCGGGGGCGGTCAGCGTCCAGCGGAGGCCGGGGTCGTTGCTTCCTCCGAGATGGTCGAGCACGGCCTGGTCGCCGAAGGTACCGGTGAACCGGTAGACGTCGAACGCGCCAGGCCCTTCGATGTTGCCCGCTCCCGGCGCGGGGACCCCGTCCGACACGGTGTCGCCGTCGGCGATCTCGAACTGCTGAGGGGGCCCGACCACGGCGAGCAGCTGGAAGGAATAGGCGCCCGTGCTCGTGGGGCTCAGGCCGTGGACGGACAACAGGTATTCGCCGTCGGTGGGAAGGACGAGGCGGCGGTCGGACAGGATCGTGTCGAACAGCGCGGTGCCGTCGGGAGCGGTGAGCGTCCAACCGAAGACACCGAACGTTCCGGCGAGGTGATCGAGGATCAGGTCCTGCCCGGCGAGGCCGTCGAAGCGGTACCGGTCGACGGCACCGGCGGATTCGAGCACGCCGGCGCCGGGACCGGGCGCGCCGTCGCTGACGGTGTCGCCGACACCGATGGCGAACTCCTGCGGCGCCTCGACGGTGAGGCTGAAGGAGTACGTCCCGGTGCTGTCGGCGTTCAGTCCGGACACGCTGAGTGTGTAGTCGCCGTCCGCCGGCAGGGTCTGCTGACGATCGCCGATGAACGTGTCGAACAGCCCGGCGCCGCCTGGCGCGACGAGCGTCCAGCGGATCGCCGTGTTGCGGCCGTCGAGGTGGTCGAACACGACCACCTGTCCCGCGGCCGCGGCGAACGTGTAGACGTCGCGCGCACCGGGCACCTCGATGTCACCGGCGCCAGGCCCCGGCGCCCCGGGTGCGACCGTGTCGCCGATGGCGATGCCGAATGGCTCTGCCGGCGGCACGCCGAGCAGGCGGAACGAGTAGGTCCCCGTCGAGGCCGCGCCGACGCCCGACACCGTGAGCGTGTACTCGCCTGCTTCGGCGACGAGCAGACGGTCGCCGTAGATGCCGTCGAACACGGTCGATCCGCTCGCCGCGACCAGTCGCCACCGGAACGTCGTGTTGGACCCGGTGAGGACGTCGAGGAGCAGTTCGGTGCCGGCGGGGGCCCCGAACGTGTAGACGTCCTGATCGCCGCCGTTCTCGATGTGGCCGGCTCCGGCCGCCGGCACCCCGTCCGACACCGTGCCGCCGACGGAGAGCGGGAACACCTGCACGAGCTGGGCGGTGGCCGGCGGCGTCGACGTGGTCGAGGACGGCTCGGCCACCGTGGTCGTGACGTCGGGTTCCTCGGCGTCGGACCCGCTGGCATCGGTCGCCTCCGGGGTGGACGGCTCGGAGGCGGGCGGGGACGGCTCGGGCGGCACTTCGACGCTCGTCGGGTCGGTCGAGGGTGGGGGCGCCGGCTCCGTCGGTGGCGCGTCGGTCGGCGCCGCTGCTGTGGTCGTGGGCGCTTCGGTCGTGGGGGGTTCGGGCTGGTCGGGCGGCTGCGACGACGAGGCGACCGCCGGTCCGGGGTCGGCGCCGGGCCCGGCATTGGCGACCGTCGGCACCGTCAGCGCGGCGGCGAACGTGACGGCGATGACGGTGGACCGGGCGATGTTCATCGGACGGACTCGGTCGCCGCGAGGCCGTCGGCGTCTGCGATGCTCGTGCATGCCCGCCGTCCTACGTCGGCGCGCTCGCCGGAATCTCGTTCCCGGTCCGACGGGTCGTCACTATTGTGACATCGTCATGGTGCCGGGAGCTGTCCCCACCGCCGACCGTCTCCGCGCCTTCGGGCCGATGCGGATCGAACGAGGCGGCGCCACCATCGTCGTGCCGCGAGGCGATGCGCAGCGGTTGCTCGGGTACCTCGCGCTGAAGAGGGCGGCCGAGCGGCGCGAATCCATCGTCGAGGCGCTGTGGCCGGACCAGGGTGCCGCCGGTCGCCGGTGCCTGTCCGACACGATCTACCGGATCCGCCGGCGGTGCGGCCCCGAGCTCGTTCGTGCCGATGCCGACACGGTGGGCCTCGGTCCCGGCGTCGACACCGACGTTCGCGAGTTCGACCACCTCGCCGTCGGCACCGAGATCGACCAGCTCGAGCGGGCCGTCGCCCTGTACGACGAGCTCGTCCCGGGGATCTACGACGACTGGGCCGTCGAGCACCGGACGGCGCGTCACCGGGCCCACGTGGAGGCGCTGCGGCGCCTTGCCGAACACTCCGAGACGGCGGGGTCGCTCGACAGGGCGGCGGCGACGTTGCGGCGCTTGCTGGTGGCCGAGCCCTTCGACGAGACCGCGCACCAGTGCTACCTGCGGTTGCTCGGACGGCTCCATCGCTACGCCGAGGCCCGGGCGCACTTCGAGGCGCTCGACCGGATGCTCGCCGAGGAGCTCGGCGCCGTCCCGCTGCCCGAGACGATCCAGATCGTCAAGGGTTTCGACCGCGAGCGCGAGCTGGCGACGGTCGTCGCCGAGCAGCAGCGCCCGTTCGTCGGCCGCGTCACCGAGCGGGCGGCGGGCGTGAGCGCGATCGAGGCCGCGGTGACCGGTCGGGGTGGCGTCTTGTGCATCGAAGGGGTCGCCGGCATCGGCAAGACGAGGCTGCTCGCCGAGTTGATCGACAGCGCACGGTGGCGCCGGGTGAAGGTGGCCAGCACCTCGATCGCCGTCACCCCGGAGCGGTCGTCGCTCGAACCGCTCGCTCGCGCCCTGCGGCCCGTGATCTCGCCGGCGATCCGGCTCGAGGTCGCCGATCGGCTCGACGAGCAGTCGATGCGGGCCCTGGGTCCGTTGCTGACGGACGAGCCCACGGGGAGGGAGGGGGCGATCGCCGACGGCTCGAACCGTCTGCGCCACGCCCTCTCCGTGTTGGGCGCCGTCCTCGTGGAGGGCGGGACCATCGCCGTGGTGCTCGACGACGTGCACTGGGCGAGCACGTCGACGTGGGAACACCTCGACTCGCTGGCCAGCGGGTTCGTCCCCGGCGGCGGGCTCCTGGTCGTCGCCTACCGCCGCCCCGAGGTCGACAACACCCCTGGCTGGACTGTCCTGCAGAACTGGGACCGGACCGGCCTGGCGACGATCCTGCCGCTGGAACCACTCCACCCCGACGAAGCGGCAGCGCTCGTCGGGACGACCGATGCGGTCGACATCGACGAGGTGCTGGCGCTCACCGGGGGCGTGCCCTTCAACATCATCAGAGGTCTCGACGCCGGTGACTGGGGCGCCGGTCGCGACGACCGTGTCGACCGCCTGGGCCGCGACCACCGTCGGGCGCTCGAGGCGGCGGCCGTCCTCGGGCGGGACGTCGGGTTCCGGGCCTGGGCCGCGGTGCTCGGCACCGCCCCGCTCGCGCTGGCCGCGCTCGCCGACGGTCTCGTCGCCGAGCGCTGGCTGACCCCGAACCCGGAGGGATACGCCTTCGTCCACGATCTGGTCCGCTCGTCCGTGCACGACCGCATGGGCCACACCGAGCGCACCGAGCTCCACGCCCGCGCCGCGGCGGCGATCGCCGAGCTCGAGCCCGACAACTGGCGGCGCCGGGCGCACCACCTCGACGAGGCCGGACAGCGGGCCGACGCAGCCCGCGCCCACCGGGAGGCCGGCCGTGCCGCACTCGCCCGGTTGGCGATGGGCGACGCGTGCGAATCGTTCCACCGTGCGTGGACACTGCTCCCAACCGAGCTCGACCGCGAACGCATGGAGGTGGTGCTCGAGTGCCGGCCGACCGTCGAGGGTGGCGGCCAGCGGATCGATCGGGCGATGGTGGACGACGCGATCGAGACCGCACGCCGGCTCGGGGATGACGATGCCCTGCTCCGGGCGCTGCTGCTGGCCGGCGGCCAGTACAGCCGCATCGGCGACGACACCGACGGACTGCGCTGGCTGGCCGAGGCGGAGACGCTCGCCCGAGCGGCCGGCGATCCCTTGCGACTCGCCGACGTGCAGTACCGGCGGGCGGCACTCGTCGGCTATCTCGGCCGCTGGCCCGACGCCGAACGCGAGCTGACGACCGCGCTCGGCCAGATCGACCAGCTCGAGCATCCCGCGATGCATCGGCAGCTCGTCAACGGTCTCGCCGAAGCGACCCTGCGGATGGGCCGCCCCGCCGAGACGGTCGGCTGGCTCGAGGACGCGCTGCGCGCCGCTCGGGCCGCCGGTGACTCCCTCGCCGAGCTCCGCCACCTGAAGATCCTCAACCTCGTGTGGTTCGAGCTGTGCGAGTGGGACCGCCTGGCGGCGAGCGCCGAGGAGTCACTCACTTTGGCCCGGCGATTCGGTGCCGCCGGGGCGCTGGGCACGGCGTGCCAGGCGGTCGCCCTCGCTGCGTTGGCGGTCGGCGACCGTCGCACGGCGAAAGCAATGATCGACGAGGCCCGCACGGCATGGGCGGCGTCGGGAAACCGCCGCCTGCTCACATCGGTCGACAACACGCTCGGTCTCATCGCCGAGGACGACGGCGACGAGGCGACGGCCATCGCCCACTACGAGGCGGCGCTGGTCGCGGCGGCCGAGATCGACGCGCAGACCGAGGTGGCGTGGGCCCGGCACGATCTGGGAACGCTCCGCCTGGCCGCAGGCCGGCCGCACGAGGCGGCCCCTCTCCTGCGCGCGTCGGTCGACTTCTGGACCGAGGCCGGCAACCAGTTCAAACGGGAGATGAGCGCCGCCAGCCTGGGCCTCGCCCTCCTCGAGGCGGGTGACGACACCGGCGAGCCGGCTGCGCTCGCCGAGCACGGGCTGAGACTGCACCGGTCGGGGACCGTGCGAGGCGAGCTCCTCCAGGAGTGGTTGTGGACGCTCGCCTGCCTGCTCGCCCGGCTCGATCGCCGACCGGAAGCCGGCGAGCTGCTCGACGCCGCCCACCGCGAGCTCCTCCGCCAGGCGGCGACGATCTCCGACCTGGAGCGCCGGCGTGGGTTCTTCGAGCGCGTGCCGTTGAACCGGGCGATCATGGCAGCGGTCGATGCCCGGTCGGGGTCGCGGCGCGCGGTCACCGTACGGCTCGCCTCGTCGACTGCGCCGCTCGGGCGGACGCTGCGGCCCGACGAGTACGTCGACGTGCAGTGGACCGTCGACGCAGCCGACGATGTGACGATCGACGACCCTGCGGCCCGCCGCCGGCACCGCCTCGTCCGCCTGCTCGGCGAGGCCGCGGCGCAGGGCGCAGCTCCGACCGACGACGATCTCGCGGTGGCGCTCGGTGTGAGCCGCCGGACCGTGCTGCGCGACCTCGCCGTGCTCGGCGAGCGGCGAACTGCACCCACACGCCGGCGTGCGGCGGCGGCGGCCGGCGCGTCGGCGCGATGAGCCTCCACCCCGCTCGGCGAGGCCGTGGCTCATTGCCGAGTCAGCGCTCGACGCCGAACCAGGACGAGGGACTCACTGCGGGATGATGAGGATCTGGCCGACGCGGATGAGGTTGGCGTTCGGGAGGTGGTTGGCGGCGACGATGGCGGCGACGGAGGTGCCGTAGCGCAGGGCGATGCGGTACAGGGTGTCGCCCGACTGCACGGTGTATCGGACCGGTGTGGTCGTGGGTGGTGGGGTCGTGGGTGGTGGGGTCGTGGGTGGTGGGGTCGTCGGGGTGGTCCCGGCGGTCGGGATGATGAGGATCTGGCCGACGCGGATGAGGTTGGCGTTCGGGAGGTGGTTGGCGGCGACGATGGCGGCGACGGAG
>NZ_QKYK01000019.1 GCF_003426815.1 Desertimonas flava
ACGACACGGCAAGACTCCCACCCCGGACACCGCCAGCCACGACCGACACAAGTCACCAACACGACCGCCGCGCCCACGATCGCCCACACCCGAGCGACCACAAACCGCAACAGCCTGGCAGAGGCCCACCCCGTATGCACTTCCACCGTTCAGAACCCACGAACGCGACAGGAGCGCCCGTTTCGCGACCACAGACGGCTGAGAATCGGGGTTGGGGGACGTCAGCTGCGGGGGACTTGGCTCCAGGGGACGTTCTTGTCGACGCGCACGTCGCCGGGCAGGCCGAGGACCTGTTCGCCGAGGATGTTGCGCATGATCTCCGAGGTGCCGCCCTCGATCGAGTTGGCCCGGACGCGGAGGAACGCGTAGCGGAGCCCGTGGCCCGTGCCCTGCACGTCGAGGTCGCCGGGCCGGCGGAACGTGTAGTCGAAGTCGATCAGGGCCTGAGCGCCGAGCAGGTTCATGCAGAAGTCGTACAGCGCCTTGTTCAACTCGGAGTAGGCGAGCTTGGCGATCGACATCTCCGGCCCGGGGTTCCCGGCGCGGGCGTTCTGCGCGGCACGCATGTTGGTGAGCCGGCCGACTTCGGCCTGCACCCACAGCTGCATCAGGCGATCCTTCACGGCCGGGTCGCGGTCGGCCTCGGCGATCTCGTTCCACACCTCGACGGCGTCGTTCGCCGCGCCGCCGGGACGACCGGTGCCGCCGCCACCGCCGCCGATGGCGTTGCGCTCGTTCATCAGCGTGGTGAGGCTGGCGCGCCACCCCTCGCCGACGTCGCCGATGCGGTGCGAGTCGGGGACCCGCACATCGGTCATGTAGACCTCGTTGAACTCGGCCTCGCCGGTGATCTGTCGCAGCGGTCGAACCTCGACGCCGGGTGACCGCATGTCGAGGGCGAAGTAGGTCATGCCCTTGTGCTTGGGTGCCTCGGGGTCGGTGCGGGTGACGAGCATGCCGAAGTCGGCGAGGTGGGCCAGGGTGTTCCACACCTTCTGTCCGTTGACCACCCACTCGTCACCGTCACGCACGGCGCGCGTGCCGAGGCCGGCGAAGTCCGAACCGGCGCCGGGCTCGGAGAACAGCTGACACCACTTCTCCTCGCCGGTGAACATCGGGCGCAGGAACCGCTGCTTCACCTCGGGGCTGCCGTGGGTGGCGATGGTCGGGCCCGCGAGGTGCATGAAGAAGGTGCTCGGCTCGGTCGGCGCCGCGCCGGCTTCGCGAAGCCGGCGCTCGACCAGCTTGTTGAGCTCGGGCCTGACGCCGAGGCCTCCGTCGCCCTCGGCGAAGTGCACCCAGGCCAGGCCGGCGTCGAACTGGGCGCCGCGGAACTCGACGTTGCTCGTCGTCTTCGGGTCGTGCGCGGCGAGGAGCGCGTCGATGGCGGCGTTGACCCGCGTCGTGTCGGCGTCGGTCGAGGTGGGGGCGGCGTCGGTGGCAGTCATCAAGGCCGAAGTGTTGCAGCAGAACGGGCCCGAACCACAAGCGGGCCGGATCGCCACGACGGCGAGCCGAGAGGAAAATCTGGCAGCCCTCGACCCGCACCGGATGGGGGAGCCGGGGGTCGAGGGCTGCGAAAAACATGATGGCCCAAACGTGGCCGTCTTCGCTCGCTGGAATGACGTGTCGTTGGGCACGGGTCTGAGTCCCCCGACACATGGAGGTACTCAGGCGTCGTCGATGACTGCGTCGGGGGGCAGCGGATCCTGCTCGTCCACGGGAGCAAGTCCCCAGTCGATCGTCTGCCAGACCTCGACGAGTTGGGGGCGCAGGTCGGCCTTGACCTCGAGCCGGACCTCGTCGAGGGGCGGGGTGCACGTGGCATCGGCGACGGCGACACTGATCTCGAGGTCGACCAGGTCCTGCCACTCAGGGTGGTCCGGGGAGCTCGGCTTCCATGCCTCCGAGAGCGCGAGCCGTTCGATCGTCTCCGCGTCCCGGTGGTAGTCGACGATCGACGACTGCATCTCGTCGGGTGCGGCGAAATCGTGGCCCGCCGCGCTCACGCACGCCCGCCACTGCTCGCGAGCGTCGCGGACGCGTGGGTCGGCATCGACGTGCGCCTCGAAGTCGGCGAGGGCCTGCTGCACCATCGGGTTCCGGGACGGATCGACGCCGTCCTGGTCGATCGCGTCGTAGCACTCCTGCTGCACGGCGAACCACGCGTCCTGCTCGCTGGGGCTGAGATCGGCGAGCTCGACGCCGATCTCGATGGCCTGGGCCTGACTGACGTCGGGGTCGAGGGCGGTCCAATAGCCATAGCCGTACTGCTGGGCGTACTCGATGCGGTCCATGCCGCGGTAGGGGTCGAACCCGATGAGGTCCTCGTCCACGCCGACGTACTCGAACCCGGCCTCGTTCATGCACGCCTGCATCGCCTCCACGAACCGTCGGTCCTGACTGCGCAGGTACTCGTCCAGCTCGTCGTCGGGGACGAGACCGAGCAGCATGTCGATCTGAAAGTCGATGTCGGGTGGCGGTGCGGGCGAAGTGTCGTCGGGCGGCGCCGCGCCGGCAACTGCGGCGGACGCAGCCGTCGTGACGGCGACGAGGGTCAGGACGCCGGCCATGGCTCGCGGTCGGAACATGGTGTCTCCTGGTGTGAGTTCGGGACGGGACACGACGTCGTGTCGCTGGGTTCTGTCCGCGAGCGGGCCCTCGTTTCCGCGGAAACGGCTCGGACCGTCCGGACAGTTCCCCGTCATGAGGTCCAGTGCAGTCCGTGGTGGTCGCGTCGTCGGCCCGGCGGGGCCCGTTCGATGAGCGGCTCGTCGGCACGCCGGCACGTCGTCGTGGGAGTCGTCGTGGCGACGTTCGTCGGAGTGGCGCTGGCCGGATGGGCAGCCGGCTCGCGGGTGCAATCGCCGGCCGCCGCAGCCGCCAGGGCGCGTGCGCCCGAACCGTCGCTGATCGCCGCCCCCGTGGAGTTGCGGATCCTCGCGTCGCGCGTGGTGACGCGAGGCGATGTGGTTCCGGGCGAGTCGGTCACGATCACGGGGCCGTCATCGGACGATGGCGCGACGGTGACACGGGTCCCCGTCGCCGTCGGCGACGAGGTCGCCGAGGGCGCCGCGGTCCTCGAGATGTCGGGACGGCCCGTTGTGGTGATCGAGGGAACCGTCCCCGCCTACCGGACGATGCGGCCGGGCGTGAAGGGGGCAGACGTGGACCAGTTGCAGACCGGACTCGAGCGTCTCGGCTGCGACACGACCGGCGATCTCGGCGTGTATGGCGACGCGACGAAGGCCTGTGTCGCCGAGCTCTACGACCGGCTCGGGTACGAGCCGGTCCCCAGCTCGGACACCGAGGCCACCGACCTCGCCGACGCGCGCGAGGCGATGGCCGATGCCGAGGAGACGCTGGGCGCGGCGGAGGTCGCCCTCGACGACGCGGCGAAGGGGCCGGCCCGGGCAGATGTCGTCGCCGCCGAGATCGCCGTGGACGCGGCGCGACGCAACGTCGAGCGGTCGACCACCGCAGCGGTCGTGGCCCAGGTCGCTGCCGACGCTGCCGTCGACAACGCCCTGATGTCCGCCAACTCCGTGCTGGCCGATGCCGAGTCGACGGCGCCGGAGCGGGCGGCGGCGTCGGCGGCTGTCGAGGCCGCCGCTCTCGCCGCCGACGTGGCGGCGCGTGACTCCGTCGAGGCTGCTGAGGCTGCCGCCGAGGAGCTCCGTCTCGCCCAGGCGACGCTCGCCGATCTCATCGCGCCACCGGACGTCACGGCCGAGGCCGAGGCCCGGGCGCGGGCCCGAGACGCCCTCGATCGGGCGACCGCGGCGGTGACCGATCTCGAGGCACGGTCCGGACCGACGATTCCTTTCGGGGAGGTCGTGTTCGTGCCGGCGCTGCCGGCGACCGTCAGCTCGTTGCGAGCGGAGGTCGGTGACGACGCGGCAGGCGGCGATGATGGAGGGTCGGGCGCCGACGGCTTGATCGTCCTCGCCACGTCCGCCCTCCAGGTCGAGGCGACCGTGTCGCCGTCGGACGCGGCGATCCTCCGTATTGGCATGACGGTCGAGGTCATGAACGACGGGATGTCGACGACGGCGATCGCCGGTCGGCTGTCGTTCGTGGGCGAGCAGGTCGAATCGTCGGGGGACGGCCGGCAGCGAGGTCTCCCCGTGATCGTTGATGGTGTCGACCCGATTCCGCCGGCATGGACCGGCTCCAACGTCCGCGTCACCTTCACCGCCGCCGCCACCTCGTCGCCGGTTCTGGTGGTGCCCCTTGCCGCGGTGTGGTCCGGCGCTGACGGCCAAGCACGCGTGGAGGTGGTCGACGACGACGCCGGGACCGTGACGGCGGTGGCTGTCGAGCCCGGCCTCTCCGCCGATGGCTTCGTGCAGGTGACGCCCGTGGCGACCGGCGAGCTCGGAGAGGGCGACCAGGTCGTGGTGGGGGAGAACTCGTGAGGCGCGGACGCGTGTCCGGACGTCTGGCCGTGGCCGTGCGACGGCTCGCCGCCGGCCTCGTCGCGGTGGCCGCGGTGAGTTCGGCGGGCCAGGTGGCTGCCGTCGTCGTTGCCGGATCGCGAGCCCCCACGACGTCCGGTGACGCCGTCCGGGCGGCGAAGCTCGGCTGGACGCGGTTCGTCGCCGGCAACGTCGTGGCGCCGACGGCCGTCTCGGAGCCGTGCCCGATGCTGTCCGCCGAGGCGGCGTCCGCAGCGGTGGCCGACGTCGGCGCCGTGCCGAGCGCCCTGCCCTCGGGCGTCTGGCTCGACCGGCGCTCCGTCGGCGCCGGGATCATCAGCATCGCCTGTGGCGTCGACCTCGCCGACGCGTCGGAACCTGCCGGCTCCACCGGGCTCGTCGTCGAGGCGACGATCCTCGACGGCCAGGTCGGCTTCGCCGCGTACGCCGAGCACATCGCCGGTCGCGACGTCGAGGTCGCCGCGGCTCCGGTGCTGGGCGGCGAGCAGGCTGGGCGCTGCCGCAACGACCCGACGATGTGCGTCGCGTCGTGGCACTCGGATGGGCTGGTCGTCACCGTCAAGCTCGATGGGCCGCGGAGCGAAGCCAGCGAGTCGCAGGCGTTCCAGCTGCTCGAGGCCGTCGCGCCGACCGTGCTGACGAACCTCGCGGCGGTGTCGTGAGCGTGGCGACGACACCGGGCAGCGGGCCGACGCCGGACCACGAGCCGCCGGCGCCGGCATCCGTGGTCGAAATGCGCGGTGTGACCAAGACCTACCCGTCGGCTCCGCCCGTGACGGCGCTGCGCGAGTGCGAGCTGCGCGTCCAGCGCGGCGAGTACGTGGCGATCATGGGGCCATCGGGATCGGGAAAGTCGACGCTGCTCAACGTGCTCGGTCTCCTCGACGACCCGTCGACGGGCGAGTACACGCTCGATGGTCAACCGACGGCTGGTCTCTCGGAGCGGGCCCGGTCGGGACTTCGCGCCCATCTGATCGGCTTCGTGTTCCAGTCGTTCCACCTGGTCGGCTACCGCACCGCGGTCGAGAACGTCGAGGCCGGCTTGCTCTACCAGCGCGTCCGTCGTCGAGAGCGCCGGCGTCGGGCGCTCGACGTGCTCGAACGGGTCGGGCTCGCCGAGCGGATGTGGGCGACCCCGTCACAGATGTCGGGGGGAGAGCGTCAGCGCGTCGCCCTCGCCCGCGCCCTGGTGCGGCGGCCGGCCCTCGTCCTGTGCGACGAACCGACCGGCAACCTCGACACGGCGACCGGGGAGCAGGTGCTCGCGCTCGTCGACGAGCTGCACGACGACGGGTTGACGGTGGTCGTCATCACCCATGACATCTCGGTCGGCCGCCGAGCCGATCGAGTGGTCGAGATCCGCGACGGCATCGTGCAGGGGGGAGTCGCGACATGAGCCGGTGGAAAGGATCGCTCCGATCGTCGCTGGCTGCGAGGGATCTGCTCGGCGAGGCGGCCGCGGCGATCACGCGACGACCGGGGCGATCGTTGCTCACCGCACTGGGCACCACGGTCGGTGTCGCCGCCTTCGTGGCGACCACGGGACTCGCCGCGACCGCCCAATCCCAGGTGGGCGAGCACTTCGACGAGTTGGTGGCGACCGAGGTCCGCGTGACCGATACGCAGCAGCCGGCCGGAGGGGCAGCGGAGTCGGACGCGCCGTTCCCCGCCGACGCGCAGCAACGTCTCGAACGTCTGGCCGGCGTCGAACACGCCGGCCTCTACTGGAAGGTCGACGACGACGATCTCGACGTCCGCACACTGGTCGCGCTCTCTCGTCGACCCCG
This sequence comes from Desertimonas flava, assembly GCF_003426815.1. Lineage (GTDB taxonomy): Bacteria > Actinomycetota > Acidimicrobiia > Acidimicrobiales > Ilumatobacteraceae > Desertimonas > Desertimonas flava. The sequence continues at coordinate 6,227 of NZ_QKYK01000019.1, forward strand.
GTCGCTCGGCGTGATGGCGGTGAGCCCCGGCGCCCTCCTCGCGGCCCGCCCCGACGTCGGCACCGGGCGCCTCTTCGACGACTTTCACGACCGCCGGGGCGAGCGGGTCGCCCTGCTCGGCCGCCACGCTGCCGAGCAGCTCGGCATCACGCGGGTCGACAACCAGGCAGCGATCTTCATCTCCGATCACGCGTACGTCGTGCTCGGGATCATCGACCACGTCGAGCGCGTGCCCGAGCTCCTCCAGGCGGTGGTCGTCCCGAGCGGCACCGCCATCGCCGACTTCGCCAACGAGGAGGCTGATGACACCGTGCTCATCGAGGTGGCGCCCGGCGCAGCCGGACTCATCGGGTCCCAGGCCGCGATGGCCGTGCGGCCGCAGGATCCCGACCGGCTGGCGGTCGTCGCCCCACCGGAGCCCGGGGCGTTGCGGGCAACGGTCGAGTCGGACGTCACGGCCCTCCTCTACGGCCTCGCCGGCCTGTCCTTGCTCGTCGGCATGATCGGGATCGCCAACACCACCCTCGTCGCGGTGCTCGAGCGTCGCTCCGAGATCGGTGTACGTCGCGCGCTCGGCGCGCGGCGGCGCCACGTGGCCGGGCAGTTCCTCGCCGAGTCGGCGACGCTGGGGACGCTCGGAGGGGTGCTCGGTGCGAGTCTCGGGATCCTGGTGGTGGTCGTCGTCTCGGCGCAGCGCGGGTGGACCACCACGCTGGATCCCGCGCTCACGCTGCCGGCCCCCGTCATCGGCGCCGTCACCGGTCTCCTCGCCGGGCTCCAGCCGTCGTGGCGAGCGGCGCGGGTGGCGCCGGCCGACGCGCTGCGGACCGACTGAACCGCCGCGTGTAACGACTTCCGGACTCCGGACAGAATTGGTCGTGACCTTCGACGCGCGCCAGCGGTTCGACGCGATCTTCCGTGCGCACTACGCAGCGGTGCGTCGCTACGCGCACCATCGGTCGATCGTCGGCAGCGACGCCGACGACCTCGTGAGCGAGACCTTCCTGGTCGCCTGGCGCCGCCTCGACGTCGTGCCGGCCGACGCGCTGCCGTGGCTCCTCGCCGTGGCCGCCAACGTTCAGCGCAACCAGGCGCGCACCCGTCGGCGCCATCGCTCGCTGTTGGAACGTGTGCCGCGTCCCGAGCCGGTCGCGCCGCCGGCCGAACCGGGTCTCGGGTCGAGCCGGATCCGGTCGGCCCTCGATCGGCTCTCGGCGGCCGACCGGGAGATCCTCATCCTGGTCGCCTGGGACGACCTGACCGCCCAGCAGCTGGCCGTGGTGCTCGGCACCACGGCCGGAACGGCGCGGTTGCGCCTGCATCGGGCCCGCCGCCGGTTCGCCGGGCAGTTGGAAGCCGACGAACCGGCGGCGGTCATGTCGATGGTGGCGCTTCTCGACGAACGAGCGGGGCTTGCGACATGAGCCGATCGTTCGAGCCGGGCCGCGACGATGACCGGTCCCAGTCGGCATTCGACGCCCTTCGCACCGCCCGGCCGTCCATGGCCGATGACCTGGCGGACCCGGACGGCCCTCGCGCCCGAGCGATCTGGCGCGAGATCCTTGAGGACCAGCCGGAACCGGCGCGACGGACACGCCGTGTCGTGTTGCGCGTCGGGCTCGGTGCCGTTGCGGCGGCCGCGGCGATCGCCGCCCTCGTCGTGGTCCCGGGACGCCAGGGGGCGCCCGCGTCGGGTCGACCGGCCGTGTCGCCGGAGGCACCACCGTCCACGGTCGGGGCGACGCTCCTCCCGCCGACGACATCTGGTCCGCAGCCGACGAGCCCGCCCAGCGCGCCGATCGTGCCGACCGTACCGATCACGGCTGCGCTTCCGTCGTCGTGGCCGGTGATCGCCTCTGCCGATCCGGTCGGCGACGCGATGACGGCGCAGGCGACGGTGTCGTTCGAGTCCGGCTCCTCGGTGTGGCACGCGGTGGTGACGCTCGCCGACGGCGCCTTGCTGATCGGGATGGACACTTCCGACGGCGGTACATCGGTTGCCGACGAGCGCCTCTTCGTCGATGGCCACTGGTACGAGCCGACCCCGGATGGATGGCAGCCCGACCCGTCGCCGACGCTGCCGATCGTTCGTCCGACGCCGTCCGATCCACGGGAGCTCCTCGATCGGCTCACCCCGACGGCCGGCTTCGAGCCCGACGGGACCCACATCGTCGACGGCATCGAGACCGTGCATCTCCGGGCAATGACGCCTGGCGCGATCGACCCGGCGTTGCTCGCCCTCCTGCCGACCTCGGCCGACACGTCGATCGGGTCGCTGGAGCTCTGGGTCGACTCGAACCGCATCACGCGGCGCATCGACGTGGTCTACGTCGATGGGGACGACGTGGACGGCGCCGTCGTCGGCGCCGACGGCACGCGCGTCATCGAGCTCGAATCGTCGTTGGTGTCCATCGTGTTCAGCGCCGTCGGTGAACCGATCGCTCTCGACCCGGCGACCACCACGCAGCGCTGAGCCCGCCGTACCGCGCCGTAGCGCCCTGCACTGCCCGGTCGTTCGCAAACCGGAGCGGGCGCCTGTCGCAGTGCAGTATTCTAGAGACGTCGACGAAGAGCGCCGGGGAGGGCTCGCCGACGGGCAGGTACCCGAGCCGGCTCCGACAGGTGCGGGCCGACGGGCCGTGCGCACCGTCGGACAACACCCGCTGGTCACGGCCAGCGGGTGTTGCACGTACGGGCCGTTGCGGCCGAACCTGCTGCTACAGCGCGGCGGGCAGGAGCCGGTTGACGTTCTGGTAGAAGAAGTAGAGCGTCACGAGGAACGGCACGACGCCGACGGCGAGGCCGACCCAGCTGTTGCGCAGGCGGCGAGCCAGCAGGTACGCCGCCACCACGACGGCGGTGGCGATCACACCCCAGAGGGCCACCTGGGGGAACGCCGCCCGATCGTCGAACCAGTGGCTGGAGAAGGCGTCCTCGCTCCCGTCGCTGGCCTCGCCGAGCGTGCCGCTCCCCGCGTCGTCGGCGCCGGCGACGGCCGGTGTGGTGTCCGGCCCGGTCTCGACCGGCGCCGGGCTGGTGGACACGACCGGGTCGTCGACGAACGTCGTGGTGGGGGCGACGGCCGAGGTCGGCGGGGCGACCGTGGCCGGCTCGGTGGTGGCGGGCTCGGTGGTGGCGGGCTCGGTGGACAGCGCCGGGATCGTCGTGGCCGCAGGCGCGGCGTCGCCGCCCTCGCCCGGAAGGGCGACCGCACCGTTGTTGCCTCGTGGCACGTAGGCGCCGACGGGCGACGACAGCTCGGGCACGAAGTCGGCGTAGAGGATGTAGCGCTGCTTGGCGGTGCCGACCGGCGTGCAGGTGGTGAGCGTGAGCGTCGCCCTCGTCGTGTCGGTGGTGGCCACGACGTGGCTGTCGTCGGGGTTGACGGTCTCGCTCCCGGTCATCACGTAGACGTAGATGCGCCCGTCGGGCAGGAGGAACCCGATCTGGTCGCCGACCTTCACGTCGGGAAGATCGTGGAACGGCTGACCCCACGTGGTGCGGTGGCCGGCGATGGCGGCGTTGCCGAGCTCACCGGGGAACGGCGTGTCGGGGTAGTGGCCGGGCCCGTCCTGCAAGTCGGTGGGGCCGACGCCCTGCACCACGTTCTGCCCCTCGATGCCGATCGAGGGGATCCACAGCTGACCGATGAACTCCTCTTCGTCGACGTAACTCCAGTCGAGCACCTGCGGCGCCGCCGCAATGGACGTCGTGGGGGCGGCCGTCGTGGTGGGGGCCAGCGTCGCGGTGGTCTCGGGAGCCGCGGTTGTGGTCGGAGCGACCTCGCCGGTGGTCGGAACGCTCGTGGGCGCCGCCGTGGTGGGCGCCGTGGTCGGCGCGGCAGTGGTGTTCGTGGTGGTGGAGATGGCCTCGAACGGGTTGACGTCGGGATCGACGCCATTGGCCTCCATCAGCTCCTCGAAGCGCCCATCGAGACGGTTCTGCGCCCGGGCGTACTCGATGCCGGTGCCCCAGAGCTGGTACGCGACGAAGCCGAACATCAACAGTCCGGTGCAGATCAGCACCTTTCCAAACAGCCGCACACCCCACCGGACATCCTTGGGAACGGGCGGACGATCCCACCTCGACGTTCGCGCCATGCCGGGAAAGGTACAGGCCGGTGCCCGTCGACGACTCGCACTTGCGCCAGCGCCCAGCAGCACGACGAGGTGGACGAAGGCGTTGACCGCACTGGGAACCCGCCCGGTTGCGCCAGTAGCGTCCCTGCAGATGGATGCGGCCGGTCCCGACGCGCAGCCGCGCCCACCGGTTGTGGAGCTCGACGGGGCCGTGGCCGTCCTCGGCCGCTTCCCCGCTCTCGCGGGGGTCACGCTCACCGTCCGGCCCGGCGAGATCGTGCTGTTGCGCGGGCCCAACGGAGCCGGTAAGACCACGCTGCTGCGGCTCTGCGCCGGGCGGATCCCGCTGGTCCGCGGCGAGGGGACCGTGCTCGGCTGCGACCTGCGCACCGATCGCAAGCAGCTGCGCCCGCTCGTCGGCGTGCTCGGGCACCGCAACGGGCTGTACCTCGACCTCACGGTCGCTGAGAACGTGCAGTTCTGGGCGTCGGTGGTGGGGGCTGGCCCGGGCGAGGTGGACACGGTGCTCGGCCGCCTCGGCCTGTCGGGCCGGCTGGCCGGGTTGCCGGCGCGCCGGCTGTCGGCCGGTCAGATGCGCCGCACGGCGTTCGCCTGTTTCGTCGTGCGCCGGGCCCACCTCTGGCTGCTCGACGAACCTCACACCGGCCTCGACGCCACCGCCCGTGACGAGATCGACGACATCATCCGGCAGGCCTCGTCGTTCGGGGTGACCGTCATCCTGGCCAGCCACGAGCTCGAGCGGGCGTCGGCGCTGGCCACCCGCACGATCGAGCTGGCCGGGGGCACCGTCGTCGGCGACTTCGACCCCCGGGCCGAGGCGTTCGGATGACGCCCTTCAAGCGCTGGTTGGCGACGGTGGGCATCGTCGTTCGGCGAGATCTGCTGGTCGAGTGGCGCAGCCGGGTCGCCGTGCAGCAGGTGCTGCCGTTCGCCGGGATCGTCGTGGTGATGTTCGCCTTCGCCATCGACGACCTCACCCTGCTGCCGCTGGTGGCACCGGGGCTGATCTGGCTCGCCACGCTGTTCTCCCTGCTCGTGATGGTGCAGCGCTCGTTCTCGTTCGAGACCGAGGACGGCGCTCTCGACGCCCTGCGTACCGCGGGCCTGCCCGCGTCCGCCCTGTACTGGGGCAAGACGCTGGCCCTCGCCGTGCAGCTGGTCGCCCTCGTGCTCGTCCTGCTGCTCGTGGCGATCCCGCTGTACGACGTCGAGGTCGAACCGGGATCGATCGTGCTGTTGGTCACGACGGGCCTCGCCGTGACCTTCGCGATGGCCGCCGTTGGTACCCTCTACGGAGGTCTCGCGGCCGGCGCCCGAGGGCGGGAAACCTTGCTCCCGTTGCTCTTGCTCCCGGTCGTGGCGCCTGTTCTGATCGGAGCAACCCGAGCGGTCGAACCGGCTATCGGTGCCGAAGGCACGGTGTCGGAGGGCTGGCCCTGGATGGGGCTCGTCGTCCTCTTCGCCGTGCTCTACGGCGCCGCCGGCACGGTGGCATTCGGCCCACTCATCGAGGAAGAAGAAGCTGCATGAGCGCAGAGACGGCAGGAACGACCGGCAGCGCCCGCACCGGCACGACGGCCACCCGCAACCTCGGCATCGCCTGCCTCGCCGGGTGTGTCGCCCTGGCGGCGTTCGCCCTCGTGTTCTCGCCCCGCGACTACGCCCAGAAGGACGCCGTTCGGCTCATCTACCTGCACGTTCCCACGGTCTGGGTGGCGTATCTGGCCTTCGGTGTGACGGCGATCGCGTCGGCCACCTACCTCTTCTCCAAAAAGAAGGCGCTCGGCTGGGACCGCCTGGCCGGGGCGTCGGCCGAGGTCGGGGTCCTGTTCATGGCCCAGACGCTGCTGGTCGGCGCGCTCTGGGGGCGTCTCACCTGGGGCGTGTTCTGGCAGTGGGATGCGCGTCTCACCACCACCGCGTTCCTCTTCGTGACCTACATCGGCTACCTGGCCGTGCGTGGTCTCGGCGGCTCGCACCAGCAGCGGGCCAAGCGCAGCGCGATCCTCGGCCTGCTCGCCGTCCTCGAGATCCCGCTCGTGCACTTCAGCGTCGAGATCTGGCGCAGCCTCCACCAGGAGGCCTCGGTGCTCAACCCCAACGGTGACGTGCACATGGAGGGGATGATGCTGTTCACGATGTTCTTCGGGCTCGTGGTGTTCACGCTGGTGTTCGCCTGGCTCGTCATCCACCGCATGCGCACGCTCGCCGCCGAGGACCTCGTCGACGACCTCGGCCTCGACCACGCACTCGACCTGCGCCGCCGCGAATCGCTCGGCAGCGCCACCGTCCCGACGTCCGGCGGCACGCCCGGCGCATCGACAGGAGCCTTCTGATGGAAGACGCCGGATTCATCATCACGGCCTACGTGGCCGTCGCCGTCTCGACGATCGCCTACGCGTGGAACGTCATCCGCCGGGGTCGTCGAGCCGCCGCCCAATTGGCCGACGACGACAAGCCCTGGATGTGACCGGGCGTGACTGAAACCCAAAGTGGCGACATCGGTGACCGCGGCGGCGACCTCGACCTGTCGCCCCGGACGCCAGCGCCCACCACGTCGAGCCGCACGGTCAGCTCCCGTCGCAAGTGGGTCTCGATCGGCGTGCTGGTCGCCGTGCTCGGCGCCGGCGTCGTCATCGTCACGCAGTTCCTGCGATCGGCGGTCGACTACTACTGCAATGTCGACGAGATCGGTGTGCGCGACGGCTGTGATGCCGGCCGCCGGTTGCGTGTGCAGGGTGTGGTCGACGAGGGCACGGTGACGCAGAGCGCCGGCTTCACCGAGTTCTCCATCTCGTTCAACGGTGTATCGCTCCCGGTCCGCTACCGCGGCGAGCCGGGCGGCATGTTCGCCGAGTGCGAGCCCGTCGTCGTGCACGGTCGTCTCGGTGACGACCAGGTGTTCGCCGGCGACGCCGTCGAGGTGAAGCACTCCAACGAGTACAAGGAAGAGAACCCCGACCGCGTCGAGGGGTCGGGACCCAACTGCGGCGTCTACGACGAGAGCGCCTGATCGATGTTGCTCGCGGCCAGTATCAACCGCGCCTTCGGGCAGGCCGGGTTGTTGCTCGTGCTGGCTGCCGCCGTGTCCGGCGCCGCGTCCACCGTGTACGCCATCCGCTCCGGGAATCGCAAGCTGCTGCGCCAGGGTCCGATGTACGCCGCGCTCGGGCTGTTCGGTGCGGTGCTGGCCGTGGCGATGATGCAGCGGGCGCTGATCACCCGCGATTTCTCGATCGCCTACGTGCAGCAGGTCGGCTCGCCCAACACTCCGCGGCTGTACAACATCGCTGCCATGTGGTCGGCCCTCGAGGGCTCGATCCTGTTGTGGCTGCTCATCCTCGCCGGCTTCACCGCCGCCGTCGGCTGGCGCTTCCGCAGGCGCACCGACGACCCCTTGGTGGGCTGGGCGTTCGTCGTGATGTTCGTCGTGCTGGCCTTCTTCGCCCTGGTCAGCTTCGGCCCGGCAACGCCGTTCGGCGCCGGGGCCGAGACGTTCGCACCGGGCGGACCCAACCCGTTGCTGCAGAACCACATCCTCGTGCTGTTCCACCCGCCGATCCTGTACCTCGGCTACGTGGGCATGACGGTGCCGTTCGCCTTCGCCATCGCCGCCCTGATCACCGGCCGTCTCGGCGAAGGCTGGCTGCTCGAGACGCGGCGCTGGGCGTTGTTCTCGTGGGCGTTCCTCACCATCGGCATCCTCCTCGGAGCCTGGTGGAGCTACGAGGTGCTCGGCTGGAGCGGCGTCTGGGCCTGGGACCCGGTCGAGAACGCCAGCCTCCTGCCGTGGCTGACCGCCACCGCCTACATCCACTCGGTGCTCGTCCAGGAGCGACGCGGCATGCTGCGCGTCTGGAACCTCTCGTTGCTGATCTCGACGTTCTGCCTCACGATCCTCGGTACCTACCTCACCCGCTCGGGCATCCTCAGCAGCGTCCACGCCTTCGGCGACGGTCCGGTGGGCAACTACCTGCTCGCCTTCTTCGGTGTCGTGCTCGCCGTGTCGCTCGGCCTGATCGCGTGGCGGGGCGACCGCCTCCGATCGCCGGGAACGATCGACTCCCCGCTCTCGCGTGAGGCGGCGTTCCTCGCCAACAACGTGATCTTCGCCCTGTTCGCCTTCGTCGTGTTCCTCGGCACGCTGTTCCCGCTGCTCGTCGAGGCGTTCCAGGACCGGCGGATCACGGTCGGCGAGCCGTACTTCGACCGCCTGACGATGCCGATCGGGCTCCTCCTGCTGTTCCTGATGGCGATCGCCCCGGTGCTGCCGTGGCGCAAGGCGAGCAGCGAACTGCTCCGTGAACGTCTCTTCTGGCCGGCCGTGTGCGGTGTGATCGTCCTGGCGATCGCCGTCGCCGTGGGCGCCACCGGCTGGGCGCCGCTCGTGGCGTTCGGCCTGGGCGGCTGGGCCGCAGGGGCGTCGCTGCGCCAGGTCGTGCTGGCCACTCGCCGCAACGGCTGGCGCGGCCTCGTGGGCCGGGCCAACGGCGGCATGATCGTCCACCTCGGCGTGATCCTCATCGCCGTCGCCCTCGCCGCGTCGAACAGCTACACGCGCTCGGGCACGCTCGCCCTCGAAGCCGGCGAACCGGTGGCCTTCGGCGGGCACACGTTCGAGCTGCAGGGTGTGGTGATGGAGGAGACGTCGGTCGGTCCGGCGACGATCGCCAACGTCCTCGTCGACGGCGAGCAGGTCTACCGGCCTCGCATCACGCTGTACACCGACTTCGGCCAGAACATCCCGACGCCGAGCGTGCGAACCGGGCTGGTGAAGGACGTCTACCTCACGCTCGAGGGGCGCAACTCGGAGAGCCTCGACACCGAGGCGACGATCCGCGTGTTCGTCAAGCCGCTCATCGTGTGGTTGTGGATCGGCGGCGGGATCATGGCGATCGGTACGTTGCTCGCCGCCTTCCCTGGCTCACGCCGGCGCCGGCCGACCGATCCCGTCTCGGCCCCCGTCACCCCGTCGGGCGCACGCAAGCCCACCACGCCCGACGCGCCCGACACCCCGGATCCCGAACCGGAGCTCGCCAATGTCTGACACCCTCGCGCCATCGACGCCGGCCGATGCCGACGGTGACGGCGGCGGCCGCAGCGGCCGCTCGCGCATCGCCCCGTTCGTCGCCCTGGGCATCGCTGCGGTGTTCGCCCTGCTGTTCTTCGTCTTCGCCCGCAGCGACTCCGGCGAGGCCGAGTCGGCCGACACCAGGTGGCTGAACCAGCCGGCGCCGGACACGACCGGACGGCTCGCCGGCACCGGCGGCAACACCGGTGTCCCCGAGCGGACGTGGAGCCTCGCCCAACGCAGCGGCAGCTGGGTGGTGCTCAACTTCTTCGACTCGACGTGCGGGCCGTGCGTCGCCGAGCATCCCGAACTGGTCGACTTCGACGCCGGCCAGGACACGCGCGGCGCCGACCAGATCGAGCTCGTCTCGGTGCTGTGGGGCAACGACCCGGCGCGCTCGTTCGAGTATCTCCAGGAGAACGGGCTCGACTGGGACGTCGTGTACGACGACGGGTCGATCGCCAACGTCTACGGCGTCACCAAGGTGCCCGAGACGTGGATCGTCGACCCCAACGGGTACGTGCGCCGGCGCTACATCGGCGAGGTGAGCGCTCAGCTGCTCATCGACACCGTCGCCACGTTCGAGGCGCCGGTCCAATGACCGCCACGCTCGCTGCTCGCAGCTCCTTCAACCACCGGCTGAAGGGCTGGCCGGGGTGGATCGTCCTGCTCTTCCTCGCCGTGTTGTTCGTCGTGATGGGCGCCGTCGGCAACGATGGCGTGTCGACGCCCGAAGAGCGGGCCGACGCCATCTCGAGGCGACTGGCGTGCCCGGAGTGCAACGGCGAGACGGTGTACGAGTCGCAGGTGACGGCGTCGGTGAACATCCGCCGCGAGATCCAGGCGATGGTCGACGAGGGGCGTCTCAGCGACGACGAGATCGTCGCCGCGCTCGAGGAGAACTACGGCGAGCGGCTGCTCCTCCTGCCGACCGGGAAGGGCGTCAACGTGTTGGTCTGGGCCCTGCCGGTGGCCGCCGGTGTCGCCGGACTCACCGGGCTCGTGCTCGTGTTCTCGAAGTGGCGGCGCGAGGCCGCCCTCGAGGACGGACCCACCGACGAGGACCGGGCGCTGGTCGCCGCCGCCCTCGACGACGAGTCATGACCCCGCGCGTCGACCTCGACCGACTCGCCACCCTCGAGGCCGAGCGGACGTTCCTGCTGCGCTCGCTCCGCGACCTCGAGGCCGAGCACGACGCCGGCGACGTGGAAGACGACGACTACGTCACCCTGCGCGACGGCTACACCAAGCGGGCCGCCGACGTCCTGCGCCAGATCGAAGCCGGCCGGGCCGAGCTGCCGCCGAAACGGCCGGTCAACTGGTCCCGCCGACTGGGCATCGGCGCCGCCATCGTGGCTGCCACCGCCGGAATCGCGTGGCTCGTCGCCGATCGATCCAGCCAGCGTCTGCCCGGCCAGGAGATCACCGGTGGTCAGGCCGTGGCCGAGCGCGACGACGTCCCGGCACTGATGGCCGAGGCCCGGCAGTTGTTCGGCGCGGGCGTCAACGCCGACGCCGCCGATCGCTACCAGCGGGTGCTCGAGCTGGAGCCCGACAACGTCGTCGCCAAGACCTATCTGGCGTGGCTGCTGTACATCAACACGCTCGGCCAGCCCGACGAGATCCGCACGGTCGCCGTCGAGGCGGCGAGGGATCAGCTCACGGAGGCGGCCGAGCTCGATCCGGGCTACGCCGACCCACACTGCTTCTTGGGTGTGATCGCCGGCAACTTCGACGGCGACGTGGAGACCGCTCGCGCCGAGGCGGAGACGTGCATCGAGCTCGACCCACCCGGTCAGATCGAGGGCATGGTCCAGGACTTCATCGACGGCCTCGAGCCGTCCACCCGTCCCGAGTCGACGGCTCCATAGCCAGCGCCGCTCACGTGCGGTCCCGAGATAGTGCCAGGCACTATCTCGGAAGAGCGTCTGGCACCCTCGCCGCGTTCAGTCGAAGCGGGGCGGGTGTTCGACGGCGGCGGTGGTGAAGATCGGTTCGTCGTCGGGGGAGCGCTCGTCGGGGCCGTCGAGCACCCAGATGGTCGCTTTGCGCCAGTCGGGCTCGGTGGTCAGTTCCATGCCCCGCCGGACGAGGGCGCTGATCAGATCGGGGATCACGTCGCCGTGGCTGCAGATCACGGCCCCGTCGGGCAGCTCGGCCACGAGGGCCAGAGACTCCTCGAACGAGGCGCCCTCCATCAATCGTTCGTCGACCTCCACCGCCAGGCCCGCCTGTTCGCCGAGCGGCTCGAGCGTCTGCACGCATCGCAGGATCGGCGACGACACGAGGCGCGTCGGCTTCTCCTCGATCAGCCGCTCGGCCAACGCCGCCGACTGCGCCCGTCCACTGTTGGAGAGCGGCCGGACCTCGTCGGGGGCCCCCTTCCAACGCTTGCGGTCGCCGGCCTTGGCGTGGCGGACGACGAACAGTCTCATCGCGCCGATGCCTCACCAGTCAGGCGGGTGTGCCGGGCGGTGATGGCCCGCACCACGAGGAACCAGGCGACGGCCGAGACGATCGACACGACGGCCTGGGCGATGATCAGCCCCTTGCTGTCGTTGAGGTACTCGGCGAGGTCCTCGACGTCGCCGCCCAGCTGGGTGCCCGACCCGAGGACGAACTGGCCCACCTGCACGGCGGCGAGGATCGTGAAGACGAGCGGCAACACGCCGTAGACCACGAACCAGAACCAGATCACCGGGTTGTCGCGGCCCTGCCGCCACGCCGGCGAACCGGGCGGGACGTCGGGGTCGGCGGCCTTCCACGATTCGCGCAGCACGAGCAGCGGGATGATGAAGAGGATCGGGGGGAGGACCCATCCACCGATCGCCCAACCCGGCGCCCACGTGACCTGGCGCCCGAGGGTCTGGTGGTTGCGGATCACGCGATAGAGCCAGACGATGCTGAGCACGAGCAGGGCGATGCTCGCCGCACCGCCGAGCAGACCGCTCATCGAGTTGGCCGTGATCGCGTCGCGGAACTCGTCCTCGTCGTTGTTGCGCAGGAAGTCCTCGGCGGCGTCGAACGCACTCGACGTGGTGGCCAAGCCGATGATCCCGCTCAACGCCGACACACCGAGGAGGATCGAGATCCAGCGCTCGAGGCCGCCGACACGGGCGAGGTCGCCGCGCCAGTTGGTCTCCGTGTATCCCACGTAGCCAGGTGGCGGGGCCATCGGCGGGGGAGGCGGCTGGGGCGGAGGCGCAGGCGCGTCGCTCATCGCCTGCGGACGTTACTTGTGATCGACGACGTTGTCGCCAGGAGGGGATCTGTCACAGCACGCGCAGGGCGTCGCTGAAGATCTTCTTCGGCCGCAGATCGACGGCGATGCGCTCGGCGAGGGCATGGAACGCCCGGCCGGTCTGGCTGTCCGGTTCCACCGCGGCGATCGGCTTGCCGGAGTCGCCGCCCTCGCGCAGGGCCGGCACGAGCGGGATCTGGCCGAGCAGCGGCACGCCCAGCTCGGCGGCCAGTTCGGCGCCGCCGCCTGACCCGAAGATCTCGTAGCGCTTGCCGTCGTCACCGGTGAACCACGACATGTTCTCGATGACGCCGCGGACCTCGAGATTCACCTTGGCCGCCATCGCCGCCGACAGGCGCGCCACCTTCTGCGCCGCCTCCTGGGGCGTGGTCACCACGTACACCTCGCCGCGGGGCAGGTACTGCGCCAGCGAGATCGCGATGTCGCCGGTGCCCGGCGGCATGTCGATGAGCAGGAAGTCGGGGTCGTCCCAGAAGACGTCGGAGAGGAACTGTTCGAGCGCCTTGTGCAACATCGGGCCACGCCAGATGACCGCTTGGCCCTCGGGCACGAAGTAGCCGATCGAGATGCACTTGACGCCCCACGACTCGGACGGGATGAGCATCTGATCGATGGCCACCGGCTCGGCGTCGGCGCCGAGCATGCGCGGGATCGAATAGCCGTAGATGTCGGCGTCGACCACCCCGACCGAGTGACCGCGCGCGGCGAGGGCGACGGCGAGGTTGGTGGTGACCGACGACTTGCCGACACCGCCCTTGCCGGAGGAGATCAGCAGCGGGCGGGTCTTGGAGCCGGGCTGATTGAACGGCACCGGGCGGCCCTCGGCGTGACCCTGGGGCTGGCCGTGGCTGTGACCGTGGGCATGGCCGCCCGACGACTGCAGCTTGATGCGCAGGTCCTCGCGCTCCTGGTCGGTCATCACGGTGAAGTCGAGGTCGACGGCGGTGATCCCGAGCGGGGCGAGGGCGCCGTGGACGCGGTTCTGGATCTCGTTGCGCAACGGGCAACCGGCGACCGTGAGGGCGATCGTGACGGCGGCGGCGCCGTCACCCACCGGTTCGGCACGGCGCACCATGCCCAGATCGACGATCGAACGGTGCAGCTCGGGGTCCTCGACGGGGCGTAGCGCCTCGACGATCTGCTCGGACGTGACGGGCATCGGCTTCTCCGTGGCTCGTGGGGAACGCTGCCGGCCTGGACTGGTCGGGAGCGCCGCGCCAGGGCCTGCGCGGCCCGGACGCTGCGGAAGGACATTTGCACTATCCCGATAGGTAGAATACCGGCATGACGCAGCCGGTGACGGGTGCGCCCCACGCGACATCCGGCCCGCAGGCCGGTTCGGGGGCAGCGGGAGACCCCGGGTTCACGGCCGTCGTGTCGGCGATCACCGACGCCTTCGGCGACCCCACCCGCCGCCGCATCTATCTGTTCGTCCGCGAGCACACGACGCACGACGACCAGCCCGTCGGCGTCACGGCGTCGGAGGTGGCCGCCGAGGTCGGGGTGCACCCCAACGTCGCTCGCCATCACCTCGACAAGCTCGCTGCCGGCGGCTACGTGGAGGTCGTCGCTCGCTCGGTCGGCGACAGTGCCGGTCGCCGTGCCGGCCGCCCGTCGAAGCACTACGTCGCCGTACCGGGCGACACGGCAGCCGAGCTGCCGCCCGTGCGCAGTGACGATCTCGTGCTCGCCCTGCTCGGTCAGGCCCTCGCCCGCCTTCCCCAGCCCGACGCCGAGGCGATGGCCGAGGAGGTCGGAGCGACCTACGGCCAGCAGCTCGCCGCCGGTCTCACGGGCGACGCCCTCGTGGCCGGTCAGCGATCGTTGCGCTCGGCGATGCAGTCGGTCGCCGCCGCCCTCACCGCCCACGGCTTCGCCGCTCGCACGGGGGCCGGCGACAAGTTGCGCATCATCAACGACCACTGCCCGTTCGGCAGCCTCGCCCTGGACCACCCTGTCCTGTGCGCGGTCGATCGGGGACTGGTGCGGGGCATGCTCACTGCCCTGTACCCGTCGGGCGTCACGCTCGACGTGGCGACGGAGTCCAGCCGCGCCCGCGGCGACGCCATCTGTACAACCGCGTTGTGAGAGCGCTCGTTCCCCGCACCAACAAACTCGCCGCAGGCGACGAGCGCAGCGAGGTCGCCGAGGACGAACGCCGTACGATGCGGGCGTGGACGTACGCATCGGTGTGACGCAGGCCCCTCGCGAGATCAACCTCGAGCTCTCCGACGACGACGAACTGGCGGTCCCGCGTATCGAGGCGGCCCTGGCGGGCACCGACGACGTGCTCTGGCTCACCGATCGCCGGGGCAAGCGCGTCGCCGTGCCGTCGGCGAAGATCGCCTACGTCGAAATCGGTGCCGCCGACGGCGAGCGTCGCATCGGCTTCGGGGGCTGAGCGACCCCCCGGCAGTCTCGAGAGCGAGCGACCGGCACGATGCACCTGCTCGACCGGCAGCTCCTCTTCGTCACGGGCAAGGGCGGCGTCGGCAAGACGTCGGTCGCGGCCGCCCTCGCTCACCTGGCTGCCCGCTCGGGCAAGCGAACGCTCGTGTGCGAGATGGACGCCAAGGGCGCCCTCGCCGCCACGCTCGACGCCGGCGAGCTGCAGTTCGAACCGCGCCGTCTCGACGACGACCTCTACGGCATGGCGATGAACACCGAGGACGCCCTGCGCGAGTACCTCAAGCTGTTCGTGCGGCTTCCGCTCGTCGGCCGGATCGGGCCACTGGCCCACACGTTCGACTTCGTCGCCGACGCCGCGCCGGGCGTGAAGGAGATCCTCGGTGTCGGCAAGCTCGCCTACGAGGTGCGCGAACGCCACTACGACCTCGTCGTCGTCGATGCCGAGGCGAGCGGCCACATCGTCGCCCAGGTCGCCGCGCCGCGGGTCATCAGCGAGCTCGTGCAGGTGGGCATGGTGCGTGACCAGACGCGCTGGATGCTCGACATCCTCGAGGATCCGGCCCGCACGGGAGTCGTGGTGGTCACCACCCCCGAGGAGATGCCGGTCACGGAGACGATCGATCTGCTCGGAAGGCTCGGTGCCGAGTCGGACGTGGCCCCGGCTGCGATCGTGGCCAATCGGGTGCTGCCGGCGCTGTTCGATCGCCGCGAATCGGCGGTGGTCGACCGGCTCGGCGAGGTGGAATCGCAGCTGGCCGCGGCCGCCGGCGCCGCCGTCCACGAGGTGGTGGTCGCCGCACAGCTCAACGAGGCCCGCCGGCAGGTCGGCAACCGACACCTCGAGACCCTTCGCGCTGCGCTCCCGGAAGGGTTGCCCGTGCTCTACGTGCCCGAGCTGTTCACCCGTGCCACCGGCCGCCGCGTCGTCGCCCTCGTCGCCGAGGCGCTGTCCGAAGAGTTGGATGTGGAGTAGTCGTCGTGGCCGGAAAGAAGCAGCGATCGGAGGCGGTGGCGCCGCCGGGTCTCGATGCTTTGCTGGCGAGCAAGGAGATGGTGCTCGTCTGCGGTTCGGGCGGTGTGGGCAAGACGACGATCGCCGCCGCCCTCGGCCTGGTCGCCGCCGTGCATCAGGACGCCAAGGTGCTCGTGCTCACGGTCGACCCCGCCCGCCGCCTCGCCGACGCGCTCGGCGTCGGTGCGCTCGGCAACCGTGCGGTTCGTGTGCCCGAGTCGGCGTTCGCCGGGACCGGCGTGCAGCCGCGGGGAGAGCTCTGGGCGGCGATGCTCGACACCAAGGCGGGGTGGGACGATCTCATCCGCCGCCACGCACCAGACGCCACCGTGCGCGAGTCGGTGCTCTCCAATCCGCTGTACCAGAACATCACGGGCCGCTTCGTGCACAGCCACGACTACCTCGCCATGGAGCAGCTGCACGAGGTCCACGCCTCGGGGGCCTACGACCTCGTCGTCGTCGACACCCCGCCGTCGCGCAACGCCCTCGACGTCCTCGACGCGCCGGCTCGCATGGTGGAGTTCTTCGGCAGCCGTCTCCTGCGGTGGTTGACCGTGCCGTACCGGTCGCGCCTGTTCAACGTGGCGTCGAAACCGTTCATGCAGGTGGCCGACCGCGTGCTCGGCTCCCACTTCCTGCAGGACATCGCCCAGTTCTTCATCCTCTTCCAGGCGATGGAGAAGGGCTTCGTCGCCCGGGCCCGTGAGGTCGAGGCGCTCCTGGGCGACCCGCGCACGACATTCGTCATCGTCTCCACCTTGGAGGCCGCCCCCGCCCACGAGGCCACGTTCCTCGCCCGTGAGCTGTCGTCGCGCCGCTACCAGCTGGGGGCGATCGTGGCGAACCGGGTGCTGCCGAAGGGCCTCACGTCGCGCGCCGCGGCCACGAGCGCGCGCAAGCTCGCCGACGCCGTGGCGACGACCGGGCTCGCGTCCGAGGTGGCCGCCACGCTGTCCGGCGGCCGGCGGTCACGCAGCACGGACGACGCGGTCGCCGCCGAGACGGTCTCGACCGTGCTCGCCGAGATCGCCGGACGATTCCACGACGTCGCCCTCGTGGCCACGCGCGAGGCCGAGCGCCGCACGGAGCTCGCCGCCCTCGCTCCGCAGCTGCTCGATGTCGAGGCGCTGCCGACCGACATCCACGACGTCGCCGGTCTGCTCGCCATCGTCGAGCAGCTCGTGTAGCCATTTCCTCAGCGCGCGATTCTTTTTACAGTCTCTTGACGACGCGTCCGCATGATGGGCGAGCGCATGGGGCAAACTAGGACCGATGTACCGAGTCGAGTCAGAGCCCCAAAGACTGACCTTTGGGACCGGTCCGGAGCTCAGCGAGCGCAGCGAGCGTCCCGGGGTCCGAGCGGTGAAGGCCTGCGGAGCGCTAGCGGACCCGGCCGTTCACGCGGCCTGCGTGGCCGGGGAACGCAAGTAGATGGCATCGCTCGCGGGCCTCGTCCGGGAACACACGACGCTCGATCGAGAGCAGGTCAGTCACCTCAACCGGCTGACGTCGGAGTGGGGTCTGCTCGCCGACCTGAGCTTCTCCGACCTCCTGCTCTATGCGCCGGGGCCCGATGACCGCTGGTTGATCATCGGCCAGGTGCGCCCGGCCACGGGCCAGACCGTCTACCGCACCGACTGGGTCGGCACGTTCGCCAACTCCGCCGAGCAGAGCATCCTCGCCTCGGTGCTCGCCACCGGCGAGATCACCGAGGGTGACGTCACCGTCGAGGAGCAGACCGATCCGGCGCGCATGCTCGCCGTGCCCGTGCGCCACGCCGGCCGCACGATCGCCGTGATGACCCGCGAGTGGGTCGAGCGCTCCGGTCGCGTGCCCGGCGAGCTCGAGCGCCAGTACGTCTCGTTGTTCGACCGCTTCGCCGGCATGATCGCCGACGGCGTGTTCCCCTACGCCGGGCCGATCGGAGACTCCACGGCCGCGCCGCGCGTCGGCGACGGTGTGCTCGTCGTCGACGGCGACGCGCGCGTCCAGTACCTCTCGCCGAACGCCAACTCGGCGATGCACCGCGTGGGCATCAACGCCAACGCCGTCGGCATGCGCCTCGCCGAGCTCGGCTTCTACGACGACATGGTTCGCCGGGCGTTCGAGGACCGCACGCCGGTCGTCGAGGAGTTCGAACAGTCATCGGACGTCGTCCTGCTCTGCCGCTGCATGCCGATCCTGTCCGATGACAAGGTCACCGGTGGCGTGCTGCTCATCCGTGACGTCACCGACGTCCGCCAGCGCGATCGGATGCTGCTCAGCAAGGACGCGACCATCCGTGAGATCCACCACCGGGTGAAGAACAACCTGCAGACGATCTCGTCGCTGCTGCGCCTTCAAGCGCGCCGCCTCACCAATCCCGAGGCGGTCGCGGCGGTGGGGGAGTCGGTCCGCCGCATCCGCACCATCGCCCTCGTCCACGAGTCGCTGTCGCGCGAGCCCGGCGACGACGTGACGTTCATCGAGATCGTCCGACCGCTGCTGCGGCTCGCCGAGGAGAGCCTGCAGTCGCCCGATCGCCCCGTCGAGTTCTCGCTCGCCGGTGACGGCGGCCGCATCCCGGCGCGCGTCGCCACGCCGCTGTCGGTCGTGCTCACCGAGCTCATGCAGAACGCCGTCGACCACGGCTTCCCCGAAGGCAGCGCAGGGGGCCGCGTCGTCGTGTCGCTCACCAACGACGGTGACGAGTTGAGCATCGACGTGGTCGACGACGGCAAGGGACTCGACCCGTCGTTCAAGATCGAGGCGGCCACCGGGCTCGGCCTGTCGATCGTCCGCACGCTCGTCACGACCGAGTTGAACGGCACGATCACGATGCGGCCGGCCAAGCCGGTCGACCTGGAGTCGGTCGGGCTCGAGGCCCACGGCGGCGATCGCCAGGGAACGGTGGTGCAGTTGGTGGTGCCGCTCTCGCAGCGGTGAGGCGGGGCCGCCCGCGTGCGGGCCTACTGTGCGGACGAGGCGAGGCGATTGCGACCGGCGCGCTGGCGCCGGATGACGCGACGCTCCTCTTCGGACAATCCGCCCCAGACGCCAGAGTCCTGGTTGGTCTCGAGGGCGAAGTCGAGGCACTCGGAGCGCACGTGGCACTCGCCGCAGACCTGCCGGGCCTTGTCGATCTGCACCAGCGCCATCCCTGTCGTGCCGACCGGGAAGAACAGCTCCGGATCGGTGTCACGGCACAGTGCGTGGTCGCGCCAGGAGTAGTCGGCGGCTCCCAGCGCGAGGCTTGAAGCAAGGATTGACACGGACCCTCCTCGAAGTGGATTCATGCAGACGTATCTCGCCTGAGACGGACTGGCGGAGGGGCGGTTCGTCCGCACCGTTCCACCCCGCGACCGATCCGTCGGCGAGACGCATTCGGTCTTGTTCAACGGAAGTTAGGCCACGATTCAGGCACTTGACAAGGGCTAGCCTGCCGACGTGACAGACGTCATCGCGCACCGCGGCTTACATCTCACCATGCGGGAAAACACGGTCGAAGCTTTCCATGCTGCCGTGGAAATCGGAGCGTCGGGAATCGAGCTCGACGCGCGCCGGTCGGCGGACGGGGCGTTGGTTGTGCACCATGACGCGCATCTGCCCGACGGCCGGGCGATCGTCGAGTGCCTCCGGGGCGACCTGCCGGACTGGCTTCCTGATCTCCCCGCCGCGCTCGACGCCTGCGCCGGCGCGTTCGTCAACATCGAGATCAAGAATGACGCACAAGAACCGGATTTCGACCGGGACGAGGCGGTCGCCGAGGCCGTGATGGAGCTGCTCGCCGCGCGGCACGAGCCGGCGTCCACGTGGCTGATCTCGTCGTTCCGCATCGAGACGGTCGATCGGTGCCGCGCCGTCGACCCGAACATCGCCACGGCGTGGCTGACCGCCGGCGCCGTGGACGATGCCGAAGTGGCCGATGTCAGCGAGCGCGGGCACCCAGCGATCCACCCGTGGGACCCGACCGTCGATGCGGCGACGATCGAGCGCTGTCACGCCGCCGGGCTCCGTGTGAACACGTGGACGTGCAACGACGCCGCCCGCGCCGCCGAACTGGCGGCGTGGGGCATCGACGGCATCTGTACCGATATTCCTGCCGATGTTCTCGCCGTGCTCAGCACGGAATGACGAGCCGCACCGCCGCGGGGACGTGCTGGAACTCGAGCTTCGTCGTGTCGCCGAGGTAGTCGCCGTCGAGCTGGTACGGGAACGGGGTGTCGTGCTCGATGGTCAGGTGATCGAGGTCGATCTGCTCGTCGAGCGTCGCTGACGGCTTCACACCGCCGCCTCGCAGCGCCCCGGCCAAGCCCGACAGGATCGCCGTCGCGCGCATCGTGCGGAAGGTGACGGCGACCAGTCCGCGGTCGAGAGTGGCCGCCGACGACAGGTCGAGCGGCCGGTTCCCGAGGTATGTGTAAGGGTTGGTGTTGAGCACGATCGTGAAGAAGCCGTCGTCGATGGTGCCGTTCGCCGTCTCGACGCGGAAGTGCGGCGTGCGCCGGTCGTAGCCGCGCGCCCAGGTGCTCAGCGCGGCAGTGATGAACAGTGGATGGCCGAGCCATCGCTTGAGGGAGGCCCGCTTCTCGACGGCGGCCACGACGGCAGCGTCGTAGCCGACGCCGGTGTGGAAGCAGAAGAACCGACCGTTGACCCGACCGAGACCGATTGCCTGGAACGCCGCGGCGTCGATCCCGTTGGCCAGCAGATCGACCGCGGCCGCCGGGTCGTTGGGCAAGCCGATCGTGCGCGCGAACACGTTCGTCG
Organism: Desertimonas flava; assembly: GCF_003426815.1. Classification (GTDB taxonomy): domain Bacteria; phylum Actinomycetota; class Acidimicrobiia; order Acidimicrobiales; family Ilumatobacteraceae; genus Desertimonas; species Desertimonas flava. The sequence continues at coordinate 26,830 of NZ_QKYK01000019.1, forward strand.
AACCGCCGGGGAGCACGCCGAGCGCCGTGTCGGTCCCGGCGATCCCGGTGGCGACCTCGTTGAGCGTGCCGTCGCCGCCGAACCCGACGACGACGTCGATCCCACGGCGGGCGGCATCGGCCGCGAAACGCGTGGCGTGTCCCCGGCGATTGGTCTCGACCACCTCCACCTCGTGATGGCGCGAGAGCCGGCGCTGGATCACCACGGTGTTGCGCGCCGTCACGGACGTTGCGAACGAATTGACCACGAGCAGAATGCGCAAGAGCCCCGACGGTACTGGAGTGACACCCGTCGTCGCGGTGCGTCCAGTGTTGCCCGGTGGATACTCGCCGGTAACAATGGCGCGTCATGAACGTCATCGTCTGTGCGAAGCAGATCCCTGACCCGGCCGTTCCGGGGGAATTGAACCCGGCCGACAACACGCTCAAGCGTGACGGCAAGCTGATCCTCGACGAATCCGACATGTACGGGGTCGAGATGGCGCTGCAGCTCGTCGACGCCGCGGGCGGCGGTGAGGTGAGCCTCGTGTCGATGGCGCCCAACGGAGAGGTGTCCGGTCTGCGCACCGCGCTGGCGATGGGGGCGGCCAAGGCCGTGCTCGTGTCCGACCCCGAGCTCGCCGGCTCCGACGCCCTGACGACCGCCAAGGTGCTCGCCGCGGCGACCAAGCGCCTCGGCGAGGCCGATCTGATCATCGCCGGCACCGAGTCGAGCGACGGCTACACGGGCACCGTTCCCGAGCAGATCGCCGAGATCCTCGGTCTGCCGTCGATCACGTTCGCCAAGTCGGTGGCCGTCGACGGCGGCACGCTGAAGGTCAACCGCCAGACCGAGGCCGGCTACGACGAGGTCACCTCGACGCTGCCTGCCGTGGTCAGCGTGACGGCCGGTGTGGTGGAGCCCCGCTACCCGAGCTTCAAGGGCATCATGGCCGCCAAGTCGAAGCCGGTCGAGACGGTCACCGCCGCCGACCTCGGCGTCACGCCGGTCGGCTGGGCCGGCGCCGGCCAGCAGATCGTCGACGTCGCCGCGGCGCCCGCTCGGGCCGCCGGTGAGGTGATCGAGGACGACGGCGAAGCCCATCTGAAGATCGTCGACTTCCTCGACGGTCTCAAGGTCATCTGAGCACCGAGACGACGCAGAGACGACGCAGAGACGACGCAGAGACGACAAGGAACGACGAACAACATGGCTCTTTCATCCATCTGGGTTCTGGCGCAGGGCGCCAACGGTGCGCCGACCTCGGCGACGCTCGAACTGCTCACCAAGGCCCGCTCGCTCGTCGCCGGGAACGGCGGCACGGTCACGGCGTTCTACGTCGGCGATGCCGCCGACGTGGCCGGCGCGCTCGGTGAGTACGGGGCGACGAAGGTGTACGCGACGGGCGACCTCGCCGGCAACCTGCCCGGCGCCGCGGTCGCCTCGGCGATCAAGGCCGTCATCGACGGCGGCGACAAGCCCGACGTCTTCCTGTTCCCACAGGACTACGTCGGACGTGACGTCGTCAGCCGCCTGTCGGTCAAGCTCGACCGCAGCGTGCTGACGAACAACGTCGACCTCGCGATCGAGGGCGACTCGGTCAAGGCGACGACGCCGGTCTTCGGCGGCACGCAGAACGTCACCACGACGTTCACCGGCGAGGGCCCGTACCTGCTGGCGTTCCGCCCCAAGAGCTTCGCGGCCGAGTCGGCCGGTGGCGCGGCGGCCGAGGTGGTCGCGGCTCCCATCCCCGATCTGGGGGCGACCGGCGGTGCCAAGGTCGAGGCCGTGCACGTCGAGGAGACCACCGGCCCCAAGCTCGACGAGGCCAACGTCGTCGTGTCGGGCGGTCGCGGTCTCGGCGAGGCCGGCAAGTTCGAGCTCATCGAGGCCCTGGCCAAGCAGCTCAAGGGTGCGCCCGGTGCGTCGCGTGCGATCGTCGACGCCGGCTGGGTGCCCTACAGCTACCAGGTCGGCCAGACCGGCAAGGTCGTCAAGCCCACCGTGTACATCGCCGCCGGCATCTCCGGTGCGACCCAGCACATGGTCGGCATGAAGGGCTCGAAGAACATCATCGCGATCAACAAGGACAAGGAGGCGCCGATCTTCGGTGTCGCCGACCTCGGCATCGTCGGTGACGTGCACAAGGTGCTGCCCAAGCTCCTCGAGGCGCTCCAGGCCCGCTGAACATCTTCTGGATCTGGGGCCGGATCGTGACGATTTCCGTCACGATCCGGCCCCAGGTCGCGTTTTGGCACGATCGGGCCCCAGATTCGTGACGGCTCAGGCGTCGTCGCGGGCGGAGATGGCCCAGGCGATGCCTTCGGCCCGGTCCTCGATGGCCAGCTGCAGGCGCCACCCGGTCGCCGGTTCGCCGGCGTCCCACCAGTACCAGCACAGGTCGCCGGCGAGCTCGCCGAGCTCGTCGAGCGGGACCGGCCACTCGTCGACCACGTCGAGCAGCGTGGCGAGGGTCCACAGCGCCCCGAACCGCCCGAGGGCGGCGCCGCGGCGGCGTCCGTGGGCACCGCCCGAGGCGCCGGCCCACGCCAGCCAGGCCATCGCGTCGGACAGGCTCAGCGGCGTGAGCGAACTCCTCGTCAGGCCGAGGGCGTGGAGTGCGCTCCCGGCGTCGCCGACGACGCTGGCCATCTCGGCCCGCCCGTTCGACCGGGCCGTCCAGGCCTCGAGGAGCTGACGCACGGCCAGCTCCACGGGCGGGTCGTCGAGCCGCTCGGCCGGCGCCGTCGTGGCGTCGCGCAGCATCCCGGCGGGGTCGGGCAGCGGAGGGGCCGGGGCGTCGACGCCGTCGTCGGAGTAGGTGGCCAGCGGATACGCCGGTTCCCAGTCGGCGACGCCGTACGGGAGCTCCAGCGCGTTCGGCAGGCGTCCCACGGCAGTGGTCACGTCCTCGCCCCGCAGCGCCCGCTCGTGGGCGATCAGGCTGGCGGCCGGTCCCGAGACGTGGGGCGCCAGCTCGACGAACGTGTGGTGCTGGGCGATCACCTCGCTGAGCGGTCCGATCGTGAATCGCCCGGCGTCGTCGTCGATGACTCCGGCCGCCCACTCGGCCGGCGCCACCAGCGCGAGTCGGTACTCGGCGAGTGTGGCGGCGGGCCACACCTGGCGGCCGGTGACGACGGCCTGCCGAGCGCGGTCGCGACACCGGCGTAGCCCCGGCCAGTCCCGCGACGCCGTCCGATCGTCGATGAGCCGGACGAGGCCGTCGAGGTCGGCCCGATGGATCAGCTCGTCGAGGCGCTCGTCGACGTCGGCCAGGTCGTCCCCGCCCCGAACGGCGTCGTCATCGATGCCGCTCACGCCGGTGCGCTCAGATCAACGGCCACGGGTAGCCGTGGCCCGACCGGTCGAACGGAAAGATCCCCTCGTCGGTCAGTTCGGCCGCTCGTTCCTGCATCGCCTCCACCTCGTCGTCGTCGAGCAGCTCGGCGACGTCGTCGGGGACCTCGTCGGCGATGGCCGCGGCGACGGCGCGCAGGGTGTCCCCGAGCGGCTCGCCGGCGAAGTTCCAGATCACCGTGCGGAGGCGGGCGTCCTCGGAGAAGCACAGACCGTTGTCGATGCCCCACACCTGCTCGGTGGCCGGCTCGAACAGGCAGTGACCGCTCTTGCGGTCGGTGTTGTTGACGATCACGTCGAACGCGGCGAGCGCCCGGAACTGGTCGTGGAGCTGCGGCCGTTGCTCGAACAGGGAGAAGAAGTGCTCGGCGAAATCGGCGTTGACGAACCACTGCAGCGAGCCCTCACCGAGGGGAGCGTCGGTGCGCAGGACCGTCGGCGGCACGACGTGGAGTCCGGCGGCGTGGCTCAGCCGGTAGGCGGCGACCTCACGGCGATGGAGGCCGGGCGGGAAGTCCCACAGCGGCCGTTCACCGCGCAGTGGCTTGTAGATGGCGAGCCCCAGCGGTTGGGCGCGCTCGTTCTCGTCGTCGGGCAGCTCGGTGCCGGCCGGATCGAGGCGCACGAGGAACGTGGCGTTGCTGGCGTTCGGCATCCGACCGAGGAGCGTGACCTCGGCGGTGGCCAGGTGCTCTGCCGCGCCGGTGGGAATCGCCGCGGGGATCTGCACCGGCACGCCAGAATCCATCACGAGCGTTCCCTACAAGCGATTCGCTGAAGCTCAGTACAAGCGATTCGCTGAAGCTCAGTACAAGCGATTCGCTGAAGCTCAGTGGCCACGCAGGCCGCGCGAACGGCCCGCCGACAAGTCGGCTCGACTGAAGCCTCGGCAGCTGGCGCGCCGCGGCCCTTGGCCGCTCGAACTCCGGGACGCTCGCTGCGCTCGCTGAACACGACAGGCTCTCAGTTCATGCGGGGGCAGGCGTGGCCGGCGGGATCGATCGGGTTGCCGCACCACGTGCACGACGGACGGCCGGCGGCGACGAGGACGTCGGCGTGGTCGCAGAAGGCGTCGGCCTGGCTACGCGTCACGTAGAAGCGGATGTGGCCGCGGTCGGGGGTCTCGGCCTCGGCCTCGTCGTCGTCGCCGGCTGCGTCGCTCTCGAGCATCTCCTCGAGCTGGACCAGCAGGCGGTCGTTACGCCGGTCGTAGCCGAGCCCGATCGGCCCGAGGACGAACAGCGGATCGCCTGTCGGCGCCGACTCGATCGGCGTGGCCATCGGCCGGTGCTCGGGCGGCGGCAGGTCGCTCAGCACGTGGCGCAGGTACATGGCGATCGCCTTCACCTGCTGCTTCTCGCAGCGGACCGTCACACGGTGCGGCCCGGAGCGGGCGTTGAGGAAGAAGACCCGCGAGCCGGGTTGGCCGACGACGCTGGCCGAGAACTCGTCGACATCGTCGAACTCCACGAACGCGCTCATGAGGGGGCCAGGTCCTTCAACGAGCGGCCGGTGGTGTTGACGGTGAGGGCGATCGGGCCGGCCACCGACCACGACAGCGCGCTCACCGCGCACGTGCTGATGACGATGCGCTGGAAGAGATCGAGATGGGTGCCGAGGGCGTGGGCGACGGCGGCCTTGATCGGATCGGCGTGCGACACGCAGACGATGACCTCGCCGGGGTGGGCGGCCCGCAGACGGTCGAGCGTGGACACGATGCGCACCTGCATCTCGGTGAAGCTCTCACCGCCGGGGAAGCGGAAGCTCGACGGGGCACGTTGCACGAGCTGCCATTCGGGCAGCTTCATCAAGGCCTTCAGCTCCTTGCCGGTCCACTCGCCGAAGTCGCACTCGAGCAGGCCCTTGTCGACCTTCGGTCGCAGACCGACGGCCGAGCCGATGGGCGCCGCGGTCTCGCGGGCCCGCTCGAGCGGCGACGTGTAGACGGCGGCGACGGCGGGCAGCTCGCCGATCAGTTCGGCGGCTCGATCGGCCTGGCTGCGTCCGGTGTCGTCGAGATGCAGCCCGGGCGCCCGCCCGGGCAGGAGCGTGCCGGTGGTGGACGTCTTGCCGTGCCGCACCAGCAGCACGGTGGTGGGCCGGGGATGCCGGTCGGGGCCGCGGCGGCGCCCGCCGGACGTCGAGGATCGGGAGGATCGGGTCGAGGGGCTCATCGTAGGACCAGGCGCTCACGATACCGAGCCGCCCGCGAGGCCTGCATCGCCGGGGAACCCAGCCGATGCCCCGTTAGCCTCCCATCCTTGTGAATTTCGGCCGCCGCCTTCCCGTTACCGCACTCGCCACGGTCGTCGTCGGGGTGCTCGGGCTGTCGGCGTGCGGCACGAGCACGCCGAGCAACCGTCGCATGGCCGAGGACATCATCGAGACCGTCGAAGGCCTGACCGACGACGAGCGGGCGTGCATGCTCGAGACCCTCGAGGAGAACTACTCCAGCGAGGACCTCGAGGCGATCAACGAAGAGAACAAGAACGTCGACTGGGACGCCGAGGGCGCCACGGGCGGCGAGCGGTGGCAGGCGTTCGTCGCCGATCTCGAGTCGTGCCGGGACGGCGCCACCGATGCCTCGGCCGCCGGGTCGAGTGACGTCGAGTCGAGCGCCGTCGAGGGCACCGAGACCGAGGACTCGGCCGCCGAGTCGACCGAGGCCGACGACACCGAGCCGGCTGCCACCACCGAACCCGGCAGCCGCTGACCGGTAACAGATGGTGCCAGGCACCATCTGTTACCCGCCGAGCGGGTGACGGGTCTCGGAGGTTGCGTCAGCCGGCGGGGGCTGGTGCCGGCGCTGCCGCCTTCTTCTTGGGTGGCGGGACGCCGACGGTGGGGGCGGGGTCGGCGTCTTTGGGCCAGCGTCGCCGTGAGACGATCGACAGGGTGCGCAGCAGCTTCATCGCCACCTCGTCTTCTTGCGCGGGACGGGCGACGATCGTGCCGTCGGCGATCATGCGGTTGATCACTTCCTCGCCGAGCTCGGTACGCACGATCGTCAAGGTCCAGTCGTTGTCCTTGCCGATGCCTCCGGTGGAGATGTCGGCGTGCTCGGCGGCGAAGTCGGGGCAGTGCTTGCAGCCCTCCCGCGTCCACTGGTGGCACTCCTTGAGGTCGATCTCGTGGTACGACCCGTCGCGCATCCAGATCTGGAACACGCCCTTGATGTTCATCTTCACCATCTCGGACTTGCGCAGGCCGTACTTGGCCTCGAACAGCTCCGGGAAGATCGCGTCGTCGAACGTCTTCGAGCACAGCAGGCCGATGTTGAACACGAACGGCTTGGACACCTTGCCGGCCTTGCGGTCCCACATCGTCGGCGGCGACGACGTCTGGCAGCCCATCCCCACCAGCGCCAACCGTGACAGGCCTTCCTCCTTGGCCTGACGCAGGGCGAGCGGGTTGGCGCAGTAGGTGTAGCGGCTCCCGGCGGTGGCGATGACCTCGTCGGGGTTGTGCACCAACACCGGCTTGGCCTTCCAGGCGTCGTCGTCCTCCACGCCCGACACCATCGCCGCTTCGATGTAGTCGTGGTCCATCAGCCACGTGAGCATCGCCGTGACGAAGCCGCCGTCTTGACCCTTGTCGTGCTGGGTCTCGTCGGCCGCACGCGTGAGCAGCAGCTGACGCCAGATCCCCGACATCTCCTCCGGCTCGCGGACCCGCCCGAACAGATGGGTGTCGGCAGCAGGTTCCCACGAACGGAACCGCGGGCACGCCCGCGTGCACGTGGTGCAGCCCCCGCCCGCGCCGAACCCGTGCACGCAGTTGGCCGGGCCGAGCTCCTCCTCGAGATGGAACGGGACGTACTTGCCCTCCTCGTGCTCGTAGCCGATCACGTCGTGGGGACACGTGACCACACACGCCGCACACCCGGTGCACAAACCCGTCGTGATGACCTCCTCGAACAACTCCTTCCACTGAGCCGTCCAACGCCCCGCAGCGGGAGCGACCGTGCCGGTCGTCTCCGTGCCGGTCATGTCCGTCCTCCGATGCGAAGGTGCGAGCACCAGCGAGCGACCGGCCCCACGCGGTCTTCGTGGCCGTCGAGCCTCGGCGACTCGCCTGCAAGGAACGCAATGGGCGTCATGATCCGAAACTACTGACCTGCGTCGGAGCCGGCACAGTCGATGCGGTCCCGTGGTGCGCGTGGGTCGCCTACGGTCGTGTTCGTGTGCGGGGTGACGTCACCACGATTCCGGGCCCGATGGGAGCTCGGCCACGCCGATGGACCGCATGTGGCGGTCGACGTGATCCGCGCGTTCACCACCGCGGCCTGCGCCCTCGCCGCCGGTGCCCGCCAGATCGTGCTCGCCGACACGGTGGCCGCGGCGCTGCGATTCGGCGGCGAGTACGACGGCGCGGTCGTCATGGGCGAGGAGCACGGCCGCCGGCCCGATGGCTTCGACTACTCCAACTCGCCCGTGCTGATCGCCGACGCGGATCTCGAGGGCCGCACGGTCGTCCAGCGCACGTCGGCCGGCACTCAGGGCGTGTACGCCGCCCGCGCCGCGCCGGCGCTGTGGTGTGCGAGCCTCGTCTGCGCGTCGGCGACCGCCGCCGCACTGTGCGGGGCCGGCTCCTCCGAGCCGACCTATGTGATCACCGGCCGCTTCGTCGATCGCCCGGACCTGACCGGCGACGACGACCTGCTGACGGCGCAGTTCATCGAGGCCCGCCGGACCGGGGCGCCGGCCGATGCCGCCGCCGTCGCCGCGGCGGTCGCGGCCACCCACGAGGCGGCGCGCACCCTCGCCCTCGGCGGTACCGACGCCCATCCCGACGACATCGCCGTCTGCACTGACGTCGACCGCTTCGACTTCGCCATGCGCGTGTCGTGGGACGGCGACCGGCCGGTGGTGCGCGCCGAGCGATAGCCGCGCACCCACGTCACGCCCGCCGGTCGATCGCCCGCGTTGACGTTGTTACCCGGCGGTAAGTCATGATGGGTGCATGCAGCTGACCTACGACGATGCCGCGGAGTCGTTCCGCACCGAGATCCGCTCCTGGCTGGCCGACAACCTCCCCGCCGGCTGGGTCGAGGCGGCGGAACGGGGCGAGGCGCTGGAGATGACGGCTGAGGAGCGGGAGTCCTTCAACCAGTCCTGGCCGAGCAAGCTCTACGGCGGCGGTTGGATCTGCGCGACCTGGCCGACCGAGTACGGCGGCAAGGGCCTCACCACGCTCCAGGGCGTCGTGCTGGCCGAGGAGTTCGCCCGTGTCCGGGCTCCGATGCGCGCCGACTTCTTCGGTGACACGCTCGTCGGCCCGACCATCCTGCAGTGGGGGACCGAGGAGCAGAAGAAGCAGTTCCTCCCGCAGATCCTTCGCGGTGAGGTGCGCTGGTGCCAGGGGTTCTCCGAGCCCGACTCGGGGTCCGACCTGGCCAGCCTCAAGACGACGGCGACGCTCGACGGCGACGAGTGGGTGATCAACGGTCAGAAGGTCTGGACCACCCAGGCATACGTGGCCGACTACTGCTTCCTGCTCACCCGCACCGATCCCGACGCGCCGAAGCACCAGGGCATCTCCTACCTCCTCGTGCCGATGAAGCAGGACGGGATCGAGGTCCGCGGGATCACCCAGCCCGACGGCACGGCCGAGTTCTGCGAGGTGTTCTTCAGTGACGCCCGCTGCCCGGCCGAGAACGTCGTCGGCGGCGTCAACAACGGTTGGAAGGTCGCCAACTCGACGCTTGCGTTCGAGCGCGGCCAGTCGGCGACCACGGGCTATCGCCGCTTCGAGGAGGAGTACCGCCAGCTGGTGGCCGAGGCGAAGCGCAACGGCGCCATCGACGATCCGCTGATCCGGCAGCGGCTCATGCAGTACTACACGAAGATCCAGATCCTGCGGGCCAACGGGCTGCGCACCCTGTCGACCCAGCTCGCCGGCGTGAAGGACCCGTCGATCGCCGCCCTCGGGGCGCTCAACAAGATGTTCTGGTCCGAGATGCACCAGCGGGCGATGGAGCTGGCCCTCGACATCTGGGGCGCCGAGTCGATGCTCGTGAACGCCGGCCCGGAGTCGGGATCGTGGCCCGGTGCGCTCCGGGAACGCCGCCGTGAGGGCTATCCGGTCTCGCCGATGGTCTCGACGTTCTTCTTCTCGCGCTCCGAGACGATCTGGGGCGGCACGAGCCAGATCCAGCGCAACATCGTCTCCGAGCGCGTCCTGGGTCTGCCCAAGGAGCCCAAGCCGGCCTGACGGCGTCGCCCCTCCGTAGGTCCGGGCGGTGGAACCGGAGGGTAATTACCCCACCGAAGCGTCGGGTACATACCCTCCGGTCGTTCCGGGACGTCGCCGGCGGCGGGCGCCGGCGCGCCGTCAGAAAGGGCGGAAGGTGGCGCGGTAGTCGGACGGGGTCTGGCCGACGAGGTCGCGGAACGCCGCGTTGAACGCCGACAGCGAGGAGTAGCCGACGTCCATGGCGATCGCCGCGATCGATCGTGATTCGTCGCCGGCGAGCAGCTCGATCGAGCGCAGCAGTCGGGCGCGACGCAGCGCGGCGCGCCAGGTCATGCCGAGCTCGTCCTCGAACCGCCGCGCCAAGGAGCGCGAGGCGAGGCCGACGTCGTGGGCGACCGCCTCGATGTTCGGGGCGTCGGCGATCGTCGCCTCCGTCAGGGCCAGCGCCCGGCGAACTTCGGGTGATCGCCCGACGGGCATGCGTGCCGGGCTCGGACGGGTGGCGAGCTCCCAGCAGCACGCGGCGAGGGCTCGGAACATCGACGCGGCGTGATCCGACCAGGTGCTGTTGGGGCCCCAGCGGCCGCACTCGGAGATCAGCGCCCGGGCGAGTGGGGTCAGGTCGAACACGGCCAGCGGCGCCGGGGGAGCGGCGACGAAGTCGGGGGAGAAGAGCGCCGACGACGACACGACCGCCTGCGGGATGGCGATCTCCACCGGGTGCCCGGCGGCGATGATCGCCGCCCGGGCCGGCGGCAGGGTCCAGGACGTCCCGCCGGACTCGAGCCGGAGGACGCCTCGGGACACGCAGACGAGGTAGTGGTGGTCGACGCGGAACGTCTCGGCGGGTGCGGATGCGAAGTCGCGCACGAAGCTGTGGGCCGGAGGCGTCACGCCGGGGATCATCGCACGGCGGCCGATCCTGGTCAGTCGACGACTTCGAGAAGATGGGCCTCGAAGCGCCGGCTGACGGGCGGTTCGGCCACGAGCGGGAAGATCACCTCACCGGAGCGGGCGAACTCGTTCGACGCCGTGTAGGCGTCGAACGAGGCCCTGTCGGCCCACTCGTGCAGCACGGTGAGGCGGCGGTCGTCGTCGGGAGCCTCGAACACTCGGAAGTCGATGCAGCCGGGCATCGCTCGCACGGCCGGTCGTTCGGCCAGCAGTTGGGCCCGGGCGGTGGGGCGGTCGTCGGCGGCGGTGCAGAGATCGAGGATGGCGATGAACATGGGGCCTCTCGTGGTCGGGCCGGCTCGTGGTGGGCCGGGTCGGTGGGACCGGGCCATCGTGCGTCCCCGCACGCCTGTCCGGCCACCGCCGATCGGACGCCGACCCGCGCCGATCGGACAGCTTTCGCCGGCGGCTGGAGAATCGGTTGACACCAACATTTGAACGTGTTCAACTATTGCTTGAACACGTTCAAATCGCGTCGTTCGACGCCACTCACAGGAGACCTTCCATGACCGACACGTTCGTCGCCTACCTGCTCTACGTCGCCATCACCGTCCCCCTCGTCGTGTACGTGGCGAGAACCCTCCACCGTCACGGCGCCCTGTTCATGCGCGAGGTGTTCGCCGGGCGAGAGGCGCTCGCCGACGCCGTCAATCACCTGCTCGTGGTCGGCTTCTACCTGCTCAACCTGGGCTACGTCGCCCTCTTCCTGCGCACCGACACCGAGATCGTCGGGGCGGCCGAGGTGACCGAGTTGGTGTCGCGCAAGGTCGGTGTGGTGGCGATCGTCCTCGGCACCGTGCACCTCGCCAACGTCTTCGTCTTCAACCGCTTCCGCCGCAACGCCGAGTTGCACCATGCCCCCGAACTGCCCGTCCAGCCCGACGCGTGGACGACGGTTGCCGAACAGCGATGAAGGTCGACCAGGTCTCGGCGCCGGCCGACGTGCTGCGCCCCCGCGAGCTCACGGTGCTCTACGACTCTGGCTGCCCGGTCTGCCGGCGAGCGCGGCGGTGGGCATCGTCTCGCCCCCAGCTCGTGCCGTTGCGATTCGTCGCCGCCGGGAGCCCGGAGGCCGCCCGGCGATTCCCCGATCTCGACGCCGCTCGGACGCTCGCCGAGATCACCGTGGTCACCGACAGCGGCGCCGTGCTGACCGGCGAGAAGGCCTGGATCGCCGTCCTCTGGGCTCTGGCCCCCACGCGGCGTGCCGCCATCGCCATCGCCGCCGGTCGCCGCCGGTTCGCCTTCCACGCCCTGAAGGACGCGACCGAGACGATGCGGCGGTTGTCGGGAGCGGTCCCCGCGACCGGGCCCGCCCTGCCCCCGCCGCAGCTGCCACCGCCGTTCGTCCGTGCCGGCTGCGCCGACGATGCCGAACGACGACGGTGACGCCGCCGAGCGCGCCGTCGAGGACGGGTCGGTGACTCGTAGCCTGCAGCCGATGGCCCGTCGGCAGACGAAACCGGCAATCATCGACGCCGCCCTCGGACTCTTCGAGGAGCGGGGGTTCGAGGCGACGACGATGCGGGCGATCGCCGAGCGGGCCGGTGTCTCGGTCGGCAACGCGTACTACTACTTCGCCTCCAAGGACGAGCTGATCCAGGGCTTCTACGACCGGGCGATGGAGGAGCACGCGGCGGCGTCGGCCGAGCGCCTGGCCGGGCTGACCGACCTCACCGAGCGCATCGTCGCCCACGCCGACTCGTGGTTCGCCGCCCTCGGCCGGTACCACCAGTTCGCTACCCAGTTCTTCCGCGTGGCGTCCGATCCCTCGAGCCCCCTCAGCCCGTTCTCCTCCCGATCGGCGCCGGCACGTGAGGCGGCGATCGCCGGCTGGCGTGACGTCGTCGAGGGCGCCCGGACGGGAGACGGGTCGCCGGCCGTCGCCGACCGACTGCGGTCCGAGCTGCCCGAGCTGCTGTGGCTGTACCACCTGGGCCTCATCCTGTTCTGGGTGCACGACGGCTCGGCCGATCAGGCGGCCTCACGGCTGGTCCTCGCCGGTACCGCTCCCGTCATCGTCCGGGCGATCGGTCTCGCCGATGTACCCGAGCTCGCCGCGACGATCGACGACCTCGCCCGGCTGGTCGCGACGATCCGGCCGATGCTGGCGACCTGATCGCCTCGACCTGATGCTTGCGACCTGACCCTCGAGCCCACCTCCCGCCGCGGAACCGAGCACGTTCATCTCGCGTTCGCCTAGTGTCCTCGCCGATGCCGGAACCGTGGGACGAACTCGTCGACAGCGAGGGGTTGCCGCGCCCGGCCGCCGACGAGCTCTACGCCGTGATCAACTCGCTCGAGCTCGACGAGCTGCGGAGCCGGCAGGCCGCGGCCACCGCCGACATCCTCACCCAGGGCATCACGTTCACCGTGTACTCGGACGGGCGCGGCATCGACCGGGCGTGGCCGTTCGACGTCATCCCGCGCATCATCGAGGCCACGGAATGGGCCCGCATCGAACGCGGCCTCGTGCAGCGACTCGTCGCCCTCAACCGCTTCATCGACGACCTCTACAACGACCAGCGGATCGTCGCCGACGGCGTCTTCCCCGCCGACCTCCTCGCCGACTCGGCGAACTTCCGGCCCGAGTGCACGGGCGTGCACCCGCGCTTCGGCGTCTGGGCCCACATCTCCGGCTCCGATCTCGTACGGGACTCCGACGGCACGATGTACGTGCTCGAGGACAACCTGCGCGTGCCGTCGGGGGTGAGCTACGTGCTGGAGAACCGGGCGGTCTGCAAGCGGGCGTTCCCCGAGGTCTTCGCCCGCCAGAGCATCGCCCCGGTCGACTCGTACACCGAGGAGCTGGCCAAGCTGCTCCGCTCACTCGCCCCCGACGACGTCGCCACGCCGAGCGTGGCCGTCCTCACGCCGGGCATCTTCAACTCGGCGTACTTCGAGCATTCCTTCCTCGCCCAGCGCATGGGAGCCACGCTCGTCGAAGGCGGCGACCTCGTCGTCACCAGCGACGGCAGTTCGGGCGACCGCGTGTTCATGCGGACGATCGACGGCCTCGAGCCGGTCGACGTGATCTACCGCCGCATCGACGACATGTTCCTCGACCCCGAGGTGTTCAACCCGGAGTCGATGCTCGGTGTGCCCGGCCTGATGCGGGCGTGGAAGTCCGGCCGCGTGGCCATCGCCAACGCGCCGGGCGCCGGCGTCGCAGACGACAAGGTCGTGTACGCGTGGGTGCCCGACGTCATCCGCTACTACCTCGGCGAGGAACCGCAGATCGACAACGTGCCGACGTACCGGTGCCTCTACGACGATGAGCGGACGTTCGTGCTCGACAACCTGCGCGAGCTCGTGCTCAAGCCGGCCAACGAGTCGGGCGGCTACGGCATCCTCATCGGCAACCGGGCGAGCGACAAGGAGCTGGCCGCCGCCGCCGAAGCCGTCCGCAACGATCCCCGCAACTGGGTGGCCCAGCCGATCCTCCAGCTCTCCACGGCCCCCACGCTCGTCGAGGATGGCCTCGAGCCACGACATGTCGACCTGCGGCCGTTCATCCTCACCGGCGAGACCAGCTACGTCACCGCCGGCGGCCTCACCAGGGTCGCCCTGCCCAAGGACAGTCTCATCGTCAACTCCTCGCAAGGCGGCGGCTCCAAGGACACCTGGATCGTCGACCTCGGCGCCGGCTGGGGTACGTATTGATGGTTTCGGTCGCCTCGCCCTGTTGCCCCACGATCCGGCGTCGACCGGTCGCGGACCGATCAACGATCCGACTCCGAAGGGGGGATGCTCGAAGGGGGGATTCCCCCCTTCGATGCGGCGATCAGCGGAGCTTGCTCCGCCGCCGCCAGCAGAACAGCGCGAGCGAAGCGAGCTCTTCGACAACTCGCCGCAGGCGGCGAGCGAAGCGATGCCGCCGAGGACGACACTGATGGCGACGAATCTGTTGTCGAGGGTGGCGGACCGTATCTATTGGGCGGCGCGTTACATCGAGCGGGCCGAGGACGTGGCCCGCATCGTGCGGGCCCACGGCGACATGCTCGCCGACCTGCCGACGCACGCGCAGATCATGTGGCGGCCGGTCATCGCCATCGTCGGCAGCGGCGCCCAGTACGACTCGCGCTTCGGTGGTGACGCCCCCGAGACGAAGGACACCGAGACGGCCGTCGTCGAATTCCTGCTCGCCGACCGCGAGAACCTCGCCAGCGTCGTCAGCTGCGTGTCGGCGGCCCGCGAGAACCTCCGCACCACACGCGAGACCGTCCCGCGAGACGGCTGGCAGGCCCTCAACGACCTGTACCTCTACGTCTCGACCGAGGTCGACCGGGGCGTCGATCGACGCGCCCGAGAGCGGTTCCTCGGTCGCGTCATCGCCGACAGCAGGCGTCTCGACGGCATCCTCGCGACCACGATGAACCACGACGAGGCCTACGCGATGTGGCGCCTCGGGCGGGCCCTCGAGCGGGCCGACATGACGACGCGCGTCCTCGGCGTCCGTGCCGCCGCGCTCCTCGAGGAGCGCGAGAGCGAGGAGACTCATCAGCACGACGAGCTGCAGTGGATGGGAGTGCTGCGCTCGCTGTCGGCCCTGCAGATGTACCAGCGGGCGGTCCGCGGTCCGGTGGAGGGCGCGTCGGTGGTCCGCTTCCTGCTCGAACACGATCGCTTCCCCCGCGCCGTCCGGGCGTTGCTGCGCGAGATCCGCCGGGCGCTCGGTGAACTGCCCGACCCCACCGCCCTGTTCGACGAGGTCGACCTCGTCGACGCCGCACTGCGCGAATCCACCGCCGGATCGGGTGACGGCACGCTGGCGGGCGAGGAACTGGACGACTCGATGGACGCCATCCAGGTCGCCCTCGCGCAGCTCGACAAGCGCATCCACGACCGCTACCTCCGGCTCGGATAGCGACACGATCGCCCCCGAGCGCGTACGGTCGTAGCCCGTGTCGTCACCGAACACGGCCGAGTTGCTCGACCATCTCCTGCGTGATCGCGTGGCGCTGAGCCGGCGCCAGGCGGAAGCGGACCGGGTGATCGCGGCCTCGGGTGCGGGTCATCTCGTCCACGAGATGAACGTTCGGCCCGACGAGGCAGGGAGCCGGCCGTGGCGCATCGACCCCGTCCCGCTGATCGTCGACGGACCGACGTTCGACAGGTTGGCCGCGGCCATCGCCCAGCGCATGCGGGCGTTCGAGTCGATCCTCGCCGACCTCTACGGGCCGCGGCAGCTCGTCCGCGACGGGGTCGTTGCCGGCGAGGCGCTGAGCTCGAGCCGGCGGTATCGCATGGCGACGGTCGGTGCGCCGGCTCCGCCGCGCTGGTTGACCACCTACGCCGCCGACGTCGTCGCCCTCGCCGACGGAACGTGGCGGATCGTGCAGGACTTCACGGACGCCCCGACCGGCGTCGGCTACGCGTTGCTCGACCGGTCGGCGATGATGCGCGTCGCCGACGAGATCCTCGGGTCGCGACTCGGATCGGGTGACGTCGGCGACATCGCGTCGCTCAATGGCTTCCCGGCCGAGCTGCGCCATGCGCTGATCACCACCACGGCCGCCACCAATCCGCGCATCGTGCTCTTCACCGGTGGTGTCAACCACCCGGGCTACGTCGAGCACTCGTCGCTGGCCCGGACGTTGGGGTTCACGCTCGTCGAGCGGCCCGACCTCGTCGTCCGCCAGGGGCGGTTGTGGCTGCGCACGCTCGCCGCCGGCACGGACGGTGAGCAGCGCGACGGTGACGGGGCGCCGTTCCGCATGCGCAGCGGGCGGCGGATGAACCTCGACCCGGTCGACGTTGTCTATCGCCGTATCGAGGACGACCACCTCGATCCGATCGAGATCGGCGCGCCGGGGGGCGAGGGCGTGCCCGGACTGCTCGGCGCCGTCGCCGAACGAGGCGTCGTGCTCGCCAACGCCCACGGCAGCGGCGTGATCGAGGACAGCGAGCTCGCCGACGGGTGGGCGGCAGCTGCGGAGGCCCTCACCGGTGAGTCGTTCAGGCTGCCGATGCTCGGTGGCGAGCACGCCCGATCCGTCGAGCTCGCCCAGTACCCGATCTTCCGCAACGGCGACGTGTCGGAGGCGTCGGTCGTCGTGCGGCTCCACGCCGTGGCCGGACCCGACGGCGTGGCCGTGATGCCCGGTGGCAACGGGCGGGTGCTCGGCCCCGGCGACGACCCGCGGGATCCCGGCGCCCGGCGGGCCAAGGACGTGTGGGTGATCGGGGAGCACGCCGCCCTCCCCGTGATCGTCGCACCGCAGCTCCCGCAGGTCGACCTCGCGGCGTCGGTCCCCACGCGGGCGGCCGACGCCCTGTTCTGGTCGGGCCGGGCGGCCGAGCGAGCCGAGGCGATCGCCCGAACGCTGCGCGTGATCGCGGCGCGGCGTCGGCAGGATCCGGGGCTCGTCACGTTCCAGCGCGGCGCCTGGGCCCGGCGCATGGCCGGTGCCTTGCGGGTCGTGCGCAACGAGGCGGTCCAGTCGACCGACGACGAGGACCAGCAGGACGTTCGCCGGACGCCGTACGCAGAGCTCGACGCCGAGCTGGTGGCGACGACCGAGGCGCTCGTCTCACGCTTGCGCAGCTTCGTCGCCGAAGCAGCGACGGTCGGCGAGTTCCTCGCCTCCAACACCGCCCGCATCCTCAATACGATCGTCCGGCTCCTCGACTCGTTCGACGAGGGCGCGGCGCCGATCGACGCCATCGACGACGTGCTGGCGGCGCTGGCTGCCTACATGGGGATGTGGAACGAGTCGACGGTCCGGGGGCCGGCGTGGCGGTTCGGCGACATCGGCATCCGCCTGGAACGGGCGTTGATCGTTCTCGAGCTGGTGTCAGCGTTCGTCGAGCCGGAGACCGATGACGCACGGGAGATCGGCGTCCCGATCGTCGATGTCGTGGCGACGAACGCCCTGGAAAGCCTTCTCGCCGCCAACGAGTGCCTGATCGCCTACCGACGGCAATACCGCAGTGATGTGGAGATCGCGCCGACGCTCGAGCTCCTGCTTCGGGACCGAGACAACCCCCGCGCCTTCGTGTCGTGCCTCGATCGTGTGGCCGAGCACGTCGCCGACGTCGATTGGCCCGAGGGATCGGCGCGGGTGGCGCTGCTGACCGAGATGGTGGCCGCGGTGCCGGCGGACGCCCTCGCCGGTTCCGATCCCGTCGTCGATCGCGTACGGGTGGTGCACGACGCGGTCGGCGCCTTCGCCGGCGAGGTCGTCGACACGTGGTTCGCCACGCCGGTCAAGCCCGTCGTGGTGCGCGCCAGGCGGAGCGACCCGGCGGCCCGGCGATGACCGCCAGCCGGTACCTCGTCCGCCACGAGACGAGGTACGAGTACTCCCAACCGATGACCGACGGGTACACGGTCGCCTACCTCCTGCCCCGGCCGACGCCGGAGCAGATGGTGGAGCGGGCCCTCGTCGACGTGACGCCCGAGCCGGACGAGCGGTTCGAGCACATCGACGCGTTCGGCAATCGCGTGCTGCAGATCGGGATGCACCACCAGCACGACTCGCTGGTGGTGGCGGCGACGTCGGAGGTCGTGTTCGAGCCGATGACGCTCGACGGCGACGGTCCGCCGTGGGAGGCGGTGGCCGACGCGGTGGATGCGGTACGCGGGGGAGAGGCGCTGCAGGTGCGGCCCTTCGCCGGCGGGCTGCCGCTGGTGACCACCGACGAGGATCGGCGCGAGCTGCGGATCATCGTCGAGGACGCGTTCCGGCCCGGTCGGCCGGTGATCGACGCGGCGCGGGCGTTCTGCTCGGCGATCTACACCACGTTCGACTACGACCCGTCGTTCACGGACGTGTCCACCCCGCTGTCGGCGGTGCTCGCCGCGCGCCGCGGCGTGTGCCAGGACTTCGCCCACCTGGCGGTGAGCGGCCTGCGTCTCCTCGGCCTGTCGGCGCGGTACGTGAGCGGCTACCTCGAGACGGATCCTCCTCCGGGCGCCGAGCGGCTCGTCGGTGCCGACGCTTCCCACGCCTGGGCGTCGCTGTGGGTGCCGAGCATCGGCTGGGTCGACTTCGACCCGACGAACGACCGCCTGCCGACGCACCGCCACATCACGGTGGCCTGGGGCCGCGACTACGGCGACGTGCCGCCGGTGCGGGGAGTCGTCATCGGTCCGCAGGCCGAGCAGCAGCTCTCGGTCGCGGTCGACGTCCGCCGGGTCGAACAGCTCGCCACGTGACCTCCTGCCAGCCGCGGCGGCCGGCGCGCCGAGCGCTGTTCGGTGTGAATTTCGCAACACCGACGTAACGCGGTCGTGGCGACGGCGCGGTCAACCAGCAGGATTGCTGACGTGTTGACCGCGACCGCCGCCGAACCCACCGAGGCGCCGGCGCGTCTCGTCACGCGGCCGTTCGTGGCGGTCACGATGGCGGTCTTCGCGTTCTTCGTCTACGTGGGCGTGCTGGTGCCGATCATCCCCACCTACGTGGAGGACGAGATGCGCGGCGGCGAGCTCGGCGTCGGCCTGGCCATCGCCGCGTTCGCCGGGGCGGCGATCGCCGTACGGCCCCTGATCGGCCGCCTCATCGACCGCTTCGGCCGCCGGGCGCTCATGATCGGCGGATCGTTGCTGGCCGCCGTCGTCGGCTCGATGTACGGCTTCGTCGACTCGCTTCCGGCGCTCCTCGTCCTGCGCGGGCTGACCGGCATCGGCGAGGCGGCGCTGTTCGTCGGCGCGGCGACGCTCGTGGCCGATCTCGCGCCGGCCCATCGCCAGGCCGAGGCGTCCAGCTACTTCTCGGTCGCCGTCTACGGCGGCATCGGGGTGGGACCGCTGCTCGGCGACCTGGTGATGGACCACAACGGCTTCCGCGAGGCGTTCATCCTCGCCGCCGGGTGCGCCGCCCTCGCTGCCGGCTTGTCGGTGGCCGTGCCGAAGTGGGTGCGTGGCGTGTCGAGCACGAGCCCCGTCGAGGGCATCGACTCCGGGTCGATCGATCTCGACGGGACCGGCCGCGCCGCGTTCATCCATCCCGCCGCGCTGGCGCCGGGTCTCGTGCTCGCAGTGGGAATGGCGGCCTACTCGACGTTCTCGGCATTCCTCCCCGACCACTCCCGATCGCTCGGGATGTCGGGATCGGGCGGCTTGTTCACCACCTACAGTCTCGTGTGTCTCGCCCTGCGGGTTGCCGGCGCGCGGGTGCCCGAGCGGCTCGGTCCCCGCACGTCCGTGACAGTGGCCTTCACGGCGCTCGGCGGAGGGTTGGCGTTGCTCGCCGCCGTGCCCCAGCAGTGGGCACTGTGGGTGGCCGCCGGCCTGGTCGGGTGCGGCATGGCGTTCCTGTATCCGTCGTTGATGGCGCTCACCGTCAACCGGGCGTCGGATCGCGACCGGGCGCGGGCGATCAGCTCGTTCACGATGTTCTTCGAGATCGGCACCGCCGTCGGTGGCCTGACGCTCGGGGCCCTGGCCGATGCCCTCGGCAAGCGCGTCGGGTTCGGCTCGGCGGTCGCCCTGTGCGTGTTCGGGGTGTGGATGTTGTGGACGGTGACGTTGCCCCGTCCGGCCGCCACGCCGGCGCTGACGGTGCCCGCGGGCGCCGGCCCCGCGTTCGTCCCGGTCTGCGGCGAATAGGCGTCGCCGCACCGGCCCGCCCCCGAGACGCGCCTGATCGGCGCGGTCAGCCGCGGGCGGCCACCTCATCGGCGGCCGCGAGGAACGCCCGCAGCCCGCGGTGGCGATCGCGGGCGCGCCAGGCGAGGGCCGATCGGGACGGCGGCAGATCGTGGATGCGCACGTAGGTGACGTCGGGGTGGGCGTAGGTCGCGGCGAACGCCGACGTCACCGGGTGGACGACCGTCCCGTCGGCCACGGCCAAGATGAGCGTGCTGGCCTCGTCGGCGCGCAGTGGTATCCGCCGTATCGGCCGCCCGGACGGCGTCGTGGTCGGTGTCATCGCGGCGACGAGGTCCCGGGGCGCCTCGATGTCGAGGTCGGCGATGGCGTGGTCGGCCAGGTCCTCGATGGAGATGGACGCGCGCCCGGCCAGCGGATGGTCCCGGGCGACCGCCAGCATGCGTGGGTGGCGGGACAGCACGCGACCGGTCACCACGCCGGGGATCCCGACCGGGAGCGACGCCACCATGACGTCGACCTCGCCGCGTCGGAGCGGACCGAAGCGGTCGCGGAACGGCAGGCCGACCATCTCCACACGGCTTGCGGGGTAGGCGCGCTGGTGAGCCTCGATGATCGCTCGCACCTCGGGACCGACGACCGCGGCGGCGATCACCCCGAGACGGACCGGATCGCTGACGTCGCTGCTCGCCCGCTCGGTGGCGGCCAGGACGCGCTCGAGCGCGTCAAGGGCGCTGCCCGCGTCGGAGCGGAAGCGTTCTCCCGCCGCGGTCAGTTCGACGCGGCGGCTCGTCCGGCGGGCGAGCTGGACCCCGAGCTTGCGCTCGAGCTCGCGCACGCTCTGACTCACGCGTGACTGCGTGACCCCTGCGCGTTCGGCGGTCCGGCCGAAGTGCAGCTCCTCGGCGAGGATGAGGAACAGGCGGATCTCCCGGAGCTCGACCGAGCGCCACATCGATGAGCGACACTACTTGGTGTCAGTCGTGATCGGTCGTTGTTCCGTGACCGCTCCCGGTCGGACACTGGTGGGGACCACCCTTGAGAGACACAGAGCATCCGATGACCGAGATCCAGACCCAGACCCAGACCGTCGAGGCCGACGGCGCGATCGTCACGTTCGACATCCGCGAGCGCGCCGACGCATCGGGCGAACATCCGACGCTGGTGATGGTCGCCTCGCCGATGGAAGCGCTGGGCTTCGGCAGCCTGGCGCCCTACTTCGCCGACCGTCGCGTCGTCACGTACGACCCCCGCGGCGTCGGACGGAGCACCCGGACCGACGGGGCGACCGAGTCGACGCCCGAGCAGCACGCCGACGACATCCGTCGCGTCATCGAAGCGATCGGAGGAGGGCCCGTCGACGTGCTGGCCAGCAGCGGTGGCGCCGTCAACGCCTTGGCCCTGGTCGCCGCGCACCCGCACCTGGTCCGCACACTCGTCGCCCACGAGCCGCCGCTCGCCGCGTTCCTTCCCGATCGCGACGAGGTGCTGGCGGCCAACGACGACATCGGCGAGACCTATCGCCGGCGCGGCATGGGCCCGGCGATGGCGAAGTTCCTCCGCGTCGTGATGGTCGAGGGCCCGGTGCCGTCGTTCGCCGGCGAGCCGGATCCCGATCCGGCGGCGTTCGGGCTGCCCGTCGACGACGACGGATCCCGCGATGACCCGCTGCTCGGGCAGAACAATCGCACGTGTGTCCCGTACGAGCCCGACGTCGAGGCGTTGCGCGCCGCGTCGACGCGGATCGTCCTCGCGGCGGGCGAGGAGTCGGCCAACCAGATGACCGGCCGCGCCGCCGCGGCGACGGCTGCTGCACTCGGCGTGGAGCTCGCCGTGTTCCCGAGTGGCCACGCCGGGTTCCTCGGCGGCGAGTTCGGCCAGCACGGCCAGCCCGAGGCGTTCGCGGCCAAGCTGCACGAGGTGCTCGACGGCTGACCGCGGCGCTGCGCTCAGGTGTGGCGGATCGTCATCCCCCCGTCGACCGGGATGGTGGCCCCATTGAGGAAGCTGGCCGCGGGAAGGCACAGGCTCAACGTCATCTGGGCGACCTCCTCCGGCTCGCCGTAGCGGCGCAGCGGCACCTTGCGGCGGGCGTACGTCGCCTTGTCGTCGTCGGCGATGCCGGCGGTCATCCCGGTGTTGATCGGGCCGGGACAGATGCAGTTGACGGTCACGCCGTGCCGTCCGAGCTCGACGGCGAGGCTGCGCGTGAGCCCGGTGACGGCGGCTTTCGACGCGCTGTAGGCGGCGATGCCCGCGGTGGCCACGATCGCCTCGGTGGACGCGATGTTCACGATGCGCCCCTTGCCGCTCTCGATGAGCAGCGGTGTGGCGAGCCGGGCGAGATGCGCGTAGGCCGTGATGTTGACGGCGAGCGTGCGGTCCCAGTTCTCCCAGAAGGACTGGGCGTCCTGGAAGGCCGACGTCACCAGCGACACGCCCGCGTTGTTGACGAGGGCGTCGAGGCCACCCAGCCATCCCGTCGCCCCGGCGACGGTGCGCTCGCCCTCGTCGGCCGACGCCAGGTCGGCGACGAAGCCGCGGGCGGCGTCGGGTCCGTGGGCCGTCGTGATCTCGTCGACGACCGTGTCGACCCGATCGGCAGTGACGTCGACGACGGCGACACGCGCGCCCTCGTCGGCGAACAGATGAGCCGTCGCCCGTCCCATGCCGCTCGCCGCGCCGGTGACGATGACGCGATGGCCGGCGACGGAGCGTGAGAGCGTGGTGAGCCGCATCGCGGCGATGGTAACGATGCCCTTCGCTCCGGCACGGACCAGACGGGGGTCTCGATGACGTGGTTGTGAGGTTTACTTCATATGATGCGTCAGGTAGTCAAGATCTCAACTGCCGGCTGCCCTGACGAACGGAGGACACATCCATGCTTCGACGCTCTCGCCTCGTCGCCGCCACGGCCCTCGCCGTGGCGGTGGTCGCTCCCGCTTCCGCGGCCGCGGTGTCGGCCACGTCGGTTCCTCCGGGCTCGCGTGCCGAGTCGCCGGCTGCCGAGTCGCCGGCGACGGTGGTCGACGGTGTGTGGTCGTACACGGACGGCAGCGGTCGCACGACCACGCTCGACGAGGTGCCCGAGCGCATCGTGATGCACTCCGGGGCGGCCGCCGCGTTGATCCCGCTCGGCATCCGGCCGGTCGCGGTCTTCGCCGACGACAACGTCGACGCGGATCCGTACCTGCGGGGTGTCGACCTCGAGGGCATCGAGATCGTCGGTGAGGAGTGGGGCGTCATCAACCTCGAGGCCGTCGCGGCGCTCGAACCGGATCTCGTCATCGCCGAGTACTGGCCCGTCGAGGACGGCTACAGCGGCATGGAGGAGTCGACGGGCAACGGCTACGAGCTGATGACCGACATCGCGCCCGTCGTCGGTCCCGCCCAGGGGCCCTCCGTCGTGGCGATGATCGAGGACTTCGAGAACCTCGCCGTGTCGCTCGGAGCCGACCTCGACGCCGCCGATCTGGCCGGCGAGCGCGTCCGCTTCGAGGCCGCCGTCGCCGCGTTCAGCGCGGCGGTCGAGGCCAAGCCGGGTCTCACCGTGCTTGCCGTCGCGCCCACGACCGAGGGGCTGTACGTCGCCGTCCCCGAGAACGCGGCCGAGCTCGCCGACTTCATGTCGTGGGGGCTCGACATCGTCGTGCCCGATCCCGACCCCGAGTTCCCGTACTGGCAGCAGCTCAGCTGGGAGCAGGCCGACCTGTATCAGGCCGACGTGATCATCGTCGACGATCGGTCGCCCGAGTCGATCGACGTCGCCGAGGAGCAGCCGACGTGGGACCTGCTCGATGCCGTGCGCGCCGGGGCCGTCGCCGACTGGCCGGCGTTCCGACTCCGCAACTACTCCGCGTATGCCGACGCCCTGGAGGCGCTCACCGGCGTCATCGACGCCGCCGACCCCGACCTCGTCGACTGACCGGGCCGACGTTCCGAGATAGTGCCAGGCACTATCTCGGAACACGCTCGCCGCCGGCGGGTGGTTGTCCGAAACCCGCTCATCGGCCGCGGCCGGAGCGGGCAGACTCGTGGACGTGGAGCTCGATCACGAGTGGTGCTACCGGGCGGTGTCGAGCCGCGACGGGCGGTTCGACGGCTACTTCGTGACCGCCGTCAAGACGACCGGCATCTACTGCCGGCCGAGCTGTCCGGCCGTGACGCCCAAGCGGCAGAACGTCGAGTTCTTCGCCACGGCCGCCGCCGCCCATGATCACGGGTATCGAGCGTGCAAGCGCTGCCGACCCGACGCCTCGCCGGGCTCGCCCGAATGGGACGTCCGGGGCGACGCCGTCGCCCGGGCGATGCGCCTCATCGCCGACGGCGTCGTCGACCGTGAGGGAGTCACGGGCCTCGCCGCACGCCTCAACTACAGCGAGCGCCACGTCAACCGTCTCATCACCGACGAGCTCGGGGCCGGCCCGCTCGCCATCGCCCGAGCTCAGCGCGCCCAGGTGGCCCGCGTCCTCATCGAGACGACGACGATGCCGTTCACGGCGATCTCGTTCGCAGCCGGATTCGGCAGCGTCCGACAGTTCAACGACACCGTGCGCGCCGTGTTCGCCGCCTCGCCCAGCGAGCTGCGCGCCGCGCGACCGGACAGGGCGTCCCGCCGGGCGACGCCACTCGACGAGCACACGAACACCGTCATCGTCGACCTCGCCGTGCGGCTGCCGTTCGACCTGACGAGCACGATCGGCTTCCTCGCCATCCGCGCCGTGCCCGGCACCGAAGCGTTCGCCGACGGCGTGTACCGACGTTCGCTCGTGCTCCCGCACGGTCACGGCGTCGCCGCGATCCAACCCGAGCTCGTCCACGTCGGCGGCCGGACCGCCGTACGCGTCGAGCTCGTGCTCGATGACTGGCGTGATCTCGCACCCGCCGTCCGCCGGATCCGTCGGCTGCTCGACCTCGACGCCGACCCGACGGCGATCGACGACGTGCTCGGCTCGTACCCGGCGATGAGGGAGCTCGTCGACCGTCACCCGGGACGCCGCGTGCCGGGCAGCCCCGATCCGTTCGAGACGGCGGTTCGGGCCGTCGTCGGCCAGCAGGTGTCGATCCTCGGCGCCCGCACCGTGACCGGACGGATCGTCGCCGCCGTGGGAGCGAGCCTCTCGCCGGCGCTCGCCGGGAGAGGCCTCACCCATGTCTTCCCGACGCCCGACGAGATCGCCGGCATCGACCCCCGGCTCCTCGCCATGCCGATGCGCCGGCGCGCCACGCTCGTCGACCTGGGCGTGCGGGCGTCGCTCGGCAAGGTCCTGCTCGATGTCGGTGCCGATCGCGACGATGCCCGCCGTGCGCTCCTCGACGTGCCGGGGATCGGACCGTGGACGGCCGACTACGTGATCATGCGCGGCTTCGGCGACCCCGACGTGTTCCTCCCCGACGATCTCGGCGTGAAGCAGGGCCTCGCCCTGCTCGGGCTGCCCGTCGCCGCCGCCGACGACTGGCGACCGTGGCGGTCCTACGCCCTGCATCATCTCTGGGGCGCGCTTGGCGCGTCGTCCCGCTCATCGACCGCACACCCGAAGGAGGCCACCTGATGCCCGTCGACGCAGCCACCGACGTCACCACCCGCGCGGGCGCTCCCCGCCGTCACCTCGTCGTGGACAGCCCGATCGGGCCGTTGACGTTGGTCGCCGCCGACGGGGCACTCGTCGAGCTGCGCTTCGCCAACTCCCCACTCGCGCCGGGCGAGGGCGGCGCCGAGGACTCCGGTGACCCCGTGCTGCGGCAGGCCGCCGACGAGCTCGACGAGTACTTCGCCGGCGAACGGACCGACTTCGGCGTCCCGCTCGCCCCACGAGGCACGGCCTTCCAGCTCGCCGCGTGGAAGGCCCTGCGGGAGATCCCGTACGGCGAGACGGTGAGCTATGGGGATCAGGCGCGCCGACTCGGCGATGCCCGGAAATCACGCGCCGTGGGCGCGGCCAACGGCCGCAATCCGATCCCGATCATCGTCCCGTGCCACCGCGTGATCGGCGCCAACGGCAGCCTCACCGGATTCGGCGGCGGCATCGAGACGAAGATCTGGCTGCTCGACCACGAACGCGGGATCCGGGGCGGCCAAGCCACCCTCTTCTGACCGGCGCTCCGGAATCCGCGATCAACGCGCCGATGAGGAGCGGTCGCGTCGCGACCATCGCGCACAGCGCCGTTGGGGAGGTTCGGAGGGGATTCCCCTCCGATGCGGCGACCAGCGGAGCTTGCTCCGCCGCCGCTCTTTCAACTCTTCGTGCGAGCGCAGCGAGCTTCTTCGATCACCTCGCCGCAGGCGAGCGAGGAGCGAAGCGACGATGCGAGCCGAGGACGAAACGTCAGTTGCGGTTGCGGGCGCGGGAAGCTTGTTCGCGGCGGGCGGCGGCTTCGGCCTGCTTGCGGCGGCGGGCCTCGAGGCGGCGGGCCCGGAGCGCCTCGCGCTCGGGGTCGGGCGCGGCCTCGGCGGTGGGCTCGACGGCGGGAACGATGCGCCGTGGCTCCTCCTTGGGGAGCTTCACGAGGTCGTCGTTCTTCAGCAGATCGCGGATCACGTTCGCAGCAGCCGCTTCACCGGCCACGGTGGAGGCCAGCATGACGCGAGTGATGGCGAGGCCGTGACGCTCGACGACGCCGGGCAGCACCTCGCGCAGCTGCTCGCTGGTGGGGTTGTCGCTGTGGTCGCCGAGCTTCTCGATGCAGTCGGCGAGACAGGCGTCGGTGAGGATGATGGCGATGCTCTCCATCGTGCCGTTCATGCGGCCCTTGGTGGCGGCGGAGCGGATCGCCTCGGGGGTGACGGCGTCGCCGGTCTCGCCCACGAGGCGCTCGATCGCCTCGCGATGGTCGTCGCCGAGGGCGGCGACAGCGGCCGTCAACTCGTCGTCGGACGTCTCCCTGAGCGCCCGGTCGAGCAGCCCGAGCGCCTGCAAGCGGGACTTCATCTGATTCACGGTCGTCAGACGCTATCGGGCGCACCGGCGAAGCTCTCACCGGTGCCCTGGCCACGAACACATGGACGATGCGACCGTCCGTGGCCGCGGTGGTTGGCGAGTAGGGTGTGCCGATGGCCACAGTGGTGCTCGAAGACGTCAACAAGATCTACGACAACGGCTTCCATGCCATCCACGATCTCAGCCTCGAGATCGCAGACAGTGAGTTCCTCGTCCTCGTCGGCCCGTCGGGCTGCGGCAAGTCGACCGCTCTGCGCATGGTCGCCGGCCTCGAGACCATCACGGCCGGCAAGCTGATGATCGGCGACCGCATCGTCAACGACGTGCAGCCGAAGGACCGCGACATCGCCATGGTCTTCCAGAACTACGCGCTGTACCCGCACATGACGGTGTTCGACAACATCGGCTTCGCCCTCAAGCTCGCCCGCGTGCCCAAAGACGAGATCGCCACCCGCGTGAAGAAGGCCGCCGAGGTGCTCGAGCTCACCACATACCTCGACCGCAAGCCGGGTCAGTTGTCCGGTGGTCAGCGCCAGCGCGTCGCGATGGGCCGGGCGATCGTCCGCCAGCCGGCAGCGTTCCTCATGGACGAGCCGCTGTCGAACCTCGACGCCAAGCTGCGCGTCCAGATGCGCGCCGAGATCGCCCGCCTGCAGCGGGACCTCGGCGTCACCACGATCTACGTCACCCACGACCAGGTCGAGGCGATGACGATGGGCGACCGTGTCGCCGTCCTCAAGGACGGCTACCTCCAGCAGGTCGACGCACCGCAGACGCTCTACGATCACCCGACCAACGTGTTCGTCGCGGCGTTCATCGGCTCGCCGTCGATGAACCTGTACGACGCCGGGCTCACCGTCGACGGCGACTCCGGAACGGTCGAGATCGGCAGCCAGACCGTCGCGTTCGGACCGGCGACGATCGCCGGTTTCCCCTCGCTCGCCCAGTACTCGGGTCGGCGCGTCATCGTCGGCATCCGCCCCGAGGACTTCGAGGACGTCGAGGTGATCGATCCCGACGACGCCCCCGCCGACCGCCGCATCCGCGGTCAGGTCAAGCTCGTCGAGGCGCTCGGCTCGGAGCTGATGGTGCACTTCGTGATCGACGCCCGGACCGTCGACTCCGGCGATCCCGACGCTCCCGAGCAGGAGATGGGCGAGGGCATCGCCAACGCCGTCGCCCGGTTCCATCCGCGGTCGCGGGCGAAGGCCGACTCGATGATCGAGATCGCCGTGACGAGCGACAACCTGCACTTCTTCGATCCCGAGACGCGCGAACGCATCCGGTGATCGTCCGGGCTTCGTTCGCCGCTCATCCGCCCACCGAGCGCTGGAGCACGCCGGCGGGCTGACGGCCTGCCGCGGGCATCCTCCACTCGGACGGGTGGGCGGCCGATCAGCCCTTGACCGACCCGGCGAGGATGCCCCGGACGAAGAATCGCTGCAGCAGGAAGAACACGACGAGCGGTATCGCCGACTGGACGAACGCCCCGGCCGTCAGCAGGTGCTCGGAGGCGCCGAAGTTCGCCGACGCCTGACCGGCGATCACGATCGTTGTCGGGTACTGCTGGTAGTCGGGCTGCCCGATGAGGCGCAGCAGCACGTTGGCGACGAGATAGTCGTTCCACGTCCAGAGGAACTGGAAGATGGCGAAGGCGGCGAGGACCGGCACCGACAAGGGCAGCACGAGCCGCCAGAAGATGCGGAAGTGGTCGGCACCGTCGATGCGGGCCGCCTCGAACAGGTCTCGCGGCAACGACGAGATGTAGTTGTGCAACAGGAAGATGGCGAACGGCATGCCGAACGCCGTGTGGCTGAGCCAGACGGCATTGGTGGTGCCGGCGAGGCCGAGGTCCGGGAACACGGTGATCGTCTTGTCGAGCCAGGGGATCGTGAGGTGGGCGCCGAAGTTGAAGAGGCGCAGCAGGGGCACGAGGGCCACCTGCAACGGGATCGCCAACAGCGACACCGTGGCGATGAAGAGCCCTTGGCGGCCCTTGAAGTCGATCCACGCGAACGCGTAGGCCGCGAACGCGGCGATGGCGATCGGGATGATCGTCGCCGGCAGGGCGATGGCCAATGAGTTGGCGAGGCCCGATCGGATCGTCGGCACGCCGGCCGCCGCATCGGCCAGCACCTCGCGGTAGTTGTCGAGCGTGAAGCCGTCCCAGTGACCGAGCAGCACGTTCCACCAGCCCGAGCGCGTCTGTACGGTCCGCTCGCGGAACGAGTTGACGAGCAGACCGAGCGTGGGGGTCATCCACACGACGACGAGGAGCCACAGCACCCACGTCGGCACCGAGCGCAGGAACCGGTAGAGCCGGTTGTCGGAGCGAGTGGGATCGATGATCGCAGCGCCCATCTCAGGCCTCCTTCTGCATCTTGCGGATGTTGTAGACCATCACGGGCAAGATGGCGACGAACAGCAGCGTGGCGTACGTGGCCGCTTTACCGTTGTTGACGGCGTTGACCTGCTCGATCATCTGGAAGGCGATCACCTGGGTGCCGCTCTGGCCACCCGTCATCACCTGGATGATGTCGTAGACCTTCATGACACTCACGATGAGCGTCGTGACGACGACCCCGATGGTCGGTAACAGCTGGGGCAGCGTCACCTTCCAGAACGTCTGGCTCGTCGTCGCCCCGTCGATGCTCGCCGCCTCGAGGAACTCGGTGGGCACGGCCTTGATCGCCGACGAGAAGATCACCATGGCGAAGCCGGTCTGGATCCAGATCAGCACGACCATCAGCCACATGTTGTTGAACGGGATGTCACGCACGACGTCGGGGATCGACGGCAGCTGGTTCTGAAGGGCCCGGTCCTCGACGATCTCGAAGCCGAGACCGCGGGTGACGAGCAGCACGCCGAGCAGGCCGAGCACGAAGGCGCCCCCGAGCGAGAAGCCGGCGCGCGAGTACTGCTGCGTCGCCACGCCCGTCCAGGCGATCCAGCAGAGGCCGGCAACGATGAGGGCGATCACGAAGAAGACGATCCACTTCTGCACCGTCGTGTTGCTGAGCTGACCGAGGCCGAACCAGATCGCGTTGAGCACACCGCTCTGCGGTTCGTTGATGTTCTTCGGCTTGTAGATCAGCCGCCAGATGACGCCCGCGCCGACGAACGAGATCGCCATCGGCAGGAAGATCAGCGACTTCGCGACGTTCTCACCCTTCGCCCGGTCGGCGAGTACGGCGACGGCGAGGCCGAACGCCGTCGACAGCAGCGTGACCGTGATGACCCACCAGAGGTTGTTGATGATCGAGCCGCGCAGCGTGCCGAGGACGAGGCAGGCGAGGAAGAAGAACCCGGTGAGGGCGGCGATCGTCGTGCCCGGTGTGTTCTCGAACGCCCGCCGGACCTTGCGGCCGTTGTAGACGCCGATGGCGAGCGCACCACCGACGAACACGATGGCGATCCAGAACAGCCGGCTGCCGAAGAAGTCCGGCCAGTCCCACCGCGACTTGTCGAAGAAGCTCGGCGCCGTGATGACCTGGTGGTAGTTGTCGAACCCGACGTTGTTGACGCTCCGCGCGTCTTGGAACGACTGGATGACCGTCTGCACCAGGGGGACGAGGAGCCCGCCGAGGATGAACGTCAGGGCGGGGACGAGGAAGATCCAAGAGCGCGAGCGCTGCTCGATCTCACGGCGGCGGAGGCCGTCGGGCCGGCTGCGCATCGAGATGGCCAGGCCGATGGCGGCGAGGGGGATGACCGTGGCGACGAGGGCCTCGGCGATCGAGCCGCCGTCGATGACGGTGCCGGCCTCGTCGGTGGAGGCGAACGTGGCGCCGCCCCAGGCGCCGATGAGCCAGCCGACGCCGCCGCCCGTGAGCGCCGACTGAACCAGCCGATCGCCCGAGGCCTTCTTGCTGAGCAGCCGTCGTCCCACGGCGATGGCGATGCCGATGCCGGTGCACACGAGGAGCTTCGCCCAGTCGAGGGCGGGCTGGCGCGACTCGTCGACGGCGACCGCCAGCAGCACACCGACACCGGCGAACCCGCCGACGGCGACCGGCAGCCGGGCCGACTGCAGTTGCTCGGAGGAGACCGCCAACATCACGGCGGCGACGGCGACGCCGCCGATGACGGCCCACAGCCACGGCCGGGCGGCCGTGTCGCGCAGGATGCGGTTGCCGTCGAGGGCGAGGAACGTGAGGAACCCGACGACGAATCCGGTGGCGGTCGCGAACTGGGTCCAGCGCGCGTACGCCCGGTTGAAGAGCAGGTTGGCGCCGACCCACGCACCGACGGAGATTCCCACGGCCGCGACCACCTTGAGGAGGGTGGTGCCGACCCGTGACGGCGTGACGTAGTAGATGAGGAAGACGGTGACGGCGACGGCCAGCACGGTCCTGATGATGGCGCCGGGAGTCCGCGGGAGTGGGAGTTGCCAGCTGCGCCGAGCAGTGTGTTCGGCGGCGATGTCGGTGGTGGTCAACGCTGAGTCCCCTCGTCTCTCGGGCCGGGTCGACATGAATGCTGCCAGATCGAGCGAGGGCTGCCGGTCACCCTGCGGTGACCGGCAGCCCTCGTCGTTGATCAGGTCGGGCTCAGCGTGACGGGGAGGTCACGGCCACGCCGCCTCGATGGCGTCGGTTGCCCCTTGGGCATCGACCTCACCGTTGACGAATGCCGTCGCCTGCGTGAGGAACGCCGTATTGACTTCGGCCGGCATCGCGTCGGAGCCGTCGAAGCCCACGGGGTCGGCGTTGAGCAGGATCTCGATGAATCCCTGCTCGAGCTCGTTGAAGAGCGACGTGTCGACACCATCGGCGGCGGTGAGGAAGCCCGAGCTGGCGCCTTCGCCGCTGTCGGCGGCGGCGAGCGCGGCCTGCGACTCCTGGCGGGCCGAGGCGTACTCGGCCGAGCCGAGGTACTGCATCACTGCCCAGACCTCGGGGCGGTCGGCGAACGCCGCGGCGTTGATGCCGCCGACGAGCGTCGGGTTGCCCTCGTTGGCCGGGAAGTAGAAGGAGTCGAGCTGACCCTCCTCGGTGCCGAAGGTTCCGCCGGCCTCGGCCAGGAACGAGGCGAAGAAGCTCGCCTGGCGGTGCATCAGGCAGTTGTCGTCGACGAGCGCCTGGGCGTTGTCGGGTCCGAACGCCGTGCCGGCGATCGAACCGCCCGCGGCGTACACGTTCTCAGGCGCCCACCAGCTCATCACCTGGTCGAAGTCGGCGACGATCTCGGGCGAGTTGAACGGCACCTCGTTGGCGACCCACTGGTTGTAGAACTCGATGCCCTGGTTGCGCAGGACGAGCTCCTCGATCCAGTCCGTGAACGGCCAACCGGTGGCCCCTTCCGAGCCGATGCCGACGCACAGCGGCGTGTTGCCGTCGGCGGCGGCCTGCTCGAGCAGTGCCGTGAAGTCGTCGAGGGTCGTGGGCACCTCGTAGCCGAGCTCGGCGAAGCGAGCGGGCTTGTACCAGACGAGCGACTTGAGGTCGGCCTTGAAGGGAACACCGAACTGGGTGCCGTCGACGTTCGTCAACGCCATCCACGAGTCACCCCACACCTCACCGACCGCCGCCACGACGTCGTCGGGCAGTGGGAAGGCGTCGCCGCTGGCGGCGAACCCGGCGATGCGGCCGGGCTGCGGGAACACGCCGATGTCAGGCGGGCTGCCGCCTGCGACCTGCTGGCCGATGTCGCTCTCGAAGCTGCGAACGCCGGTGTAGGTGATCGTCATCCCGTGCTCTTCGGCGAACACGTTGAGGGCCTCCTGCATGGCCTGGCCCTCGTTGGTGGTGTTCTCCTCCACACCCGACACGGTGACGGTGGTGCCGGCGAGGTCGTAGCCGTCGAGTCCGCTGTCGCTGCCGCGGCCTGCGCCCGCGCCGATGGCGCCCGCGTCGGGGGCGTCGCTACCGGCGGCGGCGTCGGTGCCCATGGCCTCGGTGCCCATGGCTTCGGTGCCCATGGCTTCGGTGCCCATGGCTTCGGTGCCCATGGCCTCCGTGCCCATGGCCTCGGTCCCGGCGGCCTCGGTGCTGGCGGCTTCCGTGCCGTCGGGCGGTGCGGTGGCACTCGCCGTGGCGGCGACGGCGGCGCCGCCGATCATCGTGGCTGCCGCGAGTAGCGACAGACCTCTTGTGCGCTTACGCATTCTTCCCCCTCGTCAAAGGAGCCAGCGGGGTTGCTGCTCGTTCGTGGTGAGCTGCCGGTTCTTCCCGGCCAGCCGACTTTTCCACACCGGGGGTTACCGGTCAAGAAGGCGTTTGTTACTGCACAGTGGGTCCTTGGGCCCTGGTCACGGCCGGAAGTGGACGACCTGCCAGCACGCCTCGATGCGGCGGCGGGCGCCGGACGAGAGGGCGAAGGGGTAGAGGTCGCGCATTCCCATCGCCCGGGCGAGCTCGTTGGCGGCGAGGCTGGCGGTGACCGCTGCAGAGACCCACTCCGCCGGGTCGAACGGAGCGGCGGGCGGTTCGATCACGCCCCAGGCGGCACCCGTGGAGACGACGTCGTGGATGTGCATCACCTGGGCCCACGACTCGGCGAAGTCCTCCCAGGGGTGCGCCGATGCGTAGAACGACACGTGCTCGTCGCGCCACGCACCGTCGTCGGTGCGGGCGTAGTGCCGGTCGAGCGCCGCCTGGTAGTCGGCGGTCTCGTCGCCGAACGTGGCGCGGAACGCGCCGAGGCGCTGGGGATCGCCGGCGACGTGACGGAGCCAGACGTAGTGGCCCAGCTCGTGGCGGATGTGGCCGAGCGGCGTGCGGTACTGCTCGCCGAGCGTCGATCGGATCTGCTCGCCGCGCGCCGGATCGGCTTCGTCGAGGTCGAGGGTGATCAGACCGCCGAGATGCCCGATCACCGCGGCGCCGCCTGCCGAACGGGATCGGTACGTGAAGCGCAGGGCCGGTTCGGTGCGCCACTCCACACCGAGGGCGGTGAGCTGCCAGAGTGCCCGCCGCTGCGCCGACAGGAACGGGATGAGCAGCGTGGGGCGGGCGTCGTCGGGTGCGTCGACGATCAGGCAGCTCGGGCACCACGCCGGGCCGCCGTCGGTGGTGACGGCCCCGTCGTCGGGACGCCAGTTGCATCGCCAGTCGTCGCGCTTGCGACACCCGCCGGTCACGGCCAGGTCCGCCACGTCGAGCCCTCCGTCGGGCAGCACGCGGAGGGTGAGGCTCGTCTCGCAACGCACGCAGCGCATCGAGTCGAAGAAGACCTCGTTGCCGCATGTCGGGCAGTGCAGCCGTTCCACGCCCGCAGTCTGGCCGCGCGATGGCGTCGTCGCACCGGGTTCGCCGTCACCTCACCGTCAGCTTGGCGGTGCGCCTCGATCTCCGGCGGGTCGTGCGCCGGCGCGAGCATGGGGCGATGAGCGAGACGAGTTCCGGCGACGCCGGCATCCGGGTGCACGACGACGGCCCGGTGCGCATCGTCACCATCGACCGGCCCCACCGCCGCAACGCAGTCGATTCCCGCGCCGGTGCGGCGATGCGAGAAGCGTTCGAGGCGTTCGACGCCGACGACGCGCTGTCGGTCGCCGTGCTCACCGGGTCTGGCGGCTACTTCTGCGCCGGGGCCGATCTCAAGGCATTGAGCGAGGGCGATCGGCGCCCGGTCGGCGCCGACCTGTCCACGCCCGGCCCGATGGGCCCGACCCGCATGCGGCTGTCGAAGCCGGTGATCGCCGCCATCGAGGGGCCGGCCGTCGCCGGCGGGCTCGAGCTCGCCGTGTGGTGCGATCTGCGTGTCGTGGCCGCCGATGCCGTGATGGGCGTCTACTGCCGGCGCTTCGGAGTGCCTCTCGTCGATCTCGGCACGATCAACCTGCCGCGGCTGATCGGCCACAGCCGGGCGATCGACCTGATCCTCACGGGACGAGGCGTCGACGGCGTCGAGGCCGAACGCATCGGGCTGGCCAACCGCGTCACCGAGCCGGGTGGAGCCCTCGCCGCTGCCGTCGCCCTCGCTCACGAGCTGGCCGCCCTCCCACAGTTGTGCATGCGCAACGACCGCCTGTCGGCCCTGGAGCAGTGGGATCTCGACATCGACGCGGCGATCCTCAACGAGGCTCGCCGGGGACGGGAGACGATCGCCAGCGGGGAGACGCTCGCCGGCGCTCAGCGCTTCGCGTCCGGTGCCGGACGTCACGGCACTCCGACCGACGCTCCCGGCGATGACGCGTCAGGCTGAGGTGATGGACACGGTCGCCGCGCTGGTCGTACGGCCGGCGTGGCGCGGGGTGATCCACCGGTGGTCGGTCCCGGTCGCCGTGACGCTGATGACGATCGTCGCCGTGCGCGCCCCGACGGGTGGCATGCGCGCCGCGTTGATCGTCTACGGCATCGGCATCGTCGGCATGCTCGCCGTGAGCGGGGTCTACCACCTGCCGTACGCGTCAGCCCGCCTGCGAGGAGCGCTGCGACGCGTCGACCACTCGACGATCCTGCTGGCGATCGCCGGCACGTACACCGGGGTCATCGTCGTCGGGCTCGACGGGGCGACGCGTGTCGTCCTGCTGACCGTGGCCTGGGTGATCGCCGGGACCGGCGTGGCGATCCGCATGTTGTGGATGCACGCCCCGTCGGGCCTCGTCGCCGCCGTCTACCTGGCGGCCGGATGGATGCTGCTCCTGCATCCCACGGCGTACCTCGGAGCCCTCGACGGCACCGAGTTGGCCCTGCTCGGCGCGGGCGGGGTGCTCTACACGGCCGGAGCGGTGGTGTATGCGCTCCGCCGGCCCGATCCGTGGCCCTCGACGTTCGGCTATCACGAGGTGTTCCACACGCTCGTCGTGCTCGCCGCCCTCTCCCACTGGGCGAGCATCTTCCACTTGGTCACGCGCACGGGCTGACCGGGTGGCCCGGGGAACGTCAGTCGACGAGGGCGGCCTTCACGAGGGAGCGCAGCAGAGGCCGGATCGGGTGGCTGTCGCTCGGCAGCAGCTGGGTCATGAACACCACCGTCATGTCGAGCTCGGGGTCGACCCAGAACGTCGTGCTGGCCGCACCGCCCCACCCGAACTCGCCGCGGGAGTAGGGGACCTTGGCCGCGGCGGGATCGATCACCACGCTGACGCCGAGACCGAAGCCCACGCCGTCGTAGGTGGTCTCGCTGAAGAACGGCCGGGCGACGGCCTCGAGGTCGACGTTGCCCGGGAGGTGGTTGGTGGCCATGTAGTCGACGGTGCTCGGCGCGAGGATCCGCGTGCCGTCGAGCGCACCACGCCCGGCGAGCATGTTGGCGAAGCGCACGTAGTCGCTCGTCGTCCCCACGAGTCCGCCCCCACCGAGCGACGCCGCGGGTGGCTTCTTGGCGGCGTCGCCGAAGGCGTCGAGACGCACCGCCGTGCCGTCGGCCGGTGACGGCGTGTAGAGGGCGGCGAGACGATCGACCTTCTCGTCGGGTGCGAACCATGACGTGTCGTCCATGCCGAGCGGGTCGAGCACCTCGTCCTGCACGACGTCCGCGAACGGACGCCCGGCGATCGCCTCGACGACCATGCCGAGCACGTCGGTGCTCATGCCGTAGTTCCAGGCCGTGCCCGGTTGGAACAGCAGGGGCAATGACGCGATGAGGTCGCACACCCCGGCGAGGTCGAGCCCGGCCGGCACGCCCCACTCCAGGCCGGCCTGGCGGTACAGCCCGTCGACGGGATGGGCGTTGGCGAAGCCGTAGGTGAGCCCGCTCATGTGGGCGAACAGGTGCCAGATGCGCATGGTCTCGGTGACGGGCTCGAGCTCGGGCTTCGTGCTCGTACCGCTGCGCCACACCTTCTGGTGGGCGAACGCCGGGAGGTACTTGGCGACCGGCTCGTTGAGCAGGAACTCGCCGCGCTCCCAGAGCCGCAGCGCCGCAACCGCCGTGATGGGCTTGGTCATCGAGTAGAGCCGGAAGATCGTGTCGTCGGCCACGGGCAGGTCGCTCTCGACGTCGCGGCGGCCGTACGACGAGAAGTGGGTCAGTTCGCCGTGCTGCGAGATGGCGATCTGCCAACCGGGCAGCAGGCCGCTGTCCACGAAGCGGGCGAGCCGGGCGTCGAGCTGGGCGAGACGGGACGGGTCGAGCGACCGACGCGTCGCGGGCGGCTGGGCAGGCGAGGACACGGTTGACATGTCGGTAGTTGAGCACGCTCGCTACCAGCTCGGCGCCACCGGGACGCGAGACTGTCGCCGTGCCGCTGCCACTCGAGGGAATCCGCGTGCTCGACTTCACACGCGTGCTCGCCGGACCTCACGCGACGCGCATGCTGTGCGACCTCGGCGCCGAGGTCATCAAGGTGGAACCGCCGGTCGGCGACATCACCCGATTCACCCGGCCCCGCATCAACGGCGTCGCCACGTACTACGCCCAGCAGAACGTCGGCAAGCGCAACGTGAGCATCGACCTGTCGGCGCCTGGGGCCACCGACCTGGTGGCCGACCTCGCCGACAGGTGCGATGTGCTCATCGAGAACTTCCGGCCCGGTGTGATGGACAAGCTCGGACTCGGACCGGCCGTGCTCCGCGCCCGCAACCCGGGCCTCGTGTACGTGTCGATCAACGGCTACGGATCGACGGGCCCGCTGCGGCACAAGATGGCGTACAACGTGGTGATCTCGGCGGAGGCCGGCCTCACCAAGTTCCAGGGTGACGCCCGCGGTGGCGTGTACGAGAGCGACCCGTCCGATCACGCCGACGTCTACTCCGCGCTGGAGGCGGCCACCGCGGTCCTCGCCGCGCTCGTCCGCAGGGAACGGACCGGAACTGGCGACTGGGTCGAGGTGTCGATGGCCCACACGATGCTCTACGTCAACGACCACCTGCACGATCAGCTCTTCGACGGCGACGTGGAACCGGGCACGATTCGTAGCTTCGGCACGCCGCAGTACGTCGTGCTCGAAGTGGCCTCCGGCGAGCGGATGGCAGTCAGCGGCCATCCCGCCGAGTCCGGATCGTTCGAGTACTTCGTGCGCGCTCTCGAGCTCGACGGGCTCGGCGACGACCCGCGTTTCGGCACCGTGGCCGACCGCCTCGAGCACTTCGCCGAGCTCCGCGCGATCGTCGCCGAGGCGGCGCTGCGGATCCCGGACTCGGCGACGTTCGAGCGGCGCTTCGCCAACCACCGCTTGGCGTCGGGCGTGGTGCAGTCGGCTCGAGCGCTCGCCGATTCGGA
Organism: Desertimonas flava; assembly: GCF_003426815.1. Taxonomy (GTDB): domain Bacteria; phylum Actinomycetota; class Acidimicrobiia; order Acidimicrobiales; family Ilumatobacteraceae; genus Desertimonas; species Desertimonas flava. The sequence continues at coordinate 64,921 of NZ_QKYK01000019.1, forward strand.
GTGGGCCCGGCACCGCGGCGTCATCCGATCGATCCCCGACCGTTCCGGTGGCGAGATTCGCGTCCCCACCGGGCCGTGGCAATTCGCCGACGCCACGCCCGACGGGCCGACCGGCTCGGGCGGCTCGGCCGGCGACATCGTGAGCCACCGCGGTGAGGACAACCGGGCCGTGCTGTCCGACGTGCTCGGTCTCGACGAGGCGACGATCGACGACCTCGAGGACCGCGGCGTGCTCTCGTCGCGCGCGCCACGCGTATAGCAAAACTGTCCAAGTCAGAGCCACTTGCTCTGCCCCTACCATGGGCGAATGTCGCCTGAACCCTCCCTCTCGGCGCCCGTCGTCACCCTCCCCGTGAAGACCCCTGTCGCGGCCGACCTCGAGCCCTACCGCAAGCAGCTCACGGGCTACTGCTACCGCATGCTCGGCTCGGCCTCCGAGGCCGAGGACGCCGTCCAGGAGACGATGATCAAGGCGTGGCGCAACCTCGACCGCTTCGAGGGTCGGGCTTCGCTGAAGTCGTGGCTGTACCGGATCGCCACCAACGTCTGCCTCGACATGGTGCAGGGCCCGCAGCGGCGGGCGCGCCCGATGGACCTCGGGCCGGCCTCGAGCGCCGACAGCAATCTCGGCGCGCCGGCCGGCGAGGCCACCTGGCTGCAACCGGTGCCCGACGGTCTCGTCCTGTCGGGCGAGGGTGATCCGGCCGAGGTCGCCGCCGAGCGCGAGACCATCAAGCTGGCGTTCGTCGCCACGCTGCAGCATCTCCCATCACGCCAGCGGGCGGTGTTGATCCTGCGCGAGGTGCTGCGGTGGCAGGCCACCGAGGTCGCCGAGCTGCTCGGTACCACCGTGGCGTCCGTGAACAGCGCGCTGCAGCGGGCCCGCGCCACGCTCGAGTCGATCGACCCCGAGGCCTTGAGCTCGCGTCCGATCGGAGCCGACCATCAGGCGCTGCTCGACAACTTCCTCGCCGCCTTCGAGGCCTACGACGTCTCGTCGATCGTGACCCTGCTCCGGGACGACGTCGAGTTCTCCATGCCTCCGTTCCAGCTGTGGCTCGAACGGCCCGAGGAGGTCGCCAAGTTCCTCATGGGACAGGGCATCGAGTGCAAGGGCTCCAAGCTCCTCCCGGTCCAGGCGAACGGCCAGCCGGCGTTCGCGTGCTACCACCCGGCCAAGGACGGCGACGGCTACGCCCCGTGGTGCCTGCAGATCTTCGACATCGAAGGCGACAAGATCGTCGGTTGGCACAACTACCTCAGCCTCGACCACACGCTCTTCCCCCTCTTCGGCCTCCCCGAGAGGTTGCCCGCCGACGCCTGAGTCGTTTCGTCCTCGGCGAGCACCGTCGCTGCGCTCCTCGCTCGCCTGCGGCGAGTCCGTGGCCTACAGAGTGCAGCGGGGGTCGTTGGGCAGGGTGGCGTCGGCGACGATGATCTCGCCGTCGAGGAGGTAGCCGCCGGTCGCCGTGTCAGTCTCGCCGTCGTTGGGGAGCTCCACGCAGTCCCCGTCGACCGGATCGCCGGCCAGCGGCCACGGGCGGTCGACCTCGCCGGACCAGTAGCCGCCCATACGCACGATCCACTCGTCGGGGACGTACGGGGAGAACTTCGACAGCTCGCTCGCGAAGTTGTCCTCGAGCTCGAACAGCGCCGCGCGCAGTTCGTTGTACGCGCGGCGGTTCGCCTGCTCCTCAGCGGTGAGCCCATCGCTGTAGTTCGGCGCGTACACCGAGTGTTCGACGCGTTCGCCGTCGATGTCCAAGACGAGATCGCTCGACGGCGAGTCGGTGATCAAGGGGTCGCCGAAGTCGAGATCGTCGTCGAGCAGGCCGAGGTCCTCGATCTGTTCGATGAGGTCGTCGACGGCGTCGTCGGAGAGCGTCGCCCATTCGTAGGCGCCGGGCGGCGCCGGCGGCGCCATCCGAGGAACACCGCGCGGCGACGCGGCGGCGAAGCCCTCCGGCACGTACCAGTCGCCCATGTCGGCGCGGCGATAGACACGACCGTCCTCGTACACGACGACGGTCCCGCGATCGAGGTTGACCAGTTGACCCGCCGGCTCGCGATGGCCGGCCACCTCGGAGATCACCACCGCAGCGGTCGCACCTGGCGCCGCCGAGGCGACACCTGCGGCGGAACCGGTGCCGGCGGCGGCGAGGGCGGTCAACGTGAGGGCACGGCGAAGCATGCCGTCTTCGACGCCAGCCGGGACCTCCCGGTTCCAGGCGGGGTCAGGTTTCCTGGCCGGTGAGGGTCCCGTCGTCCGCGGCCATCCCGGAAAAGTCGTGACCCATGCCAGATAGGCTGCAGGCGATCCGCAGTGGACCCCACCGTCGCACCCCTTCCCTCACGACAGGCGAGGGGACCGGTCCGACTGGTCGGAGTGCTCATCGGCCGTCTGATGATCGCTGCGCTGGCCGCTCTCGGTCTCGTCGTTCCCGCCGCGTCGGCCCACGCCAACATCGGCACGGTCGTCGCCGTGGCGACGACCGCTGATGACGCCCATCACGCCGGCTCGGTCGACGCGACGGCCGTGTCGGTCGCCAGCCGCACCGCCAGGCAGCGCCGGTCGCCGCGCCTGCTCGACGTGCTCGGCCGACTCGTGCGGACGATCAGCAGTCTCGCCGTCACGTCATGGACGATGCCCGCCCGCATCGTCGGGGGCGTGCCGCCCGGGCGGGCGCCACCGGTGTTCGCAGTGCCCGTCCCCGGCCCCATGACCATCGCCGCCTGACGCCCGACTCCGGCCCGGGCCCATTCACCGCGGCTGGCGCCCTTGCTCGTTCCTCGCGGCGATCGCCGCTGACCCCTTCTCTCCAGGAGTTCCTGTTGCCCCTTGCTACCTTGACCGGCCCGCTGCTCGCCCAGCTGCCCGTCAGCCGTTCGCCTCTGACGGGCTGGCGCCCGTCGCGGGCCGTCGCCGCCGGAGGATCCAGCGACGACAACTTCGTCAGCTTCGACGTCCCCGCGTGGGTGTGGCTCACCCTGGTCGGCGCGATCGTGGTCATGCTCGTCGTCGACCTCCTGCTCGTTCACCGGACGGCGCACGTGATCACGATCAGAGAGGCGTCGATCGAGTCGGCCATCTGGATCTCGATCGGCCTGCTCTTCGGCGTGGTGATGCTGGTCTGGCAGGGCGGCGCGGCGGCCGGCGAGTACTACTCCGGCTTCCTCATCGAAAAAAGCCTCTCCGTCGACAACGTGTTCGTCTGGGCGGTGATCTTCTCGTTCTTCTCCGTGCCTCGCCAGTACCAGTTCCGGGTGCTCTTCTGGGGCATCTTCGGAGCTCTCGTCCTGCGGGCGATCTTCATCTTCGCCGGGGTCGAGCTGATCGAGCGGTTCGACTGGATCCTGTACGTCTTCGGTGCCTTCCTGCTCTACACGGCGTTCAAGATCGCCCGGCACGACGAGAACAAGCAGGTCGACTACAACAGCAACGTGGCCATGCGCCTGGTTCGCCGGTTCATCCCGACGACCGACCAGTACGACGGCCAGAAGCTCTTCACCAAGCAGGAGCGCACGAGAGACGGCGTCACCAAGATGGTGCGGGTCGCCACGCCGCTGTTCGCCGTGCTGGTGCTGATCGAGGCGACCGACGTCGTCTTCGCCGTCGACTCGGTGCCCGCCGTGCTGGCCGTCAGCCGCGAACCGTTCCTCGTGTTCGCGTCCAATGCCTTCGCCATCTTGGGGCTGCGGTCGCTGTACTTCCTGCTCGGTGGGATGCAGGGCAAGTTCCGCTATCTCAACGTCGGCCTCGGCGTGATCCTCGCCTTCGTCGGCATCAAGATGCTGCTCATCGGCGAGCCGTTCGAGATCCACATGCCGACGCCGGTGTCGCTCGGCGTCATCGGTGTCGTCCTCGCCGTCGCCGTGACGGCGTCGATCCTCGCCGACAAGCGCGACACCGAGGCTGGAGTGGCCCCGAAGCACTGACGTGGAGGTAACAGATGGTGCCTGGCACCATCTGTTACCTCGGCCCGCCATGATGGCGGGGTGAGTCTCTTCGACCGTCTGCCGCCCGCCGGCTCCGATCCCGTCGACATGGTCGACGCCTTCGGCGCCTGGGCGGCGGACGGTGGACGGCCGCTCTACCCGCATCAGGAGGAAGCGGCCCTGGCGCTGGCCGCCGGCGATCACGTCGTGCTCGCCACGCCGACCGGCTCGGGCAAGAGCCTCGTGGCCACCGTGGGCGTCGCCCTCGCCCTTAACCGGGGCGAGCGAGCCGTGTGGACGGCACCGATCAAGGCCCTCGTCGCTGAGAAGTTCTTCGAACTGGTCCACCTGCTCGGCGCCGAGCGGGTGGGCCTGGCCACGGGCGACGCCGCCATCAACACGTCGGCGCCGGTGCTCGTCTGCACGGCCGAGGTCCTCGCCAACCAGGCGCTGGCCGAAGGCCCGGCGAGCGACGTCGGCTACGCCTGCCTCGACGAGTTCCACTACTACGACGACCGCGACCGGGGCTGGGCGTGGCAGGTCCCGCTACTGGAGCTGCACCGGTGTCAGTTCTTGCTCGCCTCGGCGACGCTGGGCGACGTCACCCCGATCACCGACGATCTCGAACGGCGATCGGCCCGCCCGGTGGCGATGGTGACGTCGGTGCACCGGCCGACGCCGCTGTACCACCAGTGGCGGATGACGCCCGTCGCCGAGTCGGTGTCCGAGGCCGTCCGCGACGGGCTCAGCCCCGTGTACGTGGTGCACGGCACGCAGGCGGCGGCGATCGAGCGGGCCCAGGCGCTCGTGAGCCTGCCGCTCACCACCCGCGAGCAGCGCGAAGCCATCGCCGCCGCCCTCAAGGGCACCCGGCTCACGCACGGCTTCGGCAAGACGCTCGGCCGGCTCCTCGCCAACGGCGTCGGCGTGCATCACGCCGGCATGCTGCCGCGCTACCGGCGTCTCGTCGAGCGGCTCGCCGGCGACGGACTGCTGGCGGCGATCTGCGGCACCGACACGCTCGGCGTCGGCGTGAACATCCCGATCCGCACCGTGCTGATGACGGCGCTCACCAAGTTCGACGGGTCGCGTGTGCGTGTCTTCACTGCCCGCGAGTTCCACCAGCTGGCCGGCCGCGCCGGCCGCCCGGGCTTCGATCCCGACGGCCACGTGTGGGCTCAAGCGCCCGACCACGTGATCGACAACGCCCGGGCCCTCGCCAAGGCGGGAGACGATCCCAAGGCCCGGCGCAAGGCGGTGAAGGCCAAGCCGCCCGAGCGTTTCGTGCACTACGACGAGACGACGTTCTCCCGGCTGGTCGACGCCGCGCCGGAGACGCTGCGGTCGCGGTTCAAGGTGACGGCCGACCTCGTGGCCACCGTCCTGGCCCGACCCGACGGACCCGCCGCCCTGAAGGAGTTGCTGGCAACGAACCACGAAGCGCCCGATCGCCGGCGGACGCACCGGCGCCGGGCGATCGCCGTCTACCGGAGCCTCGAGGCGGCCGGCGTGGCCGAGCGGCTCCGCGATGCCGAGGGTCGGTGCGCCGGCGTACGCATCGGCTCGCTCGACGACGGCGCGCCGTTCACGAGCGTGTCGAGGGTCCGGCTGTCGTCTCCGCTCGCCGCCTTCGCCATCGAGGTGGTCGCCACACTCGATCGCGACGACGCCGCCTACGACGTCGACGTGCTGAGCGTGGTCGAGGCCGTGCTCGAGGACCCCCGTCAGGTGCTGATGGCACAGGAGGACGCGGCGCGGGCTGCGGCGATCGCCCGCATGAAAGCCGACGGTGTGGAGTACGAGGAGCGCATGGAGCGGCTCGAGGGCATCACGTGGCCCAAGCCGCTTGCCGAGCTGCTGGCGTCGTGCCACACCACCTACCGCACGAACCACCCGTGGATCGATGCGTGGCCGGCACCGAAGTCGGTGGTGCGCGACATGCTCGAGAGCGGCGACACGTTCTCGACGTTCGTGCGCCGCTACCGGCTGGAACGGAGTGAAGGGCTCGTCCTGCGCTATCTCGCTGATGTGTGGCGGACGCTGTCGGACACGCTGCCGGCGGCGGCCATGACGCCGACGCTCGACGACGTCGTGGAGTGGCTCGGGGCGATGATCCGGGCGACCGACGCGACATTGCTCGACGAATGGGAGCTGCTGTCGACCGGAGCGGTGACCGAGCGGGCAGAGACGGACGCGCCGACGTTGGCGCCCGCCGGCCCGCCGGCGGCGTGGCGGACGGCCGTGCGGACGGCCGCCTTCGGCTGGGTCGAGCTGCTGGCCGCTCACAATCACGAGGCGCTCGCCGCCCGCACCGGCTGGACCGTCGAGCGCATCGACGAGGCGATGACGCCGTACTGGTCGCAGTACGACACGCTGCTCATCGATGGCGACGCTCGGTCCTCGGCGTACTTCGACCTCGCCGACGAACCGGCCGCCGACGGGCCCGGCCGCTGGCTCGTCACGCAGCGCCTCGCCGATCCCGATGGCGACGGCGAGTGGCGCCTGGTCGCGTCGGTCGATCTCGCCGCGGCGCTCGAGGAAGGGGCACCCGCGCTGCAGCTGGATTCACTCGGTCCGTTCTGACGGGCGCGATGAGCGATGGGGCCGCCTGGCGGCCCCATCGCTCATCGCGCCGCAGGATCAGCCGACGGAGGACGCGGCGAGGTCGGCGAGGATGGCGGCCCGGGCGCCGACGAAGTCGCCGGCGAGTTCGATGCCTTCGGGACGCGGGCGGGGGAGGAGCACGTCGTGGACGGCGGTGACCCGTGACGGGCGGGGCGACATCACGACCACGCGGTCGGCGAGCAGGAGCGCCTCTTCGATGTCGTGGGTGACGAGGATCGTCGTGCGGGGCTGGTCGACGTGCAGCTGCTCCAGCCACCGCTGCAGCTCGCGGCGAGTGAGCGCATCGAGCGAGCCGAGTGGCTCGTCGAACAGCACGACCGGCGCAGGCGACAGATGGGTGCGCAAGACCGCGACACGCTGCCGCATCCCGCCCGACAGTTGGGCCGGCCACGCTCTGGTGAACCCGCCGAGCCCGAAGCGATCGAGCAGGTCCGAGGCCCGCCGCCGGCTCGCGGCGCGGTCGACGCCGGCCGCGTCGGCGGCGAGGGTGGTGTTCGACAGCACCCGCCGCCACGGCAGGAGCAGGTCCCGCTGCGGCTGGTAGGCGGTCAGCCCGGGCTGCGGCGCGGAGTCTCCGAGACGCACGTCGCCGGCGCTCGGGGCGACGAGGCCGGCGGCGACGCGCAGCAGCGTGGTCTTGCCGGCGCCGCTCGGCCCGACGACAGCGACGAACTCGCCGGAGGCCACGTCCAGGTCGAGGCCGCCGAGCACGTCGACGCCGCCGAACGACACGCAGACGCCTTCGAACCGGACACGCATGCCGGAGTCGCTCAGCAGTCGGCCGAAGGAGGACCGTTACGGTTGGTGCCTGGCACCAACCGTAACGCTCTAGGGGGCACGGGCGACGTCATCCCAGGAGGTCGTTGGTGTAGGCGGCGGTCACGTCGACCTCGTCCTCGAGCAAGCCGGCGTCGGTGGCGAACGCGGCGAACTCGGCCCACACCTCATGGTCCTGGTTGCCCCAGGGAACGTCGCCGTCGGTGAACCGACTGGCGTAGTACTCGGCGGCGGCGTGGACGAGGGCGGCGTCGACCTCGGGCGCGGCGGCGAGCAGGTCGTCGGCGGCCGCGGCCGGATCCTCCGCCGCTGCAGCGTATCCCAGGCGCGAGGTGTCGAGGAACGCGGCGAGCAGTTCCGGCTCATCGGCGATCGTCGCTTCCGACGCGGCGAACAGCGGCGTGTACCAGTCGGGGATGCAGTCGATGTGATCGGCCAAACGCAGCTCGACGATCTCGCGGTCTTCGATCACGCTGGCGCGCAAGCCGTCCCACCCGCTGAACACCCACGCCACGTCGAACGCCCCCTGGTCCATGCCGGCGAGGTAGTCGACGTCGCCGATCTCGACGAACTGCACCTCGTCAGGGTCGCCGCCGTCGCACTCGACGAGGCGACTGATCAGCTCCACCTCGAGCGGACCGCCGTAGCCGCCGTAGCGCTTGCCCTCGAGATCGCGAGGGCGCTCGATTCCGCTCTCGGCGAGGGCGATCAGGGATGAGTCGTTGTGCGGCAGGATCGTCGCGATCGAGACGATCGGGATGCCGGCGGCGCGCGCCGGCAGGAGGCCTTCGGCCACCGTGATGCCGACGTCGATCTGGCCCGAGGCCAGCGCCGTGGCGACCCCGTCGGCGCCGGGCTCGACGATCGTCACGTCGAGGCCGGCCTCGTCGTACCAGCCGCGCTGTTCGGCGACGTAGATCCCGAGGTGATGGGCGTTCGGGGACCAGTTGAGCATGACCGTGAGGTCGGAGGCTTCCGGGGTCGTCGCTCCGACCGGCGTCGATGCGGTGACCGTGGACATGGCCACGAGGGAAGCGGCGAGAAGGGGGGAACGGTTCATCGGTGGTCCTTGTCAGGAGTCTGGGTCGTGGTGGTGGTCGTGGTGGTGGTGGGACGGTCGGCGGCGCGGAGCCACGGGGTGGCGAGGCGGCCGATGGTCGAGACGGTGGAGTAGAGGACGATGCTCGTGACGGCGATGACGACGATCGCCACCAGCACGCGGTCCATGCGATAGCTGGCGCGGACGCGGTTGAAGTACACGCCCAGCCCTCGTTCGGCGCCCATCCACTCGGCGACGATGGCGCCGAACATGGCGTAGGCAGCGGCGATGCGGACGCCGGAGAAGAACGGCCCGGCGGCGTGGGGGATGCGGATCCACCACAGCGTGTGCCAGCGCGACGCACCCATCGTCGCGACGAGGCCGACGAGATCGTCGTCGGCACTCGCCAGCCCGTCGATCGCCGCCACCGCCACGGGGAAGAACACGACGAGGGCCACGACGATGAGGCGGGGCAGGGTGCCGAAGCCGAGGAACGACACGAGGATCGGGGCGAGCACCACCGACGGCACGCTCTGCGAGGCCACGAGCAGGGGCTGCATCGACCGGCGCAACCAGGGCACGGCGGAGAGGGTGGCGGCGACGAGGACGCCGGTGCCCACGCCGATGGCGAGGCCACTGCCGGCGATCTGCGTGGTGGCGGCGAGGTGTCCGGGCAGCACACCCTTGACCTCGCCGAACGCGCCGGCCACGTCGGTGGGCGGCGGCAGCGTGTAGGTGGGCACGTCGAAGAGGCGCACGCCGACCTCCCACACGGCGAGCAGCAGCGCGACTCCGGCCACCGGCGGTCCGGCCCGCCGGGCGATGGCCGCGGCCGTCACTCGCGGAACTTGCCGGTGAGCCCGGCGATCGTCGGTCCGCTGTCGCCCGCCGACTCGGCGAGCTTGACGATCGTGATCACCGAGTCGGCGCCGGAGGTGAGGCAGGCATCGTGGGTGGCTCGAGTCAGCGCCCAGGCGGTGTCGGCGGGTGCCTCGAACGTGGTGCCGAGGGCACCGACCTCGTAGACGACGCCGGCCGCGGCGATGGCGGCGATCGCCGCCTCGACGTGGCGGTAGGGGTCGTCAGGCGTGCCGGCGGGGCGGGGGAGGACTTCGATCTCGACGATCACGGCGGGTTCCTTTCGTCGCTCCGGCTGGTCGCCAAGGAGCCACGGAACACCGCCGTCGGCCCCGACGAGAGCGTCGGGACGTGGTGCGCTGCTGACCGCGTTCCCTTCGCTCGCATGACCGAGAGCAGGTTCATGGGGTGGTCCCTGTCGGGATCTCAGCCTGGCGGCCCCCCCAGCGGTGGTTCGACGACAGCCTGCCATCTCGGCGTCGCCGGATCAAAGCGCGGTGTGGCCGACGAGATCAGGAGGGGCCCGTTCGCCGCCCGGTTCCCCGCTCGTCGAGGCGCCGCAGCTTGGACAGCTGGGCGGGCGGCGTCCACTCGCCGACGAGAGCGAGCGTCGCCGCTTGGGCGGCGGCGACATCGTTCTCGTCGCCGAGGAGCAGCGCCAGCTCCCAGCCGCGGCGGTAGGCGCCGAGGCGGGCGCTGAGATGGGGTCTGTCGGCGTCGTCGATCGTTGTCGCCAGCCGGATCGCGTCGGCCGTCCGGTCGTGAGCGAACTGAGCCAAGCGGGCCCGGCGCCGCGGTCCGATGTGCGACCCCTGCATGCGGAGCCGCGCCAGGGCGACCGCGGATCGCTGGTTGGCGGCAGCCACCACGGTGCCCCGGGGGACGTCGATGGACGTCGCCATCTGGTAGCTCTCCTCGGCCGCCCGATCCGCGGCGTCCAACCACCGCCGCGGCCGCGGCGATTCCGCCGCCGCATGGCGGAGCAGGCTGGCCGCCGTCTGACGTTGCTGTTGCTGCCAGATGAGGCGATCGGAAGGCTCCTTGAACTCGCTCAGGGCGTTCATCCGACCCAGCGTTCGACGGGCCATCCGGTTGTAGCCGAGGAGGTCGGCGAGCTCGGCCAGCTCCTGGGCAGCTCGCAGCGAGACGGAGAACAGGTGCGAGACCCGTTCCGGCCACTCGGGTGACCGTGGAGCCCGGTGGGCGCGGACCGCCTCCCCCGCCTCGAGCCCGAGGGCGACGGCTTCGAAGCCGGATTGGAGCCCGTCGATCGTCTCGGATTCACGAGCGACGATCGTGTTGAGGGCGAGCATCGAGGCGATCAGGTCGGTGCCGACCGCCGATGGCGGACGGCGGGCCACGGCGTCGCGGAGCAAGCCGATCAGTTCCGGCGCGACCGGATCCCCGACCCGGACCGCGGCCTCGGCGGCGCCGACCGCGTTGCGAATGAGATCGGCAGCGTCGTCGTCGTGCTGGGCGAGGTGGCCGGCGAACACGTCGGCGACGCCTTCGGGAAGTCGATCGACGGTGGCGAGTCGCCGGGGACCGAAGAGTCGTTCGACCGTGACGTCGCCGGGCTCGCGAACGGCCAGGCGCTGGAGCGCCGTCCACAGCATCGACCACGCCAAGCGGCGCAGGCGCGCGCGTTCCTGCCGGTGGGTCGCGGCGACGAGTGGGGCGCGGAGTCCGTGCTCCGCCTCGTACAGGAGCAGTGCCCGCTCCGCCTGGTGGAGCCCGGCGTGGCCGGCGGGAACGTCGGCCCAGGCGAGCAGCAGCGCCGCTTCCCGCCGCTGGCGATCGCACCGGGCATCGGGCGGGAACGGATCGCACCACCGCTCCGGCGTCGGGACACCCCATCGCCGGGGGAAGTCGAGGCGGTGGATCTCCGTGGCGAGCTGAGCTTCGACGCCCTGGATGAGGTCGTCGACGGTGTCGACGGCCAGCCCGCGCCGGGCGTCGACGGTGCGCAACGTGGCGGCGATCGCGTCGCGCCGCTCGGGCAGCTGGCCGAGCCCGCGGAAACGGACGAACGCATCGGCCGCCCGGCGGTCGTCGACCGAGGTGTCGGCCCAGTGCGCCAACGTGCGACAGACGCCGGCGAGGTTGGTGCCGAGCGGGGCGCGCAGTGAGTCGTCGACGTCGACGAGGTCGATCGTGCCGCCACGCAACTTCCGCACGGTGACGAGCAGCGCGGGCAACCAGCTCTCGGGCACGGCGTCACAATATGTCGGATCGAGCGCACGACACGTCGCATTCTCGTGGCGTACGTTGTGGTCGACCCAGCGGGATGAATGGCGGACCTTCCCGCTGGGTCCAAATTGCGAAGCAGCCGTGGTTGCGGGGGTGGGCAGATCGGCGGACGGGTGGCGTGTGGGGCCGCCCGTTCGCCGATCGAGGGCTGCGCCCCAGGGCCTGGCCCCGACTCACGCATGCATGCGGAAGTCGTAGCGCTCGGGAAGGGGAAGGTCGGGGTGGACCATGAGCCAGAGGGCGTCGAGGCTGCGCTCGCCCTCGCGCAGGTCGGCGATGTCGACGCCGGCCTCGAGGATCGCCGCGGCCCGCGCCGCCGCGCCCGACTCGGCCGCCGCCCAGGCCTCCAGCAGTCGCACCCGCCCGCGCGACCGTACGCCGGTCGGCAGGGACTCGGCGAGCTCGACCGCGTCGCGGGGGCGGCCGGCGTCGAGGAGCCGGGCGAGTGCCTCGACGGCCAGGCGCCAGCTGTGCGGCGCTCCGTGTGCCGCCTCGACGGCGAGGGCGGCTGCCTCGTCCGCGCGGCCCCGATCGCGTGCGGCGACGGATCGGCCACGAAGGGCCCACGGAGAGCGCGTCATCCGCAATGACGCGTCGTAGTGGGCGACGGCGGCGTCGAGGTCACCACGGCCGTGGGCGATGGCGGCCCGGTGGTACTCGGTGAGCCACGTGGTCGGGGCCGCGGCGAGCCGGGCGTCCCAGTCACCTCCGTGGACATGCGACACGAGCTCCGATCCGGCGAGTGCGCCCGTCTCGAGCAGCTCACACCACGGCGCCTGCTCGGGACCGAGCGAGCCATCGTCGAACGGCGTGCCCGTGTCGCCGCACCACGACTCCCCGGCGGCAGCGCGGCGGCGGCGCTCCAGGGCGCCCCAGCCCGTCCCGGTACCGAGGACCTCGGCCGGCGCGAGGTCGAGAACCTCCGTGGCGTCGGCGTGCCACGATGCGAGTGCGTCGGCCGGGACCGACCGTTCCACGCCACGGCCGGCGCTGGTGACGGCGTCAGGCCACGGTGCGTCAGCCGGCGCGTCGACGCGAACGGGTCCGAAGGTCTCGGTCCAGCACCAGTCGGTGCGCGGCGGCATCACGACGTGCTCGTACTGCGTGGGCGCGAGGCCGCCCTGGATCTCGGCGTAGCGGGTGTCGGCGCCGCCCGACAGCCATCGCTGCCACCGCTCGCCACCGCGTCCGGTGCCCCACACGAACAGCTTGCGTCCCCGCAGCATGGCGGTCGACGTGTGAGCGATGCCGGTGCCGTCCGCTCCGACCGCGACGATCCACGGGCGCTGGTCGGTGGCGACGTCGAAGAACCAGTCCGCCGCGCGGCCGACGGAGGCGGGGACGGTGGAGTCGCCGTCGGAGCGGTCCGGCACGTCGACGACGTCGAGGCCGTCGGGGTAGACCGTGCGGAACGCCCGGCCGGCCGGAGCGATCACCCGGGTCCCCGCGTCGGCGACCACGGCGGCGTTCGTCCACCAGTACATCGGCCGGCTCGCGTCGTTCACGTTGCGGACCCGCACGGTCGCGGCAAGAGCGCCGGCGCCCGGTGGCAGCCACAGGTCGACCTGGAAGATCACCTCGCGGAGACGCTCCCACTCCCACAGGCGCAGCAGCGGTGAGCCATCGGGCCGTTCGACGCGAGCGGCGAACAGCGACGACATCGTCGTCGGGGAATGACCCCGTGTGCCGATGTTCCATTCCACGCCGCCGGAGAACCAGGCGTTGCGGAGGGCGAGGTTCGCCGGTTGGAGGACGGGGTTGACGTACAGCAACTCGCGGCGGGCGCGCTTGTCGTACAGCGACCAGAGCCGCCCGCCGAGATCGACGGCGACCGTTGCGCGCAGCGCGTCGTTCTCGAGCACGGCGACGCGGTGGTCGGCGGCGGCGAGCGAGCGGCCGTAGTCGTCCTGCGGGGTGTAGGGGAAGAGCGACGGCGGCGAGCCGGACGTCGCACGAGCGGCGACGTCGCCCGGGACGCCCGATCCGATCCAGCCGGGAGCGTCGGGCCGATGCAGCAACGGCAGCCGGCTGGCCGGTCCCACCGCCGCCGTCGGCAGCGACATCGACGTGAGCACCAGCGAGGCCGCCGCCGTCACGTGGCGATCACTTCATCGTGCCTTGGGACACCGATCCCGACAGCTGGCGTTGGAAGACGACGTACATCACGAGCACCGGAACGACGGTGATCATCACGGCGGCGAACAACGAGCCGAAGTCGACGGAGTAGCCGGCGCTCGACGCGAAGCGGGCCATGCCCTGGGACAGCACGTAGTTGTCCTGTGAGCTGTTGAGGGCGACGGGCAGGAGGAACTGGTTCCACAGGCCGAGAAAGTTGAAGATCGCCACCGACGCCAGTCCCGGCCGGGCCATCGGCAGCATCACCTGGAAGTACGTGCGCCACTCGCCGGCACCGTCGACGGCGGCGGCCTCGGCGATCTCGTCGGGCAAGCGGCGGAAGAACGGGTAGAGGAAGAACACCGTGAACGGCAGGGCGAACGCCACGTAGACGGTGATCAGTCCGGGCAGCGTGTTCAGCAGATGGAACGACTTCATCTGCTTGAACAGCGGCACGATCGCCAGGAACACCGGGAACGTGAGGCAGGTCAGCATCATGTAGTAGATGGCCCGGTTGCCCGGAAAGTCGAACCGGGCCAGCACGTAGGCGCACATCGAGCCGAGCGTCATGACGATGACGAGGGCGCAGCCGACGACGATGACGGTGTTGAGGAAGTAGTTCCCGAAACTCTCCTCGGTCCACGCCGTGCGGTAGTTGTCGAAGTTCCAGTTGGCCGGCAGCGAGAACGGCGACTCGAAGATCTCTCGCGACGTCTTGAACGACGACAGCAGGACCCACAGGAGCGGGAGGATGACGATGACCGACCACAGGGTCAGCACGACGTGCGACACGGTCGCGACGGCGCGGTCGCCCCCCGTCGCCGGCGCCGCGTCACCGCGCACCGGCACGTCGCCCGACGGCGTCTGCGCCTCAGGAGCCGACATCTCGACCACCGTCATGCCGTTCCTCCAGGGGGCTGCGCCCCCCGACCCCATCGCATGCCGGCTCGCTGGCGCTCGCACGGCATGCCTGGCGTGAGCATGCTCCGAAGACTCCGCACGCTCACGCCAGTCCTCCAGGGGGCTGCGCCCCCCGACCCCATCGCATGCCGGCTCGCTGGCGCTCGCACGGCATGCCTGGCGTGAGCATGCTCCGAAGACTCCGCACGCTCACGCCAGTTGCACCCGGTCCTTGCCTCCGGTGAGGCGGTTGACGCCGAACACCAGCCCGGCGAAGGTCAGCGTGATGACGGCCATCGACACGCCGATCGCGCTGGCCCGCCCGGCCTTGCCGTCGACGAAGGCGGTCGAGAACAGCTCCTGGCTGAGTGTGCGCGTCGAGTAGTTGGGCCCGCCGGTCGGCGTGAGCGCCTGGGCGTACACGAACCCGTCGAGGGCGAGGATGCCGAGGTAGATGTACGCCGTCTGCACGGCGTCGCGGATGAGCGGCAGGGTGATCCTGGTGGACATCTTCCAGCGGCCGGCGCCGTCGATGCGGGCCGCCTCGTAGAGCTCGGCCGGGACCCCCTTGATGCCGGCGAGGAACAGCACCATGTAGAAGCCGACCATGCCCCAGATGATCACGAACATGACGGCCCAGCGGGCGGTCGATTCCTTGCCCAGCCAGGCGAACGTGTCGAAGCCGTTCTCGCCGACGAGGCGGCCGATCAAGGGGAGGTCGTTGAGCCAGCCGAGCACGGCGTCGACCGGCGTGCTGGTGAGCAAGCCGTTGAGCAGCCCGTTGGAGGGGTCGAACATCTTGCTCCAGATGAGACCGATGACGATGGCCGGAACCACGTACGGGAAGAACGACACGACGCGGTAGAAGCTCGAGTTGCGGATGCCGCGGAGTTGCCCGCGGCTGGACCCGCCGATGCTGATGAGGGTGGCGAACGTGAGGGAGATGCAGATCGTGACGAACGGGATGATCAGTCCCATGAGGACGTTGTTCTTGACGGCCTTGCGGAAGATCGGGTCGTCGAACAGGTCGCCGAAGTTGTCGAAGCCGATGAAGTTGAACGTCGACTTGAAGCCCGTCCAGTCGGTGAGGGCGTAGTACGCGGCCTGGACGAACGGCCACACGACGAAGACGACGACCACCGCCACCGGGATGACGAGGAACACGAACATGAAGCTGACGTAGTCGAGCGTCAGCCGGCGCCGGCGTCCCGACCGGCGCCGTCCCCGGGCGGCCAGCGGGCCGCCCGGGGACGAGGCAAGGGTCGGAGTTGTCACTCCACCGGGATCTTCTCGATCGAGTCGTCCTCGCGGACCCGGTCAGTGAGGGACTGCAGGTCACCCGTCAGGTCCTCGACCGACTTGCTGCCGTCGAGGAACGAGTTCCAGATCGGCAGCATGTCCTGGTTCATCCCGTAGGTGCTGACGAAGTTGAACGTGAAGATGTCCTCGCCGGCCGCTTCGAGCATGGCGATCTGCGACGCCAGGAACGGTGACTGCTCTTCGGGCGGCGGCACCGCGCCGTTGACGATGGTCGGGGCGAACCGCGTGGCCGCGAAGTTCGTCGCCGCCTCCTTCGACAGCATGATGCGCAGCAGCTCCTTGCCACCGGCCACGTTCTTGGCGTCGCTCGGCACGATGAACGGCTCGCCGGCCGTGGAGTGCAGGATGTTCGGGGACACGGCGTTGGCGGTGACCGGCATCGAGGGCACGCCGGCCATCTCGAAGCCCTCCATTGTCTGCTCTTTCATCTCGTTGGCGATCCACGAGCCCGAGGGATAGAGCAGCGCCTCCTGGTTGAGGCTCCACTGGGCCTGGGCGTCGGTGAAGAACGTGCCGCCACCGCCCGGCTTCATGTAGCCGGCGTCGATGATCTCCTTGAAGATCGTGAACACGGCCTGCACAGCGGGATGCGACCAGCACTCGGGCTCGAGGTTCTCGAGGGCGAGGCGCACCTCGTCGCCGCCTTCCTTGATGGCCGACTCGATGCACAGCGTCTGGTAGTACGTCGCCGCCTCGGTGCCCCACAGGAAGAGGTACTTGTCCGCCTCCTTGGCCTTGGCGCCGAGGTCGAGGCACTCCTCCCACGTGGCCGGAGGCGTCCACCCGTTCTCCTCGAACAGGCTGGCCGAGTACCACACGGCGTAGACCGTCATCACGTAGTTGATGGCGGCGAACTTGTCGCCGAACGTGCCCGGTGACGTGACGCCCGGGAACAGCGTGTCGCGGATCGTCGTTCCCTCGAGGTTGGGCGCATCGAGGACGTCGTTGAGGTCTTCGAGCTGGTCGAGGATCGTGTTGAAGCCGATCTGCTCGCGGCCCGAGTTGTCGATGAGGTCGGGCGGGTCGCCGCTGGCGAACCGCGGCTGCAGCTCGGTGGCGATCTGCGTCGACGGCTTGACCTCGACGGTCGTGTCGGCGTGGGTCTGCATGAAGATGTCGGCGGCGAAGTCCACGTAGTCCGTGGCGTAGCCGCCGTCGAAGATGACGGCCTCAACCTCGGACCCGGCTTCGATGCCGAACGGATTGGCGGTGTCGCCGGCGGGCGTCGTGGTGCCGGCGAGGCGTCCCGGCCGCGCCGCGGCGACGCGGTTGCCCCCAGCGAGGTACGGCGACAGGGCGAGGCCGGCACCGGCGGCTGCGGCACCGCTGAGGAACCGGCGACGCCCGATGGCAGATGAGTTGGACGGTGTCTTGTCGTTGTCTGATGTGGTCATGGTGGATCTCCACGTTCCTTCTGGATCGTGCCGGCGAACCGGGCGTCTGAATGCCCTCGCGGGCAGGATGGGTCAGGCCGTGCGACGGATGCGGCCGCGGTACGCGTCTTCGAGCGCGTGGTTGTGTTCGTCACCTCCTGGAATGTTGGCCGAGATGTACACGGGTGGCTTCGCGCCGGAGTCGCCGAGGCGTTCCGCCACACCGATGGTGAGGAGTTGGGCGATGAACGCCGCGGTGATCGACGAGACGGCCCCAACTCCGGTGC
This sequence comes from Desertimonas flava, assembly GCF_003426815.1. Lineage (GTDB taxonomy): Bacteria > Actinomycetota > Acidimicrobiia > Acidimicrobiales > Ilumatobacteraceae > Desertimonas > Desertimonas flava. Next base: position 82,401 of record NZ_QKYK01000019.1, read on the forward strand.
CGTCGTCGAGTGTGAGCGCGGTGTCGCCGTAGGGCGCGAGGTTGTCGATGACGACGTCGGCGATCTCGCTGAGGCGCTTGCCGCTCGGGTGCTTGGGCGTCACGGCGTTGGTGTGCTCGAGGCTGGTGACGCCGATGAGCCGGTGGCCGCGCTCCTTGGCGGCGAGGGCGACGCCGACGATCGATCCGTTCACGCCGGAGTTCGAGGCCACGATGAACACGTCCTCGGGGCTGGTGGGCGTGACGGCGAACAGTTCCTCGACGACGGAGTCGTCGCGTTCGAGCTGGCCGCCGCTGAGGATCGACGTGTCCCGCCCGCCGTAGAGGACGAGGTCGCGCAGGGCCATCGAGCTGGTGGGGATGAGCCCGCCGGCGCGGCCGACGACTTCCATCACGAACGCCTGCGAGTGCCCGGTGCCGAAGGCCTGCACGACGCCGCCGGCCCGCAGCGAGGCCGCGATCAGGTCGCAGGCGGCATCGATGCTGGCGGTTGCCTCCGGCTCGATGAGCCGCTGGAGGCGGGAGGTGACCTCGTGGAGGTAGGCGGACGTGATGGTCTCGTTCACGGCGACGATGAGCTCCTGCTGGTTCCGCGGGCGCGGGTGGGGGGACGGCGATGCGACGTCACGGCCAGGCGAGTGGCGGCGAGGCGGTCGGCCGTGGTGGTGAAGTCCTGCTGGGCGACCAGGAGGTACAGGAGGTCCAGTACGAGGATCTGGGCGTAGCGAGCCGAGGGATCGTCGGGCTGGGCGGCATGGTGCGGCGAGGCGTTGATGATGCAGGCGTCGGCGACGCGGGCGATGGGCGAGTTGCGGTCGCGGGTGATGGCGACGGTGAAGGCGCCGTTCTCCTTGGCCACCTCGAGCATCTCGATCGTCTCTTTCGTCCGGCCGCTGTTGGAGATGCCGATGGCGATCGAGTCGCTGGTGAGGATGGCGGCGCTCGCCAGGCCCTTGTGGACCTCGTCCCACGCGTGGGCGTTGACGCCGATGCGATAGAGGCGGCCCTGCAGGTCGGCGGCCATCGTGCCGCTGTTGGCGATGCCGTAGATGTCGAGATGACGGCACGCCCAGATCGCCTTGGCGATGCGTGCCACCTCTTCGATGTCGACCAGGGCGGCCGTGGCCTCGAGGGCGCGGGCGTGGGCGCTGAGCAGCTTGCCGAGCACGTCGGCAGGGGCGTCGTCGGGGTCGTAGGACCGGCCGATGTCGGTGCGCCACGACTCGGAGGCGTCGTCGCGTCCGAGCTCGGTGGCGAGGCCGACGCGCAGCTGGACATAGCCGGAGTAGCCGACGAGGCGACAGAACCTCGTGACCGTGGCGGCGGAGGTGCCGGCCCGGCGGGCGAGCTCGGTGATCGACAGGTGGAGCGGCAGGGCCGGGTCGGCGAGGATCAGCTCGGCGATCTTCGTCATCGCCTCCGACATCTGCGGGAGGTTCGCGCGCATCCGGCTGATCGCCCGCGGCTGCTCTCTCCGCCGTCGCGCCCCCGCGCTCGTCATGTGAAAATTTGTACCACACGTTCGCGGTGCGTGTGACAGGATCTTGTCAGTGAGGGTTCTGGGGGTCGATGTCGGCGGGACGTCGACGCGCGCCACTGTCGTGGCCGGCGACGGCCGGGCGCTCGGGTACGGCGTCGCCGGCAGCGGCAATCCCACGGCATCGGGCGTGGAGTCGGCTGCTGCGGCCATCGTCTCCGCGTCCCGGGCGGCGATGCAGCAGGCCGGCGTGGCGGTCGAGGACGTGGACGTGGGTGTGGCTGGGATCGCCGGTGCGGCCGGTGCCTTGGGCGCCCGGTTGCGGGCCGCCCTCGCCGACGCCGCCTTGACGACGTCGTTCTCCTTCGAGGGTGACCTGCTCGCCACGTACTGGTCGGGGACGCTCGAGCCGTGTGGCTATGTGCTGGTCTCGGGCACCGGCGCGGTCGCCGCTCGGGTCGTGGACGGCCGGCTGGCGGCGGTGCGTGACGGGCTTGGTTGGCTCCTCGGGGATCGGGGATCGGGGTTCTGGATCGGTCGGCGGGTGATCCGGGCGGTGCTGGCGATGCTCGATCATCGGCGGCCGCCCACCGTGCTCGCCGATCTCGTGCTGGCCGACTTGGGCGTCGACCCGTCGGAGGATCCGTGGGAGCACGGACGGACGCTCGTGCTCAGCGAGACGACCGATCGGCTCTATCAGTTGCGTCCCGCCGACCTCGCCCGGTTCGCCCCGATCGCCTTCGCCGCCGCCGACGCCGGCGACGACTACGCTCGGCAGATCGTCAGTGACGCCGTGCGGGAGCTGTCGGTGACGATCCTCGGCGTCGTTGAACCGGACGTCGTCGGCCCGTTCGTCTTCGGCGGGAGCGTGCTGGCGAACCGGCCGGCGATGGTTGCGGGCGTGGAAGACGGTCTTTGCCGCGCCGGCCTCGACCCTGCGGTCACGACCGTCGACGACGGGCTCGTCGGCGCCGCAGTTCTCGCCCTACGGCGTGGCGGCGTCGACGTCGGTCGAGCCGTGCACGAGCGGATCCGCACGTCGCTCGCCCTGCTGCGCTGACGGAGCAGCGATCGAGCGCGTGCCGCTCGACACGGCCGGGGATCGTTGACAGCGGTCGTGGCCAGGCGGATGATCGAGGTAGGCAACGAAGTGGTTGATCACCGTGGAGGTGTCAATGACCCAGCTCACCGTTCACCAGTGCCCGTACTGCGAGCTCCGGTTCGGCTACGCCAACGATCTCAAGGATCACGTGGTCACCGATCATCCCGACCACGCGGCCGAGTTGGTCGCCGTCGAGTTCCACGAGATCCCTCGCTGAGGCTTTTTCTTGGTCACCCCTGGCGGCCGTGCCGGGGGTGACCGATCGCCGCGGCCGTGGCCTTGCTGCGGTCTCGGGGCTCATGCCAGATCGGTGTTGCCAACACGATCGGACGGGTGCAGGCGCGCCGTCGGTTGCGGTGTCTTGCCTTGATGGGTGGGGTAGTGGGTCGATGCCGCGGCCGGGTGTGGGCCCGGGGACGGGGTCACGCTGTGTCGGTGCTGCCGACACGTTCTGATGGGTGTGGCCGGGCTCTGGGTTCGGTGGTCTGCCTTGATGGCGGGGTATGGCGCTGGGCTGTTCTGGTCGGCTGGCCGTTGCGGCGGGTACCGCTGAGTCGGTGGTGTTTGCGCCGTCCAACGGGTGCAGGCGCGCCGTCGGTTGCGGTGTTTTGCCTTGATGGGCGGGGTACTGGGTTGATGCCGCGGTCGGGCGTGGGCCCGGGGGCGGCGTCACGCTGCGTTGGTGCTGCCGACACGTTCTGACGGGTTTGGCCGGGCTCTGGGTCCGGGTGGTTTGCCTTGATGGCGGGGTACGGCGGCATCTCGTACTGGCCGGTGACGGTTGTCGCGGCTGACGCCAGGTCGGTGATGGGGGCACGCTTCGACGCCGTCACGCTTCGACGCCGTCACGCTTCGACGCCGTCACGCCGTCACGCCGTCACGCCGTCACGCCGTCACGCCGGTGATCGGTCGACGGGTGCGGTCGCGTCGGGTTCGGTTCGGCGGGGTTCAGGCGGTGTGGGGGAGGGGGCCGGGATCGGCGGTGGTTCGTCGTCGCCGGTCGAGGTGGGGATGGTGTTCTTGGTGGCCGTTGGGGTGGGTGACGGTGAGGGTGCGGGTCGTCGCGTCGAGGGTGAGGTGGAGGTGGTGGTCGTGGATGAGGTGGTGGTGGCGTTGGCAGGCGGGAATGAGTTTGTCGATGTCGGTGGTGCCGTTGTGGGGAGGTCCGAAGGGGGTGGTGTGGTGGATTTCGCAGCGGTCGAACGTGACGTTGCAGTCGTTGAATGCGCAGGTGGGGTACATGATGCGGAGTTGTCGGCGTTGATCGGCGTTGGCGAGTCGGTGGGCTCGTCCCAGGTCGACGACGACGCCGTTGCCGTTGAGGACGGCGGGGATGATGTCGGCGTTGCAGGCGAGGTGGCGGACGGTTTCGACGGGGAGGCGGGTGCCGTCGGACGTTTCGCAGCAGCGACCGGGCCGTGACCACGAACCAGCAGCTGTCGCGGCGAGTTCGTCGGTCGGCGGGTCGGCTGGGGTGCCCGCCGACGTGTCCGTGTCGGTCTCGGTGCTGATGTCCGTGTTGCCGCGGGCTGCCGTGCCGGTGTCGGCTGCGGTGGCGGTGTCGTGGAGGAGTGTTTGCAGGTCGATGAGGACGACGAGTTCGGTGCGGGATCGGCCGTTGCTGCGGACGCCGAGGATGAGGTTGGCGATGGCGTCGGCGACGAGTTGTTGGTGGGTCCGCTGGTCGTCGGGGTCGTCGCGTGCGGTGCGGTGGAGTCGGTCGATCTCTTCGTCGATGGCTTTGCGGACGCGGGCGCCGGTTTCGGGGTCGAATTGGGCGAACAGTTTGGTCATGCCGGTGGCGTGGTCGGTCCACAGGTTGGCGGTGCGGTCGGCTCGTTGTTGGTGGAAGCGTTCGAGCTCGCGGGCGCGGTCGTAGTCGTCGACGAGGCCGCGGACGTGGACGCGGTATTCGTGGAGGCCCATCGTGAGCGCGGCGGCCGACAGGCCCTGCCGGTGGCGGTCGAGGAAGGCGGCCCGTTCGTCGTTGGACAGCCGGGCGGTTGCTTGGTTGACGGCGTCGGCGTAGCCGCCGGAGAGGTCCCCGCGCCGGGTTGCGTCGCCGAGTGAGGGCAAGGAGTCGAAGAGTTCGGAGCGACGAGAATCTTGCTCGGTGGCCTTGTTCGACCGCTGCCCATGGGGATCGAGCGTGCGGCCCGAGGTGACCGCGGCGGGAGCGCCGGCCGGCTGGAGATCGCGCGCCTTGCGGGCGAGGTCGGCGCGGACCCCGTCGATCATGTTGGCGGCGCGTGTCGCCTGGATACTGGCCTGGCGCAGAGAGTCGGCCGTGAACGTCTCGATCGCGAGGTCGCCGAACGCCGCCCCGAGCGCGTCGACGGCGGCGATGAGCCGGTCGATGTCGGGACGGGTGGTTGCCATGTCGAAACGCTAGCCGAGAGCGCGGCGGTGGCGCAACAGTTGTTCGTATATTTCGGAGAAAGATCTGACTGTCCGCGTAGATCGGCACGATCGCTGCGATCAGCGCGGACAACCCGGTACGTGGGTTGCTCAGTCGGCACGAACGGCGGTCGCGGCCGAGCCGGCGCCGTCGACGACCGTCCCCTCGGCGAGCGTGATCGTGACCGCGTCGAAGTCGCCGCGGTAACGGGCGGGCGGCGCGTACGCCGACGACACGGGCGACAGTCGGTTCTCGCCGACCTCGATCCCGTTGCCTCCCGAGTAGAACGGGACGACTCGCCGGATCGGTGTCGACGCCACCCGGTTCTCGTCGATCACGAGATGGACGACCGGGCCGTCCGTCGTCGTTTCACGATCGAAGCCGACGACACGCGCGTCGGGCCCGCAGGGGAGCGGTGTGGACACCACGTCGACCTCGCCGAAGCCGTTGTGCTCGTATCGGAGCTCGCCGTCGGCGACGTACAGCACGTAGCCCGCGAAGCGCCCGCCGAACGACACCAGCACGCCGTCGTCGTCGGCACGCCGCCCGTTCAGCGTGACCCGTACCGAATGGTCCGACCCGGTGAGGGGGATCATCGCCGCCTCGCTGATGCGATCGGTGCCGCGCCACAGCACGACCTCCCGGACATGCTCGTTGGGCTGGCCGTCGCGACTGAGCGCCCGGTCGAGGAAGCGATCGTCGAGTGGCGTCACGCCGTAGCGACCCGCTTCGTGCCACCACAGGTCGACGAGCTGACGGAGCCGGGCCGGCTCCTCGACGGCCAGGTTGCGGTGCTCGGAGAAGTCCTCGGCGAGGTGATACAGCTCCCACTCCTCGTCCTCGAACGCGGCGCCGGGCAGGTGCATCGTCGTCGCCTTCCATCCGTCGTGATAGATGCCGCGGTGTCCGCCCATCTCGAAGTACTGCGTGCGCCGTCGGCCGCCGGTATCGCAGCCAATCAGGGCGGGCACCATCGACACTCCGTGCATCGGGATCTGATCGATGCCGTCGACCGCGCGGGTGGGCTCGACGTCGCACAGCTCGAGCAGCGTGGGGACGAGATCGATGGCGTGGCAGAACGAGCCGTCGACCCGGCCCGGCGTGGCGACCCGCCCCGGCCAGCGGACGATGAGCGGCGCCCGCACCCCTCCGCCGAACGTGTGGTGCTTGTACCACTTGCCCGGCGTGTTGCCGGCCTGCGCCCAGGCCGTCGGGTAGATCGGGTACGAGGCCGGGCCACCCAACGCGTCGAGCCGGGCGAACGACTCGTCCGGCGTGGCCGCCATGCCGTTGAGGGGGATGAGTTCGTTCCACGAGCCGGCCAGCCCACCTTCGCCGGCCGCGCCGTTGTCCGACACGACGACGACCACCGTGTCGTCGAGGCAGTTCGTCCGGCGCAGGGCGTCGATCAGCCGGCCGATCTGGGCGTCGGTGTGCTGGAGGAATCCGGCGAACAGCTCCTGGTAGCGCGCGAACAGCGGGCGGTGCTCGGCCGGCACGTCGTCCCACGACGGCAGGCCGGGATTCGCCGGCGGCAGCTGCGTGCCGGCGGGGATGATGCCGTCGGCGAGTTGCCGCCGGTACCAGCGCAGCCGCGTCTCGTCCCACCCATCGTCGAAGCGGCCGGCGTGCGTGTCCCGGTACGGCGGAGGAACTTGATGCGGACCGTGGCACGCGCCGTACGCGAGGTAGAGGAAGAACGGACGGTGCGGGCTCGCCGAGCGATGGGTGGTGATCATCGTGATCGCCTCGTCCGTGAGTTCCTCGCTGAGGTGGTAGTCCTCGTCGTCGGACGGGTGCACGACGTGGTTGTCGCGCACCAGGTTGGGTCGGTACTGGTCGGTCTCCCCGGCGAGAAACCCGTAGAAGCGGTCGAACCCATGGGCGAGAGGCCAATGGTCGAACGGCCCGGCCGGATTGATCTCGTGCATGGGTCCGAGGTGCCACTTGCCGACCGCGTAGCAGCCGTAATCGGCGCGGCGCAGGTGCGCGGGGAGCATCGCGGCGCGCTTCGTCACCTGCTCGCGCCCGTTCGGGAATCCGGAGGGGAAGCCGGTGATCATGCTCATCCCCGCCGTGTGGTGGTTGCGGCCGGTGAGCAGACAGGCCCGCGTCGGCGAGCACAGCGGCGTCACGTGGAAGTTGTTGAGCCGCACGCCGTCTGCGGCGAGGCCGTTGATCACCGGGGTCTCGATGTCGGAGCCGTAACAGCCGAGCTGGGCGAACCCGACGTCGTCGAGGACCACCACGATGACGTTGGGCCGGCCGGCTCCCGTCGTCGGCAGAGGCCACCACGGCGTCGACTCCGAGAGGGTGCGGCCAACCGTTCCGGCGAAGTCAGGTTCGAGAAGATGTTCGATCACGACCGGATTGTCCCCGTCCCCGGGCGAGCGGGGAAGTGAAGAGTCGTCCGGTCGGTGATGGCCGTGATTCATGACCTGAGGAGAGCGGCGGCGTACCCTGCGCGGGTGGACGCCTCGTTCGATCTCAACCTGCTGCGGGTCTTCGACGCCGTGATGCGCGAGGGCAGCGTCACGCGGGCCGCCCGGTCGCTCCACGTCACGCAGTCGACGGTGAGCCACGCCCTCGCCCGACTGCGCGTCGCCGTCGGCGACCCGCTCGTCGTTCGCCGCGGGAACGCGATGCACCCCACGTCGACCGGGCGGCGCCTGGCCGTCGAGGTGCACGACATCATGGGCCGGATCCGCGCCAACTTCGCGCCGGCCGAGTTCGAGGCGGCCAGTTCACGCCGGCGCTTCGTGTTCGCCCTGCCCGACACGCTCGTCGGGCCGTTCGGCATCGCGCTGCTCGGTCAGGTCGCCGTCCACGCGCCCCACGCCGGGCTCGAGCTGCGACGCCTCACCGACACCACCGCCGACGAGCTGGCCGCCGGTTCGGTCGACGCTGCGCTGAGCGTCCCCGGGCGCCTCGTCGGGGCGCTGCGCTCGGCGCCGCTCCTCGACGTGACGTGGCAGGCGGTCGTCAACAGCACTCACCCGTTGGCCGGCGCCACGCCGGACCTCGCCGAGCTCGCCCGCTGGCCACACGCCGTCGTCGCCGACGCTCCGGTCACCGAGCTCGTCGGCTCGCTCCTCGCCGCCCGCGGTCTCGAACGGCGGATCGGGGTCGTGCTGACGACGTCCGCACTCGTCACCCGTGTCGTGGCAGCGACGGAGTTGATCGGGTTCGTCCCCTCCACCGAGCACCTCGAGCAGTCGGTGCGGTCCGTCGCCCTTCCACCCGAGGTCCACGGTCAACCCCACCACCTGTTCTGGGGCGCCGCCGAGGCCGATCCCGCCTGCGCGTGGTTCGTGGCGACGCTGCTCGCGACAGCGGCCGCCATCACCGACGGCTGACGCGGTCGACCACCGCCCCACCCGGGAGCGCGTGAATCAGCGGCGGCCAATCGGGGTAGCTGAACGCATCGCGCGCGACCGCGCCGGTGCCACCGGCCGACGATGGGAGTTCACGTGACCGACAGCTCGACGACACCGGATGTCATCGAGCGCGCTCGAGCCGTCATCGCCGACCTCGGAGAGCTCCCGTTACCCGGCCGCGGGGCGACGTTCGAGCGGTGGCAGCGGCTGGCCGGCGTCGGGGTCGAGGACGTCTCGGTCGTGCGGATCGTCGAGGGCCACTACGACGCTGTGGCGATCCTCGCCGAGCTCGGCGCCGATCCGCTCGACGGCGGCCTGGCCGGAGTCTGGGCCGCCCGACCCGGCGAACTCGTCGCCGAGCGAACCCGTCGTGGCTGGACGCTGTCGGGAGAGAAGCCGTTCTGTTCCGGCTCGGTGCTGCTCGACACGGCCCTCGTCACGGCGGTGTCGGAGGACGGGCCCCGCTTGTTCCGCATCGACGCGCACGCACCCCGGGTGGTCGCCCGTTCATGGACGCCCCTCGGGATGGCCGCCACGCGGAGCGAGACGCTGTGCTTCGACGAGATGGGCGTGCCTGACCACGACGAGGTGGGCAAGCCCGGTGACTACGTCGACCGACCTGGGTTCGGTCATGGCGGCAGCGGTGTCGCCGCCTGCTGGTGGGGCGGCGTCGCCGGGCTCGTTCCGGCGCTGGCCGCGGCAGCCACCGACGGCTCCGACGATCGCGTCCGCATCCTCGGCTCGATCGTCCTGGCGCTGGAACAGAGCGCAGCGTTGCTGCACACCACCGCGGATCGCATCGACCGCTCGCCCGCCGATCGCGACGGCGCCGTCTCGTGGGCCGCGACGGCGCGGTCGTCGGTCGCCGCAACCGCTCGCCTCGTCTTGGCTTCCGCTGCCGCTGTGCTGGGGACGAGCGCGCTCGCCGGCGACGCCGCGGTCGGGCAGCGCATGGCAGACCTGACCATGTACCTCACGCAGTACCGCGACGACGAGCTGATCGACGGCGGTCGGCGCGTGATCGAGTCGGGAGAGCTCCGCCTGTGTTGATCGGCACGTGGACCCGCCCGCTTCCGCTGTTGCCCGAGCGCGTCGTGGTGATCGCTCCCCATCCCGACGACGAGGTGCTGGGGTGCGGGATGACGATGCGTTGGCTGAGCGACCGGGCCTGTGACATCTCCCTCGTCGCGTGCACCGATGGTGAGGGGTCGCACCGCCGGTCCGCGGCGGTGTCGCCGGAGCAGCTGCGAGTCTGGCGTGCCGAGGAACGCGCTCGCGCCTTGGAGCTGCTCGGGCTCGCGCCGTCGGTCCTCCGGCTCGGTCTGCCCGACGGAGAGCTCGCCGAGTCGACGGCCGAGCTCACCGACGCCCTGACCGCCGCCATCGCCGGAGCCGATGTGGTCATCGCACCGTGGCTCGGCGACGGCCATCCCGATCACGAGGCGGTGAGCCGCAGTGCCGCACGGGCGGCCCGCCGACGCCGCCTCCCGTTGTGGTGCGTTCCCGTGTGGGGCAAGGTGCGCCGCTCCCGTCCCTACGACGGGCGCGTCTCGAGACTCCGCCTGAGCGCCGACGCCCAGGAGGCCAAGGCGGCCGCAGCGGCGGCGTTCGTCAGCCAACTCCGACCCGTCGGCGCCGGCCCGCACGACGGGCCGGTGGTCCACCCGAGCGAGCTGACGGCGATGCTCGACGGTGAGGAGGTGTTGCTCTGGTGAGCCGGGCGCCGTCGAGTGGCCCGCAACCGACGTCCGATGCCTACTTCGCCGAGATGTGGGGACGGGCCGACGACCCGTGGGACCACGGGTCGCGCTGGTACGAGAAGCGGAAGTACGGCCTCACGGTGGCGGCTCTCCCGCGGCCGCGCTACCGGCGGGCCTTCGAACCGGGCTGCGGCGCCGGCTTCCTCACCGCGGCGCTGGCGTCACGGACCGACCATCTGCTGGCGATGGAGCGGTCACCGCGCGGCGTCTCGGTCACCCGGCGCCGATGCGCGGCCATGCCGGGCGTCGACGTCCGACGCGGCCGCATCCCCCACGACTGGCCGGCCGACACGTTCGACCTCATCGTGCTGTCCGAGGTGCTCTACTACCTCGACGACGACGGTCTCGCCCTCAGCCTGCGGCGAGCCGGCGAGAGCCTCGAGCCGGACGGCCACCTGATCGCCGTCCACTATCGCCCGCCGGTCGAGGAGCATGCGCGGCTCGGCGACGACGTCCACGGCGCACTCCGCGCGGCCCTCGGCGAACCGATGGCGACCTATCAGGACGCCGAGTTCGTGCTCGACGTCTTCTCGTCGCCGCGCCCTGTCGGCGGATCCACACCGTCCTCACCATCACTCTCACAACCACCGGCCGATCGGCCGACCTAGGAGGAAACATGGCGACCAAGCCTCGAGCCGTCTCCAAGCGTGCTGCGAAGTCACGTCAGAAGACCCCACCGGACACCAAGATCGGCAACGGCGGGGAGACCCACCAGCTCGCCACCGACACCGTGCTCACCACACAGCAAGGCACACCGGTCGCCGACGACCAGAACACCCTCCGGCTGGGGGAGCGGGGTCCGGCGCTGCTGGAGGACTTCCACTTCCGCGAGAAGATCTTCCACTTCGACCACGAGCGCATCCCCGAGCGGGTGGTGCACGCCCGTGGCTACGGCGCCCACGGCTACTTCGAGACGTACCGGCCGCTGACCGAACTGACGCGGGCCGACGTCTTCGCCCGTGGCGGCGAGCGGACTCCAGCGTTCGTTCGCTTCTCCACCGTCGCCGGTAGCAAGGGTTCGTTCGACCTCGCCAGGGATGTGCGCGGCTTCGCCGTGAAGCTCTACACGCAGGAGGGCAACTGGGACCTCGTCGGCAACAACATCCCGGTGTTCTTCATCCAGGACCCGATCAAGTTCCCCGACATGGTCCATGCCGTCAAGCCGGAGCCAGATCGCGCGTTCCCGCAGGCGCAGTCGGCCCACGACAACTTCTGGGACTTCGTGTCGCTGATGCCCGAGTCCACGCACATGCTGATGTGGGTGATGTCGGACCGGGCGATCCCCCGCTCGTTCCGGTTCATGGAGGGCTTCGGCGTCCACACGTTCCGCTTCGTCAACGCCAAGGGCAAGTCGCGATTCGTCAAGTTCCACTGGAAGCCCGAGGCCGGGATGCAGTCGGTGTTGTGGGACGAGGCGGTGAAGATCAACGGGGCCGACCCCGACTTCCACCGTCGCGACCTGTGGGATGCGATCGGCCAGGGCGACTTCCCGTCGTGGGAGCTCGGCATCCAGGTGTTCGACGACGACTTCGCCGACCGCTTCGACTTCGACATCCTCGATCCGACCAAGATCATCCCCGAGGAGATCGTGCCGGTCGAGCGCGTGGGCCGGCTCGTCCTCGACCGGGTCGTCGACAACTTCTTCGCCGAGACCGAGCAGGTCGCGTTCTGCACCCAGAACATCGTGCCGGGCATCGACTTCACGAACGACCCGCTCCTCCAGGGGCGGAACTTCTCCTACCTCGACACGCAGCTGAAGCGGCTCGGCAGCCCCAACTTCACCCACATCCCCATCAACGCGCCGAAGTGCCCGTTCGCGTCGTTCCAGCAGGACGGCCACATGGCGATGCGCAACCCGGTGGGCCGGGTGAACTACGAGCCCAACTCGTGGGAAGGGGCCGACCGGGGTCCGCGCGAGGACCCGGTGCGCGGCTTCACGAGCTATGCCGCCGAGGAGGGCGGGGCGAAACGCCGCCTCCGCCCGTCGTCGTTCGCCGACCACTACAGCCAGGCGCGGCAGTTCTACCGGAGCCAGCAGCCGCTGGAGCAACAGCACATCATCGAGGCGTTCACGTTCGAGTTGTCGAAGGTGGAGACCCCGGCCATCCGTGAGCGCATGGTGGCCAACCTGCGCAACGTGGACGAGGACCTGGCCCGCGGCGTCGCCGATGGGCTCGGGCTCCCGCAGCTTCCTGCTCCGTCGGCGCCGGCCGTCGAGCCGCGTGACGACCTGGCGGCCTCGCCGGCCCTCAGCATCCTCGCCAACGCTCCCGACAGCTTCGCCGGTCGCAAGATCGGCCTGCTCGTCGCCGATGGCGCATCGGCCGCAGCCGTCGCTGCCGTGCAGCGAGCCGCCAAGGCCGAAGGTGCCGTCGTCGAGGTGATCGCCGCCACGATCACCGGCGCCACCCTGGATGACGGTCAGCTGCTCCCCGCCGACCAGAAACTGGGCGGTGGACCGTCGGTGCTCTACGACGCCGTCGTGGTCCTCGCCACCGAGCCGGGGGCCGAGCTGCTCGCCACGCAGCCGCCGGCGAAGGAGTTCGTCACCCACGCCCACGTGCACGGCAAGTTCGTCGGATACACGCCGGGCGCAGCACCGCTGTTCGACGCCGCCGGCGTCGTTCCCGACGACGGCTACGTAGACGTGCAGCGCCGCGGCGGCGCCAAGCAGTTCGGCGCGGTGTGCCGGTCGCTCCGCCACTGGCCCCGGCTCGTTCCGCCCACCGGCTGACCCCGTACGCGACGAGGCCCGGCAGTCGCCTGCCGGGCCTCGTTCGCGTCGTGGGCGGGACTATCGGTCCTTGAACTTGTCCTTCACCGCGTCGACGGCATCGTCGAGCTTCTCCTTGGCCGAGTCGAGGGCGTCTTTCACCTTGCCGCCCTTCTCGTCGATCTCACCTTCGCGCTTGAGATCGTCGTCGTCGGTGAGATCACCGGCCGCCTGCTTGATGCGGCCTTTGGCCTGATCCATGTTGCTCATGTCGTGTGCCTTTCTTGTGTGGGACAGGTCGTGTGATGAGCGCGTGTCGTTGGAGCCCGGCACGCGCTCCGGTCAGTGTTCGGCGCTGCGCCGGAAGATGCTGTAGCCCCCGGGGCCGACGAGACATCCGGCGACGATCAGGACGACGCCGAGAATGATCTGGCCCTGGAAGAGCTGGACGATCCCGACCACCACCAAGATGGCGGCGAGGATCCAGAGCAACGTGCTGGACATTTCAACCTCTGCTTTCCGATACGGCGGGATTGCCGTTCGACCGATCAGCGACGCCGTCCGCGCGCCGCGCGAGCGGCGCCCGTCTCGGAGGTGGCGTCACTGGTGACCAGCGAGCCGCTCGAGTTCTCGAGGTGGGCTCGCACGAACCAGTGGTACTGCTCGAGGGTGGCCGTCTGGCTGATGACCAGATCCTGGGTGACCGGGTCGAGCTCCTCGAGCGCTTCGATGGCGTCGCGGTGGGAATCGATGACGCCCGTGTAGACGAGATCGAGCGCCCCGAGATGGGCCTGGACGGTGTCCCGGCCGAGCGAGTAGTCGTCCCATGACCGGGTGGCGACGAGATGGCCGGGCAAGCCGTTGGGCTCGCCACCGAGCGTGGCGATGCGCTCCGCCGTCGCGTCGACCATCAGCGCCACGCCCTCGTACTGCGGGTCCAGCATCTGGTGCACGGCGATGAAGCCTGGCCCGGTCACGTTCCAGTGGATGTGCTTCAGAGTCAGCGTGAGGTCGGTCAACGAGACCAGCCGATCGGCGAGGATGTCGACGACCGACTTGCTGGCCTCGACGTCGAGGCCGGGCGTCGTGAACGCCACGACGTTGCTCTCCTTCGCCGCTGCCTTCTTCGCAGGGGACCTCTTCGAGGCCGACTTGGCCGGTGCTGCTGGCATGTGTTCTCCTTCAATCGCAGACGACGGATGCGTACCCGTCGCGGGCGATATCCATGTCGGCGCGAGCCGGTCCGGCGAGGCGCCGGAGGTTGGCGGAGAACCCGCCGCGCACGCGACCGTGCGCTCGGCTGCTCGTAGTGACGGTGACGTCGGTGGGCTGGACCCGCATCGCTCCGACCTCCCCCAGGCGCCGCCAGAGGCGGTGGTCCTCGCCGATCACGGTGCGCCGGCTCCACCCACCCCCTGCGAGATACGCATCCGCCCGGACGCCCAGGTTGGCTCCGTGGACGTGACGGTGGGCCGCGCCGTCGGCGGCATACACCCCACCGAATGCGGCGAACACGCCGGGATCCGTCGATGCCGGGTCCAGGGTCACGATCCCGGCCACGGCGTCGTGGCCTCGGTGGGCGTGGCGGAGCTGCCGCTCCAGCCAGTCGGCCGGCACGACGCAGTCGGCGTCGGTGTGGGCGAGCCACACGCCGCCGGGTTCGATGGTGTCCATGATGCCGAGCGCCGTCGCCACGCCTGCCCTGCGGGCTCCACCAGCACTGCGCCACGTCCCTTCGACGACCTGGAGTGAGGCGGCTAGGGGGGCCCGGCGGGCGCGAGCGGCGGTGGCGTCGCGGCAGGAGTCGGCGGCCACGACGACCGTCACCGGCTGGTGGATGCGCCGGGCCGCCCGGTCGACCGATTCCAGGCACCGTTCGATCAGGTCCTCCTCGTTGCGGGCCGGGACGGCGACCACGACGTGGGTGACGAGGCGGGTCATCGCCGGTGCGCTGCCCCGCGAGCCATCGGACAGCCCCGGGGGCAGCGAACTCATGCCGGCCTACGTACCCGCCGCGGCGCGGTCCAAGCGCGACCTGACGGGATGTGCCCGGCACATCCCGTCAGGGGCGGCGGCGGAGGTTGCGGCGGGCGGGGTGGAGGGCGAGGAGGCGGTCGATGCGGGCGCGGTCGACGGTGCGTTCGTCGGTCATCGGCTGGCAGTGCGGGCACCACACACTCACCCGGCGCCACGGGCTGTCGGCCTCGGACCACCCGTCGAGACGTGTCCCGCACAGCGGGCACGGCCGGCCGCGCTTGCCGTAGACCCAGTGGTCGGGTGTCGACATCCGGCGGCCTGTCGTGTTCCGGGGCCCTCGCTGCATCGTGTAGCGGATGATCGCCACACCGACGTCGACCAGGTCGACGAGACCGGTGATGGTGCCAACGGGTTGATTCGGCGACACGCCGGCGATGAACGGCACCTCGACGGCGAAGACGTTGCCGAACCCGGCCACGTTGCGCTGGTCGAGCAGGGCCGCCGCCACGGGCACGGCGCCGTCGTGGGTCAGACGGAGCGCGACGAGGTCGAGGTCGGGTGGATCGGCGGCGCACACGTCGGGCCCGAGGTGGCCGACGACACGTGACTCGTCGGAGGTGGACAGCAGTTCCAGCACCGGCACGTCGACGGCGGTGAGCATGCCGTTGGCGAACGACAACTCGAGCCGGCGCCGGAACGGGGAGGCGTCGGCTCGACGGCCGACCACCATCGCCCCGTCCATCCGGAGGTGGGCACGCAGCGTCCGCCCGTCGTCGAAGCGGATCAGGAGATGCTTGCCGACGGCGTCAGCGCCGATGAGCGTCGCACCGGTGAGATCCACACCCACGAGTCGTGGATGACGAGTGACGCAGCGGGTCACGACCTGCCCGGCGAGGCGCTCGTTGATCCGGCCGGCCAATCGCCGGATCGAGTCTCCTTCGGCCACGCCCACAGTCTGGCGTGGGAAATGGTTAGCCCTTGCGCTAAGTAAGGGACGATCCTATACTTAGCCGAGTGGCAAAGTATTCAGGGGCGCTCGAGGCCGCCCGACTCGACGACGTGTTCGGCGCCCTCGCCGACCCGACACGGCGCAGCGTGATCGGCCAACTCGGACGGGGTCCGGCCAGCGTCGGCGATCTCGCCCGGTCCTCCCCGATGACCCTGCCGTCGTTCATGAAGCACATCCGGTACCTCGAAGCGGTCGGCCTGATCCACACGACCAAGGAGGGCCGGGTACGTCGATGCGCGCTCGACCGCGAACGGCTCGCCGTCGTCGACGGATGGCTCGCCGAACAACGGGCCATCTGGGAGGGCCGGACCGACCGCCTCGAGCAGTTCGTCACGTCCACCGACGCCAACGACCCCCGACAGGAGCACGTATGAATCCCGATCTCGATCTCACGCTCGATCGCGTCATCCGGGCCAGCCCGGACGCGATCTGGCAGGCGTGGACGGAACCCGCTCGGCTCGCCGCCTGGTGGCTCCCGGCGCCGACACGCTGTCGCGTGGAGCGCCTCGAACCGGTGGCGGGCGGGGCGTTCGTCACGTCGATGAGCGAGGACGGCACGGCGTTCGTCCCCCACCTCGATGCCTGCTTCCTCGTCGTCGACGCCGGCAAGCGGCTCGTGTTCACCAACGCCGTCGACAGCTCATGGCGCCCGGCAGCGCCCGATCCGGTGTCGATGACCGCCGAGATCGCCCTCCATCGGCATGCGGACGGCACCGACTATCGCGTGCTCGTCCGCCACGGTGACCGCGCGGCGCGAGATCGTCACGCCGAGCTCGGGTTCCTCGACGGCTGGGGCACGGTCACCGATCAACTGGCGCGTCTCGTGGAAGGGGGCGCGCGATGAAGCTCACGTTGACGCAGTTCGTCACGCTCGACGGCGTCTATCAGGGACCCGGGTCGCCGGACGAGGACCGTACGGGTGGGTTCACCCGCGGTGGGTGGATGGTCCCGCACATGGACGAGACGTTCACCGCCCGGGCCGCCGATTGGCTGTCGCGGGCCGACGCCCTCTTGTTCGGTAGGCGGACCTACGAGGCCTTCGCCGAGGCGTGGCCGCAGATCACCGACCCCGACGATCCGTTCACCGAGCGGATGAACGGGCTCCCGAAGTACGTCGCGTCGACCGCGCTCGTCGAGGCGTCGTGGCAGCCGACCACCATCCTGCGCGGCGACATCGTCGCCGAGGTCGCCGAGCTCAAGTCCCGCCCCGGCGGCGAGCTCCAGCTGCACGGCTCGGCGACGCTCTCGCAGAGCCTGCTGGCCGCCGGGTTGATCGACGAGATCCGTCTCGTCGTCACCCCGACCGTCCTCGGCGAGGGGCGCCGCCTGTTCGCCGCATCGGGACCCGCGGTCGGCATGCGCGTCACCGAGGCCAGCACGACGCCCGGTGGGCTGACGATCCTCACCTTCGAGACCGTCACCGCCCCCGAGTACGGCACCTACGAGGGGGTCAACGCGATGTCCGGCGCGGATCGCGCCGACTGACCCGGCCGCGCCTGGCGCGACGTGGCTACTCGAGTGCCGCAGCGAGGCGTTCGAGCGTGCCGCTGATCGTCTGGCGGTTCCGCTCGGTGCGGTCGTCGATGCCGGAGATCTGCTTGCTGAGCTCGAGCGCCGACTCGGGTCGCAGGTCCTCGTTCCACTCGGTGACTCGTGATCCCGTCGCCGTCGGCTCGATGCGGTACCCCCACGTGGAGTAGTGGACATCGAACATCGAGCACTCGAACGTGAATGCCCGGCCGGGATCCGCCTCGACGACCTTGCCCTGGGTGGTCCACCGGTGCTCACCGTTGCGGTTGTGGCCGTCGAACGTCGCACCGACCGCCGGGCCGGTGACGCCGTCGTGCCAGTCGCAGGCGTAGCACTCCTGCGACCATTCGCCCATTCGTGTCACGTCCGAGATCGCCGCGTAGACCGCCTCGGGCGACGCGGCGATCTCACGGGAGACCTCGATGCGTTCGGCCATGCCGGGTGAGTCCAGCACAGCGCGACCGCTCCCGACGACCCGGGCCAGATGGCGGGGCGGGGGTACCGACATCAGAGTGGGTGAGCGGCTATCCGAGCGTGCGCGGGTGACGGGTAGGTTGCCCGCCCGTGAACCGCTTCTGGCCGGAGGACCGTGCCGTCCATCGCCTCGTGCGCTGCGTCGTCGGCCTCGCGATCTTCGGACTCGGGGTGGCGATGCTGATCGACGCCGATCTCGGTGCGGCACCCTGGGACGTCTTCCACACCGGCGTCAGCGATCTCACCGGCATGCCGGTCGGCACCGTCATCATCCTCGTCGGCGTCGCTCTCCTCGGCTTGTGGATCCCGTTGCGGGAACGGGTGGGCCTCGGCACGATCCTCAACGCCGTGCTGATCGGAGCCACCGTCGACGTCGCGCGTCCGGCGATCCCCGACGACCTGCCGCTCCTCGTCCGCGTCGGGCTGATGGTCGGCGGCGTGGTCGTGATCGCCATCGGGTCCGGCCTCTACATCGGCGCCGGCCTCGGGCCCGGCCCGCGCGACGGCCTGATGACCGGCCTCGGCCGCCGTGGCATCTCCATCCGTGCGGCGCGGACTGGTCTCGAGCTGAGCGTGCTGCTGATCGGCGTGCTGCTCGGCGGAGCGATCGGCGTGGGCACGGCCGTGTTCGCCCTCGGGATCGGTCCGCTCGTCCACGTGACCGTGCCGCGGCTGAGCATCGAAGGTCCTCGAAGCGCGGATCTCGCGGCGGCCGCCGCTCCGTCCGCGCGTCCGGCTCAGCCGTCCCAGTAGAGCTGCCACGGGTCGGGGAGCAGCTCGCGCAACGGGGCCGACCGGCCGTCGGAGCAGCACCGTGGTGTCGACATTGCCGGTGTCGATCTGAAACGTAGTTGTGCGTACGGGGTGGGCCTCGGGGAGCGCGCTGGGTCGGCACTTCGGCTGGGGCCGTCGCGCCTCGCCGGAGGTCGGTCCGCCTCGCCGGTGACGGCTGCTGCTCCGACGGTGAGGTGATCGACGTCAGTGGCCGGGTGGACGCTGGACCACGTCGAGAGTCTGGGGCTCGATCGTGCCATTCGGTGATCGGGGGCGGGATCGTGACGAAAACCGACACGATCCAGCCCTCGAAACATCCCCACGAGCCGCGCCGACGTCGAGACCCCGGAAACGACGACGGTCCGAGTCGTGATGACTCGGACCGTTGGCGATGTCTCGCGACATCACGTGTGGTGCCCTCGGCAGGATTCGAACCTGCGCACACGGCTCCGGAGGCCGATGCTCTATCCCCTGAGCTACGAGGGCTGGGTGTAGCGGAAGCAGGTTACCGGCGAGCGCGGGCAACGCACTGCGTGAACGGGCGGCGGTCCGGCCAGAATTGAGCGCACCATGGCCGACCTGATCACCCTGCTGTCCGAACGTCTCGCCGCCGCCTTCGACACCGTCGCCGGTACCGCCGGCAACGACCCGGTGGTGCGACCCTCGGATCGCGCTGACGCCCAGGCCAACGGGGCGCTGCCGCTGGCCAAGCAGCTCGGCCGCAACCCGCGCGAGGTCGCCGAGGCCGTCGTCGCCGCCGCCGAGCTCGACGGCGTCGCCACGGCCGAGATCGCCGGACCGGGGTTCATCAACCTCACGATTGACGACGACTTCCTCGGCGCCACGGTGGCGTCGGTCGCCGCCGACGAGCGCCTCGGCATCGCCCGCCAGGCCTCGCGCCGGATCGTCGTCGACTACTCGGCCCCCAACGTGGCCAAGGAGATGCACATCGGTCACCTCCGCACGACAGTGATCGGCGACGCCGTCGTCCGCATGCTCACGTTCCTCGGCCACGACGTGATCCGTGAGAACCACATCGGCGACTGGGGCCGGCCGTTCGGCCTGCTCATCCAGTACCTGCTCGACGAGGCTGCGGCCGGCACGATCGACCTCGAGCACCTGCCCCTCCATGCCCTCGACGACGCCTACAAGGCGGCCAACACCCGGTTCGCCGAGGACCCCGAGTTCGCCGAGCGGGGCCGGGCCCGGGTCGTCCTGCTGCAACAGCGCGATCCGGAGACGATCGCCCTGTGGACCCGGCTCGTCGAGGCCAGCGAGGACTACTGGACGGAGCTCTACGGCAAGTTGGGCATCCTGCTCACCAACGACGACGTGGTGGGGGAGAGCTTCTACGAGGACCTCATGCCCAAGGTCGTCCAGCAACTCCACGACGCCGGCCTGCTGCAGGAGTCCGACGGCGCCCAGGTGGTGTTCCCGCCGGGATTCACCAACCGCGACGGCGACCCGTTGCCCCTCATCGTGCGCAGCAGCGCCGGCGCCTTCACCTACGCCACGAGCGACCTGGCGTGCGTCGCCGATCGCACCGGGCGCCTCGGCGCCGACACGCTCGTGTACGTGGTCGGCGCTCCCCAGTCCCAGCACCTGGCGATGGTGTTCGCTGTGAGTGAGATGGCGGGCTGGCTCACCCCGCCGGCCGAGGCGGTCCACGTCCCGTTCGGCAACGTGCTCGGGCCCGACCGCAAGATGCTGAAGAGCCGCAGCGGCGATCCCGTTCGCTTCATCGACGTCGTCGACGAGGCGATCACCCGCGGTGTCGCCGCCGTCGCCGAGAAGAATCCCGAGCTGGTCGGCGACGCGCGCGAGTCCATCGGGCACGCCGTCGGCATCGGGGCGCTGAAGTACTTCGACCTGTCGACCGACCGCATCAAGGACTACGTCTTCGACTGGGACCGGATGCTCTCGTTCGACGGCAACACGGCGCCCTACCTGCAGTACGCCCACACGCGGATCTGCTCGTTGTTCCGCCGCGCCGAGGTCGACCGGGCCACGGTTCGTTCGCTCGCGCCGCAGGTGCGGGAGCCGGCCGAGCGGGCCCTCGCCGTCCGTCTCCTCGGCTACGAGGCCGCCGTACTCGAGACGGTCGAGCGGTACAGCCCACACCGGCTCTGCACCTACCTGTACGAGCTCTCGTCGGACTTCACCGCGTTCTACGAGCACTGCCCGGTACTGCGCGCCGAGTCCGACGAGATCCGGCTGAGCCGGCTGGCGCTGAGCGACCTGACCGCACGGGTGCTCGCCCACGGCCTCGGTCTGCTCGGTATCGAGGCTCCCGAACAGATGTAGCCCGGACGCGGCGAGGGCACCGTCGGCCGTGGCCGACGGTGCCCTCTCTGGTCCCGTCGCGGCTCGAGAGAGCCGCGGCTAGGTAGCGGGATCCTCGAGCGGCGCTTACTTGCGCCGCCATCGATGTCGTTGCTGGATGCGCGGCGGCGGTACGGACCGCCGGACGCGGGCTTCGCCCGCAGCGCGACGCAGCGCCTCGTGGTGCTGCTTCGCCAGCATGATGACGACGTCTGGATGGGTGGACTGGTACATGGGATGCTCCTGATGCGTGGGTGGTCGAGAGAGAGGGGCGTACCGCGCCGAAGGTCGGCGGGGCTGCCGTGGATGGAACGGGTTCGCGTGCCGGCGACCGAGCGCGCCGCGTCCCGTCGGGAGGGCGTGCAGGCGCAGCCGGACTCGCAGCGCGAGATGTCCGGCCGTGGTCAGCGCAGAGTCAGTGCGTCAAGCAAGCGCGAGAGCGCCGCACACGTGGCCGCCTCCGGGGGCGCCGGCGATGGCGAGCGTCGACTCGGCGAACGTCGTCTTGATCATCGTGGGGCCTCCTTTCGGTCGGGGCAGTTGCTCGTTGCTCACGTGGTGAGGACGAGTCTGCGGTGCGGACGGAGACCAGCATGACCGATCGGCGAGAACGAACCAAGCGAGTTTCGCGCGGCCGCCGTAGATTCGGATTTCGCATGAACAACGCCGGTGCCATCCCGTTCGGTCTCCTGCCCGATTCGGCGACCGTGTCGAGCGACGGCTCGCTCGAGATCGGTGGGTGTTCGCTGCTCGACATCGCCGCCGAGTTCGGTACCCCCGCGTTCGTCTACGACACCGACCACATCCGCACCCGCTGTCGGGAGGCCATCGAGGCGTTCGGTCCCGGCCGGGTCGTGTACGCCACCAAGGCCTTCCTGTGCCGGGCCGTCGCCCGGCTCGTGTACGAGGAGGGCCTGCTGCTCGACGTCGCCAGTGGGGGCGAGCTCCACGTGGTTCGTTCGGCCGGCGTGCCGGCCTCGGCGTGCACGATGCACGGCAACAACAAGAGCGTCGCCGAGCTGCGGCTGGCGATCAGCGAGCGGGTGCGGCACATCGTGGTGGACAGCTTCGACGAGCTCGACCGACTCGATGCCCTGCACGCCGAGGGGCTCCCCGCGCCCGACGTGTTGCTGCGCATCACGCCCGGCGTCCACGCCCACACGCACGAGTACATCGCCACCGGTCAGGACGACTCGAAGTTCGGCTTCAACCTGGGCAACGGCGACGCCGAGCTCGCCGCCAAGCGGGCCGCGTCGTCGACATCGGTGAACCTCGTCGGGCTCCACTGCCACATCGGCTCCAACGTCTTCGCCGCCGACAGCTACGCCAAGGCCGCCGAGCTGATCGCCGGGTTCGCCGCCCCCTACGAGCTGCCCGAGCTCGTCGTCGGCGGAGGGCTCGGCGTCGCCTACGTCACCGGTGAGCAGGCCCCCACGATCGCCGACTGGGCGGCGGCGGTGGCCGCCGGCTGCCGGGCCGCCGGGGTGACCTCGAACGTGTCGGTCGAACCGGGACGAGCCATCGTGGCCTCGGCGGCCGTCACGATCTACGAGGTCGGCACGATCAAGCCGATCCCCGGCGTGCGCACCTACGTGGCCGTCGACGGCGGGATGAGCGACAATCCGCGGCCGGTGCTCTACGGCAGCGGCTACGAGGCCTTCCTGCCGCGAGCACCCGAGGCCGAGCGGCCCTACGCCGCTCGCGTCGTCGGCAAGCACTGCGAGTCGGGTGACATCCTGCTCTTCGACGCCAGGCTCCCGGCCGACGTCGCCGTCGGCGACCTCCTGGCCGTTCCCGTGACCGGCGCGTACGGGCACTCGATGGGGTCGAACTACAACAAGGTGCCGCGCCCGCCGGTGGTCTTCGCCGCCGGCGGCGAGGCCCGCGCCGTGGTCCGTCGCGAGACGATCGACGACCTGCTGGCCACCGATCTGGGCTGACGGGCCGCGGTCGCCCGAACCGCGGCGTCGGCGGCGCCGTCTGCCTACCCTGGTCGCTATGGCAGGTCTCATCGCCAAGCTCAGTCGGGCGGTCCGGCGCGCCACCGCCACCGTCAGCAACCGCGAGCGGAACACCGGACGGGTCGAGCGCCGCGAGCGCCCGACGGCCCGGCCGGTGGAGTCCGGCATTCGCATCGCGTACTCCCCACAACTGGACGGCGACCCCGACCCCGGCGAGGTCGTGTGGACCTGGGTGCCGTTCGAGGACGACCCGACGTTGGGCAAGGACCGCCCCGTCGTCATCATCGGCCGGCGGGGCGACGACCTCTCGGGCGTCGCCCTCACCTCCAAGGGCAAAGCCCGCGACGACTACGTCGAGGTCGGCACCGGCGACTGGGACGGTCGACACCGTCCCAGCTACGCCAAGGTCGACCGGCTGCTCGACGTCGACCCCGGCGAGGTCCGGCGCGAGGGCGCGATCCTCAACCGGCGCCAGTTCGACGACGTGATCGAAGCGGTGCGCCGGCTGCATGACGTCGCCCGCTGAGCCTCGTCGCGCCCGTCGTCGACCCTCCCGAGGGGTCCGCCACGTCGGGCGGGCGTTTCAGTAGGTTCTCGGTCGGATGTCAAGCACTGCCGCCAGCCTTCGAACTGACGCAACTGCGGGCGCCCCGCCCCGCCTCGCCGCCGTGCCGGCAGCCCGCCCGGCCGTTCCCGTCACCCAGGCCGACATCGCCGGCGACCTGCGGGATCTCGGGCTGGGTCGGGGTGACGTCGTGCTCGTGCACTCCTCGCTGCGCTCGCTCGGCTTCGTCGTTGGCGGCGCCCAGGCGGTCGTCGCCGCGCTCTTCGACGTGATCGGTCCCCGTGGCACGCTGGTCGTGCCGACCCACTCTGGTGCGTGGTCCGAGCCGAGCCACTGGTCGGGCGATCTGCCCGAGGAGTGGTTGGCGACGATCCGCGCCAACACGCCGGCGTTCCATCCGCGGCTCACGCCCACGCAGGGGATGGGCGCCATCGTCGAATGCGTGCGTCGCTGGCCGGGGTTCATGCGGAGCTGGCACCCGCGTGTCTCGTTCGGTGCGGTCGGTCCGCAGGCCGAGACGATCCTGTCCGACCACGCCTGGCCGTCGGGGTTCGGCGAACGATCGCCCGTCGGCCGGCTCTACGAGCTCGGCGCCCGCATCCTCCTGCTCGGCGTGTCGCACGCCAACTCCTCGGCGCTGCACCTCGCCGAGCAACGGGCCCACTGGCCGGGGAAGCGTTGGATCGACCAGGGCGCCTCCGTCACCGTCGACGGCGAGCGACGCTGGGTCCAGTGGCGCGAACTCGACCACGATCCGTCGGACTTCGACGCCATCGGCGAGGCGATCGCCGAGGCCCGGGTGGAGACCGTCGGCTGGGTCGGACGCGCCCAGGCGCGCCTGATGCCGGTGCGCGACGCCGTCGACGTCGCCGTCGACTGGATCTCCTCGCACCGCGCGTAGCCCCCGGCCCGGCACCGTTCGCGAACGGGCACGGTGAGAAATCCGCCCGGCCATTAACCTCGGTCTCGCTATGACCGCTGCGGCCGCTCCCCACGACCAGCCCACTCGCGTCCGGATCGGAGTGCTCGGCTGCGGCAACGTGGGCGCGGCGTTCGTCCGCCTGGTCGGCGAGCAGGCCAAGGAGATCGAGACGCGCACGGGTGTCCACCTCGAAGTGACGCGCATCGCCGTGCGCAACCTCTCCCGCGACCGCGGGCTGGACATCGACCCGTCGCTGTTCACGAACGACGCCGGCGACATCGTCGCCGATCCCGACATCGACCTCGTCGTCGAGGTCATCGGGGGCATCGAGCCGGCACGCGAATTGATCAGCGACGCCCTGACGGCGGGCAAACCCGTCGTGACCGGCAACAAGGAGCTGTTGGCCAACGTCGGCGTCGAACTGTTCGAGACAGCCGACCGCGCCGGCGTCGACCTCCTCTTCGAGGCGGCCGTCGCCGGGGGCATCCCCATCGTGCGAGCGTTGCGTGAGAGCCTCCGCGGCGAGCCGATCCGCAGGGTGATGGGCATCGTCAACGGCACCACCAACTACATCCTGACGAAGATGACCGATCACGGCGCCACGTACCAGTCGGCGCTCACCGAGGCGCAACAGCTCGGTTACGCCGAGCGTGACCCGACGGCCGACGTCGAGGGCTTCGACGCCGGGGCCAAGGCGGCGATCATGGCCTCGATCGCCTCCGGATCGAAGGTGGTGGCCGGCCACGTGTACCACGAGGGGATCTCCCACGTGTCGGTGGCCGACATCGAGGTGGCCCGCCGGCTCGGCTACGTCGTCAAGCTGCTGGCCATCATCGACCTCGACGCGGCGAACGGTTCGGTGGCCGTGCGCGTCCATCCGGCGATGGTGCCCGACCACCATCCGCTCGCCAGCGTCCGCGACAGCTACAACGCGGTCTTCGTGGAGGGCGACGCCGTGGGGTCGTTGATGTTCTACGGCCGCGGGGCTGGCGGCAACCCGACGGCCAGCGCCGTGCTGGGTGACGTGATCGACGCCGCCGTCAACCTCGCCAAGGGCACCCACGGAACGCTCGGCTCGTTCGGCCGCGCGCAGATCCGGCCCATCGACGAGACCACGTCGGAGTACCTGCTCGGGCTCGAGGTGGTCGACGAGCCGGGCGTGCTCCATGCCGTCACCGGCGTCCTGGCGGCCAACGGGGTGAGCATCCGCGCGGCTGAACAGGAAGGGCTGGGCCCCGAAGCCCGGCTGGTGTTCATCACCCACGCGGCCAAGGAGTCGGCCATCCAGACCACGGTGCAGGGCCTCCGCGATCTCCCGTCGGTCCGCAGCGTCTCAGGGCTACTCCGGGTCGTGGGCTGAGCGCGTCGACCATGCGCTACGTGTCCACTCGCGGCACGGCACCCGAGCTCGCCTTCTCGGACGTGCTCCTCGCCGGTCTCGCCACCGATGGCGGCCTGTACGTCCCGTGCCGCTGGCCGGAGCTGCCGTCCGCCGACGAGCTCGACTCCTGCAGCACGTACGCCGAGGTCGCCGCGGCGGTGATCCAGCCGTTCATCGGCGACGACATCGCCGCCGACGAGATCGCCGCGATGTGCGCCGACGCCTACGGCACGTTCCGCCACGACGCGGTCGTGCCGCTGGTGCAGGTCGGCCACCGCCAGTGGATCGCCGAGCTGTTCCACGGCCCGACGCTGGCGTTCAAGGACGTCGCGCTGCAACTGGTCGGCCGTCTCTTCGACCACGTCCTCGCCGCCCGCGACGAGCGGGTGACCATCGTCGGCGCGACGAGCGGCGACACCGGGTCGGCGGCGATCGAGGCGGTGCGGCACTGCGATCGCGTCGACATCGTCATCCTCTACCCGCGCGGGGGCCCGAGCGAGGTGCAGCGACGTCAGATGACCACCGTCGACTCGCCGAACGTGCGCGCCGTGGCCGTGGAGGGGACCTTCGACGACTGCCAGGACCTGGTCAAGGCGATGTTCAACGACTCCCCGTTCCGGGAGCGCATGCGCCTGTCTGCCGTCAACTCCATCAACTGGGCCAGGGTGATGGCCCAGACCGTCTATTACGTCACCGCCGCCCGCGCCCTGCGGCAGCCGATCACGGCGTGCGTCCCCACCGGGAACTTCGGCAACATCTTCGCCGGTTGGGTGGCCCAGGCGATGGGGGCGCCGATCGCCGACTTCATCGTCGCCTCGAACACCAACGACATCCTCACCCGGTTCGTCAACGACCGCGACATGTCGATGCGCCCGGTCGTGCCCACCAGCAGCCCGTCGATGGACATCCTCGTGTCGTCGAACTTCGAGCGGCTGCTGTTCGAGATGAACGGCCGTCAGGGCGCTCGGACCGCCGAACAGCTGATCCGCTTCCGCGAGGTGGGTCGCCTCGACGTGCCGGCCGACCTCCATGAGCGGTGGATCGACGGCCGCTTCCGCGCCGCACGTTTCGACGACGACGAGGTCGCCGCCGAGATGCGCCGGATGTACCAGGGGTGCGGGCTGCTGATCGACCCCCACACGGCGACGGGAACCGCCGCGGCCCGCCGCCTCGCCGGCGATCTTCCGGTCGTCACGATGGCGACGGCCCATCCGGCGAAGTTCCCCGATGCCGTCGCTGCGGCGACCGGCGTGACGCCGGCGCTCCCGGACCACCTGGCCGACCTGTTCGACCGGCCGGAGCGCAGCGACGTGGTCCCCGCCGACCTCTCGGTCGTCGAGGACTACGTCGCGACACGGTTCCCGCCCGAGCGTTGACCGGCTCGGTGCTCAGCCCGTCGTGGCCGGGGCGTCCATCGACGCTGTCCCCGGCACCTCGATCGTGTCGCCGGTGACCGTGAACTCCTGCACCATGCCGTGGACGAAGTGCGGCGCCGGCTCGTCACCCATCGGAGCCGACCCGGCAGGGGCGCTGGCGTCGGACGGGGGTTCCGACGGCCCCGACTCGGCCGCCAGCATCTGCTCCAGCACCTCGGGCGTGGTTCCTTCGGGGATGAAGCAGACGGCGATGTAGTCACCGGGTGCGAGGTCGGCGACGGTGTGTCCCGTCTCGCCGGGAGCGGCGAACGCCACAGCGAGGACCTGCACTTGGGTGAACGCCTCCTCCTCGGGCATCGCGAGCAGCTCCTCGGCCGACGCCGTCACTCCGTCGTTCTTGCGGACGAGGATGATCTCGTGCATCTCCTCGCCGTTGTTGGTCAGCGACACGACGGTCGGGCCGGACGCCAACTCCTCGGGCAGGCCGCCGAACGCGTACTCCGTGGCGAGTACCTCGACGGCGGCGAACCCACAGTTGGCTTTCACGTAGTCGATCATCTCGCCGTACGCGGCGTTGAACTCCGGCGTGGGCGGGCCGTCCATCGGCGCGTTGTCGATCGCCGCGGCGACCGCGTCGGCGAGGTCCGCGGGAGCCGCCTCGGTGACGGCCGCGACGGCAGGCTCGATCATCGCCGGGTCGCCGGACGACATCGCCGTCTCCAGCGCGAGATGCGCCGTGCAGTAGGCCATGGCATCGCTGCTCGGTGGCGCCGGCTCGGTGCCGGCGGCCGCCAGGCCGGCCGGAAGGGTGACCGAGGCGACCGCCATCGCCACGCCGATGTAGCGGCGCGAGGACGCGCCACGAGAGAGAAGGTGTTGCATGATTGCTCCTGTTCGATCCACCGCGCTGAAAGCGAACGGAAATCTAGGTCCGCTGGCGGCCGGCCGCCACCGATTTATTCCACCGATCGGTGGCAATAGCCCAATCGTCGTGGGTTTGCGAGCGGTCGGCGCCGTGGTTATCGTGGAGTCCGTACCTGGACTCAGGTACGAGCTCGTTCCACGACCGTTGATTCGTCGGGCGTTCGCGTCCGTCGATTGAGCGCTTGTGCTGCACGAGATGACTTCTCCTCGACGGTGTGCCGGTGGCGTCGCTCCCTGCGTACGAACCCGAGTTCCCTGCCCCTCGCCCCCCGTCCGGAGTCTCAACCGGGAAGAACCGCCAGCAGTGCACAAGCTGGCAACACACGCCCAGCGACTGTCGCTGGGAACACCACGCCGGCCCTGGCCGTCGGTAGAGCAAAGAGGTACCCCGTGGCCGCTGAGGCACTCGAACAATCAGTCCTCGAATCGAAGGATAAGGACCAGCTGCTGGCGATCGCTAAGGCGCTCGGTCTCAAAGCCACCACCCGTACGAAGAAGTCCGACATCATCGGCGCGATCCTCGACACCACCGGGGGATCCACGGCGAGCGCGCCCACCGACGGCGCTGCCCCGGCCACCGCACCCGAGCCCGACGTGGTCGCCGAGACCCTGCCGTTCACCGCCGACGAGACGCCGGCGTCGGGTGGCAACGGCACCAGCGACGCCGCCCCCGCGGACGCTCCCGATGAGGCCGCCGCCGAGCCGGCGCCCGCCGCTGCGGCCGCAACGGCGACCGCCGCGCC
>NZ_QKYK01000002.1 GCF_003426815.1 Desertimonas flava
CACGACGAACCAGCGCCGACCCCGGCACCCACACCAAAACCGCCTAACCAACCACCACCCAGCCACCCCGACACGCCCCCACACCCCCCACGACGGTGAGTCGCTCCCGGGGAACCCCGACCGGTCGGCACCGCCGACCCGAACCCGAGCACCGGCAAACCGAACACCTACCCCATCAAGGCCAACCGGCGAACGCCACCGAGCGACCGAACCCGAGTACCGGTGAACCGCACGACGACCCGTCGGAACTCGCCAGAACCCGCTCACCTTCGCAGCCAGTCGGCCACCGCCGACCCGAACCCGAGTACCGGCGAACCGAACACCCACCCCATCAAGGCCAACCGGCGAGAGCGACACAACGACCGAACCCGACACACAACGACCAGCAAGACGGCCCCTCGGAGCTCTCCAGAATCGCCCGTCGCCCACGAGCCTCACGAAGCGACCGAACCCGACGACCGGCGAACCCGAGCGCCCACCCCATCAAGGCCAACCGACGAAAGGCACGAAGCGACCGAACCGGACGCACGGCGCCGGTCGCTGTCGGCCCTGCGTCGTGACCGGTCAGCGGTTACACACGCTGGGTGAGGCTGTTGCGGTCGGGGACTTCGCCGCAATGGGCGCACACGAGCGTCGGCTCGAGCACCTCGCCGCACGAGTGCACGAAGACGGCTGGTGGGCCGTCGGGCCCGGCGAGGTGGCGGTCGCCCCAGTCGCGCAGGGTGGTGAGCACGGGCTGGAGTGACCAGCCCAGGTCGGTGAGCTGGTACTCGCTGCGCGGTGGGCGCTCCTGATACTGCTCCCGCGTCACGAGGCCGCTCGCCTCGAGCTTGCGGAGGCGCGTCGTCAGGATGTCGCGCGGGGCCCCGGTCCTGGAGGCGATGGCATCGAACCGCCGGTTCCCGAGCATCAGCTCACGGATCGCCAGAACCGTCCATCGATCGCCGATCACGTCGAGCGTTCGTGCGATCGAGCACTCGCGGACGTCCTTCTCCCGTGCCACGGGATCAAGCCTACTGGGTTTGAATATCAAACTCAGAGCGAGTAGGTTGCGAAACCCAACCGACTCATCTCAGGAGACCCTCATGCAACTGTCCTCCGCCGTGGCCCTCGTCACCGGCGCCAATCGCGGCCTCGGTGTCCATCTCGCCCAACAGCTCCGGGATCGCGGCGCGACCGTGTACGCCGGGGCACGCGACCCGGAGGCCATCACCTATCCCGGCGTCACGCCTGTCCGTGTCGATGTGACCGATCAGGCCTCGATCGATGCCGCCTTCGAGGTCACCGGACCGGTCTCCGTCCTCGTCAACAACGCCGGCTCGTCGACCGGCGCCACGCTCCTCGACGGAGACCTCGACCAGATCGGCGTCGAGTTCGACACCCACGTCTTCGGCAGCCTGGCCATGATCCGCCGCTACGCGCCGGCGATGAACGCGTGGTCCGAGAGCGCCGTCGTCAACATCCTGTCGGTGCTGTCCTGGTTCACCATCCCCCGGGTTGGCGCCTACTGCGCCGCCAAGTCGGCGGCGTGGTCGATGACCAACTCCATTCGTCAGGAGCTGCTTCCGCAGGGGACTCGGGTCACCGGGCTGCACGTGGGCTACATGGACACCGAGATGGCGCGAGGGATCGACGCGCCGAAGTCCGACCCTGCCGACGTCGCCCGCCTCGCCGTCGACGCGATCGAGCGGGGCGAGTTCGAGGTCATCGCCGACGACATCTCGCGGTTCGTCCGCGCCGGGCTCTCCGGCGGCGTCGGCGAGCTCTATCCGACCCTCGTCACCGCTCGCTGAGCAGCGGTCTCGACATGACGGTCCTTCAGACCCTGGCGCCCACGCGCCGCGACGCATCACCCAACCAAGTCCTCCTGATCGTGTCGGCCGGCGTCGTGCTGTCGTCGATCGACGTGTTCATCGTCAACGTCGCCCTGCCCCAGATCGCCAGCGACCTCGACGCGTCAGGAATCGGGGCACTCTCGTGGGTCCTGAACGCCTACGCGATCGTGTACGCCTCGCTGCTCGTGTTCTTCGGCCGGCTCGCCGACAGGTATCGACGCGATCGCGCCTTCCTGCTCGGTGTCGCCGTCTTCACCCTCGCCTCGGCGGGGTGTGCGGCGTCGACGAGCATCGAGATGCTCGTCGCCTTCCGAGTCGTGCAGGCAGCCGGCGCGGCGCTGCTCACTCCGACGTCGCTCAGCCTGCTGCTGGCCACCTTCGCCCCCGACAAGCGGGCCGGCGCAGTCCGCGCATGGACGGCGCTCGGGGGTGTCGCAGCGTCGCTGGGACCCGTGGTCGGCGGGCTGCTCGTCACCGCCGATTGGCGATGGATCTTTCTCGTCAACCTGCCGATCGGCGTTGCCGCGGTGATCGTGGGATGGCGGCGGCTTCCCGAGGTCCCCGGTCACGACATCGAGCGTCCCGACCCCCTCGGCACGATCCTCGCAACCGTCGGCATCGGCGCCCTGACGCTCGGCCTGGTCGAGGGTGGGACGTGGGGATGGTCGTCAGCGCGGCTCGTCGTGACGCTCGTGATCGCTGCCGTGCTCGTCGCCGGCTTCGTCGTGCACACGATGGTGAGCACGACCCCACTCGTCGATCCGGATCTCTTCCGCGCCCCGACGTTCACCGGCGCCTCCATCCTCGCCGTGTTCTTCTCCGCTGGGATGGGCGCCATGCTCCTGTCGATCGTCCTCTGGGAACAAGACGTGTGGGGCTGGTCAGCGCTCAAGGCCGGCCTGGCCATCGCTCCCGGCCCGTTGATGGTGCCGCCCGTGTCGTTCGTCGCCGTCGGACCGCTGATCGCCCGATTCGGCGCCGCCGTCGTCGCAGCGTGGGGGAGCATCGCGTTCGCCGTCGGCGTCGCCTGGTGGGCGATCGCCGCGACGACCGAACCCAACTACTGGTCGGGGATCTTCGGCGGCATGATCCTGACTGGCATCGGGGTGGGCCTGACCCTCCCGACGATGATGGCGACCGCGTCGTCAGCACTCCCACCGCAGTCCTTCGCGACCGGCTCGGCCGTCGTCAACATGATCAGGCAGACCGCCCTCGCCCTCGGCGTCGCGGTCGCCGTCGCCGTGCTCAGCACGTCCACCGGCACGTCCGACGAGATACGCGACGCGTTCCGGACGACCTGGTGGATCACCGCCGCGATCAGCTTGGGCGGCACGATCCCGGCCCTGAGCATCCTCCGCACGCGGCAGCGCAAGGCGCCGGCCACCAGCGGAACGCTCGGCGGCCACGGCTCACGATGACGTGCGCTGCAGGCCGGGGTCGCTCCATGCGACCCATCAGTCGCGGATGAACTCGAGCAGGTCGGCGTTGATCTCTTCGGCGTTGACGACGCACATCCCGTGGGACAGACCGGGGTAGACCTTCAGCGTCCCCTGCGTGAGGACTTCGATCGATCGTTCCGCCGAGCCGGAGCTCGGTACGACCTGGTCGTCGTCGCCGTGCATGACCAGCGTCGCCACGCCCATCGCACGGAGATCGTCGGTGAAGTCGGTCTCGGAGAACGCCGCGACGCCGTCGTAGTGAGCCTTGGCGCCTCCGCTCATTCCTTGGCGCCACCAGTTCCAGATGACGCCCAGCTGCGCGTCGACCCCCTCGCGGTCGAACCCGTAGAAGGGGCCCGACGCGACGTCGAGATAGAACTGCGACTCCGCGCTCAGGGGCCAGCCGTGGTGGAACACGATCGGCTGTCCGGACCCCCAGTCCTTGTAGAAGATCTCGACGGCGTCGTCGATGGTGATGGTGGGCATGACATCTCCTCGGTGGTTCGTGGACGTCAGAACGTGACCACGGCCTTGAAGCGGGTCTTCCCGGACACGACCTTGTCGAATGCCTCGCCGACCTGCTCCTTCGGGAAGACCTCGATCATCGGCTTCACCTCGCCCCGGGCCAGGAACTCGAGCGCCTCCACGAGGTATTCGATGCCGTTGTGGGCCGACCCGATGACCTGGAGGCTGTTGGAGGTCAGTCCGAGGGCCGGCAGGTTCATCTCGTCGAAGCCGATCCCGCAGAGGATGATCTTGCCCCTCGGCTTGACGCCCTGGATGGCGTCGAGCACGAGCTCGTGGGAGCTGCTCGTGTGGAGCAGCACGTCCACCTCGCCCGCCGCCTTGAGCTCGGCTCCGTCGGTGACGACGTCGTGGGCTCCGAGCTCGCGCACCAGGTCGTGCTTGTCGGTCGACTTGGTGATCGCCACGACATGGAGTCCCGCCGCCTTGGCGTACTGGATCGCCAGGTGGCCGAGGGCTCCGATGCCGACCACGCCGATGCGGGCGCGGGGCTTGGGTGCAGCCCGCCGGATCGCCGCCCACACCGTGTAGCCCGAGCACAGGATCGGCGCGGCGCCTTCGTAAGGCACACCGTCGGGGAGGAGCACGGTGCCACCCACGTCGACGGCGATGTACTCCGAGAAGGCGCCGTCGACGGTCACGCCGGTCAGCTTCGGGTTCGCGCAGTTCGCTGCGGTCACGAAGCTGTTGGTGTGCTCCTCGTGGCAGAAGTCGCACACGCCGTCGGCCTTCCGCATCATGAACACACCGACCCGGTCGCCGACCTTGCGCTTGGTCACGCCCTCGCCGACGGCGACGACCTCGCCGGCACCTTCGTGGCCGAGCACCAGCGGGAAGGGCCGGAACGAGAGGGCGCCCTGGGCCAGCCACAGATCGGTTCCGCACATGCCACAGGCATTGGATCTTGACGAGCACGTCGTCGGGGCCGAGTTCCGGGACCGGCCGTTGCTCGAGTACCCATGGTGCGTTCGCCTCGGCAACGACAGCTGTCTGCATGGTGGTCGTCATGTCGGCTCTCCAATTCGTCGGGGGAGGATCTCGACTCCAACCAACCAGCGCGCCGAGCCTGCGTGAAGGGGCGGGTTCAACCCCTGGTTCTGCAGAACTAGTGCCGTGACCACAAACGTTCGCACGCCACGACGGCCGGATGACGCCGCTGGCTGCGTTGCTGCTCCTCGTGGTTGGACAAGGCAGGCACTTCGTCGCCGCGCCTTGCCAGCGACGCCCCCGACTCGCCGTGGACGAGGCGACCGTTCATGGCCACGGCACTAGGTCTGCCGAGACCACCCTCGCCGCGAGCGAGGGCCCGCTACCTCGACGGCGAGAGACTGACGTCCGGCGAGCAGCGCGGCGGGATGGGTGTCACGTCTGAGAGTGCTGTGTCGTCAGGTTCGGCGAGCGGGCCGTCGCATTTGTCGAGGGCCGGGTGAGGAAGGAGCCAGCTCAGATGAAGATGTTCGTGGTCGGCGCGACCGGAGTCGTGGGTCGGCGCGTGGTGGCGCAGTTGGTCGGCGACGGTGTGGAGGTCACCGCGGTCGCTCGGACGCCGGCCAAGGCCGATGCAGTGCGCTCCGCCGGCGCGACGCCGGTGCACGTGAGCCTGTTCGTTCGGGAGGCCCTGGCCGCAGCCGTCGCCGGTCATCACGTCGTGGTGAACCTGGCCACAGCCGTTCCATCGGGCGAGCGGTCGGCTGACGCCGCGGCGTGGAGCGAGAACCACCGCATACGACGCGAGGGTGCCCGGAACCTCGTCGACGCGGCGCTCGCGTCCGGCGTGCCGCGCTACATCCAGGAGTCGATCTCGTTGTTGTACGCCGACGGCGGTGACCGGTATCTCGACGAGTCGGCGCCGCTCGACCCGACGGACATCACCGAGCCGGCGCTCGCCGCCGAGGCCGAGGCGGCGCGCTTCGCGCAACACGGCGCCGTTGGCGTCGCCCTTCGCTTCGGCACGTTCTACGGCTTCGACAGTGCCCACACGATCGAGACGATCGACGCTGCCTCTCATGGCGTGTTCGCCGTTCCCGGACCCGCCGACGCGTACTGGCCGTCGGTGACCACCGACGACGCGGCGTCTGCCGTGGTCGCCGCGCTGCGAGCGCCGAGCGGTGTGTACAACGTGGCCGAGGACCATCCGCTGACGAGAGCCGAGCACGCGGATGCGCTGGCGGCTGCGCTCGGGATCGGCGCGTTGCGTCTGAGTGCCGGCGATGGGCTGCCCGCCGATCTGTCCATGATGTCGAGGTCGTTGCGGGTGAGCAGCCAGTTGTTGACCGCCCTGACGGGATGGCACCCTCGATTCACGAGCGCACGTCAGGGGTGGCCGGCGGTCGTCGCCGCGACCCGTCGCAGTAGGGGTGACGTGTTGCCGCTCGACGACCGCAGGGAGACGACGTGAGCAGCCGGACGGACGTCGCCTTGACAGCACCCCGTCCACAGTCTGGACTCGGTGCGACCGTCTCCCCACGCGTCGCCCGGCGTCACCAGCCCGGCCCTCGCGACCATCCCGTCCCGATGCATCCCGACACGCTCGCCCGAGACTTCAACGAGTACCGACCCCGGCTGCTCGGCATCGCCTATCGCATCCTCGGCAGCGCCTGGGACGCCGAGGACGTCGTGGCCGAGGCGATGATCCGGTGGATGGCGGTGGATCGCGAGCAGGTACGAGAGCCGATGGCCTTCCTGACGACGATCGTGACCCGCTTGGCGATCGATCAGCTTCGCTCGGCACGCGCAAAGCGTGAAACCTACGTGGGGGAGTGGCTCCCCGAGCCGCTGTTGACGGACGGCAACCGACTCGGGCCGCTCGACACCGTGGAACGACGTGACAGCGTGTCGCTGGCGACGTTGCGCATGATGGAAGCGCTGACACCTCCGGAACGGGCGGTGCTCGTGCTCCACGAGGCCTTCGGCATGAGCCACGCCGAGGTCGCCGAGATCCTCGGGATCAACGAGGTCGGCGCACGCCAACACCTTCGCCGGGCCCGGCGCCACCTCGATCGTGACGGCGCTCCCTCCGCGCGCGCCGTGCACGACGACGTCCTCGACCGGTTCCTCACGGCACTGGAGAACGGTGACCTCGCCGAGGTGCAGGATCTCCTCGCTGCGGACGTCGCGAGCTACAGCGATGGTGGCGGACGGGTTCATGCCGCTCGCCATCCCGTCGTCGGTGCCGAGCGCGTCGTCCAATACGTCAATGGTCTCCGACGGCGCCTGCCGATCACCGGCATCCGTCGCGTCGACGTCAACGGACTTGGCGCCGTCACCCTTCGGTTCGGCCGTCAGTCCGCGGTGCTCGCCCTCGACGTCCGGGGCGACCTGATCCGCGAGATCCACTGGATCATGAATCCGGACAAGCTTCGCTACCTCAACCGGCAACTCGCCGACGTGGGCTGACGAGCGCCCGCGGGCCGACGAACCGACGAGCTCGGCGAGTCATGCGGGCGTGCCGCCGAGTGACGGGGTCAGCTGTCTCGAACTCGATGCCGGCTTGGCCCGCTCCAGCCAGGGAGAAGGTCAGGCGGCGTCAGGCTGGTGGACGGCGGAGACCTCGAACTCGAGGGTGACCTTCTCGCCGACGAGCACCCCGCCGGCTTCGAGGGCGGCGTTCCAGGTGATGCCCCAGTCCTTGCGGTTGACCGTGGTCGTTCCTTCGAGGCCGATGCGAGTGTTGCCGTACGGGTCGACGGCCGTGCCGTTGTATTCGAACTCGACGGTGACGGGCTTGGTGACGCCCTTGATGGTCAGGTCGCCGGTCACCTTGAACTCGTCGTCGTCGGTCTGCTCGACGGCGGTCGACACGAACGTGATCTCGGGGTACGTGTCCATGTCGAAGAAGTCGTTGGTGCGGAGGTGGGCGTCGCGGTCGGCGTTTCGGGTGTCGATGCTGGCGGCCTGGATGGTCAGCTGCACGCTCGAGTTGGCCGGGTTGGCGGTGTCGAAGTGGCCGGAGCCGTCGAACTGGTTGAACGAGCCGCGGACCTTGGTGACCATGGCGTGGCGGGCGACGAACCCGATCCGGCTGTGGGTCGGATCGATGACGTAGGTGCCGGCGGGTGCGGTGGCGGGGGTGGCGGTGGTGGTGGTGCTCATGGTCGGTGTGCTCCTCTGGAGTAGTGGATATGTCACCTAACATAGTGGACGTGTCATCTATTCCCAACTAGGCTGATCGCATGGAACGCGTCGAGTGGTTGACCGAACGTGAGGAGCGGGCCTGGCGCGCGCTGCAGTTCATGCAGATGCGGCTCGACGGTGAGCTCGCGCGCCAGCTCGCCACCGACTCGGCCCTGTCGTATCCCGACTACCGGGTGCTGGTGGCCCTCACGGACCGTCCGGATGGCCGTCTTCGCTTGTTCGAGCTCGCCGCGGTGCTCGGGTGGGAGAAGAGTCGCGCATCACACCATGTGGCGCGGATGACGAGCCGCGGCCTGGTCGACAAGGAGCCATGCGACGACGACCGTCGGGGTGCCTTCGTGGTGATCACCGAGCGCGGTCGACGTGAGCTCGCCGACGCGGCGCCGGGACATGTCGCCACGGTCCGACGGCTGTTCGTCGATCTGCTCAGTGATGACCAGCTCGACTCGATCGCCGACGTCGCCGAGAGCGTGCTCGCCAATCTCGTCCGCCGGGAGCCTGCGGCAAGCAGAATGCGTCTGTGACCTCCACCTGGCTCGCCAACCACCGTGACCCCCGGTGGGTCGGGTTGCTTCCGTCCACCGAGGCGACCGAGTTCCACCGGGCACTCCCGGGGTACGAACCCACTCCGCTCGTCGAGCTGCCGCAGATCGCGCGGAGCCTCGATGTCGGGCGGGTCTTCGCCAAGGACGAATCGCGCCGCTTGGGACTTCCGGCGTTCAAGGGCCTCGGGGCTTCATGGGCGATACGCAAATTGCTCGACCGCATCGGAACGGCGGCTGCGATCACCGTCGTGACCGCCACCGACGGCAACCACGGACGCGCGGTCGCGCGCTGGGCGCTGCACTTCGGGCAACGAGCCTGCGTCGTCGTTCCCGACGGTGTGCACCCCGCCGCACTCGCGGCGATCCGTTCGGAAGGCGCCGACGTCGTCGAGGTCGAAGGCAGCTACGACGACGCCGTGCAGTTGGCTGCCCGTGTGGCGCGCCAGGCCGATCACGTGTTGGTGCAGGACACCGCCTGGCCCGGCTACGAAGAGATTCCCGGCTGGATCGTCGAGGGCTACGAAACGATGTTCGCCGAGATCGACGAGCAGCTCAGCGAACGCGGTGCGGGCCAGCCGGATCTGATCGTCGTTCCGACCGGAGTCGGGTCGCTGCTGCAGGCAGCGCTCGTGCACCACCGAGCGCCGCGTTCTTCTGGAGCGGCCGTGGTGTCGGTCGAACCCGACAGCGCTGCGTGTGTGTACGCCAGCCTGGCCGCAGGGCGACCGGTCTCCGTCCCGACGCGCTTCACCACGATGGCTGGGCTGAACTGCGGGACGATGTCCACGCTGGCGTGGCCGCTCGTTTCAGCGGGCGTCGACGGAGCGCTCGTCACGGACGATGCGGCCACCGGGCGCGCCGTCGAGGTGCTGAAGGCGTCAGGTCTCGATGCCGGGCCGTGCGGTGCTGCGACGCTGGCGGTGAGCGGCATCAGCCGGCGCGAGATGGGTGCGTTCCGACGCCATGTGAGGCTGCACGAGGATTCCACGGTGGTTCTCCTCGTCACTGAAGGCTCGGCTGAGAACCCACATCTCGCGAGCTGAGCACCCACCTTCGATCCGCTGCGCACCATCCGGTCGATGGGTTCACCTCGGGGCAAAGCGACTCAGAGGAGCTCGTACTCGCTCGGATCGACCTCGCGGGTGCGCGTCCAGTAGTCGAGCAGCGGGAACGGCCAGTTCTGGGCGACGCGGCCGCTGTCGCTCTTGTACCACGAGTTGACGGTCGACACGCCCCACGCCATGCGCAGGTTCTCGGCGTCGACCTCCTCGTTGAAGCGATCGTGCACCTCCTCCCTCACGTCGAGCGCGCGGTGCCGGCCCGCGAGGACGTGGCGGATGCAGTCCATCACGTAGCGCACCTCGCACTCGCTGAACCAGATGATCGATCCGTTGACGACGATGTTGGTGTTGGGCCCGTAGAGCATGAAGAAGTTCGGGAACCCGGGCACGGTGACACCGAGGTAGGCGCGGGCGTCGCCCGCCCACCGTTCGTGCAGCTCGACGCCACCGCGGCCGACCACCTTCATCGGCGTGAGGAACTTCGACGGTTGGAACCCCGTGCCGTAGAGCAACACGTCGAACTCGTGCAGCTCGCCGTCGACGGTCACAACACCTTCGGGCACGATCCGGTCGATGCCGGTGGTCGTCAGCGTGACGTTGTCGCGGTGCAGCATCTCGGCCCACGAGCCGTCGTCGACGATGATCCGCTTCGACGCCGGCGGGTACTGCGGGATCACCTTGGGGATGAGATCCGGGCGGTCCTCGTATTGCGGGAGCATCGCCTCGGTCAGCATCTGACGCAGCAGGTCGTTGCCCTCGCCGACCGACGTCGACATGTCCGGCCACTCGGGGTCCACTTCGGCCATCGGGCGCAGCAGTTCGGCCGACTTCCAGAACAGCCAGAAGCGATACCACTGGCGGTAGTACGGCACGTGCTGGAGGAGGTACTGGAAGCCCTGCGGCACCTCGTGCCGGTAGTGCGGCACCGGGAACTGCCAGTTCGGCGTGCGCTGGAAGATCTCGAGGTGACCGACCTCCTCGGCGACGAGCGGGGCGAACTGCGCGGCGCTACACCCCGTGCCGATGACGCCGACCCGCTTACCGGACAGGTCGACGTCGTGATCCCAGCGGGCCGAGTGGAACGCCGGCCCGGCAAACGACTCGCGACCCTCGATCTGCGGCAGCTGGGGCCGGTTGAGCTGACCGACGGCGCTGATGACGGCGTCGGCCTCGATGGTGCGCTCGTTGCCGTCGGC
The DNA here is from genome assembly GCF_003426815.1 of Desertimonas flava. Taxonomy (GTDB): domain Bacteria; phylum Actinomycetota; class Acidimicrobiia; order Acidimicrobiales; family Ilumatobacteraceae; genus Desertimonas; species Desertimonas flava. Next base: position 10,736 of record NZ_QKYK01000002.1, read on the forward strand.
GTCGACGGTGCACACGGTCCAGCGGGCCGTCGCGTCGTCGTACTCGACCGACGACACCTCCGTGTCGAAACGGATGTTGGGGCGGATGCCGAACTCGTCGACGCACCGGCGGAAGTACGCGTAGAGCTCCGACCGCGGGCTGTAGTAGAGCGGCCAGTCGGCGCGCTGCGCGAACGAGTAGCTGTAGTAGTGGTTCGGGATGTCGACCCGGCAGCCCGGGTAGCTGTTCTCCAGCCACGTCCCGCCGACGTCGGCGTTCTTGTCGAGCACGACATACGAGACCCCGGCCTCGGCCAACCGGTAGGCGGCGACGATTCCTGACATGCCGGCGCCGATGACGACCACCTCGAACGGCCGGTCCGGGGCGACGTCGTCCTTGTGCCAGTGGGGAGCTCGGAGGTCGGAGTCGAGGGCCAGTTCCTCGCGCATCATCGGCAGGTAGTCGTCGATGTCCAGCCCGCCCGCCATGAACTGCAGGATCACCCGCAGGTCGGGGCCCGTCGGCATCGGTGCAGCCACGCTGCCGCCGTCCCGGAAGGCGATCAGCGTCTCGAGGGCGAGGGCGCGGATGGCGCCCTGCTGCTCGGGGGTGAGACCGCCCTGGTCCTCACCCATGAGCGTGGCGTCGACGCGGAGTTCCTCGCGCAGCAGTCCGAGATCTCCGGTGACGTGGGCCAGGGCCGGCAACAGCGCGGGGAGATCGGCGACCTCGAGCGCGTCACGTAGCTCCCCGTCACTTGCGGTGATCGGCTCGATCGGTCGGGCCAAGGTCATGGTGACCCCCTTCGTTGACGTTCCCCCTGCGGGCCACCGCAGCCAGCGGCCGGCGGCGGTCCATCCGCGAACGTACCCCTCGACCGGGTCCGGCCCCGAGCGCAGCGGTCGCTCCGCGTTGCGCCGGGCGGCGGCGGAGGAGTAAATAGACCGTACGACGGCCGCTCGGCCGGCGTTCGGGTCTCGGGGGAGGCCACGAAGAAATTGGGGGAAGCGATGTCGGTATCAAAGAAGGCCGTCGCTCGTCTGCGCCGGCGGAGTGTCGTCGCGGTCGCCGCCGTGGCCGTGTTGACGGCCGCAGCCGGCGGAACGACCGCAGCAACCTCGGGAGGCGAGGACACGGCGGCAGGCAGCGCCGCTGCTCCGTCGGGCGACCCGATCAAGATCATGGTGTCGGCGCCCGTTGACACGCAGCTGCCTCCGTACCCGAACATCCCGGGCGCGGCGGAGGTCTACGAACAGTGGGTCAACGCCAACGGTGGTGTCGCCGGCCGCCCGCTCGAAGTCATCACGTGCGACAACAAGGGCGACCCCAACGAGGGCGCCAACTGTGCCCGTCAGGCCGTCGAAGAGAGCGTCGTCGCAGTCGTCGGCTCGTTCACGTTCGATGCCAGCCGCATCATCCCCGTGCTGGAGGAGGCGAACATCGCCTGGTTCGGCGCGTGCTGCCCGCTGGTCGCCCAGGAGTTCTCCAGCCCGATCTCGTTCGTCCTCGGCTCGCTCCTGCCGGGAATGGGAGCCGGCCTCGGCTGGAAGATGGCCCAGGACGGGTGCGAGAACCCGGTGAACCTCGTGATCGACATCCCCGCAGGTGACGTCGCGTTCCCGGCGGTGCAGGCCGCCTACGCCGTCGGCGGCGGCGACCCCGAGGCGATCCGCATGGTCAAGATCCCGGCGATCCCGCAGGACTACAGCGCCCAGGTCGCCGAGGCGACCGAGGGCTCGGACTGCATCGCCGGCGGCATCTCGGACTCGAACTGGGCGGCCTGGCTCCCCGCGATGGCGGCGGCCGGCGCCAACCAGCGCCTGTACGGCCTGCAGGGCAACCTCAACAGCAAGATCGTCGAGCAGTTCCCGGAGCTCACCGAAGGTGCGGTCGTCTCCGGCTCGTATCCGAACATCGCCGGTCCGATGTGGGACGACTACCGGGCGGCGCTCGAGGAGTACGACGCTCCCGATCTCGATTGGAACAGCCTGGCCGGTCTCGGGACGTGGGCCGCTCTCACGGCGTTCAAGATCATCGTCGAAGGCATCGACGGCGACATCGACAACAACACGTTCATCGACGCGGCCAACGCCACCACCGAGCTGGACACCGGCGGGATGATCGGTGTCCTCGACCTCACCCAGCCGTACACCGGATTCGGTGGCGCGTTCCCGCGGGTGTTCAACCGCACCGTGTTCTTCGACGTGGCGTCGGGCGGGGAGCTCACCGCGCTCGACGACCAGGCCTACGACATGACCGGCCCCATCGACGGCGAACCGATCGGCTGATCCAACCGGCCCTGCCGTGTCCGGCGCTCGATGCGAGCGCCGGACACGGCGGACGTCGTCATCGCGGCCACCCGTTCGGAGGTTCCCGGCCCGTGCAACAAGTGATCCGGTTCGCGCTGCTGGGCCTCGGCCTCGGCTCGCTCTACTCCCTGGCCTCCCAGGGACTCATGGTGATCTACCGAGGGTCGGGCGTGCTCAACTTCGGCCACGGCGCGATCGGCATGGTGGGGGCGTACATCGCGTGGGAGTTCCGCAGCAACGGTCACAACGTCGCGGTCGCCTGGACGGCGGGCATCCTCGCATGCGCGCTGCTCGGCGCCCTCACGCACCTCCTGATCATGAGGCGCCTGAGACGGGCGTCGCCGCTGGCGCGCATCGTGGCCACGCTCGGCGTGCTGATCATGCTCCAGGCCGGCGCGGTGTTGCGGTACGGATCGGCGATCACGTTCGTCACCTCGGAGCTCCCCGTGACGGTGCTGAAGCCGTTCGGGATCACGATCTCGCTCGACCGGTTCATCCTCGTCGGCATCGCCGCAGTCTTCAGCGCCGGGCTGTGGGGGCTCTACCGCTACACGAAGTTCGGCATCGCCACGACCGCCGTCGCCGAGAACCAGCGAGCGGCGTCGGCGATCGGACTGTCGCCCGACTGGATCGCCACGCTCAACTGGGCGCTCGGTTCGGCCCTCGCGGGGGTCGCCGCGATCCTCATCGCCCCGATCGTGCAGCTGCAGGTGGCGACGATGACGAACCTCGTGCTGGCCGCCCTGGCGACCGCGCTCGTGGCCGGGTTCCGCTCGTTCCCGATCGCCTTCCTCGCCGGGATGCTGATCGGCATCGGCCAGAGCGAGCTGACCCGGTACGTCAAGACGCCGGGGGTCGCCACGTCGCTGCCCTTCGCGGTCATCGTCCTGTGGATGCTGCTGCGGGGCCAGGCGCTCCCGCTTCGCGACTACTTCCTCCAGCGGCTCCCGGCTGTCGGCACCGGGCGCGCCCATCCGATCGCCGTCGCCGTCGCGTGTGTGGTCACCTCCCTGGTCATCCTCGCCGTTCCGGTGCGCTGGCAGGACGCATTCGTCACCACGTTCGCCATGGGCTTCATCCTGTTATCGGTCGTGGTGATCACCGGGTACGCCGGGCAGCTCTCGTTGGGCCAGTTCGCCCTCGCCGGATTCGGTGCGTGGGTCGCGGGACGGCTCGTCGATGCCGGCGGCTGGCCGTTCTGGCTCGCCCTGGTCGCCGGGGTCGTGGCGACGATCCCGGTCGGTGCCCTCTTCGCCATCCCCGCGGTGCGAGCCCGGGGCATCAACCTCGCCATCGTGACGTTGGGGCTGGGCTCGGCGATGGAGTTGATGATCTTCAACAACGGCGACCTGGTCGGTGGGTTCGCCGGCACCGAGGTCGGCAAGGCGTCACTGTTCGGCTGGGACATCAACGCGATCAACCATCCCGGTCGCTACGCCATCGTGTCGATGGTCGTGCTCGCCGCGGTGAGCTTGATGGTGGCCAGCTTGCGTCGGGGACGCTCGGGCCGGCGGTTGCTCGCCGTGCGGACCAACGAGCGGGCGGCGGCGGCCCTCGGCATCAGCGTGCCGGGGGCCAAGATCTACGCCTTCGCCGTCTCGGCGGGCATCGCGGCGATCGGCGGGGTGATGCTGGCGTTCCGCAAGGACGTGATCCTGTACGGCTCGGAGTTCACCAACTTCACCTCCATCCTGGTCGTGGCCTGGTCGTTCATCGGCGGCATCGGCTTCCTGCTCGGGCCCATCTTCGGGTCCACGCTCGCCCCCGGCTCGCTCGGCTCGCAGCTCACCAACACGATCCTCGACAGCATCACCCAGTACATCCAGCTGATCGGCGGCGTGCTCGTGGTGCTGCTCGTGTTGCAGAACCAGGACGGCATCGCCAAGGAGTCGATCGATCAGGCGAAGTGGCTGGCCGGCAAGGTTCGCTCCCGGCTCGCCCGCACGGAGCGGCGCGAGCCCGAGACCGTCGTGCTTCCTGGCGAACGTCGCGAGCCCGTCCCGCCGCGCACGCTCGAGGTGCGGGAGCTCAACGTCCGCTACGGCGGGGTGCTCGCCGTCAACGACGTGTCGTTCACCGTGCGCCCGGGACGCATCACCGGTCTGATCGGGCCCAACGGTGCCGGCAAGACGTCCGTGATCGATGCCGTCACCGGCTTCACGCGTGTGTCGTCGGGGTCGGTGCTGCTCGACGGCGTCGAGCTGGTCGGACTCAATGCCACCAAGCGGGCCCGGGCCGGTCTGAGCCGCTCGTTCCAGTCGCTCGAGCTCTTCGAGGATGCGACCGTGCTCGACAACCTGCGCGCGGCGTCGGATCCACGCGATCGCCTGTCGTACGTGCGAGACCTCATCCATCCCGTGACCCCCGAGCTCCCTGGCCAAGTGGTCGCGGCGATCCGTGAGTTCCGCCTCGAGGACGATCTGCTGCGCCGCGTGCAGGACCTGCCCTACGGCCAGCGCCGTCTCTTGGCGATCGTGCGCGCGGTCGCCACGCGGCCGAGCGTGCTGCTCCTCGACGAACCGGCTGCCGGTCTGAGCGACGTCGAGACGGGCGAGCTGGCCCACCTCGTGCGCCGGTTGGCCGACGACTGGGGGATCGCCGTGCTCCTCGTCGAGCACGACATGTCGTTCGTGATGAGTGTCTGTGACGACCTTGTCGTGCTCGACTTCGGGACGACGATCAGCACGGGCACGCCGCAGGAGGTGCGCCATGACCCCGTCGTCATCGCGGCCTACCTGGGGGAGTCCGAGGAGGAACCGGCCCTGGCGCCGGTTGCCGGGGGCGACGCATGAACGCGATCGAGCCGGACGGCATCCCGGCCCTGGAGGCCCGGGGGGTGTCGGCGGGCTACGGGCCGCAACCGGTGATCCACGATGTGGACGTCATCGTGCAGCCGGGGGAGGTGGTCGGCCTGCTCGGGGCCAACGGGGCCGGCAAGACCACGACGCTGCTCGCCCTGGCCGGCGAGCTCCCGCTCCTGTCGGGTGAGGTGCTGATCGATGGTGCGGCGACGACCGCACCGCTGCACAAGCGGGCGCGCCAGGGCCTGACGTTCGTCACCGAGGAGAAGTCGGTGTTCATGGGGTTGACCGCCCTCGACAACCTCCGCGTCGCAGGGGTCGACGCCGAGACGGCGCTCGACCTGTTCCCGGAGCTGGAGCGCCTCCTCGGCGTACGTGCCGGGCTGCTGTCGGGCGGCGAACAGCAGATGCTCACCCTGGCCCGGGCGATGAGCCGCAAGCCGCGGGTCCTTCTCGCCGACGAGCTGTCGATGGGCTTGGCGCCGCTCATCGTGCGGCGCCTGCTCGAGTCCGTGGTACGTGTGGCTCGTCAGCAGGGGACCGCCGTGCTGCTCGTCGAGCAGCACGTTCGCAAGGCGCTGCGCTACTGCGACCGCGCCTACGTCATGCACCGGAGTCGCATCGAACTCAGCGGATCGGCGAGCGAACTGCTCTGCCGGATCGGCGAGATCGAGGATCGCTACCTGAGCACGGGAGCGGCTGCCGTCGCCGACTGATTCCGACGCCCGCTACTGCGTGCCGACGGGCCGCAACCCCCACGTCGTGAGTTCGCATCTCACGTCGTGAGTCGGATTCTCACGCCGAAGAGGTGGATGTCGTCACCCGACGCGTCCGCGATCCCCCGACGTGGAGGAACCACTCATGACACTCCCTCAGCTCAGCGGCGACAAGCCGTTCATCACCGATGGAGGGCTCGAGACGTCACTCGTCTTCCAGGCTGGACTCGAGCTCCCCGACTTCGCGGCGTTCCCGCTGCTCGACTCCGAGTCGGGCCGAGCGGCGCTCGCCGACTACTACGCCCCCTACCTGTCCATCGCGCACCGCCTCGGCGTCGGGGTCGTGGTCGACACTCCCACTTGGCGGGCCAACCTCGACTGGGGCGCCCGCATCGGTTACGACGATCTGCGCCTGGCGGCGGTGAACCGCGACGCCGTGCGCTTCGTCCGCGATCTCGCCGCGGAGCGGTCGGGCCTCGTCGCCGTGACCAACGGGGTGATCGGCCCGCGGGGTGACGGCTACGTCGTCGGCTCCACGATGTCGACCGCAGAGGCCGCCTCCTACCACGGCGTCCAGGCGCGGGCGTTCGACGAGGCCGGGGCCGACATGATCAGCGCGATCACGATGACCTACGCGGCTGAGGCGATCGGTATCGTTCGGGCGGCGGTCGCCGTCGGGCTGCCGGTGGTCGTGTCGTTCACCGTCGAGACCGACGGTGTGCTCCCGTCGGGGCAGACGCTCGGAGGAGCGATCAGCGAGGTCGATGCCGCCACCGATGGCGCGCCGGCGTACTACATGATCAACTGCGCGCACCCGACGCACTTCGCGGCGGCGCTCGAGACCGATGCCGCGTGGCTCGCGCGTGTGAAGGGTGTCCGGGCCAACGCCTCGCGGCTCAGCCACGAAGAGCTCGACGCAGCCGACGATCTCGACCGCGGCGACACCGCCGAGCTCGCCGAGCACTACCGCGAGCTGGGGTCCACACTCGACCTGCGGGTCGTCGGTGGGTGCTGTGGCACCGACCACGAACACGTCGCCGCGATCGCCGAGAGGCTCGTCGCGTGAGCACCCCGACGACGGAGCTGCACGGCGGCACTACCCGCATGACCCGGGACGGGATCTGGATCGACGATCGCGGCACAGGTGACGCGGTGCTGCTGATCGCCGGGCTCGGCGATCCGGCCGAGGCGTGGGAGATGCAGCTCACCGGCCTGTCGCCGACCCACCGGGTCGTCGCGTTCGACAATCGCGGGGTCGGCCGGTCGGAGTTGCCGGCAGGAGGGCTCACCGTCGCGTCGATGGCCGCGGACGCCGTCAGCGTGCTCGACGACCTGGGTCTCGACACAGCGCACGTCGTCGGGTTCTCGGGCGGCAGCGCCGTGGCGCAGGAGGTCGCCATCCGCCACCCGGGACGGCTCGACAGCCTCACCCTGATCGGCACGTGGGCGGCAGCAGATCCACTGATGCTGGCCATGGCCGACGCCTGGTCGTGGATGGCCGACCGCGCCCCGTCGGAGCGGGCGTTCTACGAGGCCTTCTTCGTGTGGGTGTACTCCAAGCGGGCCCACGAGACAGGGCTCGTCTCGATGCTGGTCGACGAGGCCCTGACGTTTGCCCATCCCCAGACCACGGCCTCGTTCCATGCTCAGTTGGCTGCGTTCCGAGCCCACGACACCACCGATCGGCTCGGTCGGATCGCCGTGCCGACGTTGGTCGTCGCCGGCGGCCAGGACATCATCTGCCCGCCGCGTCTGGGTCGCCTCGTCGCCGATGCCATCCCCGGGGCGCGGTTCGTCATCCTCGAGGAGGAGGCCCATCAGCCGTTCCAGGAGTCGCCCGAAGAGTTCAACGCCCTCCTGCGCGAGTTCTGGGCAGGAATTCGCTGACTCGGAGACGCGTTCGGCGGTCCTCAACCGGGCGGGCCGACGGAACTCCACAGGGTGGGCCACGGTGGCCGGTACCGGCAGTGGATACCCGTCTGGATCGACGCGTCGAGGTGGTCGGCGAGGCCGGGATGGGACGCGCGGAGGCGTCGGATCGTCGAGCGGATGAGCTGGGTGACCGCCGAGCGGGCGCGTTCGGTGGTGTCCCGTTCCCGCCGCGTGCGCCCCCCGAGACCGACGGCCGCGGTCAGATGGTCGACCAGGGTGTCGAGCTCGGCATGGGCGCGCTCGGCGCGGAACAGGTCGGCGTCGGCCTCGGCCTCGTCAACCTCGGCCTGGAGCTCGCGGATGCGCTGCTCGTACGCCCGCCGGGCGGGGGCGTCGATGACGTCGCCGGTCGGCCGGTCCTCCACGCCGGCGTCGGCGAGGTCGAGGCAGTGGATGTCCGTTCCCGGAGCAGCCAGGAGGCGGCCGATGGTTCGCAAGCCCTTCGACGAGGGCACGCGCACGGTCACGCCGGCGTACGTGAGCCTCCAGAGCTCGCCCTCTGGGCACCACTCGTTCACCTCCGGTGCGCGGTCGTCGACGGCGATTCGGCCGGGCCGCAGGGGCTCGGCCTCGCCGTGCCGGACGCGATCGAGCCCCCGGCGCGCGGCGGACACGGCGGAGCGCAACTCCATCGGAGTGCCGTGCGCGCGAGGGAGGACGGTCCGCTCCCGCCCGGGCAGCGAGAACAAGCTCACCACCGGCAGGTCGTCGACTGTCGCGGCAAGGTCCTCCCATGCCGGATCGCCGTGCCGTTCGAGCAGCGCGGCTGCGAGGCGCAGGCCGTTGCGCAGCTCGCACTCAGCGCCCCGGGCGACCAGACCGTCGATCAGAGATCTCGTCGACGCCGCTGCGGCGACGAGATCTCCGGCGCCGAGCGCGAGTGTGGCGAGCGTGTGGAGGTTCACCGACTCGGCAGCCGGATACGCCGCCGCAGTCGCTTGATCGAGTGCCCGCTGCGCCGCCGCCTGTGCCTGAGTCTCGTCCACCCTCGTGAGCACGCTCGCCTCGACGGACCGGGCCCAGATCTCGTTGACCGACGCCCCGGCCCGTTCGGCGGCCGTCGCGATGCGCCGCACGATCGCCAGCTGCTCGGCACACACTGCGGGACTGTCCGGCGTGCGGTCGGCGAGCGTCACCGACAGCTCGGCGCAACTGACCGTCATCTCCGCCGCCAGTGCCGGCACGCGCTCGTTGGCGAGCTCGATCGCCGACGACAGTTGCTCGATCGCTCGCGGGAGATCCCCGATGGCGACGAGGGAGTGGGCGATCACGCGTCGCAGCGTGCACGGCGCATAGGGCGATTCCGATGAGTCGGGCAACGCCCGCTCGGCGAGCGCGATCGCGTCGGCTGGCCGCCCGGCGAGGTACCGGCACGTGGCAACCGTCGCCGCGGCGTCCGCCCAGACCGGCGGCGTCGGCTCGTTCCATCGTTCGAGCGCGAGCTCCGCGAGCGGGGCGATCTCTCCGGCCCGAGCCTGATGGACGACGCCCCAGAGCGTCGCCACGAGGATCAGCGATCGAGCCGGCCGATCGTCGTGCTCGAGACACCAGCGGAGGGCGGCGAGGTGCTGATCGAGCCGGCTGATCGTCGTGGCGAGCGACGTTCCTCCCCAGGCGGTGGCGGCGTCGGTGGCGATCGCCGTCGCCCGCTCGGTCACGAGGTCGACGAAGCGTTGCCAGGTGGCGTCCCACTCGCCGGAGGCGACGAGGCGCTCGCGTGCGTAGGCGCGCACGACCTCCAGCTGTCGGTAGTGGGTGACGCCAGCGACGGACGACGTCGCGAGGAGTGAGTCGGACACCAGCCGGTCCAGGCGATCGAGCGTGTCGTTCGTGTGGCCGTCAGCGCCGACCACATGGGCGTCGTCGATGGTGAACGGGCCCGTCAGCACCGACCACCGGTCGAAACACCTCTGGTCGTCGTGGTCGAGCAGGGCGTACGACCAGGCGATCGTGTCGCGCAGACTGCGGTGCCGGGTGGCGCCGCGAGAGCGCGAGCGTCGGAACGTGTCGAGGTCGCCGAGCCGTTCGAGGAGCTCGACCGGGCTGAGCACGCGTGTCCGTGCGGCCGCGAGCTCGATGGCCAGCGGCACGCCGTCGAGCAGCTCACACAGGCGGGCGACAGTCGCCATGTCGGCATCGGCCACGCCTGCGCCGCTCTCGGTGGCTCGGCGCAGGAACAGCTGGACCGCTGATGACTCCCGCTCGTCGGTGCCGGCCGCCGGCAGGTCGAGAGGCCCGAGGACGACCACCGATTCGCCTCGGATTCCGAGCGGCGACCGGCTGGTCGCCAGGACGGTTGGCGAGGCACACGCAGCGAGCAGGGTTTCGATCGCTGTTGCGGCGGCCTCGAGCACGTGTTCACAGTTGTCGATCACCACCAACGCCGCCTGATCTGTCGGCGAATCGAGCAATGCCCGGAACGAGCCGAAGCCGAGCTGTGCGGCCATCGCCGAGCCGACCTCGCGCTCGTCGTCGATCAGCGTCAGGTCGACGCGGGCCGAGCCGAGCGGGTAGCGGTGGGCCTCGGCCAGGAGGGTCGCGTCGGCCACCGTCGTCTTGCCGATGCCGCCGGGGCCCGTGATGGTCACCAGCCGTGAGTCGCGCAGACGCCGTGCGACATCGCCGAGCACCGACGCGCGCCCGAGGATCAGGCCTGGCATGCACGGATCGTAGGCTCGGCGTGCCCGGAACTGCCCGGGAGAGCGGGGGCGTCGTTGGCGACTCGTGACGATTCCGAGTGTGATATATTACATATCGGACGGACGATCGCGGTCCGGGCTGCTGCTCGTCCGAGTGGGAGCCGAGGAGACGACTGGAAGGACAACCATGAGCACCACCGAGCAACCGATCACCAACGTCGTGCTGGTGCACGGCGCGTTCGCCGACGGGTCGGGTTGGCGTGGCGTCTACGACAACCTGACCGCTCGCGGCTTCAGGGTGACCATCGTCCAAAACCCGCTCACTTCGCTGGAGGACGATGTCGCCGCGACCCGGCGTGTGCTGGACCTCCAGGACGGACCGACCATCCTCGTGGGGCACTCGTGGGGCGGAACGGTGATCACCGAGGCGGGCGTGCACCCCAAGGTTGCCGGCCTCGTCTACGTGTCGGCGCTGGCGCCCGACGCGGGCGAGACGACGGCGCAGCAGTACGAGGGCTTCGCGGCGACGCCCGAGTTCGTCATCGACACCGGCGAGGATGGCTTCGGCTTCCTCGACCCGGACGCGTTCAAGGCCGGCTTCGCGCACGACCTCACCGACGCCGACGCCGCCTTCCTGCGTGATTCGCAGGTGCCCATCAACATGGCGGTGTTCGGCACTCCGGTGAAGCACGCCGCCTGGCGGGACAAGCCCACGTGGGCGGTGATCGCCAGCGAGGACAAGGCGTTCGACCAGGCGATGCTGCAGCACATGGCCAAGCGGGCCGGTGCGCAGATCACCAACGTGCCGGCCAGCCACGCACTCTTCGTCTCGCAGGCCGGCGTCGTGGCCGACACCATCGTCACGGCCGCAGGAGGCGCCGCAGTGGCTGCAGCCTGAGTACGGAGCGGGTCGGACGATCCGTGGCGGACGGCCGCCCGGTTGGGAGCAGCGCCGAGACCGCCGTCGGGGCGACCGATCGGCCGTCTTGCATCGCGACCTGCACTCGTGACGATGGCCGAGCCCCGGCGAGCTAGGTTGGCCGGTAGGCGTGCCGGGAAGTCTGGTCGGCGATCACCACGACAATCCGAACAGGACGGCTCATGCACCCAACCTCACGCGCTCTCCTCGTCCTCATGGACCCGGCACAGGTCGTCGACCTCACCGCCCGAACCTTGGAGATTCTGGGCTCGGGCTGCGAAGTGCTGGTCATGGAGGCTGAACGGTCTTCGATCGACCTGGACCTGGCATGGGGCACGGGGCAACCAACCGTCCAGCCGATCACGGCCACCGAGGCCGGCGCGGTCGCTGGCCCTCAGCCGCTCGCCGAGGACGGCGAGTCCTGGAAGGCGATCGTGGAGGCGGCGTCGCGCGCGTCCGTCGACGTGATCGTGCTCAGTCAAGATCGCACGGGAAGGCTCCGCCGGCTGTTGACAGGCTCGGCGGTCAATGATGTGGTGGCGCACGCACCGCTGCCCGTACTCGTCCTGCCGGCGTTGGGAGCGCCGTCGTGACGGGGGTCCAGGCTCACCTCGTGACCAACGGTCGAGGGACGAGTAGTCAGCCAGCCTGGTGGACACCTATCCGTTCGTCCTAGCGATCTTGGGGCTCGCCGTCGTGCTGGCGGCCGTCCTGCCAAAGATCGTCGAGAACGCACCGATCTCGACGCCGATGATCTACATCGCCGCAGGCATGGCGCTGTTCTCCCTACCGATCGACATTGACGCCCCCCGAGTCTCGGATGGTTCCGACATCACGCTCGCCGAGCGACTCACCGAACTGGTCGTCATCACTTCGCTGATGGGCGCCGGCCTCAAGCTGCGTCGGCCGGTCTCCTGGCGGGGTTGGTCGAGCACCTGGCGGCTGCTCGGCATCGCAATGCCGCTCACGATCGGCGGCATTGCCTTACTCGGCGGCGCCGTCCTCGGCCTTCCGATCGCAGCGGCTGTGCTGCTCGGTGCGGTCCTCGCGCCGACCGACCCGGTGCTGGCGTCCGACGTGCAACTGGCCGGTCCCGGGGAACACGAGGAAGACGACGCCGACGATGAGGTGCGGTTCGCCCTGACGTCCGAGGCCGGCCTCAACGACGGGCTGGCGTTCCCCTTCACCAATCTGGCCATCGCACTTGCCGCCGGCGGGGCATGGTTCGCCCGCTGGGCCGTCCACGACGTGCTCATCAAGGTCGCTGTCGGAGTCGCCGCAGGGCTGGCCCTCGGACGACTGGTGGCTCTGCTCGCCTTCCGGTCCCCGTCACCTGCCAGGCTGGCCAGTACCGGACAAGGATTCGTCTCGGTCGGGGCAACGTTGATCGTCTACGGCGTCACCGAACTCGTTCACGGTTACGGCTTCCTGGCCGTGTTCGTCGCTGCCGTCACGCTCCGCCAATCCGAGCGGGACCACGATTACCACCAAGCGCTGCACGACTTCGCGGAGACTCTGGAACGTCTCGCCAGCGTCATCTTCCTCATGCTCCTCGGCGGAGCTGCGATCGACGGAGCGCTCGGGAGCCTCGACATCCCTGCTGCCGTCGCCGCGATCGCCATCGTGCTGCTCTTGAGGCCTGCTGCCGGCTTGATCGCTTTCCTCGGCAGCACTGTCGACCGCTCCGACCGGCTGACGATCTCCTTCTTCGGCATTCGAGGGATGGGAACCATCTACTACCTGGCGCACGCCGTCACCGCAGAGCGGTTCGACCAGGCAGCGGAGATCTGGGCGGTCGCGATTCTCGTCATCCTGTTGTCGGTGGCGATCCACGGCGTCACGGCGAGCGCGGCACTTCGGCGCTCGACGTAGCACGGTGACGCCAGGCCACCGTGCGCGATCGGTCACGGTGCCAGCACCTCGACGACGAACACATGCCGCCGGCACGCTTGCGCGGTGTTGTGCGCGGTCGTTCGACCTTGCTCCGGCGGCGGAGTCAGTTCGAGCGGAGCCGGTGCCTCGCGATCCACACGAGCACGCCCAGTGCGAGCACGATCAGTCCGCCGATGACGCTGGCCGACGGCAGGGTGACGGCGAGGCCGACACATCCGATGATGCCGAGCACGGCGAGACCACGCGGCCAGCGACGTTGATGTGGGGGCAGGGTGTAGGCGGAGGCGTTGGCGACGGCGTAGTAGGTGAGCACGGCGAAGGAGCTGAACCCGATCGCATCGCGCAGGTCGGCGACGAGCACCACCGCAGCGACGATGGCCCCGACGGTGATCTCGGCGCGATGCGGGACGCGGTGGCGCGGGTGGACGGCGTCGAGCCATCGTGGCATCTCGCCGTTGGCAGCCATGGCGAAGGTGGTCCGGCTGACGCCGACGATGAGCGACAGCAGCACGCCGAGCGCGGCGATGGTGCCGCCGACGCGCACGACCGGTGACAGAGCTTCGAGGTCGCCCGCTCGCACGGCGGTGTCGAGCGGGGCGTTCGACGCGGCGAGCGCGTCGGGCCCCGCGGCGAGGAGGGCGGAGACCGCGACCAGGGTGTAGACGACGAGCGTGATCCCGAGGGCGAGCGGGATCGCACGAGGGATCGTGCGTTGGGGGTCGACGACCTCCTCGCCGAGGGTGGCGAGGCGGGCGTACCCGGCGAACGCGAAGAACAGCAACCCGGCGGACTGGAGGATCCCGGTCCACCCTCCGGCCTCGGTGACGCTGTCGAGATTGCCGACGCCCGCCGTTCCGCCGCCGAGAGCGGCGACGACTACGGCGGCGAGAGCTGCCAGGACGATCACGACGATGACGCGGGTGAGCCAGGCGGTCTTCTGCACGCCCTGGTAGTTGACGGCGGTGAGCGCGACGACGACGCCCACCGCGATCGGGCGTTGCCAGTCAGGCCAGGCGTACGCCCCCACGGTGAGCGCCATGGCGGCGCAGCTGGCGGTCTTGCCGACGACGAAGCCCCACCCGGCGAGGTAGCCCCAGAACGGTCCGAGTCGTTCACGACCATAGACGTAGGTGCCACCGGACTGTGGGTAGATGGCGGCGAGCTGCGCAGAGGACGTGGCGTTGCAGTAGGCGACGACGGCGGCGATCCCGAGCCCGACCAACAGTCCGGTGCCGGCGGCCCGTGCTGCGGGCCCAATGGCCGCGAACACGCCGGCGCCGATCATCGCCCCGAGCCCGATCACGACGGCATCGAGCAGTCCGAGCCGGCGCTCGAGGCGGCTCGGAGGGGCAGTGTCGCCGATGGGATCGGGTGACTGTGCCATCGACCGGACTCTACTTCCGATATCGAATTCCGATAGCAGACGTGAGAAGTCCATGGGCCCACGGAATCGTGGACGTTAGGTTGCGGGCATGCGTGAGTTCGTCCGTGGCGCCGTTCGCTTGCACGTGCTTCACCATGCCGCCGACGGCGGTGTGCACGGGGCCTGGATGGCGGCGGAGCTGGCCGAGCACGGCTACTCGATCAGTCCCGGCACCCTCTACCCGACACTTCACCGCATGGAGGCAGAGGGCCTGTTGCGTTCAGCCAACAAGGTGGTCGACGGTCGGACTCGACGCGTGTACCGGATCACCCCGGCCGGCCGCCGCGCGCTCCGCGACGCAAAGCGACTCCTCGCCGAACTCGCCGACGAGCTTCTCGACGGCTGACGCTGATCCGCCATCTGTACGGTTCCCGCGGGCTGGGTCAATCAGCGACGATGTCGAGGCCGGCGTCGGCCGCGTGGTCCCAATCGTCGTCGATGTGGACGACCGCGCGCCCGGCTCGGTCCATCAGAGACGCGCCGATCGACGCGCGGTACCCCGAGACGCAATGGACCCACACCTCGCCGTCCCGGACCTCGTGCTCGCGCCCTCGCAGTTCGTAGAACGGGATGTGCACGGCACCGTCGAGGTGTCCCGAGTCCCACTCGTCGGCCCGGCGCACGTCGAGGACGACGATGTCGTGCGGACGGTGTGAGCGCTCCGCCGCCAGCTCGGCGAATGTGGCCCGGCGGTAGGTCGTGACCGTGCCGTCCGGGGTGAGATGGTGCGGCTCGCCGACCGCTGCGCCGTCGAGCTGGTCGATGCCGATGCGCACGAGTTGGCGGCGGGCGTCGCTGACCTGCTCGGCGGTGTCGCCGATGAGCGTGAGGGGAGCGCCCCAGGGAACCGTCCAGCCGAGGTACGTCGCGAACGGGTCGGCGAGCTCGATCGACACGGTGCCGGGCACGTGGCCCGCAGCGTAGGCGCGCCGGGATCGCAGATCGACGACCCAGTCGCCGTGCTCGAGCCGGTGCTGCAGCACGTGCGGATCGACGGGTTGCGGCATCGAGAGATCGGCCTCGCCAGGCCCCGCGAGATTGAGCGGGCCCATCTGCGCGTAGTACCGCGGGTAGGCGGTGAGCCCCGCCGTCAGTTCGGTGACGAATGCGTCCTCGGTCGTGGTGAGCGCGTTGTTCTGCCGCTTCTCCTGAGCGATGGTCGACTGCGTGCCCTTCGTCTCCGTCGCCGAGCAGAAGCTGCCGAATCCATGCGTCGGATAGACCTCGGTCGCATCTGGAAGCTGATCGGCGAGCCGGTGGGCGGACCGGTACTGCGCCCGGGTGAGCTCATCGGTCCGGGCCGGATCCACCAGGTCGGTGCGGCCCATCGCGCCGAAGAGCAGGGACCCGCCGGTGAAGACGGCGATCTGCTCGTCGCCGACGGCGACGACGTAGGACAGGTGCGTCGGCGTGTGGCCGGGGGTGTGGATCGCCGTGACCGTGAACGATCCGGTGGCGATGCGCTCGCCGTCGCGAATGCCGTAGCGCTCGAAGCGAACCGGGTCGTCGGCGTTGAGAACGTAGGTGGCGCCGCAGTGGTGGGCGAGTGCCAGCCCGCCCGTGACGTAGTCGTTGTGAATGTGCGTCTCGAACACGTGGGTGATCGGCACGTCGCCGGCCACGTCCAGCACGCGGTCGAAGTCGCGCTGGGGATCGATGACGACGGCGACGGCGCCGTCGGTCACGAGATAGGTCCGGTCCCCGAGGCCCGGCGTTTCGACGATGCGAACGCTGATCATCCGACCTTCATGAACATCTTCTCGACGCGGTCGAGGTCGTAACCGGCTGCGGCAGCCTCGCGGGGATGAGCCAGGCAGTAGGTGAGGCCGGCGGCCACCAGCTTGAACCCGACCTGTTCGAGCGCCTTCGACGCCGCGGCGATCTGGGTCACGACATCGGCGCACTCGCGCTGCTCGGACAGCATGGACTGAATTCCTCGCACCTGGCCCTCGATGCGTCGGAGGCGGCGCAAGAGGTCGGCAACGGTCTCGTCGGGCAGCTCCATGTACGGCTCCTCATCACTGGTCGGGATACCCCGGGCGGTACTCAAGTATGCCTGCGATCATGCGTCTTGCATACCCCCCGGGGTAGCAAATTCAGGATGTGGTCGATACGTTGTCACATGCCCCCCGGGGTATCTGGGAAGCGACCAGACAGCGACGCTGACCTCGCGATCGTCACGTCCACCGCTACCGCCAAACAACAACACCACCACCAACACCAACAACACCAACAACACCAACACAGTTCAGGAGCGCCTGCATGACCACCACCGACACCCGACTCTCCCGGACCGCCACCATCGACATCCACGAGCTCGAGCGCATGCGGGCCGAGGACCCTGCTGTGCACGTGATCGATGTGCGATCGCCCGGTGAGTTCGAGACGGGTCACATCGAAGGGTCCTACAACGTGCCGCTCGACCTGCTCGACGAGCACGTCGCGGATCTGGCCGGGCTGGACCACAACGTCGTGCTCGTGTGCCAATCCGGAGCCCGGGCGACCAAGGCGCTCGAGCAGCTGGTGGCTGCGGGCAAATCGAACCTACGCCTGCTCCACGGCGGCATCAACGCCTGGACCGCGTCGGGCGGCCACGTGGCGCGGACCAACCAGACGCGCTGGGCCATGGACCGCCAGGTGCGCCTCGTCGCCGGGGGACTGGTCGCCGCGAGCGTCGTGGGGAGCATCTGGCTCGCGCCGGTGCGCTTCCTCGCCGGGCTCATCGGCGCCGGCCTCGTGTTCTCCGCCGTCACCAACACCTGCGGGATGGCGAGCATGCTCGCCAAGCTCCCCTACAACCGGGGCGCCAGTTGCGACATGCTGGACGTGCTCGACCGCCTCACAACCGCCGAAGCAACCACCCGATCGGAGCGCTGACGATGATCTTCAACCAGTACTACCTCGACTGCCTGTCGCACGCCTCGTACCTGATCGGGGATGAGTCCACCGGCCGGGCCGTGGTCGTCGACCCGCAGCGCGACATCTCCGGGTACCTCTCCGACGCCGCCGCTCACGGCCTGACCATCGAGCTCGTGCTCGAGACGCACTTCCACGCCGACTTCCTGTCCGGTCACCTCGAGCTCGCTGCGCAGACCGGCGCGGCGATCGGTCTGTCCGCCGTTGCGGAGCCGGAGTACGAGATCCGCAAGCTCGCTGACGGCGAACGGATCTCGCTGGGGGAGGTGGTGCTCGAGATCCGGCACACGCCCGGGCACACCCCCGAGTCGATGAGCATCGTCGTCTGGGAGCACGACGGCGACGAAGCCCCCTACGGAGTGCTCACCGGGGACACGTTGTTCATCGGTGACGTCGGCCGACCTGATCTGCTCGCCTCGGTGGGCGTCAGCCGGGAGGAGTTGGCGACGAAGCTCTACGACTCGCTCCATCGCCAACTGCTGTCCCTGCCCGACTCGACACGCGTGTTTCCTGCGCACGGGGCCGGCTCGGCGTGCGGCAAGAACCTCTCGACCGAGCTGACCTCCACCATCGGCGCGCAACGGCACGAGAACTACGCCCTCTTGGCACCGGACCAGACGACCTTCGTCGAACTGGTGACGGAAGGGCAGCCGCCGGCTCCGGGCTACTTCGCGCACGACGCCGCACTCAACAAGCAGCATCGAGCGTTGATGGACGAGACCGCACTCCCGATCCCGATGAACTGGGACGAGGTGCAAGCGGCCATGGCGAACGGCGCCCTTCTCATCGACGGCCGCGACCCCGTCGAGTTCGCTCGCGGCCATCTGCACGGCGCGGTCAACGTCGGTCTCGAGGGGCGCTACGCCGAGTTCGCCGGTTCGGTCGTCCCGTCCGACATCGACATCGTTCTGTTCGTCGAGCCAGGAACCGAGCTCGAGGCGAAGAATCGACTCGGCCGCATCGGCTTCGACCGGGTTCTCGGCCATGTCGACCGCCCGTTCGAGGTCCTCCAGACCCACCAGGATCGCGTCGACGTGGCATCACGGCTCACGCCGGTCGAGCTGGAACAGCGCCAGGAGGAGCTGAGCGAGCTTCAGCTGGTCGACGTCCGGAACCCCGGCGAGTACGCCCTCGGATCCATACGCGGAGCGATCAACATCCCGGTGGGACAGCTCCCAGGGCGGCTGGCCGAGCTCGACCCCGAGCGCCCCACCGTCGTCTACTGCGCGGGCGGGTACCGGTCGTCGGTTGCGGCGTCGCTGCTGCGCGCGAACGGCTTCTCCGACGTGAGCGACATCGTCGGCGGCTACGGGGCCTGGACACAGGTCGTTCATCGCTGATGAGCCAGGCGACAGAGCCACAGCCATGAGCGACACCGCCGGGCGCATCGCGATGGACGCCAGAGCTCGGCATGGTCGACGCGACGAGGTCGACCTCCCGTGAACCTGCGCGCGCTCCTGACATCGCCGCTCGGGTTCCTGATCGGTGTGTCGCTCGGCGCCCTCGGCGGCGGCGGCTCGATCCTCGCCGTTCCGGTCCTCGTCTACGCCGCCGGTCAACCGGCTCGAAGCGCCACCACGACGAGCCTCATCCTCGTGGGGATCGCATCGCTCGTCGGTATGGCATCGCACTGGCGCGCCGGTCGAGTGCGCGTCGGCACGGGCGTGGTGTTCGGGCTCACCGGCATTGGCGGATCACTCGCCGGATCAGCGCTCAACCAACGGATCGACCCCGACGTCCTGCTGCTGTCGTTCGCCGGGCTCGTGTGCGTCGCGGCGTGGCGGATGTTGACCGGTTGCCCGACCTGCACCAAGGTCGGCGAGGCCACCGCCCTCCGGCAGGGCTCCGCCGAGGCACCATCGACCCTGTCCGCTGCGGCGATGTCCGTGAGGCGCCGTGTGGACGTCCGCTCCGTGCTCACCGTGTTGGCGGCTGGGACCGCCGTCGGCTTCCTGACCGGCCTCTTCGGCGTCGGAGGGGGCTTCGTCATCGTCCCCGCCCTCACCCTCGTCCTCAAGCTGCCGATGCCCGAGGCGATCGGAACCTCGCTGTTGGTGATCGCGATCAACGCAGCCGTGGCCTTGAGCACACGGCTGGCGACCACGTCGATCGACTGGGGCATCACGTTGCCGTTCGTGATCTCCGCCATCGCCGGAGTCCTGGCCGGCGGCCGCGTCGCCGATCGTCTCGATCCTCGGCGAAGCCTGCGATGGTTCGCCGCCCTCCTCGTCGCCGTGGCCGTCTACACAGCGGTCCGCGCCACCGCCTCGCTCGTCTCGTAGCTCGGGCGCCACCGTGTACCGTCAGCGCTCGAAGACCGGATAGCCGCCGAACCGGATGCTGGCACCGGCAAGGACGAAACCGACCGCGGCGAGGGTGACGATCCGGATGTGCCAGGCGAGCGTCGGCAGGGTGTCGTCGGTGAGCTTGGGGATGACCCGAAACCGGGCGTGGATGGCGAGCGCCGCCGTGATGGCGAGGAGGCCGAGCTTGACCTGGACGGTTCTGGCGATGCCGCTGGAGCCGAACCAGTTGTCCGGTGATCCGAGGAGGTTCTCGGCGAGCCAGAGTCCGGTGAGGATCTGAACGGCGAGCGCGGGGAGGCCGATCCGCTCGAACCGCCGCTCGAACTCGCTGACCGTCGCAGCACGCTTCTTGCGGAGTGCATCGGGCAGGATCGTGACGGCGAGCACGAGGTGCCCTCCCGCCCAGATGGTGGCCCCGAGAACGTGCAGGCTCAAGGCGATGTAGTAGTCGGACATGTCAGACCCCCTCTCCGGCTCGGATCCGGAGACGACTCGATTGGTTCACGTGGGCACGGCGATGGCGGTGACGACGATCACGGCGATGCCGAAGAGCATCTGCTGCAGCCCGACGATCTTGGCCGGGCGGGGTGCTGCACGCACGGCTCCGATGTTGAACGTCGCGACGGCGGCGATCGCGACCAGGGACGCGATCGGCGCGGCTCCGGGCAGCCACGCGACCGCGACGGCTGCCACCGCGACGATCTGGGCGAGATCGCTGTGCCAGAGCCGGTGAGGGCGATGGCGGGCGCGGAAGACCTGTGTACGTGCGTAGGGGATGGCCGCGGACGCGCGCGCCGCGACGACGGCCCACAGCCCCAACGCCAGCGTGGCATCGGCGCCGTCGGCCAGTGCGATCATCGCGGCGACCGACCCGATGCCGACGGTTCCGGCGAGCTCGGGCAGGAGCCGCCGGCTGCGGCTGCGCATGTCGAACCACAACTCGATGGTCACCAAGGGCGCGGCAGCGAGCAACGGCCACCAGAACCTCGAGTCGGCATCGAACGTCGCGAGGACGACGAGCGCTGCGAGGGCGAGGATTTGCACGGTCGCGACACGAGCGGCCACCGAAGTCCGTGGCAGCCAGCGTCCGCGCCACCGGTCGACGAGCACCAGCTTGAGCGGCGTCCGCGCCAGGAACGCCAGCATCGCAGCCGCACCGATCGCCAGTCCGGGCCATGACCATGCCACCAACAGGCCGAGCACGACCGGCTCCAGGGTCAGGCTCCACCCACCGTGCTCGGTCGGCATGGCCACTGCCCGCAGGGTGGACCGATCGCCGGGTCCCGCCGCACGGGCCTCGCGATGGCTGATGGCGTGGAGTGTCATGGTGCCTCCCGGGGTTCGTCCGACTGATCTCCACGGTGCGGCGGGCGAGCAGGCCGGTTGGTCCGGATCGGCCCCGTCCGCAGCAGGAGTTGCCCGCGCCGTGGGTGGTGGTGCTCAGACACGCGCCCCGCCCCTCGAGGAGCCCAGCAGCCGCCCGGTGCGGAGCACGAGGTCGGCGAGCCAGATCGCCAGCACGAGGACGAGGATCCGGTCGCGGCCGGCGAGGGCGGCGAGCGCCGCCGCGTTGCCGGCGGCCAGCGACACCCACGAGCGCGTGATGGTGAATCCGGCGGTCAGTTGACGGTGCCCGCCGCCGCGCAGGACGGGGCCGAGGTAGGCGAGCGATGCGATGAGGATCTGCGCGAATCCACCGATCACGAGGGTCTGGAGGACCGCTCGGTCGCTGGCCTCGCGGAGGGTGGTGACGGCCAGGCCCACCGTCATCGCTGCCCACCAGACGAGCCCGGCGGTCAGCTGCAGGAGCCGGGGTCCGGCCCACGACAGGCGGCTGCGGGCGTAGATCGGCAGGATCGCGCCGACGGCGAGCAGTCCCAGCGCGTACGCCGAGAGTCCGGCTGCGGCGATGCCCGGTCGAGCGGTGAGATGGCCGACCGCGGTGATACCGGTCGCGGCCGTGAGTACCGCGGACGTCGTCCGCATCACGTTCGGTGTGGCGTACGGCGACATCTTGGTGCGCACCTGGGTGGCGGCGAAGAAGGGCAGCGTGCCGGCCACGACCAGCCCGACGAGCCCGAACAGGTTGAGCGTCAGATGGACGTCGCGGAGTTCGACGAACTTCGACCCGCCTCGTCCGGCGCCGAGGAAGATCCCGATCGTCATCCCGGCGGCACCGGCGACGACGGCGGCGACATAGGCCTCGATCGCCGGCGCGAATCGTGGGGTGACCGCCGCTCGTCGGATGCCGAGGAGGATCGCCGCCAGGCCGAGCATCGCCCCGACCACCGCCACCCCGCCTGCGGTGAACATCCACGTCCGGTCGGTTTCACGACCGGTGACCAACCCGATGGTTCCGGCGGCGAGGAGCCATCGCTGGGTCGCAACCACCGTCGCCCGGGGGGCGGCAGCGGCCGACCAGGTGACGGCCAGCATCTGCGTGACGGCGGAGATCGCGCTGAGCAACCCGCCGGCAACGAAGAGATGCAGCGGCAGCCACCAGTCGCGACCGACGCCCGTGATGGCGGTCACGACCCCGGCGGCGGCGAACGCCGCCGTCACGACGAGCCCGCGACGGGTCTGGGCATGCACCTCCGCCACCCGTCCGGCGGCTCCGCGTGCTTCTGCGCGGACGGCCGCGCCGTCGGTCGCGCTCGACCTCGGTGCCGGGCCGTTCATGGCCGTCCTCGTCATGACCCCGCGCTCGGAGCGACCGCGATCGCCTGTCCCAGGAGCTGGCGGCTGTGGACTCGAGCGACGTTGTCGGCGAGGTCGTGAGCCCGTTGTGCGTTCGGCCCGATCCAGCCGAGGTCGAGGGTCTCGTGAAACAGGGTCAACCACCGTTCGAAGTGCGCCGGGGTGAACGCCCGCTGGGCATGGACGAGTAGGTGGGCGCGAAACGGGTTGCCCTGATAGCCGGTCATGCCGAGCAGCGCGCGGCACCAGAAATCGGTCAGCTTGGGCAGATGCTCGGACCAGTCGACGCGCGCGACCTCGTTGAACATCGGACCGAGCAGGTCGTCCTGGGCGACGTCGGCGTAGAACTGTCGGACCATCTCGGCGATCTGCTCGTGGGTGTCCAGATCGCGGCTCGGCGCCGGTCGCGGTCGGTCTCGCATCGTGTTGCTCCCATCGGACACGTTCGGAATATTTCTAGCATAGAGTGTGAGAAAGCCGACTGCGAGGGAGGAGCACGAGATGTCCGACATGGTCGACGAACTGGTCGCGCGGGAGTACGCGTTCGGATTCCACAGCGATCTCGACACCGACCTGGCACCGAAAGGCCTCGACGAGGACGTCGTGCGCCTGATCTCGGCGAAGAAGGACGAACCGGAGTGGCTCCTGCAGTGGCGCCTCGGTGCGTTCCGTCACTTCCTCACGCTCGAGGAGCCGACGTGGCCCAACCTCCGCCACCCGCCGATCGACTACCAGGACATGCACTACTGGGCGGCGCCCAAACCCAAGCCCCAGCTCGCCAGCCTCGACGAGGTCGATCCCGAGATCCGCGCCACGTTCGACAAGCTCGGCATCTCCCTGGCCGAACAGGAACGCCTCTCGGGGGTGGCCGTCGACGCGATCCTCGACTCGGTGTCGGTGGCCACCACGTTCAAAGAGACGCTCGCCGAGGCCGGCGTGATCTTCTGCTCGTTCTCCGAGGCCGTTCGCGAGCATCCCGATCTGGTCCGCCGCTACCTGGGTTCGGTGGTCGGCTATCGGGACAACCTCTTCGCTGCGCTCAACTCGGCGGTGTTCTCCGACGGGTCGTTCTGCTTCGTGCCGGCAGGCGTCCAGTGCCCGATGGAGCTGTCGACGTACTTCCGGATCAACGCCGCCGAGACCGGTCAGTTCGAGCGGACCCTGATCGTCGCCGAGGAGGGCGCCAGCGTCAGCTACCTCGAGGGATGTACCGCACCGATGCGTGACGAGAACCAACTGCACGCCGCAGTGGTCGAACTGGTCGCGCTCGACGATGCGTCGATCAAGTACTCCACGGTGCAGAACTGGTACCCCGGCGACGCCGATGGCCGGGGCGGCATCTACAACTTCGTCACCAAGCGCGGCCGGTGCGCGGGCGCCCGTTCGAAGATCTCGTGGACCCAGGTCGAGACCGGCTCGGCGATCACCTGGAAGTACCCGAGCGTCGTGCTGCAAGGGGACGACTCCGTCGGCGAGTTCTATTCCGTCGCGGTCACGACCAACCGTCAGCAGGCCGACACCGGGACCAAGATGATCCACATCGGGCGCAACACGCGCAGCACGATCCTGTCGAAGGGCATCTCCGCAGGGCACGCCCAGAACACCTATCGCGGGCTGGTCAAGGTGCTCCGCTCGGCGACCGGCGCACGGAACCACACTCGCTGCGACTCGTTGCTCATCGGGCCGGACTGCGGCGCCCACACCTTTCCCTACGTCGAGGTCAAGAACGACACGGCTCAAGTCGAGCACGAAGCGTCGACATCGAAGATCAGCGACGACCAACTGTTCTACTGCCGCCAACGCGGACTCACCGAGGAGGATGCCTCGACCATGATCGTCAATGGGTTCTGCCGGGAGGTCTTCGACGAGCTCCCGATGGAGTATGCGGTCGAGGCTCAAGCCCTGATGCGGGTCAGCCTCGAAGGGGCGGTCGGCTGATGCTGCACATCGCCGACCTGCGCGCATCGGTGGGAGGCCGCACGATCCTCGACCGATTCGACCTCGACGTCCCCTCCGGCGAGGTCCACGCCATCATGGGCCCCAACGGATCCGGGAAGACCACGCTCTCCAACGTGCTGTCGGGCCGTGACGGGTACGAGATCACCGGCACGGTCACCTTCGACGGTGCCGACCTGCTCTCGCTCTCACCCGAAGACCGTGCGGCAGCAGGGCTCTTCCTCGCCTTCCAGCACCCCGTCGAGATCCCCGGCGTGGGCAACATGTACTTCCTGCGCACCGCCGTCAACTCGATCAGGGCCCGGCGAGGGCTGCCCGAGCTCGGGGCAGTCGAGTTCCTCGGCCTGGCCAAAGAGCACATGGCGCTCCTGGCGATGGACCCGGCGTTCTTGAGCAGGTCGGTCAACGCCGGCTTCTCCGGCGGGGAGAAGAAGCGCAACGAGATCCTGCAGATGTCGATGCTCGAGCCGCGGTTGGCGATCCTCGACGAAACCGACTCCGGACTCGACATCGACGCCCTCCGTGTCGTCGCCCAGGGGATCGAACGACTCCGCAGCCCCGACCGTTCGATGCTGATCATCACCCACCACACCCCACTCCTCGATGACGTGCGGCCCGACCGCGTCCACGTGCTCCGAGCCGGCCGCATCGTGCGGTCCGGCGGCCTCGAGCTCGCTCATCAGCTGGAAGCCGGCGGGTACGGCGCCCTCCCCGTCGAGGCGCCGGTGTGACCGTGACCGAGGCGCGTATCGAGCTCCCGACAGAGCGCGACGACCGGTGGCACTATGCGCCGCTCGACGAGATCACGGACCGCGTGGCCCGATCGGTCCGCCCGTCGGCCGGGGTCCCGACGTCGGTGTCGCCATCGCTGATCGAGTCGATCGTCGGCACCGCCGGACCGCGGATGGTGTTCGTGAACGGCTACTACGTCGCCTGGCTCTCGGACCACGGTGCGCTCCCGGCCGGTGTGCGGTGTGATGTCTCCGACGCGGACCACGCCGACCGGGCAGGCGCGGCGGTGGTGTCGGTCGGCGACGGCGTGCGGTTCGAGGAACCGATTCACGTCGTTCACCTCGCCGTCCCCGGCGCGGTCGATGAACCCGGCGCGCTGGTGTCGGCCCGCACGATCGTCGACGTGGGTGCCGGCGCCCACGTGACCGTCGTGGAGGCCTACGCCGGTCTCGACGGCCCGTCGGTGGCAGACGTCACGACGTCGATCCGCGTCGGCGACCGTGCCGACGTCGCCCACTACCGGATACAGAACGAGGCGTCGGCAGCGACGCACATCGGTCGCACCCGCATCGACCAAGGGGCGGATTCCGCCGTCCGCACGACGTCAGTGACGGTGGGCGGTGACGTCGCCCGCAACGCCATCGAGGTGCACCTCGGCGCACCGGACGCACGCATCGAGATCTCCGGGATCAGCGTCACCGGCGGACACCAACGGCACGACACGGTCGTGACCGTCGATCATGCTGCATCGAACTGCGCCAGCAGCCAACGCTTCATCGGTGTCGTCGACGACCACGGCCGGGGAGCGTTCAGCGGCGAGATCATCGTGCGACCCGGGACCACGGGCACCGACGCCCACCAGACGAGCCGCAACCTCGTCCTCGACCCGAACGCCGAAGCGGACGCCCGTCCGTGGTTGACGATCCTTGCGGACGACGTGCGCTGCACCCATGGCGCGACCGTCGGCCGTCTCGACGAGGAAGCGCTGCACTACCTGCGTAGCCGAGGCATCGCGCTCGGCGACGCGCGGGCCATGCTGATCGACGCATTCGTCCGGGACGTCACCGACGCGATCTCCCACGAGCCGTTGCGGGAGCACGTCGCAGCATTGGTCGCCGCCGCGGCGTCGAACGCATCGACGACGCCCGCAATCGACTCGGCACGATCGACGGCGCGGCCATGACGGGCTGGAACCCGGTGGAGCTGACCCGCGAGTGCACGGCCACGACCGTTCCCTATGGCGATCGGGTCGTTCTCGACGCCGGCGGCCTCGTCCAAGTCGTCCAGCGGCTCGGGGCAAGCATCACGGTGCGCACCCAGATGGGAGCGCTGCTGCGGATCGACGGCACCGACGCCGACGCGCTCGGCCTCGATCCGGTCGAGGCCAACCGGGTGACCGCCGGCGGGCCGTTCGAACTCGGCCAGGTCGTCGACGCCCTGCAACAGATCTACGACCCGGAGATCCCCGTCAGCATCGTCGAGCTCGGTCTCGTCTACCGCTGCGAAGAGGTGCGGGCCGATGACGGCACCCGCCGGATCGAGATCGACATGACGATGACCGCGCCGGG
The DNA here is from genome assembly GCF_003426815.1 of Desertimonas flava. Classification (GTDB taxonomy): domain Bacteria; phylum Actinomycetota; class Acidimicrobiia; order Acidimicrobiales; family Ilumatobacteraceae; genus Desertimonas; species Desertimonas flava. The sequence goes on from NZ_QKYK01000002.1 coordinate 37,523, forward strand.
CTGCGGCATGGGTGACGTCCTGCGCGCCGACGCTCTGCGAGCGGTGCGCTCGATCCCGGGCGTCGACGACGTCGACGTGCGCATCGTCTTCGATCCGCCGTGGAACGTCGGACGCATGTCGGAAGCCGCACGCCTCCAACTGGGGCTGATGTGACCGCACCCCCTGTACTCCCCGGCTCCCGGGACCTCCTGGGGACGCCGTCGATCGCTGCCCCGCCTGGACCTGTCTGGTCCCTGCGTCGGGTTCGGAGCCTGCCGCTGCTCGTCGCCGGCGGGATCTCCGTGATCGCGGGCGGAGTGGCCGCGGCGGTGACGGGGCCGGCGCACTGGGGCAACGGTTCGTGGGTCGCGGCGTTCCTCGTGCTCGTGGCCGGTGTCGCCCAGCTCGGGATCGGCGCCGGCCAGGCCCATCTGCCGGCCGCGACTCCGAGCGTCGCGTTCGTCGGCGCGCAGTGCGGGATGTGGAACCTCGGCTGCGCGACGGTGATCGCCGGAACGCTGCTGTCGAGTCCCGTCATGGTGTCGGCGGGGAGTGCCCCGCTCGTCGCGGTGCTCGTGATGTCGGGTGTCGCGCTCAGAGGCCGCTCCAGGACGCAGCACTCCACCATCCTGGTCGCTTACCGGCTCCTGCTCGTCGTGGTCCTGGTGAGCGTCCCGATCGGCGTGGCGCTCGCCTTCGCCCGCCGCTGAGCCGTCAGCGGCGAGGTCCGCGATGGACTCGATCGCCGCCTGCTCTGCGGATCATCCGGCAGGTTCGGTCCGGACGGCGGGAAACAGCACGTTGTTCTCCTTGTGCACGTGGAGATGGGTGTCGGCCTCCAGGTCGGCCAGGGCCCGGTAGCACGCGGCGTAGCTCGCGCACCCGTCTCCCGGCACCGCGTAGCCCGACGTCACGCGGCGCAGATCGTCGAGGAGCGCCCCCACCGTCTCGTGTTCGCCGGAGAGCGCCTCGATCTGCTCGACGAGCAGCCGGCTCCCGGCGGACGGCGTGTCGCCGGCCGCAGCCAGCCGGCGGATGAGGGGGAACAGCTCGCGCTCCTCCTGGGCCAGGTGCGGCTCGAGGTCGGCTCGTAGCTCGCCGTAGAGGCGCTGCACCTCGAACAGCTCGGGGTGGCGATCGCCGTGGACGGTGGCGATCTTGTCGACCAGCGCGCTGATCCGCGGCAGCTCGGCCCAGAGATGCCGGTGATGGACCTTGTCGATGTGATCGACCAACTCGGAGGGACCGAGCGAGGCCCACGCAGCAGGAGGCTCGTCGACCGCAAACCCCGACAGCTCGTCGGCGACGGCCGCTGCGTCCAGGCCCGCGGCACGAGCGGCGTCGGCGAGCGTTCGTCCGCCGTGGCAGCAGTAGTCGAGACCGCGCCGTTCCAGCTCGGCCGCGAGTGCCGGTCGGCGTGTGACGATCTCCCCGAGGGTCATCGACGGGTCGACGGTGTACCCCGCCGGGTCAGGGGTCGTGGCCGGGTCGGGCAGGGCCGGGAGGTGGTGAGCGCACGTCGTGGACAGCGGGGTCGGTTCGAGCGGAACCATGCGGATCTCGTTGGCGAACATCTCCACTGCGTGGAGGTGCTCACGGATGGTGCGGTGGATCGTCTCCAACGGGACATCGTGGTCGATCTCGAGACAGGGGCCGTCGAACGAACCGTGGACGCGCCGCACGCCGTCGACGCGGGCGAGCGCCTCGAGCGTCTCGTTGAAGCACATGGGGCAGTTCGCCCCGTCGATGCGAACCGAGGTCTGCATGGTCGCCTTCTTTCCTGTCAGCGAGGTGGAGGCGGCCGAACTGACGCGCCGGGTGCCTCCTCTCCGTCCAGCCTATTCGGACCAGGACGATTAGTTCTAGTGAATGACAGAATTTTCCGCTACTCGGGTGCGCCGGCGCCCGCCCCGCCCGCGCGCCGGGTCGCTGATCGTGACCGACGGTCACGTCACGGTTCGACGTGGCAGCGCAGCAGGCAACCCGCGCGGCGGGGGTCGCGTGGGACGAGCTCGTCGATCACGATGCCTCCGAGCTCCTCGGCGGCGCCGTGAGCCAGACCGAGGTGCAGACCGCAGACCGTATCGGGGTCCACCAACGCCGTTGTCGCGAACGGGCAGCTGCGCAGCACGATGTCGATGCGATTCCCTCGTCGCCTGGCGGTCGGCTCGAACCCGTGTCGCTCCATGGCATCGATCATCCCGGCGACCGGATCCGTCGTGCCGCTCGTTGGGGGGCGGGTGTGCCGGCCGGCGCGGCGGCCGACGTCGACGGGGGAGTCCCCGGTCCGGATGATCTCCGACAGCAGCAGCGACAGTCGCTCGTACGGGCCGGTGGCCCCCCAACGGCTCTCGGCGGACGGGTCCGCCGTGTAGACGAGGCGGGGTCGTCCTCGTCCGGCCCGTGGCGCGGTGGCCTCCGAGACGAGTCCCGCCTCGACGAGCTTGCCGAGGTGCTGACGGATCGAGTTGTGGTGGAGCCCGAGGTGCTCGGTCAGCTCGACGACGTCGACCGGGCGATGGGCATCGACGATGTAACGGAACAGCTCGTGGCGGGTCGGGTCACCCAGCGCCCGCGCCTCGATCTGCAACGCATTCATCGGCCACCCGTCACGCTCATCGTCGAGAGAACGGACAGCGACGCCACACCTGCCAGGCTATCTCACCCATACTTCCGTCCGGCGCCAGAAAAAGTGGCGAAGCCATCTCGAGACAACGTGCGGCGCGACCCGCGCCGGGCAACGTCACCGCCGCACGACCGACAGGCGGGTCGGCACGCGACCGCTCGCATGGGCCACGGCGATCACCCCCGCGCAGACTGCCGCGATGGCCGCAATCGTCGCAGGCAGGCCGAGCACAGGCGCGAGGGCGGGGCAGAGAGCGACCGATGCCGCGGCGCAGACGAGCACTGCCGGATGGATCAACGGTCTGCCCATGATCGGTGCGTTGACCAACCAGACCAGCACGAGGAAGATCCCGACCGGGACGGCCACCGCCACCGCGGCCACGGTCGACGAGACGTGCGCGTGACCGCCAACATGCGAGACCGTGACCTCGAGGCCCGCGCCGGAGGCGGCCAGCGCCGCGAAGACGCCGTAGTGGCCGTATCCCCACGCGTAGGAGCGGCGCCGGTTCGCGGCCAGCCCGCGGCCGCATGGCTCGAGGAAGTAGATCCACCACAGTGCGGCGACGAGAACGAGTCCGGCGACCGCGATCACGACGAGGGATGCGCTGAATCCGCCGGCGCTGATCGCGCGATCGAGCGCCATGGCCGGCGCGAGCACTCCCTCGCCCAGCAGGACGATCGCGAAGAGGCCGTAGCGCTCGGCGATGTGGTGCGGGTGCCAGTTCGTGGGCCGCCTCCGCTCTGCCCAAGGCGGGACCGCCAACTCGATGGCGGCGAGCACGACGAACACGGGGATCTGCGCGCGGCGGGGGAGGAGGCCGGCCTCGGCGAGGCAGAGTCGCAGCAACCAGCCGGCCGACGCCAGCAGGATCCCCGACGCGTACCGCCGCGCCGTGCCTCGGGTGCGCGGCTCCTCGGCGGCAGCCCGCATCCACTGCGCCACGAGTGCCGTCCGCATGATGAGGTAGCCACCGGTGATCGCCGTGTACCGGTCGTCCTCCAGGGCGACCGGGACGCCGGCCGCCAGCACCAGCACGCCGCCCATCTGGACCAGAGTGAGCACTCGGTACGGGACGTCGTCGGTGTCATACGACGACGCGAACCACGTGAAGTTCATCCACGCCCACCAGATGGCGAAGAACACCTGAAGGAAGGGCACGATCAGGGCGAGCCCGTCGCCGTCCGCGATGCGCTCGGCGACCGGCCCCGTGAGACCGGCGACCGCGACGACGAACGTCAGATCGAAGAACAGTTCGAGCTGCGTGGCCCCGCGGTGCGGCTCGTCGATCGTACGCAACGTCATCGGGACGCGAACCCCGAACCGCGAGACCGGCTCGTCGTGGGGCGACGTCTCGGGCTCCAGGCCTGGCCGCGGCGCGACTGGCATCGGACGGCTCCTCTCCGCTTCGACGGCGACCCTCGCGTCGCCTGAGGTGATAGACCGAGGTACACCGCGAGTCGTGACGCGAGCCGGCGTTCATCCGCGTGCCATCCAACTGGTGCTCGTCGGCTCACACGGGTGATAATCCGGCCGGCATGTTCGATGACCGGCCCTCGCTCGGGTTGCTCGATCGCGTGCGGGAACGCGATGTGATGTCCCAGGTCGTTGCCAGCGTCCGCGCGGGGCAGAGTCAGGCGTTGGTGCTCCGCGGCGAGGCCGGGACCGGAAAGACGTCCCTGTTACGGCTCGTTCAGGACGTTGCAGCAGGGTGCACGATCATCTGGACGACCGGCGTCGAGTCCGAGATGGAGCTCGCGTTCGCCGGCCTCCAGGTGCTCTGCACGCCCTTGCTCGGGCGGCTCGGGCGGCTACCCGAGCCGCAGCGAAAGGCGCTGAGCACGGCGTTCGGGCTCGACGGCGGCCCGCCCCCGGACCGTTTCCTCGTGGGCCTCGCCGTGCTCAGCCTGCTGGCCGAGAGTGCCGAGGAGCAGCCGATCATGTGCATCGTCGACGATGCACAATGGCTCGACAGCGTCTCGTCCGAGACGCTCGCGTTCGTCGCGCGTCGCCTGCTCGCGGAGCGGGTGGGACTCTTGTTCGCCCTGCGCGACACCGGCGCTGCCCACGTTCTCGATGGGCTGCCAGATCTCGTCGTCGAAGGCCTCCCCTCCGACGACGCGCGGCTTCTGCTCGACGCGATGGTTCCCGGCCTGATCGATGACCACGTCAAGTCGCGCATCCTCGACGAAGCGCGGGGCAACCCACTGGCGCTCATGGAGTTGCCTCGTGGGGTGACCCCGGCCGAGCTGGCGGGAGGCTTCGGCCTGCCCGACTCGCGATCGCTCGCCAGCCGTATCGAACAGCGATTCGTCGAGCGGATCGAGGCGCTCCCGCGTCCGACACAGGTCCTGCTCCTGCTCGCCGCGGTCGAGCCGCTCGGCGACGTTGGTCTCCTGTGGCGTGCCGCCGCACGCATCGGAATCGGTGACGACGCCGCCCTGCCGGCCGAAGCTGCCGGCTTGATCGATTTCGGCGTCCGTGTGCGCTTCTCTCACCCGCTCGTTCGCTCGGCGGCGCACCGCGCGTTCGATCCGGCCACCCGGCGCAGCGTGCGACAGGCCCTCGCCGACGCCACCGACCCGCACCTCGACCCCGACCGACGAGCCTGGCACCGGGCGTACGCCACGGCGACGCCCGACGAGGCGGTCGCCGAGGAGATGGAGCGGTCCGCCGGCCGTGCGCAGTCCCGTGGAGGGCTCGCCGCGGCAGCTGCGTTCCTGCAGCGCGCCGCAGAGCTCACACCGGATCGTGCCCAGCGAGTCGAGCGGTCATTGGCGGCAGCACAGGCGAAACTCAGGGTCGCTGACGCACGGTCGGCGACGACGCTGCTCGACGCCGCCGAGCTCGGCCCGCTCGACGACCTCCAACGGGCGCGGATGGAACGGCTCCGGGCACAGGTGACGTTCCTCACCCGACGGGGGCGCGACGCGCCTGCCCTGCTGTTGGAGGCGGCCAGCCGCCTCGAGCCCCTCGACGCGACACTCGCCCGGGACACGTACCTCGAGGGGATCTCGTCGGCGATGTTCACCGGACGGTTCCGGCGCGGTCCCGGAGAACGCGAGCTCGCCGAGGCCGCGTCGAACGTCGTCGGCGAGTCGAACGATCTCAACACGGCCGAACTCCTCCTCGGCGGTCTCGTCGCGCGCTTCACCGACGGCTACGCCGCCGGCATGGCCCCCCTCTCTCGAGCGCTCCGGGCGTTCCGGCACAGCGACGGCAGGGAGGACGACCATCAGTGGTTGTGGCTGGCGTGTCGCCTCGCGCAGGACCTCTGGGACGACGAATCGTGGTTCGAGCTCGCCACGCTCGGGGTGCGCGTTGCACGCGACACCGGTGCCCTCGCCCTGCTCCCCAACGCGTTGAACCACCTGGCAGCGCTCAACGTGCACTCGGGGGCGTTCGCCGCGGCCGCCGTCCTCAGCGACGAGGTCCGTGTGATCGCGCGCTCGATCGGGCTACCGCCCCTCGACTACTCGAGATACAAGCTGTCGGCGAATCGGGGTGATCGGTCGGCCGTTCAGGCGCTGGTCGAGGGGCCGTTGAAGGGCGCAGCCCATCGTGGTGAGGGCGCGGCGATCGGTATGCATTGGGCGCTCGCAGCGCTCATGCACAACAGCTACGGCGAGTACAACGAGGCCGTCGCGGCCGCGCAAGCGGGCTGCGAGTTCGAGGAGGTCATGGCGTACAACGGCTCGCTCGTCGAGCTGGTGGAGGCCGGCGTCCGCAGCGGACAGCGCGAGCTTGCCGATGCCGCGTTCGACAGCCTCCGCGAGCGCACTCAGGCGAGCGGCACCGCGTGGGCACTCGGCGTGGAGTCGCGCTGCCGCGGATTGCTGACCGATGACGAGGATGCCTACCGCGAGGCGATCGAGCACCTCGCCCAGAGCCGCGCGACCGTCGAGCTGGCACGCAGCCGGCTCGTGTACGGCGAATGGCTCCGGCGCGAGGGCCGGCGGGTGAATGCCCGCGAGGAACTGCGCGCCGCACACGAGAGCTTCAGCCGCATGGGTGCCGACGCGTTCGCCGAACGGGCGCGCCGCGAACTCCTCGCCACTGGCGAGACCGCGCGCCAGGTCACCGCCGACAACTGGCATGCGTTGACTCCGCAGGAGCTCCAGGTGGCGCGGCTCGCGCGCGATGGATACACGAACTCGGAGATCGGTGCTCGGCTCTTCGTGAGCCCGCGCACCGTCGAGTACCACCTGAGCAAGGTCTACCGGAAGCTCGACGTGGACAGCCGACGGGGCCTGCGCGAGGTGTTGAACGACCCGTCCCACCAGCTGGCGCTGGGCTACGTCTAGTGGTCTGTCGCCGAGTTGGTGAGGTGGATCGCGCCGCTGGGCTCGTCGCTGGCAAGGCGCGAGGACGAAGGAATACGCCCGGTCTTTCGAGGAGGAGCAACGCAGCCAGCGGCGAGGTCCAGCAAGCGAGACACCCTTACCAATCCGGCGACAGACCACTAGGTCGTGCGTCCGGCACGGGCTGTGCCGGCGCGTACGCTCCGACCATGCGCACCGTGGACTCGAACTTGGGCGGTCGATGCGACCAACTTCGCTCGTTGCACCGGCGGGGAGCGCCCCTGTTGCTCCCCAACGCATGGGATGTCGCGACCGCACGCGCAGTCGCCGCGGTTGGGTTCCCCGCGGTCGGCACGACCAGTTGGGGGGTCGCAGCTTCACTCGGGTACGAAGATGACGAGCGCGCGCCCGGCGACGAGATGCTGGCGGCTGCGGCCCGGATCGTCCGCGGCGTCGACGTCCCTGTCACCGTGGACGCAGAGGCCGGCTACGGACTGAGCCCGACCGAGCTGGTCGACGCGCTCGGGCGGGCTGGCGCGGCCGGGTGCAACCTCGAAGACACGGATCACCGCGCCGGCAGGCTGCGCGACCGCGTGACGCCGGTCGTTCATGTCATGCGATCGTGCCCGGTCAGGCGCTGTGCCAGGACGTGAACGACACTGTCCTCCGGGATCGTGTGGAGGCCGAACCGGTGTGAGCACCGACGGGTCGAGCGGGTCACCCGCCGGGCGTGGTCGCGGTGGAGGCCGTCGAGCTGCGTGGTGCGCGCGGTCAGGCGTTCGGGGCGCCCACCGGTGGCACGGTGCCGAGATACCCGTCGCGGTGCCGGGCGAGCAGGCTCAGATCATCACCCACGACGTGGGTGGTGAGGCCGAGCACCGACCATTCCGGGCACGCTGACGGGCGGCTCCAGTCATCGGCCTCCAGGCCGTGGAGGAGATCCAGCAGCGCCGCGCGCTCTCGGCTGAAGCAGTCGAGCGCGTCCGCAGGAGGTTCGACCGGCCAAGCCATCGAACCATTGTGACCGCTCTGCCGCGTGCGCTCGCCGACCAATACGGCCGTCGCGCCGACAGCAACGACCTGTCACCGGTACCCGGCGAACGGCGTCACGGTTGCCAGATTGTCAAGCATCACCTAAATTTAGGACATGGTGAATGATGTGGTGATCAGCCCGAACCCCGTCGATCTCTATCGGCGAGCAACGTCTCGCGCGGTCGGGGTCGCCACCCGGGTGAAACCCGCTCAGCTCGCCGACCCGACACCTTGCTCCGCCTGGAGCGTGCAGGATCTGATCGACCACCTCACCGGTGGGACCGAGTATCTGCTGGCTGCGCTCGAGCGGCGGGAACCAGCGCCACGCCGGGCGACGACGGCGGCCGACTTCGAGTCGGGTGTCGCGTCGGTGCTCGGGGGCGTGGCGGCGGCAGGGGCCCTGGATCGGACCTGCATGTCCCCGCTCGGGTTCGAGTGGACCATCGGCCAGGCCGTCGCTGGAACCTTCATGGACGTCCTGATCCACACCGTCGACCTCGCCCGGGCCACGGGGCAGGACGAGCGCCTCGACCCGGAATTGGTGGACGCCTGCATTGCGATGTTCCTGCCCGAGATGCCTGAACGGGGCCGAGAGGCTGGGATCATCGGACCGGCCGTCCCGATCGAGCCCGATGCCGCACCACAGAGCCGGCTGCTGGCGGCGATGGGGCGCACGCCGTGACAGCGACCGCCCTGGAAGACGCGATCCGGGCACTCGCCCACCCGGGCCGGCGAGCGATGCTGCGCCTCGTGTGGGATGACGAGCGGCCGGCCACCGCCCTGGCCGAGGCCGCCGGGTTGTCGAAATCCGCCGCCAGCCAACACCTCAAGCTCCTGCGCGAGGCGGGTCTCGTGCAGGTCCGGGTCGACGCCACCCGGCGGCTCTACCGCGCCGACCTCGCCAAGGTGGCCGAGGTGGCCGGGTTCCTCGACGACTTCTGGGCGACGCCGCTGGAGCGGCTGAAGGAAACGGCCGAGACCCGACATCGCACGGGCCGGACGAAGGGACGGGGGGCATGAAGCTCGCTGTCCAAGAGCTCGTGGTCCACGCTCCGATCGATCAGCTCTTCGAGCTCCTGATCGACCCGGAGCTGTTCGTGATGTGGATGGCCGAGGACGCGACCTTGGACCCGGTTCCCGGCGGGGTGGTCCGCTGGACCCACGCCAACGGCGACACTTGCTCGGGGGCCTACGTCGAGGTCATCCGCCCGAACCGGGTCGTGTTCACCTACGGATGGGAGCGTGCCGAGGTGGAGATCCCACCGGGATCGACCACGGTCGAGATCGATCTCACCGCCCAGCCGGACGGGTCCACTCACCTCCGGCTCGTCCACCGCGGCCTCGACGACGCCGCGGCCGACGCCCACGAGGGCGGCTGGGGCCACTATCTCGACCGGCTGCGCCGCGCCGCCGAAGGCGAGCTCGTCGGCCCCGATCCGTGGGCCGGCCGTCGTGTTCCCACCCCCGAGGAACTCGCCAGGTGACGGCGGCGTCGACAGACGGCGAACAGGAGGCGGACTTCTGGGCGCTCGCCGAACCGATGCTCGCCCGGGCGGGGGTGTCGCGCTCCACGATGATGGGCCTGCCGTGCCTGCGCATCGACGGCCGGTTCTTCGCGTCGTTCGACCGGCGTGCCGGCGATCTGCTCGTGAAGCTGCCCGAAGCCCGCGTCGATCGACTCGTCGCATCCGGGCGGGCGCACTCGTTCGCCCCCGCGGGCCGGCGGTTCCGGGAGTGGGCGGCCGTGGGCCGTACTCGGCGACGGAGCTGGCCGGCGCTGCTCGACGAGGCACTCGCCTTCGTCGCTTCGCAACCATCGCCGACGAAGCACCGGTGAGGCGTGCAGAGCGCGACCTGAGGATCGAACGGATCCTCGAGGCACCGGTGGCGGTGGTCTGGCAGCTGCGGACGGATCCCGAGCATTTCAAGGCGTGGTGCGGCCCCGAAGGCGTCACCATGCCGTCCGTGACGATGGAGGTTCGCGTCGGCGGATCACGCCACGTGTGCATGGAGATCCGCACCCCGAACGGGCCGATGCAGATGTGGTTCGCCGGCGAGTACCGCGAGGTCATCGCACGGTTGTCCGGTCGCCGGTCGTCCTCTTGTCGAAGGACTCAGAGGATCCCATCGTGGGCTGCCGCCTGGATGGTTTGCACGGTTGGCCGGAAGCCGAACTCGCGCAGGAGCGTGCCGTCCATGCGTCCTGACCACGGATTCGTGAGGGGCTCGGCGCTGACCGGGACGGGGTGCCCGCCGAGCTCGGCCATCTCGTAGACGGTGACGGGTGCGTCGTCGGTGACGTTGACGATCCTTCCGTCCATGGCGCCGGTCAGGGCGAGTTGGATGACGGCCGCGACGTCGCGGTGGTGGGCGACGGAGTAGGTGTGGGCGGGGTGCAGGCCGAACCGTTCGGCGAGCGCGCCCATCGAGGCGAGGTGGCCGTCGCCGTCTCCGTAGACGAACGGCAACCGCAGGATGTTCCATGTCAGGCCACTGTCTCGGAGCAGGCTCTCGGCGGCGATCTTGCTGGCCGGGTAGGCGAGTGTCGGTGAGCAGGTGTCGGTCTCTCGCGCGGGCCGTGCCGCGTCGGCGTCGTAGACGTTCCCCGTGCTGGCCATGACGAACCGGGCTCGCGGTGAGTGCGTGCGGACGGCGTCGATGAGATTGCGGGTGCCATCGAGGTTGGCGCGCCAGATGGCGTCCTGGTCATCGGTGCGGAACAGGGCTGCGAGATGGACGACGGCGTCGACGCCTTCCGCGGCAACCTGGAGCGAGCCGGGTTCCGCGAGGTCGCCTCGTACGGCGGTGGTGCCGGGCGGCAGGTCGAGGTCGCTGCGGACGAGGGCGCGGCAGTCGAACCCGGATGCGGCCAGACGTGGCAATGCCCGCGATCCGACGAGTCCGCTGGCTCCGGTGATCAATACAGCTGTCATGATGATCCTCTCAACTGATCGTCAGTTCTACTGACGATCAGCCTAACCCTACACTTCCGCGATGTGACAAGAGAGGCGGACATCGGACCACGGCTCAGCCGGCGGTTGGCGTACCTGCTGAAGCGCGCGCTCATCGATCTCGAGGACCTCCACCGCGAGCACTTGGACCCGTTGGGGATCAACGGCCGCGAGCTCTCGGTGCTGTTGCTGCTGCAGGCCCGGGAACCAGAATCGCAACAGCAGACGGCCGAGCGGCTCCAGGTCGACCGCACCACCATGGTCGCCTTGCTCGATGGACTCGAAGCAAAGGGTCTCGTGGCACGTGAGGCCGATCCGGCCGATCGGCGCCGGAACGTCGTTGCGCTCACCGACGCAGGCCGACGGACGCTCGAGAAGGCCGTTCGCGCCAGCGACAAGGCTGAGCGTCGACTACTCCGAGCGTTGGACGAGTCGGAGCGAACGCAGCTGCGCGCACTGCTCGCCCGCGTCGCCGCAGATGAACACGAGAGCCCTTGATCAGCGCGACGGCCTGACAAGACAGTCCCTGGCGCGTGGTCACCCGGCCGCTGATGTCGGTGCGGGCCAGGTCGGCGTCGATGCCCGCAACGACGTTGCGAACGTTCGCGATCGAGCCTGCCGGTACCGTCGCCTTCGTGCGCCGCGTCCCCCGTGCACGCCCGTCGGCCCGGGGAGTACCCTTTTGAGGATCGCCCCGACGGGAGAACACCGGTGATGCGCCTCGACCCCACACCGCGCCGCGGCGCGCATCTCCCACGACCGTCACGGTGACCACACGTACCGGCGTCGATCCTCCGGGTCCTCCGACCCCGTGGCTCGCCGACCCAGCCACGCTCGCGGCTGGGCTGGGAACCGATTCGGCCCAAGGATTGTCGAGCGCTGAAGCGGCAGAGCGGCTCGCCCGGGGAGGCCCCAACCGCCTCGACCCCAAGCCTCCTGCGCCGTGGTGGCGGAAGCTGGCAGCACAGTTCGTCGACCCGCTTGTGTTCCTGCTCCTCGCCGCAGTGGCGATCTCTCTGGTGACGTGGGTGATCGACGGGGCGCGCGGCGTGCCGTTCGAGGCTCTGGTCGTCGCCGTGATCCTCGCGGCCAACGCGGTGCTCGGCTACGTGCAGGAGGCGCGGGCCGAGCAGGCGGTCGCCGCCCTCCAGCGCATGGCCGCGGCAACCTCCGCCGTCGTGCGCGACGGCACCGTCCGCCGTGTGCCCGCCGCTGAGGTGGTCTCGGGGGACGTGCTGCTGCTCGCCGAGGGCGACGCAGTCAGCGCGGACGCCCGCCTGGTCGAGGCTGCGGCGCTGACCGTCGCCGAGTCGGCGCTCACCGGGGAGAGCGAGCCCGTCCTGAAGGACGTCGCGACCTTGGCGGGCGAGGTCGCCCTGGGTGACCGGGTCAACATGGTGTTCAGCGGCACCGCGGTCACCCGGGGCCGGGGCCGGGCGCTCGTCACGGCCACCGGGATGGCGACCGAGATGGGTCGCATCGCCGGCCTGCTCGAGGCCGCCGAGGACGCCCCGACGCCGCTGCAGCGCGAGATCGCCCGCGTAGGTCGGCTCCTCGGCGTCAGCGTCTTGATCATCGCCGCCGTGGTCGTCGCCGTCATCCTGCTCACCTCCGACATCCGCCGCGCCTCCGACGTGGTCGACGTCCTGCTGGTCGGGGTGTCCCTGGCGGTGGCGGCCGTGCCCGAAGGACTGCCCGCGGTGCTGTCGGTGGTGCTCGCCCTCGGCGTTCAGCGCATGGCCCGCCACAACGCGATCGTCACGCGACTGTCGTCGGTCGAGACGCTCGGCTCGGCGTCGGTCATCTGCTCGGACAAGACCGGCACGCTGACCCGCAACGAGATGACGATCGAGCGGATCATCACCTGCTCCGGCGCCGTCACCCTGACCGGAAGCGGCTACACGCCCGAGGGTCAGCTCCTCGTCGACGGGTGGCCGCTCGAGCTCGGCCCGCTCGCCGACGAGGTACGGGTCGTGCTCACCGGCGGCGCGCTGGCCGGCGACGCGTCGATCCGCGAGGTCGACGGCACCTGGGTCGCGATCGGCGATCCGACTGAGGCGGCGTTCGTCGTCGCCGAACACAAGGCCGGGTTCGCGCAGGCCCGCAGCGGCCGGTTCGAGCGGGTCGGGGAGGTGCCGTTCACCTCCGAACGGAAGCTCATGACGACCGTCGAATCCGACCGCGACTTCGCCGGCCTCGTCCGCGTCATCACCAAGGGCGCGCCTGACGTGCTGCTCGCCCGCTGCACCCACGAACGGGTCGGCGCCGGCGAGCAGCCGCTCGACGACGTTCGACGCGTCGAGATCCTGGCGACCGTCGACGACCTCGCCCGCCAGGCGTTTCGCACGCTCGCAGTCGCCCACCGGCCCCTCGCGGAGGCCGACCGTGACGCGGTGGGAGAGCAACTCGAGCGGGACCTGATCTTCGCCGGCGTCGTCGGGATCATCGACCCGCCGCGCCCGGAGGCCAGCACGGCGATCTCCGAGGCGCACGCCGCCGGCATCCGGGTGCTGCTCATCACCGGTGACCATCCCCTCACGGCGGCCCGCATCGCCGGCGACCTCGGCATCGCGCCGACTGGGACGCAGGCCGTCACCGGCATCGAGCTCGAGCGCCTCGACGACGAGGGTCTCCGCGACGCCGTCGATCGGTCCGACGTCTACGCGCGCGTCGCGCCGGAGCACAAGCTGCGCATCGTCGCCGCTCTCCAGGCAAACGGGAACATCGTCGCCATGACGGGCGACGGCGTGAACGACGCCCCGGCGCTCAAGACCGCCGACATCGGGGTGGCCATGGGGCTGACCGGGACCGATGTCACCAAGGAAGCGGCGAACATGATCCTCGCCGACGACAACTTCGCCACGATCGTCGCCGCCGTGCGCGAGGGCCGTGGGATCTTCGCCAACATCCGCACGTTCCTCCGCTACCTGCTGTCCTCCAACGCGGGCGAGGTCCTGACCATGCTCCTCGGGGTGCTGCTCGCCGGCGCCATCGGCCTCGACCAGTTCGGCGGCGCCGTCGCGGTGCCTCTCCTCGCCACCCAGATCCTGTGGATCAACCTGCTCACGGACGCCGCCCCTGCGCTCGCCATGGGCCTCGACCCGCCACCCGACGACGTGATGGCCCGGCCGCCGCGGCGCCTCACCGACCGCGTCATCGACCGGGAGATGACTCTCGGTGTCGTGTTCGTCGGCGCCGTCATGGCCGCGGCGACACTGCTCGTGCTCGACATGCGCCTTCCCGGTGGGTTCGTGAACGGCGGCGGGACGCTGACCGAAGCCCGCACCCTGGCCTTCACCACGCTCGTGCTCGCCCAGCTGTTCAACTGCTTCAACGCCAGGTCCGACCGCACGAGCGCGTTCCACCACCTCTTCACGAACCGCTACCTGTGGGCCGCGATCGGCCTGTCGCTGGCGCTGCAGGTCGCGGTCGTCTACATCCCGTTGCTCAACGACGCCTTCGACACGGCCCGCATCGGCGCCGCCGATTGGCTGCTGTGCGCCGCCATGGCCAGCACCGTCTTGTGGGCCGACGAACTCCGCAAGCTCGCCAGCCGGCGGCGCCGAGGCTCACGACCTGACTCGCGCTAGCTCGGCGGCCGCTCGTCGGCGATGTCGCGGAAGCTCGTGCCGGGTCACCCAGCGCGCGCGCCTGGTCCGCAGCGCGCTCGTCGACGGCCCCCGACGGCTGCGCCGCTGTCACGTTCGGGGTTCGGTTCCGTCGTCCACCCCCGCGTCCGGAGCGTAGGTCCAGTCCGGCTGCTTGCGCCAGAAGGACTCGTCGTAGACCGCGCGGCCTCCGTCGAGGTCGATCAGCTTGGGAATCGGCAGGCGCCGTGGGCGTGGACACCGGCCGAGCGCGAGATGCTCGGCGAACTCCTCCGGGAACGCTCGTAGGACGCTCGACACGACGATCTGTTCCTCGGTCGCGAGGAAGCAGCGGCTCCCGTCGGTGACGTGGTCCAACCAACCGGTGATCGCATCGAGGTCGCTCGAGGTGCCGGCGCCGGTCTCGATGCGCTCGAGGTGCCCGGTGATCGCGCTCGAGCCAAGTTTGCACGGTGGGCACTGCCCGCACGACTCGATCGACAAGAACCGCGAGAAGCGGTAGGCGGCATCGGCCATGCAGGTCGTGTCGTCGTACACGATGAACCCTGCCGAGCCGATGCCGCTCCCGATGGCCTGGAGCCCCTCGTAGCTGACCGGCACATCGAGGTCGGCCGCGGTCACGACGGCGTTGGCGACGCCGGAGAACACCGCCTTGACCGACCGCCCCGCAACCAGCCCGGACCCGACGACGTCGATCACGTCCCGCAGGGGCGTACCCATCTCGACCTCGCCGACATCGGGGGCGACCACGTCACCGACGACCGTCGTCACGATCGTGCCGGGCGACTCGACGGTGCCCATCGAGCGGAACCACTCGGCGCCGCGCGCCACGATGTGCGGAACGTTCGACAGCGTCTCGACGTTGTTCACCAGTGTCGGGTTCGAGCCCGCCGTGCCATCGGTCGGGTCGATCCGGTCGTGAGACTGCCACCCCAGCTGAGGAGCCGTCGCGAACAGCCCGTGCAGGTACGGCGGAAGCCATCGAGGCAGCGGCTCGTTGCCCTCGATCACCTCCAGCATCGCCTTCTCCTCACCGAACAGATACTCGTCCGGCCCGGCCACGATCGTGACCGTGCAGTCACCGCACAGCCCCGCCTGCTGGAACTCCTGCACCGCACGTGTGACCGCCTCGATCTCACGGCGGAAGCTCGCCTTCAGGCACACGAACGCCTCCGCCGCGCCGATCGCGAACCCGGCGATCGCCACCCCCTCGACCAGCTGATACGGGTTCGCACGCAACAACGCTCGGTCCTTGAACGTGCCGGGCTCTCCTTCGGCCCCGTTGCACACCAGATATCGCCGGCCGCCTGTCTGAGCTGCCACGCCGGCCCACTTCTGACCGGTGGGAAATCCGCCGCCTCCGCGACCCCGCAACCCGGCCTGCGACACCAGATCGATCGTGGCGCTCGGACCCAGCTCGTGAGCGCGACGGATCCCCGACCCGCCGATGCCGTTCGCCAAGTACATGTCGATCGACGTGATCGGGTCGTTCGGCAACAGGAACGTCGTCATGTGGGATCCTCCCGTGAGCGCTCGTCACGGACGCACCGCGATGCCGCTCACAGCGACACTACCTCACATATAGTTCTGTTCAAGACTAGAACAAATAAGGTGATGGGTGGACGTCGACCGTCGAGCTGATCGTGTGCGGCGATGCCGGTTGGTCATCGGAGCTCGCCGAGCGGGACGTCGCGGTCGGCGAGGCGGGTCGGGTCGGTTGGCGCACGGGCCGCGACGATGGCCCTGAGGTCGTCGACCACGTCCCACGTGTTCACGTTCATCGCTGCGGTCACCACGCCGTCGCGGTGCCAGAAGGCGACGAACTCGCGGGTGGCGAGGTCGCCACGAACCGTGACATGGTCGCCCGCGTCGCCGTAGCCGACGTACTCCATGCCGAGGTCGTACTGGTCGGAGAAGAAGTACGGCAGGCGCGCGTAGATGTCTCGGTTGCCCGCGGCGTTGCGCCCGGCGGTGATGCCTTGGTTGAGGGCGTTGGCCCAGTGCTCGACGCGCAGGTTCCGGCCGTAGTGCGGGTGCCATGCGTTGGCGGCGTCACCCGCGGCATAGACGCCCGCGACGCTCGTCTCGAGGTGCTCGTCGGCGAGGATGCCGTTGTCGACCCGCAACCCGGCCGCCTCGGCGAGCTCGGTGCGGGGGGTGACGCCAACGCCGACGACGACGACGTCGGCGACCTCGACTCGGCCGTCGGCGAGGACGACTGCCTCGACGGTCTCGGTTCCCCGCAGCTGTGCGACGCCGACGCCGAGGCGCAGGTCGACGCCGTGTTCGGCGTGCAGGTCGCGGAAGACCCCACCGATCCGATCGCCGAGCACCCGCTGCAGCGGCACCGGCGCAGGGTCCACGAGGACGACGCGTGCGCCCATCTGGCGGGCGGACGCCGCCACCTCGGAGCCGATCCAGCCGCCTCCGATCACCGCGACGCGGCTGGCGCCCCGGATGGCGTCGCGCAGTCGGGCAGCGTCGGCGATGGTTCGGAGGTAGTGGACGCCGTCGAGGTCGGCGCCGGGAAGCGGGAGCCGCCGTGGGGCCGCGCCGGTGGCGAGGACCGCGGTGTCGAAGTCGATGCCCGCGCCGCCGGCCAACTCGACGCGGCGAACGCCGAGGTCGAGGTGCTCGGCGTGGTCGTTGATCAGTTCGATGTCGTGGGCGGCGTAGAAGCCGACGGGATGGACGTGCGCGGTGTCAGGGTCCTTCTCGCCGCGCAGCACCGCCTTGGACAGCGGCGGGCGCTCGTAGGGTGCGCCGGGTTCGTCGCCGACGAGGACGATGCGACCGTCGAAGCCGGCCTCGCGTGCCGCCTCGGCTGCCTTGGCGCCGGCGAGGCCGGCCCCGATCACTGCAAGCGTCGGGCTGCTGGTCATGGGTGATCACTCCTGTTCCAGGTGGGCGGCGGCTGGGGTTGGTGGTGTGGCGGTGAAGCGACAGGAACCGCTCCTGGTGCGTCAGGCCGGGCCCGCCATCCTGGAGCCAGCGTTCAGTGACGTTTCGGGCGCGCTCGACGAGCAGCGCGCCGTCACGGATCGCCGGAGCGCGTCAGTCTCGAGCGGGACGACGGTCGAACGCGGTCGCCAGGCGGGCCAGGGTCAGGGCTGCGAGCAGGAGGCCGAAGTCCCGCAGGGCGACGTCGTAGAAGTCGGCCTGCAACAGCAGGTTGGTGATGATGCCGGCCAGCCATGCGGCCACGACGTACCCGCCGATCTTGGGGCGGACGGCGACGATGAGACCGGCGGCGATCTCGATGATCCCGACGACGAGCAGTGCCTGGTGCGCGTTCCCCGGCACGAGGTCGTCGATCTCCGGTGCCAGGTAGATGCGCCAGTCGACGAACCAGTCGAGGAACTTGTCGATCCCGAACAGGATCGGGGCGACGGTGAACCCGATGCGCAACAACATGAACGCCTGGAAGGCAGGGTCGCGGAGCTGGACGGCGGAGCCGAAGCGGCGCTCGGCGGTACCGAGGGTCGTGGTTCGGTCGGTGGTGATGGTGGACATCGAAACCTCCTCTATAAGTAACTAATTTTGACGGTACAACGCATCGGGTGTTTCGTCAAGAAGATTGTGTTTTAGGATGTGCGGCATGGAACCGGCAGAGGACCTCGAGCGGCGCATCAGCGGCATCGCCGCTCTCGACCAGCCGCTGCGGCGCCGCGCGTACCGGCTGTTGTCGGAGCGCGGCGGTTGGGTGACCCGCGACGAGGCCTCCGACGCGCTCGGCGTCCCGCGCTCGGTCGCGGCCTTCCACCTCGACAAGCTGGTGGAGGCGGGCGTGGTCGACGTCACCTTCGAGCGCACCACCGGGCGCACCGGCCCGGGCGCAGGGCGACCGGCCAAGCTCTATCGGCGAGGGACCAGCGAGGTGTCGGCGTCGGTGCCCGAACGCCGCTACGACCTCGCCGGCTCGCTGCTCGCCACCGCCATCGCCGGGGCCGAGCGCACGGGCGCCCCGGTCGCCGAGTGCCTCAGCGCCAGCGCACGCACCGCTGGCCGCGTCATCAGCGAGCAGGCCGTGGAGGCGACGGGCGGTCTCGCGACACGTGAGGCGCGACTGCAGGCGGTGTTCGACCTCCTCGTCCGCCACGGCTACGAGCCGATGGTGGGCCAGCGGGGGGAGATCTCGCTGGTGAACTGTCCCTTCCATCGCCTCGCCGAGGAGCACCGCAGCCTCGTGTGCGGTATGAACCTCGACTTCCTCGCCGGGCTGCTCGAAGGGATCGGACCGGCCGACGGGCTCGACGCCCGACTCGCGCCCGAGTCCGGCTATTGCTGCGTGCGCATCAAGGCGGCGTGAAACGGCGGCCACCCGGCCGTCGCTCACGCGTTCGGACGCACACGATCGAAGACGCCTCCGAGAGCGTCGTCACGCGAGGCGCGGGTCGACCGCGTCGGGATCGATGCCGTAGCGGTTGATCGCGTCCGCCACTGCGACCGGGTCGAGCCGGCCCGTCCGGGCCAGCGCGTGGAGGACTGCGACGGTGATGTGGGCCGCGTCGATCTCGAAGTGGCGGCGCAGCGCGCAGCGCGCGGCGCGCTTGTCGGGCAGCGCGCCGATCGTCTCCGGCGTGGCTGCGCCTGACGCTCACACCTCTCTGAAGGTTCGCTCGCAACGGTCGGAGGCCCTCTCCGACTTCTCGGCAGGGGCCCGACTCGCCCCAAACCCCCACCTCACGGGAGACACCTGGAGCGGGCTCGCTCGCCCCGCGGTCGATGCGCCGCTTCGTCAATCGCTCGGCGCGCCGCGAGGCCGAAGCCGGAGAAGGGCTGTCCGCAACCTCGGCCGGCGTCGAGAACGCGGATTGCTCGCCGGCGACGACGGAAGGGCGCTGAAGGCAACGGAGTCCGCGAACGGGACTCGGTCCGTTCGGCTCGCCGTCAGCGCCGCCGCGAGTAGTCCTTGCTGATCCATCTGATCCCTCCTGGTGTTTCTAACAAAACGATGATAGCCGGAAACACTTGGTGTTTCAAGCTATGCTCGGTTCGGTGGAATCCGAACGCTGGGGTCGCCTTGTCGGCGGACATCTCGCGCTCGACTTCGTCAACACCGACATCGTCTCCGAGCACGATCGTTCCGAGGACGTGCTGCGCAGCGCCGACGAGTTCGTGGCCTGGTGCGTGTACGCCGCCGTCCCCGGCGCAGTCTCCACCGTGCCGACTGGGGGCGCTGATGACGTACTCGCCGACGCACTGTCGCTCCGCGAGGCGTTGCGGGCGTCGATGCGGGCAATCGCTGCCGGCGAGACACCGAAGGAGCGTGACCTCGCCACGGTGCAGGCGATGTACGCGAGGGCACTCGGCAGTGCCACGATGTCGATCAGCGGCGGTGTCCTCTCTTGGCGATGGGCGCCCGGGAGTCCGGCCATCCTCGTCTGGGAGATTGCGGTGCAGTCTGTCGATCTGCTGCGAGGAGGATCCATCGACCGGATCAAGGCCTGCCCCGCATGCGGGTTCGTGTTCATCGACGCCACGAAGAATCGCAGCCGACGATGGTGTTCGATGGACGACTGCGGCAAGCAGGAGAAGATCCGCCGGTATGTCACCAAGCGAGCGCAGGCCCGATGACAGGATCGGATCGCTGCTCGATCACAGCTTCGACCGCTGGACGTCGTGCGCGCCAGCTCTGCTCGAACGCTGAACGTGGGCGGCTCAGTACAGCGCGACTGTCCCGCTGTGACGGTGGCTACCCGTTGCCTGGTCTGCTTCCCGAGTGCCGCCGAGCTCGTCATGGGCCGCACCCCGACCGACCCGCCGTGGGACCATGACCTGCACACCGATTGCTGAGCGGAGCACACGATGAGCACGACACCCGAACGCATCTACCTCGAGGTGCGCGACCACTACGCCGACGCGGCACGCACCGCACGGTCCCTGGCCGCGATCGATATGGTCAGGGCCAGCGCGCCTTCCAGATGCTCTGGGTGAGGTGCGCGTTCGGTCGATGCCTACGCCGGCTTGATGGCCTTGACGATGGCGCTGTGAACGCCGTCGCCGACCTCGTTGGTGGTCAGCGCGACGAGCGGCACGATCACCGTTTGCCGACCGGCCGAGAATGTTCCGTCGTGCCGACGGATCGTCCGAGGGCGACGTAACGCTCGCCGGCGACAGCGAAGGCGGTCAGGCAACCGACCCACGCGGCGGGCCAGCCGAGCCCCGTGGCCGCCACGCCGAGGGCGAGCGGTGCCGCCGCACGTGCGACGGTGGAGGCGCGTTGGAGGCGAGCGTTGGTGGCGGCGAACGGGGCGGCACCGACGAGTTCCACCACGATCAGAGGCCGCAGCACCGTCGTTGCCCCGGACGCCGCCCCCACGACGAACATGGTCGCCACCAACATCCCCGTGCCGGTGACGGCGAGCGGTAGTGCGAGGCCGACGAGCTGGGCCACCGTGCACATGGTGGCGAGAGTGGTCAACGACCGTCGTCCGATCGGACCAAGGAGCAGGAGACGGCCGGCGACCTTGCCGAGGCCCATCACACCCAGCGCGGCCGACGCGACGCCGATCTCGACGCCCCGGTCGACGAGCATCGAGATCAGGTAGGCGGTGGTGGCGATCATGGCGGCCTGCTCGAACAGCACTGCGCTGCGCATCAGTCTGAGTGGCTTGTCGACGGGTGGCGCCGGGACGTGTGCGACCTGAGTCTCGGTTCGGTGGGCGTGGGCCGACGGGAGCACGACTGCGTGCAGCACAGCGGTCACAACGCCGCCGCCGACGCCGAGCACGGCAAGCGCGTGACGCCAGCCGAGCGCGGCGACGAGCCAGCCGGCGAGGGGAGCGAACACAGTGCTGGCGAGTCCGCCGGCAACGGTGACGACGGCGAGTGTGCGGTGACGTCGAGCGGGGTCGAGGGCGACGAGCACGGCCATCGCCGGCTCGTAGAGCGTGGCGGCCATCGCTCCACCGATCACGATCCACGCCAGGTACAGCACCACTGGGTTCGGTGCTGTGGCGAACGTGAGCACCCCGAGCATGCCGACGATCGAACCGGTGGTGAGGACCAGCCGCGGGTCGAAACGGGCGAGCGCGCGTGCGATCGGTGGCGCCCCCACACCGGCGATCAGCAGGCCGAGCGCGAACGCACCGGAGACGACACCGTCGGACCATCCGGTGTCGTCAGTGATCGCGGGTGCGGCGACGGCGAATCCGTAGAAGAGCACACCCCACGACACGAGCTGCGAGATCGCCAGCGTGAGGGTCGCCCGGCGCAGCGCCGACGATCCCCACCCGATGGTGCTGTCAGTTGCAGCAGGCGCCGGCCGCATCCGGGACCGTGATCAAGGAGCGCTCGACGGTGGTCGCACCCGGTGGCGTGCGATCGAGTGAGCAGACACCGGTCTCGGGCAGGATCAGCTGCACGTCATCGGCGGCGGCGCGGTCGCCGGCGAGTTCGGCGACGACGGATCGGACTTGCTCGTAGCCGGTGGCGAGCAGGAACGTCGGTGCCCGCCCGTAGCTCTTGGCGCCGACGATGAACAGGCCGGGTTCTGGATGGGCAAGCTCGGCTGCGCCATGTGGCGGGACCGACCCGCAGGAGTGCACGTTGGGGTCGATCATCGGTGCCAGAGCGCGGGCGCTCTGCAGCACCGGGTCGACGTCGACACGCAACTCCGACAACATCTCCAGGTCCGGGCGGAACCCGGTGGCGTTGACGATCCTGTCGAACGGCCCGGCCTCGCGGCCGTCGACGGCGACGAGGGTCGCCCCATCGGGGCCGTGTGTGATGCGATCGGTCCGGAACCCGGTGACGAGTTGCACGACGCCATTGTCGACGACGTGTTGGGCGTCCGCGCCCAACCTGCCGCGTTCGGGCAGCTGATCGTTCGCCTTGCCGCCGAACATCTGCCCCGGGTCGGACCGGCGAACGATCCACGTGACCTCGGTCCCGAGAGCGCGGTCGGCCAGCGCGGCGAGGTCACGTACCGCGTTCTGGGCGGAATGACCGGAGCCGACGACCGCGACGCGACGCTTCGCGTAGCGACGCCGATCACGGCCGAGCACATCGGGGATGCCGGCCTCGATCAGGTCTCCGGCGTGACGCTCTCCGATCGCCGGCCGGCCATCCGCGCCGACAGGATTCGGCGTCAACCACGTGCCGGTGGCGTCGATCACGGCTCGGGCGAGGGTCCGTTCGGGCCCGAACGGGCCCTCGGTCGTGACCGAGAACGGTGTCTCGCTGCGCTCTGAGTTGGTGACCTTGTCGGTGCCGACACGAGTGATGCCGGTGACCAGACGGTTGGTCCGCAGGGCACCACCGATTGCTGGCAGCAGTGCCAGGGGCACGAGGTAGTGCTCGATCAACTCGCCGCCGCTGGGGTGCTCATCGTCGTCCGGCGCAGACCAGCCGTCGGCCTCGAGCAGGCGCCGGGCGGCGGGGTCGATGTTGTAGCTCCATGGCGAGAACAGCTGCACGTGCGCCCACTCGCGAATGCTGGTGGCGACGTCGTCGCCGACTTCGAACACCACGAACGGGATGCCGCGTTCGTGGAGGTGGGCGGCGGCGGCGAGGCCGACCGGTCCGGCTCCGATCACCGCAACGGGAAGGCTGGTGGGATTCATGAATGCGTCTCCTTGAAGGGGTTCGATTGGTGTCAGTTGAGACGCACCGTGCGCGGGTGGGATGCTTTTCGGGAAACGTTGCGTCCGTCGCTGGTCGGCGAGCGTCTGCAGGACCATGGAGATGACGATGACGCGGGACCGGACCAGTGACCGAGCAACCGATCTGACCACGCTCTGGGCCGAGGTCGGTGCGTCGATCGAACGCTTCGTGCGCCGCCGGATCAACGATCCGCACCAGGCCGACGACGTCGTCGCGGACGTGATGTTGCGGATCCACCAGCACCTCGGGGCCCTCGACGACCGGGAGCGGGTCACGGCATGGGTGTTCCGGATCACCCGCAACGCGATCACCGATCACTACCGTCGCACCGGTCGTCGCCGCGAAGTGCTCACCGCGGACATCGAACCCGACGCCGACCCGAGCGCCGATGCGTGGCTCGACGACCAAGACGCGACCCTCTCCCAACTCGCCGCCTGCATCCGACCACTCGTGCACGCGCTCCCCGCCGACTACAGGCGTGCCCTCGAACTGACCGACTTCGAAGGTCACACGCAACTCGACGCGGCCCAGATCGAAGGCATCTCGCTGTCGGGGATGAAGTCGCGCGTGCAGCGTGGCCGTCGCCAGTTCGCCACGCTCGTCAAGCAATGCTGCGACGTCACCACTGACAGCCGCGGCGAACTGGTCGACTTCAACATGCGTGCCGACGGCTGCGGCTGCCCGCCCGCCACCTGAGATCGCTCCTCGGTCCGGTCCCGTGATCAGCGACCACGCTGCCAGGGCAGCAGCCACACCCGGGCGGCCGACTGCTTGATTCGCCCGAGCATCGTCCGCTCCAGAAGCGCTCGTGCTTGGAGCACCGGGTCGGACGTGCCCGAGCCGACGAGCGTGGCGTTGACGACCCAGCCGAACGGCTCGATCCCCGCGCGCCGCAGATCGTCCTGCAGCTCGGTCGCCTCGGCGACCGGCGTCGTCTCGGCGAGCGTGACGATGAGCACTCTGCTGTACGCAGGGTCCTGGAGGCGCATCAGCGGGGTGACAGTGTTCGCGAGCTGCGTCCCGGCACCCTCCATCACCTGACGGTGGAACGCACCGGTGACGTCGAGCAGCAGCAGGGTGTGACCGGTGGGTGCGGTGTCGATCACCACGAACTCACGGCGAGCCCGGTTGAGCAGCTGACGGAAGGCCTGGAACACCGCGACTTCCTGCGAGCACGGTGACCGCAGGTCCTCCGCGAGCAGATCGAGGCGCGGCTGGTCGAGACCCCTCCGCACCGCCGCTTGCAGGCGGCCGTCGATATAGGTGCGGGTGGCCGCGTCGGGGTCGATCGCGCTCGTGGTCAACCCGGGCACCTCGGCGAGCGCGGCGTGCCCGGCCGGGTCGGTGGTCGACAGGTGAACCGGATGCCCGCGTCGCGCCAGGCCGACCGCGACGAGGTTGGCCACGGTGGTCTTGCCGACCCCACCTTTCCCGGTCACGAGCACCACGCCGTGCCCAGCTCGTTCGAGCTCGTCGACCAGTTCGTCGATCGAGGAGACGGGTTCGAGCGCACGCTCTGGACTCGGGGGCGAGGCTGGAATCGGCGACGATGTGCCGGCCCGAACCACCCGTCGAAGGGCGTCGGCACCGACCAGGTCGAACGCCAGGAGCGGAGCCAGCGTCGCCTCCATCTGGTCGAGCGGCGCTGGAAGCGCAGCGAGCGCCCGACGTTGCGCGGAGGCGTAGGCCTCGGCGACCGGATCGCCGGCCATCGGCTCGACGAGGACACCGTTGATCACGAGCGTCTGGTTGCCGATGCCGAGTTCTTCCAGCTCACGCGCCGCTGTCGCGGCGACGGCCAACGCTCCCTGATCGGGTCGCGACACCAGCACGACGGTCGTCCGGGTGCCGTCACGCAACGCCTCGACCGCAGCCGCATAGGTCGGCCGGTCGTCCTGCAGGCCGGCCAACGGGCCGAGGCAGCTCGTCGCATCGGGGTTCGCCCCGAGGTAGTCCGACCATGCCGCAGGCAGGCTCAGTAGGCGCAGCGTGTGGCCGGTCGGCGCCGTGTCGAACAGCACGTGGTCATAGGCGCCGATCGAGTCGGGTCGCGCGAGCAGGCGGGCGAACGTGTCGAACGCGGCCACCTCGACCGTGCACGCACCCGCCAGCTTCTCCTCCAGTGACGCCACCTCAGCTTCCGGCAGAACGCCCCGGTACGGGTCGATCACCCGCGCCCGGTAGCTGTCGGCGGCTTCGTGCGGGTCGAGGTCCATCACGTCGAGGCCGGCAACACCGGGCACCGGTGCCGGCACCTGGCCGGTCGCCATCTGGAAGACATCGGCGAGGTTCGAGGCGGGATCGGTCGACACGAGCAGCACCCGACGACCGGCATCAGCCAGAGCGACCGCCGTGGCCGATGCGACCGTGGTCTTCCCGACGCCCCCCTTGCCCGTGAACAAGACCAGGTGGGTCGGCACGGCGGTCCAGTCGACACGGCCGATCGTCTCCACATCTCGCTCATCGACCGGCACTACGTCCACGTTCCAAGCATGCTCGCCGAGCAGCCCGGGGCACAGAGTCGATCGTCACCTCCCTTGCGTCGTGGGTGGATGGCGCAATGCCGAGTCGGCTGGTTCGACCGGACTACGACGGGGGAGGCCGCGGTGACACTCATCGGTGGCTGCTGCCAACAAGCACCGAAGCACTCTGACCCGACTCACCGCTCGCAGCCTGCCCGTCACGCGCCCCGGCGGCTTCGGCGCTCCGCAGGAGGCCGCACCGTCGGGCGGGGTACGCGGCGTCGATTGTCGGTGTCGTCTGCTGTGGCCGCGGGATGCAAGGCGCCAAGGCGGTGGAGTTCGGCAATGGTCGACGCAAGGCGGTGACGCTCTCGGCGTCCCCGGGTGCTCGTGATCGGCCACCCGACACGTGTATCCGTACGGAGATACGGATACCAATACGGGGCACGTCAGGAGGACTTCGCATGGACGAACAGCCGACCGCCCGCCAGCCACGGTTGACCGCCAGGGACGAGAGCGCATCGGACGCGTCGACGACGGACGCAGTCGAGTCAACGACCAACTCGCCAGACGAGGCGTCGGACAACGGTCACGAGGCGAGTGCCGGGCATCGGCAGTACTGGCGTTTCGGGGCGATGATCGCCACGTCGAGTGTGGTCATGTTTGTGCTCACCTACACCAACGTCTACTCGTGGGACCACGTTCGGTGGAGCGAAGAGCGGCTCTACATGGCCTTGTTGATGGCCGGGGCGATGGCGATCGTGATGCTCGGGTTCATGTGGGGCATGTACAGCGACACTCGAGTCAACGTGGCGATCGTCGCGGGTGGCCTGGCGTTGATGGGCTCGGCACTGTGGCTGTCGCGCTCGCAGTTCTTCGTCGACGACCGCGAGTACATGAAAGGCATGATCCCGCACCACTCGATCGCCATCTTGACGAGCAAACACGCCGACCTCGACGACGTCCGGGTCTGTGAGCTGGCCGACTCGATCATCCGCGCCCAGATGAAAGAGATCGACGAGATGGACTGGTTGATCGACGACATCGCCGCCAACGGCGAAGCGGCCACCGATGCCGAGGCAGCGAGCCGCCCGGTCCCAGATTTCTCGCGCGGGGTGCAACGCGAGTGCTGACCGGCGTGCTGCGGCCAGACCCGTGGCCCGAACGCGCGGCTCGAGCATCTCTGGCGATTGCCTGGCAGGTGATCGCCGAGCTGCCGCGCCCTGCTCGCGATGCGGCTACGGCAGGAGCGCCGCGTACCGCTGGAGGTACAGCGGCCATCCACCGTCGCTGTCGACGCCGCTGCGGACGCCCTCCCAACCGGGGCCGTGCCGGTCGAGGTGCCGGTGTTCGAGCCGCAACCGTGTGCGGTCGGGCCCGTCCGCGCTGAACTGCACGTCGACCTCGCTGGTGTTGTCGAGGTTCTGCTCGACCTGCCAGGTTGGGCCGATGTCCCAGGTGAACACCACCCGGTTGGGCGGGTCGTAGGCGAGGATCCGCGCCCACCGGCACTCCGAGCCGTCCTCGGCGCGGTCGACGATGTGGCCCCCGACGTGTGGTTCGAACGTCGTCTCCGTGATCGGTGCTGCGAGCAGGTTGTGTTCGCGCGGCTTGAAGTCGCCGAAGCGGGCGGTGAACACTCGGAACGCTTCGTCGATCGACGCGTTGACGACGATCTCCTTGGTCACCGTGGTGCTGTCGGTCGATGTCATGGTCGGTCCTCTCGGTGCTGCTCGACGGCGGCTTCGTAGCCCGCCAGTGTTCGGTTCCAGAACGTGTCCAGTTGGTCGCGCAGGGCGCTGATCGCGACCGGATCGAGCCGGTAGACGTGCCGCCGCCCGACGACCTCCTCGCGCACCAGCCCGGTGTCCTTGAGTACCTTCAGATGCTGGGACACGGCGGGCCGGCTCACCGGCATGCGGGCGGCGAGGTCGACGACGGCAAGCGGTTGGGCTGCGAGGTGCTCGATGATCGCCCGACGGGTCGGGTCACCGAGCACGCTCCACACCTCATCGTTCGACGCGTAAGTGGACACTAACTCGTAAGTTACGCCTTACGGATCTCGGCTGTCAATGGCGGAGGGCGGGTGATGTCTCTCGTACACGGGTCGTGTCAGCTCTCGAGGTCGACGTCGTCGGGGACCCGGGCACGACGTGGTGGGGGTGGGTTTCGTACATGCGCACGATGACCACCACGCCGGACACGGCGGTGAGCGCGGTGACTGCCCAGATCGCGACGGGGATGTCGAAGGCGTCGGCGAGCACGCCGGCGAGGAGCGCGCCGACGGCGAAGCCGCCGTCGCGCCACAGCCGGTAGATGCCGACCGAGCGGGCGCGCCAGCTCGGATGGGCGACGTCGCCGATCGCCGCGAGCAGTGTCGGGTACACCATCGCCGTGCCGACGCCGATCAGCACTGAGGCGAGCGCCCAGATCCAGAAGCCTTCGGTGGCGGCGAACACGCCGAGCGCGGCGGCCTGGATGAGCATGCCCCCGGCGATCAGCGGCTTGCGTCCGACACGGTCGGACAAGCCGCCGGTGACGAGCTGACCGAGCCCCCACACGAGCGGATAGAGCGCGGCGAGGACGCCGATGCGCGCCACCGACAGGCCGGCGTCGGCGAAGTACAGCGGGAGCAGTCCCCACGCGAGGCCGTCGTTGAGGTTGTTGACGAGCCCGGCCTGCGATGCCGACGAGAGCGCCTTCTCCTTGAACGACGTGAGCCGGAAGACCTGGCCGGTGGTGAGCCCGCCGTGGAGATGATCGGCGGTGGCGGTGTGGGTGGCGGCTTCGTGGAGGGCGTGGCCATGGGTTTCGCGCACGAACAGTGTGGAGATCCCGAGGCCGAGCGCGGCGTAGGCGAGGCCGAGGAAGAACGGTTCGGGGCGCAGCCCGTGCTGGTCGGCGATGTAGCCGGTGGCGAGCGCGGTCAGGGCGACGGCGATGTAGCCGGCGGCCTCGTTGAAGCCCATCGCCAGACCGCGCTTGGCGGGACCGACGAGATCGATCTTCATGATGATCGTGGTCGACCAGGTGAGGCCCTGGTTCACACCGAGCAGGACGTTGGCGAAGATCACCCAGCCCCACGTCGGCGCCCAGATCAGCAGGAGTGGCACGGGGAGCCCGATCAGCCAGCCGGCGATGAGGACCGGTTTGCGGCCGTACCGGTCCGACAGGGTGCCGGCAAAGAAGTTGGTGGCCGCC
The DNA here is from genome assembly GCF_003426815.1 of Desertimonas flava. Classification (GTDB taxonomy): domain Bacteria; phylum Actinomycetota; class Acidimicrobiia; order Acidimicrobiales; family Ilumatobacteraceae; genus Desertimonas; species Desertimonas flava. The sequence goes on from NZ_QKYK01000002.1 coordinate 66,288, forward strand.
TTGACGATGCCGAACGCGGCGATGAACGTGAGGGTCGCGGTGAACGCGGTGAGGCCGAACTCCTCCTTGGCGAGCAGTGGCAGGACCGTGCGTTCCTGGCCGATCATCCCGCCGACCAGCGCGTTGACCCCGACGAGCAGCAGGAACTGTGCGAGGTTCTCTCGCAATCCGAGGCGAATCGGCGTCGTCGGCAGCGCGGATCGGGTGGTGCCGGTCATGACCCGACCGCCAAGGGTCGGCCGGTCGCCGCCGCCCAGGTGTCGGGACCGCCGTCGAGCACCGACATGTCGCGGTGGCCTCGCGCAGCGAGCAAGCTCGCCCCGGTCATGGCCCGCTCACCGTGCCCGCACATCACCGTGACCGGCTCAGCGTTCGTGTCGGCGGCGGCCAGCCGGCCGAGTTCGATATTGCGGGCGCCTGGGACGTGACCGGCCGAGTACTCGTTTGCCTGGCGCACGTCGATGATCGAACCGGCCATGTCGGCGACGTCGACGAACGGCATCGTCGCCAGCTTCCTACCTGACTGCGTCCACGCGTCGATGCCGCCGACCAGCTCGCCGGTGAGGTGTTCGTGACCGATGTCGAGGCATTGGCGGACGAGGTCGGCGCGGTCCTGATCGTCATCGACGACGAACACCAGCGACCGGTCGGGGTCGACGAGCCAGCCGAGCCAGCTGGCGAACACCGGTCGCAGCGTGTTGGACACCGATCCAGGAACGTGACCGGCGGCGAACGCGGCGGCAGGCCTCGCGTCGACGACGACCCCGCCCGAGGCGAGGTGCCGCTCGACGGCGTCGGGCGTCAGCGATGCGAGTGTCGGGACGGTGTCGTAGCCCACCGGGCCGAGCCGGTTGACCTCGGGCAGGCGCGCGAAGTACGGGGGGAAGCTGCCGAAGCCGGCAACGAGCTGCTCGACGAACGTGTCCTCGTCGTGGATCGAGAACAACCGGTTCGTGGCACGTTCGTGCCCGAGTGTGGAGGTGCGCTGCGATGCCCCGGGGGCCGAGCAGAACGACCCGGCACCGTGGGTCGGGTAGACCGCCAGCTCGTCGGGGAGTTGGTCGATGCGGCGCAGGCCGCGGAACATCTCATGCGCGAGCGGGACGGCGAGGTCCGGGCCGCACAGGTCGGTCCGGCCGACGGTGCCGACCATCAGCGAGCCGCCGGAGAACAGCGCCACCGGCCGGCCGTGATCGGTCAACACGTAGGCGTGGTGGTCGGGCGTGTGACCTGGTGTCGCCAACGCTGTCAGGGTGACCTCTTCGGCCAGCTCGACGACGTCGCCGGCGAGGACCGGGCGGTGTGGTGTCTCGAGGTTCGACGCCGCGGGCGCGACGAACACCGCGTCGCGGCGTGTGACGAGCCCGGGACTGCCGGTCACGTAGTCGGCATGCGAATGGGTGTCGATCGTCCACGCGATCGACACCCCGAGCGCGTCAGCGAGACGCTCGTGCGCCATCGGAAAGCGCGGTGGGTCGACGATCGCCGCAGTCCCGTCACTGAGAGCGACCAGATACGACGAATGCCCGAGGCCTTCGTCGACGAACTCATGAACCCGCATCCCGAACCACTCCTGATCAAAGAACTTCTTGAATACTCGCGATCGGGAGGGTAACTTGTCAAGTAGATGTTTGAGCAGATTGGATGGAGGCACCGTGGGTGATCGCGTGGCGAAGGATGCGTTGTTCGACGGGTTCGCCGACATCGCCAAGGCATTGGCGAACGGGCGTCGCGCCGAACTGATCGACGTGCTCGCCCAAGGGGAACGACACGTCGAGGAGCTCGCCGACGAGATCGACCAGAGCGTCGCCAACACCTCGTTCCACCTGCGCACCCTCGCCGCCGCCGGTCTGGTCGTCACCCGCCGCGACAAGAACCGCATCTACTACCGCCTCGCCTCGGACCGCGTCGTCGAGCTGTGGGCGGCCGTGCGTGACGTCGCTGCCGCACATCACGCCGAGCTCGACGCGCTCGCCACCGCCTACCTGGGCCAGCGCGACGAGTTCGACCGGCTGAGCCGGACCGAGCTTGCCGCCCGGCTCGCCGACGGCGACGTGATCGTGGTCGATGTCCGACCGCCCGCGGAGTACGCCGCCGGACACATCGCCGGCGCCCGATCGATTCCCGCCGACCGCCTCGCCCGCGAGCTGCGCAGCCTCCCCGCCGACGTCGAGGTCGTCGCCTACTGCCGCGGCCCGTACTGTCTGCTCGCCGACGACGCCGTGCGCCTCTTGCGGCGCAAGGGGCGTGCCGCCCTGCGCCTCGAGGACGGGTTCCCCGAGTGGCGCCAGGCGAACCTGCCCGTCCAGTCGGTTCCCCCGCAGGAGGCCATGTCATGACCTCATCGCCGAGCCCCGTCGATCGAGCGCCGACGAGGTCGCCGATCGCACCCGTGGGCCGGTCTCGCTGAGCGGTCTGCGCAGCAGCTCGGCCAGCAGTTGCCGCCACCCGGGGCTGCGCACCACGCGACGTTGGGAGGGTTGCGGCCGACGAGCCGGTCGTCGTGCTCGCCGGCCGCACCGGCAGTAGGCGTCGACCAGCCGTCGACGACACCGAACCGTTCACAGCTATCGACGACCAAGGCGTCGATTCCTGTCTCCGCGAACAGAAGGCCTGTACCACCGCTCGGCGTGGCGCGTGCGTCCCGCACGGAGAAAGCCCTGGCGGACCTTGCGATCTGCCAGGGCTTTCATTGGTGGCGGGGGCAGGATTTGAACCTGCGACCTTCGGGTTATGAGCCCGACGAGCTACCGGACTGCTCCACCCCGCGTCGAAGTGGAGACAACAACATAGGCCGGAGTTCTCCGAGTGACAACCCGGCTCGTCATGGAGGGCGTGGCCGCCGCGAGATCGAGACGAGCACGGCCGCGTCGGTGCCGGTGGACCGGATCAGACGGATGGGCAGCCCCTGGCACCAGAGGATCGATCCGGGCGCGAAGGGATGCACGCTGCCGAGCCGGCTCTCCAGTTCGATGGTCCCCTCCATCACGACGAGGAGCGAGTCCTGCCAGTCCTCGGCGCGGTACTCGAGCGTGCCGCCCGGTTCGATCCTGACGGATCGGCGATCGGTCCACGGCGGGAGCCGCTGGGGATCGAGATCGAGCGGGGAGTCGTCGGCGTCGGGTCCGGACCAGCCGGTGCCTTCGGCGTGTCCGTCGCTGCCGTTCTGGTCCACGCCACCGCGTCCTGCCACGTGAGGTACAACGCCGTGACGACTGGAAACTCATCGGTCGCGGTGTCGTGACTGCTCGTCCAGGGCGGCGATCACCTCGTCGTCGGTGGTCTGCTCGAACCGGTCGTAGAACTCGCCGACGGCCCGGAGGTTCCTGGCGACGATCACGGCCACGACCTCGTCGGCGAGATCGCCGATGGCCCGGATCGAGTCGGGCGGCCCCACCGGGATGGCCAGCGTGACGGCGGCGGCTTCGGCGGAGCGCACCGACTGGAGCGCCGCCCTGGCCGTCACACCGGTGGCGAGTCCGTCGTCGACGACGAGGACGTGCCGTCCCGCCAACCGCTGGCGCTCGCGGCCCGCGCAGTAGCGCTCGACCCGCTCGTCGACGCGTCGGCGCTCCGCGGCGATCAGCTCGTCGAGTTCGTGGGGCGTCACGCCCGTCACCCGGACGGATGCCTCGTCGAGGACGAGCCCACCTCCCTCAGCGACTGCCCCGATGCCGAACTCCTCGTGTCCAGGCGCGCCGATCTTGCGGGCCACGAGCAGGTCGAGCGGTGCTCCGAGACGGCGGGCCACCGGAGCGGCCACGATCACCCCGCCGCGAGGAAGGCCGACGACCACCACGTCGTCGTCGACGTGTCGTGATGCGAGCAGCGATGCCAGCTGCTCGCCGGCGTCGAGCCGGTGGGCGAACCGTCGCCGCACCATCCCACCAGTCTGGCCGACCGGCAGACGTGCGAGTGCCGGGCGATCCAGAGATCGCCCGGCACTCGTCGGGTCCGAGTTGTCGGCGTCGGTGGACCGACAGGGCGCTCGTCGTGCAGCCCGCGGGCTGCTCGGCTCAGGAGTTCTCGACGTCGGGGGTCGAGATGTCGGGGATCGTGATGTCGCCGAGGTCGGGCATCGACACGTCGGGGATCGTGATGTCGCCGACGACACACTCCGAGATGGCGTCGGTCAGCCGCGCCACGTCCTCGTCGTCGGCGTCGTCAGCGTCCTGGTTGAGGAACTCGTTGGCGTCGTCGCCGAGGCTGTCGTACACGCAGGTGGCCTGTTCCTCGGTGAGCCCGGCGCTCTCCTGGAACTCGGCGATGATCTCTTCCCTCGACATGTCGTCGTCGCCGCAGGCGGCGAGGAAGCCGCCGAGGGCGAGCACGGCGGCGGCGGGGGCGAGCAGTCGTCGGTTCACGGAAGTTCTCCTTGTGGGGGGTGGGCCACCATGAGATGGGTGGCGGTGCCGCGCGTTGTGGGCACGGAGGATTGAGACGACCGGCCGCGCCGATCGGTTCACTCGACGCTGAATGGTGGGGGTACGGCGAGCGGACGGGCGCATCATGGCGCGTGCCCCGAAGTCGTTGCGGCGAATATCGGCCGGTCGCCGCGGTGCGGGTGGTCAGCCGCTTGTTGCCGCGTCGTGCGCGGTGTGGTCGGCGTCGAGCCGCCCGTCGCTGATGTGGAGCGTGCGGTCCGCATACGAGGTGATGCGATCGTCGTGGGTGACGATGATCGCCGCCGTGCCGCGGGCCTTCATCTCGTCGCGGATCAACTCGACGACCTGCTCGCCGAGCTTCGAGTCGAGCGCCGACGTCGGCTCGTCGAACAGCACGAGTGCCGGGTCGTTCATCAACGCTCGACCGATCGCCACGCGCTGCTTCTGGCCGCCCGACAGCTGGGACGGCAACGACGTCGCCTTGTCGGCGATGCCGAGCTCCTCGAGGAGCTGATCGGCCCGCGCGCCAGCGTTGGCGCGCCGGCTGCTTCGACCACCGAGCTCGTCCACCACGAGCAGGTTCTCCCGAGCGGTGAGGAAGGGCACGAGGTTGACGGTCTGGAACACGAAGCCCACCGACTCGCGCCGGAACCGGGTGAGCTCCGAGCCGGAGAGGTCGGTGATGTCGGTCCCGCCGACCTCGACCGAGCCCTCGGTCGGCGTGAGCAGCGCACCGGCGATCGAGCACAGCGTGGTCTTGCCCGAGCCCGACGGCCCGACCAGGGCGACGATCTCGTCGGCGGCGACGGTGAGGTCCACATGATCGAGGGCGACCACCTCACCGTCGCCGGCGGGGTACACCTTGCGGACTCCGGCCATGCACAGGGCCGGACTGGGCTCGGTCATCTCGTGCTCCTGGAAAGCTCGGCGGCAAGCGGGGGAGAGGTCGGCGATACGGTGAGGCGGAACGGGACGCGCGTCATGACGCACCACCGATCGCCGACGCCGGGTCGACGCGCAGGACGCGTCGCAGCGAGAACGCCGCACCGACGAGTGACGCACCGAGCAACACCGCCACGCTCGTGATCACGCGGCTGAGGGTGACGGTGAACGGCAATGACCCCGACGGGAGCGCGGCGTCGAGCGCCAGCGCGGCGCCGACGCCGATCGCGCAGGCGACCGCGGCGACGACGGCGGCCTGGAGAGCGACCCCGGCGAAGATCGTGGTCGACCTTGCGCCGAGCGCCTTGAGCACGCCGTACAGGCCAGTGCGTTCGACCGTCAGCAGGGCGAAGAACAGCGCCACCACCACGGTGGCGATGACGACGGTGACGCCGATGATCTGGTTGAACGTGCTGCGCTGCTGGGAGACACCGGGGATCTTGTCGATCGCCTCGGCGATGGTGTACGACTGGGTGGCGCCGTCAGTGGCCTCGTCGATCGCCGCGGCGACGCCGGCTGCGTCGGTCGCGGCCCGGACGACCAGCGCCTGGACGACCTCATCGGAGACCCTGGCGTTGGGTCGGTTCTCGCCGAGGACCGCCCGCCACGTGTCGAGTGATCCCCACAGGGAGCCCTGGCCGGAGAATCGACTGTCGCTCACGAACCCGATGACGCGGACTTCCGTCCGGGCCGGGCCGAGCTGGATCATCGTGCCTTCCTCGACACCCTCGGATCGCAATGAGTCGTCGGCGTAGACGTCGCCGTCGGCGAGCGGCGCGTCGGGGATGCCGTTCGGGGGCAGCTCGAAACCGAAGAGCACGATCGCGAGGAGGTCGCGCGGGCCGCGCCCCTCGAGGCGGCCACCGAGCTGCACGGAGCCGAGCCCGCCGACCGCATCGACGCCACCGACCGTCTCGACCTGGTCGCGGACCTCGGGCCCGATGCGACTGCGGATCGTCGACGCGTCGGATCCGACGGCGTAGACGATGACGTCGGCCTGCTGCTGGCGCAGGGCACCGGTGGAGCCGGCGACGAGCCCGTCGAGCAGCCCACCGAGGAAGAGCAGCAGCACCGAGAGCAACGTGAGGATCACGGCGGCGACGGCAAATCGGCTCGGCCGGCGCCGGAGTTCCCGGAGTGCGAGCTTCATCGTCCACCCTCTCCGGTCGTCGCCTCGATCGGATCGATCTTCAGCACCCGCCGGGCCGCGACCAGTGCACTGAGCACACCGAGTCCGAGCAGGACTGCGGCCCAGATGAGCACGGTGGTGACGTCGAACCGCAGGGTGATCGATCCGATCCGGAGCTGAGAGAGCGGCAGGTACAGCAGCGTGCCCACCGCGATGCCGATGCCCGTCACGACCAGCACCTGGAACAGCAGCGAACGCACGAGCGTCCACGGGCCGATGCCGACGGCGCGCAGGAGCGTCAGGGCCCTCGACTTCTGGAACGTCACGATGAGGAAGAACAGGCCCGTCACCAGGGGCACGACCAGGCCGTAGAGGCCGAAGATCACCTGGAACGACTGGCGCACCTGTGCCACGCCGGGGGCCCGGTCGGCGGCGTCGGTACGGCTGAGCGCCTCGGCGTCCTCGGACGTCGCGTCCACCCGCTCGGTGAGTTGGCCGACCGACACCCCTTCAGCGGGACGCAGGCCGAGCGCGTTGGGGAGGACCGACTCGGCGTCGGGATTGGCGGCCAACGCGGCCGCCTCGAAGTCCTCCCACGACGTGAAGAGGGTGGGGGTCACCTGGAGCTGGGCGTCGTCGACGACACCTACGACCTCCAACTCGGGTCCGTCGCCGCCGGCGACCCCGACGGGCACGATGCGCACGCGGTCGCCGACCGAGTAGTCGGCCGCGGAGCCCACCGCCTCACCCGGCGCCTCCACCGTGCGGCCGCCGTCCACCTCGACGATGCCGCCCAGTTCGGCGTCCTCGGCCCCGATGACCGCGGCGTCGGACGTCTCATCATCGTCGTTGACCCGAACCGTGAACGTGCCCTGGCCGATGCGGCCGGCGCTGCCGATGCCGTCGACGGCGAGGATCTGCTCCTCCAGTTCCGGGGGGATCACGCTGCCTTGCAGCGTCCGCTGACCGTCGGTGTTGTAGACGATGACCGGCGCCGATTGGGTCCTGATCGCCCCGACGAACGACGTCACCAGCCCGCTCTGCAACGCCTGCTGGAACAGGATGAGGAAGAGGAGGAGGCCGATCGTGGCGATGAGCAAGCCGAAGCGGACCTTGGCGCGCATCATCTCTCGAAGGGCCAGCGACACGGCGCCTTTCTACCCGACACGATGCATCGGCAACCCCATGACCGACGTCACGATCAACGGTCGGTGATCCTGATGTCGAGACCGCCGAACACAGCCAGCGCCATCGGCACGAGCTGCGCCTCGTCGATCTCGACGGACCGGAACGACTCCCCGCCGGTGACGTCGGTGAGGTCGCTGCCGTGCAGCCGAGCTCCGGACATCCGAGCGTGGCCGAAGACCGCGCCCGTCAGATCGCAGTCGAGCATCTCGACCCCGGACAGGTCGGCGCCGTAGAAGTCGGCGCCCGGGAGCTGGCACGCGTCGAACGCCACCGGTGTGGCCGCGGTCATGCGCAGATTGACCGTGTCGAGCCGACATCGCTCGAAGCGCACGTGCCGGAGACGCGTCTCGGCGAACACGGCCCCGGACAGGCGGCAGTCGGCGAACTCGACACGAGTGAGGGCGCAGTCCTCGAGCACGACGCCGGACAGCTCGCACCGCTCGAAGAGGCAGTCCCTCACGGTGAGACGCCGGAGGTTGGACCCGGTGAAGCGGACGCCGCGAAACATCGACTCGGCCAGTTCGACGTCGTCGGCCAGGGAACCGCTGACGTCGGCGGGCTCGTCCTCGTACGCGTCGTGTTCGTCGTGCTCGTCGCTGCCACCGACGGGGATGCCCTCCCACACCCGGCCGTCGTCGAGGACGAGATCCTCACGCGACATGAGCTGATGGGGGAGGCGGGGGCGGTGGAGCGAGGACATCGTGGTCGACCGTAACGAAGGGGTGTGACGGCCACGGGCCATCCGGCAAGGCGCCGTTCGCAGGTGTGGAACGATGGCCCGATGTCGAAGGCAGCGATCATCGTCGGAGCTCTCACGGCCGGCGCGCTGATGGGCGGGGGCCTGCTTGCGCCGGTGACGAGCCCGCCGGCGAGCGAACCGGCCGCAGCACCAGCGGGGACGTTCGCCATCCCGGCCGAGCGGCTCGCCGAGCTCGAGGCGGCCGGCTTCGGCGACATGCTGCCGGCCGACTACCCCGGCCAGCCCGATGGCGTGCCGTGGCCGACGCAGGAGTGGCCGGTCGGGCTCATGCCGGAGGGGGTCGACGTGGCCGCATTGCAGGACGCTCTGAGTGTGGCGTTCGCTGCCGATTCGGGCGTCGACGCCGTCCTCGCCGTGCACGGCGGTCGACTCGTGCTCGAGCGCTATCGCGACGGCTGGGATCCCGACGCCCCGCACGCGTCCTGGTCGATGGCCAAGTCGATCACGCAGTTCGCGATCGGGGTGCTGGTCGACGACGGTCTGCTCGATCCGTTCGCTCCCGCACCGGTACCGGAATGGGCCGACGACGAGCGCTCGGCGATCACCATCGACGACCTTTTGCGGATGCGCTCGGGCCTGGAGTGGACCGAGGAGTATCTCGACACCAGCGACGTCACCGAGATGCTCGGCGGGGCCGGTCGGGACGACCGTGCCGGTTACGCCCTGGCCAAGCCACTGGAGTTCGAGCCGGGCGCCGTCTGGGAGTACTCGACCGGCACGTCGATGATTCTCGGACGCATCATCGCCGACACGGTCGGCTACGGCGAGGTGGGAACGGCCTGGATCGACGAGGCCCTGTTCGCGCCGCTGGGCATCACCACGGTCGACCACGACCTCGACGCCACCGGCGTGATCTCCGCCGGCTCGCACATCGACATGTCCGCCCGTGACTTCGCCCGCTTCGGCCTGCTCGCCCTGCGTGGTGGCGAGTGGGACGGCGAACAGATCGTGCCGACCGCGTGGGTGGACTACGCCCGCCTGCCGTCGCCGGACATGCTGGACTACGGCGCCCACTGGTGGGTGCAGGGAGCGCACGAGGACGTGCCGTTCCCGACGATGTTCGGCGCCCAGGGCTTCAACGGTCAGCTCATCTTCGTGATCCCCGAACTCGACGCGGTGTTCGTGATCCTGTCCAACGATCCGAGCGATCGGCCCGATCGCGTCGCGTGGGGCGTGATCAACGCCTTCGCCGGCGTCGCGGCGCCGGCGCCGGCGTCAGGCAGCCAGGACGGCTGAGAGCAGCTGGCGATACACCACCAGCTGGCTGCGCATCGCGCTCGGATCCTCGAGGGCGCGAGCCAGAACGAAACCACCTTCGAACGTGGCGAAGAGGTGGTCGGAGAGGTCGTCGACGTCGATGTCGGGCACGGGTGCGCGAGCATCGAACGCCGCGCGAAGGATCTTGGCGAACTCGACACGCCATGCCGTCGCGGCGTCACGGATCGATGACGTCGTGCCGTCGACGATGAGCTGACGCTCGGCGAGCATCGCCGCGTAGAGGCAGCTCGACTGCTCTTGCATCAGCTCGTCGGCACCGTCGACGAACACCTGCACGAACGCCAACGCACGTTCGGCCGGGTCGTCGATGCCGGCCGTGGCTTCTAGCGCCCCTTCGAGGTGGGCGACATCGCCGGCGGCGTAGCGCTCGACGAGCGCACGCGCCAGAGCGGCCTTGCCGTCGAAGTGGTGGAAGAACGCACCCTTCGACGTGCCGGCGGCGGCGATCACCTGGTCGAGCGTGGTGGCGTTGAAGCCGTTGTCGATGACGAGACGCTCGGCCGCATCGAGGATGCGTTGGCGGTTGGCGCTTCCGTCCCGGGGCACGGAAATCAGTTGTACCAGACTCAACGGTCTGTTAGAACCAGACCGAATGGTCTGGTACGGAAGCCAGGCCTCCCGACTGGAGACAACGATGGACCTGAGTGCTCCCCACTACGTCGCCGACGGCGGCCTCGAGACCGACCTCATCTACAACATCGGCTGGGATCTCCCCGAGTTCGCCAGCTTCCCGCTGCTCGACTCGCAGCAGGGTCGCGACGATCTGCGTCGCTACTACGCCCGCTATGTCGACGTCGCCCGCGCCGCCGGCGCCGGGTTCCTGGTAGAGACGCCGACGTGGCGCTCGAATCCCGACCACGCCACGGCCATCGGCTACGGCCCGTACGATTTGGCTCGGATCAACAGCGAGGCCGTCGTCTTCGCTCGGGAGATCGCCGATGCCGAGGGTGACCGGCTCGCCGATGTGCTGGTGGGCGGCGTGCTCGGCCCGCGTGCCGACGGCTACTTGAGCGAGGCGCCGACCGATCCGGACGAGGCCGAGGCGTACCACCGACCACAGCTCGAGGCGTTCGCCACGGCCGGTGCCGACTACGCCGTCGCCTACACGCTCACCGATCCGGGCGAGGCGATCGGCCTCGTCCGCGCCGCTCGCGACTGCGGTCTGCCGGTCGCCGTGTCGTTCACGGTCGAGACGGACGGCCGCCTACCGAGCGGCGACGCGCTCGGAGATGCCATCCAGCGCGTCGACGCGACGGCTGCACCCGACCACTATCTCGTCAACTGTGCCCACCCCACCCACATCGCCGAGGCTCTCGCCGGAGGGGGTTCGTGGTCCGACAGGATCGTCGGACTCCGACCCAACGCGTCGAAGCTGAGCCACGCCGAACTCGACGCATGCAACGAGCTGGATCAAGGCGACGTCGGCGAGTTGGCGGCGACCCACTCGCTGATCGCCGCCGACCTACCGAACCTCCGCATCGTCGGCGGCTGCTGCGGCACCGATCATCGTCACGTCGCCTCACTCTGGGGCGTCGGTCCGGCCGACTGACACGTCGGCGTCAGGCGTTCTCGTCGTCGAGCGGCGTCAGCTCGACCAGTGTCACCTCGACCAGCGGCGCCTCGGCGAGCAGGTGCTCGAGCGTGGCCTGCTCGCGGTACCACTGTGCGCTGGGATGGGTGAGCACGTCCCGGCGGGTTGCCCGGTCCGTCACCGGCCGGGCCGTGGCGGCGAGGTCGGTGTGGGCGACGCGCTTCAGGTGCACGGTCAGCGACGGGTCGGCCATGAGATTCGCCAGCCAGTCGCGTGGTCCCGGCGTCCCTGTGATGAAGTAGCGGCCGCCGACATCGAGCATCCAGATCTCGATGCGGCGCGGGCGCCGGGACCGGACGCCGGTCGTGGTGATGTCGATCGTCAGGTCATCAGCCAGCTCCGCTGACACGATCGCATTCACAGCGGCAAGGTAGCGCGGGTCGGCGGATGAGCCCGGACGCAGGACGCTCGCCCGATCCGGCAGGGGCCGGGGCTGTTGACAGCCGGCGGACCGGCGAACGAGTCTGTCGAGGTGGAGCGGCCGAAGATGCGGGTCTCGGGACCGACGCTCGACGCTCGCGACCCGCTCGCCCTTGCCGATTTCTACTGTCGCCTACTCGGCTGGACGGTGGCCCGGAGCGAGGGGCCGCGCCCGGGCAACCCACCCACCGACGGATGGGCGATGCTGCGCGAGCCCGGTGGTCGGATGAAGCTGGAGATCCAGTGGGAGCCGCTGTACCAGCCGCCCACGTGGCCGGCTGCCGACGGTGCTCAGCAGATGATGATGCACCTCGACGTCGGTGTCGCCGACCTCGCCGATGGGGTCGCCTGGGCCGAACAGCACGGCGCGATCAAAGCGACGTTCCAACCGCAGGACGACGTCCGTGTGATGCTGGATCCCGAGGGACATCCGTTCTGCCTCTTCCTCGACGACCAGCTCTGACCGCGGTGGCGGTGGACCCGACGGGAGCTGCCAGACACATCCCGTCAGGCCCTCACGCGAGGAGGCGGGCGTACACCGCGGTGGTCGGCTCGTTGAAGCAGACGAAGCGAACGTGTTCCACGTCGGTCGACGCGCCGCGCACGGTGACGACGGCGATCTCGGCGGCGGCCTCGATCGGGTAGCCGTACACGCCGGTGGAGATCGCCGGGAAGGCGACCGAGCGGGCCCCGACGCGATCGGCCTCCTCGAGGCTACGCACGTAGCACGAGGCCAACAGCTCGGGCTCACCGTGGTCGCCGCCACGCCACACGGGCCCGACCGTGTGGATGACCCATGAGGCGGGCAGGGCGAAGCCCGGTGTCGTCTTGGCGTCGCCGGTGTCGCAGCCGCCGAGCAGGCGGCACGCGGCGAGCAGCTCGGGTCCGGCGGCTCGATGGATCGCACCGTCCACGCCGCCACCACCGAGCAGCGACGAGTTGGCGGCGTTGACGATCGCGTCGAGGGTCTGGGTGGTGATGTCGCCGCTGACGGCGTCGAGTCGCTGAACCGGCACCTCGTCAGTTTCGCGCCGTCGCCGATCGGGCTGCCGCCGCGACATGATCAATGGCGATGGAACGACTGGTGTGGCCGGTGGCGCCGATGAAGGCCACGAACGGACGGATGCCGTCGGACCCGTCGGGCTGGGTCGCCGAGCCGAAGTGGGACGGCCACCGGGCGATCGCACGGGTGGTCGGCGACCGCATCGACATCGTCAGCTCCACGGGCAAGCCGCGCACGCAGCAGTGGCCGTGGCTCGTGACGGCAGTGCGGAACGCCGTCGACGGCGACGCCATCCTCGACGGCGAGGTGATCGCCTACGGCGACGACGGACGCCATTCGTTCCAAGCCGTCGGCCGGGCCGACCGGGCCCATTCGTTCGTGGTCTTCGATCTGCTGTCACTGGGCGACACCGTGCTGGTCGACGTGCCGTGGCACGAGCGGCGGGAGCTGCTCGAATCGTCGGTCACGGGGCGCGGCAGCGTGTCGATCACGCCGGTCACCGACGATCTCGACGCGATGGTCGCGGTGACGAAGGCGCAGCGCTACGAGGGCGTGATCGTCAAGCGCACCGACTCGGTGTACCTGCCCGGGCGGCGGACGTCGTCGTGGGTGAAGGTCAAGTACCGGTACGAGCAGGAGATGGTGGTCGGCGGCTACAAGGTGGGCGAGGGCAATCGCTCGGGCACGTTCGGCTCGCTCCTGGTCGGCGTGTACGAGCCCGACGGCGGCCTGCGGTTCGTCGGCGCCGTCGGCACGGGATTCGACGACTCGACGCTCGACGCAGTGCTCGCCCGGCTGCGGCCGCTCGCCACCGACGTCTGCCCGTTCACGACGGTGCCCAAGCTGCCCGGCCGGCCAATGCTGCGCTGGGTCCGCCCCGAGCTCGTCGCTCAGGTGAGCTTCGCCGAGTGGACCGACGGCGGCGGCATCCGTGCTCCGTCCTTCCTCGGGCTCCGCGACGACAAGGACCCGCGCGACGTCGTACGCGAATAGTGGCGGTGGTCGGTCCGCCCCGGCGAGTCCGTCAGCGGCTGCGCCTGACGACCGGTGTGTGGCGGCTGCCCTGGCCAACGCCAGGGCGGGGTTCCAGCGGCGCGCCGTGTGTGAGGGGTTGTCGCGGCGACCGTCAGGCGGACTTGCGGCGGGCCCGCGGCTTGGCCGTCGCCGACTCCTCGTCCTCGTCCAGCTCCGGCTGGGTCGCCTTCTTGGCGGTGCGTTTCGCCGGCTTCTTCGCCGACTCCTCGCCCGACGACCCCGACGGGTGGCGTTCCTTGGCCTTGCGGGCCTCGGCGAGGCTCGCCTCCAAGGCCGCAGCAAGGTCGATCACCGTCGCCTTCGGCTCGGGCGCATCCTCGAACGTCGGCGTGATGCCGGCCGCCTTCTGCTCGATGATCTGTTCGACGGCGAGGCGGTACTCGTCGGTGTACAGCTCGGGCTGGAAGTCGTCGCTGAGCGCGTCGACGAGGCCCTTGGCCATCTTCAGTTCCTTGTCCGACACGTCGACGCCGTCGAGCTCGTCGAACTCGTCGATCGAGTCGGGCTCCACCAGTTCGTCGGGGAACACGAGCGTGGAGAGGGTGAGGTGCTTGCCGTCGGAACGGATCGCCGCCAGGTACTCCTTCTGTCGCATCACGAAGCGGCCGATGCCCACCCGGCCGGAGTCGGCCATGGCGTCGGCGAGCAGGGCGTAGGGCTTGGCGTTCTTGTCGGGCAGGACGAGGTAGGACGAGTCGAACATCAGCGGGTTGACGTCGGCCTCGGGGACGAACGTCTCGAGGTCGATCTCCTTCGACTTGGCGGGGGCCAGCGGCGCCAGATCGTCGTCGGTGACCAGCACGTACGTGGCGGCGCCGAGGTCGTAGCCCTTGACGATGTGCTCGGACGGGACCTCCTCGCCGGTGGCCTCGTTGACCTTGCGGTAGCGGATCCGTGACTGGTCGCGCTCGTCGAGCTGGTTGAACGAGATCGACTTCTTGCGGACCGCAGGGACGAGCCGGATCGGAATGGCGACCATGCCGAACGAGATCGACCCGGTCCAGACCGGACGAGGCATGACGACCAGCGTAGTCACGGTTGCCTCCGCAGCCCTGCGCACCGCGACCGGAGGGTATTCACCCACCTCCAAGCGGCGATGGGACGCAACCGGAGGGTACATACCCCACCGAAGCGTCCGGTATCTACCCTCCGGTCGAGAGGGTGGGCAAATACCCTCCCGTTCCTGCCCGGGGCCGGGGCCGGGGCCCGGGCCGGAACGGCGTCAGAGGTCGGGGAGGTCCTGACGGACGCCGACGAGGGCGTCGAAGGGGTCGCCGATCGAGCGCAGGCGGTCGAGGACCGTGTGGATCGTCCAGCGGTCGGGGCGCAGGTCGGGGTCGTCGAGCTCGTCCCATTCCAAGGGCACCGACACCGGCGCGCCGGGGGCGGGGCGGATGCTGTACGGCGCGACGAGCGTCTTGTTCACGGCGTTCTGCGTGTAGTCGAGCCGGGCCTTGCCCCGGCGGTCGCCCTTGCGCCACTTCCAGCTCACCAGATCGGGCACCACACCACCGACCGTCTTCGATACCGCCTCCACCCAGTCGGCCGTCTCGCGGAACGAGTACCCCGGCCGTACCGGCACCCACACCTGGATGCCGCGCTTGCCGGTGACCTTGGGCCGGGCGACCAAGCCGAGCTGGTCCATCGCCACCCGGTAGAGGCGGGCGAGGGTGAGCGTCTCCTCCCACGTCGTGTCGTCGCCGGGGTCGATGTCGATCAGCGCGTACGACGGCTCGTCGTGCGAGGCCGCGGTCGACGTCCACGGGTGGATCTCGAAGCCGGCGAAGTTGGCCGCCCACACCAGCGACGCCGCCCCGTCGATCATCAGGTACTCGACCACCTCGCCCGGATCGGCGTCGGGTCGCGGCCAGCGGCGCACCCACGGCGGCGCGTGGGTGGGGACGGCCTTGTGGTAGAAGCCGCCCTTCTTCGAGTCGATGCCGTCGGGATAGCGGTTGAGGTTGATCGGCCGCCCGCTGAGGCTCATCGACATCCACGGGGCCACGGTGGCGTAGTAGGCGATGATGTCGCGCTTGGTGATCGGCGGCCCGCCGTCGCGCCCCGGCATCATCACCTTGTCGAGATTGGTGATCGTCGCCTTCACCCCGCGGATCCGCCAGTCGCCGCCCTTGGCCGGCAGCTCGGCGAGGTCGGCGAGCTCCTCGTCACTGGCCGCGGTCCAGCGCCCGGGCCGGGACTCCACGACGTCGTCGTTGGTGCGCCCACTCAGCACCGAGACGGGGTGGTCCTCGGCGTCCCAGCCACTCACGGCGTCGTCGTCCTTCTTGTGGATCAGCAGCCACGGGTCGCCGGACGAGTCCTTGCGGCCCTTGGTGCGCAGGATCACGAAGCGGCCGCGCAGCTTGCGTCCGACGAGGACCAGCTTGAGTTCGCCCCCGGCGATCGCCTCGGCCGGATCGCCCTGGTCGGGATACTCGGGGTCGAGGTCCCACCAGCCGTCGTCCCACACGATCACGTCGCCCTGTCCGTAGCCGCTCGGGATGATCCCCTCGAACCAGCCGTAGGCGTAGGGATGGTCCTCGGTCTTCATCGCCATGCGCTTGGCGGCCGGATCGAGACTCGGGCCCTTGGGCACTGCCCAGCTGACGAGCACCCCGTCCACCTCGATGCGGAAGTCGTAGTGGAGGCGCCGGGCGCGATGGCGCTGTACGAGGAACCGGCGCCGACCGTCCACGCTGCCGGCGACACGACCCGGAGGCTCGGGCGTGGCGTCGAAGTCACGCATCGCGTCGTACTTGGCGAGAGGATTGCGCGACCCGGCGGCCATGGCCCGACCCTAGATTGCGATCGGCAGCTCGATCGTGGAGGATGCCACGCGAGCTCGGACCGCCCGGAACCCCAGTGAGTTCGACGAACGAACCCAGCTACGCTTTGCGGGATGGGGTTGCGCCGCATCCATCGAGCGTGGTGGGTGGCGGTCATCGCCTTCGTGGCGCTCCTCGGGGCCGGGTCGTTTCGGGCCGCGCCCAGTGTGCTGATCGATCCCCTGCGCGACGAGTTCGGGTGGTCGCGCGGCACGATCTCGGCGGCCGTCTCGGTGAACCTCATCCTCTACGGCCTCACCTCGCCGTTCGCAGCCGCGCTGATGGAGCGTTTCGGCATGCGGGTCATCGTCGCCAACGCCCTCACGCTCGTCGCCATCGGCAGTGGGCTCACGATCTTCGTGCGACAGCCGTGGCAGCTGATCGCCTGCTGGGGCGTCATCGTCGGCCTCGGCACCGGATCGATGGCCCTCGCCTTCGTGGCCACGGTGACCAACCGGTGGTTCGTGAGGCGACGGGGCCTCGTCACGGGGGTACTGACCGCTGGCGGTGCGGCGGGTCAGCTCGTCTTCCTGCCGATCCTCGCCTACCTCGCCGACAACGTGGGCTGGAAGGCGGTGTCGCTCACGGTCACCATCGCCGCCTTGTCCGTCGTGCCCTTCGTGCTGTGGCTCCTGCGCAACCACCCGTCCGACGTCGGCACCACCGCCTACGGCGCCGATGACGACGACGTCGCCGCGATGGCCGTGGCGGCCACCGCGGCGGCGAACTCGTGTGCCGGGCGGCGGGCCGTTCGAGTGCTCGGGCAGGCGATGCACACGCGGATGTTCTGGCTGCTCGCCGGCACGTTCGCCATCTGCGGGGCGTCCACCAACGGCCTCATCGGCACGCACTTCATCCCGGCCGCCCACGACCACGGGATGGCCACGACGACGGCCGCAGGCCTGCTCGCCGTCATCGGTGTGTTCGACATCGCCGGCACCATCGCGTCGGGCTGGCTGACCGACCGCATCGACTCGCGACTACTGCTCATCGTGTACTACGCCGGCCGGGGCGTGTCGCTGATGTTCCTGCCGCTGCTGTTCGCCGAGGACGTGCGTCCGCCGATGCTGTTCTTCATCGTCTTCTACGGTCTCGATTGGGTGGCGACGGTGCCGCCGACGGTGGCCCTCTGCCGGCAGCACTTCGGCGAGGACGGCTCGATCGTGTTCGGCTGGGTGCTGGCGTCCCATCAGATCGGTGCCGGCATCATCGCCGCTCTCGCCGGCCTGTCGCGCGATCAGCTCGGCTCGTACGACGTGGCGTGGTACGCCGCGGGCACGCTCTGCGTCGTCGCCGCCGGTATGGCGTTGGTGATGCGCGGTGGACGGAGCGCCGAACCCGACGTCGTGCCCGTCCTGGCCACGGCGGCAGACTGAGGCGATGCCGCCGTACTTCGCCTTCGGCACCGACATGGTGGATGCCGACGGCGAACCGGCCACTCTCGTCGACCACATGTGGATGTGGACGGACGCCGGCCGGGCCGTGGCCGTGCCGCTCGCCGGCCGGACGATCCACGGCATCCTCGTCGGCGGTCGGTCCGGCGGGTCCGGTGCGCCCGCCGGCTTCGACGCAGCCCCGGGCTCCGGCGCCGCGACCGAGCCCGTCCGGCGCGAGGACTCGGGCGTGGTGGTCCCGGTCGACCGGGACCCGCTGTCGGTCGTCGGCGTGGCGACGGCCGACGGGTCCTCGGTGCCGGCACTGGCGCTGGTCGAGCACGACCCCGATCCCGGGCCTCCATCGCCGGCGGTCCTCGACATCGTGATCGCTGCGGCCCGTGGCGCCGGGCTGCCCGCCGAGTGGCTCGACTACCTGACGGCGTGGCGGCGCGCCGGCCGGCGGGTGCCCGACGCCGGCTCGACCGCCGGCGCTCCGGCGAGCCTCGCCGAGCTGCTCGAAGTGCCCGGCGTGGTGGAGGAGTCGGCGTTGCGGTCCCCGTTCGGCTTCATGGCCATCCACGGCGGTTCGCTCGAAGCGATGACCGACGGCGTGGCGCGCCGGGCGGCCGAGGCGGCCGGCGCGTCGTACTACGGCGTGCTCTACCCCGACACGATCGACGTCCATCTGTCCTCCACGGCGTACGTCCCGTCCGACTCACCGACGCTCGCCAGCTTCCTCGGGCACGTCGAGGTCGTCGTGTCCGTGCACGGGTTCGGGAGGGTCGGTCACTGGCGCTCGATCCTGCTCGGCGGCCGCAACCGCGACCTTGCCGACCACGTCGGGCAGCACCTCTCCGTGGCGCTGGAGGAGTACGACGTGGTCACCGACATTCACGCCATCCCGGCCGCGTTGCGCGGCCTGCACGAGCGCAATCCGGTCAACGTGCCGGCGGGCCACGGCGTGCAGATCGAGCTGCCTCCGCGGGTGCGGGGGCTCTCCCCGCTGAGCCCGCCGAAAGGCCCCGACGGCCTGTCGCCGCCGACCCGGGCGCTCGTCGACGCCCTGGCGGCTGCAGCGACCACCTGGCCCTGACGCGGCGACCTGACGGTTGGTGCCTGGAGGGTTAGCGGAGAAGGCATGTGGTTGTTGGTGAGGCGGTGGGTGATGTGGATCATGACGGTGACCTCCCCGTCGGGTACATGGGTGTTCCCGTCACGAGAGCACGGGCCCTACGCACGACCGGTGGATGGCACTCTCCGCGCGTGCTCCCGGGCACTCTGTCGCCGCGGGGACACCTCAGGGACGAACGGGAGGGTAAACACCCCACCGAAGCGTCCGGTATTTGCCCTCCGGTCGGGCGGGCCGGGTGGCCGGTCACCGCCACGTGCGAACGGGAGGGTAAATACCCCACCGAAGCGTCCGGTATGTACCCTCCGGTTGGGACGGCGACCAGTGGACGGCCCTGCGCCTCGCACGCCCTTTCCGCTCGCCGCCCTGGCACCAACCGCCAGGTCGGCTCCGCCGTGTCGGTGGGGACCCGATCGGGTGGGCTCAACATCGGGCGTAGCCGCGAATCCACGCCATGCTGATGACCGCGGGCCGGCGAGGTTCCTACCATCGAGGTCATGGACGACGACCGCGCGCGCTGGTTGGGCATCCGCTGGGCTGACGTCGGCCTGGCGGCGGTCGTCGTCGCCGTCATCCTCGCCGGGACGCTGCACATCGAGCAGGAGGACGCGGAGCGAGCGATCGACGCCCTCGCCGTCGCGTGCGGGGTGATCGCCGGCGCGTCGCTCGTCGTCTGGCGGCGGTTCACCTTGCCGATGGTCGCCGCCGTGGGAACGGCGATGTTCGTGTACCTCGTCCGCGGGTACCCCGGCGGCCCGGCGCTGCTCCCGGGCCCGATCGCCGCGGCGTTCCTCGGCTACCGCGTGGCCAGACCGCTCGTGTGGTGGGTGGGCGGCGCGTTCGCGTCGGCGGTGGTGATCGGCCAGGCGATCGGCGACGGTCATCTCGGCGCGGCGGGCATCATCGGCACGGGTTGGGTGGTCGCCGCCGTCTTCGCCGGACAGGTTGCCGCGGCTCGGGCGGAGCGGCTGGCTGCCGAACGGGAGCGGCGAGCGCTTACCGAGCAGCAAGCGATCACCGACGAACGCCTGCGCATCGCCCGCGACCTGCACGACAGCGTCGCCCACGCCATGGCCACGATCAACGTGCAGTCCGGTGTCGCCGCCCATCTGCTCGACCGCCGTCCGGAGCAGGCGCGTTCGGCGCTCGAGGCGATCCGCCAGGCGAGCAGTGACGTGCTCGACGAGCTCGGAGCGATCCTCGGCGCGTTGCGACGCGACGAGGGTGACGCGCCACGTGCACCGATGGCCGGTCTCGATCGGCTCGACGAGCTGGTCGAGCGATCCCGAGCGGACGGCCTGACGGTCACCTGCTCCGTCGAGGGCGACCCGTCGCTGGTGCCGCCGTCGCTGGGGACGGCGGCGTACCGAGTCGTGCAGGAGTCGTTGAGCAACACACGACGTCACGCCGGCCCCGCCGCCGAGGTGGCGGTGAGCGTCCGCATCGCCGGGCCGGGCGCCCTGTCGGTGACGGTGGTCGACGACGGGGGCACTCGGGTGAACGGCTCGCGACCGGCCGTCGCCCCGGGGCTCGGCCTCGGCCTCGCCGGCATGCGCGAGCGGGTCGAGTCGACCGGCGGCACGCTCGATGCCGGCGTCCGCTCGCCGCCCCGCCGTGGCTTCAGCGTGCGGGCCGTGTGGGGAGACCGGACGTGACCGCACCATCGCGGTGCGATCTGACGGGATGTGCCGGGCGCGTCCCGTCAGATCGGTGGGCGGGCGACGAACACGAGCCAGGGGAGCGACGATGATCCGTGTGGTGTTGGCCGACGACCAGGTCTTGGTGCGTACGGGGTTCCGGGCGTTGCTCGACGCCGAGGACGACATCGAGGTCGTCGGTGAGGCGGGTGACGGCGAGTCGGCGGTCGCACGCTGTGCCGAGCTGCACCCCGACGTCGTGCTGATGGACATCCGCATGCCCGGCGTCGACGGCCTGACCGCCGCCAAGCAGATCGCCGAGCGCGACGACCTCGCCGACGTCAAGGTGCTGGTGCTGACGACGTTCGAGCTCGACGAGTACGTGTACGAGGCGTTGCGGGCCGGCGCCAGCGGGTTCCTCGTCAAGCACACCGAGCCGGCCGAGCTGATCCGGGCCGTGCGCGTGGTCGCCGACGGCGAGGCGCTCCTGTCGCCGAGCGTGACACGCCGGTTGATCGCCGCCTTCGCCGATGCGCCCGTCGCGGCCGTGGCGTCGGGCGAGGCGTCCCGCCTCGCCGACCTGTTGACCGCCCGCGAACGCGAGGTCGTCGCCCTCGTCGCCGAGGGCCTGTCGAACGACGAGATCGCCGAGCGCTGGGTGGTGAGCAACGCCACCGTGCGCACGCACGTGAGCCGGGCGATGACCAAGCTCAACGCGCGCGACCGGGCCCAGCTGGTGGTCTTCGCCTACCGCAACGGCCTGGCCAGCATCCCGCATCGCGACTGACTCCGGTGCTGCTGTGGTTGCATTCGTGCAACCACAGACGGCTGAGAATCGGATTCTCGGTGGACCGGCTCAACACCTGACGTAGGGGCGATCTCCACGTGGGGGCGACGACGAGAGCGCCGCCGAGGCGCACCGTGGAACCATGACCACGACGATCACTCCCGACGCGATGAGCGATGAGGTCGCTCCACGGCCTCATCGCTCATCGCCCGCTCCGACCCCTTCCCCGTCTGGCACCGACGCCGTCGTCGTCGACGGGCTCACCAAGCGCTACGGATCCCGCACCGCCGTCGACGACGTGTCGTTCAGCATTCCGTCCGGCACCGTCGCCGGGCTGATCGGCCCGAACGGCGCCGGCAAGACGACGATCATGGCGATGCTGCTCGGGCTCGTCCGCCCGACCAGCGGCGACGCCACGGTGCTCGGCGCCCCGATCGCTCACCGGGCCGACTACCTCAGCCGGGTCGGTGCCCTCATCGAGGGCCCCGCCTTCCACCCCGGCGTGTCCGGTGTGGACAACCTCCGCTCGCTGGCCGTGCTCGGCGGCTTCGGAGACCGACGCGCCGAGATCGACGGCCTGATCGACGTCGTCGGCCTGACCGGCCGCGGCGGCGACCGCTACGGGTCGTACTCGCTCGGCATGAAGCAGCGCCTCGGCATCGCCGCCTCGCTGCTCGGGGACCCCGACCTCGTGATCCTCGACGAACCGACGAACGGCCTCGACCCGATGGGCATGCAGGACATCCGCAACCTGATCCGCGAGATCTCCGGCGCCCGGGACCGGTCGGGGACGGGCTCCCGGCGGACCGTCCTCGTGTCGTCGCACCTGCTGAGCGAGCTCGAGCAGGTGTGCGACTGGTTGATCGTGCTCGATCGGGGCGGGCTCGTCCACCTCGGCACGCCGGCCTCGCTGGGCGGCACCGCCGACACGCTCGTCGTGCGCCCCGACGACGCCATGCGTCTCGCCGATCTCGCCGTCATCGTCGGCTCGGCCAACCTGCCCACCGACACCGTGGACGACACGGTGGTCGTCACGCTCGACACCGACGTCGGCAAGGACGAGGTCCGCCGGCTCGCCGGCGAGATCAACCGCCGGTCGCACGCGGCCGGCATCGTCCTCACCGAGCTCCACCACCGCCAGGCCGACCTCGAGGCCCGCTACCTCAACCTCGTCAACAACGGCATCGGGCGGATCGCGCCGTCCGAGGCCGCCGGCGTGCCCGTACAGCGAGCGCCACGAGCGTCCCGAGGTTCGAGCGGTACAGGTGGGCGGAGCGCTAGCGGAGCCCACCGTTCACGCAGCCTGCGTGGCCGGGGAACGCAACAGAACGGAGCAGCGTCATGAGCGCCATCGTCAACATCGTCAACTCGTACCGGTCCGAATGGATCCTCCTCAACCGCCGCCGGATGTGGATGGTCATGGGGGCGACGACCGTCGCCTTCACCGTCCTCGCCACCATCGTCACGCTCGCCACCGCCGAGGACGTCGTCGGCGGCGACAACGTCGGATTCGCCCTGTCGTCGCTCGTCGGCTCGGGCGGCGCCACGGCCGCCGTCGTGTTCTCGATCGCGTTCAGCTCGATCCTCGTGCTCGCCGCCTTCGCCAGCAGCACGGGCAACGAGTTCGGCCGAGGCACCTTGCGGTCGGCACTGACCCGCCAGCCCAACCGCTCGGCCTTGATCGCCGGCAAGCTCGGCGCCCGCGTCACGGTGGCGTCGATCCTGATGCTCACCGGCCTCGCGATCGGCGCCCTCACGTCGGCGATCTACGCGCCGACGCAGGACATCTCGACCGACGGCTGGTTCGACGGTGCCGCCTTCACCGCCGCCGTCGAGGACTACGGCCGGCTCGTCGCCTTCGTCGTCATGTACGCCCTGATCGGCACGACGATCGCCGTCCTCGTCAAGTCCACGCCGGTGGCCCTGGGCATCGGCCTGCTGTGGTTCGGCCCGATCGAGAACGTGATCGGCGAGAACCGCGAGTTCGCCGAACGCTGGTTCCCCGGCCTCGTGCTGCGCTCTTTGACCCAGCCCGACGCCCCCGACGCCCTGTCCACCGGCACGGCGCTCGCCACCCTCGGCGTCTACGCCGCGGTCTGCGTGGCCGTCATCGGCGTGGTCCTCAAGCGCCGAGACGTGACGGCCTGACGATCCCCCCAACGGCCGAGGCCCGGGATGCGACGAACGTCGCTCCCGGGCCTCGGTCGCGTCGACACAGCCAGGGCCACGTCCGCGGTCGAGGTCCTGAGGGTTCGCTGCGCCGGCGCCCGATGCCGGTCGCCTGTCCTCGGTCAGCGACCGTTGCGATCGAGGAGGCGGTCGATCTCGGCGACCTGGTCGGACGACAGCGGTCCCTTGGTCAGGGCGCCACAGTTCTCCTCGACCTGGGCGACGCTCTTGAATCCCGGGATCGGCACGGTGTTCGGGCTGCGCGCCCACAGCCACGCCAACGCTCCCTGTGCGAG
Organism: Desertimonas flava; assembly: GCF_003426815.1. GTDB lineage: Bacteria > Actinomycetota > Acidimicrobiia > Acidimicrobiales > Ilumatobacteraceae > Desertimonas > Desertimonas flava. The sequence goes on from NZ_QKYK01000002.1 coordinate 90,238, forward strand.
CGTGTGGCCGCTGGCCGTGAGCACGTCGCGCACGCGGGCCAGCTGATCGAGCCATTCGGCCGTCGGCCGGCCGTCGCGGAACCCCGGGTGCCAGGCGGCGATGCTGCGGACGTCGTCGGACGAGAACGTCGTCGACGGGGCGAACTTCCCCGTGAGCAGTCCCATGCCGAGGGGCGCGCGGACGAGGCTGGCCAGCCCGAGGCGTTCACACGTGGCCAACAGCTCGGCGCCGATGTCGTCGAGCACGCTGAGCTGCTGCTCGACGACACCGCAATGGGGTGCGCCGGCGAACGTCTCGAACGCATCGACCCGGTCGGTGCTCCATCCGTAGGTGCCGATCGACCCCTCGTCGACGAGCTGCTCGAGCACCTCCCGGGCCTCCAGCGCTCGCCCGACCTCGAGCCCACCCACGTGGAGGAGGTAGATGTCGACGTGGTCGGTGTCGATCCGGCGCAGGCTGGCGTGAAGGTCGTCGCGCACCCGGGCGGCGACGTCGCTCGTGTTCTCGTCGGCGTCGTAGTGCACGACGCTCCGCCCGGCCTCGTCGACGGCGTACCCGAACTTCGTGGCGATCACGACCTCGTCACGATGGCCGGCGATCGCCCGGCCGAGGATCCGTTCGCTGTGTCCCGCCCCGTAGTTGGCCGCGGTGTCGAAGAGGGTGACGCCGAGCTCGAGGGCCCGGTGGATCGCCCGGATCGACTCGTCGTCGTCGACCTCACTCCAGCCCGCCGGATTGCCGCCGAACGACCAAGGCCCTCCGATGGCCCAGCAGCCGAGCCCGAGGGCGCCGACGGTGATGTCGGACGGGCCGAGCCGGCGGGGCGGGACGACGTTCGTGGCAGGTGCGCTCATGCGGCCGACGGTACGGCGGCCCCGTTCGGCTGGGTAGGGCCAGGCGGGGCCGGAAATGACCAGGCCACTCGTCGGACGGTCAGCGCAGGTCGGCGATCGCCCGGGCGAGCCGCGCGACCCCGGTGTCGATCTGCTGCTCGTCGCGGGCGGCGAAGTTGAGCCGGACGTTGCGCTCACCGAGCGAGGGGTCGGCGTAGAACCGCGTGCCGGGCGTGACGTCGACGCCGCGCCGCATCGCGGCGGCTCGCAAGGCGGTCGCGCCGACGCCATCGGGCAGGGTCGCCCACAGGAAGAGACCACCGGCCGGAGCGGTGAGGGCGATGTCCGGCGTGTGACGGCCGAGGGCGGCGACCATCGCGTCGCGTCGTTGCCGGTAGGAGCGGATGCTGCGCCGCAGGTGCGTCTGGTAGCGGCCGACGGTGAGGTAGCGGTCGAGCACCCGTTGCATCAGGTTCGACGTCGACAGGTCGGTGGCCCGCTTGAGGGCGCTGACCCGATCGACGATCGGGCCGTCGCCCACGAGGTACCCGACGCGGATGCCGGGCATCAGCATCTTGGAGAACGAGCCGATGTAGAGCACGTCGCCCCGCTCGTCGAGCGCCTTGAGCGGCGCCTGGGCTCGCCCCTCGTAGCGCAGGTCGCCGACGAAGTCGTCCTCGACGATCGGGATGTCGTGGGCCCGAGCCAGGTCGACCAGCCGCTGCCGGCGCGCGGTCGACAAGGACGCTCCGGTCGGGTTCTGGAACGTGGGGATCGTGTAGATGAGCTTCGGCCCGTGCTCGATGACCGTCGCCTCGAGCCCGTCGACGTCCATGCCGTCGGTATCGACGTCGACGCCCACGACCCCCACGCCGAGGGCGTCGAACAGCGCCAGCGCGTGGTCGTAGGTGGGCTGCTCGGCGACGACGGTGTCGCCCGGCTGGAGCAGCGCCGAGCAGGCGAGGAACAGGGCTTGCTGGGAACCGGATGTGATCACCACGCGATCGGGAGTGGTGTGGACGCCCTGGCTGGCGAGGAGGTGCGTGACGGTCTGGCGCAGGGGCCGATGGCCGTTGGCGCCGTCGCCGTACGTGAAGGCGTCGGCGCCGTCCGCGCGGATGACGTCGCCGATGGTCAGGGCGATCTCCCGGGTCGGGAAGAGCCGCGGGTCGCCGACCCCGGTGAACGAGATCACGTCGGGGGGAGGCTCGACGTCAGCGGCGTCTGTGGACGCGGCACCGGCGGTCATGGCTTGCTGCCACACCGGCCAGTGGGCGGGCTCGGCCAACGGTCGTGGCGGGCCGATGGACGCGACGAACGTTCCGCGGCCCGGCGACGCGACGACGAGTCCGTCGGTCGCCAGCGACAGGTAGGCGTTGTCGACCGTGATCCGGCTCACGCGCAGGGCGGTGGCCAGCGCACGGCTCGACGGGATCCTGGTGCCGGCCGGGAGCGCCCCGGACTCGATCTCGGCCCGGATGAACCGCTCGATCTGCCGCCACAGCGGGACGACGCCCGACCGATCGAGCGGGATGCGCACCGCATCGAGGGTACCGGCACCGGACGCGTCACCCCGGCCGCTGCGGCGCGCTACTGCGCTCGCTCGTAGGAGAGCATCAGGACACCGGTCGACGTCGGTGTCGCATCGACGAGTCGCAGCCGTTGCGTCTGCGCCGGTGAGCGGAACAGCCGCGTGCCCCGCCCGAGGACGAGGGGGTGGAGGAACAGTCGGTAGCCGTCGACCAGGTCCATGGCCATCAGCTGCTGGACGAGGTCCCCGCTGCCGAGCACGGCGACGGTGCCGCCGACGTCGTCCTTGAGGCGCTGGACCGCAGGGCCCAGCTCGCCGGCGAGCACGCGGGCACCGGACCAGCTGAGGTCGGTGAGCGTGCGCGTCACCACATGCTTCGGTGTCGTGTTGAGGTGCGCAGCCAGTGCGTTGTCGTCGGGCTGGTGGGGCCAGAACTCCGCCATCTTCTCGTACGTCCAGCGCCCGAACAGGTAGGCGTCCGTGGAGCGCACCCCCTCGTTCGCCGCATCGGCCTGGGCGTGGTCGAGGTATGGCGCTCCCCACCCACCGAGGTCGAAGCCACCGCGGCGATCCTCGTCCGGCGAGCCGAAGCCCTGCATCACCCCGTCGAGGGTGACGAACTCGATGACCGTCAGTGTCCCCATGTCTGCCGTCCTCCTCAGAACTAGACCGTCCAGTACTGTACCGGCGTCGGAACCGAACGGTCCAGTACTGTGTCGGCCATCGCTGGAGGATCTGACACGGCAACCGCGGCCACCGGACCAATGCCCGAAGGCCGATCCGGGCGGAAGCGCAAGGCGATCCTCGACGCGGCGATCGAGCTGTTCCTGGCCCAGGGATACGCCGGCACGAGCATGGACGCCGTGGCTGCCGCAGCCGCTGTGTCGAAACAGACGGTGTACAAGCACTTCGCCGACAAGGACTCCTTGTTCGTCGAGCTCGTCGACACCACGGTCCGTGCGGCCAGCGATCCGGTCGAGCAGCTCGTGATGTCGTCGTTGCGCAGCGGGGACCTGCGCGCCGACCTCACGGTCTTGGCGCGGCAACTGCTGACGACCGTGCTCCAGCCGCGCGTGCTCCAGGTGCGCAGGTTGGTGATCGGCGAGGCCAATCGTTTCCCGCACCTGGCGAGAGCGTTCCACGAGCTGGGGCCGGAACGAACGATGCGGGCGCTCGCCGAACGTCTTGACGACCTCGCGGCGAGTGGCCGGCTGACGGTCGCCGACTCGGTGGAGGCGGCGGCTCAGCTCAACTGGCTCGTCCTCGCTGGGCCGATCAACGCGGCGATGATGTTGGGCGAGGCGCCGAGTCCCGCCGAGCTCGATGCGCACGTCGACGCCGCCGTCGCGACGTTCCTCGCAGCACACGCTCCCCGACGAGCGCGTCGGCGCTGACCGACCGGGGAGTCGGGCCAGCCGGCTACTCGCTGAGCTTCTGGGCCAGCCAGGCGACGGGGATCGACACGAGCATCACGAACGTGGCCATCACGTTCACCTGGGGCACGTTGTTGGGGCGGGCGATCGCACCGAGGATCCACTGCGGCAGCGTCATCACGCCCGACCCGGCCGTGAACGTGGTGACGACGATCTCGTCGAAGCTGAGGGCGAACGCCAGCAGGCCACCGGCGACGAGTGCCGACCGCATCAGCGGGAACGTCACGTAGCGGAACGTCTGCATGCCGTCGGCCCCGAGATCGGCTGACGCCTCGAGCAGGTTCGGGGCCGATCGGCGGAGCCGGGCGATGACGTTGTTGTAGGCGATCACGACACAGAACGTTGCGTGGGCGACGACGAGCGATCGGTAACCGAGCCCGAGGCTGAAGTCGATCGGGCCGATGTCGATCCGGCGCTTGAACGCATTCTGCAGCGCCATACCGGTGACGATGCCGGGCAGGGCGATCGGCAGGACGAAAACGAACGAGAAAACGCTCTTGCCGAAGAACCGGTACCGCTGCATGGCGATCGCCGCCAGCGTGCCGATGACGAGCGCGATCGCCGTGGCGGTGAGGGCGATCTTCACCGACGTCCACAGCGCCGAACGCGGGCTGTTGTCGCCCTTCAGCGCGAACGTCTCGTTCCACCAGTCGAACGTGAACCCCTTCGGGGGCCACGACAACGAATTGGCGGTGTTGAACGACAAGATGGCGACCACGACCAACGGCACGTAGAGGAACACGAGCGTGACGATCATCCACGTCCGCAACGTCAGCCGGGTGAGGAACGAGAACCTCATCACAAACTCTCGAAGGCGCCGGCGCGCTTCATGGCCAGCAGGTAGACGACGATGATGATGAGCGGCCAGAGCGTGAACGCCGCGGCGAGCGGCTGGTTCGACGTCAGCGTGTTGCTGATCAGGTTGCCGATCATCGTGAAGTTCCCGTCGGTCACGAGCCGCGGGGTGATGTAGTCGCCGAGCGACAGCGAGAACGTGAAGATGCTGCCGGCGGCGATCGACGGGACGAGCATCGGCATGATCACGTCGACGAACGTGCGGCCCGGCTTGGCGCCGAGATCGCCGGCGGCGTCGAGCAGCGAGGGAGGCAGGCGCTCGAGGCCCGAGTAGATCGGCAGCACCATGTAGGGCAGCCAGAGGTAGGTCAAAGCGAGGATGACCGCGGTCATGCTGTAGCCGGGCGTGAATCCGAACACGGAGTTGAAGAAGCCACCGTCGCTGCCCTGCCCGGCCGGCCGGAGGAGGGCACGCCAGGCGTAGCCCTTGACGAGGTAGCCGGCCCAGAGCGGCATCAGCACGGCGACGATCAGGCCGCGGCGGGCCCACGGCTTGGCGATCTTGGCGATGTAGAACGCCACGGGCAGACCGATGACCAAGCAGAGCCCCGTGACGGTGAGGGCGACCAGCGCGCTGCGGATCACCACCCACACGAACTTCCAGTTGGTGAACGCCGTGCGGACGTAGTCCGTCGTCGTCTCGTTGGTCGGCTGGAACGTGAAGTCGTCGACCTTCTTGGTCGCGGCGAACACGAGCAAGGCCAGCGAGACAATGTAGATGAGCACCAACAGCACGACGGCGGGGCTCATGAGGGTGACCACTGCCAGGGCGCGCGATCGGCGGTAGGCGCGGTTCAGGGAACGGCGCACGGGGTTGGCCCGCCGGGGAGGCCGCGTCGCGACCTCCCCGGCGGTGGTGACCACAGCCGTCACCGGCTCATGACCTCACGCTGACGTGGGGGATAGACGACGGTGGACGGCCACGTTCGGTCAGGACCGCAGCTCGGCCCACGCCTCGATCCACGCCGGGTAGGCGAGGCACTCCACGTCGGTCCGGCCGTCACGGCACTCGGTGGTCGGCGTCGTCCAGTACCAGACGTCCTCCCAGTACTCCGTCTCGGTGGCGTGGAAGATGTCGCAGTGATCGGGCACCGCCGTGAGGGCGCACGACTCGGCGTTGCTCGGCGCCTCGCCGAACCACTCGGCGACCTGGGCGTTGGCCCATGGCGAGGTGATCCAGTCCATCCACAGCATCATGCAGTTGGGGTTGGCGGCCTGGGCCGACACCATCCACGTGTCGGACCAGCCGGTCGCCCCCTCGACGGGCTTGACGGCGTCGATGGTCGCGCCTTCGCCCTGGGCGACGTTGACGATGACCTGCCACGTGGTCCCGGCGAGCACGGTGCCGCCGATCAGCGACTCCACCTGCACGGCGTAATCGCCCCAGTACTGGCCGACGATCTCGCTCTGCTGTTCGAGCAGGGCGATCGCCGCGTCGAACTGTGTCTGGTCGAGGGCGTAGGGGTTGGTGATCCCGAGGTCGGGCTGCGTCGCCATCAGGTACAGGGCGGCGTCGGCGATGTAGATCGGGCTGTCGTACACCGAGATCGTCCCGTCGGCATCGGTGCCGCCGTCGAACATGATGCCCCACGAGTCCGGGGCGGCATCGGCGAAGGTCTCCGTGTTGAACACCAGCAGGTTGGCGCCGCGACCGTGCGGGATCCCGTAGGGCTCGCCGTCGACCGAGTTCCATTGCTGCAGCTTGAGGTCCTCGAAGATCTGCTCGTAGCTGCTGAACAGGCTGACGTCGATCGGGCCGACCTCGCCACCGGCGATGAGGCGCTCGGTCGCGTCACCCGACGCCGACACCCCGTCGTACTCGCCGCTCTGCATCAGGCGGACCATCTCGTCGCTGGTGGGCCCCAACGTGTTGTTCACGGCACATCCGGTGATGTCCTCGAACGGCGTGACCCAGTCGGCGGACGGATCGTTGGACCCGTCCTCGACGTAGCCGGCCCAGGAGATGATGTTCACCTGTCCCTCGGCGCCGGCGAGGAGCTCCTCGTTGGGTGTCCAGTAGTACCCCTCGGCCGCCGGGTCGGCGGCCGATCCGGCCGGGGCCTCCGTGCCGGCTGGTTCTGTGCCGGCTGCTTCTGTGCCGGCAGGTTCGGTCGCCGGTGGGGCCGTGGCGAGGGCGTTGGCGCCCCCGGCGGCGACGACGAGGCCGCCGGCGAGGACCGCCGTCAGCCGTCGGCTTCTACGAATGCTCATGGGTGTCACCTTCTCGCTTGTTGGTGGTTGCTGTTGGTGGTTGGTGTTGGAGGTTGGTGTTGGAGGTTGGTGTTGGAGGTTGGTGTTGGAGGTTGGTGTTGGAGGTTGGTGTGGATGGAGCTCTTGACGGTCACGGCACGTTGACGCCGAGTGCCGGGGGCACGTCTACGTCGTCGTCGTCGCCGTCGGGTTCGGGGCGGTCGCCCTCCACCGTCTCGACGGCGGTGCCGGTGTCGGTGACCACGTACGCCGCGTTGGCGGCCCACGCCGCGGTGGCGGTGGCGCCGAGTGACAGGTCGAGGGCGGCGTCGGCGGACACGGCGGCGACGAGGTGGTGGCCATCGGCGAGCTCGAGGCGGACGCGGCACTCGGAGCCGAGGTACTGCATGTCGCTGATCGTTCCGGCGACAGAGGTCTCACCGGGAGCGGGAGGTTCGCCGCCGAGGCGGATGCGTTCGGGCCGCAGGGCGTGGGTGGCGTTGACGCCGAGGAGTGTGCGTGACTGTTCGGCCGTGAGCAGGTTCGACGTCCCGACGAACGTGGCGACGAACGTCGTGGTCGGGTGGTCGTAGATGCGGCGCGGCTCGTCGGCCTGTTCTATGCGGCCGTGGTTGAACACGGCGATGCGGTTGCTCATCGACAGCGCCTCGCCCTGGTCGTGCGTGACGAAGATGAACGTGATGCCCACGTCGCGCTGGATCGCCTTGAGCTCGGTCTGCATCTCCTCACGCAGCTTGAGGTCGAGGGCGCCGAGCGGCTCGTCGAGCAGCAGCACCTTCGGGCGGTTGACGAGGGCACGGGCGAGGGCGACGCGCTGACGCTGGCCGCCGCTCAGCTCGTGGGGCTTGCGCCCGGCGAACTGCGACAGTCGCACCGCCTCGAGCATCTCGCCTGCCCGCCGGCGGCGTTCGGCTCGACCGACGCGCTTGACCCTGAGGCCGTACTCCACGTTGCGCATCACGTTCATGTGGGGGAACAGGGCGTAGTCCTGGAACACCGTGTTGAGGTCACGCTCGTACGGGGCGTCGCGGGTGACGTCGACGCCTTCGAGCAGCACGGCACCGGCGGTGGGCAGCTCGAAGCCGGCGATCATCCGCAGCACGGTCGTCTTGCCGCTGCCCGACGGGCCCAGCAGGGAGAAGAACTCGCCGTTGGCGATCGTCAGGTCGATCCGGTCGACCGCGACGAAGTCACCGAAGTGCTTCGACAGACCGACGAGTTGGATCGCCGGGGTGTCCCCCGCAGTCGCAGCGTGGTTCACGGTCAGAGGACGCCTCCCAGAGCGCATGTGTGGGCGGAACGACCGTCGTCCGCGCCGTTGATGTTCCGTCGGCCGTCCCCCCTCGACGGACGGCGAGACAAATCATATGATTCCAGATGTTTACCGTCAATCCGAGGACGTGAACGCCGCGTGAACGGGCCGACCCTGTGCCGGATGCTCCCGCCGTGACGCCGTCGCGGCGGCAGACGCTGCGCGGTAACGTCGCGCCCGAGATGTCGGCGCCATCCACCAGTACCTCGAGCACCACCCCACCGGCTCGGGGCGCCAACCTGCTGGTCCCGGTCGCCGCCGACTACCTCGCCCAGACCGTCAGCCGGCAGCTCGCCGACGCGATCAACCTCGGTCTGTTCGCCGTCGGTGAGCAGTTGCCCGCCGAGAGCACGCTCGCCGGTCAGCTCGGCGTGTCGACGGTGACGCTGCGCGATGCCCTCGCCACGCTGCGCCGCAAGGGACTCGTCGAGACCCGGCGAGGCCGCAACGGAGGCTCGTTCGTCGTCGGTCCCGCCGCGCCGCCCACCGACCGGCTACGCGATCGGCTGCGCGAGCTGAGCGTCGTCGAGCTGCGCGACCTGGGCGACGAGTGGACAGCGGTGTCGGGCGCCGCCGCGCGGTTCGCTGCGGCCCGGGCCTCCGACGACGAGGTCGCCCACCTCCGGGCGCTCGCCGACGACCTCGCCGCCGCCGGCGACGTCGTCCAGCGCGTCCGGGCCAACAGCCGCTTCGGCATCGAGCTCGCCCTGGCGTCGCAGTCCGCACGCCTCACCCGCGCCGAGGTGCGGCTGCAGGCCGAATCGGGCGAGCTGCTCTGGACGTCCACCGAGAGCCCGCTCGACCCCGCCGAGGTCGCCGCCGACCTCCATCGCATCGCCGATGCCGTGGCCGACGAGGATGCGCTCGCCGCCCGCGATCTGGCCGAGCAGCGCACCCGTCAGAACGTCCGCTGGCTCATCGGTGCTCACCTCGAACTGAGCGATTCGTGACCGCGTGGGTTTCCCAGTCGGTGGCTGCTGCCGACGTCGCGGCGTGCGTCGCCGACCTCGACGTGGCCATCGGCAAGGTGTTCGGTGGCCTGCGCTCGATGGCGATGGCCATGGAGAACGCGTGGGCCGACGGGTCGGGACCGATGACGCCCGACGACGTGACCGCGTTCCAAGGTGACATCTTCGCCCAGCTCGACGCCCACCGGGTGGTCGACAGCGCCGGCTACGTGATGTGCGAGCACGCCCTGTCGGGAGTCCGTCGCCACCTCGAGTGGTGGAACCGGGGCGCGGCCGCCCCGTCGGCGACCGGTCCGGGCACGTACGAGCCGCTCATCCTCAACGTCGAGCCGGGCACCGCCGACTGCTACGACTATTACGCCAAGGAGTGGTTCCATGTCGCCACCGGTGAGCAGCGGCGCTGCATCGCCGGTCCGCTGATCGACCTCGCGTGTGCCGACGTGTGCGTGATGACGTTCAGCGATCCCGTCGTCGTCGCCGGGCCCGGCGGCGCGCCGCTCGTGCTCGGTGTCGCCGCTGCTGACGTCGCCCTCTCGCGCTTCGAGTCGATGCTCCTGCCCCCGCTGCGTCGCATCGCCGCACCGGCGGTGCTCGTCAACAGCCAGCGCCGGGTCATCACGTCGAACGATGCCACGTGGATCAGCGGCGAGAAGCTGCCCGCCGTACCGGCGCCGGGTGATGCCGACTGGCAGGCCGTGGTCCCGGTGACCGGTGACGGCCTCGATGTCGGGGGCTGGACCCTCGCCATCCGCCGCTGACTCGATCGGTAACAGATGGTGCCAGGCACCATCTGTTACCTCCCCGCGCCGCGCATCGGTCAGGAATCGAGAAGCAGCTGCCGCGGCTCATCCGTATGGTCGATCGCATGAAGACGATGACATGCAAGCAGCTCGGCGGCCCGTGCGAGCTGGCCCATCACGGCGAGTCGGCCGACGACGTGATCCAGGCCCAGGATCGGCACCTGAAGGAGATCGTCGCCGCAGGCGACCGGGCCCACGAGCAGGCACTCGCCGACATGAAGGGCCGCTGGAAGCGACCGTGGTCGGGGATGAAGTGGTACAAGGCCGCCAAGCGCGACTTCGCGGCCCTGCCCAACGATTGACCCTCTCGGGGATCGGCCGGTCAAGCCGTTCGGGCCCGGCGGGCTGCTGGGCGCCCCTCGGCGACATCGAAGTCGACGAGTTGTACGGCCGGACGAGGCCGGCTCCGAGACGCCCGGCCGTTCACCGATCGCGCCACACCAGACGTGACGGGCCGGTCGGCCCAGTCGTTAGCCCATCAGGTCGAGACTGCCTCTCCGTCCGCCGAGGCGACCCCGGCGCGAGCGAGCATCTCGGACCGGTGCCGGTGACCGACGAGCTCGTACCCGACGACGGTGACGGCGGGGGCCAACGTCAGCACGACAAGGCACGTCGCCAGCGGCGCACCCGCAGCGGCCATCACGATGGAGGCGGCGATGATCACCGCCGTCACCGCGACGAGCACCAGGTGGAAACGGTCGAGCTCCCGAGTGATCGCGGTGTAGAGCGAGTAGAGGCAGAGCACGTAGATGCCGAGTGGCACCGCTGTGGTGAGGACCAGGGCTACCGGTCCGATATGTGCCGCATGCTCCATGTGCAGCGCTGCGACGTGGAGGCCGGCGCCTGTCGCGGCGATGCCGGCGAACAGCGGAAGGTGCCCGTATCCCCAGCCGAAGGATCGTTCACGAAAGCGATGCAACAGATCACCGCTCGGGATGATGAAGTACATCCACCACATGCCGAACGCGAGGCCGACGCCGGACAGCCCGACGAGCGCCGTCTGAGCGGTCCATCCATCGACGCGCACCACTGCGTCGAGGGCGGCCACCGTGCCGAGGATCACCTCGCCGAGGGCGATGATCGTCAAGAGTCCGTACCGCTCTGCGATGTGGTGAGGATGCCAGGGCGTCGTGACGCCGTATCGCCGCTCGGCGACGACCGGACCGGTCAGCTCGATCAGCACCAGTACCGCGGCGACCGAGAACATCACGGCGACGGAGACGTCCGCGACCAGCAGGGCGATCCAACCCAACTGGGCGACGAACAAGGTCGTCGCATAGATGACGGCACAGCGGCGGCGCTCGGTGTCGTGGTGGGCGACGCGGGTCCAGAGCGCGATCAGCCCGACGCGCATGATGACATATCCCAGGATCATCACCCCGTTGTCGACGTGCTCTCCGCGCTGGAGCGACTCGAACATCGGAGGCAATCCGAGCGCGAGGACGAGCACGCCGATCATCTGGAGCATGGTGAGAAGGCGATAGATCCAGTCGTCGGTGTCGTACGCCGACGCGAACCACGTGCTCTGGATCCACGCCCAGATCACCGCGAACATGGCGAACCCGAACCCGATGATGCCCGTTCGCCAGTGGCCCTCGGCGAAGAAGTGAGCGGTCTCGTTCCCCGCGGCACCGAACGCCACGACGAACGTCAAGTCGTAGAGCAGCTCGAGTGGCGTCGCCGCCCGGTGCGGCTCGTGGGGATTGCGCCCCACCATCGGCACGCGCGGGTGGGCGATCGTCATGCGCATGACGGGCGATCATGTCACGACAGGGAGGGTGCCGCATGCGGCGCCCGTAGGCGGCGCGAGCACCCGAGCTGGCGCCCGGCTGTTGCTCGTCGTGCGCGCCGGTTCCCCGATGCCCTCCGCTGTCGAGTGATTGCACGTCTGGCTCGACTCGTGTCCAGTGCGTACCACGGCGAATGGCCGTGGCCACGTCGCAGGTGATGCCAGCTGCGCTCACGAGCAAGCCGGGTCGCTCACGCCGAGCGGTTGAGGCGGCGCAGACCGACGATCGTGCCGGCGGTCCCGACCACGGCCCACACGGCCAGGCCGACGAGGTGCAGGACGATCGAGCCGTCGTCCAGCCACGGATCACGGATCGCCCCGACCACGTGGGTGAGCGGCAGCACGTCGGACAGCCGGCGCATGACCGCCGGCATCACGTCGGGCGGCGGGCCGCCGCCCGACAGCAGGAACATCGGGAAGAACAGCAAGAGCCCGAACGCCTGGGCGCCACGGGCCGAGCCGATCGTCAGGCCGCACGCCGTGCCGAGCAGCAGCATGGTCGCTGTGCCGGTGACGAAGCCGACGAGCAGCTCGAGCGGACGCTCGACGCCGGGGATGCCGTAGGTGGGCAGCGCCACGGCGAGCACGAGTGCCGAGCCGATCGCGATCAGCCCGGCGGCGACCAGCGACTGGGTCCCGATCACGGACGAACCGGGCACACCGAAGGCCTGGAAGCGGCGCAGCACGCCACGCTCGCGGTATGCGGCGAGGGCCATCGGCAGGCCGATCAGCGCCATCGCGGCGATCGGGATGGCGAAGTACCCGGCGACGTAGAACTGGTCCGGCGCCAGGTGGTTGAACGCCTCGTCGGGATCGGACCCGAACGAGCCGGCGACGATCAGCATCGTCAGTGGCGGGAACACGAAGGCGAAGATCATCGTCGCCCACTCCCTGGTGAGCAGGCGGGCTTCGGTGCGGGCGAGGGTGAACGTGGCGCTCATGCGGCGGCTCCTGATGTCGTGGCTGCTGATGTCGTGGCTGCTGATGTCGTGGCTGCTGATGTCGTGGCTGCTGGTGTCATGGTGAGGGAGGGGAGGGACAGATCCGTGGTGAGGGCGACGAAGGCGTCCTCGAGCGTCGGGCGCACGACCCGGAGGTCGTCGGGCTCGACGCCGTGCTGGTGCATGGCGGCGATGACGGCGACCACCGACGACGGTGTGCACCGCAGCTCGGCCTCGTCGCCCCACAGGTTGACGTCGACGATGCCGGGCACCCGCTCGATGCCCGCCAGCAGGCCTGGGTCGTGCACGGTGAATGCGATGCGGGTCGGCCCGCCGACTTCGCCGATCAACTGGTCGGTGCGTCCGACGAATCGCATCGCGCCGCCGTCGAGGACGCCGATGCGGTCGCACAGCCGCTCGGCCTCGTCCATGAAGTGGGTGACCAGCACCACGGTCGTGCCGGCGGCGCGCACCTCCTCGATGAGGTCCCACGTCTGGCGACGGGCGGCGGCGTCGAGGCCTTGCGTTAGCTCGTCGAGGAACACGAGCCGTGGTTGGTTGATCAGGGCGAGGGCGAGGAACAGCCGCTGGCGTTGACCGCCCGACAGGGCGCCGAAGGCGGTCCGCTCGATCGGCGCGAGGTTCCAGCGCTCGCGAACCTGGCGCCAGTCGACCACGTCGCCGGCCAGGCGGGCGAACAATCGGAGCGCCTCGCCGACGCGCAGGCGATCAGGCAGCGCCGACGACTGCAACTGTGATCCGACGAGGGGCCGCAGGGCGGCCCGGTCTCGGGCAGGATCGTGGCCGAACAGCGACACGCTGCCGCCATCCCGATCGCGCAGGCCCTGCACGATCTCGACCGTCGTCGTCTTGCCGGCGCCGTTGCTGCCGAGCAGCCCGAAGATCTCGCCCTCGATCACACTGAAGGACAGATCGCGGACGATCTCGGTGGTGCCGTAACGCTTGCGGAGCCCGTCGACCTGGAGGACCTCCGGGCTGCGGTTGGGGAAGTCATGTGGCATGCCCCGACTGTGCGCCCGGCCGGCCCTGGCGGTCATCGGGCCGCGGTCCGGTCGTCGGGTCCGCCCACGGTCGCAGTCAGCCGGGTGAGATCACCCCGTGGTCGTAGGCGTAGACGATCGCCGCCGCGCGGTCGCGGGCACCGAGCTTGGTGAAGATGTTGCCGACGTGGGTCTTCACCGTCGCCTCGCCGACGTACAAGGCGGCGCCGATCTCGGCGTTGGTGGCGCCCCGGGCCATCAGCACGAGCACCTCGTGCTCGCGTTCGGTCAAGGCGTCGATCCGCTGTGCCCGCTGCCGGGTCGGGGCGACGAGCCGCCGGTAGGTGTCGAGCACCCGCGGCGCGACGGCGGGGTCGAACCAGGCGCCGCCGCCGGCGATCGCGCCGACGGCGGCGATCAACGACGCCGCCGACGTGTCCTTGAGCACGAAGCCCGCGGCCCCGGCCTCGATCGCCGACCACAGCAGGTCGTCCTCGTCGAACGTGGTGAGGATCAGCACGGCCGGGGCGCCGTCGGCGGCGCGGATCTGCCGCGTGGCCTCGATGCCGTCCATCCGGGGCATGCGCACGTCCATCACGACGACATCGATGCCGCCCAGGTTGGCGTCGACGACGTCGGCCCCGTCGTCGTACTCGGCGACGACGTCGAACCCGTCGGCGGGGGAGAGGATGCGGACGAGGCCCGAGCGCACGATCGCCTGGTCGTCGACCAGCGCCACGCGGATCACGACGCCGCCTCCACGCCGGTGATCGGCGCCGACGCCCGGACGATCCAGCCGTCACGGGTCGGGCCGGCGAGAAGCTCGCCGCCGACGGCGGCCATCCGCTCGCTCATCCCGACGATGCCGTAGTGACCACGCGATGCGGTGCCGGCGGCGTCGCCCGGCGACGTCGCATCGGCGGGGCTCTCGATCGTGAGCACGACGCGATCATCGCCGATCTCGAGCCGGGCGACGGTCGGCGGTCCGCTGGAGTGCTGGCGGACGTTGGCCAGCGCCTCGCTGGCGACGCGGTGCATCGACGTGGCCACCAGCGGGTCGAGCCGGTCGAGGTCGCCGGTGATCTCCACGCCGAGCAGCCTGAGCTGGGCGGCGTCGGGTACCGGGGCGGCGGGGCCGGCGGTCGTGACGTCCGGCGCTCGCAGCAGTCCGAGCGTCCGGCGCAGCTCGAGCATGCTGCGCCGGCCGACCGCCTCGGCTTCGGCGAGGGCGTCGTCGGCCGACTCGACGTCGCGCCGCAGCACGTGGCGGGCGCCGGTGATGTGCAACAGCATGGCGGCGAGGCCGTGGCCGACCGAGTCGTGCACGTCGCGGGCGATGCGCCGGCGCTCCTCGGCCACCCGCTGATCGGCCAGTTCGGCACGGGCCTCGGCGAGTTGCAGCGAGAGCATCTCCTGGCGCCGCGAGACCTGGGTGAGGGCGATGGGCAGGATCATCCCGGCCGTCCACGTGGCGGTCGACAACTCGTTGTCGACCACGAACGAGGCGACCGACGGCGCCGACACCAGGACCACCCCGGCGAGGACGAGGCGCCACCGCGACAGCTCCAGCATCCCGGTCACGGTCGCGGCCACCGACAGCATGAACAGGCTCGGCTCGAGCTTGCCGCCCGACAACGCGATCAGCACCAGCGTGGTCGATCCGACGACGGGGGCCAGGGTGCCGATCGTCGGTCGGATGGCCCAGATCAGCCAGCACAGCGCGCCGAGCGAGGCCACCGCGGTCTCGCCGGGCGATCCCGAGTCGACGATCGCCGCGCCGACCACGCTCGCCGCAGCGGCGACCGGCGCGAGCAGGCGCATGCCGGCCAGCGCCGCGCCACGCTCAGGTCCGCTCATCACCGGGCGACGGTACCGCGATGACGCCGCGGGAGGCTTCGGGCTGCGGTCGGGTCGCTGCCCTCCGCCCACGGGGGGAGGGCCGCGGGCGTCTAGCGTTGCGGCCATGTATCCGGGGGAATACGCACGCACACACGCGGACCGACCAGCGCTCGTGATGGCCGGTTCGGGACGCTCGCTCACGTTCGCCGAGTTCGACGCCAACGCCAACCGCGTGGCCCATCTCTATCGCGACGCCGGCCTCCAACGAGGCCAGCACGTGGCGATGCTGATGGAGAACAACCTGCGCTACTTCGAGACGATGTCGGCCGCCGAACGTTCGGGCCTCTACTACACGGCGATCAACTCCTACCTCACACCCGAGGAGGTCGCCTACATCGTCGACAACTGCGACGCCGAGGTGTTCATCACGACCGCGGCCAAGCTCGACGTGGCCAGGGCGGCGGTCGAGCAGCTGCAGGCAGAGGGTTCGACGAAGCTCGAGCGGCTGCTGTGCGTCGACCTCGAGGAGGCCTCGCCGGTGGGCGGCGCCGGCCAGACCGGCCTCGCCTTCGAACCGTACGACGCCGCGCTCGCCGCCTATCCGTCCACACCGATCGCCGACGAGCAACTCGGAGCGGCGATGCTGTACTCGTCGGGCACGACCGGCCGGCCGAAGGGGATCCTGCGGGACCTGCCCGACGCCCATCCCGGCGATGCCCTGCCTGTGATGGACTTCGTCGCCCGCTTCCTGTTCGGCATGCGCGAAGGGATGGTGTATCTGTCGCCGGCGCCGATCTACCACTCGGCGCCCCAGGCGTCGGTGGCGTCGGCGCTGCGCTTGGGCGCGACGTCCGTGATCATGGAGCGCTTCGACCCCGAGCAGTACCTGCGGCTCGTCGAGGAGCACCGCGTCACCCACAGCCAGGTGGTGCCGACGATGTTCAGCCGCATGCTCAAACTGCTCGACGAGGTGCGGGCCAAGTACGACCACTCGTCGCTCGAGGTGATCATCCACGCCGCCGCGCCCTGCCCGGTGCAGGTGAAGCAGGCGATGATCGACTGGTGGGGCCCGATCATCCAGGAGTACTACGGCGCCACCGAGGCCAACGGCTTCACGTTCTGCACGTCGCCCGAGTGGCTCGAGCACCCCGGCACCGTCGGCAAGCCCATCCTCGGCACGCTGCTCATCCTCGACGACGACGGCAACGAGGTCCCCCAGGGCGAGATCGGCACGGTCTGGTTCGACGGCGCCACCAACTTCACCTACTACCACGACGAGGCCAAGACGGCCGAGAGCCGTGACGAGACCGGCACCCGCTCGACCGTGGGGGACGTCGGCTACGTGGACGAGGACGGCTACCTGTTCCTCACCGACCGCAAGACGTACATGATCATCTCCGGCGGCGTGAACATCTACCCGCAGGAGTCCGAGAACCTGCTCGTGACGCATCCCAAGGTGTTCGACGCGGCGGTGATCGGCGTGCCCAACGAGGACCTCGGCGAGGAGGTCAAGGCCGTCGTGCAGCTGATGCCCGGCATCGAGCCGAGCGACGAGGTGGCGGCCGAGCTCACCGCCTTCTGCGCCGAGCATCTCGCCCGGTTCAAGGTGCCGCGGTCGATCGACTTCGAGGCCGAGCTACCCCGCCTGCCCACCGGCAAGCTGTACAAGCGCCTTCTACGCGACCGGTACTGGGCCGACGCCACCGGTCGCTCCCGAATCGTGCAGTGAGCTTCTGGGCGCGAATCGTGCCATTTCGGCTTCCGGGCGCGGATCGTGACGCTCACCGTCACGATCCGCGCCCGGAACCTCGGCCGGCCGGCGGGTGCGGCGCAGGTAGACTGAGAGTCGTGTTCGAGTTGACGACGTCCGTCATGATGCGGCCCCTGCCGGGGCCGGTTCTGCTCGCGCACTGACGAACCGCCGACCCTGGAGGATGCTCCGGGGTCGCAGGTGATGCCGGGGGTGCTCCGGGGTCCAACGACCCACAGGAGTCACCGCCATGTCCACCACCTTCCTCTCCGTCGCCATCCCCTACGTCAACGCCGACCCGCACCTCGGCTACGCCTACGAGCTGGTGCAGGCCGACATCGCCGCGCGCGCCCGCCGCCGCCTCGGCGACAGCGTGCGCTTCGTCGGCGGTACCGACGACTACTCCCTGAAGAACGTCCTCGCCGCCGAGGCCGCCGGCGTGCCGACCGCGGCCTTCGTCGACACCCACGCCGAGCGGTTCGCCGCCCTCGCCGGACCACTCGGACTGAGCTTCGACGACTTCGTCCGCACCAGTGCCGATCCCCGTCATCGCCCGGCGGTCGAGCGGTTGTGGCGGGCGTGCGCGGCCAACGGCGACCTCTACCGGAAGACGTACGCGGGGGACTACTGCGTGGGCTGCGAGCAGTTCTGGCGCCTCGAGGAGTTGCTCGTCGATGGCGACGGCGTCGCCTGCTGTCCGGAGCACCTGACACCGGTCGAACGGGTCGAGGAGGACAACTGGTTCTTCCGGCTCTCAGCGTTTCAGGGCTATCTCGAGGAGCTGCTCGAGTCGGGCCGGCTCGACATCCACCCCCACGTGTTCCGTGACGAGGTGCTCTCGTTCGTCCGTGGCGGCCTCGACGACATCAGCGTGTCGCGTTCCGTCCGCCGGGCCCGCGGCTGGGGCGTGCCGGTGCCCGACGATCCCGAGCAGGTCGTCTATGTGTGGTTCGACGCGCTCACGTACTACCTCTCGAGCCTCGGCTTCGGCGATCCCGAGAGCGTCGACTTCAGCCGCTGGTGGCGCAAGGCCGACCACCGCGTGCATGTCATCGGCAAGGGGATCTTGCGCTTTCACGCGGTGTACTGGCCGGCGTTCCTGGCCTCCGCCGGTCAGCCGGCGCCGACGCGGATCGAGGTGCACCCGTACCTCACCGTCGACGGGGCGAAGCTGTCGAAGTCGGCGGGCGGGGCGTCGCGATCGGCGGCCGGTCCGGTCGAGGTGGCCGACACGTACGGCACCGACGCCTTGCGGTGGTGGTTCGCCAGCGCCGTCTCACCGACGGTCGACACCGACTTCTCGATCGAGCGGCTCGTGGCGGCGGCCAACACCGATCTCGCCAACGGCGCCGGCAATGTCGTCAACCGCATCGCCACGCTGGCGGCGACGTGCCCCCAGGCTGTCGAGGCCGCGGCGACGGCGTGGCCGATCGCCGCGGCCGTCGGGCTCGAGGCCGATGTGCTCTCGGCGCTCGCCGACTTCGACCATCGTGGCGGCTGCCGTTTGATCGTGGACGCCGTCGCCGCGCTCAATCGCGATCTCGAGGCAACTACCCCCTGGCGCCTGGCCAAGGAGCCCGGCGCGGAGGCCGCCGCCGAGCTGGAACGCGCGCTCGCCCGGCAGATCGCGTCGGCCCGCCTGATCGCCGCCGCCCTGGGTCCGAATGTCCCCGCCCTGTCCGCCCGCCTCACCGACCGGTTGGCTGCGCCCGCCGATCCTGATGTCGCAAGGGAGCCGGCCTTCGCCCGACTCGCGTGAGCCCCTGGCGGGATGCGCCAGGCACATCCCGTCAGGTCCCGTCAGGTTCAGGCGAGGGGTACGTCGATGAGCGTCGGGCCGGGGGTGGCGTAGGAGCGCTCGAGGAGATCGGCGAGGTGGGCGGCGTCGACCGCTCGTTCGGCAGGGACGCCGAACCCGGTGGCGAGGGCGACGGCGTCGATCGCCGGGTTGTCGAGCGACAGCAGCGGCCCTGACCGGTCGCCGGCCCCGGTCGCCCCGACGCGGCGCATCTCGTAGTTGAGGATCGCGTACGCCCGGTTGCTGAGCATCACGACGGTCACATCGAGTCCCTCGCGGGCCATCGTCCACAGTGCCTGGATCGTGTACATCGCGCTGCCGTCGGCCTGCAGGGCGACGACGCGGCGATCGGGACAGGCGACGGCGGCGCCGACCGCCATCGGGAGGCCGTCGCCGATGGCGCCACCGGTGAGTCGCAGCCAGTCGTGAGGCGCGGCGTGCGCCGTGGCGTCGGCGAACACGGCGCTCGCCGACACCGACTCGTCGCAGATGATGGCGTTCTCGGGCAGCGTGGCGGCGACGGCGGCGGCCGTGGTCGCCACGCTCGAGGCGCCGGTCGGACGGGCCGGTCGCAGCTCCAACCGCGCCAGCGGCGCGGGTGCGTCGCCGGCCACCAGGTCGGCGAGCGCCGAGAGGGCGGCCACGCCGTCGTCCCCCGGACGGCTCAGGGCGACGATGTCGGCATCGGGCGGGGCCAGCTTGCTCGGACGGCCCGGATAGGCGAAGAAGGACACCGGCTCGACGGCCCCCGCCAGCACCAGCGTGTCGATGCCGTCGAGCTGGGCGGTCGCCTGCTCGGCGAAGTAGCCGAGCCGTTCGGGATCGACGCGACCGGCACCGCGAGCGATGCGCGCTGGAAACGTCTCGACGATCAGCTTGGCCCCCGTCGCCGCGGCGACGCGGCCGGCCGCCTCGGTGCCTGCCGCGGTCAGCGTGTCGCCGCCGATCAGCAGGGCCACGCCACCGGTCCGGTTCGAGCGCTCGCCCCGCAACGCAGCCGCCACGGCGTCGATGGTGGCGTCGGGCACCGGGAACGCCGGTGCGCCGGGCCGCGCTGCAGCCACGCGGCCGCCCTCGGTCCAGGCGGCGTCGGCGCGCAGGATCACGGTGGCGATCTCGGCGGGACGACCCGTCGCCGCGGTCACGGCCTCGGCCACTGCAGGACCGACGTCGTCGGCGCGGCGCGGCGTCCGTACCCATGTCGACACGGTCGAAGCGAAGGCGTCGATGTTCGACTCCAGTGGCGCGTCGAGGTGCTTGTGCGACGTGGCGTGGTCGCCGACGAGGTTGACGATGCCGGTGCGCGCCTTGCTCGCGTTGTGCAGGTTGGCGAGGCCGTTGGCCATGCCCGGACCGAGATGCAGGAGGGTGGCCGCCGGCCGGCCCGCCATGCGCCCGTAGCCGTCGGCGGCTCCCGTGACCACGCCTTCGAACAGGCCGAGCACGCCGCGCATCTCGGGCACGGCGTCGAGGGCGGCGACGGCGTGCATCTCCGACGTCCCCGGGTTGGCGAAGCACACGTCCACACCACTCGCCACCAACGTCCGCATCGCTGCCTCAGCACCGTTCATCCCAGCGGTTCTAGTCGACACGCTCGCTCCCGCTCGCTGCGGACGCCGGGTGCGCCCCGGCTCTGAGGTTCTAGGGCGGGATCGTGACGATTTTCGTCACGATCTCGCCCCAGATCGGCGGATGGCACGATCGGGCCCCAGATTCTGACCGGCGCGGGGTGGTGCCCCGGTCGGGCGGTCGGTGGGGCTCGGGGTAGTTTGCGGCGATGAGCGAGTCACCAGCCCGCACGAGCATCCTCGATCTGGTCGCCGCAGCGAAGGCGCGCATCGAGGAGCTCCCGGTCGACCAGCTGCAGGCCGAGATCGAGCAGGGTGGGGTCACCGTCGTCGACATCCGCGACGTGCGGGAGCGATGGGAGCGGGGCACGATCCCCGGGGCCGTGTCGGCACCACGGGGCATGCTCGAGTTCTGGTTCGACCCCGACAGCCCGTACTTCCGCAGCGACTATCGGTTCGGTGATCGGTACGTGCTCTACTGCGCCGGCGGCCAGCGTTCGGCGCTGGCGACGGCGACGTTGCAGGACCTCGGCTACACCAACGTGGCCCACCTCGACGTCGGCTACAACGGCTGGAAGGACGCCGGCGGCGCCACCGAAGCGGTTCCGGTTCCCGCCAAGTACGCCACTCCGGGCTGACCGGTCCGGGACGATTCGCCGCGCCTACTCCGGTGCGTCGAGGTAGGCCTCGGTGAGCCAGCCGCGGATCTCGTCGTCGAGGTCGTCGGCGTCACGCAGGTTGACCACCTGGTAGTAGCGGCCGCCGTGGGGGATCGCCCGGCGGGTGATCCGCTCGTGCTGCACCCGATGGCGCAACGAGAAGGACAACGCGACCCACTTCTGCATCGGGCGCAGCTGGGCGAACGTCTGGGCCCGCTTGAGGAAGATGCCCACCGAGACGGGTTCCACGTGCACCGGCCCGACGGTGTCGAGGTGGGCCATCACGGCGTCGAAGATGGGCCGTTCCCGCTCCGGGCCGGTGGCGAAGTAGTCGTCGATGGTCATCGCCGGCGCGCACTCGTGGCCCTGTCCGCGACGGGCGAACCGCCGCCGCCCGCACTCCGGGCAGTCCCATGCCATCAGGTGTCGCCGGGCGCGCAGACCTCGAGTTCCATGCCGTCAGGGTCGCGGAAGAACAGGGACCACTCGCCACCGAGTTGCTGGATGTCGCCGACCTCGCCGCCCGCAGCGACGATGCGCTCGCCCACGTCCTCCAGCGTGGCGCGGTTCGCCACGGCGAGCCCGTAGTGGTCGATCGGACCGCGCGCTCCGATCGACCGGCGATCGCCGACGATCGACTCGGCCGGCACCTCGGCGACGTTGAGCATCGCCCCGCCGCCGAGATCGATGATCGCCATTCGGGGATGGCCATCGCCACGGGGTATCTCGCGCACCACCGGCGCGTCGAACGCCTCGTGGTAGAAGCGGATGATCCGGTCGAGATCGGCAGTCCCGGTCGCGACGTGATTGAACCCGATCGTGGTCGCCATGCGCGAAGCGTAGGTTGACAGTCCATGCACCGCAGCCGAATAGGAGTCGTCCTCATCGACGCACCTGAGGAGTCGCACGCCGACACGTTGGGGTTCTGGGCCGGAGCGGCAGGGCGTGAGCCCGAGACGTCCGGCGACTCGCCGTACTCCTCGCTCGGAGCGCACGGCGGGTTGCGCGTCGAGATCCAGCGCATCGGTTCAGGCACGCCGGCCCGGGTCCATCTCGACATCGAGACCGACGACGTGGCCGCCGAGGTCGCCCGGCTCGAAGAGCTCGGGGCCATCGTCTACGAGCAGCGCGAGACGTACACGGTCATGACCGACCCCGCCGGCCTGCTGTTCTGCGTGGTCCCCGTGTGGACCGACCAGCTCTTCGAGGACAACGCCACCAGCTGGCCCGACTGACGTCGCCACGGTCGTCTCATCCGAGTACCGAAGGGCCCGATTCGGGGCCTTCGGTACTCGGGTCAGCTTCAGTACTCGGGTGAGGAGAGCGGGGCCGGGCGAAGGGCGGAGGATCAGCGCGTCATGCGGCGGAGCAGGCCGTCGCGGAGGATCAACTGGTGGCGCAGGACGTTGCCCACGTGCACGGCCACGACGACGAAGAAGGCGACGTGCGTGGCGATGTGGATGCCGACGGCGTCGTCGTCCACCAGCACGAGCCAGAGGCCCGACGCCGGGGCGGCGAACATCAGGAGGTAGAGCAGCTGCTCGACGCGATGGCTCAGCGTGCGTTCGAACTCCGACAGCCCGGGTGCCCAGGGCGGCAGCGGTGTGGTCAGTCGCCAGACCAGGCGGATCGTGGCGAGGACGAGGATGGTGCACCCGACGATCACGTGGGCGGTCACCAGCGGGTCGTCGAACACGTCGAGGTCGCCGCCGCGCCCGCGGCCCCGGCCACGACCGCTCTCGCCGCCGCGCCCGCGGCCGCGGCCTCGTCCCCGACCGCTGTCGTCGGCGTCCATCGTGTACCCGAGCACGAACTGCGTGACGAAACCGGCGACGACCATCCAGTGCAGGCCCTTGGTCACCAGGCCATAGCCCGCCGGTCCGTTGCGGAGACGGGACCCCCCGGCCGGCCCGGCAGGCTCCACGGGCTGGTCGGGCGGGTGCGGAGCCGGGGGCGGCCAGGGCGCTCGTGCGTCGCCGCGATCCGTCATCGCCGGGACGCTACGCCAGCTCGTGCCGACGGACCGATCCACGGTCGGACGTTGACTTAAAGTGAGCTTTAACTGGCATCCTGCAGGCATGCAGATGAACTTCGGCCACTGGATGGCCCTCGAGAGCGCGATGCAGGGTGACCAGCCGCGGCGCTCGATCAGCCGGGCGACGCTCAAGCGCATCATCGCCTTCGCCCGCCCGCATCGGCGGGGGCTCGCCTGGTTCCTCCTGCTCAGCGTGATCGGCGCCGTGCTCACCGTGGTGACGCCGCTGCTCGCCGGCCGGGTGGTCGACGAGATCACCTCTGGTGGCGGAGGCGCCGGCGTGGTGGTCGGACTCGCCGTGGCGATCGCCGTCGTGGCCGTCGCCGAGGCCGGCTTCGGTCTGCTCGAGCGCTGGCAGTCGGCCAAGATCGGCGAAGGTCTCATCCTCGACTTGCGCCGCGCCGTGTTCGCCCACGTGCAGCGGATGCCCGTCGCCTTCTTCATGCGCACCCGCACCGGCGCGCTCGTCAGCCGGCTCAACAACGACGTGATCGGCGCCCAGCGGGCGTTCACGTGGACGCTTTCCGGCGTCGTGTCGAACGTGATCGCTCTCGTCCTCACGCTGGCCGTGATGCTGCGGCTGTCGTGGTCGATCACGCTGCTGGCCCTCGTGCTGCTCCCGCTGTTCGTGGTGCCGGCGCGCCGGATGGGTTCGCGCCTCGCCCAGTTGGAGCGGGAGTCGGCCAACCACGATGCGGCGATGACGACGCAGATGACCGAGCGCTTCTCCGCTCCCGGCGCCACGCTCGTGAAGCTGTTCGGCCGGCCGGCGCGTGAGGAGGAGGAGTTCGGTCGTAGGGCCGAACGGGTGGCGGTGATCGGCGTGCGGGCGGCGATGGGCAACTACGTGTTCATGACAGCCCTCGCCCTGGTGTCGGCGCTCGCCCTGGCCCTCGTGTACGGGCTCGGCGGCTACCTCGCCGTGCGCGAGTCGCTCGATCCGGGCACGGTCGTCACGCTCGCCCTGCTGCTCGGTCAGCTCTACGCCCCGCTCACCGCCCTGGCCAGTGCACGGGTCGACGCGATGACGGCACTCGTCAGCTTCGAGCGGGTCTTCGAAGTGCTCGATCTCGAGCCACTGATCGCCGAGGCGCCGACGGCGCGCACGGTTCCCGAGGGGCCGATCGCCGTCGAGCTCGACCACGTCCGCTTCGCCTACCCGAGCGCCGACAAGGTGTCGCTGGCGTCGCTCGAGGAGGTCGCCGTCCTCGACACCCGCGGCGGCGAGGAGGTGCTGCACGACATCTCGTTGCGGGTCGAGCCCGGGCAGATGGTCGCTCTCGTGGGCACGTCGGGATCGGGTAAGTCGACGATTGCCTCGCTCATCCCCCGCCTCTACGACGTCGATCACGGCACGGTGAAGGTGGGCGGCATCGACGTGCGCGAGCTCTCGTTCGAGTCGCTCCGCGGCGCGGTCGGTGTGGTCACCCAGGACGGTCACCTGTTCCACGACACCGTGCGCGAGAACCTGCGCTTCGCCAAGTCCGAGGCCGCCGACGACGAGCTGTGGGACGCCCTCCGGCGGGCGCGGCTCGAGCCACTCGTGCGGTCGTTGCCGAGCGGGCTCGACACGGTGGTCGGCGAGCGGGGCTACCGCTTCTCGGGTGGTGAGCGCCAGCGCATGACGATCGCCCGGCTGCTGCTCGCCCATCCTCGCATCGTGATCCTCGATGAGGCGACGTCGGCCCTGGACTCGACGTCGGAGGCGGACGTGCAGGCCGCACTGACAACCGCCCTCGAGGGGCGCACGGCACTGGTGATCGCGCACCGGCTCTCCACGATCGTCGCCGCCGACCAGATCCTCGTGCTCGAGAACGGGCGGATCGTCGAGCGCGGCACGCACCGCGAGCTGCTCGCCGCCGGCGGTCGATACGCCGAGCTCTACCGCACGCAGTTCTCCGACGGCGGCGTCACCGACGGCCCCCGGGCCTCCAATGCCTGCGATGCACTCGACAGCCGGTCCTGCGACGACCGCCTCGTGGCCTCTGCCGCCGACTGACCCACCCGAGTCTCGGGCGACCTCACGACCTCCTCCGCCGGCGCCCGTTGACCCATCCGAGTGTTGAACCGTTCCCGAGTGTGGGGCGTCCGCCTGCCGGGCGCTCGGCACTCGGATGGGTTGGCTCAGCGGCCGTGGAACTCGGGCTCGCGCTTCTCTACGAAGGCGGCGATCGCTTCCGGCGTGTCGGTCGTGCCGAAGTTGACGGTCTGCGACAGGCCCTCGTCGTCGATCGCCTGCTCGAGCGTGACGTTGAACGCGTTGTTGAGCATCCGCTTCGACATCGCCAACGCGATCGGTGGACCGCCGGCGAGGCGGGTGGCCCAGTCATCGACGCAGGCGTCGAGCTCGTCGTCGGGCAGCACCCGGTTGACGAGCCCGAGCTCGGCCGCCCGGCGGGCGTCGATGATGTCGGCGAGCAGGGCCAGTTCCTTCGCCCGGTGCAGGCCGATCAGCCGCGGCAGCAGCCACGACCCACCGAAGTCGAGCGACAGCCCTCGCTTGGCGAAGATCTCCGAGAAGCGGGCGTCCTCGGAGGCTGCGATCAGGTCACAGGACAGGGCCAGGTTCATGCCGGCGCCGACCGCGACCCCACGCACCTTGGCGATCGTCGGCTGGGGCAGGCGGTGCAACGCCAAGCACACGTCGCCGATGTGCCGCATGACCGACAGCTGGTGGGGCCGCTCGTCGCGCTCTTCCGCCGACAGGTCGGCTCCCGAGCAGAAGTTGCCGCCGGCGCCGGTGAGCACCACAGCCCGGACCGACGCGTCGTTCGGAATGCTGCGGAACTCGTCGAGCAGCTCGCTCCACATCGCGTCGTTCGCGGCGTTCTTCTTCTGCGGGCGGCGCAGCGTGATCGTGACGATCGCGTCGTTGCGCTCGACGGTGATGGACTGGAGCTCGCGGCGTTCTGAGACCATTCGCCGGACGCTACGTCGCGTCCTGCCGGCGGCCCGTACCGAACGCGCCGGCGGCAGGCAGCCGGCGACCGTCAGTTCATGCGGCCGGTCTCCCACGCCCAGCCGGCGATCTCGACGCGGTTGCGGGCACCGAGCTTGTGCTGGATGTTGGCGATGTGGCTCTTCACGGTGCTGAGCGAGATGTACAGCTCGTCGCCGATCTCGGCGTTGGTGTGGCCACGCGCCAGCGACCGCACGATGTCCTCCTCCCGCTCGGTGAGCGGCGTGGCGGGATCGGCCGGCCGGGGCGAGTCGCCGGCGAAGTGGCGCAGGAAGCGCACGGTGATCGACGGCGAGACGAGGGCGTCACCGGACGCTGCCGCGCGCACGGCCTCCACGAGGAGGGCGGGACCGGCGTCCTTGAGCAGGAAGCCACTGGCACCATTGCGGATGGCCGCTCGCACGTACTCGTCGAGGTCGAACGTCGTCACCACGACGACGGGAATCGGGTCGGTGACGTTGGGCCCGGCGAGCAGCCGCGTGGCCTCGAGACCGTCCAGCACCGGCATGCGGATGTCGAGCAGGCACACGTCGGGCCGGAGTTTCAGCGCCAGGTCGACCGCCTCCTGGCCGTTGCCGGCCTCGCCGATGACCTCGATGTCGTGGGCCTCGAGGATCATGCGGATGCCCGACCGCACCATCTCCTGGTCGTCGGCAATGACGACGTTCACGACCGCACCGCCCGCCGACACCCGAGCGGCCGCCCATCCGAGTGTTGAACGTCCGACTGGGGGGCGCCCGGCACTCCGGTGCGCTCCAACACTCGGGTGGGTCCGGCGGGGCTCATGAGCCGACCGGGAGCTCGGCGGCCACGCGCCAGCCGCCGGTGGGGAGGGGTCCGGCGTGGAAGCGGCCACCCAAGGACGCCGCCCGTTCGGCCATGCCGGTGAGTCCGAATCCGCCGCTCGCGCGACCGGCGGGGGCGCCGTCGTTGCGCACCTGGAGCAGCACCAGCCCGTTGCGGCAACGCACGTCGACGTCGATCGTGGTGGCGCCGCTGGCGTGCCGCCGGGCGTTGGTGACGGCCTCGCGGGCGATGCGGTGCACCGACGCCAGCACCTCGGCGGGCAGCCGCGTGGCGCCGCTGTCGATCTCCACCCGCACCGGCACCTCACCCCGACCCGGCGGCGCAGCGATCGCTCGCAGGTCCTCGATCGTGGCGATCGGCCGCAGCTCGATCTCGGTGGAGTCGTCGCGCAACGACCCGACCATGCGGCGCATCGCGCCGAGCGCCTCGCCGCCGGCCCGTTCGATGTTCTCCAGCGCCTTGCCGGCGACCGCCGGCTTGCCCTCGGCGACGAGCCGCGCCGCTTGAGCCTGGACGACGATGCCGGTGACGTGGTGGGCGACCATGTCGTGCAGCTCGCGGGCGATGGCGATGCGTTCTTCCTGGCGGACCACCTTGGCGTTCTCGTACTGGCGCAGGTCGAGCCAGCGCAGGTAGAGCCCAGCGAGGACGACGGTGCCCCACGCCGCGCTCGACAGGACCATCAGCAGGCCGGTGTAGGGGCCGTCCTGGCGCCAGACGACGATGGCGATGAAGGAGCCGCCGAGGGCGGCGGCGGCGGCGAGCCCACCGAACGGCCGTGAGGTGCGCACGCACCAAGCCGCCAGGAAGCTGATGCCGGCGAACTCGGCGATGCCGGGCCACGCGCCCCGCCCCATCACCGGCGAGTAGTCCAGCGGCTGCAGCTCGTAGACGCCCCGGGAGACGGCGACGCTCCCGATCGCCGCCACGAGGCACGCCGCGAGGCGGAACCGGGCGGTGGTGGTGACGGCGACGGCCGTGGCGCCGAGCACGACGAGGTCGGCGGCGAGTGCCGGTCGGAGCCGGCCGAACACCCGGTTGCCGAGACCGATGTCGACCACGATCAGCGCCAGCATCGCCGCGATGAGGGCCACGACGGCGCGCCGATCGACCACCCAGTGGGAGTCGGCCGGTGCGTTCATCGAGTCTGAATCTACGGCCGCCGCCTTGGGCCGCCGACGCGACCGGCCGAAAGTACGAGGGCGAATCGACCCGCCGGCCGATGTGCCCTGACGACGGGAGCGGAGATCATCGGGGCGACCATGAACTCGTGGACGATCACCAGCGCACGGCGCCCCGACGACTCGGTGGGACGGGCCGACCAGGCGCCGCCGGTCGCGCTCGCCTGGTTCGCGGCGATCGTCGCCGGCCTGGCGTCGGGCGCCGTCCTCGGGTGGTGGTGCCGGGCCAGCGCCGAGAGCCGCTCGGTCTCCGGAGTCCTCGCCGATCTCGGCGCGCCGTGGATCGCCACGGCGTTCGCAGCGGGTGCCCTCGCCCGCCTGATGTCGGCCGGCCGGCGCCCCAGTGACGGAGTCAGCAACGCTGTCGGCTCCGCCGTCGCTGGGGCGCTGGCCGGCGCGATCTGCCTCGTCGTCGCCACCGGTGTCTACTACGGACCGGCGCGCACCGGCCGACTCGACGTGTCCGGCGCCGGCTCGTCGACCGTGGTGTGGAGCGTCGTCGGTGCCGGCATCGGCGTGTTGTTCGGCGCCGTCGGCGCACTGTGGTGGTCGGCGCCGACCCGGCGTCAGGCCGCAGCCTGCCTCGTCGCCGTCGGCACCGCGATCACCGCCGAGGCCTACTACCTGCTCGACAGCGGTGTCGCCTCCGATCTGCTGGTGCGCAACGTCCTCGTCGGTGTGGCCGTCGCGGGTGCCGCCGTCCCGATGCTCCTCGGATTGCGGTGGCACGCGGTCGCCGGCATCGGTCTCGTCGCGCTCTTCGCCCTGCCGGCCTCGCTCGCCGCCGAGGTGGTGTCGATCGGCGCCCTCGACTCGATCGACCACCTGCGCTGGTACCTGTCCCGCTGACCGCGCTCCGAGATAAAGCGCTCCGAGATAGTGCCAGGCACTATCTCGGAGCGCTGGAGGCGAACCAATGGGATGGGCCTTGGCCGTCCCGTCAGCCCTTCAGGGTGAGGATCGCCGGGACGCGCCCTGCGGCGACGGCGTCGAGCACCACTCGCTCGGCCGGCACCAGACGTTCGGGGAGGTCGGTCAGGGGGAACCAACCGAAGCCGCCGTTCTTGTCCGGTTCGCGGATCTCCGGCTCGCCCGACCAGAACCGAGCCAACCAGAAGAAGTCCACGCGCTGCTCGATCTCACCGCCGTCGGCAAGCCAGCGGTGCATCGTCGTGACCGGCTCGAGGTCGTCGACGGCGACCACGACGCCGCACTCTTCCTCGAGCTCGCGCGTCGCGGCTTCGCGGGCCGACTCCCCGTGGTCGACGTGCCC
The DNA here is from genome assembly GCF_003426815.1 of Desertimonas flava. Taxonomy (GTDB): domain Bacteria; phylum Actinomycetota; class Acidimicrobiia; order Acidimicrobiales; family Ilumatobacteraceae; genus Desertimonas; species Desertimonas flava. The sequence continues at coordinate 119,782 of NZ_QKYK01000002.1, forward strand.
GGCAGGCAAGGCCCACCACCCGTCCATGTAGTCGGTGCCGCGCCGGACGTGGAGCAGGACGGTGTCGTCGCGCAGCACGAGCACGTACGAGGCAGGGATCAGGCTCAGTCGGTCCATGGGCGGCTCAGTCGTGGAGCAGGAGGTGCGGGCCGGGTCCCTCGGCGCCGAGCGAGTCGTCACGGTTGAACATCGGGCAGGCCTCCATCGACAGGCAGCCGCAGCCGATGCAGCCGGTGATCCGGTCCTTCATCCGCTCGATGAGGGCGATCTGGGCGTCGAGGCGGGGCTTCCAGGAGCTGGCGACGACCTCCCAGTCGCGGCGGTCGGGCGTGCGATTGTCGGGCAGTGACGACATCACCGCGCCGATCTCGCTCAGCGACAGACCGACCTGCTGAGCGATGCGGATGAACGACACCCGTCGCAACACGTCACGGTGATAGCGGCGCTGGTTGCCTGCGTTGCGCTCGGAATGGATCAGGCCCTGGTCCTCGTAGAACCGCAGGGCCGAGGTGGCCACGCCGGTGCGTTCGCTGACCTGGCCGATCGTCAGGGCGTACTTGGGGTTGAGCATCGGAATCTCCGGGATGTGCTGTTCGGCACAGCGCTTGACTTCAAGTTCGCTTGAGATCGTACCGTGAAGGTGTGACTGATCTGAATGCTCCCTATCGACTCGCCGTGATCGTCGGAAGCACCCGCGAAGGACGCTTCGGCCACAACATCGCGGCCTGGTTCGCCGGGCAGGCCTCCCAGCGAGACGACGTCGACGTGGACGTGGTCGACCTCGACGACCACGACATCCACAGCCGGTTCGGCCCGGCCGGTCGGGCTGCCCTCGCCGGCTTCAACGAGCGACTCGATGCCGCCGACGCCTTCGTGGTCGTCACGCCCGAGTACAACCACAGCTACCCGGCGGCGTTGAAGCAGGCAATCGACTTCGCCAAGACCGAGTGGCAGGCCAAGCCGGTCGGCTTCGTGTCGTACGGCGGCGTGTCGGGTGGGTTGCGTGCTGTCGAGCACCTGCGCGGGGTGTTCGCCGAGTTGCACGCGATGACGTTGCGCGACACCGTCAGCCTGCACAACTACCCGCAGCTGTTCGATGCCGACGGCACCCTCGTCGATCCGGAGCCGGTGAACGTCGCGGCCAAGAAGCTGCTCGACTCGCTCGCCTGGTGGGCCCTCGCCCTCCGCAAGGCCCGGTACGAGCACCCCTACACCGCCTGACGACGGCGGGTACGGTGCCGGCGACCGCGCGGTCGCCGGTCGACGGCGCCCGTGCGACACTGTCGGCAGTGAGCCCCCTTCCCGAGCCCGACCGACGCGACGCTGACAGCAACGACGACGGCCGCGTCGAGCGCAGCATCGCCCTGGCCGATCGGCTGCTGCGCGCCGCGCAGCAGGGAGCGACGTCGGCCGAACGCCGTCAGCAGGAACGACTCGGTGCCCTCGTCACCGATCCCGACGGTCGAGATCTCGTCCAACGCCTCACCGACGAGGTGCTCCGTCTCGACCGGCCCCGCGCCGCGGCAGGACGGTTCGGCTCCCTCGTGGCGTCCGGCGTGCCTCGGTCGGTCGGCGCCGCCGATCGTCTGCTGATGCGGGCCGGCGCCGTCGCCGGCCGCCTGGCGCCCTTCGCCGTCGTGCCGCTGATGAAGCGCCGCATCGTCGCCGAGACCCGCGGGCTGGTGATCCCCGCCGAGAACGGACCGCTGACGAAGCACCTCAGCCGGCGCTCCGCCGACGGCACCCGCCAGAACCTCAACCTGCTCGGCGAGGCCATCCTGTCCGACGCCGAAGCGGCCACGCGGATCGACCGTGTCGTGGCCCTGCTGCGCCGGCCCGACGTCGACTACGTGTCGGTGAAGATCTCGTCGCTGTGCGCGTTGCTCGACGTGTACGCCTTCGACCACACGCTCGACCGCATCGCCGTCGCCCTGCGCAAGGTGTACGACGCCGCCCTCGAGTCGACGCCACCGGCGTTCGTCAATCTCGACATGGAGGAGTACGCCGACCTCGACCTGACGCTGGCGGCGTTCATGCGGGTCCTCGACGAGCCGCGCTACCACCGCCTGCCTGCCGGCATCGTGCTGCAGGCGTACCTGCCCGACTCACACGATGCGATGGAACGGCTCGGTGCGTGGGCCATCGCCCGGGTCGAGTCGGGCGGTGCGCCGATCAAGGTGCGCATCGTCAAGGGCGCCAACCTGGCGATGGAGCACGTCGACGCCGAACAGCACGGCTGGGTGGCGGCCACGTACCCGACCAAGGCCGACACCGACGCCAGCTACAAGCGCCTCCTCGACTCGTGCCTGCGGCCCGACTGGGCGCGGGCGGTGCGCGTGGGAGTGGCCAGCCACAACCTGTTCGATCTCGCTTGGGCGCTGACGTTGCGTGCGGAGTTGCCGCCCGAACGGCAGGCGATGATCGAGTTCGAGATGCTCGAAGGCATCGTGCCGGCCCAGGCCCGGGCAGTGCACGAGGTGGCCGGCAACCTGCTGCTGTACTGCCCGATCGTGCGCGAGGACGAGGTGGAGGCGAGCCTCGCCTACCTCGCCCGGCGCCTCGACGAGAACACCTCGCCGGAGAACTTCCTGCGGGCGATGTTCGACATGACGCCGGGCTCGGCCGAGTTCACCGAGCAGGCCCGCCGGTTCCGCAGCGCGGTCGACGCCCGCGCCGCCGTCTCGACCACGCCCCGCCGCCCCGGCGTCGCCGTCGATGCGTCGGACGTCGCCCGTGACGGCGGGTTCGTCAACCAGCCCGACACCGACTGGACGGCTGCTGCCAACCGCGCCGCGATGACCGCCGCGCTCGCTGCCGTCGCCACCGGTGCGGCCGGTGCCCACGACGTTCCTATCCTCGACACGGTCGAGGCGATCGAAGCCGTCATCGCCACGGCAGCCGGGGCCGTGAGCGCGTGGTCGCAACGCGGCGCCGCCGCTCGCGCCGAGGTGTTGCGGCGGGTCGCCGATCGCATGGAAACGTCGCGCTTCGAGACGCTCGCCGTGATGGCCGACGAGGCCGCCAAGATCGTGCGCGAGGGCGACCCGGAGGTGTCCGAGGCCGTCGACTTCGCCCGGTACTACGCCACCGCCCAGTGCGCCGACGGTGCCGAGCCGTACGGTGTGGTGGTCGTCGCGTCGCCGTGGAACTTCCCCTACGCCATCCCCGCCGGTGGTGTCCTCGCGGCGCTGATGGCCGGCAACGCTGTCGTCCTCAAGCCGGCGCCCGAGACGCGGCGCACCGCCTGGCTGCTCGTCAACCAGATGTGGGACGCCGGTGTCCCGCGCGACGTGTTGCAGTACGTCGCCTGCCCCGACGACGAGGTGGGTCGCCGGCTGATCACGCACGACGACGTGGCCACCGTCGTGCTCACCGGCGCCCACGCCACCGCCCAGCTGTTCCTCGGGTGGAAACCGTCGCTGCGGCTCCTCGCCGAGACCAGTGGAAAGAACGCCATCGTCGTCACCGAGTCGGCCGACATGGACGCGGCGATCCGCGACGTGGTGCGCTCGGCCTTCGGCCACGCCGGCCAGAAGTGCTCGGCGGCGAGCCTGCTCATCCTCACCGGCCCCGTCTACGACGACGAGTCGTTCCTCCGCCGCCTCGCCGACGCCGTGCGTAGCGTCCGGGTCGGCGAGGCCGACGACCCGGCCACGATGATGGGCCCGCTCATCTCGTCGCCGGGCGGCCCGCTGCTGCGCGCGCTGACGGTCCTCGACGCGGGGGAGCGATGGCTCGTCGAGCCGAGGGAGCGTCCCGGCTCACGCCGCGGTGACACCGGCGACGCCGCCACCAGCCGCCGCTGGACCCCCGGTGTGCGCATCGGCGTCGCCGAGGGCTCGTGGTTCCATCAGACCGAGTGCTTCGGTCCCGTGCTCGGCGTCATCCGGGCCCGCGACCTCGGCCACGCGATACGCATCCAGAACGGCACGCCGTACGGCCTCACCGGCGGCATCCATTCGCTCGACGATCGCGAGGTGCGCCGATGGCTCGACGCCGTCGAGGTCGGCAACGCCTACGTCAACCGCCACACCACCGGGGCGATCGTGCAGCGCCAGCCCTTCGGCGGCTGGAAGCGATCGTCGGTGGGCGGCGGCGCGAAGGCCGGCGGTCCCAGCTACGTCGGCGCGTTCGTCAAGGTGCCCGCCGTGCCGATCGACGTCGGCGCGGCCACCGCCTCGTACGAGTCGGCGTGGATCGAACGGTTCGCCACCGAGCACGACCCGACAGGGCTGCGCAGCGAGTCCAACCGCCTGCGGCATGTGCCCGTCGCGCATGTCGCCGTGCGCACCGGTCCCGGCACGCCCGAAGGTGCCCTCGACGCCGCACGCGCCGCGGCCGGTGTTGCCGGTGTGGCCGTCACCGTGTTCCACGCCGACGACGTGTCCGACACCGATCTCGCCACTCGCCTCGGGGATCTCGGCGTCGACCGACTGCGCGTGCTCACCGACATCGGCGACGGACTCGCCGCGGCGGCCCACAACCTCGACATCGCCGTCGACCGCGCCGCCGTCTCGCCCGACGGCGTCACCGAGCTCCCGCACTGGCTGAAGGAGCAGGCCATCAGCGAGACCACCCACCGCTACGGCCTGATCCGCGAGTAGCCCGATTCACGCCGCTTCGGTCGACGTCCCGGCTGTCCGGAGGGCAAATGCCTGACGCTTCCGTGGGGTAGGTACCCTCCGGACCCCCGTCGGGGGCATCCGGGCCGCTGGTGACGAATCGCACCGGAACACCCCACGATGTCGGGCTCGCTGAGACCCATCGGACACGACGCAGCGGCGTCGTTGAGACGTCAGTCGAGTGGGAGCTCCCAGCGCCAGACGTCGCCGTCCACGCCTCCGTCGGGATCGGCGGTGGTGGCGGTGTGGATGAATCCGCAGCGGACGAGCACCGCCGTGGAGGCGTTCGGGGTGGCGAGCGTGTGGGCGATCACTCGAGACGCACCCCGCGCCCGGGCCCGGTCGATCATCGTGCGGGCCGCGTCGGTGGCCAGGCCGCGGCCTTGGCGGGCGGGGGCGATGGCGTAGCCGATCTCCACCTCGCCAGCGTGGGGTGGGCCCTTGAACCCCCCGAAGCCGACGAGCGCGCCGTCGTCGTCGAAGAAGAGTTGCGATCCCCACGGGTCGGCGTCGCGCTGCCGGGCGGCGTGGAGTGCGTGGGGAAGTGCTTCGGGGAACCCGGCCCATCCCTCGACGACCTCGATGCCGAACCGTTCCGTGAATGTCGAATCCCCCTCGACCAGGGCCTCGATCCAGTCGAGCCGCAGCGGTTCGACACGCATCACGAGCAGGTAGTGCGGGGTGGTCGGTGGAGCATCATCCGCCCAGCATGACCAACACGGGAGTCGTTCGCCAGCGAGAACCAGCGGCGCGCCGCGTCCCCTCGGGCACGCGGCGAAGCCCGAGCCGTGGTGACGGCTCGGGCTTCTCGTCGACGGTCGGTCGTGGGCGGCGATCGCTCCTACGGCGCGGTGGGGCTCGCCCCGATCTGCTGCATGATCGTCATCCCGTCGGGGGAGACCCGGAACTCGACGATCTTGCCGTCGACGACCCGGATCATGCCGATGCCGGCCGCGGACACCGTGTTGCCGGTCGGGGCGACACCCATCAGCGGGCCGTCGTGGGTGCCTTCGTACCGGCAACGGGGGGGCGACCTTGTCACCTTCCGCCACCAACTCGTCGAGGGGGTGTTGGGGAGAGGTGTCGTTGAGGTCGGGGCCGGCTCAGAGGTGGAAGCCGCCGGAGGCTTCGAGGTTCTCGCCGGTCACCCAGGCGAAGTCGTCGGAGAGCAGGGCGGCGATCACCCTGCCGACGTCGTCGGGTTCGCCGACACGGCCGAAGGCGGTCTCAGCGGCGATCGCCGGGATGACCTCGGGGTGGCGGGCGAAGGCATCGTCGGCGATGCGGGTGCGCGTCGGACCGGGGGAGACGCCGTTGACGCGGATCTGACGACCGGCGAGCTCCTTCGCCAGCAGACGCGTCATCGTGATCAGACCGCCTTTGGCGCTGGCGTAGGCGCTGTACCCGCTCGTCATGCCCGTCGGGATGGCCGAGTTGCTCGTCGTGTTGACGATCGCCCCGCCGTTCACGATGAGCGGCAGGAGCGTCTGGATCAGGAAGAACGGTCCGCGCATGATGACGTGGACGAAACGCTCGAACTGAGCCGGGGTGACGTCGGGGAACATCGTCGGGCCGGACACCCCGGCGTTGTTGACGAGGTAGTCGAAGTCACGGCGGTCCCAGCGGTCGGCGAGCTCTTCGGTGACCCGGTCGGCGAAGGACCCGAAGCTGTCAGCGTCGCCGACATCGAGGTGCAGGGCCGCAGCGCTGCCGCCGTTGCGCTCGATCGCCGCCACGGTGTCGGCCGCGCCCTCCTTGTTCTGGTGGTAGGTGAGGATGACGCCGTTGCCGCGCTCGGCGATCCGGATGGCGGCGGCTTGCCCGATGCCCGAGCTTCCTCCGGTCAGTACTGCGATGCCCATGATGGTGGTTCTCCTTGTGATGAGTGCGTGAGTGGGGTGGTTGGTGGTGAGTGGGTGCGGTGGATCCGGTGCGGCGGGTCGACCGGTCGGGCTCACACGCCGACGGGTTGGCGGTCGTCGAGGACCAGGTCGAGGGTCGGGTGGGCGGACGGCGTGTCGGCGATGCCCTCGGTCGTCCGCCGCTCGGTGCGGCGAGCCGGTCCCCGGAGGACGACCCAGGCGAGTCCGATGCCGGCGATCGCCACGCCGGCCCACATGGCGTTCGACCAGGCGCTCACGAACGCCGCACGGGCTGCCGACGCCACGGATTCCCCGGCCGGGCCCATCTCCCGTGCCGCGGCGAGGGCGGGGCCGATGCCGTCCTCGACGGTGTGGGCGGTGTCGGCGGGGAGCCCATCGACGGCGGGTGACACGGCATCGCTGTAGGCGGCGTTGAGGATCGAGCCGAGCAGGGCGACGCCGACGGCGCCGCCGATCTCGCGCACCGTGTCGTTGAGTGCGGAGGCGACACCCTGGCGATCGGCGGGCAGCGATTCGGTGATCGCCGTGCTCGACGGTGTCATCGCCAGACCCATGCCGAGGCCGACGACCGCCAGACCCGGAGCGACCGACCAGTAGCCGCCGTCGACCGACGGCATCGTGGCCAGCATCACGAGGCCGGTGCCGAAGGCCACCAGACCCGACGTCAAGATGAGCCGGGTGCCGAAGCGAGCGGCCAGCCGGGGAGCCACATTGGACAGCGGCATCATCACGGCGGCGATCGGCAGCAGCCCGGCGGCCGAGCGCAGCGCCGAGTAGCCGAGGACCGCCTGCAGGTACTGGATGCCGACGAGGAAGACGCCGAACAGGACGGCGAACATCATCAGCATCGTCAGCGAGCCGGCGGCGACGCTGCGGTTCGTGAGGATGCGCACGTCGAGTAGGGGGTTCTCGGTGCGCATCTCGTGGGCCACGAAGCAGAGCAGGGCGATGGCGCCCGCAGCCAACGACACGAGGCTGATCGGGTCGGACCAGCCGCGCTCGGGTCCCTCGTGGATCGCCAGCACGAGCCCGCCGACGGCCACCGCTGAGAGCAGGGCGCCGGCGACATCGAACCGGCCGGCCTGCTGCTCACGGCTGTTGGGCACCGATGTCACGGACAGCGCCAGGGCGACGACGGCGAGGGCGGCCGGCAGCACGAACACCCACGGCCAGGAGTAGCGGTCGATCACGAAGGCCGACGCCCAGAGGCCGATGATGCCACCAGCTCCGGCGAAGCCGGCCCACAGTCCGACCGCCCGCCCCCGATCCTCGGCGGGGAACGTCGACGTGATGACCGACAAGGTGACCGGCATGATCATGGCCGCGGCGACGCCGCTGGCGACGCGAGCGACGAGCAGCACGGCGGCTGACGTGGCCAGCGCGGCACCGATGCTCGAGACCACGAACAGGACGAGACCGGCGTTCAACACGTGTCGTCGTCCCCACCGATCGCCGATGGCCCCGATCGGCAGCAGCAACGCGGCGAGCGCCAGCGTGTAGCCGTTGATGACCCACAGCAACATGCTGTGAGAGGCGCCGAGGTCGACTGCCAGTTCCTGCTGGGCGACGTTGAGCGCCGACACCGACGCGATGACGGCGACGAGGGCCGTGAGCATCGCCACGAGGATGCGTCGGCGGCGACGCGGGTCGGTGATGAGGGCCTCCGATTCCTCCTCAAAGATCTGGGGAATGGCGTTCATGATGTTCTCCTTGGACTCGGTGATGTGCTGTGGTCCACCGAACCACCCGCGGCCCCGAGGAAAAAGACCAGTGCTGGCAACTTCTTGCCTGATCCTGCTCGATTCAACAGAATCGTGTGGCAACGAAGGTGCTCGTCCCAGTAGGGTCGTCGCATGACGACTCGCACAGATGCCGCGGCCGGCGCCGACCGGTCCCGATCGTTGGAGGAGCTGCGCGAGCTCATCGAGCGGCACGTGCGCCCGGACATGTCCACGGCGATCGATGGCGTGCTCCTGTCGAAGGCGGTGGCGGCCGAGGATCCGGGAGGCAGCCAGTCGGGAACCGTGTTCGCCCTGATCGCCCAGGGCGGCAAACGGCTGTCATCCGGAGATCGCGTCTGCGACTACCGCGCCGGTCAGTACCTCGTCGCGTCAGTGGACGTTCCGGTCAGCGGCCACTACTTCGACGCCGAGGCCGGCCGTCCGGCTCTCGGTTTCGGGCTCGAGCTCCGCCCGTCGACCATCGCCGCGCTCCTGCTCGAAGCGCCGCCGGGAACCATCGACGTCAATCCGGCGGCGGTCCCGCCGGCGCTCGCCGTCGGGACGGCCGATGGCGATCTGCTCGACGCCGTGGTGCGAATGGTGCGCCTACTCGACCGGCCCGCCGACCGACCGATCCTCGCCCCGATGGTCGAGCGGGAGATCCTCTGGCGGTTGCTCACCGGGCCCCTCGGCGCGCAGGTCGCCCAGATCGGTGTGGCCGACAGTTGCACCACTCGCGTAAGCCGGGCCGTGCGCTGGATCACCGAGCACTACTCCGAGCCGTTCCGCGTCGAGGACCTCGCCAGCTCGAGCGGGCTCAGCGTGTCGGCGTTCCACCGCAAGTTCCGTGGCGTCACGGCCCTGAGCCCGATCCAGTTCCAGAAGAACGTCCGTCTCCAGCAGGCTCGGCTGCTCCTCCTCGCGGGGGCCGACGACGTGACGACCGTGGCCCATCGGGTCGGCTACGACAGCTCGACGCAGTTCAACCGCGAGTACAAGCGGCAGTTCGGTGCGCCGCCCGGCCGGGATGCCGAGCGACTGCGCGCCACACCGTCACAGGTCGCGTAGCAACGGAGCGGCGCGTGGTCACCTCGGGGCGGGGCGCCAGACCCACGACGTCACCGGAGCGCGTCCTGCCAACTCGGCTCGCCCGGTCGACCAGAGCAGGGCCGTCCAGGCATCGCTGTCCGGTGGGTTCGTCAGCAGGCGGTCGACGACCCGATCGCAGAGCTCCTCGGGGGGCCGCCAGGTCACGCCCAACCCCTGCGTGATGTCGTGGGTGTGCACCAGGGTTTCGGCGACGCCCATCGCGGCGAAACCCGATGCGTCCGACATCCCCCAGTGCCACGCCACCGGACCGCCTTCGGCGGCGGCGACCGACTTGCTCAGCATCCGGCCGAAGGCCGAGACGACGGACAGCAGCTCCAGCGGGGTCGCGCTCGCGTCCACCACGAGGTCGAACGGGAGGTACCTGGTGGTCACCCGTCCGGCCACCTGCGCCGCGTACGCAGAAAGGTCGTGGGCGACGTGAGCTGCGGTGTCCCAACAGGACCAGTCGAGCGTGCCGGCCGGCACCTGCCAGTCGAGATCGACATGGGGCGTGAGGACGGCGAGCATCTCGTCGACCGCGGCCTCGACGTGCGCACCGCCGATCCCATCCATCGCTCGTCATTCTCGCAGACGAGATCTCCACGCCGGCCCGCGGGATAGTGCCAGGGCCGAGCGCGGATTGGTCGCCATCTTCGTTCGGGTGGCCGCGCGAGCGCCGGCGTCGTCGCGCGGCGGGCGAACGAGTGAGCAGTGAGGTGCTGGTCCTTCCAAGGGGACGGTATCGCGACGTCGAGCGACGGCGCCCGGAACTTCTCCCGCTGGATCCCGAGGTTTGTGCTGATCGTTGCGGTCCTCGCAATCGTCGACACCCGCCTCGACGTCCACGATGTCCACCGCCCCGAGATAGTGCCAGGCACTATCTCGGGGCGCGCTCAGCCCGCCGAACCGCCGTCGGTGAGGGTGTCGAAGCGCAGTGCGGCTGAGGGCAGTTGGCCGGCGGGGCGGGTGCGGTTGGCAGCCCAGACGTGGAGGGTGCCGTCGATCCATCGGGCGGCCTGATAGTGACGCTGCACCACGAGGCCGTCGTCGGGCACTTCCTCTTCGGGGATGAGCAGCGACGCTCCCGCCAACAGCGACGTGACGCTCCCAACGACGTGCTGTCCTCCCGTGACGTCGAGCACGGACCCCCGCGCGAGCACGGTCTGTTCGCCGGGGCCGCGACGGATCGGCAGCAGCGGGACCCAATGGGGTGGCGGCTCGTGGGCGAGGCGGTAATCGGGTGCGACGTCGGGGTCGCCGGGCGGGTCGGGGGGCCGGGCGTCGCTCAGCGTGAGGCCGACCTGCATCGGCGACTCGACGACCTGCTCGATGGCCCATCCGACGTTGGCCTGTTCGTCACGCGTCAGCGTGATCTGCTCGACGACCGGGCCGATGAGGGGTTGGGCGACGCGTGGCGTGAGGAAGAGCAGGTTGCTGATCGGTACGCCTTCGGCCTCGTCGTCGTCGACGGGCATGGCGTGACGGAACAACCCCCACCGGCCGGAGGTGCCGGCGCCGGCCGGCACGACCAGCGTGCGCACGCCGAACGTGTCGGTGACGACGAGTGACCGGGACTCGACGAGTCGGCCGACGGGCAGCTCGACGCCGATGACGAACCAGTCGTTGCCGTAGCCGCTGAGCGTCTCGACGAGCAGCACCTGCGCGAGGTCGGTGCTGGCCGGCTGGATCGCGGCGATGTTGAGCCGGCCGTCCTCGAACTCCCAGAAGCGGGCGGCGGGGAGGCCCGGGGAGGTGACGGGGGCGGGCACGAGGGTCCGCGTGAAGAGGTCGCCTGCCTCGGACGCCTTGGTGCCGAGGTTCACCTCGCCGTTGACGTCGAACTCGTACCAGTCGATCGTGTCGCGGTCGTACCGAGGTGCCGTGAGCGTGGTCTCTCCGAACGGGTCGGCCGAGCGGCGCCCGGCCAGCGACGCCGTGTACTCGAACCGCGTCGGTTGCCAGCACTGGCCGTCTGGCTCGGCGACGTCGAAGAGTGTCGCCAACCAGTCGAGCCACGGCGCCGCCGCCTGGCGGATCTCGGCGACGTCCCCCGGCGCGATCTGTGTGTCGAGGCGGGGTACGTCGCGACCGGAGAGCTCGGCGCGCAGCAGGCGGCCGTCGACGCTGCGGTCGGCGTGGAGGCGGGCGAACGCCGCAGTCGCCGGATCGAGGGCGGCGAGCTGATCGTCGCCGGGCATCGCCAACGCGTAGCGGGCGATGAAGTCGGCGCGGTAGTCACGGGATGTCGCCTGCTGAGCGAGCATGGCGAGGAAGTGGCGGCCGGTGTCGACGGCGAGGCGGATGCCGTCGGCCGACTCGGCGGACGACGGTAACGGGCTGGTCACGCGTTCGATGATCGACTCGAGCGGAGCCGCTGCCGCGTCGAACGGGGCCGCCTCGAGCATCGTGTCGGGCGGGATCGGGCCGGCGGTGAAGCGCGTCGGTGCCGCGACGACCCCGCGCCAGCGGGCCAGGATCGGGCTGCCACCGTCGTGGCCGGCGAACTCGCCGACCTGCCACTGGCGGGTGAGCAGCCACATCGGATCGCGAAGCGGGGCCGCGGCACCGACCGTGATGTCGCCGCGACGCGGCTGCGGCTCGAGGCGGGCGAAGGTGGTGATCGACGACATCTCAGCTCCCCGCTCCCGCCGCCTGCAAGGCGTTGGGGTTCGTCGACGGCACGTCGCCGTCGGTGTTGAACGCGAGCACCGTTGTGGGCAGGAACTGGCGGACGTGATCGAGATCGTCCGGGGCCAGCGCGCGGACGTGAGCCAGATCGAGCGTCTCGAGCAGCACTTGGTTGAGACCGTCCGCGGTCCACGGCTCGCCGATCACGGGGGGCACCGCCAGCAGCAGTGCCTGCGGCGCCGTGGCCGTCGGCGGCTCGTAGTGGAACGCCACGCCCGTCGTCTCGGCGGGCGCCGGCACGAGCTCGGTCAGCTCGTCGACGAGCAGGCCGGCGAGCGGGCGGCCGGGTTCGATCGTCTCCGCACCGATGAGCACGAGTGAGGTGGCGCCGTCGACGTAGGAATCGGCGGGCCGGCCGTTCCACGCCGCGCCCGGGCGGTGCGGCGTCTGGGCCAACCGCAACCGCAGGTCCGCACCGGCGAGCGCCTCGGCCTCCCGCCGGGCGATGCCGAGGCGCATCAACGGCTCGCGCACGCGCTCCATGCGCATGAGCCACGTGTCGGCCACGAGTGGGTCCTCGCCGGTCAGCGCCGGGTCATCCCGCGACGCGGCGAGCTCCGCGGCGTTCGCCGCGACGAACTGCGGGAGCGCGACGAAGCCGTCGCCGAGCAACGTGCGCAGTCGCTGCTGGGCGGCGGCGAGGTCGTCGCCTCCGAGCTGACCTGCTGCGTCGAGCCGGACCTGCAGTGCGGTCCGCGCCCGATCCGCTGCGCCGCGGATCGACGCGTCGTCCACCGAACCTGTCACGGCGGCAGTGTCGAGCCCGAAGCCCCACGATTCCACCAGGGCGTCGTGGACATCAGTGGTGTCGGTGCCGGATAGCGACGCGTCGAGGGCGGCGATGGCCGATTGCACGCGCTCGGCGGCTCGGACCGACCGCTGATCCAGCTCGGCGGCGTCCGCGCCCGGCGCCGGATCGGCGTGGGGAGGTAGCAGCATCGTGCCGTCGAGTGGGCGGGCGGAGGCGACGAGGCCCGACAGCGACCGTCCGAGCTCCAGGAGGTCGAGCACCTCACGGTCGGGACGCAACGACACTCGGGCTCCAGGGGCCGGGTCCGAACGGGCGGCACGGACGGCGCGAGCGGACAGTTCGGCCACGCCGGCATCGCCGGCGCCGGCGATGCGCACGAAATCGGTGGCCGTCAGGCCGAGGTCGATGAAGGGCACCTCGTGGTTCGTGCCGTCGTCGGCGGACAGGGCGACCAGTAGGGCGGTCACCGGACCGAGACACCCGGCCAGCCATGCGTCGAGTGCTGGCTCGCTCGCCGCCCACGGTGAGGAGTCGGCGACCGCCCACCCGCCCGTCGGCGCGGCGTCGGCGGAGAAGGTGATCGCCACGCGATGGGTCACGGTGACGCCCGTGCGCGGCGTGCGGATGAAGTCGAGGTCGGGCGGTGGGGCGAGCCCGCGATCGATGTCGCCGAGCGTGTTGACCGCAGCCGTGAGGTTGCCCCGCACGAAGTGGTGGACCTGCTCGGCCTGCAGGAGATCGGCCGCCGCGTCGACAGCCACGCCGAGGCGGCGCAGCACGCCCGCTGCCCGGCGGCGCAGCGGCTCGTCCTGCGAGCCGGCGACGAGATGATCGATCGCGTGGCCCTCGCTGTCGAACCAGAGTTTGTGGAGCGACAGCCCGTCGAGCCGGCGGGCCGCGAGCGGCAGCGACTCCTGTCCCGGCAGGGGCGAGACCTCGCGCGCGTTGTCGATCGAGGCATCGAGACCATGTTCGTGGAGATCGCGCTCGACGAGGTATCCGAGCACGGCACCCAGGCTGCGCCCGGCCCGAACCCCATCGAAGAGGCGCTGGGCGAGCCGCACCCGTTGCGACGTGATGGTGATGGCGAACGGGTCGTCGTCGCCCCCGCCGTGACTGAGGTGGGCATTGCGCAGGAGGGCGGCGACCTCGGCCTGATGGATCGACGGAGCGTGGAGGAAGCCCGGGTCGTCGGGCGGCCGATGCAGTGGCAGCTCCTCACCATCGACCGGTTCGGAAACCGTGTCCGCCGACGTCGGGGCGAGCTGTTCGACCCAGCCGTAGCCGCCGACGAGCACGCCGGTCGGCTGGGTGGTGCGCAACTCGGCGAGACGCCGCGTTGCCAACGACGTGGCCCAGGCGTCCACCCGATGTGACGCCGCGTCGAGGGCGTCGGCAACGAGCGGCGTGACCGCGTCGGCACTCGCGTCGGCGACGGCCAGGGCGGCTGAGCGGAACGCCTCGATGGCGGCGGCCGCCGGGTCGGTCTCCGACGCCAGCCGCTCTCGTACCGTGACGCCGTCGACCGGTCGCGCCAGCCGTGCCGACCAGGTGAGCGGCGAGCCGGTGAACCCGAACAGCTCGGCATCGCGGACCGGGGCCACCGTCGCGTCACCGATGAGCTCGGTCGCGGCGGTCGCATGTTCTCGCAACCAGCCCTGTCGCACGAGCGCGGCGAGCAGGGAGGTGGGGCGGGTGTCGGCCGCGTCGGCGACGGCATCGAGCGGGGCGTCGAGCAGGGCCCGCAGGGAGGCCGCGTGATCGTCGCCGACGAGCGGCAGGTCGACCGGCCACGCCGTGGGCTCGTACAGGACCAACGCCGCGGCGACCGTGGTGGGCAGCCCGGCGGCGATGGCGAGCGACTGCGTGCGAGCGGCGAGCGCCCGCCAGGCATCCGCGGGCACCGCTCGGTCCAGGAAGTCGAGGGCGTTGGCGGCGAACGTCGAACCGAGGGCCCGGCGCAGCGTCACCCGGTCGGACCGGGCATCGAGGCCGAGCACGTCGACGAGATCGGCGGCAGGATCGCCGCGCCCGACCCTGGAGGCCTTGGACAGCATCGGGCGCCAGCCGCTCCCGATCAGCCCGGCGACCAGACCACCGAGCCGCGTCTCCCGAGGATCCCCGCGGAAGCGTGTGAGCGCCGTGGTGGGCAACAACCCGTACGGCTGACGACCGATGCGGAGCGTCGGCAGCGGGCCGCCCGGACGCAGGAAGGCAGCAGCGTGTTCACGCGCCCAGGCGCAGTCGTCGGCGTCGAGCCCGGCGACGCCGAGCCCCACGAACTGGGTGAGCCAGTAGCCCCAGGTCGCCGGCCACAGCGTCCGGGCGACGGCCGCGGCGAGTTCGCCATCGTCGGCGCCGTCCGCCGGCACGTGGGCGTCGGCCAACCCCATGGCTTGGGCCAGCAGCGAGCTGGGCTCCGCCGGCGACGTCGCCCCGAGGTCGCCCAGGGAGCCGATCTCGGCGCTCGACCAGCCGGCCGGCGTCGCCTCGGTGTTGTTGGTGAGCGTGCCGGGCGCGACGATGCCCAGCCCGGCGGTGAACCGCTGGGCATCGAGCAGGGCGGCCAGCCCGTCGGCCCCAGCGGCGGGATCGTCGTTTCGCACCCCGGTGACGAGCAGCAGGTCGACCGGCCCGTCCACAGGAAGGCGCAGCGCCATCCCGACCGCCTCGGCCGTGGCGAAGTCGACGAGCCAGTGCATCCCCGTGTCGATCGCCGCCACGTCCTGGTCGTCGGTGGCGGTGTCGGCCTCCGGGTGCACGAGCGGGGCGTCGATGTCGGGTCCGACGTTGAGGTCGGTGGTGATCGGACGGCCAGTGACCACGGCAACGACCTGGCCGCCGGCGTAGGCGGTCGCCGTCCAGGCCGAGGGCAGCAGGCGGGCCACGGGCGGGGCCGAGCGCTCGGTCAGCTCGATCGGGCCGAACGTCGGGAGCACCCGCGGATCCTCCGTGTCGGCGACAGCGTCGGCGGGCCGAGCGTTGGCGTTGTCCGGCCGCGTCGCCCTGGCGATCCAGCCCGCCCGGGCCGGCTCGAACCGTTCGGCGAGCGACTGCCACGCTCGGCGGCGTCGATCGTCGTCGCGGCCGCAGCGCCACTCGGCGAGCCAGAACTGACGGCCGGCGTCGGCTTCCGCCGCCGTCAGCCGCGGGTCGTGGGCGTCGACGTGCACCTGGTCGGGCCAGACCCGCACGAGCAGCTCCCGCCCCCCGGTCGCAGTGCCCACGTAGCGGGTCTCGACGCGGACCGGCAGCAACACGATGGGGTGGCTCGCCGCCACTGTTGCGGCGAGCACGGGGTCGACCGGCCCGGCCGAACCGGCGGCGATCAGCGGGCCGAGGTCGACGACGGCGCTCACGGGTTCACCGCCGGCTCCTGAGGGCGCATGAGGACGGGCACCGGGATGGAGATCTGCGCCGGCAGTTGGCGCAGCCGGACGGCGAGGGCGGCCGAGGTGGCGTCGGCCGCCGGCGCGTGGGCGACGCCGGTCGGCCCCTTGCCGACGTCGAAGCCGAACCGGGGAGCGCTCGGCTGTTCGGCGATGACGATCGACCACAGCTCGGCTTCGTCGGCGGGGATGGCGAACCCGAAGTACCGGACGTCGGGATCGAGCGCCCCGGTGAACACGGGAAGCCGCGTGTCGGTGCCGCGTACCGCGGTGACGATGGCGTCGGGGAAGCGGCGCAGCAACTCGCTCCGCAGCAGCAGGACGAAGCGCTCGCCGACCGTTGCCGGCGCGCCCAGCGGGCGGTCGCCCCACTCGGCGAGCGGCTCGAGGTCGACCGGTGCCGTCGGATCGATCGCACTGTCCCAGAACCTCCGGAAGAACGTGGCGTCGAGCGGGGTCGGGTACTCGCGCCAGAGCAGCTCACGACCGAACTCGTGATTCAGACCGATCATGAACGCCTGCACGAACGTGGAGTTGGTGCGCAGCGCCAGCGCCGTGTTGGCCGGCACCTCGTCCAGTCCGGGCAGCAGCCACTCTTGGCCGAGGGCGGCGAGCGCGGCAGCCATCGGCGTGGAGAACTGCGGGCTCAGCGTGGCGGCGGCAGGATCCTGCGGCTCCGGCTGGGGCCCCGCCGGGCCCGGCCCAGTGGGCGGCGACGTGTCCACAACGCCACTGAATGCGGCGCTGAACGTGAGCGACGGTGCGGCGACCGCGATCACCTGGTCGAACAGGACGCCGATGTCGAGCGCGGCGCGTGGCGGCCCCGCGACCCGGGACGCGGAGAGGTACCGGGCGAGATGGGTGGGGGCCAACACTCGGAACGCGGCGGCGTCGCTGCTGTCGGGGAGCTCCGGCGGGTCGGGGTCCGGCGGGTCGGGCTCGGGCAGGTCGGGCGGGAAGTCGGGATCCTCGTCATCCCGGGGGCGGCGCAACGACGATCCGAGCTGACGGATGCGGCCGGCGATGCGACCGGCGATGCGGCCGGCAAGGCCACCGGCGGGACCGGGGCGATCGACGCGAAGCGGGCCGGTGGTTCGGCCGCGCACGACATCGCGCAGGTCGTCGATGGGACGCAGCCCTCCGCCTCCGCCTCCGCCTCCGGCGCCGAGTGACAGCGGAGCGACGCGGAACCGTGGTCTGCTCGGCGCGTCCGTGAACGCCGACGGCTGCATCAGCCCCCACGCAAGGTCGGTCGCCGTCGACGTCGCGCCGAGCACCTCCAACGTCGCCAGCTCGCCGACATCGATGCGGGGCCCTGTGTGGTCGGCGATGGCGCCGACGCGAGCAAGCACCTCGAGCCCGGCTCGGCCCGGTCCCTCCGGTGCCGGCGACCCGGTGACGGCGCGGCGGACGGTGGCCCCGCGCGACCTCGTGACGCGCCGGACGCTGACGTCGAAAGTCGCCGTCGGCGAACCGTCGGTCGTCCCGGCGGTGGGACTCGGACCGTCGCCGAACAGCACTCGAGCCAGCATGGGCGGAGCACCGTCGGCCGCGAGGCGCAGGCGGGGGAGGAGTGGAGCGACCACGAACGCGCCGACCTCACCGCCGAGGGGTGCGAGGTGGCGGGCCAGCATCCGCTCGGCCACGGCGATCCCGGCATCGGTCAGTCGTCCGAGGGCCGCGACGGCATGGTGATCGGCCGCCTGGTCCCACGCCGACGCCACGAGGGTCTCCTGATCGCGCTGCACCACCTGCACACCGAGGGCGGCAGCGACGCGGGCCGCCGGGTCGAGATTGAGCTGCTCGTACCAGCGGGCTGCCGCCGGATCCAGCGTCGGTGGGTCTCGGTACGACGCGCCATAGCGCGGTGGGGCGAGCACCGGGGCGTCGATCGGGAACAGGTCCGGAGTGTTCAGCACCGTGGTCAGCGCGGACGCGAAGCGACCGGGGAGCGAGGGGTCGGACCAGCTGACCGGGTCGGCATCGAGGGCTCGGAGCGCGCCGCCGAGCCGGATCTGGGCGTCGTCCGTCCCGATGAGTCCCACGCCGGCGGTCGACAGGTCGATCGGCCGGGACCCGAACGTGTCGGGCACGGTCCGGCCGCGGATGGCGAGCGCCAGCGACTGGAAGTCACCGGCCTCCCCGGTCGCGAAGCGCCAGTGGTGGTACACCGGCAGCTCGACCGGCTCCATGTCGGGCGCAAGGGTCCACGCCGGTCCTTGGGCACCGGCGGAATCGTCGCCGAGCCCGACTCGCCGGCCGACCTCGAACGTGGGGACGACACACGCGAGGTAGTCGGTCCGGGGGGTGAGCAGACGGCCACAGACGAGCCGCGACAGGTTGCGGGCCGGGTCGCCGTCGAGCGCGGCGAGGATGGACGGACCGCCCATGTCGGCCGGGGCGACCTGGGCGTGGGCCCACGCCCAGGAGTCGCGGAGGTCGGGAAGCTCGATCTCGGGGCGGGCGGGCGAACCGATCCGCAGCACGGGCAGCGGGCCCCGACCGGGCGGGTCGATCCGGACGCCCGGGCCCTCCGCGACCACGACGAGGCACACCCACGGGCGGAGCCGTCCGGCGAGCGCCGACGCCGGCGTGAACAGCCATGGAAGCGACGGTTCGTCGAACTCGACCACGGCGAGGTAGTTGGATTCGAACGTGCGAGTCCCCGGGGCGGGTTCGGTGCGGATGATCTGCTGGGGGGCGATCGCCGTCACCTCACCCGGGCCCATCATCCGGACGGTCATCGGCGCCGGCTGGCTGCCGTTCACCGCGACCGCTGCGGTGGTGGCCACCTCGTTCGCCGGGTGGGCTTCGAGCACGTCTGGCGGCCGGTCGGCCGCGCCGCCCCGGTCGACCCACGGCAGGAACACCAGCGGGGTGTCGCTCACGGCCGCCGCCAGCGATCGTTGAGTCGAGGCGCGCCGACCAGCACCGGCTCGTCGTACCGCTCGCTCTGACCCGTACGGGTCGCCGCCCGTGCCGCGGCGCCGATACGCAATCCGGCGTCGAAGACATGCGGCGGCAGCGGCTTGGGAGGTGGCGGCGGCTCGTTCTCCGGCTGCTCGATCGGCACGCCGTCCGGGCCGACGACGATCTCGGTGTAGCCCAGCGGTGAAGCGGCCGCCGCCCCGACGTCGGTGCGGTAGACGTCGCTGCCGAACATCACGCCCGCCTCCCGTCGGACGAACGCCGGAGCGGCGAGCCGCTCGGCGTCGGTGAGGTCGAAGAAGTGGCCGTCGGGGAAGTCGTCGAACACGGGATCCTTGGGAACGGCCGCGCCACCCACCGTGGCCGACGTGAACTCGAAGCGCCGGTCCCGAGCCGGAACGAACGCGCCGACCCGGTCGATGTCCCGATCGAGCCGCAGCGGCACGACCCCCTGGCGCACCTCGAGTCGCCCGAGCGGATGGAGGAGCAGCGCGTCGCTCGCCGGAGTCGCCCGCAATCCGACGAGCTGCCCGGCGGCGGGCGGAAGTTCTGTGCGCCAACTGGTCGGATTGGCCAGTCGGGTGAGGATCTCGGCGACGACGTCGATCGTCTCGGTGACGACGTCGCCCGAGCCGCCCACGAGGACCCGGTCGAACCCGACCGTGTAGTCCCACCACAGGATCCCGAACGTCGCCCGTCCGGCCACGCGGAGGGGGAGCGGGCCTTCGAGCGTGCCCCGCACGTCGACCTTGAACAGGTTGTGGCTGCCGCGCTTCAGCTGGACGCCGGCCTGGAAGTCGGCGATGAAGTGCGGTGGCCAGAGCTGGATGAGCACGTCGAAACCGACGTATCCCTCGATGCTGAACCCGTACGCCGCCGCGTACAGCGCGGCACGAGCGCCGAACTGCACGGTGTTCGACGTCAGCGCGAAGTACGCCTCGACGGTGAGCTTCGGGTTGTTGCCGGTGGTCAGGGCGATCGTCACCCGCGGCACGACCGGGAAGCCGGTCGGCGGGCGGAACCGTGGGTTGAAGCCACCGACGGCGAGGGCGAACCCTTCGCCCCTCGCCCGGCGGAACGCGGCGGCGCCGGTGAGCACGAAGCGGCCGCACAGCTTCGACTCGTAGAGCACGGCGTCGACCGCCATTGCACCCGTGTCGAGGTCGAAGACCCCCACGACGTCGAGGTTGAGCCGGAGGACGGCGTCCTTGTCCTGCGGAAGGGCCGACGAGATGCGCCCGAGGACGAGCAGCCGGGACTTGTCGGCGACCGAGTCCCGCTCCAGCAGCAGGGCCAGGTCGGCGCGGATGATCGGGTGGCCGGCGCCGAAGAACAGCTTGACGAGGAGGCCGTAGCTGTGGGTGCCCTGCTGGACCGGGAAGAACGTCCGCAGCGCGCCGACCAGCTCGGGGACGTGTTTGGCCGGATCGGCCGGGAACAGGATGTGGCGCATCTGGCCGGTCGGCAGGGCGGCGCGCACGGCGTCGACGTTCAGGCGGCGGTTGGCGACGTAGATGAGACCGAAGCCGTCGAACGTGACGAATCCCGCCTGGAGGTCGAGGTGCTCCACGGTGCCGATGAGGATCAGCGACGAGTCGTCTGCTCCCGCGGTGCCCGGTGACGCCAGGCCGATGCACGTGATCGTGACCAGCTTGCCGATCCGCAGGACGAGGACGCCGACGTAGTCGCCGGTCGCCGCGTCGTGCTGGATCGACCCGCCCCCGCTGACCGGTCCGGTCTCGACGTTGACGGCGATGCCGCGTGGATACGCGGCACCAACACCGGCTTGGACGATCCCGAGGTTGCGATCCGCGCGTGGCGTGATGGTGTCGGTGCTGGCCTGGAGGCCGAGTTGATCGACGCTGACGTACACCGGGCCGATCTGTGTGCTGAACGACACCAGCAGCCCGATGGCGACGGCCCGGCCGGTCTCTGGTGCGGTGGCCTTCCGCCCGGCGAGCCGCACGACGATCTCGTGCACGTTGATGCCGAGCAGCGAGCCGCCGCCGAGCGGCACGGTGGCCTCGAACGTCGGTGGTCCGGCCCGGCCGGCCGAGTCGAACGGCGGCTCGGCGCCGGCCGCGTCGGCGGCCGACGGCGTGTGGAAGTCCCAGATGAACCCCAGTTGGCTGTCGAAGCCGACGGCCAGCGAGATCGGCCGGCGCATCGGTCGGCCCCCGAGCAGCTTGCGCATGAACCCGTCGGCGCTCGCCCCGTCGATGACGACCGCTGCCTGGTCGAGGCGGAACAGGCCACGCGCTCCGCGGCCCGACAGCGTGAGCGCCGCGGCGATCGGTCCCAGCTCGAGGCGCGTGCCGACGCGGCGGGGCAGGGCGTACGACACGCCGGTCTCGTTCGGCAGGATCGTCCACGCCACCGACACCTGCGACGTCTCCGCCGTCGCGCTGGCCCGCGAGTCCGTCCCCGAGATCAGCCATGACGCGCCGGCGTCGCAGCGGATGTCGACCCGGAAGTGCCAGTCCGGATCGCCGGGGTCGTGACCCTTGTTGATCAGCTGGTCGAGCGTGAGCTCACCTCCGACGCTGAGGAACAGCTGGTGCGGCCGGGCCGGAGTGCCGAGGCGGCGGGGGAGGTAGAGCCAACTGAGCCGCAGTTGCTGCTCGTCATCTCGACCTCGTCGCCGCAGCGCCAGCGACACCATGCGCCCCGACACCACGTCGGCCGCAGTCGGGCGCACCGGCGAGTCGACGTCGAGGGCGGCGGCGTCCCAGCCGACGATCACGTCGTGCAAGACGTTCTCGTCGAACTCGTCTTTCACCTGGTCGACGACGGCGATGGCCGCGATCGCTCCCCGGATCAGCCCGTCGATCACGAGGAACGACACGTCGCGGTCGGTCTCCAGCGTGCTGCCGGCGGCCCCGGGAACCGTGTCGTCGAGATCGTCGAGCGTGCGGCCGGGATTCCAGACGAAGGCGAAGATCGACGCGAACGCGTTGAGGAACCGGGCGTGGCCGCGCTCGCCCGGGCCGTGGGTCTCGGTGAGCTCGACGGCCGAGGCGATCGCCTGCATCACGAGGAACAGCTTCGGCGACGACCGGCGGATGTGGTTGCTCGCCAGGATGTCGAGCAAGCCGTAGGCGAAGGCGTCGCCACGGCTCGGCCAGTCGGCGTCCCAGGCCTCGATCTGGTCGATGATCGCGCCGAGGATGATCGCCACGTTGGCGACCGCTTCGGCATCGGCCTGGGCGTCGGGGTCGACGTTGTCGCTGTACCGCCGCACCACCTCGAGGGCACCGGTGGGCAGCGTGAGGTCTCCGGCACCCCCCGGCTTACCGCCGAGGTCGGCGAGCACGGCCTCGCGCACGTCCCGGTGCACGAAGAGGTCGCCGATGTCGCCGGCGACGTCCGCTGCCCAACCCGCCAGGCGCTGGAGGAACGATCGCTCACTCATGACACCACGTTCCTGACGACCGGTTCACGCCGGTGCCGCCGGGATCGGCCGCCGCTCGATGACGGCGACGCGCAGCTCGGTGGGCGGCGGTTCAACGACCGGTCCGAGCGGCGCTTCCTGCACGAGGTAGCGATTGAGCACCGGTAGCTGTGTCTCGGGATCGATCGCCGACGTGTACAGCTCGTGGACGGCGGTGATCGCGTCGTCGGCCTCGTCCTCCGCCCGCTTGCCCTCGATGAACCGGCACACGCCGAAGTTCGATCGGAACAGCATCTGGCGGGCGTTGCGCATGCGGGCGAGCGCGGACTGGTGGCGGGCGGCGATCGTCTGCAGGGCGTCCAACACCTGCTCCGGGTCGGCGAGCTGGGCCTCGACCGCGGCGTCGTCGATGGCGGTCACCCGGATCGGGGTCGGTCGCTCGCTGTCGGGGCGGGTGTCGAGAAGGGGCCGGGCGCGCCAGCGCCAGTCCGGTGGGTTGGCCGGGTTGAGCCGGGTGGTCAGCTCGGGGAGCGGTTCCGCACCACGAGGGTTGTCGTCGATCCATCCGTGGGCCGGCAGCAGGACCGGGCTGCGCAGCAGCTTGGCCCGCGTCGCCGCCACGAGGTCGTCGTCGCTGCGGCCGGGCGGCAACAGCACGAGGTCCTCGGCCGGGCGGTCCCATCCGAACCGCTCGATGCCGATGCCCATCCGCAACAGTTGCTGCAGGAGCATCGCGCTCTGATCGAGCGCCCGGAGGTACACCGGCATCACGTTCTTCATGCCGCTGGACGTGAACTGGGCGATGCGCGCCGGTGTGCTCGCGTTTCCGCGCCAGTAGCTCATCAGGTTGCCGGTGGAGTTGTGGACGTCGCCCGACAACACGACGACGCGCTGGTACTCGGCG
This sequence comes from Desertimonas flava, assembly GCF_003426815.1. Taxonomy (GTDB): domain Bacteria; phylum Actinomycetota; class Acidimicrobiia; order Acidimicrobiales; family Ilumatobacteraceae; genus Desertimonas; species Desertimonas flava. Next base: position 143,148 of record NZ_QKYK01000002.1, read on the forward strand.
AGGCGCTGGAGCAGATGTTCGTACGCCAAGGGCTCGAGCGACCACGTCTCGAGGGCATCGGGGTTGGTGCCGGGCATCCGGCGCGACCCGCCGACCTTGTCGCTCGTCAGATCGCCCGCCTTCACCATGTCGAAGATGCGGTAGATCGCCGGCGACACGAGCTCGTCGAGCACGCCGGGGCCGATCACCTGAAGCGGGGCGACCACGACGAGCACCTTGCGCCCGGCAGGCAACGGGGGTGGTGGCAGCTGATCGACGAGCGCTTCGGGCGACACGTTGCCCGGTGGTCCGATCTCGGCCGCGTACGAGCGGCGGGTGCGGTTGTCGAGGGCGACGACGCGGTGGCGCGGGCCGTCGACCGAGAAGTGCCACGTGAGCGGCGGCTTCACCGGGCGGTAGCGGCCATCGAGGTCGGGTGTGTTCTCGAGATCGTGGCCGAACATCTTCGCCACGGCGACGAACGCGTCGGGGTCCGGGCCCTTGGTCGCGCCGGGTGGGAACAGGCCGGTCGCCCGTTCCAAGAGGTCGCCCGGCAGCTGGCCGCCGAGGTCGGGACGGGTCGAGTCGGTCGCCTGGTCGTAGCGCCGCGGGTCGTTGCCCCAATCCTGGAACAGGGCGTAGGCGAGCATGCCGTTGGTGAGGATCGTCTGACCGAGGGGCGATCCCAGGACGCGACGCCGCCACATCGGGTTGAGGAACAGGTCGTCGGTCAGGTCGTGGTCGTCGAGGATCATGTAGGTGGGCACGTTGGCCAGCACCCGCTGGACCTTGCCGAGGCCGAGCAGGAAGTCCCGGTGCACCCGGTGGCTGTGCGCTCGCGCTTTCTCCGCCTTGCGTTCGTTGGCCTCGGCGTCCTCACCGGCGTCCTTGGCCCGCGCGGCGAGCGTGTCCTTGTCGGCGTAGAGATGCTCGGGGATGCGATCGGGGAAGTCGGCGAACGGCCACGAGATCGGCCCGAGCTCCTCGGGGACGTCCAGCCAACGCAGCTGCGATCGTTGCGTGTCGCCGACGCGGAGCACCTCGGCGCCGGGCACGAGCTCGCCCCAGACGGCCGGGCTCCACACCATCAGATGGAGGGCGGCGAACTCGCCGAACGAGATCAGGTGGTTGGCGCCGTCGATGCTCGTGAACTGAGCGTTGCGCTGGGTCAGATCGAGGCGTTGACCCACCGGGAAGTGGTCGGCGCCGGCGGGAAGGTCACCCTGGGCTGCGGTCTCGGCGGCCGGTTCCGGCTCGTATGCCGCGGTCGGGTCGGAGTCGGTGGGCAGTTGCCCGGCCTTGCGGCGCAGGACGGTCTTCACCTTGACCCGCTCGATCGGCGTCCCGGCGGGGCCACCGTCCCGGCCGATCAGCTCGACGCCGAGCTCGGCGACGCGCAGCATCATCACGGTGTCGACGTCGTCGGCGTAGATCTGGTCGCCCCCGAGGAACAGCTGGTGGATGCGCGTCCGGGGGTCCCCGACGGCGATCGCCGCGGACGGCTCGCCGGAGTCGGGATCGGGCTCGGGCAACGGGGGATCGTCGAGCGGGAACGCGAGCACGTCGTCGATCCAGGCGAGTGCGTCGCCGTCGTCGTAGCCGGGTCGACGGCACGAGCCGTAGGCGATCCGCAGGTGCTCGAGCTCCGACGGAGGCAGGGCGAAGCTCGGCAGCATGCGGTCGTCGTAACCGAGTGGCGGCACTTCGACGCCGTTGACGGTGCGGGTGGCGAGCATGCCGCGCTCACCCAGGCCGAGCACCTCCCCACCGGCGTTGATGATGACGTCGTAGGAGTAGAGGCGATCGGGCAGGAAGACCTTCGCCGACGCCGGCGGGATCCTTGCCGTCACCAATCCGAGGTAGAGGTGCTCGCCCACCCGGATGGCATCGGCCCCGGGACGCGGTGGCGGCGCCGATGGATCGGGCGGGTCGGCGCTGCTGACGAACACCGGGTTCGTCGAGTCGTGGGCGACCCTGCCCTCCCAGACCCGCAGCTCCAGCTCGGCCGGCTCACTGAACGCCATCCAGACCGCGACCGTTCCGGGATCGACACGGCGCAGGATCGGCCCGGCGAGAATGAGCGGAAGCTCCATTCGATCTCCCTCGAACAGCGGCGCGGCGAACGTAGCCCCGCGTCCTCGGCGCCGCTGACAATTACCCGCCAACGCGTGCTCGGCGCGGCGAGACAGTGCCTGGAGCCTGCGCGGAGATGTGTATGGCGCTGCCGTTACCGGAGGTGCCTGGCACCGTAGGTGAGGGCGATGCGAAGCGAGCCGTCATCGGAGGTGCCTGGCGCCATAGGCGACGGCGATGCGAAGCGAGCCGTCCGCTGGTCGCCGTCCCAACCGGAGGGTAAATACCGGACGCTTCGGTGGGGTATGTACCCTCCCGTCCGCACGTGGCGGTGACCGGCCACCCGGCCCGCCCGACCGGAGGGTAAATACCGGACGCTTCGGTGGGGTATTTACCCTCCCGTCCGCGCGTGGCGGTGTCCCCGCGGCGAGAAAGGGCCCGGGAGTACGCGCGGATCGTGACCATCCACCGATCGTGTGTATGGCCCGTGTTCTCGTGACGGCAGACACCCATGTACACGACGGGGGAGTTCACCGTCATGATCCACATCACCCACCGCCTCACCGACAACGAGGTGCCCTCTCCGCGAACCCCCTAGGCACCATCAGTAACGCGTCCAGGGTTCCCGACGGACCTATCCGTCCGCCTCCCTGGCACTCTCACCGCCGCTCACGATCCGGGCGACGGTCCGGCGGGTGGTGCCGGATCAGCCGGGCGGTCGGATCGTCGTGGTGACCGCGACGATCGACGGTCGGCGCGGCGCCGACCCGAACCCGAAGCGCACCGGCGGGTCCACGTCCCTCAAGCCACCGAGGTCGGCGCCGTTCCAGGCCGCTCGCACGGACACCACCCGGTGGCGATCGGTCGCGCCGTACGTCTCTCGGCCGCCGGCTGTCTGGCCGCGGGTGCGGACACCGCGCATCGTCAGCCTGGCGACCGGGTCGATGACGGTCGCCCAGGCCACGCTCGACGCGATGACTTGCGGGACGCACCGCAGCAGCCATCCGAGTGCATCGCGTCCGCCGAGGCTCACCTCGGCGCGGAGCGGGCCCCCGACGACATCCAGCGAGCCGGTGGAGCGGCTCGTGCGCACGTCATCCACCACGACGTCGTCGAACTCGTAGACGCCGGCGACGTAGTCGGCCACAGCCACGGTCGGGGCGATGAGTACCCGGCCGCCATCCGGGTGCTCGACCATCACGTCGGCGAAGCTGCCGAACGGCGAGGTGGCCCACCGCCCGATGACGACACGGACTCCCGCCGCGGTACCGAAGCCACAGATCTCACCCACGAAGCGCTCCGTCACGCCGTCAGTCAACAGCGAGTCGGCACCGACTCGTTCGTGGCGCCAACACGCCGAGGCGCCGCGGTCCCGTTACCGTCGCCGGAGAAGCCGGGAGGGAGGACATCGTGCTGTCGATCGGGATCGGCGTCGCCGAGGAACGCAAGGGGCTCGATGTCGTGGCGCTGGGCACCGATCGCCGGGTCGAGCGCGTCCTGAGCCGGGCGACCGTGGCCGATGTGGTGGCGATGACGCACGAGCTGAGCCCCGGCGTCGTCTGCATCGACTCGCCGCCGGCGTGGGCTGCGGACGGCAAGAGCCGCGCGGGCGAGCGTGAGCTCAGGCGCCTCGGCATCACCGCCTTCTCGACGCCGACCGATCCCGGCGACCACGCCTTCTACCGCTGGATGCGGGTCGGGTTCTCGATCTTCGACGCCATCGCCGGGGACTACCCACGGTTCCGGGGCGATGCCGTCTCCGGCACGGCCGCCGAGGTGTTTCCGGAAGCGACGGCCGTGCTTCTCGCCGGCCGCCTGCGGTCCGTCGACGAGTCGAAGATCCGGTTCCGGCGCGACGTGCTCGATCGCCACGGTGTCGACACGTCCGGGCTGCGCCGTGTCGACGCGGTCGATGCCGCCCTCGCTGCGCTCACCGGAGTCCTCGCCCTCGCGGGCGAGTCGTCGTTCGTCGGCGATTCGGCAGAGGGCGTGATCCTCCTCCCGGTCGCCGAGCTCCCCGTCACCAAGCTGCTTCGCAAGCCGGCCAGCTCCGCCGGCCGGTCGTCGACACGGCCGAGAAGCGTCCTACTTCGGGCCCAGCGTCCGACGACATGGTGCGAGTGCGGCTGCGGGGCCGAGGTCCGTCGGCGGTTCCTGCCGGGCCACGACGCGAAGCTCAGGTCGCAGCTCCGTCGTCGCCATCTGGGTGGCGACGAGGTGGCCACCGAGAGGCTGATCGACCTCGGCTGGCACGACGCCGTCGAGACGTGAGTTCGGTGGCCGATGAGCGTCGGTCAGCGGCGCACGTTGTCGACCACCCAGATGGCGACCTCGACGCGATTGCGCAGGTTGAGCTTGGCCTGGATGCTCGCCAGGTGCGTCTTCACCGTCGCCAGCGAGATGTAGAGGTCGGCGGCGATCTCGGCGTTGCTGAGGCCACGGGCGACGGCGCGGGCGACGTCGAGCTCGCGTTCGGACAGCGGGTGGGGTTGAACGACCGGCTCTGCGGTGCCGGCCATCCGTTCGAGGTAGCGGACGGTGATCGCCGGCGAGATCAGCGCGTCGCCCTGGGCCGCGGCACGAATGGCTTCGAGGAGGATCTGCGGCCCCGAGTCCTTGAGCACGAAGCCGACGGCGCCGTTGCGGAGGGCCTCCTGGACGTACTCGTCGGAGTCGTAGGTGGTGGCGATCACGACGCGTAGCGGTCGGGGCACACCGGGACCGGCGAGCTGGCGGGTGGCGGCCAGACCGTCGAGGTGCGGCATGCGGATGTCGAGGAGGCAGACGTCGGGCCGGAGCCGCTCGGCCAGCTCGACGGCCGTCTTGCCGTTGTCCGCCTCGGCGATCACCTCCAGGTCCGGCTGGCTGTCGATGATCATGCGGAACCCGGCGCGCACCATCGCTTGATCGTCACCCAGCAGGACCGTCGTGACGTGCTCACCCCGTGACGGGGTGGTGCTCATCGCTCGCCCGCCGACAGGGGAATGACGGCCCGCACCACCCAGCCGCCGGCGTCGTCGCCGCCGGCCACGAAGGTGCCGCCCAATGCCTCGACCCGCTCTCGCATGCCGACGAGACCGTATCCGCGGCTGCGGCCTGCACCCCGGATCGCGTTCTCCGCCCGGAACTCGACGGCGTGGTCGAGCCGGCGCAGCGACAGCAGCACAGGCCGCGCCGGGTCGCCGTACTTGCGGATGTTCGTCGTGGTCTCGTGGACGAGCCGCTGCACCGTGAGCGCCAGCTCGGTCGGCAGCCAGCGGCTGCGCACGTCGGCGTCGGCGTCGAGGCGGGCCGTCGGATGGGTGCGGCGCAGCTCTTCGACCATCTGCTCGATGTCGGCCAGCTCGGGTCCGCTCGAGGTCGTCGGATCGGACCGCAGCAGACCGACGAGCCTGCGGATCGATGTCATCGTCTCGAGGCCGGCCCGCTCGATGTCGGCGAGGGTCTCGTCGTGGGCGGGATCGCCGCCGCCGGCCGCTGCGGCCGTGAACCGGCGCGCCTGGGCGAGGACCACGATGCCGGTGACGTGATGGCCGACGACGTCGTGCAGTTCCCGCGCCAGCTCGAGGCGCTCGTGCTGTCGTGCCCGCTCGATGCTGGTGCGCCGCTCACTGTCGCGGACCCGGACGTAGATGACGGCGGCGACGGCCGCGCCGAGCAGGACGAGCATCGCCGCGCCGATGATGCGCTCGATGTCCTGGGTGTCGGCCCGCGTCGCCACCGCCAATCCCGCCAGCGCCACGGCGCCGGCGACGACGCCGGGCAGTGGGCGCCAGCGGTAGAGCAAGGCGCCGAACATCACCGGTAGGACGGCGAACTCGGTGAAGAGCGGAAACCGGAGGTCGTCCGTCACGATGTGCCGCGAGGCCACGATCGACATCGCCGCGGCGACCGCCGCGAGCGGAACCAACGCCCGTGGCCAGCGGGCCCAGGCGAGACCGGCCACAGCCACCCCGACGACCGGCAGCATCGACCGGCGCGTGCCCCACCGGTTCATCAACCACACGTCGACGGCCAGCGCGGCGACGATCACACCGGCGAACGCCAGGCGCAGCACGGCCACGAGTGGCCGGGTGACGCGGTCGAGTTCCACGGCGACCGACGGTACTCATACCCCGGTCGTTCGTCCCTCAGCCGATCGGATGAGTGGAGCCGGCGAACGATCATCTCGGCGGGCGATGTGGCGCGAGCGGGCGATCCGCATCATCGACGTCATGATCCCCCAACTGATCGCCACCTTCGCCGCCATCCTCGGCGCCGCCGGCCTGCTGGTGCTCGGCGGAGCCGCCACAGCGATGCTCGACGAGGAGGCCTGAGGTGCGCACCCCCACCGCGGTGACGAGCCGGCGCATCGCCCCCGAGATCGGTGTCGAGCTCATCGGTCTCGACCTCACCGGCGAGCTCGACGAGACGACCGTCGCAACACTCCGGCGAGCGGTCGCTGACCACCACGTCGCCGTCGTCCGCGGCCAGTTCCTCAGCGTGGAACAACACGCCGCCCTCGCCGGGATGTTCGGACGGCTCGGCGCCCACCCGACCCGGCTGCTGCTCGCCCAGGGCCGAATGCCCGCGCCGGCGTCCCTCGTCTCCACCATCGAGGACACGGCCGACCGCCCGCCGGCCGGCTTCCCCTGGCACACCGACCTGAGCTGGACGCCCGACCCGCCGATGACCGGCGTGCTCAACGCCGTGGTGATCCCGCCGACGGGCGGCGACACGCTGTGGGCGAGCACGGCGGCGATCTACGACCGGCTTTCACCTCACGATCAGCTGCGCTGCTACGCGTCGAGCGCACTGCACGCCCCGAACGAGTCGCTGCTTGCGTCGGTGCGGCGTCACCACGGCACCGAACTGGTCAGCCGGCTGCGCCAGGCGTACCCACCGATCGAGCATCCGCTCGTGAACGTCCATCCCGTGACCGGCCGCCACAGCCTGTATCTGTCGCCGCTCTACTGCGAACGGATCGTCGGGCCGGCCGGGAGCGATGGGCGGCTGCTCGCCCGCCTGCACGAGATGATCGACGACCCCGCAGTGCAGATGCGCTGGAGATGGGAGCCCGGCGACGTGGTGATCTGGGACGAGACGAGCACGGTCCACAAGGCCCTCACCGACCACTACCCCCAGCACCGCGTCATGCGCCGCACCGCCGCCCTCCGCCCCGGCCGCTGACGCCGCCGCGGCGCCGACCTCCTACTTCTTGTACTGGTTTCTGCTCGTTGGTGAGCGAAAACCAGTACAAGAACGTCGACGATCAGCCGTCGACGGCGGCGACCGCGGCGGCGACGAGGGCCTGGGCGCGGGTGTCGGAGGCGAGGTTCGGGGCCATGCGGTTCATCGCGTAGGCCATGGCGAGGTCCCGCTCGGGCTGGGCGAACGCCACCGACCCGCCGGCGCCGGGATGGCCGTAGCTGCCCGGACCGGCGAACGGGGAGAACAGGCCCGACGTCATGAACCCCATGCCGAACGTGGAGGGCATCACGAGGCACAGGTCGCCCTCGTTGGCCGGCGTCACCTGGGTGCGGGCGATGTCACGCGTCGCCTCGTCGAGCAGGCGGACGCCCCCGATCGGGCCCAGCGTCGCCGCGTACACCGTGGCCAGTGCTCGGGCGTTGGTGATGGCGTTGGCCGCCGGGATCTCGGCGGCGTGGACGTCGCGCCGGTTGAACGTGCCGTCGCCGCCGAACGTGCCGCTCAGCGACAGCGCTCGGCCGCCCCGCGTCTCGGGACCGAGGATCTGCTCCATCAAGCGCTGGACGGCCGGATCGAGGGCCGCGCTCCCGCCGCCGAGCCCGCCGAGGAGCGGGGCGACGCGGCCCTCCTGCTCCTCGGGCAGCCCGACCCACAGATCGACGCCGAGGGGTCCGGCGATCTCGTCGGCCACGAACGTGCCGAGCGATCGGCCGTCGGCCCGCCGTACCAGCTCACCGGCCAGCCAGCCGTAGGTGAGGGCGTGGTAGCCGTGGCCGGTCCCGATGGGCCAGTCCGGCGTCCCGGCGGCGAGTCGCGACGTGACCGTGTCCCAGTCGAGCGCCTCGCCGAGCGTGAGGCCGTCGACGGTGATCAGGCCGCACTGGTGGCTGAGCAGCTGGGCGATCGTTGCATCGCCCTTGCCCTCGGCGGCGAACTCGGGCCACACGGAGGCGACGGGATCGTCGTAGGAGAACAGCCCGCGCTGCACGCACATCGCCACGGCGATCGCCGTGATCCCCTTGGTGGTCGAGAAGACGAGCTGCAGGGTGTCGGGCGTGTAGTCGGCGGCGTCATCGCCCCGGCCGGCCAACCCGCCGGCCACGTCGACGACGCACTCACCGCGGTGGTACACGGCGACCGACGCGCCGACGTCGTCGCCGCGCTCGATGCTGGCGCGCAGGGCATCGGCGACGCCCTCCCACCCGGCGGCCACATGGCCCGTGACGTCTCCCATTCGTTGCTCCTGTCGCGTCGAGGTTGACCGTGCCGGCCGCGGCGTGCCTCCCATCGCGGCTTGCCGCCGCACGTTAGGGCACCGCCATCGCGGCACCGCCGTCGGACGCCCGCCGGTTCAGAGCTCGCGGTACATCACGTGCAGGCCGACACGGCCGAGTGTCGGATGATCGAACGCTCCGGGCACCGTCCCGACGATCGAGAAGCCGAGATCGCGGTAGAGCCGGATCGCCGCCTCGTTGGTCTCGACCACGGCGTTGAACTGCATCCCGGCGAAGCCGCGTCGACGCGCCCAGTCGAGGGCGTACGAGCAGAGCGTCCGGCCGACGCCCCGGCCCCTGGCGTGGGCCGCGACCATGAAGCTGGCGGTCGCCACATGGGCCCCGCGGCCTCCCCGGTTGGCCTGCATGTGCGCGGTACCGAGGATCGAACCCCCGTCGTCGGCGACGACCGTGCTCCCCGGTGCGGACACCACCCACGTCGACCGGGCCTCGTCCGACGTCATCGCCGGGTCGTACGGGAACGTCTCCTCGGCCCGGATCACATCACGGACGATCGGCCACACGGCAGGCCAGTCGGCGTCGACGAACTCCCGGACGTGCACGGCCGCCACCGTACCGACGGCGGGGGGAGCGGACGCGCCGGTGGGGCGTCCCGCTCGGGACGCCCCACCGGCTTGGGGGGTTTGGGGGGATCGAGGACCCGACCGGCCGGCGCCGGCCGGCCACGGCTCAGCGCCGGGCGAAGCGGCGGGTCGCCAGCGGAGCGAACACGGCCACGATCGCCGCGCACCAGATCAACGAGCGCACGCCGTACCACGCCGCCGAGTGGGGCAGAATCGCCATGCTGCCAGTGGAGGCGTCGTCGCCGAGCGACAGAGCCCGCACGGTGTTGATCATCATCGTCACCGGCTGGTGCTCGGCCACGCTCTGCAGCCAGCCGGGCATCGACTCGACCGGCACGTAGGCGCTCGACACGAAGACCAGCGGGAAGGCCATGAAGCTCATGCCGTTGGCGGCCTGGGCGTTGCCGGCGATGAGGCCGAGGTAGATGAACGGCCACGTGAACGCCGCGCCGTACACCACGCACAGGACGACGGCGAGCGCGGCGTCGCCGGCCGACCCGTGGAAGCGGAAGCCGGTCAGGAAGCCGACGGCCACCGTGACCACGAGGCTCCACGCCACGAGCACGGTGTCGGCCATCGACCGGCCGAGCAGGATCGCCGAACGGGGGACCGGCAGCGACCGCAGCCGGTCGTAGAGACCCTTCTCCATGTCCTCGGCCACGCCGACCGCAGCGCCGGTGCCCGAGAAGAAGGCGCCGCCGGCGGCGAGGCCGGGGATGAGGAAGTCGGCGTAGCTGACGGGGCCGGTGCCGATCGCCCCGCCGAAGACGTAGCGGAAGATCAACAGGAACATCGTCGAGATCGCCCCGCCGACGAAGATCAGCTGCGGCGTGCGGGCGAACTGCTTGAGCGTTCTGACGGCGAACGCTCCAGCGGTGGCGGCAGCACTGGCGCCACCGCTGGAGGCCGGGACGAGCGCGTCACGTGGGGAGCTGCTCGGCGTTTCGGGTTCGTACGTGAAGGCGGTGGGGTCGAGCGTGGCAGTCATCGGAGTGGTCCTTCTTTGTGTCGTTCGTTCGGTTCGGTCGTGCTGGATCGTCCGCGCTCAGGCGGCTTCGAGATCGGCGGTGGTGCCCGTGAGATGCAGGAACACCTCGTCGAGGGTCGGGCGGCGGAGGCCGACGTCGTCGATGTCGATGCGCTGTTCGGCGAGGATGCGGATGGCGTCGGACAGGCGATCGGTGCCGTATTCGACCCCGACGGCCACCCGACGGTTGGGCTCGTCGACGGTCGGCTCCTCGACTCCGAGCGGCGCCAGGACGTCGCGGGCAGCAGACAGGTCGGCGACGTCGCGCACCCGGATCTCCACCCGATCGCGGCCCGCCCGGCCCTTGAGCTCGCCCGGGGTGCCGGTAGCGATCGAACGGCCGTGATCGACGATGACGACGTGATCGGCGAGCTGGTCGGCTTCCTCGAGGTACTGCGTGGTCAGCAGCACGTCGGTGCCGGCGGCGACGAGCATGCGGATGGCGTCCCACAGCTCGATGCGGCTCCGCGGGTCGAGGCCCGTGGTCGGCTCGTCGAGCAGGAGCAGACGAGGAGCGCCGACGAGGCTGGCGCCGAGGTCGAGCCGCCGCCGCATGCCTCCCGAGTAGCCGCGGACGAGTCGGCTTCCGGCGTCGGTGAGGCCGAGCTGTTCGAGCACGGCGTCGGCGGCCCGGCGGGCGCCCTGGCGGTCGTGGCCGAACATCCGAGCGACCATCACGAGGTTCTCCCGCCCGCTCAGCGTGGGCTCGACGGCGGCGTGCTGGCCGGCGAGGCCGATCACTTTGCGCACCGCCTGCGGGTCGGCTGTGGCGTCGACGCCGGCGACCGAGAGGTGGCCGTCGTCGACACCGTGCAGCGTGGCGACCGCCCGGATGAACGTCGTCTTGCCGGCGCCGTTGGGGCCGAGGACGGCGGTCACCTTGCCGGCGGGGGCGGCGAGATCGAGACCGTCGAGGGCGACGACCTCCTTGTTCCCGGAGCCGAAGCGCTTCTGGAGGCCGACCGCCTCGATGATGTTGGTGCTCGTGTGCTGCGTCATGGAAGCCATGGTGCGCGACCAAAGTGGTCACCCCCTGTCCAGTTATATGCGTTCCCCGGCCACTCAGGTCGCGCGCCCGGCAGCCTCCGCTGGTGCTCCTGTCGCCGTGGCCGCTCGGACCGCCGTGCGGACTGCGGGACGCGCGCTCAGTTCGCTGAACTGGACGGACGTTGGCCACTTTTGCGGTCAAACTGGACACCGTGAGAGCCGATCGGTTGGTGGCGACGTTGCTGGTGCTCCAGCGCCGCGGAAAGGTGACGGCTGCCGAGTTGGCCGAGGAGCTGGAGATCTCGGTGAAGACCGCCCGGCGCGACCTCGAGGCCCTGGCCGTGTCGGGCATCCCGGTCTACGCCCAGCCGGGGCGCAACGGCGGCTGGCAGCTGCTCGGCGGCGCCCGTACCGATCTCAGCGGGCTCACCGAGAACGAAGCCCGGACACTCTTCCTCGTCGCCGGGCCGGCGTCCACGGCCACGCCGGAGGCCAAAGCGGCGCTGCGCAAGCTCGTGCAGGCGCTCCCCGAGACGTTCCGCGCCGACGCCGAGGCCGCCGCCGCATCCACCGTGCTCGACGCCGCCAGTTGGGGCACCGAGCTCGCCAAGCAGCCGGCCTTCCTCCAGGAGCTACGCCACGCGGTCGTCTCGGGCCGCCAGGTGCGCCTCGGGTACTCCGACCGCCAGCGGTCGGAGACGACGCGCATCGTCCACCCGCTCGGCGTGGTGGAGAAGGGCTCGACGTGGTACCTCGTGGCCAACACCGACAAGGGGATGCGCACGTTCCGCGTGAACCGCGTGCGTTCCGTCGAGTTGACCGACGACAAGGTGGTGCGTCCCGAGGGCTTCGACCTGCACGAGACGTGGAAGGGCATCGTCGCCGCGGTCGAGGAGAAGCGGGCGAGCGCGCAGGCGATCGTCCACGTTCCCACCAGGGCGATCTACGGCCTGCGCATGTCGTTCGGTCCGAGCACCGAGGTCCTCGGACCGGCACCCGACAGCTTCGACGGCCAGGAACAGGTCACGGTCCGGGTCGGCGCACCGTCGGCCTGGGTGATCGCCCAGAACCTCGCGGCATGGGCGGGCTACGTCGACGTGATCGATCCGCCCGAGGTGCGCGAGCACCTGGCATCGATCGGCCGCGCGCTCGTCGCCCGCTACGGCCGCGAGCCCGCTGTTCGATGAGCGCGCGGTGAGATAGTGGCACGCACGATCTCACCGCTCTCACCGCGGGCGAGGAGTCAGGCGGTGGCGCCCGGCGACGGCTCGGAGATGTGGGCGCGGGTCGGGGTGATGACGATCGCCTCGCTGAACGCCGCGGCGAACGCCGCCGCCGAGCCGAAGATGGCGCCGATCCGTTCGGTGTACTTGGCGACGTAGGCCGGTGCGTGATCGGCCGCCGGCTCGTCGGGCGCGACGACCGCCGTGCCGGTGAAGCGGATGATGTCGCGGCCGATGTCGGTGACGTCGAGGGCCAGGCCCACGTGGGGGTTGGCGGCGATGTTGCGCAGCTTCACCTTGCCCGGCTGGCTGTAGAGCACGAACGTGCCGTCGTCGCGATGGAGGAACCACACCGGGACCGTGTCGGGACGGCCGCTCGGACTCACCGTCGACAGCCAGGCCATCAGGTTGGTGCGTAGCCGCGTCTCGACGTGCTCCCGCCGCTCCGGGTCGAGGTCGGCGAGGAGATCGGCGGGGGGATCGGCAGCCACCGCGTCAACGTACCGGCGCTGGCAGCTCGGCGCGTCGGCCGCCGTCCCCTGCGACTACGGACGGATGGCGTGAAGCGCGGCCAGCGCCGAGCCGCGGGCGCCGGCCATGTCGAGGTCGGCGACGATGGCGAACTCGGTGACCGACAGCTGCTCGGCACGCAGTGTCGTGGCGTGACGCACCTGGTCGAGGAACCAGTCGCGGAAGTGCGGCCGGGCTTCGGTGACGCCACCACCCACGAAGTAGGCGTCGGGATCGGTGAAGTTGGCGGCGATCGTGAACATCCTGCCGATCGCCGCCGCCTGCTGGCCGAAGATGGCGAGGGCCATCTCGTCGCCGTCCTCGCCGTAGCTGCGCACGACCTTGGCGGCCTCGTCGATCGGCAAGGCGGCCAGCGGGTGGTCGGGGTAACGAGTGAGCCAGTACGGGAGGAGGTTGCGCCGGATTCCGGCGAGAGAGGCCACGCTCTCGAGGTCGGCGTCGAACCCGCAGTTGCACGACGGCACCGGCTGGTCCGGCTCGAGGATCCCGGTGAGCGGCACGTGCACGTGGCCGAGCTCGCCGGCCATGCCGGCGGCCCCCTTGACGACCCGTCCCGACTCGATGACGCCGCCGCCGAGCCCGGTGCCGACGATCGCCGAGATCGACGAGCGGGCGCCGGCATCGAAGCCGAAATGGCGCTCGTGGGCGTAGAGCGCCGCCGCGTTGCCATCGTTGTTGTAGATGACCGGTAGGCCGAGGCGCTCTTCGACCGCCTCGCGGATGTCGAAGCCCCACCACGCCGGATCGGCGAAATTGGTGGCGCCGCGAGCCGAGATGACGCCGGTCGCCGACGCCGGTCCCGGCGTGTCGAGGCCGACGGCGCGCACCTGGCTGCGCTCGGCACCGGCCACGTCGAGGACGGTGATCATGATTGCGTCGATCGCGTCGACGGCCGCCGGCGGGCCGTCGGTGACCCGGCTCGGCCCCTCGACCATGCGGTCGACGAGGATGTGTCCCGAGTCGTCGACCACCGTGGCGTTGGTCTTGGTGCCGCCGACGTCGATGCCCACGACCACGGGTCCGCTGCTCATGAGCCGTGACAATACCGGTCAAGGAACTCCCGCGAGTCGGGCGCGTCACACGGTCGCACCCCGACCCACCCGAGTGTGGATCGCCCGACAGGGGGACACCCAACACTCGGATGGGTCAGGCGCTGCGTGCGTCAGTCGGGGTGCGTGGCGCGCCACTCGGAGGCGAGGAGGGCGTAGCCGTAGCCGTTGAGCCAGCGCCCGGACCGGTGCAATGACTCCTCGACGGTGGCGGTCTCCCGCCGCATCCCCAGTCGCTCCATGAGGCGCCACGACGGCTCGTTGTCGGCGAAGCAGTTGGCGGTCACCCGGCGCAATCCGAGGCCGACGAAGCACACGCGCAGGATCGCCTCGAGCGCTTCGGTGGCGTAGCCGCGACCCGACGCCTCCGGACGCAACACCCAGCCGAGCTCGGCGTGCGTGCCTTCGGCCTGCTCGCGCACCTCCTGCTGTGCCCACGGCGCCTCGATGCGCACCATCAAGTCGCCGATGACGCCGCCGTCGTGCTCGAGGATCAGCGTCGACGCCAGCCGGCCCGGCTCGGTGAACGCCGTGGCGTGTGATCCGGCGTCGGTCGGCAGCGACGTCAACCAGCGAGACACCTCCTCGAGGCGGCGGTACTCGTACACCGCATCGGCATCGTCGGCGACCGCCGGGCGGATCGTCAGCCGTTCGGTGTGCAGCGGCCACGGGGCGTCGGCGAGGGAGACGGAGGGCACCTCGGCGACGCTACCGAGCAGCGCCGGCCAGCCGACCGGCCCGACGCATCCGAGTATGGAAGGACCGGAATCGGGGCCCCCGGAACTCGGGTGACGTTCAGTACTCGGATGGGGGAGCGGGAGGCTGGTGGCGGGTGGCCGATGGGGCGAGGATGCCAGACTGCACGGCCGTGGTGGACGGAACACACGAGCGAGACCTCACCGAGCCGAACCGGGACACGGGTGGAGCCGACGACGGCGGGCACCTCGTGGCCGAGGGGCTCACGGTCGAGCTGCCCGGCGGCCGCCTGCTGCTCGACGGCGTCGACCTCGTCCTCGAACCGGGACGACTCACCGCCATCGTCGGCCCATCGGGCTCGGGCAAGAGCACGCTGCTCGGCGCCCTGTGCGGCATCCGGCCCGCCAGCCGCGGCGTCGTGCTGTACGACCATCACGACCTCTACCGCGAGTTCGGCGAGCTCCGGCACCGCATCGGACACGTCCCGCAGGACGAGGTGCTGCACACCCAGCTGCCGCTCCGGCGCGTGCTCGACTACACCGCGGCGCTGCGCTTCGGCTCCGACGTCGACGGCGAGGAACGTCGTGCCCGCATCGACGAGGTGCTCGCCGAGCTCGGCCTCCGCGAGCGCGGCGACGTGGTCATCGAGCGCCTGTCGGGCGGTCAGCAGCAGCGGGCGTCGGTCGGCCTCGAGCTGCTGACGCGACCGTCGATGCTCTTCCTCGACGAGCCGACATCGGGCCTCGATCCCGGCTACGAGCGCTCCGTCACCCGCCTCTTCCGGCAGCTCGCCGACGGCGGACGCACCGTGGTCGTCGTCACCCATGCCGTGGCCAGCCTCGACCTGTGCGACACCGTCGTGTTCCTGTCTCCCGGCGGTCGCCTCGCCTACGTGGGTGCGCCGGACACCGCCCTCGAGTGGTTCGGCGCCGCCGACTACCCCGACGTCTTCCTCGAGCTGGAGGCCAACGGCGACGAGTGGGCCGACCGCTTCACCGAGTCCGACATCCGCCGCGAGCGCGTCGGTGACGCCGTGGCCAGCCACCGTGAGGAGCTGGCGGCGATGTCGACCGGCGGCAGCGCGGCGATCGGGCGCCCCACTGGGGCGCGCCGGCAACTGCTCACCCTGACCCGACGCACCGCCGACGTGCTGGTCTCCACCAAGAGCCAGTTCCGCTTGCTCGCCCTCCAGGCGCCGGTGATCGCCGTGCTGCTGCTGATTGCCGTCGGCTTCGGCAACCTCGGGCCGGCGGGCATCGGCCGCCAGCCGCGCCTCGTGATCGCCGTGCTGATGCTCGGCGCGGTCACGATGGGTCTCGTCAACTCGTGCCGCGAGATCGTCCGCGAGCTGCCCGTCTACCGGCGGGAACGAACCGTGGGCTTGTCGCTACCTGCCTACCTCGGCTCGAAGTTCGTCGTGCTCGGCGGACTGGGACTGATCCAGTCGGCGGTGCTCGTGGGGGTGGTGGTGTCGGCCCAGGACGGCCCGCGGGAGTCGGTGGTGCTCGGCCCGCCGATCCTCGAGCTCGGCCTGCTCGTGTTCCTCACCACGCTCGCCGCCGTCGCGCTCGGGCTCGCCGTGTCGGCGTGGGTGGCCACCGACGCTGCGGCCCTCGTCCTCATCCCGGTCATCCTGATCGCGCAGCTCGTGCTCAGCGACAGCATCATCTCGGTCGAGGACAAACCGCTGCTCGCCCAGGTGGCGTGGGTGTCGCCGTCCTACTGGGGCTTTCAGGGTCAGGCCGCGTCGGCGCATCTCGGCGAGCTCGAGCTCGTCTGCCGCGTCCGGGCCGGCGTCGAGGCGTCCGGGAACGCGGCCCAGCGCCAGATCGTCGACTCGCTGCTCGGGCAGGCGCCGTGCCGCGATCGCTGGGCGCCGACCAAGGGTCACGTGCTGAGCGCCGCCGGCGCCTTGCTCGGACTGACCGTGCTCTACGGCGCGATCGCCGCCGCCGGTCTCCGACGGCGCGATCCGCGCCGCGTCGGCGCCCACTGAACGTCACTCGGTCGCCGGAGCGGCGTCCGCGGGCGTCGCGGCCGGCGCGTCGCCGCTGCTCTCGGCGTTGTTCTCGGGCACTCTTGACGCCGGTGTAACTACGGTGATGTAATTCTCAACCCGACACAAGATCCTGCGTCGACAACCGCCGAAGCGCCCACTTGATCCCCAGATATAGGGGGTGACGGTGGAGGCGGCAGGAAGCGAAGGATCCGCTCGGGGACATCACACCGGGAGGCTCCGCCGCCCTCCGGCACCAGGGATTCGTGTGCACCGCCGAGAGGCCGGGGCGCTCAGGCCCACACAAGCGCCCAAAGAAGCAGAACCCACCGAGGCAGATGGGCATCTGCGAACCGACGCGGGAGAAGCGCCAGCATGACCATCCTCGAACGCACCGCAAGCGACAGCACACTCGCACCGGAAGCCGGCGACGCCGGCGCCGATCCCACCCCCTGGGGACTGGCCAGCCCGATGCGCGTGCGCAAGCGCGACGGTGCGCTCGAGCCGATCGATCTCAACAAGATCGTGCGGGCCGTCGGCATGGCGGCGAAGGGTCTCGACGGGGTCGATCCGATGCGCGTCGCCACCCGCACCATCAGCGGTCTCCACGACGGCGCCACCACGATGGAGCTCGACGAGCTGTCCATCCGCACGGCGGCGGCCCTCGTCAGCGAGGAGCCGAGCTACAGCCGGCTCGCCGGCCGCCTCCTCGCCACGTTCGTGCAGAAGGAGGTGTTCAACCAGAACATCCACTCCTTCAGCCAGTCGATCGACGCCGGCCACGCCGCCGGGCTGATCAACGACGAGACCGCCGAGCTGGTCGGCAACCACAGCTACAAGCTCAACGAGGCGATCGAGCACGAGCGTGACCGCCTGTTCGAGTACTTCGGACTGCGCACGGTGTACGACCGCTACCTGCTGCGTGACCCCGAGGGCCGCCTCGTCATCGAGACGCCGCAGTACTTCTTCATGCGCGTCGCCTGTGGCCTGTCCACCACGGCCGACGAGGCGATCGAGTTCTACCGCATCATCTCGTCGCTCGATTACATGCCGGCCACGCCGACGCTGTTCAACAGCGGCACGTCGCACCCGCAGATGTCGAGCTGCTACCTGCTCGACTCGCCGGGCGACACGCTCGAGGCGATCTACGACCGCTACAAGGACGTCGCCCGCCTGTCGAAGTTCGCCGGCGGCATCGGCCTCGCCTTCCACCGCGTGCGCAGCCGCGGCTCGCTCATCCGCGGCACCAACGGCCTGTCCAACGGCATCGTGCCGTGGCTGAAGACGCTCGACTCGTCAGTCTCGGCGGTGAACCAGGGCGGCAAGCGCAAGGGTGCCGCCTGCGTGTACCTCGAGACGTGGCACGCCGACATCGAGGAGTTCCTCGAGCTCAAGGACAACACCGGCGACGAGGCGCGGCGCACGCACAACCTCAACCTCGCCAACTGGGTGCCCGACCTGTTCATGAAGCGCGTCGAGAACGACTGGACGTGGTCGCTGTTCGATCCCAAGAAGGTGCCGCACCTCACCGACCTCTTCGGCGAGGAGTTCGAGCGGGCCTACATCGAGGCCGAGAGCCAGAAGCTGTACGAGCGTCAGATCCCCGCCCGCCAGCTGTACTCGCGCATGATGCGCACGCTGGCCCAGACCGGCAACGGCTGGATGACGTTCAAGGACCCGTCGAACGCCCGCTGCAACCAGACGACGGATCCCGTTCCTGGCGTCGTTCTCGCCGACGGGGAGACGCCGCGGGTCGTGCACCTGTCGAACCTGTGCACCGAGATCCTCGAGGTCACGAGCAATGCCGAGACCGCCGTGTGCAACCTCGGCTCGCTCAACCTCGGCCACTTCGTGCGCGATGGCGAGTTCGAGTTCGAGCGCCTCGCCGAGGTGGTGCGCACCGCGGTGCGCTACCTCGACCGGGTCATCGACATCAACTACTACCCGACCGACGAGGCCGCCGCGTCGAACGCCCGCTGGCGTCCCGTCGGCCTCGGCGTGATGGGCCTGCAGGACGTGTTCTTCAAGCTCAAGCTGCCGTTCGACAGCCCCGAGGCGCGCGGGCTGTCGAAGCGCATCCAGGAAGAGGTCTACTTCAACGCCCTGTGGTCCTCGAGCGAGCTCGCCGAGGCCAACGGCCCACACACCGCCTACGCCGACACCCGCGCCGCCGCCGGCAAGCTGCAGTTCGACCTGTGGGGCGTCACGCCGAGCGAGCCGGCTCGGTGGGAGCCGCTGCGGGCTCGCATCGCCGAGCACGGGCTGCGCAACTCGCTGCTCATCGCCATTGCCCCGACGGCCACCATCGCCTCGATCTGCGGCGCTTACGAGTGCATCGAGCCGCAGGTGTCCAACCTCTTCAAGCGCGAAACGCTGTCGGGCGAGTTCCTCCAGATCAACACGTACCTCGTGCGTGACCTGCAGTCACGCGGTCTGTGGACCGACGAGATCCGCGACGCCATCAAGCGCGCCGAGGGCTCGGTGCAGGGCGTCGATGCCATCCCCGACGACGTCAAGGCGCTGTACCGCACGGCGTGGGAGCTGCCGATGCGTTCCCTCATCGACATGGCCGCCGAGCGTGGGGCGTTCATCGACCAGAGCCAGTCGCTCAACCTGTTCATGGAGAGCCCCACCATCGGCAAGCTCTCGTCGATGTACTTGCATGCCTGGAAGCAGGGGCTGAAGACCACGTACTACCTGCGGTCCCGTCCGGCGACCCGCATCGCCCAGACCACCACCGGTGGCGGGGGAGGGACCCCGGCGCCCGCCGAGCCCACGCCGATGTCGCCGAAGAAGGAATACACCGACGAAGAGGCGCTCGCCTGCTCCATCGAGAACCCCGACGCGTGCGAAGCTTGTACGTGATAAGTCCGCACACCTGTTCGTTTGCAAGTTCTGAGATGAAGTGAAAGAAGCGCCATGAGTACCGCCGAAGTGCTGACCGATTTCTCGATCCCCGAGCCGCTGCCGGCCACCGAGACGCTCCCCGCCGCAGATCCGGGCGCCCGCAAGGCCATCCTCGATCCCGGCCTCGACCTGACGTTGCGGCCGATGCGCTATCCCGAGTTCTACGAGCGCTACCGGGCGGCCATCCGCAACACCTGGACGGTCGAGGAGATCGACTTCTCCGACGACGTCGTCGACCTCAACCGCAAGCTGCTGCCGGCCGAGAAGCATCTGATCCGCCGCCTCGTGGCGTTCTTCGCCACCGGTGACTCCATCGTTGCCAACAACCTCGTGCTCAACCTGTACAAGCACATCAACGCGCCCGAGGCCCGGCTGTTCCTGTCCCGGCAGCTGTACGAGGAGGCCCTGCACGTGCAGTTCTACCTCACGCTGCTCGACACCTATCTCCCCGATCCCGACGAGCGCGCCGAGGCGTTCCGCGCCGTCGAGACGATCCCGTCCATCAAGGCCAAGGCCGAGTTCTGCTTCAAGTGGATGGACACGATCGGCCAGCTCGGTGAGTTGCAGACCCGCGAGGACCGCCGCACGTTCCTGCTCAACCTGATCTGCTTCGCCGCCTGCATCGAGGGTCTGTTCTTCTTCGGCGCCTTCGCCTACGTGTACTTCCTGCGCTCGAAGGGGCTCCTCAACGGTTTGGCGGCCGGCACCAACTGGGTGTTCCGCGACGAGAGCGGGCACATGGACTTCGCCTTCTCGGTCGTCGACACCGTCCGTCGCGAGGAGCCCGATCTCTTCGACGACGAGCTCGCCAAGCAGATCACCGAGATGATGGAGGACGCCGTCGAGGCCGAGATGCAGTTCGTGCAGGACATGCTCTCCGACGGCGTGCCCGGCCTCTCGGCGGCCGACAGCCGCGAATACCTCCAGTTCGTCGCCGACCAGCGCCTCGTACGCCTGGGCCTGTCGAAGCGCTGGGGCTCGAAGAACCCGTTCGGCTTCATGGAGCTGCAGGACGTGCAGGAGCTCTCCAACTTCTTCGAGCGCACCGTCTCGGCATACCAGGTGGGCGTCACTGGCGACGTCGCCTTCGACGACGACTTCTGATGTCTGCGTTCCCCGGCCACGCAGGCCGCGTGAACGGCTCGGTCGGAACGAGCTCCTCGCTCGCCTTGACCGCGCGAACTTCGGGACGCTCGCTGCACCCGTGCACATCTGCGTTCCCGGCCACGCGTCGATCGACGACACACGACTTCTCCCCCCGACCGTGCGGACGGCGCTGAGCTGTCATGGTTCGTCGCGCTGGGCGCGACGAACCATGACAGTTCGAGACCCCGCGTGACTGTGACACCCCATCTCTAGGGTCGGGCCATGGGATCGAGGAACCGTCAACGACGCCAAGAGAAGGCCCGTCGCCGGGCTGCCCGTACCAACGCGCAACGACCGCGACCGCCCGACAGCTCGCCACGTCCCGATGAGGCTCGACGCCTGCGGCGCACGATCTGGTCGGCGGCCGGGCTGATACGCGGCGAGACGTCGAACCAGTACGTGCTGTCGGTGCTCGCCCTGAACGATGTCGATCCCGGCTCCGTGGTCGACATCGCCGAGACCGACATCGCGGCATTCGTCGCTGCCGCCTGGGAGCGGGGCTGGCTGCCGAGTGAGCTCGTTCGTCACGCTCGTCGCAGCAACGCGGCGTACGGCCGCGTCGTCGCGGCTGCCATCGCAGTCGATCTCGCAGGTCGCTCGGCGGCCGAGTTGCATCCGCGCTGGTACGCCGACGCCGCCACGGCCGCGCCGGAGGGCCACACCGACGTCGAGATCGGTTGGCTGTCGCGGGCGCTCGCGGCCGAGAAGATCGGGCCAGCGAGGGCGATCCATGTCGTCACGGACCTCATCGGCCTGCTCGGCAAGCTCGGCCGGCTGCCGATCACGGTGCCGCCGCCAGGCAGCGATCCGCGTGACTGGCAGCGGCATGACGCGTCGCCGGGTGGGGACGCGGTCGAGGACCCCATGCTCCTCAGAGTCCGGGCCCTCCTGGCTCAGGCCGAGTCGACCACGTTCGAGGCCGAGGCCGAGACGTTCACGGCCAAGGCACAGGAGTTGATGGCCAAGCACTCCATCGACAGCGCGCTCTTGTGGTCACGGGGCGGCCGCAGCGAGCGACCGTCGTCGATTCGGCTCGCTGTCGACGACCCATACGCCAAGGAGAAGGCTCTCCTTCTGGGTGTCGTCGCCACGAGCTCGCGATGCAAGGTGGTGCAGCACGGCGACCTCGGGCTGTACAGCGTGTTCGGATTCGCCGACGACCTCGCTGCGGTCGAGCTGCTGTACACCTCGTTGCTCGTGCAGTCGCAGGCGGCGATGCGGGCCGAGGCGGCGACGGCTCCCACCGGCAGCCACGTGCGCGGCGCCTCGTTCAAGCGGGCCTTCCTGTTCGGGTACGCCGGCCGCATCGGCGAGCGACTCGAATCGGTCAATCGCTCAGCGGAGGACGTCGCGTCGCACCGATCGCCGACGGGTGGCATCCCATTGCCTCCGGGCGCCGGGACGGCGGCGGGCGCCGGTCTGCTCCCGGTCCTCGTCGCCCGGAGCGAGGCGATCGACGGGGAGATCGCCGAGCAGATCGGCGCGACGACCTCTGCCCGGCTGGGTGGACGCTCATATGACCGCCTCGGGTGGGACCGCGGCGGTCAGGCCGCCGACCGTGCCGAGCTCAATCGTGCCGTGCGGCGCCGAGAGGCCGGTGCGCCGACATCGATCCCAGCGCCGGCGCCACGGCGCTGAGCTCGACTCGGGCCGGGACGCCAGCGCCGCGCCGTCAGCGTCACGGGAGGCAGAGGCAGAACGGGTGGCCCTCGGGGTCGAGGAAGACCCGGAACGTCGTGCCCGGCTGATGCTCGGCCTTGCGGGCGCCGAGGGCGAGGACACGCTGCTCACCCACGTCGAGGTCGACGACGTCGAAGTCGAGATGGAACTGCTGGGGCGGGTTCGTGCTCGGCCACTGCGGAGCGACGTACTCCTCGACATGCTGGAACGACAGGACGAGGCCGTTGGGCGTCACGACCGTGGCCCAGGAGGGATCGGACTCGCGCACCGTCCATCCGGTGATCGAGCTGTAGAACGCGGCCAACGCCGGCGGGTTGGCGCAGTCGATGACGATGCCCGTGAGCGCGTCGACGGCGGGCGTGGTGGTATCGGCCTCGGTGGTGGTCATGGGCCGCACGTTAAACCTCTTTGCGGACAGTTCCTGTCCGGAAAGACGCGGCTCTCCGATCTGCTCAAGCGCACCGGACTGGCCGGGGGACCCAGGCGGGGGAGCGGCCGAGGTGGGCGAGGATCCGGTCGAGCCGGCTGCTGCCGCGGGGCGAGTCGAGCGCCGTCCGGAACGGCGACCGGGGGGTGCGGCGAGATGCGTCGTCGGGCACGGCGAAGGCGATCGGCTCGGCGGCGGCGATGACGTCGGCCGGCAACTGGAAGTCGACGTCGATCGATCGAGCGACATCCCAGCCGTGCACGACGTAGTCGATGAAGTGGAACCCCATGGCCAGCGCGCCGGGAACGACGACGTCCGGCCCGAACTCGGGCAGGGCGAACTTCGCTTCCATCGTCCCGTCGGCGGCGAACGCGTCGACGACGTCGCGGGCGGCCGCGGCATACGTCGCGGCAGGGCTCACCGCCACCGCCTCGCTGACGGTGTCGACGTCCCAGACGGCGAGGTCGGCGCCGGCGCCGCGAGCCGCGGCTGCGAACCCGCGGTGCTGCACGGTCATGTGGGCGAGGAGATCGCCGAGATCCCAGCCGGCACAGGGCGTCGCGTGGTGGAGATCGTCACGGGTGATCTGGTCGACGATCTTGATCGAGGTGAGGACGGCGATCCGGTGGAACGGTCGGACGTCCGTAGTCGTACGCATACGCAGATAGTAAGCAGCTGCCTATGATCTGTCAACGCTACGATTCCGACGTGGCGACGAAACGAGCCTCCGACACTCGGCCCGACCTCGCCGCCATGCTCGCCCCGCTGGTGCGCGAGCTGATCGACGCCGAGTTGCCGATCCTCGCGGCGAACGGCATCAGCATGTGGGCCTACAGCGTGCTGCTCGCGCTCGATCGTTCGCCGATGCGCTCCCAGGCGGCGCTGGCCGAGGCGATCGGGGCCGACAAGACCCGGATCATCCCCACGCTCGACGAGCTGCAGGCGCTCGGCTACATCGAGCGACGTCCCGACCCCGACGACCGGCGCGTGCGGCTCCTCGCCGTCACCGACGCCGGTCGCGCTGTCAAGGACGCCACCCAGGCCGAGATCCAACGGGGTGAGGAGCGGTGGCTCGGCCGGCTCTCGGCGGCGGACCGCAGCGCCTTCCTCCGCGTCCTGCGGCAGTTCACCGACGAACGCCGGGCCGCCCGCAACCTCGCTCGGGAGAGCTCGTAGAGGCCGCCGAACCCCGCAATCGAGGGATGGCCCCCGCGACCGGAGCTTCGTACCGTCGCCTCAGAGACGCATCACAGGAGGCGACATGACAGCGACGACATCCCTCACCAGCACCCGCCGAGCCAAGCGACGCATTCGCATCCTGCCGGCGCTCGCCCTGGCCGCGTCGGCCACGGCAGTGCCGGCACTGATCGGCGGGTCGGGGGTTTCCGCCGGCGAGTATCCCGCATCGCATGCCCAGATCGGCGGGAGCAGCCACGGCTTCGCCACGTTCGAGACCAAGGGCGACGTGTTCTCCCTGTGCGACATCCGACCGGACGGCTACTCCGTCGGCCTGCGTTGGCAGCTCAGGGTCCATCAGAACTGGATCTCGCAGCCCAACCACTACAACAGCTGGGGCACCGACACGTGCCGGTCGTTCGGTGAGAGCAGTCTCCCGGAGGCGGCGAGCATTCGGTACCGAGCGTGCCTGTACGACCACGCCAAGCCGGGCGGTCACCGACCGGTCGTCGTCGAGGGTTCGTGCGGCCCGTGGATTCCCGCCAGGCCGGGCGTCGAACCTTCACGACCAGCTCGGTGATCCGCTGGCCGCATTGGGCCGGCGGTGCGCGCCGCGTGGGGCGCTACGGCGTCGTCGTCGGGGACTCGTCGTCGAAGTCGTGGTCGCCGTGGAGCATCCAGGCGGCGACGACGCCGCCGACGGCCCCGAACAGATGGCCCTGCCACGACATGCGGGACGTCGGCACGAGACCCCACAGCAGCGAGCCGCCGTAGAACATCAAGACGATGATGCCGCCGCCGATCCACATCGCCTTCCTGGCGAACACGCCGCGAGACACGAGGTAGGTGATGTAGCCGAACACCAGACCGCTGGCGCCGAGGTGGATGCTGTTGGAGGCACCGAAGAGCCACACCCCGAGTCCACTGACCACGCCGACGGCGATGGTGACCTCGACGAACTGTCGGGTGCCACCGAGGGCGATCGCCGCCCCGAGGATGCCGAACGGGATCGTGTTGCCGATGAGGTGCCGGAAGTCGACATGGAGGAACGGAGCGAACACGATGCCGAACAGGCCGCGGACGGACCGGGGCCGGATGCCCCACCGGTTGAACGAGGTGCCGGGGAGCAGGTCGATCAGTTCGGTGCCCCACATCACGGCGAGCATCACGCCGACGGCCACGATGCCCGGTGCGAACTCGACGAGTCGGGGACGTTCGGGAGTCTCGCCGGCGGCCGTCGTGGGGAGGGTCACCGATCCATGATCGCATGTCGCACGACGGACGATCCGTTCGCCCGGACGGGCGGCTGTTTGAATGAGTCGATGGCCCCCAACCACCAGCCGGCGCCCGACGGTGTGACCACCACCCTCACCGACACCACCGCCAGCGCCACGGCGGTCGTCGCCGCGCCGCCCGAGGCGGTGTTCGACTTCGTCCGTTCGCCCGCCAATCACGCCGAGATCAGTGGTGACGAGTCGGTGCGCGGCCGCGTCAGCGGCCCCGACCTGCTCGAGGCCGAGAGCTCGTTCCGGATGAAGATGCGTCGCGGTCCGATCGCCTACCGGATGACCAACAAGGTGGTCGAGTTCGACCGCAATCGCGTCATCGCGTGGTCGCACCTCGGTGGCCACCGCTGGCGGTGGGAGCTCGAGCCCGACGGGTCCGGCGGCACCAGGGTGACCGAGACCTACGACCAATCGACGGCGCGCATCCCGCTCGTCGTCAAGCTCATGGGTTACCCGAAGGGCCACGTCGCCAACGTCGCCAGGTCGGTCGCCAACGTCGTCGATCACTTCGGAGGTGGAGCGTGACCGACCGCGTCGCGTACGACGAGTTCGCCTACTTCGCCGACAACGCGGCGGAGTACGGGATCGCCTACGACGGCCCGCCGCTCGTGCGGCGCGACCGCGCGGAGCTCCCCGACGGACGCACGATCAGCGCCCTCGTGTGGGGTGACGCCCCGGCCGAGATGGTGTTCCTGCACGGCGGTGCCCAGAACGCCCACACGTGGGATACGGTCGCCCTCGCCCTCGGTCGTCCCCTCGTCGCCATCGACCTGCCGGGCCACGGACATTCCGACGCCGTGTCGCTGACCCCGGGGCGGCATCGAGCCGAGTCGCTCGCCGACGACGCCGCCGTGGCCATCGAGGCCCTGGCGCCCGACGCCGATCTCCTCGTCGGCATGTCGCTCGGTGGTATGACGTCGATCGCCCTCACCGCCGCCCACCCGCACCTGGTCCGGCGGCTGGCACTGATCGACATCACGCCTGGCGTGAACAGTGAGAAGGCCAAGGCGATCACCGACTTCGTGCGTGGACCGCCGACGTTCCCGAGCTTCGACGAGCTCCTCGCCCGCACGATCGAGCACAACCCGACACGTACCGAGGCGTCGTTGCGCCGGGGCATCCTCCACAACGCCGAACAGCTCGATGACGGCTCGTGGCGCTGGCGCTACCGCCGCCACGGTGATGGCGATCTCGCCGAGACCAGCGAGGTCGACGCGTCGTCGGTGCTGTGGGAGGCCCTGTCGGCGATCACCGCGCCGGTGATGCTCGTGCGCGGGATGCGCCCGCAGTCGGTCGTCGACGACGCCGACGAGGCCGAGCTGCTTCGCCGCCTCCCGTCGGCGCGTGTCGAGCACGTCGCCGAGGCCGGCCACAGTGTGCAGGGCGACACACCGGTCGAGCTCGCCGCACTGCTCGCCGACTTCGCCACCGGTTGACGCCCCGCCGGCCCGGGACGCGGCACTGTCCGCGGCAGATCGGGTGGCGAGCGCCGGCGCGTGATGCTCGAATCACCGGTCGTTGACGGTACGTTCCGGCCGATGACGATGCCGGTGCGCCACTTCGACATCGCCGAGCGACGGCGCCGCCTCGTGGCCCGTCACCACCTCACCGGCACGGCTCGCTCGATCACCGACGTGGCCGAGGGGCTCGTCGGCCTGCACTCCAGCGACCCGGCCACGGTGGTGCTGTCGCTGTACAGCCGCGTCGGAGGGTTCACGGTCGCCCGCTTCGAGCACGAGATGTACGAGCAGCGCTCGCTGATCCGCATGCTCGGGATGCGCCGCACGATGTTCGTCGTTCCGCTCGATCTCGGCGGGCTGGTCGACGCCGCGGCGACCCGCTCGCTGGTCGTCCGCGAGCGGCAGCGCGTCGCCCGGGCCGCCGAGGCACAGGGCATCGCCACCGACGGCGAACGGTGGATCGACGACGCCTACGACGCCGTCCTCGCCGTCCTGCGCGGCGCCGAGCCGATGGCAGCCCGCGACGTCACCCCGCTCGTGCCCCATCTCCAGATGCGGCTCCGGTGGGGGACTGGTGCGTACGCCGCCGAGATCGGCGCGGCGAGCCGGGTGCTGTTCCTGCTGGCCATCGAGAACCACACCACCCGCGCCCGCCCGCTCGGATCGTGGCTGTCCAGCCAGTACCGCTGGGCGCCCTTCGACGAGTGGTTCGGCATCGCCTCCGGCCAGCACCCGTGGCCTCCGATCGAACCGTCCGAGGCCCGCCGCCTCCTCGTGGCCCGCTGGCTGCGCACCTACGGGCCGGGGACGCTGGCCGACATCGCGTGGTGGGGCAAGTGGACGCGCGGAGAAGTCCGCGCGGCCCTCGCCGGAATCGCGGCGGTACCGGTCACCGTGGAGCCGGCTCCCGGCGCCGAGCCGGTCGCGGGGTTCGCCCTCGCCGACGACCTCGACGACACCGCGAACCCGGCGGACGATCCTGCCGTGGCGCTCGTGCCGGGCCTCGACCCGGCGCTGATGGGGTGGAAGGAACGCGACTGGATCCTCGGCGCCCACGGTGCGGCGCTGTTCGACCGGAACGGGAACTCGGGGCCGATGGTGCTCGTCGACGGGGCCGCGGTCGGGCCGTGGACCCAACGAGCCGGAGGACTCGTGGTGTGGAAGGCGCTCGAGTCGCTCGACGGTCCTGTCGCGGCGCTCGTCGACGAGGCCGCCCATCGTCTCAGCGAGTGGATGGACGGCGTCCGGGTCACCCCGCGGTTCGCCAATCCCCTCGAACGCGCACTGGCCGGAGACTGACCGCGCCGATCGCGCCGATCGGCCCGGTCGCCGAGAATTCATCTCCGTTCCGGGGCCGCCGACGCGCCCCGGGCCGGTATGAGCGTCGCCCGCCTCGCCGCCGGACTCTGTCTCGCCTCGGTCGCCGCGGTGGGCTTGCCTGGTGATGCCGGCGCGGCGGCGATCGTCGGCGAGTACACCCCGGGCGTGACCGCGGCCGCGCTGGGCGGGCGGCTGACCGTCAACGGCTACGGCGTGGCCGGGATCGGCGTCCACCGCTTCGCCCTCGACGACGGTTCCGCCGCACTCGGCCTGTGCATCCAGGCCAACGTGTCCCACTCCACGTCCGCCGACTACCAGCTGAGCGCCAATGCCGTGAACAACGGCGCCCTCGACTACCTGACGTGGCGGTACCTCGACGGCGCAGGGCCGTCCGATGTCGCCGCCGCGGGGATGGCGGTCGCCGTCTGGGGCTTGATCGGTTCGCAGCGCCCCGACGGCGGCGTGATCGTGACGCCCGGGACGATCGTCGTCGAGGTCGCCGGCGCCGGCCGCCGAACCGACATCGAGTCCGCCGCCGCCAGGTTCGTCGACGAGGCGCTGCGTCGTCGGGGTCCGTGGACGATGTCGGACCTCGTCGTCGTGGATGGCGCGGCCTCCGTCCGGCTCGACGGCCCGGCCGGCGCGATCAGTGGACGACCCGTGACGTTCGAGCTGTCGGCGGCGGCGGGCGGCGCAGCGTGGCAGGCGACGGCCGACACCGACGACGGGGGTGTCGCCACGGTCGACGTGTCGGCCGCCGGGTCGATCGATGGTCGCACGCTGACCGCCTCGGCGGTCGGGCCCGGGCGCTCGATCGAGCTGAGCGCACCGGGTGCCCAGCGCTTCGCCCTCGCCGGCACGCCGGCCGCGCTGTCGGCAACCCACGTGTTCCCGGCGGCACCGCCGGCCACGACCACCAGCACGACGACGACCACCACGACCACGACACGTCCCAGCACATCGACCGCGACAGCTCCGACCACGACTGCTCCGGCCACGACAGCTCCGGCCACATCGACCACCCCGACCACGGCGTCGACAGTCGTCCGGACGACCATGACGACTTCGACCATGACGGCGACCTCGACCAGCACGGCGCCGTCGCCGACGACCGTTCCGGACACGAGCCCACCGACACTGCCGGCCACGTCGACATCGACGAGCGCGCCGATCGCCGAGCCAACGACCCCGTCGACGAGCGCGCCGACCAGCGCGCCGACCACGGTGGTCACCACGACGTCGGAACCGGTCGAGCCCAGCGCTCCGCCGTCGTCCGACGGGCCGCCGGGGTCGGTCGGCTCCGTTCCGCCCGACGAGCCGTCGCCTCAGCCGCCCCCCGGCATCGCCGTCACCGGTGGGGCGGCCCGCCCGGTGATCCGAGCAGGAGCGGTGCTGTTCGCCATCGGCTCAGTCGTCAGCCTGGTCTCGGCCGGCCGGCGTCGTCGGCAACCCCACGAGGAACGTTCCGGCTGAGCGATCGGTTGCTACCGTCGGCGTCGATGGCCTCCCCCCACCCCGCTGCCGGTCCTACCGAGGACCGAGCCGACGCTCGCGTCGCCGCCGTACTCGATGCCCTCACGCTCGAACAGAAGGTGGCGTTGCTCGCCGGCGACGACACCTGGCGCACGGCGTCGTCCGAGTCCCCGCCCGTGCCGGCCATCCGCATGTCCGATGGGCCAGCGGGCATCCGCGGCACGTCGTGGACCGGGCCGTCGTCGGCGTCGTTCCCCTGCGGCGCCGCGCTCGGAGCGACCTTCGACGTGGAGCTCGTCCGCGAGATCGGCCTCGCCCTCGCTCGCGAAGCCCGCACGAAGAGCGCCCACGTCGTCCTCGGGCCCACCGTCAACCTGCAGCGCACGCCGGTCGGCGGTCGCAACTTCGAGTGCTACAGCGAAGACCCGGTCCTCACCTCGGAGATCGCCGTCGCCTACGTGGCGGGCCTCCAGGCCGAGGTGCCGGGGCGGGCGCGGGTCGCCGCGTGCGTCAAGCACCTCGTCGCCAACGACACCGAGCAGGAGCGGATGACGATCTCGTCGGAGGTCGACGAGGCCACGCTGCGCGAGGTCTACCTGCCGCCGTTCGAGGCCGTCGTCGGGCGGGCGGAGGCGCGGGCGGTGATGAGCGCCTACAACCGCTTGAACGGCACGTTCTGCAGCGAGCATCCCTGGCTGCTCACCACCGTGCTCCGCGACGAGTGGGGATTCGACGGCGTCGTCGTCAGCGACTGGTTCGGCTGCCACAGCGCGGCCGAGTCCCTGCTGGCCGGTCTCGACATCGAGATGCCCGGACCGCCGATCGAGCGGGGCGAGAAGCTCCTGGCGGCGGTCGCCGCCGGGGAATGCACCGAGGCCGACCTCGACCGCGCCGTGGCCCGGATCCTCGCCCTCGCCGAATGGGTCGACGCCGGCGGCACCGGCACGACAGAGGTGCACGACACCGATGAGGAGACCCACGACGTGATCCGCCGCGCCGCGGCCGCGGCGATGGTGCTGCTCAAGAACGAGCGCCGCACGCTGCCCCTGCCGGCGGCGTCGGGCGCGGCGAGCCCGAAGGTGGCCCTCATCGGACCCAACGCCGAGTTCGGTCGCGTCCAGGGCGGGGGCAGTGCCCGCGTTCGCGCCGAGAAGCGTCGCGGCCCACTCGAGGCCCTCCGGGCACGCGGCTACGACACGGACTTCGAGACCGGCGGATGGATCGCCAAGTACCTACCGGTGCTCCACGGCGACTTCACCGTCGAGTACTTCGACGACGCCGGCCGCTCGGTCACCACCACGGCCAACCGCCTCACCTGGTACTGGGACCAGCCGCCGGACGGGCCCGACGGCGAGGACGTCTTCGACGGGCCGACGTTCGGCGCCACCATCACCGGGACGCTGCGCCCCGACGTCGGCGGCCCTTGGGAGGTCGGCGTCTACTCGGTCGGGCCGTCGGCCGTCCGGCTCGACGGCGAGGTGGTCGTCGCCGTCGACGACGGGGTGACCGGAGGTGCCTTCTTCGGCATGGGAAGCGCCGAGATCCGCGCCACCGTCGAACTCGATGCCGGCCGCGAGTACCAGTTGCAGGTCGACTACCCGGTCGCCGTGGGCCAGCGGGTGCGCGGCCTCGTCGTCGGTGCCCGAGCCGTGCCCGAGGGCGATCCCATCGAGCGGGCCGTTGCCACGGCGCGGGCTGCCGACGTCGCCGTCGTCATCGTCGGCACCGACGACTTCTGGGAGACCGAGGGCGAGGACCGCACGACGATCTCGCTCCCCGGCCGCCAGGACGAGCTGGTCGCCGCCGTCGCCGCGGCGAACCCGAACACCGTCGTCGTGATCAACGCCGGTTCACCGGTCGCCATGCCGTGGCTGGACGACGTGCCCACCGTGCTCCACGTGTGGTTCCCCGGCCAGGAGCTCGGCGACGCCCTCGCCGACGTGCTGACCGCCGAGACCGATCCCGGCGGTCGCCTCCCGATCACGTTCCCCCGATCGCTCGACGAGACCCCGGCCGCGCGCTGGTACCCGGCCCGTGGCGGCAAAGCCGTCTACGGCGAAGGTCCGCTCGTCGGGCACCGCTGGTACGACCGCAACGGCGTCGAGCCGCTGTTCCCCTTCGGCCACGGTCTGAGCTACACGACGTTCACCATCGCTCCTGCCGGGGTCACCGGGTCGCCCGTCGACGGGGCCACCGTCAGCGTCGACGTCACCAACGACGGGACGTGGTCGGGGACCGAGGTCGTGCAGGTGTACGTCGAGTCACCGTCCGCCGCCGACCCGGCGCGACCACCGCGCACGCTCGCCGGGTTCGCCAAGGTCGACCTCGGCCCGGGGGAGTCGGAACGGGTCACGATCGAACTGCCGACGAGGGTGTTCAGCCGCTGGGTGGACGGCACCGGCTGGCTGGTCGAGCCGGGGGAATACCGTGTGGTCGTGGGGCGCTCGTCGCGGGACCACAGCCTCGCCCACACGTTCGAGGTCGCGGCGTGACCCGCTTCGTGATCTTCGGAGCCGGCGGAGTCGGTGGCACGATCGGGGTCTGCCTCGCCGAGGCCGGCCACGACGTCGTCCTCGTCGCCCGCGGCGCCAACCGCGACGCCATCGCCGCCCGCGGTCTCCGCCTCGAGACCCCCGAGCGCGCGGTCACCGTGCCCCTCCCCGTCACCGAT
This sequence comes from Desertimonas flava, assembly GCF_003426815.1. Taxonomy (GTDB): domain Bacteria; phylum Actinomycetota; class Acidimicrobiia; order Acidimicrobiales; family Ilumatobacteraceae; genus Desertimonas; species Desertimonas flava. Next base: position 175,303 of record NZ_QKYK01000002.1, read on the forward strand.
GACGTGTCGACCATCGGGCTGGGTGCGGAGCCGGGTGACGTCGTGTTGCTGGCGACGAAGAGCCAGGACACGGCCGGCGCGTGCCAGTCGATCGCCGCGGCCGCGGCCAACCCGGTCCCGGTCGTCTGCCTGCAGAACGGCGTGGCGAACGAGGCGGCGGTGCTGCGCTGGTTCCCCGACGTGTACGGCGTTCCGGTGATGCTTCCGGCGCTGCACCTCGAGCCCGGGATCGTGCAGGCGAGCTCGGCGCCGATCACCGGCATCCTCGACGTCGGTCGCTACCCCGCCGGCGTCGACGACACCGCCAAGGAGGTCTCCGCGGCGTTCGCCGGCGCGACCTTCGATTCCGAGGCGCGCCCGGACGTGATGGCGTGGAAGTGGCGCAAGTTGTTCAGCAACTGCCTCAACGCCGTCGAGGCGCTCACCGGTGCGCTCACCGCCGGATCCGACGAGACCGTCGAGGTGATCCGCCTCGTCAGCGCCGAGTGCGAGCGCGTCACCGCCGCGGCGGGGATCGATGTGGTGTCCCGGCAGGACGACGTCGCCCGCCGCGGTGACCTGATGACCATCGCCCCGGTCAACGGCGCCGACCGGCCCGGCGGGTCGACCTGGCAGAGCCTGGCCCGCGGCACCGGTGTCGAGACCGACTACCTCAACGGCGAGATCGTGATGCACGGACGTCTGCACGGCGTGCCCACGCCGGTGAACGAGTGGCTGCAACACGCCGTCCGCACGGCCGCCGCCACGGGTGCCGGCCCCGGCTCGATGACCATCAGCGACGTCCTCGCCGCCCTCCGAACCGTCCTCTGACTCGGCGCGCGGGATGAAGTGCCGACCAGGCGCACCGAGTGAGCGCGTGGCGTCGGCACTTCATCGCATCCGGTCCGCAGGCGTGGGCCACGGACTCGGTGCTGAACGTGGCTCTGACATACTCGGCGGGGTGAACAAGGCCATCGGTGGGGCGGTCGCCGTCGCACTCGCAGTCGCTCCGTTGCCCACCACCGCTGCAGCGGTAGCGGCCGACGCCCCGTCGGCCGGCGGCATGGGTTCGCCCGACGCCGCCGTGCAGGAGTTCCTCGACGCTGCCCGTGCGTCCGACCCGCTCGGTCTGCTCGCCGTGCTCGAGCCGGCCGAGCGTTCTCTCGTCAAGACGATCTACGACCGCAGTGGGGCAGCGGCAGAATCGGCCGGCGGAGTGGACATCGACGCCCTCCTGCTCGCCCTGCACATCGACATCCAGGCGACGCCACTGACGGTCGAGCAGCTCGCCGACGACGTCGCCTGGGTCACCACCGAATCCGTCGGCGTCGACGTCGACATCGACATGGCGGCGGCCGACGCCGCCCTCGCCGTCGATCTCTCGCAGGCCGACTTCTCCGGCGCCGGCCTCGAGCTGGAGCCGGTGTTCGACGATCTCGGCATCGCTGTGGTGCGCGAGGGCGATGCCTGGTTCGTCTCGGCGCTCTACACCGCGGCGGAGATCGGCCGGCGCAGCGCCGGCGACGCACCCACCTACGTCTCGGCCGCGCCGGGCGTTGCCCCGGCGGCGACACCGGATGCGGCCGTGGCGGCATTGCTCGCCGCGGTGTCGGCCAAGGACGTCGCCGCGGTGTCGGCCGCCCTCACCGGCTACGAGTCCGGACTGGTCGGCGACTTCGGCGGCAACATCGGAGCCGCCCTGCTCGAGGCGGCGCAGCCCTACGATCTCACCCTGACGCCGGAACGCATGCAGGTCGTCGAGCAGACCGACGACCGTGCCGTGGTCGAGGTGGTCGACTGGACGGCGCTGGTGACCGGGGGCGACAGCTTCGACAGTCAGCTCGACACCACCCTGAACGTCAGTGGCGAATGCGGTGACTACCGGGTGCTGCACGAGGACGGGGAGTACGAGGAGAGCGGCGGCTGCCTGTTCGACACGCCGACGATCCTCGACCCGCTCAGCGTGCTCCCCGAGCTCGGCTGGGCGGGCATCCGCTTCGTCACCGTCAACGAGGACGGCGGATGGCGCGTCTCCCTGCTCGAATCGGTGCTCGGCACGATCGCCCCGACGATCACCGATGCCGTGACGGCGGCAGGTCTCGCCGAGGTGGCTGGTTACTTCGTCTTCGAGGACAGCTCGGACGGCTTCTACGAGACGCTCGCCACCCTGGCCGGTGCCGGAGCGTCGACGGCGCCTCCGGGCCAGTCCGTCATCACCCCGTCCGGCAACGGGCGCATCGCCGTCTTCGCCGTCGAGGGTCCGGCCACCGTGTCCGTCGAGGTCGACGGGGTCGAGGACGAGTGGTCCTGCGCGATGTACGTCGGCGGCGGCGAGGACTCAGGCTTCGGTTCGCCGTTCAGTCAGTGCGGCGAGAGCGCCCGCGTCGAGGCCGGCCGTGCGGTGGTGGTCGTCACCGAAGGCGGCGGGCTGTTCTCGGCCAACGAACCCATCGGGACCGTCATTGCGACGGTGACCCCCGGCTGACTTGCCGGGCACCGGCCCCCTGGCCGCTCGCTGGCTCGGCACGGGTGTGCTCGAGCGGGTCGTCGTCGCGGTCTGGCGGATACTGCCGTGGATGTCGGTCTGGCTCGTGACCCAACCGGTCGTGCGTGTCGGCCGCCGGCCCTACCGCATCGGCCGCCTCGCCGAGCGGCTGGAGGCGATCCGCGACATGGAGATCACCCCCAACTGGCTCCCCGACGGACTGCGCTGGCTTCGTGCGCTCGTCATCGTCACGGCGATCACCGCGGCGTTCTGGCCGCTGCGGCTCCGGCGCTGGCACGCCGTGGTCGCGGCGGCCGCCCTGGCCGCTGCGCTGGCGACGCACCGGTCCGCGGACACGGCGTCGATCACGTCGCCGACGTGGCAGCTGGCGGCGATCGCCGTGGCGACCGGTGCGGTCGTCCTTGCGGCCCTCGCACCGATCCGGCTCGGCGGACCGCGTCGAGGTGCGTGACCTCACGGTTGGTGCCAGGGCACCAACCGTCAGGTCGTGCGGGAGGTTCAGAGGCGCCAGTCGATCGGGGGGAGGCCAGCGGCCTCGAGCGCAGCGTTGGTGCGAGAGAACGGCTTCGAGCCGAAGAAGCCGTTGTGCGCCGACAATGGTGACGGGTGGGCCGACTCGATGATCGTGTGGCGCCCGGTGTCGACGAGTGCCTTCTTCTTGCGCGCGTGTCCGCCCCACAGGATGAACACGACGGGGTGTGGTTTGGCGTTCACGGCGCGGATGACCTCGTCGGTGAACGTCTCCCAGCCCTTGCCCTGATGCGACGCGGCAGCGCCGCCGCGCACGGTGAGCGTGGTGTTGAGGAGCAGGACGCCCTGCCGGGCCCACGATTCCAGGTTGCCCGACCGGGGCGGTTCGATGCCGAGGTCGTCCCGCAGTTCCTTGTAGATGTTGACCAGCGAGGGCGGCGGCGGCACACCGTCGCTCACCGAGAAGCACAGACCGTGGGCCTGGCGGGGACCGTGATACGGATCCTGACCGAGGATGACGACCCTGGTGTCGGCGTAGGGCGTGAGGTGCAGGGCGGCGAAGACCTGGTCGTGTGGCGGGTACACCGGATGCCGCTCCCGCTCGGCGCGCACGAACTCCTGAAGCGGGCCCCAGTACGGCTTGGCGAGCTCGGCGCGCAGCACGGGGTTCCAGTCGGTGACAGGCACGCCACCCAGATTGGCACGGTGACGGCGTCGAACCCGGGGTCGCCACGTACGATCGCCGGACGATGGCGTCAGACGAGGAACGAGTCGAAGTAGGAGTGGATTCAGACGAGGAACGAGTCGGAGTCGAAGCGGACGAATCGAGGAGAGCGATCGAGCGAGCCCTCGCCCTGCTCGAGCCCCTGCCCCGGTCCGTGCTCGGCACGCTGCCAACGCCACTCGAACGCGGCCCGGGGCTCCCCGGCGGTGCACGGTTGTGGGTGAAGCGCGACGATCTCACCGGGCTCGGCGCCGGCGGCAACAAGGTGCGCAAGCTGGAGTTCCTCTGTGGCGAGGCCCTCCGCGCCGGGGCGCGTTCGCTGATCACGGTCGGGGCCGACCAGTCCAATCACTGTCGAATCACCGCCGCCGCGGGCGCCGTCCTCGGCCTCGACGTGCACCTCGTCGTGTCCGGCGACCGTCCGCCCCACGCCGAGGGCAACCAGCTGCTCGCCGGCCTGTTCGGCGCCCAGATGCACTACGTGGGGTGCCCGCCGACGCACTGGGGCGAGCTCGAGATCGCCCGGGAGCAGCTCACCGACGAGCTGCAGGCCGAAGGGGCCAGGCCGCACTCGATTCCGATCGGGGGAAGCACGCCGACCGGGGCGCTGGGCTACGTCGCCGGCTACGTCGAGCTCGTCTCCCAACTGCTCGATGCCGGCATTCGCCCGGCCGCCGTAGTGCACACCTCGTCGAGCGGCGGCACGCACGCCGGGCTCGTCGCCGGTCGGGCGCTGCTGCGGGCGCTCGGAGCAACGAACACACCACCCGTGCTGGCGATCGGCGTCGCCAAGGGCGTCGTGGTCGGCCACCCCGACATCGCCGAGCTCGCCGGCGAGGCGCTCGAACTGCTCGGCGCCGACGGCGTCGCCGCGTCGGCCGGCATCACCGCGGACGACGTCGAGCTCGACGGTCGTTGGCTGGGCGACGACTACGCCGCGCCCTCGGCCGCCGGCGACGAGGCGATCCGCTGGGCAGCGGTGCACGGCGGCTGGCTGCTCGATCGCACCTACAGCGGCAAGGGCTTCGCCGGGCTGCTCGGCAATGCCGTGGCCGGAAGGTGGGGTCCCGGCGACGAGGTGGTGTTCATCCACACGGGTGGTCTGCCCGCGCTGTTCACCACCGGCGGCGCACCGCACCCCGGGTGATCCCCCAGCGGCCGTCGCGGTGGCGACCGTCGCCGAGATGGCCGCCCCAGAGAGGGCAATCGGCACACATGATCGGCTCTGCCGATGGGAATATCCTGGAGGAATGAGCGAGATTCTCGAGGTCGATCTCCTGGCGTTCGAGCGCGGTGACACGTCGCAGCGCCGGGCGGTGGTCGACGGTGTGCGGCGAAGCCTCGAGACGGGGTTCGTGCTGACTCGCCACGACCTGTCGGGCGACCTCCTCGACACGGCGTACGGGATGCTCCAGGAGTTCTTCACCGCGCCGCTCGAGGACAAGCAGCGTTCGAATGTGCCCGGCGCGCACGGCCAGACGGGCTACACCGGCGTGCTGGTCGAGACCGCGGCGTCGAGCGATCAGCCCGACTGGAAGGAGATGCTCAACTGGTCGACCCCGATCGAGCCGGGTCACCCGCTGAAGCGCAAGTTCCCGGCGGCGTATCCCGATCAGGTGCTCCCCGACGACGTCGTGCCCGGCATCTCCAAGCTGCTCTACGAGTTCCACGACACGATCGCCGACCTCCAGCGCCGCTTCCTGCGGATCATCGCCGAGGGCATCGGCTGCCACGAGACGTTCTTCGACGAGATGGTCGACTCCGGGCCCACCCTCACGCGGGCCATCCGGTATCCGGCGATGCAGGAGGCCCCGGCCGGCGGGACCCACGTGTGGGCGGCCGAGCACGGCGACATCAACCTGATCACCGCCCTGCCTCGCGCCACGGCGCCGGGGCTCCAGGTCAAGGTGGACGGCGAATGGGTCGACGCCGTCGCCCCTGACGGGCAGGTCATCATCAACACCGGCATCATGCTGGAACGCCTGACCAATGGTCGCATCCCGATCGGCTGGCATCGCGTCGTCGCCGCCCCTGGCTACGAGGGCGAGCGCTACAGCGTGGTGCAGTTCTGCCATCCGCGGCCGTGGACGATCCTGTCGCCGGTGCCCAGCTGCTGTACGCCCGAGACACCGCAGCGTTTCCACGCGCTCAGTGCCGCCGACGCGCTCGACGAGGTGCTCTACCAGATCAACCTGGTCGAGGACGCCCGGCGGCTATGACATCGCTCCCGTCCCCGATCTCGGGCGCCGATGTCTGACGGCGCGTTCTCCGACGCCGACGAGAACCGGCTCGACGTCATCGCCGAGCCCGACGACGGCGGTGATCCGACCGAGGCGCTCGAGCCGCCGAAGCCGTTCGCCCCGGCCGTCCTCGCCGTCGACATCAGCGGCTCGCGGTTCGCCGCTGGACTCGTGTCGACGAAGGGCGAGCTCGTCGACCGCTCGGTGGCGGAGGTCAACCCCGACGGAACGGCCGAGGCCCACTTCACCAACCTCGCAACCATCGTCGAGCAGCAGCTCGAGCTCGCCGACAAGCACGAGCTGCGGGTCGCCGCGGTCGGCATCGGCAGCTCGGGACCGATCACGCTCAATTGTGAGACGGTTTCGCCCGTCAACCTCCCGGCGTGGCGCGAGTTCCCGCTGCGTGAGCGCCTGCGGGAGCTGACGTCGAAGCGGGTGTACGGAGATCTCGACGGCAAGGCGCTGGCTCTCGGCGAGGGCTGGAAGGGCGCCGCCAAGGGCTACGACAACTACTGCGTCATCAGCGTCTCCACGGGTGTCGGCGGCGGCATCGTGCTCGACGGCGAACTCCTCGACGGCGCCTCGTCGAACGCTGGCCACGTGGGCCACATCACCGTCGAGCCGAACGGCCGCCGGTGCGGCTGCGGCGCCCGAGGGTGCCTCGAGGCGGAGGCCTCGGGACTGGCCATCGAGGCGATCACCGGACGCTCGCCCACCGAACCCACCTACGAGATCATGCAGCGCACCGGGCGCCTCGTCGGCCGGGCGGCGGCGTCGCTGTGCAACCTCCTCGACCTCGAGCTGGTGGTCGTCGGGGGCAGCGTGGCGCTGGGGTTCGCGGCGACGTTCTTCAACGCCGCGCAGGAAGAGCTCAGCACCGATGCGCGCTTGCCCTACAGTCGGCACGCACGCATCACGCCGACCCGTCTCGGCGACCGCGGTTCGCTCATCGGGGCGGGCGCGGTCGGCATCCGCGGCTGGCAGCGCGATCGGGCCAAGGCCAGGCAGGCCGCGGCTGCTGAACGGAGGGCAGCATCATGACGAGGATTCGCAGTACCGACAGCAGCCGGGTGCAGGACCGGCGCGGTCAGGGCGGCGGCGGTGGACTCGCCTTCCCCGGACTGGGCGGGGGCGGAGGCGGCCTCGGACTGCCGATGAAGAGCGGCGGCGGGTTGATCGGCCTGCTGATCGTGGCCGCCATCATCTTCCTCCCGAAGCTGTTCGGCGGGAGCACCAGCAACCTGACCGGGGGAGGCGGGGGCGAGGTGGCGACGGGGGACGACGACACGTGTGAGAGCGACCTCGAGCAGACGCTGTGCGGGGCCAACGAGGATGTCCAGGACTTCTGGGAGCGGGAGTATCCCAGTGCGTTCGGCAGCGAGTTCGACGACACCGACATGGTGTTCTTCTCCGGAAGCGTCGCCACGGGGTGCGGGACGGCATCGTCGCAGACCGGGCCGTTCTACTGCCCGGCCGACCGGTACGTGTACTTCGATCTCGACTTCCTCGTCCAGTTGCAGGACCAGTTCGGCGCGACGGGAGACCTCGCCGCGCAGTACATCGTGGCCCACGAGTTCGGCCACCACGTGCAGAACCTCACCGGGCAGAATCAGCCTCCGTCCGACTTTCAGGGCACCGAGAACCAGTGGTCGGTGCTCGTCGAGCTGCAGGCCGACTGCTACGCCGGCGTGTGGGCGCAGGACGCCGCCCAGCGCGAGGACCGCAACGGCCTGCCGCTGTTCGAAGAGGGCGAGATCAACGAGGCGATCAACGCCGCCGGTGCGGTCGGCGACGACCGCATCCAGATGCAGACGCAAGGCCGGACGAACCCGGAGACGTACACGCACGGCACGTCCGAGCAGCGCCAGACTGCGTTCAAGACGGGTTACACGACCGGCGATCCGGCCGAATGTGATCCCCGCTCCTGGCTGACGTGATCCCGACGCGGCGGAGACGTCGCGCCCAATAGCCTCGCTGGCGTGACGCGCCCACAACGCTCCCTCGTCGCGGCCTGCGCCGCTGTGATCCTCGCCGCGACCGCGATGTTCGCGTCCTCGGCGAGTGCCACCGTTCCGCCGGACGACATCTTGTTCGGCACCGTCACCGTGACGGGATCGCCACTGCCGCTGTACAGCGAGAACATGCAGTCGGGCGCCGAGCCCGATACGGCGGTTGGTCTCGCCGTGCCCGTGGTGGCCGGTGCCGACTACGACGGCCGGCCGGTCACGATCGATCCGGCGACCCAGGGGCCCACGCTCGTCGTGCTGATCAGCCACTGGTGCCCGCACTGCAACGTCATGGTCGACGTCCTCGCCAAATGGCGCCGGGCCTCCGAGGCGCCCAAGCAGCTGCGCGTCGTCGGCATCAGCGTGGGCGCCGACCCGACGAGGGAGAACTTCCCGCCGGCCGAGTGGCTGGTATCGGACGCCGACTGGCGGTGGCCGGTGATCGCCGACGACGGCCAGGGCAGCGGGCTGTTGGCCTACGGCGGCATCTCGTTCCCGATGTTCGTGCTCGTGTCCTCGGCCGGGACGCTGGTGTGGCGGGGGTCGGGCGAGATGTCGATCGAGACGCTGATGGCGCAGATCGATGCCGCCCTCGCCGCCGAACCGACGACTCCGAGATAGTGCCTGGCACTATCTCGGAGAATCTCAGTTGCCCAGTTTGCGGTACACCCACTCGACGGGGCCGATGCCGAACCGGCGGTGCCACACCGATCCGGCGGCGATGGCGATGACCCAGTAGACGAGGGCGAAGGTGAGCGCCAGGTCGAGGCCGGCCGGCTCGACCCAGCCCATCCAGCGCACGACGAAGTTGAAGACGAGGGCGTGCAGGACGTACAGCGTGAGGCTCATCTGCCCGGCGTGGGCGAGGAGCTTGACGATCGCCGATTTCGAGCAGGCCGTGGCGATGGCGTAGATCACGCCGAACGCGGCGAGTGACGTGCCGAGGGCGCTGGCCGTATACAGCAGACCGCGGTCGAACGGGTCGTCGGTCCAGATCGCCTGCGACAACGGCCCGGCCGTCTCCTGGGTGAGCGTGTCCGACAGCACGCGGGCGAAGCCGAACAGCGTGATGCCGCCGATGATGCAGATCGGTTGCCACCACTGCGTGCGCAACACCCGACCGAGGATCAGCCCGGCGCAGAAGAACGCCAGCCACGGGAACAGTGGGTGCGTGCCGTTGACGAAGACGTTGAACAGCAGGCCGCGCGGCGACCCGTGGCCGGGGTTGTACAGCCACGTCGGCGAACCCTCCGCCCGTTCGAGACCCCACCAGTGGATGCCCCAGCCGATGAACGCGGCAGCCACACCGATGCCGGCGAGGGCGAGGGATGGCAGCGTGAACATGAACGCGGCGAGGAAGAACATCGCGCCGTAGTACGGCAGGATCGACCCCGCCCAGATCTCGTAGAAGATCAGCCCGAACCCGTACAGCAGCAGCCCGCGGCGCATCAGCGTCCAGCGCTTGGCGGCGACGGCGGCGGGATTGCCGATCGACCTGCGGGTGAGCAGCGTGACTCCCACGCCTGCCGTGAGCACGAACGTGGCGGCGAACCTGGTGCCGAGCGGGCCGGTCCAGGGATCGAACACGCGGCCCCAGAAGTTGCGGGACCTCTCACCGCCGAGGTTGATGAGGTAGCCGTGGAAGTTCATCAGCACGACGCCGATGAGGGCGACGGCCCGGACGACGTCGGGCCCGATGAGGCGCTCGCCGCCGGCGGCCAGCGGCTGGGCGGGCAGCGCCGGGATCTCGGGCTCCATCGGCGCTGCGGGCGGTGCGGTCACCGCGCTCATGTCCAGACCACTTCGTCGGCGGCGATCGAGATCAGCGGGCGTTGCACGTCGACAGCTTGGCCGATCGGGGGCACGTCGTCACCCGTCGGGACGAACAGCGTGGAGCTGTGCATGTGGGGTGGCTCCAGGAGAGTGAGGCGGCGTCGGGCGAAATGGAACGGGCTGCGACCGTCGGCGAGGGGAGCGACCCCGTGGGCGGTCCCGGCACCGACGACGACGATGGTGCCGTCGGTCGGGGCCGCGGTCGCGTGATAACCGGCGAGGTCGCCGCCGGCGATGGGGCGGGTGAGGAGGACGTCGGTGGTGAGGTGCAGCGCCGACTTGTCGCCGTGCCAGAGGCGTGTCCCCACCCGCATCGGGAAGAGCCAGGAGGAGTGCTGCCGGACCAGCGCGGCGTGAGCGTCGGGACCGAGGTGGCTGACCCAGAGCTGCCGGGCCGCACCGAGGTGGGACTCGACGACCGGCAACCACGCCTCGATCTCGGCGATCCCGTCGGCGTCGGAGCCGGCCAGCGGGAGGTGGATCGACGCGCCGATCACGCCGAGGCCGGCGCGCGAGGCCCGCTCCACCACGGCCTCCAGCTCCTCGGGTGTGGCCCCGAACCGTCGCATCGACGAGGCCAGTTTCACGAGGACCGGGCCCTGCCAGCCGTCGAGGGCGGCGACGTCGGCGAGCGACGCGACGGTGGCGATGGCGGGGATGCCATGGAGCAACGAGATCTGCCCGGGAGCGACCGGGGTGAGCACGAGCAGCGCGGCATCGCCGACCCGATCGGCGACGTCGGCGAGCTCGTGGACCGTACCGACCGCCAGCGTGGGAGGCAGGTCGTGATCGGGCAGTGACGCGACGAGCCGCCCGGCGATGCCGGCCAGCGTGGCGCGGCCGAACCCGTAGCCGTTGCCCTTGATCACCGGAACGAGCGGCGCGTACGCGCCGGCGACTGAATCGACGTGGGCCTTCCAGGTGGCGGAGTCGACCCGGAGGCTGAGTGTCACGGCGCCGGGTGCGGCGTCACGCCGACTCGCCCTCGAGCGTCAGCTCGAACGCGTCGGTGTCGGTCGGCGGCGTGGCGTCGGTCGCCGCCGTCGGCCCGGTCGACTCGGCGACCTCCTCGGACCGTCGCCGCAACCGTCGGGCGATGTTCGTCAGCCGCCCAGGACGGCGCTCGGGCCATGCGGACAGGGCGGGTAGCAGTGGCGACAGCTGCCGCCGGGTGATGACGCCCTTCCACACCCCGACCCCGTAGGAGAAGTCGTCGAGCAGGCGGGCCGGACCGCCGTGGATCATCGCCGGCACGATGGCGGCGGCGGCCAAGCGTCGAGCCCGGCGTGAACCGAGGGCGCCGAGACCCACGACGGGCAGCCAGGTACGCCGCACGGCCGCGGCGAGCGAGCCTCCGGCGGCCAGATGGCCGGTGCCGGCGAGCCGGAGCGATTCGGTGGCGGGCACGCCGCGCAGCTTGGGGATGAGCGCCAGCGCCGTCCCGCCGGCCACGCCGGCGGCCGACACCATGTGCCCACTGGCGGCCAGGCCCCACACCCCGAGGCTCCAGGGGCTCATGCGCACCGGGGCGACGGCACTGCCGTGACGCGTGCCGAGCGCGGCTGCCGACTCGCCGTAGGCGATGCGCTGCTCGGACAGCTCCTTCCAGGTGCGCCGCGGCCGGTGCTCGACGACGACGGCGGGTTCGTAGCGCCCGATCCATCCGGCGTCGGTCATCCGCCAGACGGCGTCGACGTCCTCACCGACGCGCAGGTCGGCGTCGAACCCGTCGATCTCGCGCAGCGCGGCCATGCGCACCACCAGCACGGCGGCAGGGACGTAGGCGACCCGTGACCCGCGCTCGATCCGGGCCGGATCGGGACCGAGATCGAGGGGGGAATGCCGCTCCTCGTAGCGGGCGACCGCCACGTCGGCGCCTTCGAGCGCCGGTCCGCTCGCCACACGTGGCGCGACGAAGCCCACGGCGTCGTCGTCGAAGTGGGCGACGAGGCGTTCGAGCCACCCGCTGTGGAGCTCGACGTCGCTGTCGACGAAGGCCACCAGCGGGGTCTGCACGCCGCGGTAGCCGGCGTTGCGGGCGGCGGCGGGGCCACCGTTGTGGCGGAGGCGGACGACGTGGGCCCCGCGGACCCCGGTGATCGGCGACTCCGACCCGTCGTCGACGAACACCACGCCGGCCGTGTCGGCACAGTGACGCAGCAGCTCGTAGAGCCGCGCCGGCTCGTCCTCGTGGGTGGGGATCACCACCGTGACGTCGGAGATCCCGAAGCGGTGGGGGGTGTCGGGATCGACCGTCGGATGAATGGCCCCGGCGGCGAGGAGCCGCTCGGTGAGCGTGGAGGGTTCGACCGGGTCGCCGGCGGCGATGCGGTCGAAGATCGCCCGTCCGGCGGCCGTGAGCCGGAACAGGCGCAGGGGCGACCCGCCGATGACGGTGGTGCCGTCGCCGACCGTGCGGGTCGTCGGGTCGAGGGAGAAGCGGTTCATCGTGGAGGCAGCGGCCAGTCGACCCGGATCGCCTCTTCAACGGTGGCGACGAGATCGACGGTGATCTTGTCGAGCAGGGATGTGCCCGCGCTCAGTGTGGCATCCCGGGGGTCCCCGAGTACACCGTTCGCGCTGACCGCAGCCACCCCACCCGCCCTGAGCTGGGGCGCGAGCGCGGCGAGCGATTCGGTGTTGCCCATTTCCAGTCGGTCAGTGACCACGAGCTCGGGTCGCAGGGCGAGCATCAGCGACGTCTCGACCGTCCCGGCGTGGGCGTCTCCGCCGGCGATCTGCGGCCACCAGGACACGACCCGCCGACCCTCGGCCTCGATGGTGGCGACCGCCCGCTGCACGGCGGCCGCATTGCCGCCGTGGCCGTTGACCAACACGAGCCCGGCGGCCCAGTCGGCGGAGCGGGCCAGCTCGATCAGCACCATGGTCGTCACCTCGGTGCCGAGCGACAGGGTCCCGGGGAATCCGGCGTGCTCGCCACTGGCCGACACGGTGATCGTCGGGCCGACGAGGATCTCCGGGATCCGTTCGGCGAGACGCTCGGCGAGCGCTTCGGCGATCATCGTGTCGGTGCCGAGCGGGAGATGCGGTCCGTGTTGTTCGCACGAGCCGACGGGAATCGCCAGGACGGGTGGCCGGGATGCGACGTCGGCGCTCGAACGCTCGACGAGCTTCATTCTGCCGAGGCGTCGGCGACCGCCGGTGGAGCAGCCTCCTTGCCCCTGTTGCGGACATGGCGGACGACCTCGATGACGACGGTGACGGCGATCGCCGAGCCGAACGCAACCAGGAAGGCGGCCGTGTGGTTGTCCTTGAACGTCTCCTTGCCGATCGCGCCGAGCAGCGACGCGTAGGTCGCCCAGATGATCGCCGCCGCGGCGATCCAGCCGGCGAACCACCGCCGCGGCTGTCGCGTGACACCGGACGTGATCGTCAGTGCGGTACGCCCGCCGGGGATGAAGCGGGCGGTGATGAGCAGGGGACCGCCGCGGGCACGGATCTGCGCCCGCGCCCATTCGAGACGCTCGCCGAACTTCGGGCGGCGGCCGGCGTACCGCTGCACCCGGTCGCTGAACCTCTTCCCGATCTCGTAGGCCATGTTGTCGCCGAGGAAGGCACCGAGTGCGCCGGCGAGAATGACGAGCGGGAGCCGGCCACCGAGGCCGGCGGCGATGCCGCCGAGGATCACGGTCGTCTCGCTCGGCACGACCGGGACCACCGAGTCGAGCAGGGCGACAGCGAAGATGACGAAGAGGAACCACCAGTTGCTCGCGACGTCGTCGAGCCACTCGGTGAAGTCGGAGATCACGCTGGCCAACACCATGATCGTCCGGACGCTATCGGCGGCGGGCCCTCGTCCCCGGTGATACGGCCGGCGGCGACGGGCGTACAGTCGGGCCATGAGATCGCACCAGCGAGCGGAGCGAGCATCCCGCGGCACTCGCGGTCGAGATGTGCGGAGCGCTGGCGGAGCATGCCGCCCTCGCGGCCTGCGCGGCCGGGGAACGCCATGAACGGCCTGCGTGGCCGGGGAACGCAATGAAGGTCGCCGTCGACACCGAGAAGTGCCAGGGTCACAACCGTTGCTATGCGCTGGCTCCAGAGCTGTTCGACGTCGACGACTACGGGCAGGCGGTCGTCATCGGCACGGGTGAGGTGCCCCCTGGCCTCGAGGACAAGGCCCGTCTCGCCGCCGCCAACTGCCCGGAGTTCGCCGTCGTGATCGAGGAGCAGTGACGTGACATCGATGTACGGACCGGTCGAGGACTGGGCGACCGACTTCGATCACGCCGACCCCGACTACAACCGGCAGGCGCACGACGTCTGGCGGCGACTCGTCGACGGCGGTTGTCCCATCGCCCACACCGACCGCTACGGCGGCATGTGGGCCCCGCTGACTCACGAACTGGTCTCGGAGATCGCCTACGACACCGACCACTTCACGAGCAGGGCCGTCGTGGTCTCGACCGCCGAGGAGATCGAGGCCGAGGCGCCCATCGGCGGGGCACCACCGATCACCAGCGATCCGCCGTTCCACCATCACGCCCGCCGCCTGCTGCTGCCTCCGTTCGCGCCGAAGCAGATCGAGCCCTGGGAGCCCGAGGTCCGCCGGCTGTGCCGCGAGCGGCTCGACGACGCCCTGGCCGACGGCGCCACCACCATCGACGCCGCCACGCAGTACGCGCAGCACATCCCCACCGCGGTGATCGGCCGCATGCTCGGGCTTCCCGAGGGCGACGACGACCTGTTCCGCCGGTTCGTGCACAATCTGCTGGAGAACGTCAACCAGCCGCCGGAGGTGCGCCAGGGGTACTTCGACGAGCTCGACGCCTATCTCGACGTGCAGGTGGCCGCGCACGTCGAGCATCCGGACGGCGGGCTGATCAACTACCTCCTCGACGTCGAGCTGTTCGGCGAGCCGCTCAGCGCCGACCACGTACGCGGCTCGATCGTGCTGCTGCTCCTCGCCGGCATCGACACCACGTGGAGCGCCATCGGTTCCAGCCTGTGGCACCTCGCCACCCACCCCGACGACCGCAAGCGGCTGGTGGCCGAGCCCGAGCTGATGCCCATGGCCATCGAGGAGCTCCTCCGGGCCTATGCCCCGGTGACGATGGCCCGCATGGTCGCCAAGGATCACGACTTCCACGGCTGCCCGATGAAGGTCGACGACTGGGTCCTGCTGCCGTTCCCGGCGGCCAACCGCGACCCGACGGTGTTCGATCGCGCCGACGAGGTGGTGATCGACCGCGCCGAGAACCGTCACGCCGCGTTCGGGCTCGGTATCCACCGCTGTCTGGGCTCCAATCTCGCCCGCCTGGAACTGCGCGTGGCCGTCGAGGAGTTCCTCGCCCGCATTCCGGACTTCGAGCTCGACGACCCGGCCGGCGACGGTGTCATCTGGAGCGCCGGCCAGATCCGTGGGCCGCGACGGCTCCCGCTGCGGGTCCTCGCGCCAGCCTGAGGAGCAAATCGATGAGGGTTGCCGGCGTCGCTCTCGCCCCGGGGCGTTCTCAACCGATGTCGGGAGAGCGGGCGAGCAACGAGCGGTAGATCGGCTCGAAGCTCGAGGTGCAGTGGTCCTCCGAGCCGGCGAGGGCCGACGCCACCTCATGGCGGACGCGCCGTGGAGTGCCGGCCTGCTCGGCGAGGATCTGGACCCGCACGGAGCGATCGAAGATCATGAAGCGGTAGGCGGCCGAGCCCACCGTCCGGCCGACGGTGAGCAGGCCGTGGTTGGCGAGGACGACGGCGATGTTGGTTCCCCCGACCGCGGCGGCCACCTTGCCGGCCTCGTCGCCCCCGGAGAACGGCCCGTCGTAGTCCTCGAACACCGAGTGACAGCCGTAGAAGATGCACGCCTCCTGGTTGATCGGATCGAGCAGGCGACCGACCGCCGCCCATGCCTTGGTCGCGACGGGGTGGGCGTGCATCGCACTGTTGACATCGGGGCACGCGCCGTAGACGGCGGCGTGGAGACGCCACGCCGACGGGCTGGGTGCCCCGTCACCCCCACCCACCGCGTTGCCAACCCGGTCGGAGAGTACGAGGTCGGCCGCGGTGATCAGCTCGAACGGCACGCCGTCGGGATTGATCCAGAACAGCTCCGGATCGAGCGGGTCACGGACGCTCAGATGCCCGGCTGCGCCCTCGTCGAAGTCGAGCTCGTGGAACATGCGCAAGGCCGCCGCCAAGCGACGGCGCGCGTCGTCGCGTTCGGCGGAGGCGCCGAAGGCGGTCGAGGCGGAGAGGTCCGGTTGGTCGTGCAGCGTGCTGGTCATGCGTCCTCCTGCGAGCGACAGTACCGAGTGCGCGCCTGTCTGGTTCAGGCGACGTCGACGTGGGCCAGCACGGCCTGGATCAGCTCGGCGTCGGCCGCCAGCTCGCCGGCCGACGCGCGGCCGTCGCGGCTCGTCGTCACCACGACCGCCGCGTCGGGCCCGGCGATCGCCGCGACCGCCGCGCCCGACAGCGTCCGGGTTCCCTGCTGGCTCGCTGCCACCGCCACGTACTCGGCACCGGCGACGCTCGTGTACTCGGGGCGAGACGCGCCGAGCGGCGCCGCCTCCGACACCGTGACGCGCTCGGCCCCCGACATCTGGTCGTCGAGGAACCGGGCGAGGACGATCCCGGCGTCGGTCGGTGAGGCATCGGCGGCGACATCGATCGCGAACAGCTCGACGATCACCGTTCCGTCGGTGAACGCCGCGTAGTCGGCGCGCTGCTCGACGACGTCCCATCCGGCGAGCGAGTCGATCGAGGCGGGGGAGAGCTCGCCGATCGACGACGCATCCGCCGTCGTCACGGCCGGGGGCGGCGGGACCAGGTCGGGCAGCTCGACGGGTGTGCTTCCGAGTGGGGGAAGCTCCGCCTCGTCGGTCGGGGAGTCGATCGAGTCGACCGGTACGACGACACCCTCGTCACCCCCTGGCTCGTCGCCCACCGGTTCGTCGCCGGTCGATCCATTCAGTGGCAACGGCGGTCGCGGTGCCGCCTCGACGACGACGGTGCCCATCGTGGGGGCGTCGGGCGAGCCGGTGGCGACGGCGGGTCCGTCGATGTCGAGTGGCGCCTCCAGGCGGTCGGACGACGGCGAGTCGTCGTTGCCGGCGACCGCCGCGACGACGAGCCCGGCGATGCCGGCGAGCATCACCGCAGCCACGACGATGGCGACGACCAGGCGCGGGCGCACCCGGCCGGGGGCACCGACGTCGCTCGTCCCGTTGACGCCGGGTGCCGGTTGCTGTGGGGGCATCGGGGGAGTGGGCGGCTGGTTCATGACGGCGCTCCCACGTTCGCTCGTACGTTGTCGTGCTGACGGCGCTTCGACGTGGCGCGCACCGACGTGCCGCACGCGCTGCAGAACAGGGCGAGCGGGGCGAGGAACATGTCGCACTCACCGCAGTGCGCTTCACCGCGTACCTCGTGGCGGTTGGGACGGCCCCGTGCTGCCTCGAGCGCCGCCTCGAGCACCCCGAGATGCAGCTTCGTGCGGAGGGTGACGATCAGCCCGCCGGCGACGACGACACCCCAGGCCAGTCCGAGGGCGGCGCCCGGCGCGCCGCCGATCTCACCCGTCACCGCCACACCCAGGCCATAGGCCAGCATCGCCGAGGCGGCCACGCCGAGGCTCGTGGCGAACCGCCGTCCGAAGCCGTCGTAGCCGGGGCCGATGCCGGAGAATCCGGCCGCCGCGATGGCGAGGGCGGTGCTGTAGACGAGCGGCTTGACGATGGCCGCGTTGGCCACGATCGACAACCACAGGGCGGCGTCGCCGCGCCCGGGGCCGCCGTCGCCGACGAGGCCGTCGATCACGCCACGATGCATCATCAGCGTCTCGCCCGCGGCGTACGCGGCGCCGGCGACGGCGCCGAACGTCAGCCCGTCGATCATGTCGTCGAACCGCGGCCGGGACGCAAGGACCAGCGGCACCGCCAGCGCCAGGACGACGGCAACGAGCGGAGCGACGACGCCGAGGACGGCGACGGTGCGGGTGTCGAACGAGTCGCTGGACAGGCGCTCGAGGCCGACCTTGTCGGCGGCGTCGAGGAGTGTGGCGTCGATCAGCCGGATGGCGACGGCGCCGAGGGCGCCGGCGACGGCGATGCAGCCGAGGACCACGGGCACGGGCTGGTCGTCCCACTCGTTGACGTCGTAGAGGTACAGCGTGAACACGGCGGGCACGGCGAGGGCCGCGGCGACGAGGGCGAAGGGCACCCAGCCGGCGAGCACGGCGACCAGGGGGACGACGAGGCCGGCTGCGAATGCCCACTCGTACGCGCGCACCCCGGCGGCGTTGGACAGCGGGAGCAGGGCGGTCACCGGATTGATCGAGCGCACCCGTTCCTTGGGCCGGACCACGTAGGCGCCGGCTCGCTCGTCGCGTAGACGCCGGCGGCGGTCCTCGATCGGGCGCGCGTCGAGGTGGTCGTGGCCGCAGCGATGGCAGTAGCGAGCCGCGGCGGGCTGCGCCGACTTGCACCGGGCGCAGGTTCGGGCGTTCATCGTGGCGTCGCTCACTGGCCCACCGTCAAGTAGCCGTCGAGCGAGTCGACCACGGTGCCCGCGGCGTCGGTGAGCCGGAGCTGCACGTACACCGGTTGGCCGTCGGGGATCGGGACGTCGGTGACGGTCCACGGCCTCGACAGGTCGAGCGCCGGTGTCGTGGCCTCACGAACCGGTGCGGCGCCGGGGCGCTGGATCATCACGATCGGGTAGGCCGTGTCGCCGGGTTGCGGTGCGTAGCCGACCACGGTTCCGACCGGGTCGAGGATCGTGAACGGACCCGAGGCGGCATCGACGGTGCGGTCCCAGTTGAGGTTGGCGATGGTGCCGTCGGCGCGCTGCAGCGTGAACTCGGAGTAGCCGTGGGAGCCGGTCGCCGTGGTGACGTAGCGCGTGAAGGGAACGGCCGCGTTGACGCCGTCGGAGATGGTGGTGAGCGTGGGCAGCAGCGTCACCGTGGCCCGGCCACCCTGCACCGTGCCGGAGTCGAGCTCGAAGAACGTCAGGTTGCCGGCGCTGTCGGGACGGGCGGCCAGGAGCTCGACCGTCCCGGTGAAGTTCGCCGTCACCGGCGCGTCGAGCAGGTACCAGCCCTCGGGCGCCCCGGTGGGCCGGGACACCGAGATCGACTCGGCCGTGAAGCCGATGTCGCTGTTGAGCACCACCTGAGCCTGGGCGTCGTAGAACGCCGACAGGAACGGCCGCCAGGCCTGCGACGTCGGCTGCTGCTCGTACGACGCGTGGTAGTCGCGCGGCTCGATCGGGAAGTACACGGTCATGCCCGTGGCCTCGGCGTAGGTGGGGCTGCCGACCTGGGCGAGCACGGCGGCGTCGAGCGTGGCGAGCAGCGCGTCGCGGGCTGCGAGGGCCTGAGGCCCGATCCCGTCGAGCCCGTGGAGGAACTCGCCGAGGTCCAAGAAGCCGGGCCAGAAGCCGCCGCTCGTGCCGTACTGCCAGCCCGCACCCGCGGCCGCGAGATACGCCGCCGGGTTGGCCCCGACGTCGGCGGCCGCGGCCGTGCTGAACGAGGTGAGGGCGCCGCCCAGCGCCGCGGCCTGACCGAGGTCGATCAAGCTGAGCGTGGTCATGTCGGCCTGGCTCGGGGCCTCCTCCCGGATGTCGGCGAGGAAGCCGTCGGCGAGGGCGCCGAACGTGGAGACGATGTCGGCGTCGGGGGCGCTGGCGAACACCGAGAACGACTCGTAGTCGAGGCCGAGGCCGGGGACCAGCTCCTCGGAGGAGATGAGGTGACGGGCGCCGCCGGCCACCTCGGACACGATCTCGTACGTCGCCATCAGGCAGGCATCGAGTGTCAACAGGTCGAACTTGTCGCGTCCCGCCGCCGCCAAGCCGGTCTCCATGGCGTGGCCGAGCTCGGCGGCGTCGATGTAGGTGGTGTTGCGGGTCGGCCCGTCGTTGGTGACGTCCTCGTCGAAGGCGATGCCACGCCATCCGAGCCCGTGGTCCCAGATGACGAGCCCGATCCGCTGGGCCGGGTGGCGGCCGAGCGAGTCGGCGATGAACCAGGCGAGCGTGTCGGGACTGCCGCTGTCGACCTCACCGAGCTGCTGGACGACCGTCGCCGTCCCGCCGGCGATCTCGACCACGATGGCGTCGCCGGTGTTCTGCACGGCCTGCGACGTCGACCACGTCGCTTCGGAGCTGTCGATGTAGACCGTGAACGTGGCCCCCGAGCGGCTGGCCGTCACCATCTCGTCGATGTCCGTGCCCAGGGGCAGGTCCGACGAGGAGTCGTTCACGGTGTACACGAGCGTGTGCCAGCCCGGCGCCAGCTGGGCCTCGGCGCGCGGCGACCACGGCAGTGACGCCGCCACACCCGAGACCGCCGTGGCGAGCACCGCAGCGGCGGCCCAACCCCTACTCATCGGCATCGTTCGATCCACTCCTCGTTGCCGACCGAGGTGCGGTCGGGCCTGTCGTACCTGTCTGTCGTCCTTGACTGCGTCGATGGCTTCGGCCGACATCGGCCCGCGCACATCAAACCATGTGACGGGGCTTCCTTAGGATGAGTTCGCCATGACTGATCAGAGAGCCGAGCCGGCCGCATCCGACCCGCCGGGCCGCCCGGAGCACGACGACGCGACCGCTCACCACGGCCCCTCGCCACTCGACGGGCTCAATCCCGACCAGCTCGACGCAGTCGTGCACACCGGCGGGCCGCTGCTGGTGGTGGCGGGCGCCGGCTCGGGAAAGACGCGGGTGCTCACCCACCGCATCGCCCACCTCATCCACGAGGGGGCCCGCCCGTCGTCGATCCTCGCCATCACGTTCACCAACAAGGCGGCCGACGAGATGCGCCGCCGGGTCGCCGACCTCGTCGGGCCCGTCTCGCGCACGATGTGGGTGTCGACGTTCCACTCGGCCTGTGTGCGCATCCTGCGCGCCCACGCCGACCGCCTCGGCTTTCCCCGCCAGTTCTCCATCTACGACCAGGCCGACGCCACCCGGCTCACTGGCTACGTCATCCGCGATCTGGGCCTCGACTCCAAACGGTTCACCCCGCGTGGCGTCATGGGGGCCATCAGCCGCTGGAAGAACGAGCTGATCGATCCGGCGGCCGCCGCCAACAAGGCGGCGTCGGCCGACATCTTCGGCCGCAAGCAGGCCGAGGTCTACGCCGAGTACCAGGCCCGGCTGCGAGCCGCCGGTGCGATGGACTTCGACGATCTGCTCGGCAACACCGTCGCCCTGTTCCGGCTCCATCCTGACGTCTTGGCCCAGTATCAACAGCGCTTCCAGTACATCCTCGTCGACGAGTACCAGGACACCAACCAGGCGCAGAACGAGATCATCCTCATGCTCGCCGCCGGCCACGGCAACGTCACCGTGGTGGGCGACACCGACCAGTGCCTGCCGGCGGGCACGATGATCCGCACCCCGCACGGCGACGTGCCCATCGAGAAGCTCTCCATCGGTGACCAGGTCGTCGGTGGTGACGGCCACGGTGCCGCGGTCGGAACGATCGCCCACGTGCATCGCGGCGAGAGCGCCGGTCCACTCGTGACGGTGACGGTGCTCGGTCCCGCTGGCGTGGCGACGCTTCGTGCGACGGCGGAGCACCGCATCCCCATCCTGACCGGTAACAGATGGTGCCAGGCACCATCTGTTACGGCCGATCGGCCGGCGGCGGCGTTGATCGCGCCGTGGGTCGAGCTCGGCGCGGCCGAGCTGGAACCGGGCACGCCGCTGCTCGTCGCCCGTGGTGAAGAGCTCGTCGAGGGCACGGTGGTCGACGTGACGCACGAGCCGTTCAGAGGGCCGGTGTTCGACCTTCAGGTCGAGCCGCATCACACGTACGTCGCGAACGGGGTGCTGGTGCACAACTCCGTGTACGCCTTCCGGGGCGCCGACTTCCGGAACATCCTGCAGTTCGAGGATGCGTTCGAGGACGAGGTGACCACCGTCGTGCTCGACCAGAACTACCGCAGCACGCAGAACATCCTCGACGCCGCCAACGCTGTCATCGCCAACAACGTCGAGCGGCGGCCGAAGAACCTGTGGACCGACACGGGCAAGGGCGATCGCATCGTGCGGTTCTTCGCCGAGGACGAAGGCGACGAGGCCCGCTACGTCGCCGCGACCGCCCACGATCTGCGCAACACCGACGCGATGAACTGGCGGGACATGGCGGTGCTCTACCGGACGAACGCCCAGAGCCGTTCGGTTGAAGAGGCGTTCATGCGCCTCGGCGTGCCGTACAAGGTGGTCGGCGGCACGCGCTACTACGACCGGCGCGAGATCCGCGACGCCATGGCGTATCTCCGGGCGGTGGTCAACCCGTCCGACGAGGTGAGCGTGAAGCGCATCCTCAACGTCCCCAAGCGCGGCATCGGCGACGCCAGCGTGGCCAAACTCGACGCCTACGCCGCCGAGACTGGGCGGGGCTTCTTCGACGCCATGCGCCACAGCGAGCTGGCCGGCGTCACCGGACCGGCCGTGCGCGGTCTGGCGTCGTTCGTCGAGCTGATGGACTCGCTGGCCGCGCGGGCCGGCGAGCTGGGCGGGGTCCTCGAGCTCGAGGGCGTCACCGACAACGGGCCGGCCGAGATCCTCCAGGCCGCCCTCGAGGGCTCCGGCTACCTCGGCGAACTGCAGGCCGAGAACACGGTCGAATCGGCCGGCCGCATCGAGAACCTCGAGGAGCTGATCGGCTCGGCGGCCCAGTTCACCCGCATCGACGAGTTCCTCGAGCAGGTGTCGCTCGTCGCCGACACCGACGAGATCCCCGAGGAGGCCGAGGACCAGGTGGTCCTCATGACGTTGCACGCGGCCAAGGGTCTCGAGTTCCCGGTCGTGTTCATCGTCGGGATGGAGGACGGCGTGTTCCCGAGCAGCCGGGCCCTCGACAACCCCGACGAGATGGAGGAGGAGCGACGCCTGGCCTACGTCGGCATCACTCGCGCCCGTCAGCGCCTCTTCCTGGTGCATGCGTGGAGCCGGATGCTGTTCGGCAACACGCAGTACAACCCGCCGTCGCGCTTCCTCGAGGAGATCCCCGCCGAGCTGGTGCAGACGCAGGGCAACGCGTCGGGCCGGTCGTCGTACGGGCGCCAGAGCCTGCGGCCACGCGATCGGGGCGGCTCGTTGCCGCCGTACCGCCGCGGCGGTGGCGGATCGCGCTACACCGATCAGTCCCGGTCCGACGCCCACCGCGACCGGGTGGTGGAAGCGGCGATGAGCGCCGGGCGCAGCGCCAGCGCCGTCGAGCCGTCCGACCCCACTGCCGTGCAGCTGCGAATCGGTGACGACGTCGAGCATCCGGCGTTCGGCGAGGGCGTGGTGCTCGAGGTCCGCGGTCGTGGCAGCGACATCGAGGCGACGGTGAACTTCAAGGGCGTCGGCATCAAGCACCTCTCGCTGTCGTTCGCTCCGCTCCGCAAGAAGTAGCCCGTCCGTCTGCTCAGGCCCGTCCGCCGGTCGGCTCAGGAGCGGGCCGGAAGAACGGGAGGGTATTTGCCCACCGTGGCGACCGGAGGGTACCTACCTGACGCTTCGGTGGGGTAGGTACCCTCCGGTCGTCGGTGGGCGGTGGGTAAATACCCTCCGGACGCAGTGACGACCTAGATTTCTGGGCTATGACGAAGGCAGCCCTGGTGATCGAGAGCCTGACCGGCAACACGTGGAGAGCGGCCGAGCTGGTGGCCGACGGTCTGAGCCAGTACGGGTGGTCGATCACCGGTCTGTCCAAGGTCAAGCAGCCCGACCTCGCGTCCATCCAGGACGCCGACCTCGTCGTCGTCGGCACGTGGGTGCACGGCCTGTTCGTCGTCGGCCAGACGCCGTGGGCGGTGTCCAACATCTCCAGCCTGCCGACGATGCGCAACAAGCGCTCGGCCGTGTTCTGCACGTTCGGTCTCAACCCCGGCCGCAGCCTCGACAAGCTCACCGGCGCCGTCGAGGCCACCGGCGCCAACGTGCTCGGTGGCCTCGCCCTCAACCGCTTCAAGCTCGAAGAGCACAGCGAGATCCTGACCACCCGTCTCGTCGACGCCTTCGACGCGGCGACCGTTTAGTTGCCCCGGCGGGAACGAGAGGCACCGACCGAACGGCCCGGAGGGATCCCGGCGGTACGAGACGACGCGACGCGGCCGAGAATCGGTGGCGGCGCGCCTCCACACCTGCGACGATGCGGGGACCGACGGCACCGGCGCCGACGGGGAACATGTCGTGCGCCGTGGGTTCGGGTCCCGACGCACGTCTGACCTCACCCGACAGAGGGAGCTGTGATGTCCGACGTCGCCCCGATCGTGCTGATCCACGGACTGTGGATGACCCCGCTGAGCTGGGAGGGCTGGGCCGAGCGGTTCCGGGCCGCCGGCCATGAGGTCGTCGTCCCCGGCTGGCCGGGAGTCGGTCCCGGCCCCGAGGGCGTCGACGCCGTCCGCGCCGATCCGTCGGTGCTCGCCGGTCTCGGCGTCAAGGAGGTGGCCGACCACT
Source organism: Desertimonas flava (assembly GCF_003426815.1). Lineage (GTDB taxonomy): Bacteria > Actinomycetota > Acidimicrobiia > Acidimicrobiales > Ilumatobacteraceae > Desertimonas > Desertimonas flava. Next base: position 199,486 of record NZ_QKYK01000002.1, read on the forward strand.
ACGAGACGATCATCCGCGGTCTCGACCGCGCGCCGATCATCATGGGCCATTCCTTCGGCGGGCTGCTGACCCAGGTGCTGCTGTCGCGAGGGCTCGGCGTCGCCGGCGTCGCCATCCACTCGGCGCAGACGAGAGGCGTGATGCGGCTGCCGCTGTCCACCCTGCGGGCGGCCTTCCCCGTGCTGAAGAACCCGTTGAACCGGGGCCGCACGGTGGGACTCACGCCGAAGCAGTTCCACTACGCCTTCACCAACTCACTGTCGGCCGAGGAGTCGCAGGGGGTGTGGGACCGGTTGCACATCCCCGCCCCCGGTCGCCCCCTCTTCCAGGCGGGCCTGGCCAACTTCACGTTCGGCCGCAAGTGGCCGACGAGCGTCGACTACCGCAAGGCCGACCGGGCGCCGCTGCTGTTCATCGCCGGTGGCGCCGACCACATCGTCCCGGCCAGCGTGAACAAGGAGAACGCCGGCAAGTACCGCAAGGCCGCAACGCCGGCGGAGTTCAGGGAGTTCGACGGCCGCACGCACAACGTCGTCGGACAGGCCGGCTGGGAGGAGGTCGCCGACTACGCGCTGAGCTGGGCGACCTCGGCCGTCGGCAGCTGATCGGCCGGAGGCGCCCGTCAGCGGGTGGTGTACTGCTGGCACACCTCGAGGCGGAGGCCGACGGAGATCGTCTCGCGGGATTCGACGATCGGGCATGCGGTCGTCGGCACCTCGAGCTCGTCGACGCCGATCTCGCGCCCGTCGCAGTCGGTGAAGCGGTCGGTCCCCTTGAGCTGCTCGACGAGGCACGACGAGTCGCGGTCCGCCGGGAACGCCCAGTAGACGCGCCACCCCTCGGTCACGTCGGTTCCCGTGTGATCGAGCACAAGCGTGCGGTCGCCGACGGTCGTGTGGAGATCGGGGAAGAGCAGCGGCCCGTCCTCGTCGATCTCCTCGGCGACGTTGACGACCGAGCCGATCGACACGGTGCTCGGCGCCAGGCGCTCGGTGGACTCTGCGCCGCCTCGTGAGATCCACGCGGCGACTCCCCACGTCGCGCCGAAGATGGCGGCGATGAGGAGGATGCCCCCGGCGACGGGAACGACGGCGCGTCCCAGCGGCGTGGTGGGCCGGACGAGATTCACGACGCCAGGGTAGGACCCGCGTCGATCGACCGTGCGAGGCAGGCGGCGCTGGAAGGTGACCGGTTTCACGTGGCGTGAGCGGTCGGATCCACCGAGAACGAGCGGGTCAGTTCGCCCGCAGAACCACGCCCCACTAACCTCGCCCCGGCACAGCGCCCAGGGCTCTCTGCCCCGACGCGTGCCGGCAATCACAGCACGGCAACCGCAGCGAGAAAGGTTGGGTCCGGACAAGTGGATCTCTTCGAGTACCAGGGCAAGCAGTACTTCGCCCGTTTCGGCATTCCGGTGAGTCCGGGCGGTGTCGCCGACACCGTGGACGAGGCGGTCGCCCAGGCCGACGCCGCCGGCTACCCGGTGGTCGTCAAGGCCCAGGTACAGGTCGGTGGCCGCGGGAAGGCCGGCGGCATCAAGCTCGCCAACGACGCCGACGAGGTGCGCCTCCACGCCGGGAACATCCTCGGCATGGACATCAAGGGCCACACCGTCGAGCGCCTCTGGATCGAGAACGCCTCCGACATCGAGGAGGAGTACTACGCCAGCTTCACGCTCGACCGGGCCGCCAAGCAGCACCTGCTGATGCTGTCGGCCGAGGGCGGCGTGGAGATCGAGGAGGTGGCCGTCACCAACCCCGACGCCATCGTCAAGCTCCACGTCAACCCCGTCGACGGGCTCAGCGTCGAGACGGCGCGCCAGGCCGCGATCGACGCCAAGATCCCCGAGCGGGCGCTCGACGGCGTCGCCTCCATCCTCGTCAAGCTCTACGACTGCTTCACCGCCGGCGACTGCGACCTGGCCGAGATCAACCCGCTGATCCTCAAGCCCACCGGCGAGGTGCACGCGCTCGACGCCAAGGTGAGCCTCGACAGCAACGCCGCCTTCCGTCACCCGGAATGGGAGGAGTACTCGGCGATCGAGGTGCTCGACGACCGTGAGCGCATGGCCAAGGACAGGGACCTGCAGTACATCGGCCTCGACGGCACGGTGGGCATCATCGCCAACGGCGCCGGCCTGGCGATGAGCACGCTCGACGTGGTCAACCAGGTCGGTGGTTCGGCCGCCAACTTCCTCGACATCGGCGGCGGCGCCAACGCCGACGTGATGGCCGCGGCGCTCGACGTGATCAACCACGACGAGAAGGTCAAGTCGATCTTCATCAACATCTTCGGCGGCATCACCCGCGGCGAAGAAGTCGCCAAGGGCATCGTCGAGGCGCTCAGCCGGGTCGCCCTGCGGGCCCCGATCGTGATCCGCCTCGACGGCACCAACGCCGAGGAGGGCCGCGAGATCCTCGCCGCCGCCGGCATCCCGCCCGAACAACTCATCTCGAAGCCGACGATGCTCGATGCCGCCCGCGAAGCGGTGGCGATCGCAGGAGGAAACTGACATGGCGATCTTCGTAGACGCCTCCACCAAGGTCATCGTCCAGGGCCTCACCGGCGGCCAGGGCAAGTTCCACGGCCTGCGCAACCGTGACTACGGCACCCAGGTCGTCGGCGGCGTGACGCCGGGCAAGGGCGGCCAGGACGTCGACGGCATCCCCGTGTTCGACACCGTCGCCGACGCCGTCGCCGCCACAGGGGCCAACGCCTCGTTCATCGCCGTGCCGCCCAAGGCGGCCCCGGCGGCCATCCTCGAGGCGGCTGCCGCCGGCATCGGCTTCGTCGTCTGCATCACCGAGGGCATCCCGGCCCAGGACGAGGCCAAGGTCTACAACACGCTGGTGCGGGACTTCCCGGACACGCATCTGCTCGGCCCGAACTGCCCCGGCATCATCAGCCCGGGGAAGTGCAACATCGGCATCACGGCCGGTGAGATCGCCGAGCTGCCCAGCGAGAACGGCCCCAACGTCGGCATCGTCAGCCGCTCCGGCACGCTGACGTACCAGGCGCTGTACGAGCTCAAGCAGAAGGGGATCGGCGTGTCGACGTGTGTCGGCATCGGCGGTGACCCGGTGCCGGGCACGAACTTCATCGACTGCCTGAGCCGCTTCCAGGAGGACCCCGAGACCAACGCGATCATCATGATCGGCGAGATCGGCGGGTCGGCCGAGGAAGAGGCGGCCGAGTACATCACGGCCAACGTGACCAAGCCGATGAGCGCCTACATCGCCGGCGTCACCGCGCCGGCCGGCAAGAAGATGGGCCATGCCGGCGCCATCGTGTCGGGCGGCAAGGGCACCGCGGCGGGGAAGATGGACGCCCTGCGCGCCGCCGGCGTGAAGGTCGGACTCAACCCGACCGAGGCCGGCGAGCTGATGGCCGAGATCGTCAAGGGTCTCTGATCGCACGACGCACAACAAGCACCCACCCCTGACTTCCTGTACTGGTTCTGGCCCGCCTACGGGACGAAATCAGTACAGGAACGTGGGGTGGTGACTAGAAGCCGGTGTCGTCGTCGACGTCGAAGGGGCGGTCCTGCTCGGCGGCGGGGAGGCGGCGAGCGCCGGCATCGCCGGTCGACCGGCCGTCGGGAGGCGTGGACGTCTTGGGCCCGGTGCTCTGACGGGCGGCCCGGATGCGGCCCACCAGCGGGAGGTCGTTGACGGTGCCGCCGGACGCGATGAAGCTCAGGAACGAGCCCGCGGCGGCGGCCAGCCCACCGAAGAAGCTCAGCCACAGCGTGAACTTGCGGCCGACATTGGCGCCGCCGGCCCCGCTGATGAAGTCACCCGCCTCGGCGCCGATGATGACGCGCACCAGCAGCAGGATGACGGCGATACCGGTCGCGAACAGGAAGATCGTCGGCCACGGCCACTTGCGGACGGTGAGGATGCCGGTACGGATCTGGAACGTGAGCAGCGCCGTCCCCACGATGAGCAGCCACGGGAACACCCCGGTGAGCGTGAACTTGAAGGCACTGGAGCTGATGCTCCCGGTGTCGAACCAGTCGAAGAACCCGAAGAGGAACACGACGGCGCCGCCGCCGACGATCAGCCAGTCGGGGAGTTTGAAGCACTTGGTGTCCACGTGCGTCACGGTACTTCGCGTTCACTTTCTGTTCAGGGATAACGACCCGTGCGTGGCCCGTGGCTACCCTCGCCTGACGTGCCCACTGCGCTGCTGTCCGTGTACGACAAGACCGGGATCACCGACCTCGCAGCGGGGCTTCATGCCGCCGGCTGGCGGATCCTCTCGAGCGGAGGCACGGCCGCAGCCGTCGCGGCGACGGGCGTACCCGTCACCGATGTCGCCGAACTGACCGGGCTGCCGGCCATCCTCGGCCACCGTGTCGTCACGCTGCACCCGAACGTGCACGGCGGCATCCTCGCCGACCGCGACGACGCGACCCACGTCGCCGAGATGCAGCAGTACGGCATCGAGGCGATCGATCTCGTCGTCGTCAACCTCTACCCGTTCGCCTCTGATCCGGGCATCGAGCTGATCGACATCGGCGGCCCGGCGATGGTGCGGGCGGCGGCGAAGAACCATGCCCACGTCGGCGTCGTCGTCGACCCCGCCGACTACGCGACAGTGCTCGACGAGGTTGCCGCGTCGGGCGAGATCAGCCTGGCGACGCGGCGAACGCTCGCCCGCAAGGCGTTCACGCGGACCTCGGCCTACGACGCCGAGATCGCCGCGTGGCTCGCCGATGAGAACGAAGCCGTCGAGGCCGACGCGGTCCCCGCACGTGATCTGCCCGAGCGCATCGACCTGTCCCTGTCGAAGGTGCAGACCCTCCGCTACGGCGAGAACCCTCATCAGACCGGTGCCCGCTACCGGTTCGACGGCGCGACGGGCTGGTGGGACTCGGCCGTGCAGCTCGGCGGCAAGGAGCTGAGCTACCTCAACCTTTTCGACGCCGAAGCGGCCTGGCGCCTCGTCCACCGCTTCGACCGTCCGGCCTGCGTGATCGTCAAGCACGCCAACCCCTGCGGGGTCGCCGTCGCCGGTGACATCACCACGGCGTACGTCCGGGCCAACGAGTGCGACCCCGTGAGCGCCTTTGGCGGCATCGTCGCGGTCAACGGCGAGGTGACCGTCGAGATGGCCGAGGCGTTGGCTCCGGTGTTCACTGAAGTCGTCGTCGCCCCGGCCTACGCCGACGGCGCCATCGACGTGCTCACGGCACGCAAGAACCTCCGCGTCCTCTCGGCCTCGTCGCCGGCGCCGCTCCCGTTCGACATGCGGCCCATCGACGGAGGACTGCTCGTGCAGCAGCCCGACCCGATCACGGTCGATCCCACGTCGTGGACGGTCCCCACCACGGCACAGCCGACCGAGCAGCAGTCAGCCGACCTCGCCTTTGCGTGGGTGGTCTGCGCGGCGGTCAGCTCCAATGCGATCGTTTACTGCCACTCCGACGGCGACGGCGTCCAGCAGGCCTTCGGGATCGGCGCCGGTCAGCAGAACCGCGTCGACTCGGCCCGCATCGCCGCCCGCCGCGCCGACGGGCGCGCCGCCGGTGGCGTGTGCGCGAGCGACGCCTACTTCCCGTTCCGTGACGGCCTCGACGTGGTCGCCGAGGCGGGGATCACAGCCGTGATCCAGCCCGGCGGAAGCATCCGCGACGACGACGTCATCGCGGCGGCCGACGAGCACGGCATCGCGATGATCATGACGGGCGAACGACACTTCCGTCATTGATACGGTACGGACGATCAGGCGATCGATTGGACGTGTGTTCAACGTCACCAATCTGACGGCATCGGTCCGGGTGGGTCCGGGAACAACGCTCCTGAGAAGTACCGTTTGAGACATACCCGTGGCGGCAGGGCATGAAAGGCTCCGACATCATGCTCCGACCGTCGCGCGTCCAGGCGTCCGGCTCCACGCTCCGCTCCAAGCTGCTGCTCGAACCGTCACACAGCCGCGCCGGGCTCCGCTGGCCCCGGCACGTGCGCTCGCATGCGGCGCTGATCTCCGGGCTGGCCTCGCTCGGCGAGGCCAACCCGGGCCGACACCCGCCACCAGGACGTCGCCCTGACCGGGGGCGCGAGTGGACGGTCGGTAGCATCTTTTCGCTATGACTCGGGTCGCGGACTTGTTGGGCGCGGGGCGGACGTTCTCGTTCGAGTTCTTCCCGCCGAAGGACGACGCCACACAGCTGTCGCTGGGCCGTACCATCGCCGAGCTCGAGCCGTTGCAGCCGAGCTTCGTGTCGGTCACCTACGGCGCCGGCGGCACCACGCGCGAGCGCACCCGCAACGTCGTCAACTGGGTGGCCAAGGAGACGGCGATCACACCGATGGCCCACCTCACGTGTCAGGGCCACGTCCGCACCGAGATCGCCGACATCCTCGACGGCTACCAGGCGGCAGGGGTCGAGAACATCATGGCCCTCGGGGGCGACCCTCCCGCCGACCTGGCCGACCGTGGTCCGAGCGACTACCGCTACGCGTCCGACCTCGTCGCCGAAGTGGCCGCCACCGGCGCCTTCTCGATCGGCGTCGCCGCCCACCCCGAGGTGCACCCGGCGTCACCGGACCGGGCCGCCGATCGCCGGCACCTCGCCGCCAAGCTGGCCGCCGCCGATTTCGCCGTCACACAGTTCTTCTTCGAGGTCCGTCACTACGTCGACCTCGTCAACGAGCTGGCGGATCTCGATGTCACCAAACCGGTGTTGCCGGGCATCATGCCCATCACCAACGCCAAGCAGATCGCCCGCATGGCCCGACTGAGCGGCGCCGAGCTGCCGGCGTGGGTCGTCGAGGCGGTCGAGCGCTACGACGACCCGGCCGACGTTCGCCGGGTGGGCGTCGAGCTGGCGTCGAAGCTGTGCTCCGACCTCCTCGAGGCCGGGGCGCCTGGCCTGCACTTCTACACGATGAACCGTTCGACGGCCACGCGTGAGATCTACGCCAACCTCGGCCTGGCATCGCTGAGGGTTTCGTAGCGGAGCCTGCCCATGCCCGATCCCGAGCTCACTGACCGGTCGGTGCCCCGCCGGCAGCGGTCGGGGATCTCGCAAGTCCCGTACCTTCCCGGCCTCGACGGGATGCGTGCGCTGGCGGTGGTCGCCGTCATGCTATACCACACCCACAACGGGTGGCTGCCCGGCGGGTTCATCGGGGTCGAGGTCTTCTTCGTCATCTCGGGATACCTCATCACGCTGCTGCTGATCGGCGAGCACGAGTCCACCGGACGGATCAGCCTGCGGCAGTTCTGGGGTCGCCGGGCGAGACGTCTGCTGCCGGCGCTGTTCTTCCTCCTCCTCGCCCTCACCTCGTACACGGCGATCTTCCGGCGCGAGGAGCTGGGCCGGCTGCGCGGCGACGTCCTCGCCGGTCTCACGTACGTGTCGAACTGGTACCAGATCTGGACCAGCCAGGGCTACACCGCGGCAATGGAGTGGGCGCCGTTGCGGCACCTGTGGAGCCTCGCGGTGGAGGAGCAGTTCTACCTCGTGTGGCCGCTCGTCATGGCCGTGCTCCTGCGAGTAGGTCGTCGGCGGATCCCCAACCTCAGCCGGTGGCTGTTCCTCGCCGCGATCGTCATCGCGGTGATCACGGCGCTGCTGTTCCAGCCGGGCCGCGAGATCTCACCGGATGCCACGCCGAATGCCTACTGGCATGTCGCCGGGCGCGACATCTCGAGGATCGACACGCTGTACCTGTCCACGATCACCCGGTCGACGGGCCTGCTCATCGGGGCCGCCTTCGCCATGATCTGGCGCCCCCTAGCCATCATGCGGGGCCCGCTGCGCCGGGCCGGTCACGCACTCGACATCGTGGCGGTCGTGGGTCTCGGCGCGCTGGGCGTCCTCGCGTGGCAGTTGCACCTCGTGACGTCGCGGGGCGGCGACGCGATGCTGTTCCGCGGCGGCCTCATCGCCGTGGCCCTGGCGACGGTGCTGGTGATGGCGGCCGTCACGCACGGCGGGTCATTCGTCGGCCGGCTGCTGGGAATCCGTCCGTTGCGCTGGATCGGGACCCGCTCGTACGGGCTCTACCTGTTCCACTGGCCGATCTACCAGATCATCCGCGACGTGGCGGGCAACCGCCTCACCGTGTTCGAGTTCGTCATCGCCATGGCGATCACGGTGGTGATCACGGAGTTCTCGTACCAGGTGATCGAGACCCCGATCCGGCGCCGCTACATCGGACGATGGTGGCGGCGGCTCAAGCGCAACCGCGACCCGGTGCCGCGGCGCATCATCGCCGTCACGTCGGCCCTGTGCATCACGATGTTCGGCTTCGCCGGTGTGAGCATCGCCACCGCCGAGCTCGAACCGACCGAGTTCGAGCAGTCGCAAGAGGCGGGCGAGGACGCCGTGACGCCGCTGATGCCCGTGGAACGGCCGCCGGCACCGCCGGACTCGTCGTTGCCGTCCCCGCCGGCCGCGTCGAGCGAACCCTCCGGCGGGGTGCCGCTGACGGCCGACGTGACGGAGTCGACCGAGGTGACGGGATCGACCGAGGTGGCGGAGTCGACGGAGGTGACGGAGTCGACCGAGGTGACGGGATCGACGGAGGTGACGGGATCGACCGAGGTGGCGGAGTCGACCGAGGTGGCGGAGACGACCGAGGTGACGGAGTCGACCGAGGTGACGGAGTCGACCGAGGTGGCGGAGTCGACGGACGTGACGGAGTCGACGGACGTGACGGAGCCGACGGAGGCCACCGACACCCCCGATGTGTCCGAGTCGACCGAGCCGACCCTGTCGCCGAGCAGCGCCGACTCGACGGAGATCACCGAGTCGACCGACGTCGCCGAGTCGACCGACGTGACGGCCACGACGCGCCCCCGGCGAACCACCACTTCGGCGCCCACCGATTTGACCGACACGACCGAGGTGCCCGACGTCGCGGTGCGGCCGTCCTCCTCGGCGCCGCGCCGGACGACGACGACCTCGACCACGCCGACGACGACCACCACGACTCCGCCGACGACCACCACCACATCCACCACCACGTCGACCACCACGACCACCACGACCACCACATCGACCACGACCACCAGCACGAGCACGACGTCGACCACCACGATCCCGGCGATCCCGCCGACCGTGGTGCCGCCGGTGGTCCAGGCCATCGGCGACTCGGTGATGCTCGGGGCGGCCCCCAACCTCGCCGAGCGGGGCGTGATCGTCGACGCCGCCCAGAGCCGGCAGATGATCGACATGCTGCCCAGCGTCCAGGCCCTCGCCGCCCAGCGGGGGTTCGGCGACGTCGTCGTCGTCCATCTCGGCACCAACGGCTCGTTCAGCGAGGGCACGATGCGGGCCTTCTTCGACGCCCTGTCGAGTGTCCCGCGGGTGATCGTGCTCAACGTCCACGCCGATCGCGGCTGGACGCAGCGCAACAACGAGCTGCTCGCCACGTTGCCCGACATCTACGGCAACGTCACGCTCATCGACTGGAACAACGAGGTCGCCAACTGCGAGGGCAACTGCCTGTATGACGACGGCATCCACCTCCCGCCCGACGGGCGGCGCTTCTACGCTGACCTGGTGTTCCGGCATGTCGGAATCTGATGGAGCGGTCCCCGGTCCCGATTGACTGGGGGCTTGGCATGCCCGGCCAATCGGTGCCCGATCTGCCAGAGTTGAGTGTTCCATGATCGAGGATCGACCGCGTACTGCCCGGGACCTGACGTCCCGCCCGCTCGAGTGGAATCCGCCGCGGGCCGCCATCTCGCGCGTTCCCTATCTGCCGGGCCTCGACGGCATGCGCGCCATCGCCGTCGTCGCCGTCATCCTGTACCACACCAACAACGGGTGGGTGCCGGGCGGGTTCATCGGCGTCGAGGTGTTCTTCGTCATCTCCGGGTACCTCATCACGCTGCTGCTCATCGGCGAGCACGAGAAGACCGGGCACATCGACCTCAAGCAGTTCTGGTTGCGCCGCGCCCGGCGGCTGCTGCCTGCCCTGTTCCTGCTGCTCGGCTCCTTGATGATCTACGTCGCGCTCTTCAAGCGCGACCAGCTCGGCAACATCCGCGGCGACGTCATCGCCGGGCTCACGTACGTCTCGAACTGGTACCAGATCTGGGTTGGCCAGGGGTACACGTCGAGCCTCGACTTCGTGCCGCTCCGCCACCTCTGGAGCCTCGCCGTCGAGGAGCAGTTCTACCTCGTGTGGCCGCTGGTGATGGTCGGGCTGATCCGGCTCGGCCGGCGCCGCCTGCCGACGGTCGCCCTATGGCTCATCGGCGCCGCCTTCGCCATCACTCTGGTCACGGCCCTCCTGTTCGCCGGTGGCCGGCCCGGCGAGGCGACGAACCTCACGTGGGAGATCAGCGGGCGTGAGATCGTCAAGAACGACGCCCTCTACCTGTCCACCATCACCCGGGCGAGCGGACTGCTCATCGGTGCGGCCTTCGCCATGCTGTGGCGCCCCGTCGCCGTGATGCGCGGACCGCTGCGCAACCGGGGGCGCGAGCTCGACGTGCTGGCCATCGTCGGCATGGCCGGCCTCGTCGCCCTGGCCTGGAAGCTCCACGTCGCCTACGAGGACGGCCGCGGCGATCCCTGGTTGTTCCGCGGCGGGTTCCTGCTCGTCGCCCTCTGCACCTTGCTCGTGATGGCCGCCGTCACGCACCGCGGCGCGGCGGCGGGGCCGATCCTCGGCAACCCCGTGTTCAACTGGATCGGCACCCGGTCGTACGGCCTCTACCTGTTCCACTGGCCGATCTACCAGATCCTCCGTGAGCAGGCCGGCAAGGAGCTGCCGTTCAACGACTTCGTCATCGCCATGATCCTCACCGTGATGATCACCGAGGCGTCGTACCGTGTCGTCGAGACGCCGGTGCGCAAGCAGCAGCTCGGCGCCTGGTGGCGATCGATCACCGAACGCTCCGACCCCCGGCCCCGTCAGGCCGTGGTCCTCGGCGGCACCGCCTTGGTCGCCCTGCTCGGCTTCAGCGCCGTCAGCATGGCCGGGGGCGACGTGAAGCTGAACGACGTCGAGGCGTCGCTGGCCGAGGCCGAAGACGACGTCACCAATCCCGGAGATCTCCTCGCCACCACCGGTACGACGGCCGCGGTGACGACGGCGCCGGTGACGCCGACGGTGGCACCGGAGCCGACCACCACGGTCGCCGGGGCCCCCGCCCCCACCACCACGGTCGCCGCGCCGACCACGACGGCGGCTCCGCCCGTCCCGGCGGGAGGAATGCTCGCCCTCGGTGACTCGGTGATGCGCGGTGCTGCCGCCGCGTTGAAGGACATCGGGTTCGACAACGTGGTCGCCGAGGAAGGTCGACAGTTCGCCGCCGAGGTCGAGCTCGTCCAGGGCCTCGCCGCGTCCGGCGCGCTGCCGCAGGTGGTGCTCGTCCACCTCGGCACCAATGGCACGATCGGCAGCCGCGACGCCGAGGCGTTCTTCACCGCGTTGAAGGACGTGCCGCTCGTGGTCGTCCTGACGCTCTGGATGCCGAATCCGAAGCCGTGGATTGCTCCCAACAACGAAGTGATCCAAGGCCTGCAGGCGACGTACCCGAACGTTCGGGTGGGCAACTGGGCAACGTTCGCCCCTGAATGCGACGCGTGGGCCGATCAGCAGGGCTACCAGAACGACTGCTATGGCTCCGACGGCTTCCACATGGGCGAAAACGGCGCCGAGTACTACGCCAACACGATCAACTACTGGGTCAACCAGTTCAAGGCCGAGCTCGGCCTCACCTGACGAGCGTTACGGATGGTGCCTGGCACCATCCGCAACGCGTGGGATCTGACGGGAGGTACCAGGCACCAACCGTTAGGTCGCGACGTAGGCGGCGAGGTGCTCGCCGGTGAGGGTGGAGCGGCCGGCGACGAGGTCGGCGGGCGTGCCCTCGAAGACCACCCGGCCGCCGTCGTGGCCGGCACCGGGGCCGAGGTCGATGATCCAATCGGCGTGGGCCATCACCGCCTGGTGGTGCTCGATCACGATCACCGACTTGCCGGCGTCGACCAGCCGATCGAGGAGGCCGAGCAGTTGCTCGACGTCGGCCAGGTGCAGGCCGGTCGTGGGCTCGTCGAGGATGTACACCCCGCCCTTGTCGCCCATACGGGTCGCCAGCTTCAAACGCTGGCGCTCGCCACCCGACAGCGTGGTCAGCGGCTGGCCCACGCGCAGGTAGCCGAGGCCCACGTCGGCGAGCCGCTGGAGGATCGTGTGGGCGGCGGGGATCCGGGCGTCGCCCTCGCCGAAGAACGGCTCGGCCTCGGCGACCGACATCTCGAGGACTTGGGCGATGTTGCGGCCGCCCAGCGTGTAGTCCAGCACGGCGGCCTGGAACCGCTTGCCGTCGCAGTCCTCGCACGTGGTGGCCACGCCGGCCATCATCGCCAGGTCGGTGTAGATCACGCCGGCGCCGTTGCACGTCGGGCAGGCGCCCTCCGAGTTGGCGGAGAACAGCGCCGGCTTCACGCCGTTGGCCTTGGTGAAGGCCTTGCGGATCGGCTCGAGCAGGCCGGTGTAGGTGGCCGGGTTGCTGCGGCGCGAGCCGCGGATCGCCCCCTGGTCGATGGCCACGACGCCCTCGCGTCCGGCGACGGACCCGTGGATCAGTGAGCTCTTGCCCGAGCCCGCCACGCCGGTGACGACGACGAGCACACCGAGCGGGATGTCGACGTCGACATCCTGGAGGTTGTGGGCGTCGGCGCCGCGCACCTCGATGACGCCCGTCGCGGCGCGTACCGTCGGCTTGAGCGTCGCCCGGTCGTCGAGGTGGCGGCCGGTGAGGGTGCCGCTGGCCCGGAGACCGTCGAGGTCGCCCTCGTACACCACCTCGCCACCGCCGGTGCCGGCGAGCGGGCCAAGGTCCACGACGTGGTCGGCGATGGCGATCGCTTCAGGCTTGTGCTCCACCACCAGCACGGTGTTGCCCTTGTCGCGCAGCTGGAGCAGCAGGTCGTTCATCCGCTGGATGTCGTGCGGATGGAGGCCGATCGTCGGCTCGTCGAACACGTAGGTGACGTCCGTGAGCGACGAGCCGAGGTGACGGATCAGCTTGGTGCGCTGCGCCTCACCGCCCGACAGCGTGCCCGACGGTCGGTCGAGGCTGAGGTAGCCGAGGCCGATGTCGACGAAGGAGTCGAGCGTGTGCCGCAGCGTGGAGAGCAACGGTGCCACCGTCGGCTCGTCGAGTTTGCTCACCCATGCTGCGAGATCGCTGATCTGCATCGCGCAGGCGTCGGCGATGCCGATGCCGGCGATCTTCGACGAACGCGCCGCCTCGTTGAGACGGGTGCCGTCGCACTCGGGGCAGGTGGAGAACGTGACGACCCGCTCGACGAACGCCCGGACGTGCGGCTGCAGCGTGTCGATGTCCTTGGACAGGTACGACTTCTGGATCTGCGGGATCAGCCCGGCGTACGTGAGGTTGATGCCGTCGACCTTGATCTTCGTCGGCTCCCGGTACAGCAGGTCGTGCAACTCCTTCTCGGTGAACTCGCTGATCGGCTTGTCGGGGTCGAAGTAGCCGCAGCCGCGGAAGATCCGGCCGTACCAGCCGTCCATGCTGTAGCCGGGGATCGACAGGGCGCCGTCGTTGAGCGACTTGGAGTCGTCGTACAGCTCGGTGAGGTCGAAGTCGTTGACCGACCCCATGCCCTCGCAACGCGGGCACATGCCCCCGGCGCGGGTGAACTCGACCCGCTCCGATTTCTTCGATCCTCGCTCGACGGTGATCGATCCGGCGGCTTTGACGGAGGCGACGTTGAACGAGAAGGCGTTGGGCGGCCCGATGTGCGGCTCGCCGAGGCGGCTGAACAGGATGCGCAGCAAGGCGTTGGCATCGGTGGCGGTGCCGACGGTGGAGCGCACGTTGGCGCCCATGCGCTCCTGGTCGACGATGATCGCCGTGGTCAGCCCTTCCAGCACGTCGACGTCGGGTCGGGCCAGAGTCGGCATGAAACCCTGGACGAACGCGCTGTAGGTCTCGTTGATCATCCGTTGGGACTCGGCGGCGATCGTGCCGAACACCAGCGAGCTCTTGCCCGATCCCGACACGCCGGTGAACACCGTCAGCCGGCGCTTGGGGATCTCCACGCTGACGTCTCGGAGGTTGTTGACCCTCGCCCCGTGGACCCGGATCAGATCGTGGCGGTCGGCGGGGTGCTGGCTGTCGGTGGCCTGTTGACGGTTGGTGGCTCGAGCGTCGGTGCGGGCGTTCATCGGGTCTCCATGCGGGCGGTCGATCGGTTCTGCTGGAGCGAAGAGGCCGTGCCACGTCGTTCTGGCTCCAGCAGAACGGGGCGGATTGTTCTGCTGGCGCGAGAAGGCTGTGCCCCGTCGTTCTGGCTCCAGAAGAACCGGGCCGGGTGGTGGGTGCGAGCCTCGGGCGAGGGACGAGGCTGGACCGTCTGCTGGAGCGCAAAGGCCGTGCCACGTCGTTCTCGCGCCAGCAGAACGGGGCCGGTGGTTCTGTCGGAGCGACAAGGCTGTGGCATGTCGTTGCGGCTGCGGCAGAACGGCGGGTCGTGGATCAACCGACCTCGAAGATGCGGATCATGTTGCCGGCAGGATCGCGGATGGCGGCGTCACGCACACCCCACGGCTGCTCGGTCGGCTCCTGCACGATGTCGACGTCGCCCGCCTGGAGGCGGTCGAACGTCTCGGTGAGGTTGGGCGTGGCGAGGTTGATCCCGGCGAACGTGCCCTTGGCCATCATCTCGCTGATCACCCGGCGCTCGTCATCGGTGACGCCGGGGTCGGCGGCGGGCGGCGACAGGACGATGGACGTTTCGGGCTGGTTGGGGGGACCTACCGTCAGCCAGTGCATGCCGTTGTACTCGACGTCGTTGCGCACCTCGAAGCCGAGCACGTCGCGGTAGAAGGTGAGGGAGGCTTCATGGTCGTCGTGGGGGAGGAAGGCCTGATGGATCGTGATGTTCATGTCGGTCACCGTACGGGTGCGGTCGGAACGGTTGCTTCTCGATTCCTGACCGGTCTGGTGACCTGACGGACCACGCACGGGGGCATCCCCTCGGTGGGCCGCGTCGTCGCCGCCTGTCGCCGGTAGTCGCTCGGTGGGACGCCGACCAGCTCGGTGAAACGGGTGCTGAAGGTGCCGAGCGACGAACAGCCGACGGCGAAGCACACGTCGGTCACGCTCATGTCGCCGCGCCGCAAGAGCGCCATCGCCCGCTCGATGCGGCGGGTCATCAGATAGCTGTACGGCGACTCGCCGTAGGCCGCTCGGAACTGCCGGCTCAGATGGCCCGCCGACATGTGCACGCCGCGGGCCAGGGCCTCGACGTCGAGCGGCTCGGCGTACTCGCGATCCATGCGATCCCGGACCTTCCGCAGGCGAGCGAGGTCGCTCAAGCGTTTCGTGTCGTCGGCCCGCTCCGTCACCCGCCCGATCGTACGGGACGCTCCGAGCGACCGCGGCCGCGCCTCGGCCCGTTCTGCTGGCGCGCAAAGGCCGTGGTTGGGGGTTGTCGCGCCAGCAGAAGGCCGGGCCGTGTTCTGGTGGCGCGCAAAGGCCGTGGATGGGTGTCTTCGCGCCAACAGAACGAACGAGGCGGCGGGGCGGGTCAGGAGTGGAGGCGGTGGCCGAGTGCCGTGAAGACGGCTTCCTGCAGGGCCTCGCCCAGCGTGGGATGTGCCGGCACGACCGTGGCGAGATCCTCGAGCACGCAGCCCATCTCCAACGCGGTGGCGAAGGTGGTGGCGAACTCGGACACTTCGGCCCCCACGGCCTGGAGACCGACGACGGCGTGCGTGTCGCGCCGGGCAACCACCCGCACGAAGCCGTCCCGCCGCCCCAGGGTGAGCGCTCGTCCGTTGCCCATGAAGTTCGCCGTGGCGACGATCGCATCGATGCCGGCGTCGGTGGCCTGGTCGGGGAGCAGGCCGGCGGTGACGATCTCGGGGTCGGTGTAGCACACCGCAGGGATCACCCGGCCGGCCAACTCCTCTCCGATTCCGGCGATGCGATCGGCGACCACCTCGCCCTGGGCCATCGCCCGGTGGGCCAGCATCGGCTCGCCGGTGACGTCGCCGATGGCCCACACGCCGTTCATCGACGTGCGGCCCTCCTCGTCGACCGCGATGTACCGGCCGTCCATCGCCAGGTCCAGCGTCTCGAGGCCGAACCCGGTGGTGACCGGGGAACGGCCCACGGTGACGAGCACCTTGTCGTACTCGGCCGGGTCGAGCGTGTCGGCCGAGACGCCGAGGCGCACGTCGACGCCGAGATCACGCAGGCGGGCGGCCACCGGCTTGGTGAGCTGCTCGTCGTAGAGCGGCAGGATGCGTCCCTCGAGCTCGACGACGGTGACGCCGGTGCCGAGCTTGGCGAACGCCGTGCCCAGCTCGAGGCCGATGTAGCCGGCGCCGACGATGGCCAGGCGGGACGGCAGCGTGTCGAGGAACAGCGCTTCGGTCGAGCTGATGACCCGCTCGCCGTCGAACGGCAGGAACGGCAGCTCGGTCGGGCGGGACCCCGTGGCGATCAGGAGGTGCTTGGTCCGCACGGTCTCGACGGACTCGGCGCCGTCGTCACCGGCAGCGGTGATCGTGACGGTCTTGCCATCGACGATGTCGGCCCGTCCGGTGATGCTGCGCACGCCGGCTCGCTTCACGAGCGAGGCCACGCCGCCGGTGAGTCGTTGGACGACGCCGCGCACGGTGGCGGTGGTGTCGGCCATGTCGGCGGTGGCCGTCGACGAGGTGAGCCCGTAGCGACCACCCTTCACCGCCGCGCTGACGATGGCGAAGTCGTTGGCCTCGTGGATCAGCGCCTTCGACGGGATGCAGCCGACGTTGAGGCACGTGCCGCCGAGCGCGCCGGGCTTGCTGCCCCCCGGGCCGGCGTCGACGAGGACGGTGTCGAGGCCGTGCTGGGCGAGGCGGATGGCGGCGACATAGCCGCCCGGCCCACCGCCGATCACCAGCGCCTCACACGTCGAGTACGGCTCCGCAGTGCTCACCGTCGTGCCCTCCACGATCTGGGGCTGGATCGTGCCATTCTCGCTTCTGGGCGCGGATCGTGACGCTGAGCGTCACGGATCGCGCCCAGATCGGGGCCCAGCCCACGGTCACTGTCGGTTGGGGTCATCGGGGTCCGATCAGCAGCGGAGCGGGAGACTCGAGGCGTCGCCGGATGACCTGCACGAACTGTGCGGCATCCCAGCCGTCGACGATGCGATGGTCGAAGCTCGACGACAGGTTCATCATCTGGCGAGGCACGAACGGCCCAGCCTCGGCGCCTGCGCCTGTCGACCCGTCCCACATGGGGCGGGTCTGCAGCTTGTTGACCCCGACGATGGCGACCTCCGGGTGGTTGATGATCGGCGTCGTGGCAAGCCCGCCGAGCGCGCCGAGCGACGTGATCGTGATCGTCGAGCCGCTCAGCTCGGCGGACGTCGCCGAGCCGTCGCGGGCCGCCGTGGCGAGGCGCTCGATCTCGGCGGCGATCTGGAACAGGTCGAGCGTCTCGGCGTGGCGCAGGACCGGCACGAGCAGCCCGTTGTCGGTCTGCGTGGCGATGCCGACGTGCACGCCGTGGTGCACCCGCAGTGTGCCCGTGCCATCGGCCATGCCGTCTGCCGTGCCGTTGCCGGCGCTGTCGTCGAAGTGGGCGTTGAACGTCGGGTGCTCGCGAACCGCCTCGACGATCGCCCCCACGAGGAACGGCAGCACCGTCAGTCGGGGACGGCCGGCCGTGGCGGCCTCGGCGTTGAGCGACTCCCGCAACTGCTGGAGGAGCGTGAGGTCGACCTCGTCGACGTAGCTGATGTGGGGGATGCGGTTGGCCTGGGCCATGCGCTGGGCGATGCGCTTGCGCAGACCGATCAGCTTGATGTCGTCGACGGTGTCGTCGGCGACCACGGTGGCGCTCCCGGATGTGACGGCCCGACCGATCGTGGTGTCGGCGGCGTAGCGGTCGAGATCGTCGTGGGTGACCCGCCCACCAGGGCCGGTGCCAGGTACGAAGCGCAGGTCGATGCCGGCGGTCCGGGCGCGCAGGCGCACGGCCGGGGCGGCCTGCGGGCGCGCGGTGACATCGTGGAGCGGGCGCCCTGCGGAGAGCGCTGCATCCCCAGGCACGCCCGACGAGCGGGTGGTCGGCGCCTGGGTCGAGCGGGGCGGTGCGCTCGCCGATCGTGACGGCGCAGCGGGCGTCGGCGCCGCGCTCGGCGCCGACGTCGACGCTCCCGAATCGGGCGTCGCTGTGCCCTCGGCATCGGAGTCGTTGGCCGCCTCCGTGGCGGCGGGCTCCGTGGTGGTGGGTGCCGTCGTCGATGGCTCCGGGGCGGCGGTGTCGCCGTTCGCCGATCCGGCGCCGGCGTCTGTCGCGATGCGAACCAGCTCGCTGCCCACCGCGAGCACGTCGCCGGGTTCGCCGGCCCGCCACGTGACCGTGCCGGCCACGGGGGCGGGGATCTCCACGGTCGCCTTGTCGGTCATCACGTCGGCGAGCGTCTGATCGGCGGTGACGACGTCGCCCACCGACACGTGCCATTCCACGAGCTCGGCCTCGGCCACGCCTTCGCCGACATCGGGCACCTTCACCACCCGCTCGCTCACGACACCCCCCACGGCGCACCGTTCGTCCATCCGAGTACGGAAGGTCCCGTTTCCGGCCCTTCCATACTCGGGCGACGTCCAGTACTCGGATGAGAGACCTGGGGTGCCGCGAACGGGGAGGGGGTCGTCATGCCGACATCACCGACTTCAGCGCCGCACCGACCCGCTCGGGGCCGGGGAAGTACGCCCACTCCTGGGCGTGGGGATAGGGCGTGTCCCAACCGGCGACGCGCACGACGGGGGCTTCGAGGGAGTAGAACGCGTGCTCCTGCACGAGCGCGGCGAGCTCGGCGCCGAAGCCCGACGTGAGCGTGGCCTCGTGGAGGACGACGCATCGCCCCGTCTTCTGCACCGAGGCGACGATCGTGTCGAGGTCGAGCGGGATCAGCGACCGCAGATCGATCACCTCGGCGTCGATGCCCGTCTCGTCGGCGGCGGCCTCGGCGACGAAGACGGTGGTGCCGTACGTGACCACGGTGACGTCGGTACCCGGGCGATGGATGCGGGCCTCGCCGAGCGGCACGGTGTAGTGACCGTCGGGGACGTCGCCCAGCGGATGCTTGGACCAGGGCACGATCGGCCGATCGTGGTGGCCGTCGAACGGGCCGTTGTAGAGGCGCTTGGGCTCGAAGATGATCACCGGGTCGTCGTCTTCGATCGCCGCGATCAGCAGACCCTTGGCGTCGTAGGGGTTGGACGGCACCACCGTCTTCAGCCCGGCGACGTGGGTGAACAGGGCTTCGGGGCTCTGCGAGTGGGTCTGGCCGCCGAAGATGCCGCCACCGCTCGGCATGCGGATGACCAGCGGCGCCGTGAAGTCGCCGGCGGACCGGTGGCGCAGGCGGGCGGCCTCGGAGACGATCTGGTCGTAGCCGGGATACACGTAGTCGGCGAACTGGATCTCGACGCACGGCCGCAGGCCGTACGCCGCCATGCCGATCGCCGCCCCGACGATGCCCGACTCGTTGATGGGGGCGTCGAAGCAGCGGTGCTTGCCGAAGCGCTCCTGCAGGCCGGCGGTGCAACGGAACACGCCGCCGAAGTACCCGACGTCCTCGCCGAACACCACCACCCGGTCGTCCCGTTCCATCGCCACGGCGTGGCCGTCACGGATCGCCTCGATCATCGTGCGCGACGTCATCGACCCGCCTCCCCGGGGCAGACGCCTGCCCATCCGAGTACGGAAGGGCCCAATCCGGGGCGCTCGGTACTCGGGTGACGTTCAGTACTCGGATGAGAGAGCGGGGTGGCGCACATGGTCAGTACCCGAGCTGCTGGCGTTGGCGGCGGATGTGGGGCGGGGCGACGGCGTAGAGGTCGTCGAAGATGTCGGCCGGCGACGCGGCGTCGTCGGAGCGCAGCGTGCCGTAGGACTCGGCGGTGGCCTCGGCCTCACGCACGGCCGTCTCGGCGGCCTCGACGGCGGCGGCGTGACGTTCCGCGTCCCACGCCCCGATGCGCACGAGGTGCCGGCACAGGCGGTCGATCGGGTCGCCGAGGGGCCAGGCCGCCGCCTCCCCGGCGGGTCGATACGCCGACGGATCGTCCGACGTCGAGTGGGCGCCGGCGCGGTACGTGACCCACTCGATCAGCGTCGGGCCGTGGCCGGCCCGGGCGCGGTCGACGGCCCACTTCGACACGGCGTGCACGGCGAGGTAGTCGTTGCCGTCGACACGCAGCGACGGAATGCCGAACCCGAGTCCCTTGGCGGCGAACGTGGCGACCTCGCCGCGGGCCATGCCCTGGAAGGTCGAGATCGCCCACTGGTTGTTGACGATGTTCAGCACGACCGGCGCCTGATAGGTGGATGCGAACACGAGGCCGGCGTGGAAGTCGGACTCGGCGGTGGCCCCGTCGCCGATCCACGCAGAGGCCACCTTGTCGTCACCCCGGATCGCCGACGCCATCGCCCAGCCGACGGCCTGGATGTACTGCGTGGCGAGGTTGCCCGAGAGCGTGAAGAAGCCGTGCTCCTTCGAGGAGTACATCACGGGCAGCTGGTGACCCTTCATCGGGTCGTGACGGTTCGAGTAGATCTGGTTGATCATCGTCACCAGCGGATAGTCGTCGGCGATCAGCAGACCCTGTTGGCGGTACGTCGGGAAGTTCATGTCCCCGGGGGAGAGGGCCTTGCGATGCGCGCAGGCGATCGCCTCCTCGCCGAGCGACTGCATGTAGAACGACGTCTTGCCCTGGCGTTGCGAGCGCAGCATGCGGGCGTCGAACGCTCGCACCAGGAGCATGTCCTCGAGCCCCTCGATCAGCTGCTCCGGCGTCAGCGAGCCGGCCCACGGGCCGACGGCGTTGCCCTCGTCGTCGAGGACGCGGATGAGGCTGAACGACATCTTGCGGATCGGCCAGCCCTCGACATCGATCGGCGGCCGCTCGGCGCCACCCGGTTCGGCCGGGTAGCCCTCGATGGCGAGATCGTCGAACTTCAACGCCTCGCCGTGGCGCGTGCCGGGTTCGGGGACGTTGAGCCGGGGGGTGCGGGCGCCGGTGTTCGACGCCGGGTTCCCCGGCGCTGGGCTGTCCGGCGCTGGGCTGTCCGGTGTCCCCACAGGGCCGCTCATCGTTCGGAGCTTGGCAAAGATGCGGCAGGACGTCAACTCATCCGGATAGATTTCGGAGAATGGTTGGACGTCCGAATATTTCACCGGCCGATCGCCAGATTCTATTGCAACTCCAGTCGAATGCGCGGCAGACCAACAAGGCCTTGGCGGAGGCCGCGGGACTCGCCCAGTCCACCACACTCGACCGGGTCCGCGAGCTCGAACGGCGCGGCGTGGTCACCGGCTACCACGCCGACGTGTCGCTCGCCGCGTTGGGGCGGGACCTCCAAGCCATGGTGACGCTGCGGCTGCACCCGAAGACCGCCGACGGCATCGACCGTCTCGTCGCCAGCCTCGAGGCGTTGCCGGAGGTCCTCGGCGTCTACCTCCTGTCGGGCGCCGACGACGTCCTCGTCCACCTCGGCGTGGCCGACGCCGACCATCTCCGTTCGGTCGTGCTGGCCAAGATCGCCGGCCTCGAAGGCGTCGCCGACGAGCGCACGTCGATCGTCTTCGAGCACCGCCGCCGCACGGTCGTCGACGTCCTCCCCGACGACGGCGCCTGAGCCGTCGGACGCGAGCCGGGCGATGTCCACGCCGGACACCGGACGCACTCCGTCGCGACGAGATCTCGCGGCCCGCAGGCACGCTAGAACTGGCTGATGCAGACCGACCCGATCATCGACGTCATCGCCCGCTGGCACGGGTTCATCAGCGGGGAGACGCCGGGGGCGCTCGAGGATCTGCTCGCCGACGACGTGGTGTTCTACTCGCCGATCGTCTACACACCCCAGCAGGGCAAGGCGGTGACGACGATGTATCTCACGGCCGCCGGTGCGACGCTCGGAGGCAACGACGCCGCCGACGGGAATGGACACGGCGCGGGGAAGTTCCACTACACCAAGCAGGTCCTGGCCGGCGACACCGCCGTGCTCGAGTTCGAGTCGTCGATCGAGGGCAAGTACCTCAACGGTGTCGACATCATCCGCTGCAACCCGGATGGTCAGATCGTCGAGTTCCGCGTGATGATCCGGCCCCTCCAGGCCATCAACGCCGTCCATGCCCAGATGAAGGCCGCGCTGGAGGCGATGCAGGCCGGCTGACGACCGGGAGTTCTGCCGGCGCGAAGACGCCGTCGCACGGTCTTTCGGCTCACCCAGAACCAGCGCCGCTGCTCTGGTGGCGCGAAAAGGCCCTCACACGGCGTTTCTGCTCCGGCAGAATGGATGCACCGGCTTCGTGACGGCGGAGCGTGGCCCGTAACCTTCGGCTCATGACAACCCCCGTACGTGTCGCCGTCACCGGAGCCGCCGGTCAGATCGGTTACAGCCTGTTGTTCCGAATCGCGTCGGGCTCGATGCTCGGCCCCGACACGCCCGTCGCCCTGCAGCTGCTCGAGATCACGCCGGCCCTCGGCGCGCTCAACGGCGTGAAGATGGAGCTCGACGACTGCGCGTTCCCGCTGCTCACCGAGATCATCACCACCGACGACGCCGACGTGGCGTTCGGTGATGCCGACGTCGCCCTGCTGGTGGGCGCGATGCCGCGCAAGGCCGGCATGGAGCGGTCCGACCTGCTGTCGGCCAACGGCGGCATCTTCAAGCCGCAGGGCGAAGCGCTGTCGCGCAGTGCCAAGCGCGACGTGAAGGTGCTCGTCGTCGGCAACCCGGCCAACACCAACGCCCTCATCGCCCAGCGCAACGCCGCCGACCTCGATCCCGGCCGCTTCACGGCGATGACCCGCCTCGACCACAACCGGGCCGTGACGCAGATCGCCACCAAGCTCGGCACGAGCGTCAACGACGTCAAGAAGATGACGATCTGGGGCAACCACTCCACGACGCAGTACCCCGACCTGTTCCACGCCGAGGTCGGCGGCAAGAACGCCTACGAGGCGGTCGGCGACCACGAGTGGGTCGACGGAACCTTCATCCCCACCGTCGCCAAGCGCGGCGCGGCGATCATCGAGGCCCGCGGCGCGTCGTCGGCCGCCTCGGCGGCCAACGCCGCGGTCGACCACATCCGGTCGTGGTCGCTCGGCACGCCCGAGGGCGACTGGGTGTCGATGGGCATCGTGTCCGACGGCAGCTACGGCGTGCCCGAGGGGATCATCTCCAGCTTCCCGGTCACCTGCAAGGACGGCGAGTACTCGATCGTCCAGGGCCTCGAGATCGACGACTACAGCCGGGGCAAGATCGACGCCTCGGCCGCCGAGCTCGTCGAGGAGCGCGACGCCGTCGCCGAACTCGGCCTGATCTGACCTGATCTGAGTCAGTCGCGGTCCGGAGGGGTCGCTCGTGCCCACGGGTGCGAGCGACCCCTCCGGTCGCGTTCCGGCGGCAACGAGGGAACCGGCGTCAGCCGCCCGCGAGGCGGAGCTGGTGCGAGGTGGCGAGGGTCGTTCCGTCGGGGGCCCACATGCGGCCCGACTCGACGGTGTAGCCGTCGGCCGAGGCCGTCGCCTCCATCTCGGCGTAGACGTGGGCGCCGGCCGGGGCCAGGGCCCCCAGGTCGGACGCCAGCACGTGGACGGTGAAGTCGACCGTCGCCGCCGGCACCGGATGGTCGAGGCGGGAGAAGACGGCCGGCGGGAAGAAGTCCATCGCGCAGACGATCCACTCGGCCGTGATCGCCTCTCCATCGAGGGGGCGGAGCCAGCCCGCCAGGCGCGAGCGGTCCTGCGACCCGAACGGGACCGTGTCGGGGTCGAGGATGAGCTCGCTGTTGTCGAAGTGGCTCACCCGGTCGGGGCGCATCGCCTCGGGGGGCGGGGCGATGCGCCCGAGTCCGGCGGGCGGGGTGGCGGGCACCATGGCGGGCCGGGGGCGATCGTCGTAGTCGGTGCCAGGGCGCCCGCCGGCCAGCACGGCCGACACCACGAGGCGGACACGGCCTTCCTGGGTGAGCCGGGCCCGGGCGAACGTGGCGGTCCGGCCGGAGCGCTCGATGGTGACATCGACCTCGGCGGGCCCGGGCGCCGGCACGCTGACGAACTGGGTGGAGACGCTGCGGGTCGGGCGCGCCGGGTCGGTCACCGACGCGGCGATCGCTCGAGCGACGATGGCCGAGCAGTAGCCACCGTGGATGCCCACGAGCGACGCCCATGCCGGGCTCAGATCGGCCGCGAAGCGGCCGGGACCGTCCGGCGTGACCTGGATGGCGGAGGCGAACGAAACGGTGGAACCTTCGAGTGGGGATGCGGTGACCGTCACCCCCTGAGTTCTACCAGAGAACTTAGGCCGGTGCCAACCCCTGGGACGGCCTGGCTATGGTCGTCCCGGTGGCGTCGCTGTTCGCAGAGCGCTATCAGCTCACCGAGCTGGTGGGCACCGGAGGCATGGGTGCCGTGTGGTCGGCGTGGGACACCCGCCTCCACCGGCAGGTCGCGATCAAGCTCGTGCCTGTCGAGGGTCTCGCGGCCCCCGAGCGGGAGCGGGTGGTGCGCGAGGCGCGCGCCACGGCGCGCCTTCGCCATCCCAACGTCGTGACCCTCCATGACGCGGGCGAGGGCGACGGCTCGATCTACCTCGTGATGGAGATCGTCGACGGGATCACGCTGGCCGACCGCATCGCCTCCAGTCCCGTGCCCGAGCCGGAGGCGGTTCGAGTCGCTGCCGCGGTCCTCGAGGCGCTCGCCGAGGCCCACGCCGCCGGCATCGTGCATCGCGATGTGAAGCCGTCCAACGTGCTGCTCGGCGCAAACGGGGACGTCAAGCTCGCCGACTTCGGGATCGCCCGCCGCCTCGACGAGGTCACCGGAGGTCTCACCGCGACCGGCCAGCACCTCGGCACCCCCAAGTATCTCGCGCCGGAGACGCTCGCCGGAGAGCCCGGTGGCGTGGCAAGCGACGTCTATGCGGTCGGCATCGTGCTGTTCGAGATGCTCACCGGCCGCCCGCCGTTCGACAAGGGATCGGCGATGGCCACGGCGATGGCGCACGTCAACGAGCCGGCCCCCGACGTCCGCGCCGCCGCCCCGTCGACGTCACCTGCGCTGGCCGCCGTGGTCGCCCGCGCCCTCGACAAGGACCCGGCACGCCGATTCGTCTCGGCGCGCGAGATGCAGGCGGCGCTCGCCCGATCGGGTCCCAGCGCCGCATCGTCCGTCCCGCTCGCCGCCACCGAGGTGATGCCGACGGGACGGCCGCGCGCCGGTGGCGGGCGATGGTGGCTCGTTGCGGTGGCGGCCGCGCTCATCGCAGGAGTCGTCGCCACGCTGGTCGTCATCGGCGGAGACGATGACCCGGAGACCGGCGGCGCGACGACCACGAGCCCGGTGAGCACGAGCGCGGCTCCGACGACCTCGCCACCGACGACTGCGCCCACCACGCCGCCGACGACCAACACGTCGCCTGCGCCGCCCGCCGCGGCCGCTCCTGGCCCTGGTCCGGGCGACGAGGCGGCGGAGACGCCCCAGACGGTGGATCAGCTCGTCGCATGGCTGGATGCCGACCCCGGCGGGTCGGGATCACGCACGCCCGAGATCATCGAGCGTCTCGAGGATCTCGGCCGCGGGCGCAAAGCCAGCGACCGGGCCGCGGAGCTGCTCGAGGACGCCGAGGAGTGGGCCGCGAGCGGCGAGCTGGCCGCTGGTGCGCTCGACGTCATCCGTCCCGTGCTGGAACCGATCGCCGACGGTCCCGGCAACGGCGGCCGCCAGTAGCGGTCAGTCCTCGACCGCGATCCGACAGGCCGTCTTCATCATCTCGTCGACCCCGCGCTTGAGCTCGTCCTCGCTGATGCGGATGCTCTCGCCCGTCGACACCAGGTCGCTGACGGTCATCATCGCCAGGGCCTCCACCCGGTGCACGGCCGCGATCGTGTAGAGCATGGCCGCCTCCATCTCGATGGCGAGGTGCCCCAGGCGCTTCCACGTGGCGATGTTGGTCTCATCGGGATCGTAGAAGAGGGCGCTGGTGATCACGGCGCCGGCATGCGTGCGGGCCCCCGACTCGCTGCTGGCCCGCATGGCCGCCGTCGCCAGCGAGAACGTCGCCGTCGGCGCATGGTTCATCCCGGCGTACTGCAGCGCGGTGGTGTCGACCGCCGACGCCGAGACGGCGACCACGGTGTCGGCCATCTGCAGGCCGTCGGCGATGGCGCCACACGTGCCGACGCGGATCATCCGGGTGACGCCCAACTGCACGAGCTCCTCGTACACGATGCCGGCGCTCGGGCACCCCATGCCCGTGGACTGCACGCTGATCGGCCGGCCTTCGAACGTGCCGGTGTAGCCGAGCATCCCGCGTTCTTCGTTGACCAACCGGGCGCCGGCATCGAAGAACGTCTCGGCGATGTAGGTGGCCCGGCGCGGGTCGCCAGGACAGAGGACGGCGGGGGCGTAGTCGCCGGCGTCGGCGCGCAGGTGGATCGGCACGGCGAGGAGGGTAACCCTCCGCCGGCTGGGGGCCGCACGAGCCAGGCATAAGGCATCGAATGAGGAGGTGCCCGATGCGCCGGCGCGACACCATCGTCACCATCGTCACCATGGGACGAAACGGATCACTACGGATGGCGATCGGAGCGGACGACCTCGGGTTCGGCGCGGCGACCACTGCGTCACCGACCCGCCGTCGCGGCCGCGGTCTCGTCAGGCTGGGCATCGCCGTACTCGTCGTCGGCGTGGCCGCCTTCATCGGTGGCTTCGTCCTGATGGGCGTCAACGCCTTCGAATCCGTCCAGGACGGCATCGACCCGCAACGGGATCTCGATCTCAGCGTCGGCGTGCCCGGCAACGGCACCGTCGAGCTCGACGCCGATCGCTACCAGGTGGTCGCCCTCGGCGACACGCTGGTCGCCGTGAGCGGGATGTCCTCCGACGCCGGTGGCTACACGGTCAGTCGTATTCCGTTCACCGAGCCAGTGGTCACGATCACCGGTCCCGACGGCGCCGTGGTCGTCCTCGAGCAGCCGGGGCATGACCGGTTGTCGAGCACGCCCGGGCTCGACGCCGTGGGCATCTACGAGTTCACCGCACCGACCGACGGCATGTACGCCGTGACCGTCGCCGGCGAGGCACCGGCCGTGTCGTCGATCGGCATCGACGAGGCCGATTCGCTCTGGGAGTCGGCGAAGCCGTGGATCACGTCGTCGGCCGTGATCACCGGCGGTGGGGTGCTGATGACGATCGGCGTGCTCGTGCTGGTGGGCGGAGTCGTCAGGTCGACGCTCGGATCGAGCCTCGGCGACCTGCGCCGGCTCGGCCGCATGCGCTAGCCGGATCGCGGATATCGCGGAACGTCGCGGCCAGGATCGCTACCGTTCGTTCATGACCAACGGGGGATCAGGGCAGGCCGTCACGTTCGATGTGCAGTATCGGGAAGGGCTGAATCGTCTCACGACGTTCTTCCGCTACTTCACCGTGCTGCCCCACTCCATCGTGCTGGGGCTGTGGGGCTACGCCGTGCAGTTCGCCACGATCGGGCAGTGGTTCGTCACCGTGTTCACCGGCAAGCGATCTCGGGGCATCTGGGAGTTCCAGCGCTCGTGGCTCGCCTACGCCAGCCGCGTCAACTCCTACGCCTACCTCACCCACGACGTGTGGCCCCGCTTCGGTGGCGGGTGGGGCGACGAGCCGGTCGCCTTCGACCACGGCTACGTCGAGCCGGCCAACCGGCTGACGTCGGCGCTGCGCATCATCTGGGTGATCCCGGCGCTGCTCATTCTCTTGGTGCTCGGCATCGGCCTCGCCGTGGTCGTGCTGATCAGCTGGTTCGCCATCCTCTTCACCGGCCGCATGCCCCGGGGGATGTTCGACTTCGCCGTTCGGGTGCACCGCTTCTCGCTCAACCTGACGGCCTACGAGTTCCTGATGACCGACACCTATCCCCGCTACGAGGGTTCGTCGCCGGTCAGCACGTTGCCGCCGGGCGACCACGGCTCGGGCCGTGGGACCTACGGCCAGGTGTCGCAGTGGGCGTCGTCGCCGCCCCCGCCCGGACCGGCGGCCGCCCCCGGCCAGCCCCTGCCCCCGCCGTCCGGCCCGCCCGCCTGACCGCGTCGACCGCGTCGCCGCTCCGTCACTCCGGTGGGACGGGGTGGCCGGGCTCGATGTCCATGGCGCCGATGCGCAATGCGGTGTCGCCGGTGCTGCCAGTCGTGATGTCGACCGGGGCGAGGACGAACAGATCGTGGTCGCCGCCGACGTCGTGCCGGGCGGCCACCTCGAAGACGCCGCGTCGCGGGCAGTCGTCGAGGAGCGGCACGTCGAAGGCACCGGGTGTCCAGCGGCACCGTTCGAACTTGTCGACCTCGTCTCCGGTCGTGCCGCCGAACAGCTCGGCGAGCTCGCGTTCGTCGTCGCTCAACACGTGCACCCCGAGGTGCGTCGCCCGCGCCGCCACGCCGTGGGTGTGGTTGGCGTGGGACACCCAGACTGCGAGCAGCGGGGGGTCGATGCTGCACTGTGCCTGGAAGCCGACGAGGCAACCGGACCGTTCCCCTTCGACGGCCGCCGTGACGATCAATGCCGCCGGGTCGAGGGGCCCCACGAAGCGGTCGAAGTCACCGGCCATCGCTCAGAGGTCGAGCAGGCCGCGCAGGTAGGCGGCCTGCCCGGCGTGCTGCAGGCTGTCGTCGGCGATGCTGACGAGCCGGACGCCGAGGGTGACCGGCGGGTCCCACCGCCGATCGACGATGCGGTCGAGGTCAGTCGTGGTCAGGTCGCTCAGCATCGCCCGGGTCCGTTCGTCGACGGCGGCGAGGTAGTCGAGCAGGGCATCGCCCGACTCCGCTCGCACCTCGCGTACGTCGGCAGGCGTGTGCCCATAGCCGATGTTCGCCGGGTCGGGGTCGAGCCCGAACCGGCTGGCCCAATGGCCGCCGGCCCAGATCTGGTCGGCGTCGAGGATCTCGGCGATGTGATGGTCCTGGACGCGCGCCAGGTGCCAGACGAGCCAGCCGATCGGATTCGTGCCGTCCCGCGGCGTTTCGGTGAGCCGATCGACGGGAACGCCGTCCACGGCGTCCTTCGCCAGCGGCGGGATCCGTCCGTACAGTTCGAGCAGCAGCCCGGCGACATCCATCGCCCCAGTCCATCACAACGCCCCACGCGGCCGTGCGGTGCCGGTCGGCGCTGCGCCGGCGCAACGTGGTCGACGGCTACTTGAGGAACTTCGAGGTCGTGTTGTCGGCGAGTTCGATCCGCAGGTATTCGCCGTTGCGCTGATTGGCTCCGCTCGAAACGTACCACCGGACACACTCCCGTTCGTCGGACGCGTCCCAGCACGCGGCGGGTGAGCCGAGCGTCAGCGTCGGTGTCGGCCGGCGGCAGCTGGTGCCATCGATCCCTGACCCGGCTCGAGGATCGTCAGCACCCGCTGGGCGATGTCGGTGCGAGCAGCGACCGCCCGGAACGTGGCCACGAGCCTCGGATCGAGCACGATCCCGGAACGGACCCCGACGATCGTCGGGCCTTCGGTGGGCCTCGATGATGAGTCGGCACGCATGCCCTTGAACGCACCCCGCTGCGCCGCAATCTGCGACAGGTCGTGCCGTCGCCGATCATCGTCGGCAACCGGCGCGATGGTCGAGTTTGCAAGAGGACCGGCCGCCATGGGTGTCGCCGACTCGCTCGATGGTGCGGTAGGCGCACCGACCGAATCGTTCATCGGGAGCAAGATCGGGCAGCACTCACAGATAATCACCGGGACGGTCTGCACGTGAGCCGGGGCCTTCGGCGGGGCGGTGCCAAGTGCTGCGATGCAGCGATTGGCGAACACGCGAGCGGAAGCCGGTCGTTGACAGGTCGGCCGGGTCCAGGCCAGCCCAGGCGGCTTTGGGGCTTCAGTCGTTCTCGTTGCAGCCGGCGTTCGCGAGGCGAGATGCGTTGGCGAGCCCTGGTGCCCGATGGCCCGGGTGCGGTAGCCCAGCGTGGGGTGCTCGGAGGGCCTCCACCACTGGTACGCCGGGAGTTCAGGCGGGAGCAAGTCCGGGACGTGGTTGTGCTAGCGGCGCTCGGCCGTACTCTGCGGCCCGGCGAGGACACGCTCCCCTCCGCGGGAACGGTGTCACAGGGGACGGTCATACTGAAGAGCAGCTTGGCTTGCCCAGCCCATCGGCCTACGGCCCGCACCCCCGAATCTCAGGAGGATGAACATGGCCAAGCCGAATTCTCACCGTCGATCACCGAGCGGTGGCGCCAATGCGCCTAGGTTGTTCGAGATGGCAACGACCGCACCGCAGTCCTCCGCTGCCAGGGCCGCCGAGGCATCGGCTGCGTTCCCGCGGCTGAGGTACATGGGGTCGAAGTACAGGCTTGTTCCCTATTTGGCGGATGTGTTTGCGGAGCTCGAAGGCGGCTCGGCCCTGGATGCCTTCTCAGGAAGCGGGGTCGTCTCCTACACCCTGAAGGCTATGGGCTACTCGGTGACGGCGAATGACTTCCTCGCCTTCCCGACAGTCATCGCAGATGCCACGGTTGCCAACGATGACGTCACGCTATCGGACGACGACGTTGCCCGGTTGACGGGTCCGGCCATCGACGATCGGGACTTCATCCAGACCAAGTTCGACGGGCTCTACTTCACGCACGAAGACCGTGTGTTCCTCGACTCGGCGTGGTCGCATATCGATCGACTTGACGGCGCCAAGCGAAGTATCGCCATCGCTTCTCTCGTCCTCGCCGCAGCGCGGAAGCAACCGCGAGGGGTGTTCACGTTCACCGACCTTCGCTACGACGACGGGCGGCGGGATCTCAGGCTTCCGCTTCGCGAGCACTTCGTCGAAGCGGCTGCGGCGTACAACTCAGTTGTCTTCGGCACCGGAGCACCGTGCAGAGCCATCCAATCGGACGTGTTCGAAATCGATCCCGTTGGCTTCGACCTCGTTTACCTTGATCCGCCGTACGCGCCACCGAAGGACGACAACTGCTACATCAAGCGTTACCACTTCCTCGAAGGGCTGAGCGTGTATTGGCGCGGCCTTGAGATCATGGAGGACACCCGAACGAAGAAGCTCACCAAGAGGTTCACTCCGTTCAGCTACAAGCGGACGATCGTCGACGCGTTGCGGGACACGTTCAAGAGGTTCAGCGAGTCGACGATCGTGCTGTCCTACTCCTCGAATGCAGTGCCTGACGCGGAAACGATTGAGCGCCTCCTCGGCGAGGTGAAGAGCGAAGTCGAGGTTCGTCGAATCGATCACCGCTACCACTTCGGAACGCATCAGGCCGCGTCACGGCGAGAAGCCGTCGAGTACCTCTTCATCGGTCGATGACAGTCGGATCTTTCGACCACTACGTCGAGTCGCTCAGTCAACTCAGCAATCCATTCGACCCGACCGTCCCGACGGCCGAGAGCGAAGAGATCCGTACCGTCGCCACGCAACTGGCCGCCATTGGCACCATCGATCGAGCGAGCCTGGCCGAGTTCATCCGGGGTGAGGCCGATGCAGTCCCAGTGCTCGGGCTGGCGGTGGGGCTCACCCGCGAGAAGCTGAAGAACATCCTCCGCCACCACTTGGGCTCGTCTGGCTGGATAACGCTCGCGCGGGAGAGGTCAGCAGAGGTTGTTGCGATGCTCGACGACAACTACGACGTTGTCCGGCTGGTTGACGAACAGCGGTCCCGGACGTACGACTTCGGGGACGTCCTTGTCGCGCGCGCTGGTACACGACGGACAGCAACAGATGCAGGTGCCACGGGCCGGCGCGTCGAGGACGAGATCGAGCAGGTAGCTACCGACCTGAAGCTCCCATCTGCGACCCGCACCCGATTCGAGGGCCGCAATGGTCAGACTGCTCCTTGCGATCTGGCTATCCCGGCAGGGGGCAAGGATGCGCTCATCGTCGTTGCCGCCAAGGGTTTCGATTCCACCGGCTCGAAGCTCACCGACGCTGTGCGGGAGGTCGAGGAGATGGCCGAGAAGCGACTGCCGACCCAGTTCGTGATGGCGGCAATCGACGGGATCGGCTGGAAGAGCCGGCTCAACGACTTGCGGAGGATCTACGACCTGCGGGCATCGAACCAGATCGATGGCATGTACACCCTTGAAGGCCTCGGCGAGTTTCGGACCGATCTGGAGGCGGCCGCCAAGCGGCTGGGGCTGATCTGATATGTCGCGGAGTCGATCAGGCTCCAACGGAGCTCGTTCCGACGACCGACCTGGTTCGGTGGCCGGAAGGGCGAGGGGAGTACGCGCAAGCGCTCGGACGAGGCTGGGGCTGGGAGTGCCCGGGATGGAGCTCAGACCGCCCGGGATGCTCGCCAAGACACGTGCTCTCGGCTGATCGCTTCCTCGGCCTCGTTCACGAACGATGCCCAGGCGGCCTCTTCCCAAGCCGGGTTGCCGGTGATCTTGACGTCGATGGCCCCAAGCTCCGCGCTGGCAACTGCGTACGAGCGCGCCAGCGTCTGGTACTGCTTCACTGCCATCCAAGCCGCCACGGATGCGCCGATGGCGGAGAAGAGCCCAACGGCGTCGAGATCCCAGTCGTAGATCGCAGCGCCGACGCCGAAGCCGAGCGCCAATCCTGAGGAAAGAACGCCGACAAGCGACCAGATGGTGGCTCTCTTGGAGTTGAACTCTGACTTGCCTGCGTACCAGGAGCGTTGCGAGCGGATCCGCTCGGACTGATAGGCATCGATGCGCTCAGCGAGCGGTCGAGATCGGAGGGTTCGCATTTCGTCGGTGACGTGGGCGCCGTTGACAGGCACGGGCATGAGTTGGGCCACCTCACGGGCCACCTCGACCATGCGGGTCGCGAGCTCGATCTCCGACTGCTGGTTGTGAATGCCGAACGGTTCTCCGCCGACCACGAATCGCCATGCGGCCGTCTTTGCAGACTCAGCACCTGCTCGACCGTTCCACCACTTCTCGTCAGCGCGTGAGGTGAGCCGGTAGACCTGCGCCATTAGCGCCGTGCCGAACAGGAGCACGACCAACGCGGGTGGTCCGGCGAGCGAACCCACACCGGCGGCCAGAAGGAGCGCCGCGAGTTGCACCTTCTCAGTCCTCAGGTACCGCCGCTGCCACCGGACGGAGTGCTCGTCGGCGCGACAGTAGAACTCGGGATAGCGGTTCTCGATCAGGGGCATGCCGAGTTGATCTTCCTCAGCGCGCGCTTGTTGTTGATGAGATTCGATCGCGAGTCGCGCGCCTTGAAGGCGTCCTCGATCCAGCCACGCAGATCGTCTGCAGACTGCGGGTAGTAGTGGTAGCGCGCGTAGCGGGATCCGTCCTTGGCCCAGTTGTCGGCGAATCGATCGGGCAACGTGTTGGTCGATCGATCGGCCGGTGTGAGGGCAAGCAGGCCGTTCCGCTTGTTCACAGGGTCGTTCCGCAGACTCGAGGAGAGCTCCCAATCCACGAACTTCCGAGCCCAGGTGCACTTACCGACGTACAGGATGGTCACGGTCGAGTCGGACAGGTACTTCGATCCGATCTGCTGCTTGATGTACTCCTCGTCCTCGCTGCTGACCGGGTCCTTGAAGTGGTCGCTGTCCGAGACGCCGACGACCCGTGGGATGAACACATCGTTGAACTTCTCGACGAAGTCGGTCACGCCCACGATGTCTGCGCCGTGGTACGAGATGAAGCACTTGTGGCGAACCGGCGCAGTTCGCCCCTGCCGGGAGGCGGCCTGCTTCGCCAGCTCGTAGCTGACCTCAGCTCTGGTCACCGCCTCGAACAGGCGCTTGCGTTGTTGGTCGGATGTGGACACGTCTTCTCCTCTGATCTCGGTTGTCACACCAGTATGAACGCGGGGTGTGACATCGAAGTCGTGAGGTGGAAGCGGCGCCGCCCTCCCGGCCGTTTCGGACCGATCACATCAAGAGTGTCAGTGTTGCAGTGACGGCGCGGTTCGCCCCCGCCCCGCTGCACCGTCGAGGTGGCGAGGGGCTCTGCGGCTCGGGGTTCGTTGCCTCATGAGACGCCGTGCTCGACCGGCACCGGTTCGACCCGGCTGGGGTCGAAGTAGCGGCCTCGCTTGCCCTTCCGGATCACCACGTGCTCGACGAACAGGCCAATGAGGGCACGTTGCTGGTCGAGGTCCAGGCGATCCCAGCTGCCGGCTGTCACGCCCTCGAAGGCCGTGCCGTCGAGACTGGGGTCGACGGTCAGTTGGTCGAGTCGTCGCCTTGCGAGCAGCAGGCGAGCATGGATGGGATCCTGCGCAGCGAGGAACTGCGCACGGTTGATCCGCTGCGCGCCGTAGTCCGCCGCAAGGTCGGCGAGAAACTGTTCGTCGGTCTCGATCGAAGCCACCAGCTGGTGGGCGTCGCCGCCGGCTCGACGAGCTCGGGCGGTCGCGATGTCGGTGTGTTCGAGCGCGGCGAGCACGTAGTCGACGACGATCTGCTCGACGTAGTCGGCCTTGACGGTGTTGGAGCCGCAACCGTGCCGGTTCGCCTTGTCGCACGCGAGCGTGCGACGCGGTGGGCGCTGGCCCGGCTTGAGTTCCTTGTCCATGCGTTCGCTGACCGCGGCCATCACCGATCCGCACTCGGCACACCGGCACATCCCGGCGAGCAGGTTGACCTTCGGGCGGCGACCGATGGGCGCATGGGCGAGCCGGGAACGCACCTGCTCCCACGTCGCCCGGTCGAGGATCGGCTCCCAGGTCGCCTCGCCGACCACCGTGCCCTTCGACTCCCGTAGGCCGGTGATCCGACCTGACCGCAGGATCATGCCCAGCGAACCGGGCCGCCACTTCTTGCCGTGTGCCGATGGGATGCCGCGCTCGTTGAAGTCGACGACGATCGACGCGAGCGAATGGCCAGCCAGCACTCGGGCGGCGGCCTCCCGAACGACTGAAGCCTCCTCCGACACGACCTCGATGCGGCCCTGTGCCACCCGCCGGTAGCCGTAGGAGCGGCCGCCGCCGCGGGCGTTGCCGCGCTCCGCGTTCTGGTGGTGCTTGGCGCTGACGCGTTCGCCGATGCGGGCGGACTCGTGCTCGGCCGCCGCCCCGAGAACCTGGGCGGTGAACCGGCCGCTCGCCGTGTTCAGGTCGACGTGACCGGCAGCGACCGTCCGGATCTCGACGCCGGCGGAGGCGACCACCTTGGTCAGTTCGACGAGGTCGGCAAGCCGCCGGTACAGGCGGTCGGGGTGGTAGGCGACGATGATGTCGATCTCGCGCCGGCGGACGAGGTCGAGTAGTCGCTCGTACTCGGGGCGGCACGCACCGGAGTAGGCGCTCAAGTCGTTGTCGACGAGCACCTCGTCGACGCTCCAGCCCTCCAGGTCGGCCAGGTGGCGGCAGGCGTCGATCTGTCGGCCGACACCGGCCGCCTCGCCGACCTTGTCCAACGAGATCCGGGCGTAGATCGCCGCGCGCCAGAACAGCGTGGGTGTGCCCGTGCGGACGTTCGACTGTCGCTTCGCCGTCATTGGCTGCGCTGGCTCCTCGGCTGCTCGGG
The DNA here is from genome assembly GCF_003426815.1 of Desertimonas flava. Lineage (GTDB taxonomy): Bacteria > Actinomycetota > Acidimicrobiia > Acidimicrobiales > Ilumatobacteraceae > Desertimonas > Desertimonas flava. The sequence goes on from NZ_QKYK01000002.1 coordinate 234,930, forward strand.
ACTCCCTTCTGGAGTCCCACCTGTGGGAGCTGCTCAGCGCGTCGTGATTACCTTAGAAATTTGGAGGTGGTGTTGTCGGCGAGGATCTTGCCGGCGGTCTGGCAGGTCGGGCAGTAGTTCACCGTGTAGCTGGAGTACTCGACGGCGCGGACGGTGTCGCCGCAGACGGGGCAGGCTTCGCCGGTGCGCCCGTGCACGCGCGACGGTCGGTCCTTCGACGAGCTCATGTCGGGTCGCTCGCGCTCTTCGGCGAGGCCCTCCTCGACGGCGTCGCGGATCGCCGCGACGAGCGGGGCGGCTCCGTCGGCGCCGAGCTTGCGGCTCATCGCGAACGGCGACAGCTTGGCCCGGTGACACACCTCGTTGGCGAGGCGCCGCCCGATGCCGGCGACTGCGCGCTGGTCCCGTAGCCATCCGTGGATGCGTGTGGACGGCAGTTCGGCGAGGCGTTCGGCGAGCTCGTCGGCGCCGATCGTCGCCGCCTCCGGACCGAGCTTGTCGAGCGGCGGCACGGTCAAGGCATCGTCGGTGGGCACGCACCAAACCCCGGCGCGGCGTTCGGTGCCCTGCTCGGTGAGCAGGAGTGCCGGCGGCTTGGGGTCGTCGGGTCGGGGAGCGAACGTGAAGCGCGCCTGTCCGCCGCGCGGCTTGGCCGAGTGTTTCGTGTCGACGAGGAGCCGGCCGCCCTGCATCAGGTGGACCACGAACGTGACCGGTTCGAACGTGACGAGCAGGTACTTGCCGCGCCGCCCGACCTCGACGAGCGGGTGCCCGTACGCCGCGTCGGGCGGAGGCGTCGCCGTCTTGAGAGCCGTGAACTGCAACGGCGTGAACCGTTGCAGCACGTCGCCGGCGAAGGCGGCGGTGAGGCGCTCGGCGTGGGCCTGCACCTCGGGCATCTCAGGCATCGGTCACCTCAACCATCGTCGCTGGTGACCTCGCCATAGTCGGTGTGCTCGCGAACCTCGGTGAACACCTCGTCGAGGGCGCCGAAGACCGGTTGGGCGTCGAGCAGTCGCTGCTGGTCGCCGGTGAGCAGGATGCGCCCGTTGATGAAGGCGTCCTGGGCGTTGATGGCGCCGGTGGCCACGCCGACGGCGGTCTCCCACGTCTGCTCCATCCGCACGTGCTCGGGCTCGGCGGGGCCGGCGCCGAAGCCGACGCTGCCGTCGCCGACCTGGAGGTGGTAGGTGACGTCGCCCTCCGGGCCCTCGGTGACGACCTGCGTGATGCCGACCTCGTGGTGCTGGGCGAGGGTCTGGAGCTCGTCGCTTGCCGCGATGCGGTCGGCGACGGCGTCGATCCAGTCGAGGCTCAGGTAGCGCGTCACCCTCGTAGTCTGCCCGACGTCCGACCCAACGGTTGGTGCCAGGCACCAACCGTGAGGTGCGTCGTTGTGGCAGAGTGCCGCGGATGAGCGTCGACGGGGACCAACGGCGGGCCGAGGGTCGCCATGACGACGCTGTCGTGGAGGAGTGGCTGTTCACGTGCTGGCTGCCACCGGACACGCACGAACCGATCGGCGTGGTGTCGGGCTACCGGATCCTGCGCGACGGCGCGGCCGTAACGTCCTGGTACTGGGCGGCCGTCGCTCGTCCCGGTGCACCGCTCCTCCACGTGGCCGACTGGCACGTGCCGCCCCGGCCGGACCCGCTCCTCGTCAAGGGCGACGGGCTGTGGGCCGAGCACGTGTGCGACGCCCCGATGGAACAGTGGACGGTGTCCAACGAGACCTACGCCACGGCGCTCGACGACCCCGACGACGCCCTCGGTCGCGCCTACGGCACGCCGACGGCCGTCGCTTTCGACCTCGAGTGGTACGCCACGGCAGCCCCGTCGCCGGTACCCGACGGCTACGAGCAGGCCGGCGTGGTGCACGGCGTCATCGAACTGGCGGGCGGGGCCGGGCTCCATCTCGACGAGGCACCGGCGCATCGTTGGCATCGATGGGCCGACGAACTGGGCCCGGTCGTGCTGCCGCCGGCCTTCGCCCACACCGGCGTGCGCGCGCCGTTCGCCTTCCCCGATGGGACCGTCGCCGACTGGGCGTTGACCCCCGAGGGCTGGCGATCCCTTCCGAGATAGTGCCAGGCACTATCTCGGAGCGAGCACACTGGCGGGGTGACTGCGCCGCTGTTCCACATCGCCCTGCCCGACGAGTGGGAGTCGGCCACGGCCGCCGGTACGTACGAGCGCAGCACGCGGGGGCGGAGCCTCGCCGACGAGGGGTTCATCCACTGCTCGCACCGCCATCAGGTGGAGGCCACCGCCAACCGCTTCTACGCCGAATTGCCGGCGCTCGTGCTGTTGACGATCGACCGGTCCCGGATCGACTCACCGATCGTCGAGGAGGCCGCGGTGGACGGCGGCGAGCTGTTCCCGCACATCTACGGTCCGATCCCCGTCGACGCCGTCGTCGACGCCACGCTCTGGCCTCGAGGCTCCGACGGCTTCGTTCTCGGCGCCGAGTGACGCAGATCTGACCCCGGCCCCGGATCCACCGGGCTCCGCGTTCGCGGCGGGCGGTCCTGCCACACTCGGCCCGTGCGTGTATCGAAGGGCCCAACGGGCTACCCCAGAGACATCCTCGACGACTTCGCCGACTCGAAGAAGCGGCCGACGTATCCGACCGTCGAGGTGGCGATGGGAATGGTGATCGAGGACCGCGCCAGCGGCTTCGTCGGCGACGTCGTGAAGTGGACCTCCGAGGCCGTCACGCTGCGCGACCGCCGCAACCAGCTGCGTCACTTCGGTTGGAAGGACGGCGGCTTCCTCCTCGAGGGCAGGCCGGTCACGCTGCGCCGCCCGGCCGTGCGACGCGACGCCAGCCTCGCCGACCGGATCACGGCTTCCGGATCGATCGCCGGGGAGCGACGAGCCGCCCGCGTGGCCGCGGGCGGTCGCATCTGGGTCGAGGGCAAGCACGACGCCGAACTGCTGGAACTGGTGTGGGGCGACGAGTTGCGAGAAGGCGGCATCGTCGTCGAGCCGCTGCACGGCATCGACCACCTCGCCGACGCCGTGGCCGAGTTCGCGCCCGACGCCAAGCGCCGCCTCGGCGTCCTCGTCGACCATCTGGTGGCAGGATCGAAGGAGCAGCGCGTCGTGTCGGCGATCCGCTCGCCGCACGTGCTGGTCACCGGCCACCCCTTCGTCGACGTGTGGGCAGGCATCCGGCCCAAGGTGATGGGCCTCGAGGCGTGGCCCGACGTGCCGCGCGGGGTCGAGTGGAAGGCCGGCATGTGCGCCGCCCTCGGCACCGACCTCGAGCGCTTCTGGCCGCGCCTGCGCAACAAGGTGACCTCGTACGCCGACCTCCGTCCCGAGCTCGTCGGCGCTGTCGAGCAGCTGATCGATTTCGTGGTGTGACGGCACTCACCTGCCCCGATTTCGGGCGGGCAGTACCCTCGGCATTACCGTTCTGGCCATGACGCAAGTGGTCACCCGGGGGCCGGTCAGCGCGACCGCGACACAGCAACGCAAGCGCAAGCCCTTCCTCATCGACTTCTACTCGACGGCCGTCGGGAAGAAGTACGTCATGGCCATCACCGGGCTGATCGGCGTCGGGTTCGTGGTCGTGCACATGATCGGGAACCTGAAGATGTACATCGGCTTGGTGAACCACCATGGCGAGCGGGTGTACGACATCGACATCTACGGCGAGTTCCTGCGCGAGATCCTCGTGCCGATCCTGCCTCGCACGGTGTTCCTCTGGCTGATGCGCTTCGTGCTCATCGGCGCCGTCGCCCTGCACCTGCACGCGGCGTACTCGCTGACGGTGATCAACCGCAAGGCCCGGCCCGTCGGCTACAAGTCGTCGCGGGACTACGTGGTGGCGAACTTCGCCAGCCGCACGATGCGCTGGAGCGGCATCATCGTCTTGCTGTTCATCCTCTGGCACCTCGCCGACTTCACGTGGGGCTGGGTCAACCCCGACTTCGTGCGTGGCGCCGTGTACCGCAACGTCGATGCGAGCCTGTCGCGCATCCCGGTGTCGCTCCTCTACATCGTCGCCAACATCGCCCTCGGGATCCACCTGTTCCACGGGTTCTGGAGCATGTTCCAGACGATGGGCTGGAACTCGCCGCGGTTCAACCAGTGGCGCAGGGCAGCAGCGATCGGCATCGCCACGCTGATCGTGGTCGGCAACGTGTCGTTCCCGATCGCCGTGCAGGCCGGAATCATCGAGATCTGACGATGAGCGAATCACTTGTAGGGAGCCCGTCATGACCGTCACACTCGATGCCAAGATCCCTGCCGGATCCGTCCCCGACAAGTGGGACAACTTCAAGGCCGACTCGAAGCTCGTCAACCCGAACAACAAGCGCAAGTTCAAGGTGCTCGTCGTCGGCACCGGTCTGGCCGGCGCGTCGGCCGCGGCCACGCTCGCCGAGCTCGGCTACGACGTCGAGGCGTTCACGTTCCACGACTCACCCCGCCGGGCCCACTCGATCGCCGCCCAGGGCGGCATCAACGCGGCCAAGAACTACCGCGGCGACGGCGACAGCATCCACCGCCTCTTCTACGACACGTTGAAGGGTGGCGACTTCCGCTCCCGCGAGGCCAACACGTACCGCCTTGCCCAGGTGTCGGTGAACATCATCGACCAGATGGTCGCCCAGGGCGTGCCGTTCGCCCGCGAGTACGGCGGTCTGCTCGACACCCGCAGCTTCGGCGGCGCCCAGCTGATGCGGACGTTCTACGCCCGTGGCCAGACCGGCCAGCAGCTGCTGCTCGGCGCCTACCAGCAGCTCGCCCGCCAGATCGGCCTCGGCGGCGTGAAGCTGTGGAATCGTGTCGAGCTCGTCGACATCGTCACCGTCGAGGGTGAGACGGCCGGCATCATCACCCGCGACCTGCTCACCGGCGAGTTCCGCCGCCACGCCGGCCACGCCGTCGTGCTGGCCACCGGCGGCTACGGCAACGTGTTCTTCCTGTCCACCAACGCGATGGCGTGCAACGTCACCGCGGCGTGGCGGGCCCACCGCAAGGGCGCCTACTTCGCCAACGCCTGCTACACGCAGATCCACCCGACCTGCATCCCGCAGGCCGACGACTTCCAGTCGAAGCTCACACTGATGTCCGAGTCGCTGCGCAACGACGGACGCGTCTGGGTGCCGACCAACCCCGACGAGACCCGCTCGCCCGACAGCATCCCCGAGGGGGAGCGCGACTACTACCTCGAGCGGCTGTACCCGAGCTTCGGCAACCTCGCTCCGCGTGACATCTCCAGCCGCGCCGCCAAGCGCGCCGTCGACTCCGGCCGCGGCGTCGGCCCGCTGAAGAACGGCGTCTACCTCGACTTCTCCGACTCGATCAAGCGACTCGGCTACGACGTGGTGTTCGAGCGCTACTCGAACTTGTTCGAGATGTACGAGCGGATCACCGGCGAGAACCCCACCAAGGTGCCGATGCGCATTTACCCGGCGTCGCACTACACGATGGGCGGGCTGTGGGTCGACTACGAGCTGATGACCACGGTGCCCGGCCTGTACTGCGCCGGTGAGGCCAACTTCTCCGACCACGGCGCCAACCGCCTCGGAGCGTCGGCGCTGATGCAGGGCCTCGCCGACGGCTACTTCGTGCTGCCCTACACCATCAGCAACTACCTCGCTCCGAAGCTCAACAAGCCCGTCCCCGGCACCGACCACCCGGCCTTCGCCGAGGCCGAACGGGAGGCCAAGGAGCGCTTCGGGCGGTTCATGTCGATCGGTGGCACCCGTTCGCCCGACTACTTCCATCGCGAGCTCGGCAAGATCGTCTGGGACTACTGCGGCATGGAGCGCACGGCCGAAGGACTCGAGAAGGCCCTGTCGGAGATCCCCGCCCTGTACGAGGAGTTCCAGAAGGACCTGCGGGTCACCGGTCCCGACACGAGCGTCAACCAGACGCTCGAGAAGGCCGGCCGCGTGGACGATTTCTTCGAGCTGGCGATGATGATGTGCCGCGACGCGCTCGAGCGGCGCGAGAGCTGTGGTGGTCACTTCCGTGCCGAGTACCAGGACGAGGAGGGCGAGGCGCAGCGCGACGACGACAACTTCGCCCACGTCGGGGCCTGGGAGTGGACGGGCGATCCGATGCGCCCGACGCGGCACCAGGAAGAACTCGTCTACGAGTACGCCCACTTCGCCAAGAGGAGTTACAAGTGAGCAGCCTGTACGGAGATCAGCGAGCGCAGCGAGCGTCCCGAGGTTCGAGCGACCGCTCACGCGGCCTGCATGGCCGGGGAACGCAGTGAGATGACGCACACCATCAAGAACCTCACCCTGAAGATCTGGCGGCAGAACGGTCCGGCCGACGCCGGTCGCTTCGAGACCCATCAGATCGCCGAGATCAGCGACGAGGCGTCCTTCCTCGAGGTGCTCGACATCCTCAACGAGCGCCTCATCGAGCAGGGCAACGAGGCCATCACGTTCGACCACGATTGCCGTGAGGGCATCTGCGGCACGTGCTCGCTGATGATCAACGGCCAGGCCCACGGGCCGCAGAAGGGCACGGCGACGTGCCAGCTGCACATGCGCAAGTTCACCGACGGCGACGAGATCGTCGTCGAGCCGTGGCGAGCCCGGGCGTTCCCCGTGATCAAGGACCTGATGACCGACCGCGCTGCGCTCGACCGCATCGTCGAGGCCGGCGGCTACATCACCGCGCCCACCGGCGGTGCCCCCGACGCCAACATCACGCCGATCCCCAAAGTGGTCGCCGACGCTGCGATGGACGCCGCGGCATGCATCGGGTGCGGCGCCTGCGTGGCCGCCTGCCCGAACGGCGCGGCCAACCTGTTCACCGGCGCCAAGCTGTCGCATCTCAACCTGCTCCCGCAGGGCCAGGCCGAGCGTCTGTCGCGCTCGGAGGCGATGGTCGAGACGATGGACGAGTACTTCGGGTCCTGCACCAACCACGGTGAGTGCGAGGCGGCCTGCCCGAAGGAGATCAGCATCGACGTCATCGCCCAGATGAACGGCGACTACCTCAAGGCCAAGTTCAAGAACCGCAAGCTGCTCTCGAAGCGCTGACGGTCGCCGCGCCCCACCTCGCGACGCGACCCAACGGTTGGTGCCTGGCACCAACCGTCGGGTCCACGCGGTGATCGTCGTTCGCGTTCAGGCGCTGACGAGTGTTGCTTCCGTTTCGTCGGCGGTGTCGGTCTCGGCACCGTCGGTGAGCTCGGCGACCGGGTCCGGCGTGCTCTCCACCGCCCGGGCGGGGAGGAAGCGCCAGGCGACGAGGGCGCCGAGCAGCACCACGCCGACCGAGACCCACGACCCGACCCGCCACCCGTCGATGAACGAGGTGTTGATCGCGTCGTTGATGAAGTTCGCCGCGTCGGGGCCGACCTGCACACCGGCTTGCTCGGCGACCACCTTGGCGGCACCGACGGACTCCTGGGCGATGCCGACCGCTTCGGGCGGCACCGGAGTGCCGGCGAGGGCGTCACCGAGGCGGGCCGAGTAGATCGACGAGAACACCGAGCCGACGATCGCCACGCCGAGCGTGCCGCCGAGCTCTCGCGCCGTGTCGTTCACGGCCGAGCCGACGCCCGCCTTCGCCGGGGGCAGCGAGCCCATGATCGACTCCGTCGCCGGCGCCTGCACGAGTCCGAGGCCGCCGCCCATGAAGAACATGGCCACGACGACGATCGAGTACGGCGTGTCGGCCGCCGCGCTGAGCGAGGCGATGAGGAAGCCCGCCGCCATCGAGACGAGGCCGGTGACGACGATTGCCTTGGTGCCGAAGCGACTCGCCAGCTTCTGTGACAGCGGTGCCATCGACCCCGTGAAGACGGCGAACGGCACGGTGCGCACGCCGGATTCGAGGGTGCCGTAGCCGCGGACGAACTGGAAGTACTGCGTCACGACGAACACGAATCCGAAGAGGGCGAAGAAGGCGAAGGTCACGGCGAGGCTGCCGGCCGTGAAGCGCATGTTGGAGAACACCCGCACGTCGAGCATCGGGTGATCGATGCGGCGCTCCCAGGTGACGAACGTGCCGAGGAGGACGGCGGCGAGGGCGAAGGCGGCGATGCTCGTGCCCGATGCCCAACCGTGCTCCGGGCCTTCGATCACGGCCCACACCAGCACGCCGATGCCGGCGATCGACAAGACCGTGCCGAGCGGGTCGAAGCGGTGGATGGTGGCGTCCCGTGACGTGGGGACGATGCGGCCGACGGCGACGATGGCGAGGATCACCACCGGCACGTTGATCATCAGCACCGAGCCCCACCAGAAGTGCTCGAGGAGGAAGCCGCCGGTGACCGGTCCGAGGGCGACGGCGACCCCTGCCGTGGCGGCCCAGACGGAGATCGCCACGGCCCGCTCCTTCGGGGCGGTGAAGACGTTGACGAGGATCGCCAACGTGGCGGGGAACAGCAGGGCGGCACCCACGCCCATGGCGGCGCGCCAGCCGATGAGCTCGGTGGGCGAGTCGCTGAGCGCGGCGAGCGCCGAGAATCCGCCGAAGAGGGCGAGGCCGATCTGCATCACCCCCTTGCGGCCGAACCGGTCGCCGATGCTGCCGGCGGCGATGAGCAACCCGGCGAACACCAGCACGTACGAGTCGACGATCCACTGCAGGTCGCGGTTGGAGGCGCCGAGCTCGGTGACGAGCGACGGGAGGGTGACGTTGACGATCGTGCCGTCGAGGACGACGACGAACACGGCGAGACAGAGGACGCCGAGGATCGCCCACCGATTGCGGTGGGCTGAGCTGTTCGTGGACAGCGTCGGCGGTGCGGCCGAGGCGGGTGGTGCGGACACGATGTGCTCCTTGTCGGGGTGGGGGTGGGGTGGGAGCGGCGTGATCGAGGCACGGTGACGGTGATCACGTTGCTATCACAGTGTTATCACACCGCGATAGCATTGTCTGCATGACGGTTGACACACCGACGGCGCAGTACGGTGAACAGGCCATGGATGCGCCGCCGACCGCTGCCCGAGACCAGGGCCCTCCACCGCGCCCGTCGGCGGGCGCCGGTGCGGACGAGACCCGCGCTGCGCTCCTCCAGGCCGCCCACGACCTGCTCGCCGCCGAAGGTCCCTCGGCGCTGTCGGTCCGGCGGATCGCCGCCGCCGCCGGGGTCAGCACGATGAACGTGTACTCGCGCTTCGGCGGCAAGGTCGGTGTGCTCGACGAGCTGTGGATCGACGGCTTCCGGCGCCTCGGCGAAGCGATGCAGGACTTCCCGCTCACCGACGATCCGTTGGAGAACCTGCGGCGGTGCGGGCAGGCCTACCGCGCCTTCGCTCGCGCCAATCCCACGTACTACTCACTGATGTTCGACCAGGCCGTCCGCGACTTCGAACCCTCCGAGCACGCCAAGGCGGTCGCCTTCGACTCGCTGAGCCGGGTCGTCGAGCGGGTGCAAGCGGCGATGGACGAGGGGGCGATCCCGGCAGGAGACGCCTACCAGGTCGCCGTCGGGCTCTGGGCGTGCGAGCACGGGCTCGTCAGCCTCGAGATGCGCATGGAGCACGACGGCGAGTTCGACTGGGACCACATCGCCCCGGCCACCGTCGCCGCCCTCGTCCGCGGGCTCGCCGCCGGGCGCTGACGGCGGGCCGCCGCGTCAGGGCGTCGTCGCCTCCGTGTCCGGAGCGGTGCCGCCGGTGTCGTCCCCGGCGAACGGCCCGGTGACGGCGAACGTCGCGCCCGGGTCGTACATGTTGAAGAACAGCGTCGACCCGTCGTCGCTGAAGTTGGCGCCGGTCAGCTCGCTGGCGTCACGGGCGTTGCGGGCGAAGATGCTCGTGCTGCCGTCGGGGGCGACCGTGAACAGGTGCTGGGCGCCGGCGCCGTCGCAGCACACCAACAGCCCACCCCACGGTGACACCGTGACGTTGTCGGGCCCGTCGATGGCATCGCTCTCAGGAGCATCGTTCAGCCCGAAGCGGACGACGAGCTCGAGGGTGCTCGCCGCCGGGTCGAGGCGCCAGATCTGCCCGTCGTGTTCCTGGGCCGAGCCGTCGCCGAGACGGGCGAACGAGCTGACCACGTGCACGGCACCGTCTCCGAACCACATGCCTTCCAGCTTGCGCGCCCGGGTCACCTCGTCCAGCTGCGTGCGCGTGTAGGTCTCCACGGCCAGAGGGTCGGGGACCGGCACCCAGCCCACCGACAGGACCGTGCCGACGTCGGAGTACACCGACAGGTCGCCCACGAGGGTTCCCCCGTCCTTGGCGACGAGCGCCTCGAGCGACGCTCCGGCCCGCAGCGATGCCCAGCCACCGAGCGGACGCGAGGGCAGGGCCCGGTAGAGCAGCCCGTTGGGCTCGCTCGCGTCCTCGCTGAGGTAGACGATGCCCGTGGTCGGGTCGATGACCGCAGCTTCGTGGGCGAACCGGCCGAGGCCGTACAGGGGCGTGGGGTTGAGGTTGGCGAACGGATTCACGGGATCGACCTCGAAGACGAAGCCGTGATCCTTCGTGAGGCCGTTCTCGCCGGTCCGCCACTCGGTCTCCTCGCACGTGAGCCAGGTGGCCCACGGTGTCTTGCCGCCGGCGCAGTTGGCGACGGTGCCGCCGAGGCTGAAGTACTCGGCGACGACGCCGTGGGCGTCGTCGAGCTCGGTCGTCGTCGTCCCGCCCACGGCCGCCGGGTCGTAGGTGAGCTCGAGCGCGGCGATCACGTGATGCTCGTGGTCGGGCGGTAGCCATTGCTCGCTGTTGCGCACGAGGAAGCGCCGGCCGTCGATGTCGAACAGCCCGGATCCGTCGAACGCGTCGGGCAGTACCCCGGCGCCGCCGGTCAGGGGGCCACCCGACTCCGAGACGATCTGGTACGTGAAGCCCGCCGGCAGGTCGAGCACGCCAGCCGGATCGGGCACGAGGTCGCCGTAGCCGTTGGCCCAGGAACGGACGGCGTTCCGCCGGGCAGATGCCGGGCGACCCGACGCCGCACCGGCGGTGGTGGAGAACAACGTCGACGTGCCGCCGGTGAAGACGAGGCCGGCGGTGGCGGCGCCGCCCTGGAGGATCTGCCGGCGGGTCAGTCGCATGGGCGCACCGTAGTCGCCTCTCTCGCGGCGTCTGACGGAGGCCCCGCGCGACCGCGGGTGGGACGTCAGATTGCGCAGATGGGACCGTGCCGGTCAAGAATCGGGCGATGCCGACCGAGATCCTCCACATCGAGACCACCGATGGCGTGTGCCCCGCCACGCTCGTCACCCCCGACGGGGAGGGTCCATGGCCGGGGGTGATCTGCTACATGGATGCCGGCGGCGTCCGACCGGCGATGGTCGACGTCGCCGCCAACATCGCCGCGTTCGGCTACGCCGTGCTGGTGCCCGAGATGTTCTACCGGCATGGCGAGTACGCCCCGTTCGACATGCAGAACGTCTTCAGCGATGCCGGCGAGCGCGACCGGCTGATGTCGATGGTGTTCAGCCTGTCCAAGGAGATGGCGCTGAGCGACACGGCGGCGTTCCTCGATGCCCTGTCGGCCCATCCGGCGGTCGCCGGGGACCGCGTCGGCACGACCGGCTACTGCATGGGTGGGGGCATCTCGCTGGCGGCCGCCGGGCGCTTCCCCGACCGCATCGTGGCCGCCGCCTCGTTTCACGGCGGGCAGCTGGCCACGGACGACCCCGACAGCCCGCACCTCGCAGCCGCGACCACCAGGGCGCGCGTCTACGTGGCTGCCGCCAGCGACGACCGGTCGTTCCCGGCCGAGCAGGAGGAGCGGCTGGCCGCCGCGCTCAGCGACGCAGGGGTCGACCACACGATCGAGACCTATCCCGCAGCCCACGGGTTCGTCCTCGCCGACACGCCCGTCTACGACGAGGCGTGCGCTCGTCGCCACGACGCCGCCCTCGAGGCCCTCTTCGGCGCCACCCTCACCGCGTGAGTGCCTGACCGGATGTGCCGGGCACATCCCGTCGGATGATCAGCCGTCGAAGGAGTCGAACGAGTCGGCGCTGTCGAACGACTCGCCGCCGTCGAACCCGGACACGTCAGCCGTGACGTCGGCCGCGAATCCCTCGTCGGCCGCGAACCCGCCGGCGTCGACGCCGAACGTCGGGTCGGGCGCGCTGTCGAAGGACTCGTCGATCGAGGTGTCGAACATCGTGACGCTGCTGCTGTCGAACTCGCCGGCGGCGCCCGAATCGGCGACATCTGTCTCCATCGACACGGGGTCGGCCATCGCCCCGCCGTCGCCGAGATCGGCACCGGGCTCGGAGGGTGACATGAGGCCGTTGTCGTCGCCGAGCGTCGCCGGATCCATCAGGTCGGAGTCGTTGCCCACATCGCCGCCGAGCGAGTCAGGACGCATGAGGTCGGTGTCGTTGTCCTGGCCCGGCCCGTCGGGAGCGGACTCACTCGAGGTGTCGTTCGGGTCCATCAGGTCGGTGTCGTCACCGGAGTCGGGCACGCCGACACCGTCGACGTCGCTCGGGTTCATCAGGTCGGTGTCGTTGCCGGAATCCTCGGAGGCAGAGGCGTCGTCCGACTCGGCGCCGTCGGGCAGCGGGGGCGGCGGGTCGTCGTACCCCGGCGTCGCGTCGGGGAACGACGGGACGACGGTGCGGATGATGCTGCGATCGATCGAGATCGCCGCGGCCTGGGCGATCAGCGCCGCGGCGCCCGCCGAGGAGCCGTCGCCGACGCCGATCGACTCCTGCTGGTACTGCGTGCGCGCTTGCTGGAGGAGGTCGGCCTGCCGGTCGAGCTTGTCCAGCTCCGCCTCGGCGGCTCGCGCCTGCAGCGTGGCGTCCCGGCGCTCGACGTCGAGTTCGGTGACTCGCTGGGCGTGGGTCGCCGCCTGGCTGCGGTGCTCGGCGGCGTCGAGCGTCGCCTGACGCGCTCGAGCCTCGTGCTCGGTGATCTCGGTGCGCCGGCCGATGACGATCTCGCGGTCCTCGGCGGCGTCGGCATGGTCGCCCCGCTTCTCGGCGGCCACGGCGGCAGCCTCGAGTTCGGCGATCTCCTTCGCCGCCTCCTGCGAGAGACGCCGCGCCTGCTCGATCTGCTGATCGGCGGCCTTGGCCGCCTGTTCCGCGGCCTGCTGCTCGCGAGCGGCCTGATCACGGGCGATGCCGATCTCCGACCGGCGGGCGCCGACACCGGCAGCCATCTGTTCCCGCGCGCTCGCCGCCTCGGCGCGCAGGGCCTCGATCTTCGGCTTGAGGTTCCACTGCAGTTGGTAGGGGTCGTTCGGGGCCATGGATGCGACGGTACGGATCGCCGTGGCGGCCGTCGCCCGGAAAACTCCCGGTTCGACGCCCCCGGAGTGCTCGAACGGGGGGCATCCGAGTCCGATCCGCTTGTCGTAGGCTGGCGACGCCCGCTCCAGTAGCTCAGTCGGATAGAGCGACTGCCTCCTAAGCAGTAGGCCGCAGGTTCGATTCCTGCCTGGGGCGCTCGTGTGATGTCGCCGGACATCCCGCACCAGCCGAGCCCCCGATGGAGACTCGGCTGATTCGGCCCCGGCCGCGAACTCCGTCCAGGTCAGCGGGTCGCGTCGTGGCGGCGTCCGCCGCGTGCGAGCAACGCCACAGCGACGCCGACGCCCGTCACGAGCAGCGCCCACACCATCGTCGACGGCGCCGACGTCGAGCCGGTGGGCGGGATCTGCGGCGTGGTCGTCGTGGTGGTCGGGGCCGGCTCACCCTGCGGACGGGACACCTCGCTCGCCGCGAGGGCCATGTCGAACAGCGTGCCGGTGGCGTTCAATTCGAGCACCGGAGTCACCTGTGCCGCAGCCCGGACACCGCTCGCCGGCGAGCGCAGAGCGGCCGGCCCGCTTCCGAGCGAGACGTGGAGGTCGAGTGTGGCGACGGCCTGCAGGCCGACGGCGGTGGCCGAGTCGCTGCCGACGGTGGTCGCGGACTCGGCCGTCACCGTGATCGAACCGAACCACGACAGGACGGTCAGATCGTCGAACGGGAGGTCGGCGATTCCGCGGGTCACCTCTTCGAGCTGCGCGTCGGTCAGGAAGAACTCGCTCGTGATGGGCTGGTTGGGCACGAGGCCGAACGGGATGCCGCCGATGGAGAAGGTCGCGACGTCTGCGGTTGCCGTCGGGGGGTCGACGGACCCGTTGTCGAGATCGTCGACGCGAGCGTCGGCCCGGGACGTGATCTCCTCAGCAGACAGGATCGGGATCGTGCCAAGTCGAGCCGAGGCGACGGCGATGCCGGAGAGGGCTTCGAGCCCGTCGTGGTACGACTGCCAGTACGTGGAGTAGGCGGCGTCGGTCGCGCGAGCGGAGTGCACGGTCAGCTCGCTCAGCGACACCACCGGGCTCACCGCAGGGATCTCTGCCGCGGCCAGCTGGTCGTCGACGACTCCGTATGGTGCGTCCGGCGTGTCGGCTGCATCGGTGACGAAGCTCTCGCCGTCGATCAACGTGTCGCCGTTCAGCTGGGCCACCAGGCCCTCGAAGAGTGGACTGTTTGACGAGGCGTCGATGGTGATCTCACCGATCGAGACATCGGCGGCCTGCGCCTGGGCCGAGCCGCCGGCCGATGCCATCACCGGCGTTTCGGCGGCCGCAGCGAGAGCGACACCGCCGACAGCGAGGCCTCCGGCAAGGGCCCAGCTGCGCACGCGTCGATGAGACTGTGAACGCATTGCGCGCTCCTTTCGTCGTGCGGTCCGCTCCGAGCCGCGCCCGCGCCTCGTGTCGAGGATCGCTGTCTAGGCGAATGGTCCCGCCGTCGAGCGACCTGGGGTAGAGGCGAAGGACCACACCGATGCGACGCGCCGACCGGACCCGGGCCGGCGCTGGCAGGCCGGTGCTAGCCGTCGGCGAGACGGGCGGGGAAGCCGCCCGTCGCGATCGGGCCCCACGACTCGATCTCGAGGCGCAGCAGGCACTTGCCCTGCGCGACCATCGCCGCCCGGTACTCGTCCCAATCGGGATGTTCGCCGGAGATCGACCGGAAGTACTCGACGAGCGGCTCCAGTGCGTCGGGTAGGTCGATCACCTCGAGGCGACCCCACACCTGGATCCACGGACCGTTCCAGTCGTCCGACAGGACGAGGGCCGAGCCGGCGGGGTTGCGCCGAGCGTTGGCGGTCTTGGCCCGCTCGGGGTAGGTCGACACGACGAGCCGGCCGTCATCGTCGACACCGGCGGCGACAGGTGACGACTGCGGGCGGCCGTCGGCTCGCGTCGTGGTGAGCACGACGCGGTGGCGGGGCCGGATGAATGCGAGCAAGTCGTGGCGGTCGACGACGTTGGCGGTGGCGATCGTGCGTGGCATGTGCCCGACGCTAGGACCTCGCGCAATACTCACCGCATGGACGACGTCGCGACCGCGGACCCCTTCGAGTTCGACGCCGAGGTCTGGTTGGCCGACGGTGGGTCGTGGCACTTCGTCAGCGTTCCCGAGGACATCGCCGACGACATCGAGGCTCTCTACGGCCACCGCGCCGCTGGCTTCGGGTCGCTGCGAGTGGACGTCACTGTCGGCTCGTCGAGCTGGAAGACCTCGGTGTTCCCGGACTCGAAGCGGGCCACGTACGTGCTGCCGGTGAAGAAGGCCGTACGGACGGCAGAGCGCCTCGACGCCGGCTCGAGGGCGCGCGTGCGCCTCACCGTCATCGCCTGAAGCCGCCCGCCGAGGTGTGCACGAAGTGCCGACCCAGCGCGCCGAATGCGACCCGTTCGGTGAGCACTTCCCGAGTACCGCCGCGGCGGGCGCTGGGTCAGCGGGGCCGACCGACGTAGCGGAACGTCGACTGGGCGAGCTCGCCGGCGGCGACGGCCGCCAGTTCCTCGTCCGGCCCGATGCCGTCGACGAGCTGGCTGAAGTAGTAGGGGATCGGCGCCGACTCGACGCATTCGAAGTGGGCGTCGAGCGCGCGACGGATCCGGTCTCCGGGGTGGAGGCCGTGGCCGGTCGCCCACTCGGTGCGGTAGTCCGTCCACGACGTGCCCGACTCGAGCCAGTTCTCGCGTTGTTGCGCCAGCCAGCCGGCGGGCACGCCCGAGTCGTGCACCGGCAGGCGGGCGAAGCACCATTCGGCGGCGGCGTCGTCGAACGCCGGCCAGTCCATCTCGAGCACGACGAGAACGCCTCCGGGCGAGAGCGCCTTGGCGGCCCGCTCGACCGCAGCCTCCAGGTCGTCGACGTGGTGCAGCGACAGCGAGGCCGTGATCGCGTCGACCGAGCCGGGCAGTTCGGCCTCGCCGAACGGCGCGACGCGATAGTGGTCGGTCGCCGGGGCGCCGGGATCGATGCCGACGGCGTCGTAGCCGTCGCCGAGCAGCGCCGGGACGATGCCCCCGAACGTCCCGCAACCGATGTCGACGACGACGGCGGGGGCCGGCGGCAGGTGCGGCTTCGTCAGCCGGTAGGCGACGGGCAGCCAGCGTGCCGCGTGCCAGGCGACGGCCACTCGCTCCTGCGGATCGTCGTTGCCGCCGTGAGCGTGATGGCCGTCACGGTCGTCGTGGTCGTCGTGGTCGTGGGCATCGTGCGTGTCAGGGTCGTGCGCCATGCTTGGATCATGCCCGTCGTCCCGACGAACGGCACGATGCGTTGCCAAAACAGCAGATCGGAACGCCAGGGCGCGGACCGCCGCGGCCGGATCTCCTGGCGACGTAACGTCGCGGCGATGGCGCTGTGGAACCAGACGATGATCGCCGTGTCCGACGTCGCCGCGTCGAGCCGCTGGTACCAGGTCGTGCTCGGCGCCGAGAGCGGGCACGGTGGGGACGAGTACGAACAGCTCGTGGTCGACGGGGAGATCGTGATGCAGCTGCACCATCTCGGCGATCCCCACCACCACGCGAGGATCGGCGATCCGGCCGTCCCGCTCGGCAACGGGGTTGCCTTGTGGTTCGAGGTGGACGACTTCGATGCTGCCGTCGCCCGCTGCCGCGAGGCGGGGGTCACCGTCGAGACCGAACCGCACGAGAACCCCAACGCCCGTCAGATGGAGATCTGGCTGCGCGACCTCGACGGCTATCGCGTCGTCCTCGCCGGCCCGTCGGCGTACCGCCCCCGCTGAGCACGCGGCACCTCCGGTGACGGTGGTCGCACGCGACGATCGTCACCTCGCGGACGCCGCCGATGCGAGCTGCGCCTCGAGTTCGGCGATCCGCTCCCGCAGCGGTGCGGTGGCCGCCCGCACCTCCTCGGCGGTGAACCGTGGCGTGATGAGCTTCGGGCAGTTCCAGTCGAACGCCACCACCTCGACGGTGACCAAGCCTTCGAGGCGACCGTCGATGCCGAGCGCTTCGAGGGAGGCCGGGGTCGGGTCGGGATCGAATCGGGCGCGACCGAGCAGCTTGAGGCGGGTGCGGTTGGGGTAGTCGACGGCGATCACGGCGATCCGGTCGTCGCGGTCCAGGTTGCCGGCGGTGATGTACTGCCGGTTCCCGGTGCGGTCGGCCCACGCCATGTGGGTGCGATCGGGGACCTTGATGAACCCGGCCGGACCGCCGCGATGTTGGACATACGGCCACCCGTCGTCCGTCACGGACGCGACGTAGATGCTGTCGCGACGAGCGAGGAAGTCGATCTCCGTGTCGCCGAAACCTCGTGGTGGCGCCGACGCCCTCATCCGGGCGTAGCCGTCGAACGAACCGCGGCGGCGCTGGTGCTGAGCCGCCGCGTCGCCGACCGTGATGTCGAGGTACTGCTGCATGTCAGAACGACAAGATCCGGTAGCCGTCGTCGACGAGCGCTCGCACGCTGGCGACGTGCCCGGCCCGATCGAAGTCGCCCGCGGGATCGCTCACGATGAGCACGGGGGTCTTGCTCTCGGTGGTGGACATGAGTTGGATTCTCCTTGGACGGAACGTCCGGTACAAATGGTGGACGTCGGTGGTTGCTGGTTGATGGATCGTGGTGGCTGGTGGCTGGTGGCTGGCGCGCGGATCAGGCGGCGGCCTCGCCGAGGAGCCGCTGGGGGAGCAGCCTGACGGCGCGGGTGAAGGCATCGCGGTCACCGGTGACTCGGGAGACGACGAGAGCACCCTCGATCGCGGCAACCGCGTCCTGTGCTCGGGCCAGCGCCGTCGGGGCGTCGGCGCCGGACTCGCGGGCGAGCGCGGCGAAGATGTCGATCCAGGCGGCGGCAGCGGCGGCGAGGTTGGTTGCCGCGTCGACGCCGGGCTCGCCGACCGACAGCATGTCGAGCAGGCAGTAGCGAGCTCCGCCGTCGTAGAACCGATCGAGGTTGGCCGCGATGGCCGCCACGCGCTCGTGGAGTGGATCGTCCCGGCCGGCGGGGGCGAGGACGGACGAGGCGAACTCGTCGAGCACGGCGGCGCTGGCTTCGGCGGCCATCTGCTGCTTGCCGCCCGGGAACCGGTGGTACAAGCTCGACTTCTGCAGCCCGGTGGCCTCGGCGATCGCGTTCAGACTGGCGCCTTCGTAGCCGACCTGCCGGAACAGTCCCGTCAGCCGCTCGACGAGCTGCTGGTCGGTGACGAGGCGAGGGGCCATGCGAGGACTGTACCGATCGTTCGGTTCAAACGCAACAGCTCCACGCATCGCCGCTCACGCCGTTCCGAGATAGTGCCTGGCACTATCTCGGAACGGGTCAGCCCTTGACGGCGCCGCTCATGCCGTCCCCGCTCAGGAAGAAGCGGCGGAAGATCATGAAGAAGGCGATCGGCAGCACGGTCGAGATCGCCAGCGCGGCGAGGAACACGTCGAGCTGCAGGGTGTCGCGCACGAGCGGCAGCCGGACCGACAGCGGCTGGATCGACGGCTCGGGCAGGACGATCAGCGGCCAGAGGTAGTCCTTCCACGACACGAGCACGGCGAACACGGACACCACGCCGACCACGGGCTTGGACATCGGCAACACCACCGACAACAACAGCCGCAACGGCCCCGCCCCGTCGACGCGGGCTGCTTCGATGATCTCGGTCGGCAGGTTCTCGAAGAAGCGTTTGACGAGGATCACGTTGAACGCGTTGGCGCCCGCAGGCAGCCAGATCGCCCAGTACGAGTTGAGGAGCGAGGTGCCGGTCAGCGGCATGTCGAGCACGGTGAGGAACATCGGCACCAGCAGCACGACCGGAGGAACGAACAACGTCACGAGGATCGCCCCGGTGACGATGCGGGCATACCACGGTCGCAGGATGCCCAGCACGTAGCCGCCGGTCACGGCGACGAAGAGCTGCGACAGCCACGACCCGACGGCGATCTTCACCGTATTGACGAAGTACCGGCTGATCTCGGCGTCGTCCCATGCTTGGCGCAGGTTGTCGAGGTCGACACCGCTCGGCCACAGGCTCATCGGCTTCGTCAGCGTGTCGCGCGTCTCCGAGACCGCCGACTTGGCGAGCCACAACAGCGGCCCGAGCCCGACGACCACCAGGACCGCGAGGAGCCCGGCGTGGACGGCCAGCAGTGTCCAGCGCACGCCGCGCCGTTGCCGATCGAGCGGCGAGATGATCGCCCGGGTCACTTCGTCGACCAGCTCTTGGTGAGGCGGAAGTACACCGCGGTGAACACGGCGAGGACCGCGGCGAGCATCAGGCTCAGGGCGGCGGCGGCGCCGTAGTCCCCGCCGCCCCCGGCGCCGAACGCATAGCGGAACAGGAGCAGCACCACGGTCATCGTGGCGTTTGCCGGTCCGCCCTGCGTGAGGAGGTAGGGCTCGGTGAACAGCTGGAACGTCCCGATCAGCTGCAGGATCAGTGTCACGAAGAGCACGGTCCGCAGCTGCGGCAGCGTCACGTGCCAGACCTTGCGCCACAGCGATGCACCGTCGACCTCGGCCGCCTCGTACAGCTCGGTGTTCACCGCCGTGAGCGCGGCGAGGTAGATGATGACCGTCGCACCCGCTGACGACCAGGTGGCGAGGAGGACGATCGACGGCATCGCCCAGGTCGTCGACTGGAACCACGGGTACGGCCCGAGACCGATCCAACCGAGGATCGTGTTGAACGTCCCGCGCGGTGAGGCGTCGTAGAAGACGCGCCACAGCAGGATCGACGCGACGGGCGGGATGACGACCGGCAGGTAGGCGAGGCCGGCGTACAGCCCGCGGCCCCGGCGCAACTCGCCCACCAACACGGCGAGGATGATCGGCAGCGGGTAGCCGAACACCAGGGCCAGGAAGGCGAACCAGGCGGTGTTCTTCACCGCCGTCCACAGCAAGGGGTCGTCGAGCACGCGCCGGAAGTTGTCGAGGCCGGTCCACTGCGCGGCTTCGACGAGATTGGTCTCCTGCACGCTGAGGATCCCGGCCCGGACGAGCGGCCACCAGGCGAAGCAGCCGAAGACGAACAGCATCGGCAGCGCCAGCAGGAACGTGGTGAGCGGATGGCTCGCCGTCGCCCGGCGGCGCTGCCGGAAGCGGGTCGGCGACGGTGACCGGTCGGCCCCCGGACGAGCCGCGCCCCGGCCCGCCACCGCCGTGGTGGTCGAGGCCGTGGTGCAGTCGTCCGGGAGCAGTCGCATCGTGGTCAGCCGGCAGCCGCCTCGACCAGTGCCGTCACCTCGGCATCGGCGTCGGCGAGCAGGGCGGCGATGTCGGCACCCTCGTCGGTGAGCACCGTCTGCACGACGGTGTCGAGGATGGCGTACATCTCCTGTGTCGACGCCGGCGGCTCGGGGATCAGCGGCTGGTCGCCGATGTTGTCGCGGAACCCGGCCATCTGCGCTTGCGGCACGTTGACGAAGTCGGCGACCCAGGCGTCGGATTCGGCGAGCTGCTCGGCGCTGAAGATCGGCAGCGCCGGTGTCCCGATCGGGGCGTCGTTGGCGGCCAGCGCCTCGGCGTCGGCGACGGCGGCCTCCTCCGTGGTGAGCTTGGCCATGTAGTAGAAGTCGATCCACTGCACGGCCGCGGCCCGCTCAGCGTCGGTCGCGTCGGCGACGACGGCGGCGATCGTGCCGCCACCGAGCACGCCCGCGTCAGGTCCTTCGAGGGGCAGCACGGTGAGGCCGTACGTGTCGGGATCGATCTGATTCTCCGTGACGAGGCTGTTGTACACGTCGGATCCGCCCATGTACATGCCGATCTGGCCACCGGCGAACGCCTGGTTGATCGTGCCCCAGTCGAAGAGGAAGTTCGACCCCATCGAGTTGTCCTCCCATCGGAGGGCGTGGAGGTAGTCGAGGGCTGCGATCGTGCCGGGGTTGTCGATGGTGACGTCGACGGAGCCGTCCTCGGCGAGCTCCTGGAGGCGCCCGCCGAAGGCGTAGCTGAGCGTCGTGAGCATCCAGCCGCCCGTGTTGTTCTGGGTCATCTGGGCGAACCCGGCCATGCCGGTCGCCTCGGAGATCGCCTTGGCCGCGGCGCGGACCTCCTCCCAGGTCGTCGGCGGAGCGTCGGGTTCGAGACCGGCCTCCTCGAAGAGGGCCCGGTTGTACTGCAGGCCGATGCCGTAGGCGGCGATCGGGATGCCGTACGTGTTGCCCTCGGCGTCCTGGGCGACGCGCAGGACGTTGGGGTTGAAGCTGTCGGCGTACGGCAGGGCGGCCACCTCAGCGCTGATGTCGGACACCTGGCCGCGCTCGACGACACCCGTCGTGTCGGTGAACGCCATCTGGAAGACGGTCGGCATCGTTCCACCGGCGAGCTGGGCGGCGAACGTGGCGACGTCCCACTCGTACTCGGACGGTTCGATGTCGATGTTCGGGTGCAGCGCCTCGAACTGCTCGACGCGGGCGAGGAACGCCTCGCGGGCGCCAGCTTCGGTGCTCGGCGGCAGGTTGCTCACCGAGATCGTCACCTCCTCGGCGGTGGTCGCCGAGGCGGTGCCGTCGGCGAGCTGACCACCGGCGATGGCCGCGGCCCCCGGGAGGATGGCGAGCAGGGCGCCGTGGCGCCGCCGCCGGTTCGTGCGTGATGTGTTCATGAGGTTCCCCTTGTCTCGGTCGGGTCGTAGCTGGTGGGCGGGTCGGTGAGTTGGATCCAGGCGGCGGTGTCGGTCGGGAGGCCGCCGTCGACCAGCGGGCCGCTGGCGAGCACGACGGCACCCGCCGGCAAAGGTGCGGCCGTGTCGGCGAAGTTGACGACGCATGCCACAGCGCCGCGCCGGAAGGCGATCACGTCGTCGTCGCCGTCGAGCCAGACGAGGTCAGCGGTCTCGTGGCGGAGGTTCCGGCGCAGGGCGATGACATCCCGGTAGAGGGTGAGCATCGAGCTCCGGTCGCCGGTCTGGGCCTCGGCGGTGCGGTCGGCCCAGTCCGGTGGCTGGGGGAGCCACGGCGCCGACCCGGCCGGCCCGAATCCGTACGGCGGAGACGTGCCCGACCAGGGCAGGGGCACCCGGCAGCCGTCCCGACCCGGGTCGACGCCGCCGGATTGGAAGTGCATCGGGTCGTGCCGGTGTTCGGGCCCGAGGTCCTCCACCTCGGGCAGCCCGAGCTCGTCGCCCTGATACACGTAGAGCGTGCCGGGCAGCGCCGCCGCCAGCAGGATCGCCGCCCGGGCCCGTCGCGTTCCGAGCTCGAGATCGGTGGGGGTGCCGTGTCGCTTGGCGGCGAAGGAGAACGACGAGTCGGAACGGCCGTAGCGGGTGACCACTCGCGTGACGTCGTGGTTGGCGAGTACCCAGCTCGCCGGCGCGCCGACGGCGGAATGATGGGCGAGCGTCGAGCGGATCGACCGCCGGAGGGCCGCCGCGGTCCACGGCGCGGCGAGGAAGTCGAAGTTGAACGCGCCGTGGAGCTCGTCGCTGCGCAGGTAGTGGCCGAACCGCTCGACGTCTTCGAGCCACACCTCGCCCACGAGTACGCGCGGCGGGTCGTACCCGTCGGCGATCCGCCGCCACGAGCGATACAGGTCGTGGATCTCGTCGCGGTCGGCGTAGGGATGGGGCCGGTCGCCGAGGGTCTCCACGTCGGGCAGGCCGGGATCCTTGATGGCCAGGGCCGCGGAGTCGATGCGGAACCCGGCGGCGCCCCGGTCGAACCAGAACCGCAGCACCTCCTCGTGCTCCTGGCGGACGGCGGGGTGCTCCCAGTTGAGGTCGGGTTGGGCCGGTGCGAAGAGGTGGAGGTACCAGTCGCCGGGGGTGCCGTCGGGCTGCTGGGTGCGCGTCCACGCCGACTCGCCGAAGTGCGACTGCCAGTCGTTGGGCGGCAACTCACCGCCGGGCCCCCGGCCGGGCCGGAACCAGAAGCGGTCGCGCATCGGCGAGCCGGGCCCGCCCTCGAGCGCCTCCACGAACCACGGATGCCGATCCGACACGTGGTTGGGGACGATGTCGATGATCGTGCGGATGCCGCCCTCGAGGGCCTCGGCGATCAGCGCCTCGGCTTCGGCGAGCGTGCCGAAGGACGGTTCGATGGCGCGGTAGTCGGCGACGTCGTAGCCCCCGTCGGCCAGCGGCGACGCGTACCACGGGTTGAACCACATGGCGTCGACGCCGAGATCGCGGAGGTGGCCGAGCCGGGCCCGCACGCCCGCCAGGTCGCCGACACCGTCGCCGTTGCCGTCGGCGAAGCTGCGGACGTACACCTGGTACACGACGGCGTGACGCCACCATTCCGCGGTCGATTGCACGATCGGTTGCCCCCTCGACACCCCCGGGCCGCGCCGGATGCGCCGCCGTTGTCCGTCACCTCACCACAGCGGACCGCATGATGCAAGAAGTCGCGGAACTTACGCAGAATCACAACAGATGCGCGCTCGCTGCAAGCGCGCGTGCGTCAGGCCGGCCCCGTGGACGCCCGGACCACCAGCTCCGGTGCGAACAGGAGCTCGGTCGGCCCGTCCCTCCGACCGTCCAGTTGGCTGACGAGCCGTTCGACGGCCGCCCGGCCCATCGACTCGATCGGCTGGCGCACGGTGGTCATCGGCGGGTCGGTGTGCTTCATGAACGCCGAGTCGTCGAAGCCGACGATCGACACGTCGCCGGGGACCGTGCGCCCGCTGCGGCGCACCGCCCGCACGGCGCCGAGGGCGAGCGGGTCGCTGGCGCAGACGATCGCCGACACGCCGGTGCCGAGGAGCTCGGTGCTCGCCGCCTGCCCGCCCTCCGCCGAGAACATCGTGCGCCCGATCCGCTCGTCGTCGATGGTGACGCCGTGACGGGCCGCGGCGGCGCGGGCTCCGTCGACCTTGCGGTTGCTCGGCACGTGGTCGGACGGGCCGACGAGCATACCGATGTTCCGGTGCCCGAGGGCCACGAGGTGGTCGACGGCCTGCTCGGCGGCCATCGCGTCGTCGCAGGACACGCGGGGGAACTGCAGCCAGTCTGCGGCGGCGTTGATGAACACGACCGGCAGGTTGCGCTCGGCGAGCTTGGCGTAGTGGCCGTGCGGGGCGTCGGCCTGGGCGTACAGACCGCCGGCGAACACGACGCCGGACACCTGCTGGTCGAAGAGCAGGTCGACGTAGGCGGCCTCGGTGAACCCGCCGACCGTCCGCGTGCACAGCACCGGAGTGAAGCCGTGTTGGGCGAGGGCGCCGCCGATCACATCGGCGAAGGCCGGGAAGATCGGGTTCTGCAGCTCGGGCAGGACCAGCCCGACGAGCCGGGCCCGTTCGCCGCGCAGCTGGGTGGGGCGTTCGTAGCCGAGGACGTCGAGGGCGGTGAGCACGGCGTCGCGGGTGGCGTCGGACACGCCCGGTCGTTGGTTGAGGACGCGGCTCACCGTCGCCTCGCTCACCCCGACATGGCGGGCGACCTCGGCAAGACGGCGCCGCATGCCCGCAAGACTACGACATCCGACTGCAAGTTCTTGCACGGGGGTGCGACGCCAACCGCCCGGCGTGTCCCCGAGGCGTCAGGTGCCCCCGAGGATCTCGTCGATGACGGCGAGGTTGCGCACCGCGTCGTCGGGCGAGATCGGAACGGGCGTGCCGTCGAGCACGGCCGCGGCAAAGGCGTCCGCCTGCAGGGCGTACTGGTCAGCGGTGTCGATCGAGATCACGTCCAGCGCTGGAGCGACCGGCGGGTCGCCTCCGGCGGCGACGAGGATGCGGGTCGGGCGGTCGGGCGGGATGTTGAAGGGGATCTCGACGGTGATCCGCCCCTGGGTCCCGAACAGGTCGACGCGCTGGTCCGGCTCGAGCTGGGTGGAGCACGAGAACGTCGCCTGGCGGCCGCCGAAATCGAGCACGGCGGACGTCAGCACGTCCGTACCGAACCTGGGGTCGCGGCGGACGACGCCGTGGACGGCAGTGGGCTCGCTGTCGAACAGCCAGCGCGACACGTTGATCGGATAGCACCCGATGTCGAGGAGTGCCCCGCCACCGAACGCGGCGACGTTGCGGATGTCGAGGGGATCGATGTTGCGGTACGCGAATCGAGCCTGCACGCCCCAGAGCTCGCCGATGGTGCCCCGGCAGACGAGCGCGTGCACCCGCTGCCAGAGCGGATGGAAGCGATACATGAACCCCTCCATCAGCACGACGCCGGCGGCGCGGCACGCGTCGACCATCGACGCGGCGTCGGCGGCGGTCACGGCCAGTGGCTTCTCGCAGAGAACGTGTTTGCCGGCCTCGGCGGCTCGCAGGGTCCACGTCCGATGGAGGTGGTTGGGCAGAGGGATGTACACCGCGTCGACGTCGGGGTCGGCCAGCAGGGCCTCGTACGACCCGTAGGCGCGAGCGATGCCGAGCGACTCGGCGAGCGCCGTGGCCCGGTCACCGTCGCGCGACGCGATGGCCAGCACCTCGCCGCGGGTCGATCGCTGGGTTGCCGGGATCACCTTTCCCACGGCGATCGCCGCGCCACCGAGCACCCCCCAGCGGAGCCGCGCCCCGGGGCGGCTCATTCGAGACCCTGTCGCGCGCGTCGGTACTCGGCGGCGACGAGATCGGTCAGCTCGTGAACGGACGTCTCGTCCACGAGCCGGTCGTAGGTGATTCGTCCGTGCTGCACGAGGTTGACACGATCGCACACGTCGAGGATCTGCGCGTAGTTGTGGGCGATCATGATCATCGAGACGTCACCGCGCCGTTTCAGCTCGCGGATCAGGTCGAGGATCACCATGCTCTCCTTCGCCCCCATCGCGGCGAGCGGTTCGTCGAGCAGGATCACCCTGGCGTCGGAGAAGAGGGCCCGGGCGATGGCGATCGCCTGACGCTGTCCACCCGACAGGTACGCCACATCGGTCTCCACCGACGGCAGGGCGATCGCCATCTCCTGCAACCGTTGGGCCGCCATCCGGCGCATCCGCCGGCGATCGAGCAGCGGGATCCATCGGAAGGTCAGCTCACGCTTCAGCGCCATGTTCAAGTACACCGGGAGCTCGTCGATGAGGGCGAGATCCTGATAGACGGTCTCGATCCCTCGTTGGCGGGCGTCGTTCACCGAGCGAAGTGTGACCGCCTCGCCGCCGATGAAGAGCCGGCCGGCGTCGGGCGGATGGAAGCCGGTGAGGATCTTGACGAGCGTCGACTTCCCCGCACCGTTGTCGCCGATGAGGCCCAGCACCTCACCCTCGTCGAGGTGGATCGACACGTCGCGAAGAGCGGTCACCGGGCCGTACCGCTTGGCGAGGCCCTCGGCACGGATCACCGACGTCCGACCGGCACTCATGTCTGCCTCATGCGCAGGCGCAGCCGGTTGGCCGCGACGTTGAGGACCATCGATGCGATGATCGCCACGCCGAGGATCATGTTGAACGTGAACGAACTGATGCCCTTGATCGTCAGCCCGTCGCGCAGCGTGCCGAGCACCACCGCGCCGAGCAGCGCCCCGATCACCGTGCCCGAGCCACCGGCGAGGGCCGTCCCCCCGATGACCGCGGCGGCGACGCCCTGGAACATGACGGGCGCGCCGCCCGCCAGCGGCTCGAACGACGTGATGCGGAATCCCTCCAGGAGTCCGGTGAGACCGGCGAGCGCGGCGGCGAGCATGAAGTTGCCGACCTTGATCCGCTTCGTCGCGATACCGGCCTCGCGGGCCCCGATCGGATTGCCGCCCGTGGCGACGGTGTAGATGCCCCACCGCGTGCTCGACAGCAGCAGGTGCAGGGCGACCGCCAGGCCGACCGCCCACCAGAACCCCGAGAAGTCCGCCCCGCCGAGCACGTCGGCGACCGTGCCCTTCGGCGCCGGCTTGGGGAACCCGTCCGAGATCGTCAACGTGAACCCGTTGAGGAAGAACAGCATGCCGAGCGTCGTGATGAACGACGGCACGCCGGTCAGCACGGTGATCAGCCCGTTGGCGAGACCGACCAGCGACGCGCCGGCCACGGCCAGGACGGCGGCGATAGCGAGGGGAACGCCGGCCTCATGCGCGGCGTGGAGGATGAACGGAGCCATCGCGTAGATGTGGCCGAGCGACAGGTCGATCTCGCCGGCGACGAGCAGCATCACCTGGGCCATGGCTAGGATCGCGACCGGCGCCGTGAACTGGGTGATGACGCGAAGGTTGTTCTCGGTGGTGAAGTTCGTCGCGGACACCGCGAAGTAGCCGAAGAGGACGATCGCGACCACGGCGATGCTCGCCTCGCGCCGGCGGGTGACCACGTCGAGGGCCCGCCAACCCACCCCCACGCGCGCGGTCGGCCGCTCGGCGGGCGGACCGAGGGGCGGATCGGCCGGCGGCTCGACCGCGCGCTCCTGCAACATCAGTCGGACGCCCCGATCAGCTGCTGTGCGTCGGAATCGCCCTCGAACCGGCTCGCCGTCTCCAGGAAGAGGCCGGCGCCCGCTTGATCGAGGAACACGAGTCCGGTGTTGGTCTCGGGCGGCAGCACGACCCCTCCCGAGAGCTTCGAGAAGTAGAGGTACTGCACCGGCAGGAACCCTTGGAGGTAGGGCTGCTGATCGATCGTGAAGTCGATCACGCCTTGTGAGAGCAGCTCGACCGTCGTCGGGAGCAGGTCGAAGCCGCCGGCACCCAGCAGGCCCTGGTCTCGGGCCGAGTGTCGCTGCACCACCTGGGCGACCGCCTGGGTACTGCCGGCGTCGACGGCGAACATGCCGACGGCGTCGGTGTTGCCGAGGTACCACGCCTCGACCGCGTTGAGCTCCTCTTCGAGCACGGCGCCGGTCGCGATGTCAACGGCCTCGATCGCCGCCCCCGACTCGGCGATGGCGTCGAGAGCACCGTCGATGCGCGGCTGGATGTTGAGCTGCCCCGGGGTGGCGATGAACAGCGCCACCTTGCCCTCGCCGACGAGCTCGACGATGCGCTCGCCCATCGCGTACCCCGAGCCGTAGAGGTCTTGGCCGACGTAGGCGAGTCGCCCGTTGGCCGCGTCGGCGTTGTACGAGACGACGGGGATGCCGGCGTCGAGGGCTTGCTGGATCGGATCGTTGAACGCCTCGAGATCGACGAGGGCGACGGCGATGCCGTCGGCACCCCCCGCCACGGCCGCCTCGAACGCGTTGACCATCTCGGCGTTGTCGGCGACCTCGGAGCCGGTCCATTGGAACGTGGTCCCCAACAACGCCGAGGCGTCCTCGATGCCGTACTGCGTCGGCACGAAGAACGGATTCGTCGTGACGTGGTTGATGAACACGAAGTTCCACTCCGGTGTCGCCGGGAAATCGCCGGCCCCGCCCGTCCGTCGGGCGGGCCGGCCGCTCGCCCCGGCGACCGATCCCACCCCCTGACTGACGGCCAGTCCAGCCGCCATCGTCATCCCCATCGTGCGCAGTGCGTCGCGCCGTGAGTGGTGTCGTCGTGATTCCATGGTCCCCCCTTGTGGTTGTGGGCTCGCTCGGAGCGAGATCTCTCACGGCCGGAGACGCCGTTCGCCGGACCGCTCGGTCCTCGCGAGTGCGTGGCGAAGCGACTGCCGTCGATCGTGGTGTCCCCGACCCGTCCCGGCGCCTGCGCTGACACCCCCCGGTGTCCGCACGGAACAGGAGCCTTCGTCTGCAATCCTATGCAGTCATTCCAATGCCGTCAACCGAATGCGGGACCGAGGCGGGTTGGTAGGCTGATTGTCGACGAGCGGATGCCGACGACGCGTCCGGGGGAGCGGATGGGAACAGGGAGCGACCAGCGGTGACGACCATCGGCCCCGGCGATCCGGCACGTACGATCACGATGCAGGACATCGCCCAGGCGTCGGGCGTGTCGCAGTCGACGGTCTCCCGGGTGCTCAACAACACCGCGACGTCGGTCCCGATCGCCGCCGCCACCCGCCGCCGCGTGCTCGAGGTCGCCGAGCGCCTCGGGTACCGGCCCAACCCGCTCGCCCGCGGACTGCGCGGGGCCAAGACGATGCTGCTCGGCGTGATCGTCCGTGAGATCTCCGACCCCGTGTTCACGGTGACGGTCGACGCGATCTCGACGGCCGCGCGGCGCCGGGACTACAACGTCGTGCTCGGGACCGCGCACAGCCAGGCCGAGGAGGCGATCGCGCTGCGTGCCGTCCTCGAGACCCGCCACTGCGACGGCATCGTCGTCGTCGGCGACATGCGCGACCAGCCGCGCCTGTTGAGCGACCTCCGCGCCGCCCGCGTCCCCGTAGTCATCCTCTGGCAGGGGCTCGAGCTGGCCGGGGCGGCGACGATCAACATCGACAACCGGGCCGGCATCGCGTCGGCCGTCGACCATCTCGCCGAGTTGGGCCACGTCCGCTTCGGATTCATCGGCGGTGACCCCCTCGGCGACATCCGCGAGCGGGAGGCCGCGCTCGTGGAGCGGCTGGCCGCACACGGCCTGTCGGTCGACCCGTCGCTGATGGCCCCCGCCAGCAACAACCCCCGGTCGGGCGCCGCCGCCTTCCACTCGTTGATGGAACGACCGGAGCCTCCGACGGCGATCGTCACCGCCACCGATCAGGTGGCCGTCGGCGCGCTCTACGCAGCCCACTCCCTCGGCATCGGCGTGCCTGAGCAGGTGTCGATCGTGGGATTCGACGACATACCGATGGCCGAGTACACGGCCCCGCCGCTCACCACCGTGCGTCAACCGTTCGACGACATCGCCGAGGTCGCCGTGCAGTTCGTCCTCGACGATCCGTCACCGGACAACCACCGCGTCTTCGCCACGTCGCTCAGCATCCGCGCCACCACCGGCCCGCCGCCGACGGGCTGACGCGCCCGTGTCCTTCGCGTCCGCGGAGCTCATCGAGATCGCCCATCCGGCGGGCCGTCCACGGCCGTAGCGTCGCCCCTCTGCTTTCGGTCATCCTCCTCCTCGCCGGTGTCGCCGTGATGTTCGTCCGGCCGCGCGGGCTCCCGCTGTGGGCGGGCCCGGTCGGTTGCGCGCTCGTGGGATTCCTGGTCACGGTGATCGACTGGGACGAGGTCACGAGTGCGCTCGGTCCCCTACGGGATCCTCTGCTGTTCGTCGCCTTTGCCGTTCCCCTCGCCGCCGCCCTCGAGGCGATCGGCGTGTTCGGCGCCATCGCCGCCTCGTTCGACGGGGGACGGCACCTCGCCGCCTGGCTCTGGCTGCTCGCCGCCGGCGTGGTCATCGTCTTCAACCTCGATGCCGCAGTCGTCCTGCTCACCCCGCTCTATATCCGCATCGCCCGGCGCCACGGCCTGTCCGCCGAGGCCCTGGCGTTCCAGCCGGCCCTGCTGGCATCACTGGCGTCGTCGGTGCTCCCGGTGTCGAACCTGACGAACCTCGTGGTCGCCGAGCAGTTCGATCTGCGCGTCGGTGACTTCCTCCGCGAGATGACGCTGCCGACGCTCGCGGCCTGCGCGGTCGGGTATGCCGCGTACCGGGCGACGTTCCGCTCCGGCCCGCCGGGGGAGCGCGTCGACGACCCCGTCGATCGAGCCGCTCTCGCCCGCGGTCTGCCCATCATCGCGTTCGTACTGGTCGGCTTCACCGTCGGCGACGCCGTCGGCATCCCGGCCTGGGTCGTCGCGGCGATCGCCGCCGTGTCGGCATCGTTCGTCGCTCGGACGTTACCGTGGCGCAGCATCCCCTTGCCGGCGGTCGCTGTGGCCGCGGGACTCGCCGTGCTCGTCGGGTCGGCCGTTTCGCATCTCGGCCTCGAGCGAATCTTCGAGCGCTCGGGCACGGCCGGGGACCTCGGAGTCGTCGCGTTCGGCGTCGTCGCGTCGAACCTCACCAACAACCTTCCGGCCGTGTTGGCCGGGAGTCAGTCGATGGTCGACGCGACCCAGGCGTGGCCACTGTTGATCGGTGTCAACTTGGGACCGGCACTGGTGCTGACGGCGTCGCTCTCGAGCCTGCTGTGGCGCGACACTGCGAGGGCGATGGGCGTCGAGGTGTCGGTCCGCCGTTTCTCGGCCGTCGGCTTCCGCGTGGGGTTACCGGCGATCGTGGTCGGCGCCGTGCTCGTCTGCGTCGTCTGAACGATCTACGCCGGTCCGTTCCTCTTGACGAGATGCCATACCGTATTGCAAGATGAGCCTGGTCAGTTGGGGGCTGAGCGACGAAACGAAGAGGGAGCGTGTGCAGCAGATGTCCAACGAGTTGAGATGGCCCAACGGCAAGAAGGTCGCCATTGCAGTGACCGTCATGTACGAGACGTGGTCCGAGGGCAAGGCCCCGCCCTACTCCGTGCAGGCCACCAGCCTGAAGGAGGGGACCGTCGACTACGCCGGCCGAGCCTGGTCCACGTACGGCGGCCGCGTCGGGGTGTGGCGCATCCTGCGCACCCTCGACCGCTGGCAGATGCCGGCCACCTTCTTCACCAACGCGGCCTGTGCCGAGCTGTACCCGGACTCGATCCTGCAGATCGCCAAGTCCGGCCACGAACTGGGCGGCCACGCCTATTACCAGGACGAGCAGCTCGCCTACATGACCCCCGACGAGCAGGCGCAGTGCATCAAGGCATCGCTCGACACGCTCGAAGGCGTCGGCGTCCCGCGCCCGACGGGCTGGCTGAGCCCGGTGCTGGCGTTCACGCCGGAGACCGCCGGACTCCTCGCCCAGGCCGGCCTCGCCTGGCACGCCGACGTCACCTACGTCGACCTGCCGCACCGCGTCGAGACGCCCCACGGTGTCATCGCCGCCGTCCCCAACAGCGACTTCACCGACAATCGCGTCCTCAAGGCCAACGTGCTCGACCTGCTCGACGTGCACCGCAGCACGTTCGACTACCTGCTCGAGCACGAGCCGATGAGCCTGCTCGTGCTCACCCTGCACTGCCAGTTCGGCGGTCGCCCGATGGTGATCTCGGCGTTCGAGCAGTTCATGAAGCACGTGTCCCAGTACTCCGACGACGTGTGGCTCGCCCGTCACAGCGAGCTCGCCCAGTGGGCGCTCGACGCCGAGAAGCCTGAGCACACCTACGCCGATCGTTATTTCTCGTGACTGAACCGGTGGCGGCGAACTGGGACGACATCCCTTCCGAGGTCGTCCGTCGAGGTGTGTCGCGCAAGGGCTTCGGCACCTCCGACGTCATCTTGGTGATGAACGAGATCGACCC
This sequence comes from Desertimonas flava, assembly GCF_003426815.1. Lineage (GTDB taxonomy): Bacteria > Actinomycetota > Acidimicrobiia > Acidimicrobiales > Ilumatobacteraceae > Desertimonas > Desertimonas flava. The sequence continues at coordinate 267,118 of NZ_QKYK01000002.1, forward strand.
GGTCATCGACGTCAAGCCGCACAAGCACGACGACTTCGACCAGATCGCCACCATCGTCAGTGGCGAGGCCATCTACCACGTCGGTGACGTCGCCCATCGCGTCCGCCCGGGATCGCTGCTGCTGATCCCCGCCGGCGTCGAGCACTACATCGAGCCACTGGGTACCGAGCCGGTGCAGAACCTCGACGTGTTCGCCCCGGCGCGATCCGACTACACCCACCTGCTCCACTGGATGCCGCGCCCGATCGAGGGCGCGAACGACGCCGACGACGGCAGACTCGACTCGACCGATCGTCAGCAAGGAGAAGATTCTCGATGACCCAGATCGACGTACCCACCACCACACCGGTGGAGGTGCGCCGGCCGTCGCTCGACGGGCCGTTCATCAAGGAGGACACGGAGGCTCGCACGTTCCGCGTGCATCGCTCGGCGCTCCGGTCTCCTGAAGTGTTCGCCCTCGAGCAGGAGCGGATCTGGGGCCGCACGTGGTTGTACCTCGGCCACGAGAGCGAGATCCCCAACCCCAACGACTTCGTGGTCCGCACCCTCGGCGGTCGGCCGCTCATCTTCTGCCGCGACGCCGACGGCGGCGTGCGGGTGTACTACAACTCCTGCCCCCACCGCGGCACCACGCTGTGCCGCGAGACCGAGGGCAACAACCGCTTCTTCCGCTGCTTCTACCACGCCTGGACCTTCAACACGTCCGGTGAACTGGTGTCACTGCCCGGCGCCGACGGCTACCCCGACGGCGACGACTTCCGCGAGCGGCTCACGCTGCGCACCGTCGCCAAGGTGGAGTCGCTGCGGGGCTTCGTGTTCGTCAACTTCGACCCCGATGCCGGACCGCTCGCCGACCACCTCGGCAACGCCGCGGACTACATCGAGCTCGTCGCCGACCACAACGCCACCGGCATGGAGGTCATCCCGGGCACGCAGCGCTACAAGGTGTGGGGCAACTGGAAGCTCGCCGTCGAGAACGCCATGGACGGCTACCACTTCACGCCGACCCACATCACGTTCGTCGACTACCTCAAGCGCACCGGCTACACGACCAGCGACGAAGGGGGAAAGAACCAGCGCCTCGACAACGGGCACAGCGTGCTGCTGCTCACCGGTCACAGCGGCCGCGCCGGCATGCAGTGGGAGCCCCGCTTCGGCGAGGCCGAGCGCATCCGCATCGAGGAGAACCGCGTCGAGCTCGAAGAGCGTCTCGGCGTCGAGCGAGCCGCCCGCGTCGCCGACGTGAGCCGCATCCTCTACGTGTTCCCGAACCTCATCCTCTTCGACATCGAAGCGCTGTCGATCCGCCGGCTCGAGCCCACCGCCGCCGACCGCACCGAGGTCGATGCCTGGGAGCTCGCTCCCCTCGGCGAGCCCGAGGAGGCCCGCGCCTTGCGCAACCGGGTGCTCGTCAGCTTCATCGGCCCCGGCGGTCTCGCCACGCCCGACGACATCGAGGCGTACGAGGCGATCCAGCGCGGCATCGTCGCCACCGCGGGTGACCAGCGGCTCGGCCACGACTGGAACGACATCTCTCGCGGCATGGTCGACGACGACAAGCCCGGGCCCGGCCGCTCGATCGACGAGGGCGGCATTCGTCACTTCTGGCGCAAGTGGAACGACGCGATCTCCGAGCGTGAATCATGAGCGCGGCCACGTCCGACATGATCCTCACCCGTGCCGCCGCCGAGGAGTTCCTGTATCGCGAGGCCGAACTCCTCGAGACGAACGACCTCGACGCCTGGCTCGCCCTGTTCGAGGAGGGCGGTCGCTACCAGATCCCCACCACCGACGCTCCGGACGACGCCGACCCGACCAAGGTGCAGTTCTTCATCGCCGACGACTGGGACCTCCTCAACGCCCGCGTGATTCGCCTGCAGAGCCGCAACGCCCACGCCGAGAACCCGCGGTCGCGCACCCACCGCATGATCAGCAACGTTCGCGTCTCCCCGATGGACGACGGAACGTGGTCGGTCAAGGCGTCGTTCATCATCCACCGGATCCGCGACGGGCGCGCCGACCCGTACCTCGGGCGCTACGACCACACCCTCGTCTCCACCGGCGACGGGCTGCGCTTCCGGGTGCGCAAGTCATGGCTGGCGACCGAGTCGGTTGCGCCCGCCGGCCGCCTCAGCTTCATCCTCTGATGCTGCGTTCCCCGGCCACGCAGGCCGGCGCGCCGGCGCCCTCCGCTGGCGCTCCGGACGCCTCCCCGCCGTGACCTCGGGACGCTCGCTTCGCTCGCTGTCCTCCATCAACCACCAGTAAGGAGCCTCGAAATGACAGACACCGCCTCGCGCCCCCGGGGGCCGTATGGAATGGAGTACGTCCGCCTCGAGGTGCCCGATCTCCAGGCCTCCCGGGAGTTCTACGAGTACCACGTGGGTCTCGAGCCGGTCGACGTCGAGGACGGCCGCGTCACGCTCCGCACGGGTATCTCGCACCACGTCGTCGAGCTGATCTCGGCCCCTGAGCGCGAGGCCGCGTTCGTGTCGGCCATCGGGTTCAGCGTCGAGTCGCCCGAGGTCCTCGCCGACCTCGCCCGGCGGGTGGATGCCGCCGGCCTCGAGCGCTTCGACATCGACAAGAACGTCGCCGCGCTCTGCACCGACGGCTTCGCGGTCAACGACCCCAACGGGCTCACGATCGAACTGATCTACGAGTTCCAGGAGTTCGCCGAGCCGCCGCAGCTCCTCCTCCGGCCACTCGACATCGTCCACCCGTTCATCTCGACCGACAAGTACGAGGAGTCGCTCCAGTTCTACATGGGCGTGCTCGGGTTCCTCGCATCGGACTACATCGGTGACATGTCGGCGTTCCTCCGCTCCGAGGACCGCTACCACCACTCCTTCGCCGTCCGGCGCGACACGAAGTTCTACGTCGCCCACATCTGCTTCCGCATGCAGAGCCTCGACCACGTCTTCCGCGGCCGGGCGCGAGCGCGCTACAAGGGTGTGCGCATCGCCTCCGACATCGTCAACCACTCGGCATCGACGTCGATCGCCTTCTACATGCAGGACGAGAAGCACGGGCCGCGCGTCGAGCTGTGCGACGGTCACCGCGTGCTCACCGAAGAGGAGCACGAGCACACCCACCGCGCCCGCCGCATGTCCGTCGACCCCCGCAACATCGACGTCTGGCGCGCCGCCGCGGACGACTGGAAAGACTTCTGACGCGCCTCGCATCGCTCGCTGCGCTCGCTCGCTACGGCGGGCAGAGGGGTTTCGACCGCTTCCGTTCGCTCGTTCCTCGCTCTCTCCAGCGGTCGAGGTTCTGTTCGAGCGGCTTCGCCGCACCCAGCTGCTGGGGGCGGGGCGAGCAAGCTCGCCTGATCCGCCCCGGCGAGGGGGCTACCGCCCCCTCTCGCACCCCCGACGGAGTCGGATCGTTGATCGGGGGCCTACCGTTGACACATCCCGCGTGCCCCTGCTTGCGGGGCACGCACGCCGGCGGAGGCGCTGATGGGCGCTTACCCGTTGACACATTCCGCGTGCCGCTGCTTGTGGGGGCACGCACCCTCGCTTGGAGTAGATGACTGATCATGGAATATCGAGTGTTGGGGAACACGGGGGTGCGGGTGTCCCGCTTCGGGCTGGGGACGATGGTCCTCGGCGCGTGGGGCAACCAGGACCGGGCGGCGTGCCTGCGCATCATCAACCAGGCGATCGATGCCGGGATCAACCTCGTGGACACCGCCGACGTCTACGCCTTCGGCGAGAACGAGGAGATCGTCGGTGAGGCGATCCGCGGTCGGCGCGACGACCTCGTGCTGGCCACCAAGTTCCACAACCCGCTCGGGACCGACGAACCCAACCGGCGCGGCAACTCGCGCCGCTGGATCATGACCGCCATCGACGACAGCCTCCGGCGCCTCGGCGTCGATCACGTTGACCTCTACCAGATCCACCGGCCCGATCCGCTCACACCGATCGAGGAGACGGTCGGCGCGCTCGACGATCTCGTCCGGGCGGGAAAGATCCGTTACTGGGGCACGTCCACGTTCCCCGCCGCCGACCTCGTCGAAGCCCGCTGGGCCGCCGAACGACGGGGCATGAACGGTCCGCACACCGAGCAGCCGCCGTACTCCATCTTCACGCGCGGCATCGAGGCCGACGTCCTACCGGCCTGCCGGCGCCACGGCCTCGGCGTCATCACGTGGAGCCCGCTGTCGGGCGGCTGGCTCACCGGCAAGTACACCACGGCGTCCGCCGGCGGCGCGCCGCCCGCAGGGTCGCGCGGCGCGACTCAGCCCGACCACTTCGACGGCGGCAACCCGGCGAAGGCCGAAGCGGCCGTTGCCCTCGAGAAGGTGGCGGCCGACGCCGGTCTCTCGCTCACGCACATGGCGCTCGCCTGGGCGACCACGCACCCCGCGATCTCGTCCGTCCTCCTCGGCCCGAAGACCGAGGACCAGCTCGCTGATCTCCTCGGCGCCGCCGACGTGGTGCTCGACGCAGGCACGCTCGACGCGATCGACGCGATCGTCCCTCCCGGTGTGGACATCAACCCGGGCGACGCCGGCTACACGCCGCCCGGTCTCGACGTCGTCGCGCGACGCCGTTGAGCTCGGCACGCACCGACGAGCTCGCCGAGGTCGTCGAGTTCCTCGCAGGCGTCCCCAGCCCGTTCGGACGCGAGGCCGACCTCGCCGACGCCCTCGTCCAGTGGGGCCGCGCCCGCTGGCCGAACCTGCGGTTCGCGACCGACCGCTTCGACGAGACCCGGGCCAACGTGCTCGTCGAGGCCGGCTCCGGCGATCCGTCGTCCGCCGTGGCGATGTATGCCCATCTCGACACCACGCTGACCGGTGATGTCGCCGTCGATGCGGCGATCACCGGTGATGCGTCGCCCGTCCCTCCCTGCCGGCGCGACGGTGACGAGCTCGTCGGCCTCGGTCTGTCGGTCGCCAAGGCGCCGGTCGCCGCGGCGCTGACCGCGCTCGACCAGGCCGCGGCGCGACTGGCGACGGCGCTGGCCGAGGATGCCTACCGGCTGCAGCTGTTGCTGACCTCTGGTGGTACCCACCGCCTGCCGGAGGGCGCGACATCGTTCGGTGCCGGCGCCCGCCGGGCGGTTGCGGCGGGATTCGCCCCGGCCGGGCTGCTCAACGTCAAGGGCGGCGCGCCGGCACCCCTGGCCGCCGAGCCCGGCGCCGCCTATCTCGGCATCACCATTCGGGGCCAATGGGAGCCGGCGCTGTTCCGCAGCGCCTCGCCGGGAGTGGTCGGCGCCCTGGGACCGATGGTGGGCGCGGTGGAGTCATGGCGCGCCGAGTTCGTCGCCGGTGCCGACGGCACCGAGGTGGCCCTCGGGGCGGTGCGGATGGGCGACCTCGACAAGCCGGACCTGATGCCGGCCACGGTGACGGCGCGGGTGTTCGTCGTACTCTCCGCCATCGACGTCCCGGCTCGCCTCGCCACCGATCTGCGCGCACGCATCGCCGACGCGGTCGGGCCGGACCTGGAGGTGACGGTCACCGTCGACGCGTGGGACCGCGCGGGCGCCACGTCAACGGATCACCGGCTCGTCGGCCTGGTGGACGAGGAGTGGCGGCGGCGCTTCGGCGAGCCGCCGAGCGTGACCAACTGGCGCGGCTCGACCGACGGGGTGACGTTCCGGGCTGCCGGCATCCCGACCGTGCGCGTCGGGCCGGTGATCGGCCGCGACCCGGCCGACCTCCGCCTCGACCGCGTGTCACTCGCCGACCTCGCGGCCTTTGCCGATCTCTACGCCGACGTCGCGACCCGCTGGTTCCTCTCGCCCTGAGTCCTCGACGCACTGGCCTGCGTCCACCGGCGGCGATACCGACCGACCAGTGCGTCCCGTCCGTCTATGTTGACAAGACGGTGTCTCGTAATTCAAGATCACCTCGTGCTGCTCGGTGTCACCTCCAACGGGATCGTTCGAATCGACGGCGACGAGGTGTCGCGCCTCGATCTGCCCCATCGTGATCTCACCGAGCTGCTGGCCGAACCCGACGGTCGGGCTGCGGCGCTCGCCGCGACGGTGGTCGACCGGGCAGCGCTCGCCGACGTGTCGTTGCGCTGCCCGCTCGGCGCCTCGTCGAGCATCTGGGGCGTCGGACTGAACTACCACGCCAAGGCCGCCGAAACGGGCCGCGGCGTGCCCGACACCCCGATCCTCTACGTGAAGCCCGGCCCCGCGCTCGCCGGCCCCGGCGCCGTCGTGCCGATTCCGGCCGTGCCGTCGGACGAGCTCGACTACGAGGCCGAAGTCGCCCTCGTCGTCGGCGCCGTCCTCGACTGCGCGTCGCCGGACGAGGCGTGGGCTGCCGTGGCCGGCATCACGGCCGCCAACGACCTCACCGCCCGTGACGTCATGCGCACCACCGGCAACCCCGGACTGGCCAAGGGCTTCACCGGCTTCTCGCCCGTCGGCCCCACGATGCGCACGGCCGACGAACTGACCCCCGACTTCGATCTCGGGGTCCGTGGCTACGTCAACGGCGAGCTCCGCCAGGACGGACGCACGAGCGACTTCATCTTCGGCGCAGCCGACCTGCTCGCTCGGGTCTCGCAGTTCACGACGCTGCGCCCCGGCGACGTCGTGCTCACCGGCACGCCGCCCGGGACCGGTCAGGACCGCGGCGAGTTCCTCGCAGCCGGCGACCGCCTCACCGTCGAGGTGGACGGACTGCTGCCGCTGCACAACACCCTCGGCGGCTGACGGCGCGGGCCGGCCGGGCGTGATCTGGACACCGATCGGTTCAGATCTGCGACGCGTGGTGCCCAGATCGCCGAATGACACGATCGGTGCCCAGATCGGCGAGCGGGAGCGTGCTCGACGGCGCGGTGCGGTCAGGCCGACGGGTCGATGACCTCGAAGCTGGTGATCGCCCGGTCGCTCACGTTGGGCCGCCAACGCTCGGCGACGAAGCGCTCGTGGCGCTCGCTGTCGAGATAGGCCACCAGCTCCTCCTCGGTGTCGAAGTCGACGACGAACGCGTGGGCGTACGTGCGGTCCCGCTTGCTGATGTTGTCGCCACGAGTCCAGTTGCGCATCGCCGGGAAGTGGCTGGGAAGGGCGTCGAGCTCGGCGCAGATCGCGGCCCGCGTCTCGGCGTCGACATGCTCATCGAAGTTCCACGTCAAGACATGACGGATCATGGCGTTGCTACAAGCGCTTCGCTGAAGCTCACGAGGCCACGCGGGCCGCGCGAACGGACGGCCGACAAGCCGGCTCGGCTGAAGCCTCGGCTAGCGCTCCGCCGTCCTTGCCCGGTTGGACCTCGGGACGCTCGCTGCGCTCGCTGAACGGTTCGATCGGTCATGGCGTGGCCTCCGGGGTGGTGGGGTCGAGGGTGGATCGGACGGCGCTGAGGGTCGATCGCATCGCCGAGCCCAGCAGGGCGATGTCCGACGCGGCGACGATGTAGCGGGCGCCGAGCGTGAGGAGCGCCGGGATCTCCTGTGCCGAGTTGGCGAAGGCGCCGAACACCCGGCCGACCCCCGTCGTCGCCTCGGCGATGGCGGCGACCCGCGACACCACCTCGGGATGGTCGAGCTCACCCGGCCGGCCGAGGTCGACCGTGAGGTCCGTGGTGCCGACGAACACGACGTCGAGGGCGGCGGCGATGTCGGCGGGCGTGGACTCGGTGGTGGCCGTCTCGATCTGGCCGACCACCAACGGTGGTGCGGCGGCCGATGCCGCGAGGTGGTCGACGAGGGATCGGGCGCCGAAGCCCGCCGCCGGCTGGGCGAGGCTCACACTGCGCGTGCCCCCCGGCGGGTACGCCGTGGCACTGCGCAGCGCGGCGGCGGTCCCGTGGTCGCGCACCGTCGAGAGCTGGACGCCCGCGGCGCCCTGCTCCAGGGCGCGATTGACGAGATCGCCGTCGAGCGCCGCCAACCGCACCAGCGCCGGCACGCCGAGGGCGGCCGCGTGGCGCACGAGCTCGAGCGCCGTGCGGACGTCGAGGACCGAGTGCTCGAGATCGACGACGACGAAGTCGAATCCGGCGGCGGCGATCACGTCGATCACATCGAGCGACGGCAGCTTGACGAAGGTGCCGACGATCGGACCGGCGGCGAGACGCTCACGGAGAGCGGCGGGGGAGTCGTTCGGCATCGTCTCAGTATTCGCGACTGAGTATCGTCATGCAAGAACTATGACTGCCGAACTCGAGATGCACGACACTAGCCGGCCGGACGGCTACGTTCAGGCGATGACGTCGGACGCCGCAGACGACGAACCGGGTGCCGCAGAGGGCGACGCGGCCGACATCTCGGAGTCCGGTGAGAACGGCGACAGCGCGGCGACGATCAAGTCGGTGGAACGGGCGGCGCGCATCCTCGGCTTCTTCACGCCGAGCCGGCCACGCCTCACGCTCGGCGAGATGACCGCCCGCCTCGGCGTGTCGAAGGCGACCGCCCACCGGTACGCGATGGCCCTGCGCAAGGTCAATCTCCTCCGGTACGACCGGCCGGCCGCCGAGTACACGCTCGGGCCGCAGGTCCTCACGCTCGCCGCCGCGGCCCGCGCCGGCCTGCCGCTCATCACCCTCGCCGGTCCGATCATGGAACGTCTCGTGCGCGAGGTGAACGAGACGGTGGTGCTCAGCGTGTGGGACGGCGAAGCTCCCGTCGTGGTGCGCATCGACGACAGCACCGAGCGCACGCTGCGCATCAGTGTCCGCGCCGGCGCCCGTCTCGACCTCGAGTCGGCCCAGAGCCAAGTGTTCCGCGCGTTCCTCGAGACCGAGGAGCTCGGCGATGCGGCACCGACCGCAGCCGATCACGAGGAGCTGCGCCTCGTTCGCGAGCACGGCATCGCCATGAACACCCCCGGACGCCACGGCGTGCGCACCGTGGCCGCGCCGGTCTTCGGTGACGGTCGGGTGGTCGCCGTCCTCGCCGTGGTCGGGACCACCTCCACCGTGGCCGACGACATCTCCTCGGGGACGGCCAAGGCGGTCATCGCCGCTGCCGAGACCCTGACGGCCCGCCTCGGCGCGCCATTCGACGAATAGTCGTCCTCGCTTCGCATCGCTCGCTGCGCTCGCTCGCTTCGCTGCGGCGAGGAATGTCGAGCGGCTTCGCCGCGCCTAGCTGCAGGCGGCGGCCGGCAAAGCCGGCCCGTCCGCCGCATCGGGGGGCTACCGCCCCCCGAACCCCCCGACGGAGGTTGTACCGCGCCCCGGCGGCCGACCGGTCTGCATGCCGCGCGCCTGTGTTCACGTGTGCTCACGGTTGCGGCCGTGTCTTGACGGGGAGGGGTTTCGAGGGGCAAGATTGCGTCTCGTAATCAAAGACGCGATCTCGCGTCGGCTCGAGGGGATGACGAGTGAAGGCAGTCCGCTACACGGAACACGGCGACGAGTCCGTCCTCCGCTACAGCGACGTCACCGACCCGGAGCCCGGTCCCGCCGACGTGCTGGTGGCGATCGCCGCCGCGTCGGTCAACCGCCTCGACCTGATCCAGCGGGCCGGTCCGGGCCTGCTTCCCGGATATGCGCTGCCGCACATCCCCGGCATGGACATCGCCGGCACGATCGTCGCCGTCGGCGCCGACGTGGACGATGCCCGGGTGGGGGAGCGGGTCGTCCTCAATCCGGCCATCGCGTGCGGCCGCTGCCTGTGGTGTGAGCGCGGAGGCGATGACCTGTGCACGTCGATGATGGTCGTCGGGGCGAGTGGCGACGGCGGTTACGCCGAACGGTGCGTCGTGCCGGCCACCCACGCGCTGGAGATCCCCGACTCCGTCGACTTCGCCGAGGCGGCGACCTGGCCCACCGCCTATTCGACGGCGTGGCACGCGCTCTTCGCCAGCGGTGAGCTGCGGCTCGGTGAGACCGTCGTCATCCACGGTGCCTCGAGCGGCGTGTCCAGCGCGGCGATCCAGCTCGCCGCACGTGCCGGGGCCACGGTGATCGCCACCGCACGCGGCGAGGAGAAGCTCGACTGGGCGGCCAAGCTCGGCGCTCACCTCACCATCAACAGCCAGCGTGCCGACATCGCCACGGCGGTGCGGGAGGCCACCGACGGCCGCGGGGCCGACCTCGTGATCGACCACGTCGGTCCGGCGCTGTTCGACGCCTCCCTCCGCAGTCTCCGACCGCGCGGTCGGCTCGTCTTCTTCGGCACCACCACCGGTGCCCGCGTCGAGATGTCCCTGCCCTCCGTGTACCGCACGGGTCTGCGGCTCATCGGCTCGGAGAACTACAGCGGCGCCGAGTACGCGGCGATGATCGCCCATCTCTCGTCGGCGTCGCTCCCGTCCATCATCGATCGCGAACTGCCGCTCGACGCCGCCGGCGAGGCCCACCGCCTCCTCGCCCGAGGTGAGGTGCTCGGCAAACTCGTCCTGCGCCCATGATCGCTGCGGCGGTCTGCGTGCCGGCTCGTCCGACCATCCGCAGGGTTCAGGCCACCCTGGCCAGCACGAACCGAACCATCCCGAGGAGGATCACGAAGTGACCGACGTACAGACCGACAAGGAGACCGCCGGCGAGCAGTCGACCGGCCCGGGGATCAACACGATCCTCACGCACATCGCACTCCCGGTGCGCAACCTCGACGCCCAGCTGGCGTTCTACGCCAAGTACACCAACATGGTGTCGATCTTCGAGCGCGTCGACCCGGAGACCAACCTGCGCACGGCGTGGATCGCCAACCAGCGCGACATCACCGAGCAGGCGGCCCGGTTCGTGATCGTCCTGATCGAGGGCAGCATCCCGCGCGACATCGTCGGCGACGAGATGAAGGAGGAGTTCACGTTCCTCACCTCGTTCAGCCACCTCGGGATCTCGGTCGACACCCGCGAGGAGGTCGATCGCATCGCCGCGATGGCCAAGGAGGACGGCGTCCTGGTGCTCGGGCCGATGTACCGCAACGCGATCGTCGGCTACATCTGCCTCGTCCGGGACCCCGACGGCAACAACGTCGAGTTCTCCGTCGAGCAAGTGCTCGGATGACGGCGGAGAGTGCCGGGAGCGTCGACCCGGCGAGCGAGCGGGAGGCGGTCGCCGCGGTGGTGACCGGCTACCTTGCTGCCTTCGCCACGGGCGACCCCGACCGCATCGCCTCGTTCGTGAGCGAGGACTTCATCAACGAGCACAGTTCGGCGCTCGGTTCCAGCCTCGTCGGCCGCGACAACTACCGCCAACGCCTGCCGACCTTCCTGGCCCGCTTCATCGGGCTGCGGTACGACATCGAGGACCTCGTCATCGAGGGGGAGCGCGCCGTCGCCGCCTACCGGATGACGTTCACCTACCGGGATGACGACGGGCGGGAGTGGCCGGTGTCATTGCCGGGCGTGTTCCGGTTCACCACCTCGGGCGGCAGGATCACATCCCGAGTGGACTACTGGGACGGCATCAACTTCCAGAATCAGACGACCGACCGGAGCGAGTCGTGAGCGACATCGACGTCGACGGCGTGCCAGAGGTGCTGATCGCCGGCGGCCAGGTGGTCACGATGAACCCCACACGCGACGTGTGGCGTGACGGCGCGGTGGCGGTCGCCGACGACCGCATCGTGGCGGTCGGGTCATCCGCCGAGCTGCAGGCGAGGTGGCCGCAGGTGCCGGTGCACGACGCGTCGGGCTGCGTGGTCACGCCCGGGTACGTCAACGGTCACCAGCACTTCACGGGTGATCCGTTGGTGCGCAGCTGCATCCCCGACGACCTCAAGCCGGGCGAATCGATCTTCAGCTGGTCGGTGCCGCTGCACGGGGCCCACACCGGCGACGACGACGAGCTCTCGGCGACGCTCACCACGCTCGAGTCCCTGCAGAACGGGGTGACCACCACCATCGAGGCCGGCACCGTCGCCCATCCCGACCGAGTCGCCAAGGGCATCCTGGCCGCCGGTGGCCGCGGCGCGATCGGGCCCTGGGGGTGGGACGTCGACGGCGTGCCGTACTCAGGCACCGTCGACGAGATCGTCGACCGGCAACGGTCCAATCTCGACGCCCTGCCGAGCGGCGGCCGCGTCGAGGGGTGGGTCACCCTCGTCGGCCACAACCTGGCGTCCGACGAACTGCTCGTCGCGGCGACCGAGCTGGCCCGCGAGCGGGGCGTCAACATGACGATGCACATCTCCCCGACGTCGTCGGACCCCGTGGCCTACCGGGAGGCTCACGGCCGGGCTCCGGTCGTGCACTTCGACCATCTCGGGATCCTCGGATCGCACCTCCTGCTCGGCCACGCCGTGTGGCTCGACGACGACGAGGTGGAGGCCGTGCTCGCTCACGACGTCGCCATCGCCTACTGCCCGTGGGCCTACCTGCGGCTCGGTCAGGGCGTCTGTCACCACGGACGTCACGCCGAGATCTCCACCCGAGGCGGCCGGATCGCCCTCGGCTGCGACGCAACCAACGCCGGCGATTCGATCGACATCCTGCGCACCGCGGCGCTTGCCGCCGGCATCGCCAAGGACACCAGCTTCGACCGTCACGGGACCGACGGGTCGTGGTTCGGCGCCCATGAGGCGCTCGAATGGGCCACCATCGGCGGCGCCGCCGCAATCGGGATGGCCGACCGGGTGGGATCGCTCGAGCCGGGCAAGCTTGCCGACGTCGTCCTGCACGATGCCACCGACCCCCGCTGGGCGCCGGGCGGCGACATCGCCCTCCAGCTCGTCTGGGGCACCGACGGACGCAGCGTCCGCGACGTCTTCGTGGGGGGCGAGCTGGTCCTGGAGCACGGCCGCTCGACCGTGGTCGACGAGGCGGCACTGGCCGCCGACGCAGCCGATGCCTCGTGGGCGATGCTCGGGCGGGCCGGCATCGAGTTGCCTCGCCGCTGGCCGGTCAGGGACGCGTGACCGGGGTGGTCGGCGGGGCCAGCCGGTCGCGGCTTTCGGCAATGTTTCCGGCACGTTTCTCGTATAGCGAGATCTCGTCTCTCATAGCTTGACACTGATCGCGTGAGCACGTACCGTACGTCCCAGCACGAGCCGTCGGCGGAACGGTCCGTCGCACACCGACCGAGCCGGGACCGGTCCGATTCACGGGCGAATCACCGAAACCCCGGAACGAGGGATCTGGTCTCTCGATTCGCAATGACTCTCCATGGCGCACACCATCTCTCACACCATCTCTCACACGGACATGACACACCTGGTCAGCACTGAGACGGTCACGCCCGCCGTCGAGATGGTGGGTGTCACCAAGCGCTTCGGTGCCGTGGCCGCGTGTGACGACGTCGACTTCGCCGTCCTGCCGGGGGAGATCCACGGCCTGCTCGGCCAGAACGGCGCCGGCAAGAGCACGCTGATGAAGCTGCTGCTCGGACTCATCACCCCCGATGCCGGGCACATCAAGATTGCCGGGCAGCAGGTCGTCATCGAAGATCCGATCCACGCTGCCGAGCACGGCATCGCCATGGTGCACCAGCACTTCAGCCTCGTGCAGGCGCTCACCGTGTGGGAGAACATCGCGCTCGGCGATCGCGGCCGGCTCGATCCCAGGGCCTCGATCGCCCTCGTCGAGGAGGTCGGCGGGCGGTACGGGCTCGAGGTCGATCCCCGTGCTCGGATCGGCGATCTGACGGCCGGCCAGCGCCAGCGCGTCGAGCTGATCAAGTGCCTGCGCCGAGATCCCAACATCCTCATCCTCGACGAGCCGACGTCCGTGCTGACGAAGGCCGAGTCGCAGGAGCTGTTCGCCGTCCTGCGCACGGTCGTGCGGGATGAACAGCGCTCGGTCGTGCTGATCAGTCACAAGCTCGACGAGATCCTCCACGCCACCGACGAGGTGACGATCATGAGGTCGGGCCGCGTCGCCAGCCGCTGCCGGACGAGCGAGACGTCGGCCGAGCGCCTCGCTCGCGACATGATCTCGCGCAACCTCGAACTGCACGCCGACATGGCGGCCGCGGCGGGCTTCGCCACCGAGACCGTCGACGCCGTCGTCCACGCCGACCAGGCCGCGACGCCGCCCTCGGGCGACCGCGACTTCGCCCACCACCGCACGATGGTCCGCTTCGACAACGTGTCGGTCCGCGCGGCGAGCGGTCGCATGATGCTCGACGGGTTCGACCTCGAGGTGCGAGAGGGCGAGATCGTCGGCCTCGCCGGGGTCGAGGGCAACGGGCAGACGACGGTCGCCGAAGTGCTCGGCAGCCTCGTCACACCACTCTCCGGCACCGTCGAGATCGGCGGGGTCGAGATCGCCACCGGCCGGCCTGGGGCGATGGTCGCCGCCGGGGTCGGAGTGATTCCCGAGGACCGGCACCGCACGGGCTGCGTGCTCGACATGTCGGTCGCCGAGAACCTCGCCCTGCTCGATCTGGAAACCGTGAGTGGTCGTCTCTTCCTCGACCACAAGGCGATGCGCCGGCGCGCCGAGGAACTGGTGGCGGAGTACGAGATCGCCCTGCCGTCGGTGGACGCACCCATGCGGATGCTCTCGGGTGGCAACCAGCAGAAGGTCGTGCTCGCCCGCGAGCTGGCCCGCAACCCGCGCGTCCTCGTCGCCGAGCAGCCGACCCACGGACTCGACATCGCAGCCGTGCAGTACATGAACCAGCGGCTCCGGGCCGCGGCCCGGTCCGGGATCGCCGTGCTCGTGATCTCCACCGAGTTCGAGGAGCTCGTCGCTCTCGCCGACCGGATCGCCGTCATCCACCGCGGTCAGATCATGGGCGAGATGACCATCGACGAGCTCGACATGGAGCGCGTCGGCCTGATGATGGGTGGCCGGCGCGTATGAACCTCGCAGTGTTCTCCGACCCGGCCCGCAGGGTGGCGGCCGTGCGCATGTTCGGCATGTACCTCGGCGCCTTCGCCGTCGCTCTCGGCGTGAGTGGAACGCTCGTGATGGTCACGGGCGGTTCGGCGTTCGAGGTCTTCCAGGCGCTGTGGGATGGCAGCATCAGCAGCTGGCCGAGCATCAGCCTCACCATCGACGAGTCGGTCCCCGTGCTCGTGGTGGCGCTCGGCATCATCGTCGCCACTCGCGCCGGCATCGTGAACATCGGTCCCGAGGGACAGCTCCTGATCGGTGGGCTGACCGGTGCCGCGGCGGCGATCAAGCTGCCCGTGCCCGACTGGATGCTCGTTCCGGCCACGCTGATCGGCGCCGCCCTCGGTGGCGCCGTGTGGGCCGGCATCGCCGCCGTGTTGCAGTACAAGAGCAAGGTCGACGTCGTCATCAGCACGCTGCTGCTGAACCTCGTGGCGATCCAGGTGGTCTCGTTCGCCGTCGGCCGCTCCTACCTCCTGCAGGAGAACACCGACGCCAGCTTCGCCGCCCCGCAGTCGGACCAGATCCCGAGCGCCGCCCGCCTGCCCATCCTCGGGACGTACGGCTCGCTCCGGGTGAGTAGCGGCGTCTTCATCGCCATCGCCCTGCTCGTCGTCGTCGGCGTGCTCGTCACCCGCAGCCGCTGGGGGTTCCGCCTCCGCATGCTCGGACTCAATGCCGAAGCAGCCCACCGGGTGGGCATACGCGCGGCCATCGTCGGCGGCGGTGCCCTCATCGTGTCGGGCGCCACGGCCGGTCTGGCCGGCGGCATCGTCCTGTCGGACCGCGTCTTCCGCATCCAGTCCGGGTTCTCCAACAACCTCGGGTACAACGGCCTGCTCGTTGCCCTGATCGCCCGCCGCAACCCGTGGGCCGCCGTTCCGGCCGCCTTGCTGTTCGGCGTCCTACGGGCCGGCGGCGGGTTCGTCTCGACGACCGGCGTGCCCCGCTACGTCGTCGACATCATGCAGGCCCTCATCGTGCTGGCCGCCCTGTTCCCGCCGATGCTCGAGGAGATCCGGGCCCGGCGGGCGGCCAGGAAGCTGGCGCTGCAGCGGGCCAACCGGCCGACGAGGGCCACCGCACCCGTACTGGAGGTCGCCAGCTGATGGACGCCGTCACCACCATCCTCGGCAGTGCCGTCCGCCAGACGGCGCCGCTCGCCTTCGCCACCTGTGGTGAGTACGCGGCAGAACGTTCGGGCACCCTCAACATCTCGATCGAGGCGATGATGCTCGGCGGCGCCTTCTTCGGCGTCCTCGGCAGCTCGGTCACGGGCAGCGTCGCCGGCGGCCTCGTGCTCGGATCGCTGGTCGGCTTCCTCGTCGCCTTCATCCATGCCCAGCTGAGCCACCGGCTGGCGGCCAACACATTCGTCGTCGGTCTCTCACTGAACGCCTTGCTGCTCGGCCTCACGAGCTACCTGCTCGAGACGACCGACCTCGATCCGGAACAGGCCGGCGTCGTGACGATCCCGCTGCTGTCGGAGATCCCGTGGATCGGCGAGCCGCTGTTCAAGAACCGCTGGCCGATCTATCTCCTCCTCGTCGCCATCCCTCTCACCAAGTGGCTGATCGACCGCACCCGCTGGGGCCTGGAGGTGCGCTCGGCCGGCGAGGACCCGCAGGCCGCCGACGTCACCGGCATCGACGTCAACAAGCGCCGCCGCCAGAGCCTCTACTACTGCGGCGTGCTCTCCGGGATGGGTGGCGCCTATCTGTCGGTGGGCGAGGTCGGTCTGTTCAACAACAACATGACCGCCGGGGCTGGGTTCCTGGTGAACGCCGCCGTCATCTTCGGCGCCTGGCGCCTCGGCGGCGCCCTCATGGGCTGCGTCCTCTTCGGAACGGCCTCGTCGATCCAGTTGGCACTGCCGGCGCTCGGTCATCGCGTCACGCCACAACTGCTCATCGTCCTGCCGTACATCCTGGCGCTCGCCGCCATGGTCATCTTCGCCAGCCGCGGCCGCAAGCCGGCCGCGCTCGCCAGACCGTTCGTTCGAGGCTTGGCCTGACCGCCAGACCCCGCACCCCAGAGCGGACCACTTCCTCGCCCGTGGGGGCCGGAACCGTACCCGAACACCAACTCCCGCGGCCGTGTCGGCCGGGGAACGCAAGGAGAAGACACCAATGATTCGATCACGACGAGTAGCAGGCGTCTCGATCGCCGCGCTCATGGGCGTCGCGACCGTGGCCACCCAGTCGATCGTTGCGTCTGCGGCGAGCGACGACACGGCGGCTGGCACGGCGGCCGAGGAGAGCGAGGGCACCGCCGCCGCCGAGGAGACGGGCGAGACCCGCCCGGTTGTCGACGAGCGTCAGCCCGACGTCAACGGTGACGGCACGGTCGTCATCGGTGTCATCAGCCCCGGGGACACCAACGACGGCGGCTATTACGAGGCGTTCATCACCGCCGCCGAGGCCTACACCGAGGCGAACGGCTGGGAGCTGACGGTCGTCGACCGCGTCAACGCGGCCGACGGCGCCAACCAGGCCCGCAACCTCTGCCGCCAGGGCGCCGACATGGTCGCCATCGCCGCCACCGAGAACCGCGACGCGGTGCCGGTGGCCGAGGAGGACGTGTGCGCCAACTCGGTGTTCACCCTCTTCGGCGACTTCACCGAGCAGTACTCCGACAAGGTCGCCCAGGTGACCGGCGAGAGTGATGCCACGGAGTACCTCATCGGCGTCGCCGTCGGCCAGGTGCTCCTCGAGCAGGGCAGCACGACGGCCGGCTGGGTCGGCGGTCCCGAGCTCGACTTCTCGGTGCGTGCGGTGCAGTTCTACACCGAGGGCGTGCTGTCGCAGGTGCCCGACGCCGAGGTGCTCGTCACCTACACCGGCTCGTTCGACGACGGTGGCAAGGCTCGCGAGGCCGTCGTGTCGCAGACCGGCCAGGGTGCGACCGTCGTCTACACGTACCTCGGCGGGGCGACCGACGCCGCGGCCTCGGCCGCACTCGACGCCGGCGCCCTCGCCGTGTCGCCGGGCACAGACCGCTGTGACGACGAGGACGGCCGCTTCGGCGTGTCCGGTCTCTTCGCCCCCGGCCTGTACTTCGAGAACCTCCTGAACGACTTCTCGCAGGGTCGTGTCGCTGTCGGCACCATCATCCAGTACAAGGTCGGTGTCGATCCGGTGCCGGGTGCCAAGGTCTGCGACACCGTGGAGACCGCCGCCGAGATCCAGGCCATCGTCGATGAGGTCGCCGCTGGGATCGCCGACGGCAGCATCGCCGTCGGCGACGAGGAGAGCACCCTGCCGACGACCGGCGAGGGCTGAACCCCACCAATCACGAAGGCCGCCGCGAGGCGCCATGGCAGAGAGGGTCCGGGCCGTGCCCGGGCCCTCTCTCCGCGAGCAGACTGAGAGAGATCGAGGAATTCACATGACGACCATCGCCACCGCCGCCGTGCTCCGTGAGCCCGCCGGCTCGTTCAGCTTCGAGGAGGTCGAGCTGGAGGGCCCGCGCGCCGATGAGGTGCTCGTGCGGATGGTCAGCACCGGCATCTGCCGCACCGACATCGAGTTCGCCAACTTCTGGCCGCTGCCGGCCGTGCTCGGCCACGAGGGTGCCGGCATCGTCGAGGCCGTCGGCGATGGCGTCGCCAAGGTCGCCGTCGGCGATCGGGTCGTGATGAGCTTCCGGTCGTGCGGCGGTTGCCGCTCGTGCCTCCAGGCCGAGCCGGCGTACTGCTGCCACTTCGACGACTACAACTTCGGCGGCCGCCGCCCCGACGGCTCGACGGCGATCACGGCCGCGGGCGAGGACGTCAACGGTCACTTCCTCGGCCAGTCGGCGTTCGCCACCCACGCCGTGGTGCACCACAGCAGCCTCGTTCGCGTCGACGACGACGTCGATCTCAACGTGCTCGGCGCCCTCGGCTGCGGGTTCCAGACCGGCGCCGGCACGGTGTTGCGGGTCCTCGCCGCCCGTCCCGGCGATTCGATCGTGATCTTCGGCGCCGGCGCCGTCGGCCTCGCAGCGGTGATGGCGGCGGCCGCTGCCGGCTGCTCACCGATCGTCGTCGCCGACCCCATTGCCGAACGCTGCGAGCTTGCCGTCTCGCTCGGCGCCACCACCGGCCTCGACGCCCTGTCGCCGACCCTGGCCGACGAGCTCGCCGCCATCGTTCCCGGTGGCTTCGACGCAGCGATCGACACGACCGGTCGCACGTCGGTGGTGTCGCTCGCCGCCGGGGCCCTCAACCGGCGGGGCACGGTGGCCGTGGTCGGAGTCGGCTCGGACGAGCTGGTGCAAGTCGACTGGCGCACGTTGCTCAACGGCCGCACGGTCACCGGTGTGATCGGCGGGAACAGCAACCCCGACGTCTTCATCCCCGAGCTCATCGAGCTGCACCGCCGCGGTCAGTTCCCCGTCGACCGCCTCGTGCAGACCTACCCCTTCGCCGACCTCGAGCAGGCCTTCGCCGCCACCAAGTCGGGCGCCGTCGTCAAGGCCGTCCTCACGTTCTGACGCCTGCGGCGACCTGACGGGGTGGGCCTGGCACATCCCGTCAGGGGTAGAGGTCCATGCGTTCCGCTACGTGGACGAGGCGGCGAGCTCGTCGTAGGCGTCGGCGAGCGAGTGAAGGGCGGCGCGGCCGTCGCCGCGGAACGAGGCGCCGTGCATCACGGCCAATGTCTCGGGCTCGAGGGCGGCGAGCTGGCGGATCGTCGCGCCGGTCTGGGGGGCCAGCGAGCTCGAGTGGAACATCTCCTCGGCAGCCATCGCCGCCGGTACCAGATCGTCGGTGAGGACCGGCGGTGGGGCGCCGACCTGGGTGAACAGGTCGCCGCAGAACAGCGTCTTCGTCGTCTCCTCGAACAACACTTGTGCCTCCCAGCCGTGGGGGACATGGGGCGTCGAGATCTGCCGGACGCGCCGGCCACCGAGGTCGAGCACGTCGTCGTCGAGGACCTGCGGAGGCCGATCGCAGAGGTCGTTCAGCGAGACCATGCAGCCGAGCATCCCGAACACGACGGTGCTCTCGGGCGCGGCGGCGAGCCAGTCGTTCATCGCACCGCACTCGTCGGACTCCACGTGGCCGAAGCTGATCCATCGCAACGAGTCGACGGGCACCACCGAGGCGACGGCCGCCGACACGAGCGGGAACAGCTGCCGCGCGCCGGCGTGGAAGAGCAGCGGCTGCTCGGCACGGACGAGGAACTGGTTGAACGTGAACCCGGTGGGCGAGATGTCGGGAATCCATGTCGAGATGCGGAAGACGTCGTCGGCGATCTCGTCGACCTGAGGGCTGAATGGTTCCATGCGACAGCGTCGCGCCGCTCGCGGGACCGGTCGACAGGTTTTCGGGCGCTCTGTCGGACCTGTGGGGTCAGGTAAGAGGTGTGATCGCGTGCGGCGGGCCGATTGTCGGTTCGTGAGGCTGGAGTGCCGGTGGCCTGACGCCGGTCGGGCTCGTGGTCACGTTTCCAGGGCGGGATCGTGACGATTTTCGACACGATCCAGCCCCGGATCACCGAATGGCACGATCGGGCCCCAGATTCTCGACGTTCTCCGTCTTCCCTCGGCCACCGACGTCGATCCTGTCACCTTCGCAGCCGCAGCCGTCACCGTCGACGCGGACCGACCTCCGAGGCGCGACGGCCCAGCAAGGTGCCGACCCGGCGCGCTCCAGAGGCCCATCCCGTCGGCACTTCCACCGTTCAGAACGCACGGAAGCGGCAGGAGGGCCGGTTCGGCCGTCTCACAGGAGGCGGATGGTGATCGCCTTCTCGCGGGTGTACTCGTTCATCGCGTTGTAGCCGCCGCCGTGGTTGTACCCACTCTCGCCGGTGACGTTGAACGGGAAGCCGACGACCGAGGTGTTGCCGTGCTCGTTGACGGAGACCTGGCCGCTCTTCACCTTGTCGGCCACACCGAAGGCCTGGGTGATGTCGTTGGTCCACACGCTCACGAGCAGGCCGAACTCGGTGGCGGCCGCCTTGGCGACGGCATCGTCGATGCCGTCGAACTTCTGGGCGACGAGCACCGGCCCGAAGACCTCTTCGCGGGCGATGCGCATCTCGGGAGTGACGCCGTCGAAGAGCGTCGGCGCGACGAACCAGCCGGGACGGGGAGCGTCGGCGTCGATGCCTCCGGTCACCGCCTTGGCCCCCTCGTCGGCGGCGATGCGCTGGTAGCCGGTGACGCGCTCGTACTGGCCGGCGTTGATCAGCGGTCCCATGTCGAGGTTCTCGTGCCACGCGCCGATCTGCAGCGAGCGCATCTGCTCGGCCACCCGCTCGATCACGTCGTCGTAGATCGCCGACTCGACGAGCAGCCGCGATCCTGCGTTGCAGTTCTGGCCGGCGTTCTCGGTGATCGCCGACACGATGGCCGGGACGGCGGCGTCGAGGTCGGCGTCGGCGAACACGATGTTGGGGGATTTGCCGCCGAGCTCGAGCTTCACCGGCACGAGGAGATCGGCCGCGGCATGGGCGATCGCCCGGCCGGTGACGGTCGAGCCGACGAAGCTGATGTGGTCGATCCGGCGACTCGACGTGAGGGCGGCGCCGGCGTCGGGGCCGAATCCGGGAACGACGTTGAGGACACCGTCGGGGAGGCCGGCCCGGCGGCCCAGCTCGGCCAGCGCCATCGGCGCGAGCGGTGCATGTTCGGACGGCTTGAGGACCACGGCGTTGCCGGCGGCGAGCGCCGGGGCGAGCTCGGCGGCGGCGAGCACGGTGGGGACGTTCCACGCGATGATCAGCGCGCAGACGCCGAGTGGCTCGCGTTGCGTGAAGCCCCGCCGGTCGTTCGCGCGGGTGGGCAGCGTGACGCCGAAGTGCTTGTCGGCGTAGCCGCCGAAGTAGGCGAACAGGCTGCCGCCGAAGTAGATGTTGTCGAAGGCGTGGCGCAGCGGCTTGCCCACGTCCTGGGCCTCGATCTTGGCCAGTTCCTCGGCGTGCTGGAAGACGAGGTCCGACCAACGACGCAAGATCGCGCCGCGATCGGATGCCGGCGTGGCGGCCCAGCCCGGCTGGGCGCGGCGCGCCGCGTCGATCGCTCGCTCGACGTCGGAGGCGACGGCGAGGCCGACCTCGTGGAACGGCTCCTGCGTCGCCGGGTCGACCACCGGCAGCACGGCGTCAGCGGTGTCCCATCGCCCGTCGATGAACAGGGAGCGGGCCGTCGCGTCGAGGAGCGGGGAGTCGGTCGAGGACATCTCCCTGGTGTATCGGGGATGTGTCCCGTATGTCAAGATCTCATCTCGCATATTGACGGTGGTTGGTGTCACTCGTATCGTGGAGCCATGACGTCCGACGCCCCCTCGACCCTGCCCACGCTGGAGCCGATCAGCGGTCCGTCCGCCTGGCGCGGCGACGAGCTGTCCCAGACCACCGAGTGGATCTACCTGCTGTCCGATGCCGAACGCGAGGACTTCGAAGCGGTCGGGCGCAAGTTCGTCGCCGACGATCCCGACCTGCGCACCGTGACCGCCGATGCCTACCCGCTCGGGGCCGGCCAGGCGGTCATCGACGAGTGTGCGATGCAGATGGACCGGGGCCGCGGCTTCGTCCTCGTCCGGGGACTGCGCACCGAGGAGTACGGCGACACGCTCGCCGGCGCCATCTTCTTCGTGATGGGCCTCCACCTCGGGGTGCCGATGGAGCAGAACCAGCTGGGCAACGTGCTCGACCACGTCATCGCCACCTCCAACAAGACCATGAACGACCCGGGCGCACTGCCCTCGCGTGTGCGTGACCGGCTCATCTTCCACTCCGACAGCTCCGACGTCGTGGCCCTGATGTGCCTGCGCGGCTCGAAGTCGGGCGGGGCGAGCAGCCTGGCGAGCGGCACCACGATCTACAACGAGATCCTCCGCCGTCGCCCCGACCTCGCCCCGCTGCTGTTCGAGGACTGGTACTGGGATTGGCGGGGTCAGGATCCCGACGCCAAGGCCGACTACTACGTGTCGCCGATCTGCAGCTACGTCGACGGCGTGTTCAGCACGTACGCGGGCAGCACGATGATCTTGTCGGCGCAGGCCTACGACGGTGTGCCGAAGCTGACCGACGACCAGATCGAACTCCTCCGCCTCTACGACGAGATCACCGAGGAGCCGGGTCTGGCGATCGACATGGACTTCCAGCCCGGCGACGTGCAGTGGCTGCTCAACTACGCCGCACTCCACTCACGCACCTCCTACGAGGACTGGCCCGAGCCCGAGCGTCGTCGTCATCTCCTCCGTCTCTGGCTCAAGCGCGACGTCGGCCGACCGCTCGTCGAGAACTTCGGCAAGAACGTCGTCGCCGCCCGTTCGGACAGCTCCAAGCTCGTCGCCGGAGGTGCCTTCCGGATCGCCGAGGCCGTCGTCCCCAATGAGGACTGGGGCGCCTACTGACGCCGAGCGGCTCTGCTCGACCGAGTGCCGGCGCCCTGCGGGGGCACCGGCACTCGGGAGCGGTTCGACACTCGGGCGGTGTCGAACGTCCGTCAGGCCTCCGTCGCCCCCGCTGAGGCGGCCACGAAGTCGCGGTAGGGGACACGGGGCAGCTGGAACATCGACTCCGGGGTCGCCCGGTTGAACCACGGGAAGCCCATGCGGCCGACGGGGCGCAGGGCCGCCTGGTCGACGCGATAGTCGGGGGTGCAG
Source organism: Desertimonas flava (assembly GCF_003426815.1). GTDB lineage: Bacteria > Actinomycetota > Acidimicrobiia > Acidimicrobiales > Ilumatobacteraceae > Desertimonas > Desertimonas flava. Next base: position 290,426 of record NZ_QKYK01000002.1, read on the forward strand.
ACCGACTCGTCCATCACGAGGCAGACGACCTCGGCGATGACGAGGTGGACGCCGGAGTGCAACACCTTGGGGTCTCCCAGGTCGACGACCTGGTGGATGCGGCATTCCATGTGGACGGGGGACTCGGCGATCGACGGCGCCGACACCACCTGCGACGGGATCGCCGTCCAGCCGATGTGGTCGACTTCGCTGACGTCGCCGGGGAACTCCATCGCCGCCGTCTCGATGTGCTGACCCATCGGGTCCGAGGTGACGTTGATGACGAACTCGCCGGTGCGGGTGGCGTTCTCGTAGGTGTGCTTGGGCAGACCGTCGGCCTCACGGAGCGCACCCATCGTCACGCCGACGAGCATCGGTTCACCCGTGATCGCCATGAAGTACGAGTAGGGGGCAACGTTGGTGACGCCGTCGCTGTTGGCCGTGGAGATCATCGCGATCGGGCGGGGGGCGATGACCTGGGCGAGCATTCCCTGGCGCTTCGTCGGTGTGTGCTCGGCGGGGTCGAAGATGATCATGGGATCCTCCTTGGGGTTCTGTTGATGGGGCGCGCCGATCAAAGGCGCGAGCGGCGCGCCGTCGAACGGTCACTGATGGGGCTCGGGGTGGACCGGGGCTACTTGCGGTTGCGGGAGTCGAAGTGCCAGCGAAGGAGCCGGCGCTCGGCAGCGCCGAACACGACGTTGACGAGCAGGCCGAGGACGCCGACGAGGAAGATCCCCGCCCAGACGTCGAGGAACCGGAACGCCTGCTGGCTGGACAGGATGAACCGCCCGACGCCCTCCGTCGCGGCGAACAGCTCCGACGACACCATGACGATGAGGGCGATGCCGAGGCTGACCCGCAAGCCGGCCACGATCTGCGGGCTGGCGCCGGGGACGAGGACGTAGCGGAACGAGTCGAAGCGGCTGAGCCGCATCGAGCGGGCGCTGAGCAGGGCGACGCGATCGACCGCCCTGACGCCTGCGACCGTGCTGATCAGGACCGTCCAGACGCAGCCGAGGGCGATCACGAAGATGTTCATCGCGTCGCCGAGCCCGAACAGCGTGATGGCGAGGGGGAGCAGCATCACCGACGGCGTGGCCATGCCGAACCGCACGACGGGGTTGAGCAGCCATTCGGCGCGCCGCGACACGCCCAGAGCGATACCGAGCGGCAGGGCGACGGCGACGGCGATGGTCCAGCCCCGCAGCATGCGGGAGATGCTCGGCCCGACGTGCTCGAAGAACTCGTCGGACAGGAACAGGTGCGTGGCGGGTCCGCCGAACCACAGCTCGCGGCAGCGGGTGAGGATCGCCGACACCTCGGGGACGAACAGCGACGGGCTGTTGGTGGCGCGCAGCTCCCAGAGGAGCAGCAGGGTGACGAGCAGCCAGACGCGCACGACCGTGCGGCGGGACAGGAGCGCAGCGCGACGAGCCGATCCGGAGATCGTGCCGGCGTCAGCCATCACGGAACGCTCCGTGCCACCTGAGGAGGCGCTTCTCGATCGCCGTCAGCACGGCGGCGAGCGTGACGCCGATGGCGCCGATGACGACGATCGCCGCGTAGACGGCCTCGGTGTCGTTGGCTTCGCCGAAGCGCAGCATCTGGGCGCCCACGCCGTCGCCGGCGCCGAGCAGTTCGGCGCTGAGCACGACCACGAAGGCGATCGCCGCGGCGAGCTTGATGCCCGTGGCGATGGACGGTGATGCGCTCGGCAGGATCACCCGCCAGAACGTCTGCAGCTTCGTCCAACGCAACGAGCGGGCGACTTGGAGCGCGGTGGGGTCGACGCCGCGCACCCCGTACACCGTGTTGACGAGGATCAGCCAGACGATGGCGAAGGAGACGACGAAGAGCTTCGTCTGGAACCCCAGTCCGAAGATCGAGATCGCCGCCGGGATGAGCGCGGCGGGCGGCACCGACCGGGCGATGTCCACGATCATGCCCGCCGAGCGGTACCAGAAGTCGAACCGCCCGATGACGAGCCCGAGCGGGACGGCGACGACGATGGCGAGGAGCAGGGCCCACGCCCATGCCTGCATCGTCACGCCGAGCTCGGCGCGGAACCGGTCGTTGCCGAGGAGGCGACCGACGCTGCGGGCCGTCGCGGCCGGGCCCGGGAGTGACGACCGGGCGACGAGATCGAACGTGACGGCCAGCTGCCAGACGCCGACGACCGCCGCCAGGCCGGCGCCGCCCCAGAGGAGCGGCGCCGAACTGGTCACGGCGGCAAGGCGCCTCGTCGTCACGGCATCGCCAGCGGGGCGAGCAGCTCGTCGACGTCGACCGGTTCGGGCAGGAAGCCACCGGCGACCATCGTGTCGACCATGCCGGCGAGGACGTCGTGGTCGACGGTGGTGATCTGCGGCTCGTTGGCGATCGAGCGGAGCAGTTCGACCGTCGTGCCGCCGTGCTCGGCCATCAACTCGAACACGGCGTCCTCGTTGGCGGGGTCGGTGATCTGGGCCAGCGATTCGTCGAGGGCGGCGCGCCAGCGCACGAGCACCTCTTCGTGCGCCGCGAGGTAGTCGGCCGTGGTGATGTACACGGCGTAGGCGACGTCACCGGCGACGACGCCCATCGGGTCGAGGAGGAGCACCCCGTCGCCGCTGCTGACGATGGCCTGCGCGCGGGTCGCGTTGAGTCCCACGGCGTCGACGCGGCCGCTGAGGAAGGCCGTGTCGAGCTGGCCGTTCGGCAGGGCGATGAAGTCGACCTCGTTGGGGTCGCACCCGTCGTCGGCGATCCAGGCCGCCATGTAGATGTGGCCGATGCCGCCGACCTCGTCGATGGCGACCTTGCGACCCACGAGGTCGCACGGCGACTCGATGCCCGAGTCGGGCGCGACGACGACGCCGCGGCCGTTGGGCTGGGGCGGGTTGACGTTGCCGTACGCCGCTCCGACGATGCGGATCGGGAAGCCCTGCTGGAACGCCTTGATGGCGTCGGTCCCACCGACGAAACCGATGTCGGCCGAGCCCGACATCACGGCGGCCACGCCCGCCGCGCCGCCTCCGGTCTGCACCGGTTCGAAGTCGATGCCGTGCTCCTCGAAGATGTCGTGCTCCTGGGCCCACACCCAGTTGATCTCGTTGGCGAAGCCGATGTAGGTCTGGCGAACCTCGTCGAGCTCGTCCGCGGACGCGGCGACGGGGATACTGGTGGAGGCGGCGACACCACCGAGGGCGACGGTGGCGGCTGCGCCGAGTGCGAGTCGGCGAAGGGAACGGTTCACGGGGTGGGTCTCCTCATGGTCGGGGTGATGGTCGGGGTGCGATTGGGGTGGGCAGGAACAGGCGGGCGTGGCGTCACGCGCTGCGCGAGGCCATGAGGCGCGTCCGCAATGAGTCGGAGCTGCGCGCCGGCTCGTTGCGGCGGTGCATCACGAGCTCGAAGATCTCCGAGCGCAGGTGGGCGAACTCGGGCAGCTCCTTGGTCGCGATCTGGTCGCGAGGGCGGGGTAGGTCGACGGTGACCTCACTCACCACGCGGCCGGGGCGCTCACCGAGCACGACGACACGGTCGGCCAGGTACACCGCCTCGTCGATGTCGTGGGTGACGAACAGGATCGTGAAGCCGAGGTCGGTCCACAGTTCGAGGACGAGGTCTTCGAGGTCGGCGCGGGTCTGGGCGTCGACGGCGGCGAACGGTTCGTCCATCAGCATGACGGCGGGACCGACGGCGAGCGCTCGGGCGATCGCCACGCGCTGCTGCATGCCGCCCGACAGCTGCCACGGGTACAGCTTCCCGGTGGCCCCGAGCCCGACCGCCTCGAGCGTGTCCGACACCAGGCTCTTGACCTCGGCGCGCGAGTGTCCACGGCCCTTGAGGGCGAGAGCGACATTGCGCTCGACGCTCAGCCAGGGAAAGAGCGACCGGCTGTAGTCCTGGAACACGAGCGAGAGGTCGGCCGGTGGTTCGGTGACGGCGGCATCGCCGAGGCGCACCAGGCCGGTCGTCGGGGCCAGCAGACCAGACAGGATGCCGAGCAGCGTCGACTTGCCGCATCCGGAGGGGCCGACGATCGAGACGAACGTCCCGGACGGCACGGAGAACGAGATCTCCGCCAGGGCCGGCCGGACCTCGCCGGACACGACGTATTCTTTGGCGACTCGATCGACGACGAACTGCACGGATTCCGCCTCCTCTCAGGCTCGTGGCTGTGGGATTCGGCGAAGGTACCGACGGGGTCGTCGGCGATCGAGGTGCTCCCGGACGTTTCGCGACGCATCCCGCAGTGGCTCCGGACCACCGGTCCTGGCGCTCCGACGGGGCTGCGGTGTTCAGCGCGCCCGGTCGCGGGCCCGGCGGCTGTGCACCGCGATCAGCGCGGGGCAGTCAGCCGTGACCGAGGCGATCGCGCGCCCGCAGCACGCGGTCGGCCTCGAGTGCGCACCACAAATCGGTCCACACGTCGGGCTCGGCGAAGTCGACCCCGAGGAGCGAGGCCGCTCGGTGCAGGCGCTGCGTGAGCGAGTTGCGGTGCAGGTGCATGCGGGCCGCAGCCGCGGCCCGGTTGCCGCGCTCGGCCAGCCAGACGCGGACCGTCTCGAGCAGGTCGGCACGCTCGCTGAGCGGCGCCAGCGTGCGATCGACGAACGCGCGGAGCTGCCAGGTCGGCAGGTCGAGCAGCACGCCGGCCATGCCGAGGTCGTGGCGCGAGACGCGGCGGGCACGCGGGTCGTGCGATGCCAACTCGTGGACGAGCTCGGCATGCTTGAACGATCGCGGCGCCGAGCTCGGCTCGTGCACGGTCGGGCCCAGCGCGGCGAGCACCGCGACGTCGCCGAGCGCCCGCTCGAGGTCGCCGGCCACGTCCGCGAGGTCGGCGACGGGGTCACCCATGACGACGGTGAGCAGCCGATCGTCGATGATGGCGGCCGGTCGGCCCAGCCACCGGGCGACGGCCGACCACCGATGGCCTCGGGCGAGGTCGGCGGACAGCACTGCCGCAGCGAACGGCTGGGCCAGATCGACACCGAGCCGCCGCGCGACCGCCTCGGTCGACGCACTGAGCGTGGTGCCGTTGCGCTGTAGTTCGTGGATGAGCCAAGAGCCGAGATCGTCGATCGCCGATTCGGCGGCGGCGATGCACGAACGCTGAACGGCCACCGGGACGGCACAGGCGGCCAACAGGCGGTCGACCTGGGCGACCGGGTCACCGTCGCGATCACCACCGGCGGTGGCTCCGACGCCGCTCACCGCAGGCAGGAGCGCGAGGGCCAAGAAGCCGTGGTGCATCCCCCACTGGGTGAGGGCGAGGACACGCCCCGGTTCGCCATCGATCACGTGGTGGAACGCCCGTCCTGATCCGATCGCCGAGACCGAGTCGGCGGCGGCGGCGAGCATCGGGGCGCCGCCGGCGACCGAGACCGCCGTGCCCGATGGAGCGGCGCGGGCCTGCAGCTCACCGCTGGGCGCGAGATACCACGCCCGTCGCCGGGCCGCGACCGCGATCTCCGTGAGCACCGTGTCGATGTCGGCGTTGGCGAGCGCGGCGGCCATCGCGCCCGCCGGTGGCGGCAGGCCGTGCACGTCGTCCGTGGCGTGGGCGGCCAGGCTCACGGTTCGCGCCGATCGAGTGCGAGGGTGCGCAGGGCGCCGATCACATCGGGGGAGATACCCGGGTCGAGGGCCCCCGCCGGCAGCAGTTCGGCCGCTCGGGCCATGCGATGGCCGACCGTGTTGCGGTGGAGCCCGAGCAGCGCGGCGGCGTCGTCGCGCCGGCAGCGGGAGCGCACCCATGCATGGAGCGTGTCGACGAGATCGGTGCGGTCGGCGACGGCGCCGAGCTGCGACCGGACGAACGCCGCTCGGTCCGCTGCCGGCACCGACAGGAGCAACGCTGAGGCGCCGAGCCGGTCGTAGACGATCTGGGTCTCCCCGCGCTCCTCGGCGACCACGAGCAGCAGGTCGGCGAGGGCGAAGCTCGCCGCCGCCGCGGCGGCCCCGGTGACGGTGGGTCCGGCCGACGCCCGCACCGTCCCCGATCCCGTGATGGCCTCCAGGCGCTGCCGCACGCGCGTGAGCTGCGCATCGACCGCGCCGGTGAACAGGGTCCAGGCGTGCCGGCCGACGACGAGGACGGGGTTCTCGATCCAGCTCGCCGCGGTGGTCCAGGCCGGCGTAGCGGTCGAGCACGACATGGCGACGGCGGCGTACGGTTCGGAGAGGTCGAGCGCCCAGTACGCCGCCGTCCGGGCCAGCCCGGCCTCGTCGAGGCGCTCGCCCGAGCGGAGCGAGGCGATGAACCCGGTCCCCCGACCGGCGCGGACCGCCGCGGTGGCATCGCGATGGGCCGCCGCCACGGCGAGCGGCAGGCGGGCCGCAGCCATCAGCTGATGGGCCGACGGCGGTGCCGGCTGTTCGAGCAGCAACAGGCCGATCCGGCGGTCGGCGTTGACGATCGGAAGGGCGACGGCGGCGAACCCGTCGCGGCAGGTGACGTTGGCGGGCCGGCGGGCGGCGAAGATGCTGGCGACAGTGGCCCGGTCGAGTCCGAGGTCGTCGTGGTCGGCCGCGGCGATCCCGGCGCGCGGTGAACGGGTGGAGAACGTCGTCGTTCCGGCGCTGTCGGACGCCACGAACGTCCCGCCGTGCGACCCGATGAGCCGGGTCGGGCGGTCGGCCGCCCGGCTCAGCACGGCGAGCACGTGAGGCCAGCCGCGCCCTGCGATGACGTCGGCGAGCAGCCTGGCCTCGAACGCGGCGAGCTCGTCGTCCGGTACCGTCATCGGCCCCATGGCCGTGTGGGCGGCGCTGGCGCGCGTCTCGCGTCGCGTGATCCCATCACGCATACTGTAGACTCGATCGACACCCGGTGGCGCGGCCGGGAAACACCGCGCGACGCTCTTCCGGCAGGAGTACCGATGCCGAACATCACGTCGAACCTCGACCGTCCCGATTTCGATCACCACTCGGCGGAGGCCAACGCCGATCCGGTGGCGTACTACGAGCGCTTCCGGTCGGAGTGCCCGGTCGGTCGTACTGCGGCCCACGGCGGCTTCGCCTATACGACGCGGTACGACGACGTCGTGCGCATCGCCCGCGACGACGCCACGTTCTCGTGCACCCGCGCCTTGGCCGGCGACCCCGACGCCGTGGCGATCGTCATCCCGGGCGGCCTCGGCCTCGAGCAGTACCCGCTCGAGCTCGACCCACCCCGTTCGCGGGAGTATCGGGAGCTGATCGATCCCCTCCTCACGCAGTCGGCGATCGACAAGCTGCGGCCGATGATCGCCAAGCACGCCGCCCGCGTCGTGGACGCCTTCGCCGACAAGGGCCGCTGCGACTTCGTCGACGACCTCACCAACCCGTTGCCGACGGCGGTGACGCTCGACTGGCTGGGGTTCCCGGAGGAGGACTGGGCCCGCCTCGCCAAGCCCGTGCACGACATCTTCGCCTGCCCGCCCGACAGCCCTCGGGCCATCGAGGGGGCCGCCGGACTCGCCTACATGGACCAGCGGATCCGCGAGCTCGTCGCCGCGCGACGTGAGGAGCCGCTCGACGACGCCGTGTCGTACCTTGCCAACGCCCGGCGCGCCGGCGGCGAGCTGTGGGGTGTCGACGAGCTCGTGTCGGTGATCGGCCTGCTCATCGCCGGCGGCGTCGACACCACGACGTCGCTCACCGGCTCGACACTGGTCCACCTCGCTCGCCATCCCGAGCAGCGGCGCGAGCTCGCCGAGCGGCCCGAGCTGATCGCGTTGGCCACCGACGAGTTCCTCCGGGCGTTCGCCCCGTCGCAGTCGATGGCCCGCACGGCGACCACCGATGTGACGGTCGGCGGTCTCGAACTGGCCGCGGGCGAGCGGGTGCTCATCCCCTGGGTGGCGGCCAACCACGATCCCGAGGTGTTCGAGAACCCCACCGAGGTCCGGCTCGACCGAGACGCCTCACGTCACGTCAGCTTCGGCATCGGCAGCCACCGCTGCGCCGGCGCCCACCTGGCGAGGGCGATGTTCCGCGAGATGATGACCCAGGTGCTCACGCGCCTGCCCGACTACGAGATCGACGAGGACGGTCTCGTGGCCTACCCGACGAGCGGCAACCAAGCCGGCTGGGACTCCATCCCGGCCACGTTCACGCCCGAGATCGAGCGCGTGCAAACCACCGCGGTGATCCGTCGGCAGCACGTCGCCATCGACCGCTCGCTGATGATCACCGAGGCCCGTGTCGAGGCGGACAACGTCGTGTCGATACGCCTCGCCGACCCCGCGGGCGGCGACCTGCCGGTGGGCGATCCCGGCGCCCACCTCGAGTTCCGCCTCCCGTCGGGCCGTCTCCGGCAGTACTCGCTGCTCGGCGGCGACGGCACCACCGGCTACCGCGTCGCCGTGCTGCGTGAGGAGAGCGGCCGGGGCGGTTCGGTCGAGGTCCACGACCTCGCACGCGCCGGCGGGTCACTCCACGTGGCCACCCTGCGCAACAACTTCCCCCTCGTCGAACGTGGGTCCTACCTCTTCCTCGCCGGCGGCATCGGCGTCACCCCGCTGCTGGCGATGACCCGTCACCTCGCCGCCACCCGCCGCGACGCGGTGGTCACCATGGTCTACGGCGGCCGCAGCCGTTCGTCGATGGCGTTCGTCCCGGCCCTCGAGGAGGTGCTCGGCGACCGCCTCACGGTGGTCACCGAGGAGGAGCACGGCTATCCCGACTTCAACGCCATCATCGGCGCCCAGCTGCTCGGGACGGCCATCTACTGCTGCGGCCCGCCGGCGATGATCGCCGCCGTCGAGCGAGCCTGCGAGGCCCTCGGCCGGCTCGACGATCTGCACGTCGAACGCTTCATGGCGGGAGACATCGACGAGTCGATCGGCTTCGGCGAGCCGTTCGACGTCACCCTCGCCCGCAGTGGCGTCACGGTGCACGTCGAGGGCCAGCAACGCCTCATCGACGCGGTGCGGGGCACGGTGCCGGGCCTCAGCTACGACTGCGAACGGGGTCACTGCGGCGCCTGCGAGACCACGATCCTGGCCGGAACCCCCGACCATCGTGACTCCGTCCTGAGCGCCGAGGAGCGGGCCGCCGGCCGGACGATGATGATCTGCGTCGGTCGGGCCAAGACGCCGTCGATCACCCTCGACCTGTGACCGACCGACCGGGCGTGACGTGATCGCCCGTGCTCGCCGAGCGTTACGGTTGGTGCCTGGCACCAACCGTAACGGCCTCCCGGTCGGGCGGTGCTGATGTCCGCCGACCGGTTGCGCGACGAGCTCCAGGAGTTGGCCTTCGCCGGCTCGTCGTGGCCCGACCTGCTGCGCCACATCCATCACGCCACGGGGCGTCCGGTCCGCCTCGTCGCCGTCGACGGTGCCCTGCTCGCCCAGCACGGCGTCGCCGGGGAGGCCTCGGGCGATCACGAGGGCCGCTCGTTCGACCGCATCCGCCCGCGCGTGCTCGACGCCGCGGCGATCGCGGCCGTGGACGTCGCCGCCGGGGCGATCGACGTGCCCGCCTCGGACGGCGCGATGCGTGGACTCGCGGTGAGGGCGGGGGAGCGGCGCGTCGGCGTCCTCCTGGTCGGCGACGCCGAGGGTCAGGGCGGCGTGGGCGCCGACGACGTGCTCGCCGCCGCCGTCACGGCGCTCGCCATCGTCGCCGTCCGCCGCGACGCCGAGGCTGGAGCGGTCGCCGAGAGCGCCGCCTGGTTCGTCGACGAACTGCGTTTCGGCTGGCGCCGCACCGACGACGACCTGCTCACGATGGGCCGGCGCTTCGGGGTGAATCTCGCCCAGCCCCACGCCGCGGTCGTCGCCACCTATGAGGGCGCCGACGAACGCATGTGGCGGACCGCCGTCTCGTGGTTGGACACGCCCGTGCGCGTCGACGGCGGCCGGGCCTGGACGATCGCCGGCGGCGACGTCGGGCACCGCGTGGCGGTGATGCAGGCACGCCTCCAGGAGTTCGTGAGCAGCGGCGAGGTGCGGGTGGCCGCCGGCCCCGTCGGGGTGGGAGCGGAGTCGCTGCGATCGGGGTTCCGGCTCGCCGGGATCGTCCTCGGTCTGGGCATCCGGCGTCGCGGACCGGCTGCCAGCACGTACGCCGACGCCGGCACCGCCGGCCTGCTTTCCCAGGTGCCGCCGGAGGCCCTGCGGGTGTTCGTGGCACAGCATCTCGGGGCCCTCGAGGGTCGCCGTGATCTGCTCGACACGCTCGATGCGTGGTACGCCACCGGTGGCAGCCGCAGCCGTGTCGCCGAGTCGGTGCACCTCCACCGCAACTCCGTCGGACACCGAATGCACAGGATCCGCGACCTCCTCGGCGTCGACCCGAACGACCCGGTGGTGGCCGAACGGCTGCGCACGGCCCTCGCCGCGGCCGACGTCCTCGCCGTCCTCGACGACGCGGAGTCCTGACTGTGCTGCCGGCACAGTCGGCGTGATCACCGACGCGCGGCGGGCACGATGCGCCGAGCGCCCCTCACGTCGTAGCTTCGTCGCATGAGCAACGTCTTCCCTGTGCCGCCGCCGACGCCGACGTTCGACGGGTACATGGCGCCGCGCATGTCGGAGTTCAGCCCGGCGTTCAACGAGTTCCTCAACGAGCAGCTGATCATCGACCGGGAGCAGATGGCCGACCGCGTGCTCGGCCTGCTGCGTCTCTCCGACTTCGTGGTCCAGGGCTTCGGCCTGACCCAGTTGGACCACGGGCTGCAGACGGCCGCCTACGCCGAGGCCGCCGGCATGGACGTCGACATCGTGGTCGCCGCCCTCTGCCACGACATGGGCAAGGTCATCTCCACGCCCAACCACGGCGCCATCGCCGCCGAGATGATCAAGTTGTACGTGCACCGGGACGCCTATTGGGCGGTGCTCGTCCATCAGGACTTCGAGGGCATCCACTACCTCGGCGAGATGGGGATCGACCCGATGCTGCGCCGTCGGTACTCCGACGATCCGGCCTACGAGCTCGCCGAGCAGTTCGCCGACGAGTGGGACGAGCGGGCGTTCGACCCCAACGGCTCCCCGCCGCCACTCGAGCACTTCGAGCCGATGGTGCGCGAGGTCTTCGGCCGCAAGCCCCGCCTCCTCGACCACTGGGAGGAGAGCCGGGCCGCCAACGCCGCAGCCGCAGGCGCCGACGCTCCCACCGCCGTTCCGGCGTGAAGATCACCAGCGTCACCGTCACGCCGGCGACGTACGACTTCGGCTGGGCGCCGATGTCGTTCTGCTTCGTCGCCATCGAGTCCGACGAGGGTCTGGTCGGGTGGGGCGAGGCGTGCGACAGCTTCGGCTGCACGTACGCCGGCGTCGTCGGCGCGGTCGTCGAACAGGCCTTCGCGCCGCTCCTCGTCGGCCAGGAACTGACGGCGGTCGATGCCGTCGCCGATCGCATGCGCCTGTTCACGCGGCGCCGCCTCGGCGATGCGTGGATCGCCGCCCAGGCCCGCAGTGCCGTCGAGAACGCGCTGTGGGACCTCGTCGGCAAGTCCGCCGGTCGCTCGGTGAGCGACCTGCTCGGACGGGCGAGGGACTCGGTGGAGGTCTACGCGTCCGGCACCTTCCTCGAGGAGATGGACGCCGCCGGCCACGTCGCGTCGTTCCGCCCACTCGTCGAGCGTGGCGTGCAGAAGGCCAAGTCGCGGGTGGGGCCGAACTGGCAACGAGATCTCGACACGCTGGCCGCCGTCATGGCCGAGCTCCCGGGAGTGGAGTTCATGGTCGACGGCAGTGAGACGTTCACCGTGCCGACGGCCCTGCGGATCGCCGACCGCCTCGCCGCCATGGGCATCGCCTGGTTCGAGGAGCCGATCCCGCAGAACGAGCACGCTGCGCTTGAGATCCTCGGCTCGCGGTCGCCCGTGCCGATCGCCTACGGCGAGCACCTGTACGGCCGCGAGGAGGCGCTCGACTGCCTGCGTGGCGGCCACGCCACCGTGCTGCAGCCCGACGCGTCCACCAGCGGCGGTCTGAGCGAGGCCCGGCGCATGGCCGAGGTGGCTGCGCCGTTCGGCGCTCGGGTCGTGCCCCACAACTGCGCGGGTCCAGTCGCCCTGGCGGCCAACCTCCACCTGGCGGCGTCCGTGCCGGCGATCCGCCTGATCGAGTACCCGATCCACCTGGTGCCGGTGTGGGCGGCGTTCGGCACGACCGCCCCGTTCGCGCCGGAGCACATCGTCGACGGCCACCTGCGCATCCCCGATCGTCCCGGCCTCGGCGTCGAGCCCGACGTCGCCGGCCTCGCCGCCCACCCCTACGAGCTCCCCGGCGATCGCGTCGCCGGCACCTCAGTCGGCCTCCCTGACCGCTTCGTCGGAGACGTCTAGGTTTCGTCCTCGGCTCGCATCGTCGCTTCGCTCCTCGCTCGCCTGCGGCGAGTTCTGATGAGCTCGCTTCGCTCGCACGAAGAGCCGAAAGGCGGCGGCCGGCAGAGCCGGCCCGTCCGCCGCATCGGGGGGCTACCGCCCCCCGAACCCCCCGACGGAGTCGGAACGTGGCACGGAGGCCGACCGGACTCGGCCTCCGCGCCGCGCTTCCTCCGGTCTCCGCCGCGCTCTGTACTTCGGTCTCCGCGCCGCGCTGCCTTCGGCCTCCGCGCCGCGTCCTTGTGCGTGTCTGTGTGTGTGTCGGCTAGGCGTTGGCGTGTTGGGCGATGATGGCTTTGGAGAAGGCGGCGTGGCAGCCGACGGTGCCGTCGACGACCTGGGTCACGCCGAGGTCGGCGGCGACCGAGGCGATGGAGTAGGCGTCGTCGGCCGACAGGCCGAGGACGCGGCGGATGAAGATGATGAGCTCCTCGGCGGCCTGGCGCATGGCTGCGTCGAGCGTGTCGCCGAACCCGTGCACGTACCACGCGTCGGCCGTCTCCAGCAGCGGCGTCCGCAGCTCGAGGTCGGGAGCGAGCGACAGTGTCAGGTCGACCGTGGCCGATGCCTCGATCGCCGTGCCGCAGATCTCGCCGTCGCCCTGGGCGAAGTGGGGGTCACCGACGTAGAAGCCGGCCCCAGGGCGGAAGACCGGCAGGTAGAGCGTGGCACCGGGCCCGAATCGCCAGTTGTCGACGTTGCCGCCGAACGGTCCGGGCGGGATGCTCGACAGGCGGCCCGATTCGGCAGGGGCGACGCCCATCACGCCGAGGTGCGGTCGGACCGGCACGCGCACGCGACCGTCGACCGGCTCGCGCACGACGTCGGCAGGAGCGGACACGAAGCCGGGGGCGTCGTACAGCGGGCGGGCGGTGAAGTCGAAGGCGAACTCGGGATGAGCCCAGCGGCCGAAGCCGGGCTCCGAGCCCGAGGCGGCGTCGGCGTCGAGGGCGTACACCGTGACCCGCTCCTTCTTGTACGTGTCGTACAGGACCCCCCAGTGGGCGGCGACGTTGGCGCCGAAGGGGTGTCGGGGCGTCATCGCACCGATCGACACCGCCAGGGCCATGCCCGGTTCGGCACCGACCACCTCGATCGGTCCCGACAGGATGTGCACACCGGGACCCCGCTCGTCGGGCGGGATCGCCGCCCAGAGCGCCTCGAGCTCGGCGTCGAGGGTGAGGTCGGGAGCATCCCCGGCGTGATGGCTGACGGCATCGATGCGGACGCGGTCGCCGTCGGCGACGGTGAGGCGGGCCGGCTCGTCGGGGTCGATGTAGCCCCACACGCAGTGGTCGGCCGAGGCGGTCAGGTGATGGAGGCGGTCCGTGGATGCGAGCGTCACGACACCACTTCACCTCCGTTGCGTTTCGGGAAGATTGCCGGCGCATCAACTGCATGTCACGATCTGACACGCTGTCTTGCGATGCGGTACCTCGTCATCGCGCCAGGAGCGGATCAGGCACCGTCCGTGTCACAGCGGCGTGACGTAGGCACCCGAGATGCCCCCGTCGACGAGGAAGGTGGACGCCGTGATGAACGACGCCTCGTCGGACGCGAGGAACAGCACCGCGTTGGCGATCTCGCTGGGTTCGGCGAATCGCCCGACGGGAACGTGGACCAGTCGCCGCGCGGCCCGCTCGGGATCGTTGGCGAACAGTTCCTGCAGAAGCGGCGTGTTGACGGGGCCGGGGCACAGGGCGTTGACGCGGATCCCCTGACGCGCGAACTCCACGCCGAGCTCCCGTGACATGGACAACACGCCACCTTTCGACGCCGAGTAGGAGATCTGCGAGGTGGCGGCGCCCATCACGGCGACGAACGACGCGGTGTTGATGATCGACCCGCGGCGTTGCTCGAGCATGTACGGCAGCGCCGCCTTGCAGCACAGGTACACGCTCGTCAGGTTGACGTCCTGCACGCGCTTCCACGCCTCGAGATCGGTTTCGAGGATCGAGCCGTCGTCCGCCGGTGAGATGCCGGCGTTGTTGAACGCCACGTCCACCGAGCCGTACGTCGTCTTGGCGGTGTGGAACAGAGCGTCGACGGCGTCCTTGTCGGTCACGTCGACGGCCACGAACGTGCCGCCGACCTCCTGGGCGACGGCGGGCCCCTTGACGGTGTCGACGTCGCCGATCACGACGCGAGCGCCTTCCTCGGCGAAGCGGCGAACGGTCGCCAATCCGATCCCGGAGCAGCCTCCGGTGACAACTGCGGTCTTGTCGGCGAGCCGTCCGGTCATCGCTGGGTCCTTCCGATGGGGGAGTGTGTGGATCTGCCGCCCCCATACAAGCCGAACGGCGACCCCGGCTGATCCGTCCGGATCGTGGAGGCGGGCGGCCCCGATCCGGGTCGCGTTTGGGATCGTGGGGACCGTGATGTCACCATGAGGGACATCATCTTGCAATACAAGATGAGTCCTAGCAGAAGAGAGGAGCCCGTGTGACCACCGACGAGGTACACGGTCGCGACCACGTAGCGGTCGCAGGTCTTCAGGTCGACCGGACGTTGTTCGAGTTCGCCGAGCAGGAGGCCCTGGTCGGCACGGGAGTCTCGCCGGAGAGCCTGTGGGACGGGCTCGCCGCCCTGGTGGCAGAGTTCGGGCCCCGCAACGCCGAGCTCCTCGCCGAACGCAGTCGTCTCCAGGCCCAGCTCGACGCCTGGCACGATGCCAACCCGGGACCGATCGCCGACCCGGCGTCGTATCGCGCCTTCCTCGAAGAGATCGGCTACCTCCTCCCCGACGGCGAGCCGTTCACGATCGACACCGCCGACGTCGACCCCGAGATCGCCGACATCGCCGGCCCGCAGCTCGTCGTGCCGGTCACCAACGCCCGATACGCGCTGAACGCGGTCAACGCCCGCTGGGGATCGCTGTACGACGCCTACTACGGCACCGACGCGCTCGGTTCGCCGCCGCCGGCCGGCCCGTACGACCCGGCGCGTGGTGCCGAGGTGATCCGTGCCGCGACCAGCTTCCTCGACGACGTCGTTCCTCTCGCCGGGGTCTCGCACGGCGCGGTCACCGCGTACCGGGTCGTCGACGGTTCCCTCGTGGCCGACGGCGACGGCGGCCCCGTGCCGCTCGCCGAGCCCCCGTTGTTCACCGGCCATCTCGGTGCCGCAGGGTCTCCCGACTCGGTGTTCCTCCGCCACCACGGGCTGCTCATCGAGCTCGTCGTCGACCGCTCGCACCACGTCGGCGCCGATCATCCGGCAGGGGTGGCGGACGTCCGGCTCGAGTCGGCGTTGACGGCCATCATCGACTGTGAGGACTCCGTCGCCACGGTGGATGGCGAGGACAAGGCAGCGGCGTACCGCAACTGGTTGGGCCTCATGCGTGGCGACCTGACGGCCAGCTTCACCAAGGGGAGCACCGTCGTCGACCGTTCGATCGAGCCCGACCGCACGATCGTCGGCGCCGACGGCTCGCCGGTCTCCGTCCGCAGCCGGGCGCTGCTGCTCGTACGCAACGTCGGACATCTCATGAGCACGCAGGCCGTGCTCGACGCCGACGGCGACGAGATCCCCGAAGGGTTGCTCGACGCCCTCTTCACCACGCTCTGCGCCCTCCACGACCTGCGCCGCGACGGGGGACCGCGCAACTCGCCGGCCGGATCGGTCTACGTCGTCAAGCCGAAGATGCACGGTCCGGCAGAGGTGGCTTTCACCAACGACGTGTTCACCCGTGTCGAGACGATCCTCGGTCTGCCCGCCGACACCGTGAAGCTCGGCCTGATGGACGAAGAGCGGCGCACGACGGTGAACCTCCCCGAGTGCATCCGCGCCGCCCGGTCCCGTGTCGCGTTCATCAACACCGGCTTCCTCGACCGCACCGGCGACGAGATCCACACGTCGATGCACGCCGGCCCGGTCGTGCCCAAGGCGGCGATGACGCAGCAACGCTGGATCGCCGCCTACGAGGACTGGAACGTGGACGTCGGGCTGCGCTGCGGCCTGCCCGGCCGGGCCCAGATCGGCAAGGGCATGTGGGCCGCGCCCGATCTGATGCACGACATGCTGGCCACCAAGGGCGGCCATCCCGCCGCCGGGGCCAACTGCGCGTGGGTGCCGTCGCCAACCGCGGCCACCCTCCACGCCACGCACTACCACCGCGTCGACGTGCTCGCCCGACACGCTGAGCTGCGGGCCGGCGGTCCGCGGGCGACGGTCGACGACATCCTCGACGTCCCGCTGCTGCCTGCCGACGCCGTCACCGCGCTCACCGCCGAGCAGATCGCCGACGAGGTCGCCAACAACGCCCAGGGCATCTTGGGCTACGTGGTGCGTTGGATCGACCAGGGGGTCGGCTGCTCGAAGGTTCCCGACATCCACGACGTCGGGCTGATGGAGGATCGCGCCACGTGCCGCATCTCGTCACAGCACATCGCCAACTGGCTGCGCCACGGCGTGGTCACCCCTCAGCAGGTCGACGAGACGTTCCGGCGCATGGCCGAGGTGGTCGACGGCCAGAACGCCGGCGACGACGCCTACACCCCGATGGCTCCGGCCTTCGACGGCCCGGCCTTCCTCGCCGCCCGCCACCTCGTGTTCGACGGGGCCGAGCAGCCGAGCGGCTACACCGAACCCATCCTCCACCACTGGCGCCTCGTCAAGAAAGCGAACGACCATGCCTGACCACGCCGCATCTATCTCCCTCACCATCGAGGCCGCTCGCACGATCATCGGCGGCGCACTCGCCGCCGCCCGTGCCGCCAACCTCAAGCCGCTCGCCGTCGTCGTCCTCGATGCCGGCGGCAGCCCCGTCGCCTTCGAGCGCGAGGACGGGGCGTCTCCGGGCCGCTTCGCCATCGCCAACGGCAAGGCGGCCGGGGCGATCGCCTTCGGCGTGGGCTCGCGAGCGCTCGGCGACTGGGCGGCCGAGCGGCCCTCGTTCGTCGCCGCCGCCGGGCAGGCCCTCGGCGGCGCCCTGATCCCGGTTCCCGGCGGCGTGCTCGTGCGCGACGACGCCGGACGTGTGATCGGCGCCGTCGGTGTCACCGGCGACACGTCCGACCACGACGAGTCGTCCGCCATCGCCGGGATCGAAGCCGCCGGGCTCACCGCCGATCCCGGCTGATCGACGGCGCCACCCACCGGCAACGACTCGTCCGCGGGCGGAGAAACCGGCTGCGACTCTCGGTCGACCGATCCGTACTGTCGGGTCGGATGCTGACCGAGGAGCAACTGCACGCCTTCGCCCGCGACGGCTATCTCGTCGTCCCCGGCGTGGTCGGCGAGGACCTCCTCGCCGCGGCCGATGCCGAGGTCGACGCGATCGTCGCTGCCGATCCGCCTCCCGACGGGACAGTCGGGTCGCACTTCTACTTCCTGCCGCCGGAGCGACTGCCGGCGGCCGACGCCGCCCTGCGGGCCTCCGTCGCGCTCGAGCTCGCCGATCAGCTCGTCGCGCCGGGATCGGTCGATCACGCCTTCGATCACATCCAGGTCGCCCTCAACATCCCGCCGTACCCCCACCGGCCCGGCATCCCCCACATCGACGGTCACCGTCCCGACGAGCCGATCAGCTCGTTCACGATGCTCGCCGCCGTGTTCCTCAGCGACGAGTCCGAGCCCGAGCGGGGCAACCTGTGGGTGTGGCCGGGCTCCCACGTCGGCCACCAGCAGATCTTCACCGACCGGGGCGTCGAGACGCTGAAACCGGTCAGTGGCCACGCCGGACTGCTCGACCCGCCGGTGTTCTTCGGTCCCGGTCAACCCCTCCTGGCGAATCGCGGCGACCTCCTCCTCGCCCACTACCTCCTCGGCCACAACATCGGCGGTAACACCAGCGGCCACGTTCGGCGGGTGCTCTACTACCGCCTCGCCCGCGCCGATCACCGTGAGCGGTGGGCCGACACGTTCACCGACGTGCTCGCGGAGTACGAGCCTCTCCGTGGCCTGTAGCCGACGTGTCGTGACCACCGACGCCTGGGCCGTGCATCGGCTCGACCTCGAGGGCTACCTCGCCCGTGTCGGTGTGCCGGCTCGCCCACCGTCGCGCGTCGCGCTGGACGAACTGCACGAGGCCCACGTGCGCACGTTCACGTTCGACTACATCGACGTCGCCCTCGATCAACACGCAGGGGTCGACCTCGACGCCGTCCAGGCGAAGTTCGTCGGCCGTGGCCGCGGCGGCTACTGCTTCGAGCACGGCACGCTGTTCGCCGCAGTGCTCGAGCGGCTGGGCTACACCGTGCAGCGGCGCCTCGGCCGCGTTCCGTCGTCGCCCGACCCCGCCCGGACCCACTGCGTGGTCGCGGTCACCATCGACGGCACCGTCCTCCTCGCCGACCCCGGGTTCGGCATGAGCGTGCTGCGCCCGATCGAGCTGGCCGACGGCGTCGTGGACGAGTACGGCGGCTGGCGGTTCCAGGTCGGCGCGGTCCGGCTCGGCGACGTCCGGGCGTGGGAGCTGCGGCGCTGGCGGGACGATCGCTGGGAGCTGATGCACACCCACGACGAGCTGCCGGTCACCCCGGTCGACCTGCGTGTCGGGCATCACTACACCAGCACGTTCCCCGAGAGTCACTTCCGCCACGGCCTGGCGGTGACGCGCCACGTCGACGGTGGCCACGTGTCGATCACCCACCGCACGCTCACCGTCCGCCGGCCCGGCCAGCCGACCGAGCACCGCGAGATCGGCGGGGCCGAGGTCCTCGAGCAGATCCTCGCCCTCGGCGTCGCCCTCACCGACGACGAGCAGCAGTGCCTGCTGACGCGCATCGAAGCCCTCCGCGCCGAGTCGCAGACGTGAGCAGGCGTCGGTGGTCGGCTATCCGAGTGTCGAGCGTCCGACCGGGGGGCGCCCCACACTCGGGCGCGCTTGAACACTCGGGTGGGTGGGGCTAGCGCGGCAATCCGAGGATGCGTTCGGCGATGATGTTGCGCTGGATCTCGCTGGTACCACCGCCGAGCTTCATGCCCGGGGCGTAGAGGAACGGACGCAGTCGGGGTCCGGCGAGGAGGGCCTCGGCGCCGCGCAGCTGCACCTCGAGCAGCTGGGCGTCGAACTCGAGCTCCGAGCGCATCAGCTTGCCGGCGGCGGCCGAGGCGGGCCCGCCGTCGGACCGCAGCATCATCGCCTTCAGCGCCAGGCCCCGTGACAGCAGCTGCATCAGGGCGTCGGTGTGCACCGGGTCGTCGCTCGACAGTTCGCGCAGCTGGGCGAGGCGCCGTTCGAGACCGATCAGCCCGGCGCTGCCGCTGGAGCCCCGCTCGTCCTGGAGCACCTCCATCGCCACCCGCCAGCCGCCGTGCAGCGGACCGAGCAGGCCGTCGGCGGGGATCACCACGTCGTCGAGGAACACCTCGCAGAACTCGGCGTCACCGGTCATCTGCCGCAACGGCCGCACGTCGATGCCGGGGGAGTGCATGTCGACGAGGAAGAACGAGATGCCCCGATGGCCCGGCTCGTCGGGGTTCGTGCGCGCCATCAAGATGGCGTGCTCGGCGAACTGGCCGTTGGAGGTCCACACCTTCTGGCCGTTGACCACGAAGCGGTCACCGTCGGGGATGGCCGTCGTCTGCAGCGAGGCCAGATCCGAGCCGGCGTTCGGCTCGGAGAAGAGCTGGCACCACAGGATCTCGCCCGTGAGCGTGGCCGGCAGGTAACGCCGGCGCTGCTCGTCGGTGCCCGAACGTAGGATCGCCTCACCGGCGAGCACGAGTCCCTGCAGGTTGAGGTACGGGGAGACGCCGAAGCGGGCGCACTCCTCCATCCACACGGCGATGTACGTGCGGGGGAGCCCGCGACCCCCGAACTCGGTGGGCCAGTGGATCCCGGCGAAGCCGGCCGCCGCCACCTTGGCCTGCCACGACCGGGCGATCTCGTGGAGGTCCGGCGGCAGGATCGCGCCGAACGACGGGCACGCCGAACCGTCGGCCTTCGATGTCTCGAGGAAGGCGACCACATCGGATCGGAACGCGTCGAGGTCGGACGGGGTCACTCCGTCGAGCGTCGGGACGGCACTGGTCATCTCGGGATTGTGCCGTCACGGAGCCCGGCGCGGCGAGCCGGCGAGTCGATCACCACCATCTTCACCGGCACGAACACCGGTGGCGGAACGGCATACGTGACGGAGATCCGGCTGCGGGCCGACCGCATCGCGGGCAGCGTGGCGATCTCCGACTTCCGCGGCTCGGCGCCGTCGGTGGAGGAGGTCCACGTCTTCGCCGAGGAGATGGTGCGCCGGATCCGCGACGGGATCGCCGCCAACTGGACCGGGATGTACCACCGGATGGTGCGCCTCGACGACACGGAGCCGTGGGTGGCGTCGGCGGCGGAGACCTACACGATGATCGACGGCACGTTCGTCCCGTTCCTCGGGGTGCCGCAGGAGGCGATCGACGAGGCGGCGACGTTCCTCACGTCGGCGCGCGTGATCGACGCGTACACCTACCATGGCCCGCTCGAGAACGGGGCCGACGGCCGGGCGATCGGCCACACCGCGTGTATCTACTCGTTCGCCAGCGAGAGTGACGCGGCCGCCTACCTCGAGCGGGCCGGGTGGTCCGTCACCGCCACGTGCGGACGGGAGGGTAAATACCCCACCGAAGCGTCCGGTATTTACCCTCCGGTTGGGACGGCGACCAGCGGACGGCCCTGCGCCTCGCACGCCCTTTCCGCTCACCGCCCAGGCGCCAACGGTCAGGTCGCCGCCTCGGCTGCGAGCCGGTCGGCCGCCCAACCGATCATCCGCCGCACGAGGTCGTCGAAGGCGGTCACGGCGAGCTCGAGGTCGGCGGTCGCCGTGTCCTCGATGTGGGTGTGCGACAGCCCGCCGAGCGACGGCGTGAACATCATCACGGTCGGCACACCGGCTCGAGACATCTCGGCCGAGTCGTGCATCGGGCCCGAGGGCATGACGTGACGGACGCCCGAGCGCTCCTCGACGACGTCGGCGGCGAACTGGACGAGATCGGGGTGGAACTCGATCGGGTCGATCGACCAGAGCACGTCGACGGTCGCCTCGACGTTCTCCTCCCTGGCGATGCGGGCGACCAGTTCGTCGAGCCCGGCGACCAGCGCGTCGAGCGTGTCGCGCGAGAGATGGCGCATGTCGACACTGAACTCCGTGCGGCCGTTGACGGCCGTCGGGACCGACGGGTGCACTCGCCAGACCCCGACGGTGGTGAAGGCGTCGTGCTCCAACCCGAGATCACGGACGGCCAATGCCATCCTCGACGCGGCGACCGTGGGGTCGCGGCGCATCGGGATCGGCGTGGCCCCGGCGTGGCAGGCCTGGCCCTTGACCCGGACCATGCGCCGCTCGACGCCCAAGATGCCGTGCAGCGCGGCGAGGCGCAGCCCGGCGGCCTCGAGCATCGGACCCTGCTCGATGTGAAGCTCGGCGGACGCCACGATCGACGGCAGGACGTCGCCGGCGGTGAGGATCGTGTCGAGCTCGACGCCGTGGCGGGCGACGACGTCGCCGAGGAGCTCGCCGGCATTGTCGACCAACCCGCGGACGGCCTCGACGTCGAGCGTTCCCGACACCGCACCGGACCCGAACAGCGAGCGCCCGAACCGGGCGCCCTCCTCGTCGGCCCAGTCGACGACGCTGATCGAGACCGGCAGCTCCACGCCGTCACGGTGGAGGCCGCGCAGCACCTCGGCGCCGGCCAGCACGCCGAGGCAGCCGTCGAGCCAGCCGCCGTTGGGCACCGAGTCGAGGTGACTGCCGAGCACGATGCGCTCGGGTCGGGCCCCGACGAGCGTCGTCCACAGGTTGCCGGCCGGGTCGACGTGTGTCTCGACCGGCACTCCGTCGAACGTCGATGCGAACCACTCGCGGGCCTGCACCCACGGTTCGGTCCAGGCCAACCGGGCGCTGCCCAGCGGCGGGGCCGAAGAGGGCTCGCCCCCGACCGTCTGGGGAATCCCTCCGTCCACCTCGGCCGAGGTGAGGGAGCGCAACTCGAGGAGATCGGCGACGACGCGTGTGGGATCGGCAGGCATCGGAGGATTCTCGCACCGACGCCGTGGCCAGTGGCTGCTACGCACGTCACGCCACGGGTACACGCGGCGGGAAGCACCGGTCCGCCGAGGAGGACGAATGAACGACCCGACCGACACCAGGCTGCTCTTCCGCAACACGATGCGGATCACGCCCGGTCACGAAGATCAGTTCCGTGAGGCGATCGTCGACGCCGTGACGTTCGCTCGCGCGCACGCGCCGCAGCTCATGGTCGACGTGTTCGTCGACGAGGAAGAGGGAACCGCGACCAGTTTCCAGATCTACGCCGACTCGGACTCCGTTGTGCGTCACTGGGAGCTGTCCGATCCGTACATCGCCAACGTGATGGAGCACTGCGAGGTCGATCGATTCGAAGTCTTCGGGTCACCGTCCGAAGAGGTGAGGAACGGATTCGGCCGCATGTCGGGCATGGAGGTCCGGATCCATCCTCGCCTGACGGGCTACGTGCACTTCCCGGGATCCCCCGACACCGACCGCGGAGGGGCCTCGTGAACGCCGCCGGCTGGACGATCTCGATCCTCGCCATCGCCACGGCGCTCATCATCGCCGTGCAGATCGAGCGATCGTCTCGGCGACGCCGCGATGAGGGCCACGATTGACGACCGACGCTTCAGTCCCTGGGTGTCAGCACGCAGAACTCGTTGTCGCCGGGATCGGCCAGCACGACCCAGGCGACGTCGCCCTGGCCGATGTCAGCGGGTGTCGCGCCGAGCGCGAGCAGACGGTCGACCTCGGCGGCCTGGTCGACGTGGACCGGCGGGGCGATGTCGAGGTGCAGCCGGTTCTTGCCGTGCTTGGGTGGCACCGGCGGTCCACCCCAGGTGATCAGCGGTCCGCGGCCGTCGGGCGCGCGGATCGCCGTCTCGTCGTCCTGATCCCACACCAGCGGCCAGCCGAGCGCCGCACTCCAGAAGTACCCGACGTCGGGGAGCCCCTCGCAGGTGATCGACCCCAAACGTCCGGTGCCGGCGAGGAACTGGTTACCGGGTGCCAGGATGCAGAACTCGTTGCCTTCGGGATCGGCGAGCACGACGTGGCGTTCGTCGGCGCGTTGGCCGATGTCGATGTGGCGGGCCCCGAGCGAGAGCAGGCTGGCGACCGACTCGTTCTGATCGTCGGTGGACGTGGTGGTCAGGTCGAGGTGGAGGCGGTTCCGTCCACGCTTGGGGCCCGGCGCGAAGGCGATGTCGAGATGGAATCGGGTGCCGTCGGTGGGCACGACGGTGATCACGTGGTCGCCGGAGCCCGGCTCACCCGACTCGTCACCCAGTTCCCAACCCAGCGCGGCCGCCCAGAACCGGGCGAGACGGGGCGGGTCGTTGGCGTCGACGGCGAGGGCGACGAGTCGAGAGGCCGCGTGATCGTTGCTCACCGACCCGGTCTACTCCGCCAGCAGCTCGACGATGCCGTCGGTTCCGTTCACCCGGATTCGCTGGCCGTCACCGATGAGCCTCGTGGCGTGGGGGACGCTGACGACGGCGGGCAGTCCGTACTCGCGAGCGACGACCGCGCCGTGCGTCGTCAGTCCTCCGACCTCGGTGACCACCCCGGCGGCTGACACGAAGAGCGGCGACCAGCTCGGGTCGGTGTATGTGGTGACGAGGATGTCGCCCGGCTCCAGGCGGGCCTGGGCCATGTCGATCACGACGCGAGCGCGGCCCTCGACCACACCGGAGGCGGCGGCGAGGCCGACGAGGACCCCGGACGGTGCGTCGTCGCGACGGAACGAGCCGTTGAGCGCCTCGCCGCCGGAGGTGAGCACGCGGGGCGGTGTGAGCCGCTCGAACGCGCGATGCTCGGCTCGGCGGCGGCGGATGAGCAGGTCGTCGACCGTGCCGGTCGCGACCGCATCGCGGAACTCGTCGAGGGTGAGGAAGAAGCAGTCGTCGGCGGCCTCCGTCACACCCGCCGCGACGAGGCGTTCGGCCTCGGCCAGCAGCGCTCGCTTGTACACCAGATAGCGGCTGACCCAGCCGTACTTGGGGTACTCGCGATAGCCGGCGAACGTGCGCAGACGGTCGATGTTCGCCTTCGCTTCGGCCACCTTCTGCGTACCGTCGGGCAGGGCCTGCAGACGTTCGAGAATGGCGCGTTCCTTGGTGGCGGCTTCGGCCCGCCCCGCGTCGAAGCGGCGCCGGCCGGCCCCGGGCTGCTGGCTTCGCACGTGCCCGAGGATGACCGGCACCAACATGTCGGGGCGCTCCGCCCAGCGGGGTCGGGCGATGTCGATCTCGCCTGGGCCCCGCATTCCGAAGCGGTCGAGGTACGTGGTGATGGCGTCGAGCGATTCTGCTCCGCCCGGCAACGAGGCGATGCCCTCGAGCACGTGCTCGCCGGTCGCCGTCTCCAGGTGCTCGACGACCGCCGCATGCTGGCGGATCACGTCGGCGACGTCGAGCAGGGCGAGACCCATCTCGGACGAGACGTTGTCGGGGACCGACAGCGAGAGGGTGTCGGCGACGTTCGCCTCACCGAGCCATTCCTCGACGTGGTCGTTGAGCCACCACGCCGCGGTGATGCCCGCCATGATCACCTGGGCGCCCTCGGGATCGGCCAGCAACCGTCGCATCTCCTCCAGGTCACTGTCGATGAAGTCGAACAGGGCGACGCCGGTCCTCGACGAGATGTCACGTTGCAGCTGCTCCACCGACTCGCGATTGCGGCGGACGAGCGCGGCGGGGATGGCCGGGTCCGTGGCGATCGCCGGCGGGGCCGCCTGCGGGGACGACCCGGGGCTGCTCGTCGGCTCGTCGGTGGGCGGGGCGACGTCCCCGCGATCGATCAGCGTGTGGAGCGCGTCGCGGACGAGGGGGTCGGACCGGCCCAGCATGCCGAGGATGGTCGCCCGGCCCGTGGTGGTGGCGAGTTGGTCGGTCACGTCGACGAACAGCCGACCGCCCGCTTCGTGCATCGGCCGCAGAGCGAGGCGACGGTACAGCGACAACCCGAGCGGGCTCATCGCATCCGTCATCATCTGCTGGTGCCCCACCGAGAGGTACACGTGCAGGCGATCGTCGTCGACCGGCGGCACGGGGAACAGGGTGGTGATCGCCCGGCTCTGCACGACGTGGAACGCGCCATCGGCGAGACACCACTCGATGTCCTGCGGTGACCCGAAGTGCGACTCGATCCTCCGGCCGATCGCGACGAGCTCGAGCACCTCGGTCTCGCTGAGCACCGACTGTCGCCGATCGCCGGCGATCGTCGAGTCGACAACCGCTCCCTTGCGCACGCGGTAGCTGTCGGCGTCGACGGTCCCCGACACGAGGGCGTCGCCCGATCCGAGCACCGCTTCGACGACGGCGACGGTGCGGTTGGAGGTGATGGGGTCGGCGGTGAACATCACGCCGGAGACGTCGGCGTCGACCATCTTCTGTACGACCACGGCCATCGCGACGTCACGGTCGTCGACACCGTGCTGCTGCCGGTAGGTGACGGCCCGATCGGTGAACAGGGATGCCCAGCAGCGGCTCACGGCCTCGATCACGGCGTCGGCGCCGACCACGCCGAGGAACGTGTCGTGCTGGCCGGCCGCCGACGCCGATGGCAGGTCCTCGGCCGTCGCGCTGGAACGCACGGCGACGGCCGTGTCGTCCCCGAGCCGGGCGAGTGCGTGCCTGATCGTCGCGGCCACGTCGTCGGGAACGGCGATCGCACCGGCGGGCTCGCCGCTGCGTCGGGATTGATCGGGGAGGGTTCGCAGGGCCCGGCGGTAGGCGGCGGTGGTCACCACGAAGCCGGCGGGAACGGAGACGCCGTCGATCCACGTCAGCTCGCCGAGCTGGGCGCCTTTGCCCCCGGCGATGGCGATGTGGGTGCGGTCGAGGCCTTCGAGCGGCACGAGCGCGTCAGGGGAGAGGGAGCTGGTTGGGGTGGGCACGTCAGCGATTGTCAGCAAACAACGGGTCCTTGCGGCAAGCCCCCCTCCGCGCGATACTTCTGGACTGGCGGGGGAAGTTCGCGTTGGCGCGCCCACGGTGCGATACCTGCACGGCGCGACACCAACACCGCGCCTAGGGCGCGACGCCAGCATCGTGGGCGAGGATCGCCAGCTGCACCCGGTTGGCGGCGTCGAGCTTCGCCAGCAGCCGCGACACATGGGCCTTCACCGTCGCCTCGCTCATGAACAGGACGGCGCCGATCTCGGCGTTCGACGAACCCCGGGCGATCTCGACGAACACCTCGTGCTCCCGCGGCGACAGCGCCGCGAGCCGGTCGCGGGCCGACTGGCGACGCGTCACCGCGGCGCCGGCCGCGACGTGGGCGATGAGGCGACGGGTCACCGACGGCGACAGCATCGACTCACCGTCGGCGACGACGCGGACGGCGGCGATGAGGTCGAGTGGCGGGGTGTCCTTCAGCAGGAACCCGGCGGCGCCCGCTTCGAGGGCGCGGAACACGTAGTCGTCGAGGTCGAACGTCGTGAGGATCACCACCGGCGGCGCGCCGTCGAGCCGGCCGATGGCGGTCGTCGCGGCGAGGCCGTCGAGGCGGGGCATGCGGATGTCCATCAACACGACATCGGGACGGCAGCGGCGGACCGCCTCGACAGCGTCGGCGCCGTCGGCCGCCTCGCCGACGACGGCGATGTCGCCGGCCGACTCGAGGATCATCCGCAGGCCCGAGCGCACGAGCGCTTCGTCATCGATGATGAGCACCCGGGTCATGGCGAGGTGAACGGTAGCCACGCGGCGAGTCGCCAGCCGCCATCCTCGGTCGGACCGGCCTCGACGGTGCCTCCGATCAGGGCGACGCGCTCGGCGATGCCGACGAGCCCGGACCCCGATCCGGGCAACCGCGAGGCGGCACCGGCCGGACGCCGGTTGGCCACCGAGACGGCGAGGCCACGCGCGGCGTCCCCGCTGAGCGTGACGACCGTGGCGGCACCGCCGCCATGTTTGTGCACGTTGGTCAGCCCCTCCTGGACGACGCGGTAGGCGGTGCGGGACACGATGTCGGGAAGCGTGCCGTCGACGTCGACGTCGAGGCGGATGTCGATGCCTGCCTCGCGCGAGGCGGCGACGAGCCGAGCGATGTCGTCCGTGCCCGGCTGGGGGGCGAGGTCGCTGCCGTCGGCCGTGGTCGGCCCGGAGCGCAACACCCCGAGCACCTCGCGCAGGTCGTCGAGCGCCTGACGGGCCGTGGCCGTGATCACGGCCGCCGATGCCCGGACGCGCTCGGGGTCGTCGGTGCCGCCGACCTCGAGGGCGCCGGCGTGGAGCGCGATCAACGACACCTTGTGGGCCACGACGTCGTGCATCTCCCTGGCGATTCGCGCCCGCTCGCCGAGACGGGCCTGCTCGCTTCGCAATTCTCGTTCGGCCTCGGCGCGCCGGGCGCGCTCCTGCAGCGAGGCGACGAGGTCCTGGCGGGCGCCGATGTAGGCGCCGGTCGCGACACAGAAGCCGGCTTCGAGCACGGCGATCGCCAGACCGACGGCGAACGGGTTGTCGACCCGCGCGGTGTTGAGGAAGGCGAACGCGGCCGTGGTCGTCGCCGTGGCGCCAGCCAGCACGAGGTCGCGCCGCCGGACCGCGACGGTGAACAAGGCGATCGCCATGGCGACGGGGATGTCGGTGACGATCGCCGCAACGGTGCACACGGCCAGGACGGCCAGCGGGTAGTGCCGCCGCCACCACAACGAGCCGACGGCGACCAGGCCGACGGCCACCCCGATCATGGGGAGGCGGCCGGACGAGGCGAACGCGAACGGGAGCGCCGCGAGCAGGAACGCCGCGTCCCGGACGCGCGGCCCGATCCGGGTCCACCAGGCCGTTCCCGAAGCGGTCATGTCCCGAACGCTACGGAGCTGCCGTCCCCGGTGACCCCCTACGAAGGTCGATGATCCCGACCCCGCCGCTCGTCGATCGTCGACGGTGGTCGCGCCCGGCGGCCGATGTGCCACGGGCAGCCGCGGGCGCACGATCGAGCGCATGATCGAACTGACGCAGCTCTCCAAGCGCTATGGCGACGTCGTCGCCGTCGACGGCATCTCGTTCACGTGCCGCCCCGGCACCGTGACCGGGTTCCTCGGGCCCAACGGTGCCGGCAAGTCGACGGCGCTGCGGATGCTGACCGGCCTGACGGTCCCGACGTCGGGTCGGGCCACCATCGGCGGCATCCGCTACGCCGACCTGCCCAACCCGGGTCGGCTGGTCGGCGTGATGCTCGATGCCACCGCCCAGCACGCCGGACGAACGGGAGTCGAGACGTTGCGTCTGGCGGCCGCCGTGATGGGGCTGCCGCCCGCTCGTGCCTCCGACATGCTCGAGGCGGTCGGCCTCGGTGCCGCGGCGGCGCGCCGCGTCGGCGACTACTCCCTCGGTATGCGGCAGCGGCTCGGCATCGGCGCGGCGTTGCTCGGCGATCCGGCGGTGCTCGTCCTCGACGAGCCGGCCAACGGAATGGATCCCGAGGGGATCCGGTGGATGCGGGTCCTGCTCCACGACTTCGCCGCCGGCGGCGGGACCGTGCTGCTGTCCAGCCACCTGCTCGGCGAGGTCCAGGCGACGGTCGATCACCTGGTGGTGATCGGCCGTGGGCGGGTCGTCGCCGACGACCGGCTCGACGTCCTGCTCGCACGGCGGGGAACGACCGTGCGCTCGATCGACGACGAGGCGCTCGCCGGCGACCTCCGCCGGGCCGGGATCGGCGTCGAGCGGGCCGGGACCGCGTTGCGGGCGGACGCGTCGGCGGAACAGGTCGGGCGCATCGCCGCCTCCGGCGGTCACGTCCTGCTCGAGCTGCGCGATGCCGACGGATCGGCCCTCGAGGACCTGTTCTTCGAGCTCACCAGCAGCGACGAGGTGGCGGCGTGAACGACGTGTCGCTGCTCCCCGTGCTCGCCCCGACGCCGATCACAACCCTGCGCTTCCCCAGGCTTCTCGGCGTCGAGCTGCGCAAGATGACCGATACCCGGGCCAGCCGCTGGACGTTCGCGTCGATCGCCGCCATCGTCGTGTTCATCCTCGTCTGGACGCTGGCCCAGTCCGACGACCCCGTGTCATTCGCCGGGTACGGCGATCCCGTCGTGAAGACGATCGCCTTCCTCGTCCCGGTCGTGGCCGTCTTGGCGATGACCGCCGAGTGGAGCCAGCGCACCGCCCTGACGACGTTCACCCTCGCCCCGCGCCGGCTGCCCGTGCTGGCCGCCAAGTACGTCGGAGCGATCACCCTCTCGCTGGCGGTCCTCGCCGGCGGCCTGCTGCTCACGGCGGCGGCCACAGCGATCGGTGGGATCCTGCACGACGGCGCGTCGTTCGACGGGGCCGCGTCGTTCGTCCAGGGAGCGGCGGTCATCGTCATCTTGAACGTGACGATGGGCGCGGCGTTCGGCGCCCTGGCCGGCCTGACCCCGCTCGCCCTCGTCGCCTTCTACATCGCCCCGACGGTGTGGGCGTCTGGAGGGACCGCCGTGCTCGGCCGTCGCGCCGACTGGCTCCACGTGTTCGCCGCCTACGACCGGCTGGCGTCGACGACCGATCGGTTCGCCGACCTCCCCCAGACGGTCGTGTCGGTGTCTGCGTGGGTGCTCGTGCCGGCCGTGGTCGGCGTGCTGCGGGCGCTGCGCCGTGAGGCGAAGTAGCCCGTCGGCCCGACGGTCCTCGACTGGGCTCAGTCGGCGCCGAGCGTGCGGATGAAGCCGTCGGGAACGAGGATGTCGCTCGGCTCGAGGTCGGCGACGCTCGCCTTGCCGAGGCCGAGGAGCGCCGACTCGATGCCCGAGCGCATGATGTCGAGCACGTTCTCGACGCCCGCCTGCCCGTTGGCGGCGAGCCCCCAGAGATAGGCCCGACCAAGCATCACGGTCTTGGCGCCGAGGGCGAGCGCCTTGACCACGTCGCTGCCCCGGCGGACGCCACCGTCGAGGAGCACTTCGATCTGGTCGCCGACGGCGGCGGCCACGGCCGGCAGGGCACGGATCGGCGCCGGTGTGCCGTCGAGGTTGTTCCCACCGTGGTTCGACACCGAGATCGCCGACACGCCGGCGTCGACCGCCCGCTTGGCGTCGTCGACGCGCATCACGCCCTTGAGCATGAAGGGCGCGTCGGGCCACTGCTCACGCAGCCAGCGCACGTCGTCCCAGCTGGGCGGCGGGGTCTGCATCCACTGGCCGTAGGCACCGAAGAAGACCGGGGCGGGACCGCCGGGAGGGGCCATGTTGGGCACGGTGAGGTCGGGGAGCCGGCCGGTGCTGGCAAACGACTTCAACCATCGCGGTCGCACGATCACCTCCGGCGCGAATCGCACCATCGTCTTGAGGTCGATCTTGTCGGGGATCGACGGGCTGCCCCAGTCCCGGCCGTGGGAGAACGTCCAGTCGAGCGTGAGGATCAGGCCGACCGCACCGGCGGTCCGGGCCCGCTCGACGCGCTGGACCATCTCGTCGCGGCTGCCGCACCAGTACATCTGGAACAGCGTCTGCGGGTTGGCCGCCACGACCTCCTCGACCGGCTTGCTGCCGAACGAGCTGAGCCCCATGGCCGTGCCTCGTGCCGCCGCCGCCCGGGCGACGGCCACCTCGGCGTCGGGATGCACGGCCTGCACGCCGGTGGGGCTGATCATCACGGGCATCGAGATGTCCTGGCCGAGCACGCGGGTGGACAGATCCCGCGTGGCCGGCGCGCCGGCGACGTGCGGGGCGAACCCGAGCTCGCCGAACGCGGCGAGATTGTCGTCGAGCGTGGTGCCGCGCTCGGACCCGGCGATCAGCGCGCCGTAGACCGACCGCGGGAGCTGACGCTTGGCGCGGCGTTGGGCGACGGCGACGGTCTCGAACCAGCGATTGACATATGGCACACTGTGACGTTAATGGGTGACCCGGATGTCGAGCAAGCGGTTCGCCGACGGGGTCGCCCGCCCCAGACCAGCGCACGCGAGCTCGAGGTGGTGGCCCTGCGGCTGTTCACCGAGCGGGGGTTCGACGAGACCACCGTCGACGACATCGCCGCCGCGGCCGGGGTGAGTCGGCGCACGTTCTTCCGCTACTTCGACTCCAAGGTGGCGGTGCTCTGGCACGACTTCGACCGCGAGGTGGACGCCATCCGTGACGCGCTCGCCGGTGCCGCGCCGGACGCTCCGGTGATGGAGGCGGTACGACGCGCCGTCGTCGGCGTCAACCGGTACCGCGTGGAGGACATCCCCGAGCTGCGCCGGCGCATGCAGCTCGTCGCGTCTGTGCCGGCCATCCACGCCAGCTCCGCCGTCCACTACGACGCGTGGGAGCGCACGATCACCGAGTTCGTCGCCCGGCGGCTCGGCCATCCGGCCGATTCGCTCTACCCGCTCGCCGTCGGCATGGCCACGCTCGCCGCATGCCGGGCCGCCTACGACGTGTGGCTGCGCCAGGACGACGAGGACCTCACCGTGTTCCTCGAGCGGGCGCTGGTCGCCCTGGCGGCGGGCTTCGATCTCCAGGAGATCTCCAGCCCGACTCCACACGCGGCAACGGCCGAGCCATGATCATGGCGGGATGAACGCCACGGACCGAGGCGCCGTCCGCGTCGCCAACCCACACGAACACGACGCCGTCCGAGCCGTCACTGCGGCTGCGTTCGAGCAGTACCGCGCCGTGCTCCCGAGCCACCTGTTCGATCTGTACGTCGCCGACCTCGTCGACATCGAGGCCCGGGCCGACGCCAGCGAGCAGTTGGTCGTCGACGGCACCGACGGACGCATCGTCGCCAGCGTGTCGTACTACCCCGACGCCTCCGACGAGGGGCTGGCCTGGCCGTCGGGTTGGAGCGGGCTGAGAGCACTCGCCGTCGACCCCGATCATCGCGGCTCCGGGGCCGGCCGGCGGCTGATGGACGCCTGCCGGCAACGTGCGGCGGCGGCCGGATCTCCGGTGCTGGCCCTGCACACCGCCGAGTTCATGCGCGCCGCGGTGTCCCTCTACGAGAAGACTGGGTTCCGGCGGGCGCCACAGTACGACCTCAGGCCGAGCGACCTGCTCGACGTCGACTCCGACGGTCTCCCCCAGGTGATCGCCTACACCCTCGCCCTCGCCTGAACGCCGTGCTGTCTCGCGTCACTCCGTGACGCCGTGCCGTCTCGCGTCACTCCGTGACGCCGTGCTGTCTCGCGTCACTCCGTGACGCCGAGGGCCGCGCGCAGGGCGGGGAGATCGGGAGAGCCGAAGACGACGCGGGTGTGCGTGGCGAGGTAGAGCAGATCGAGGTTCACGCCGGCCGCGGCGACCGTGCGGGCGAGGTCGGCCAGGGCGCCGGGACGGTCGTCGGTCTCGACGACGACGACCTCCCGTTCGGCGGTGACGGCGATGCCAGCGGTCGCCAGCGCGTGCTTGGCGGCTTCGGCGTGTTTGACCAGCACGTGCAGCTCGGCGCTCTCGCCGGGACGCGTGCACGTGGCCGCGGCGAGGTTCACCCCGGCATCGCTGACGGCGGCCGCGACCCGGGCCAACGCCCCGGGCTCGTTGGCCACCCTGATCAACAGGTCGCTTGCCATCCCGCATTGTCGCGCGGCGGCGAGGGCCCCGATTCCGGGGCCCTCGCCGGTGCCGGTGGACGTGGGATCGTGCTGTCGTTCAGCCGTTGACGTTGATCTTCGTCGGGGTGAACGTGACGATCACCCGGTCCTCGCGCGGGGCGGGGAAGGTGGCCGGATCGACGCCGTAGTGGCCGAGCACCGTGTCGAGGAAGGCCGCCGTAGGGTCGTCCTCGAACGTCGCGTCGGCGCGGATTTCGAGCGTGCGGTACTGGTTCGCCGGGTCGACGAAAAACAGGGTGCCCTTCGGCCGGGCCGTCAGGTTCTTCGTCTTCTGGCGACCACGCGTCAGGGACGTGCGAACAACGTCGCCATCGCGCAGGAACCAGATCGCCGTCGTCTGGGGGTAACCGTCGGCACCGACCGTGCTGAGGGCGGCGACACCGGGGGCGTCCACCAGATCGGCGTGGCTGGCGGGCATCGAGATCGGACTCGACATGGCGCTCAGCCGGCGGGCGTGAACTGGATGTCGAGCTCGACCGCGATCTTCTTGCCGAGGGCGAACTTGTCGACACCGAGCGGCATGTTGAAGTCGATGCCGAAGTCGTCACGCAGCACCTCGGCGGTGGCGACGAAACCGGCCCGCTCCTTGCCGTCACCGGGGTGCACCTGCACGCCCGTGTGCTCCACCTTGAGCGTGATCGGGTTCGACGTGCCGTTGATGGTGAGCGTGCCGTCGGCCTCGTACTCGCCGTCGCCGAGGTCGCGGATCTCGCTCGACTGGAACGCGATGTGCGGGTTGTTCTCGGCGGCGAAGAAGTCGGTGCTCAGCAGGTGCCCGTCGCGATCACTGTTGTTGGTGTCGATCGACTTGACGTCGATGGTCGCGCCGAACGTGGTGCTCGCCAGGTCGTTGCCCACCTGGAGGTTGGCGTCGAACTGGTTGAAGCGGCCGCGGACATTGGTGAGGCCCAGGTGGCGGACCTTGAAGTTGACTCCGGAGTGGGCGGGATCGAGCGTCCAGGCGCCGGCAGCGAGGGGGAGGGACGAAGGGGACACGGACGTAGACATCGGGGGCTCCATTGGGGGTGAGTGACTGACCGGTACTGGCGGCGGTGACACCGTCCGGCACAATAGTAACGAAGGGAACTATTGTGTGCAACATAGTCCTCCGAAGCAGTGTCGGCTATCGTGGACTCATGTCCACGGACGCCGACATCGCGACGGGCACGGTCACCGACACCGTCCATGACGTCGCGGCCCGCGCCGATGTGACCGTCGAGGGTCGGGAGCTGCTCGACCTGTCGGCGAGGTTCGCCCGCGGATTCGCCCGCTTCCTCGACGGCAAGGGATCCGGCGGGTTCTCCTACCCGCACCTGCGTGTGCTCGAGACGCTGCACTGCCAGGGACCGAGCACGATGCGGCCGCTCGCCGAAGGCCTGGGCCTCACGGCTAGGAACCTCACGGCCGTCGCGGACGCCCTCGAGAGCGACGGCCTGCTGCGCCGCGTCGGCCATCCCACCGACCGTCGAGCGACCATTCTCGAGCTCACCGACGCCGGCCTCGCCGCCGCCGACGAGTCACTGGCCCCGCGGTTCGGGGAGATCATGGCGCTGTTCGACCGGCTCTCGCCGTCCGACCGCGCGCAGTTCGCCCGCACGCTCGCCGAGCTGGTCGACGCGATGGAAGCCGGCTGCCCCCGTGAGGCCGTCTGCGGCGGTGACGACGGCAGCTGTCCCGACGCGGCCTGCTGAATCGTCGCCGGGCGAACCGCCCGCCACCGGACCGGCCGCGGCCGGCACCTAGTCTCCGGGTCGTGCCGATGCCCATCGATCTGGAGCCGCCGCAGCTCGCCGTGGTCGAGGCCGTCGAGCGGATCTGCAGCGGGTTCGACGACACGTACTGGTCCGAGTGCCGACCGCCACCACGAGTTCCCATGGGCGTTCTACGACGCCATGGCCGGCGCCGGGTGGCTGGGTGTCGTCATCCCCGAGGAGTTCGGGGGCGGAGGGGGCACGATCGGCGACGCCGCCCTGGTCCTCAACCGGGTCGCCGCCTCGGGAGCCGGCATGAACGGGTCGACCGCCCTGCACCTCACGATGTTCGGGCTCAACCCGGTGGTCAAGCACGGCAACCGGCGACTGCAGGATGCGTTCCTCCCGCGCGCCGCCCGCGGCGAGTTGCACGTCGCGTTCGGCGTCACCGAACCCGACGCCGGCACCGACACATCACGGGTCTCGACGCGGGCGACGCCCGCCGACGGCGGTTGGACGGTCTCGGGTCGCAAAATCTGGACGTCCAAGGCCGAGGAGTCCGAGGTGTGCCTGCTGCTGGCGCGAACCGATGGCGAGCCCGGCGACCTCGACGGGCTGTCGCTGTTCCTCGTCGACCTCGACCCGGCCCACGTGACGATCCGACCCATCCCCAAGCTCGGGCGCAACGCCGTGAGCTCGTGCGAGGTCTTCTACGACGACCTCCCCGTGGAGGAGTGGCGGCTCGTCGGCGAACGAGGCCGAGGCTTCCGCCACCTCCTCGACGGCCTGAACCCGGAACGGATCCTGCTCGCGGCCGTCGCCTGCGGCATCGGCGAGGCGGCGCTGCGCCGAGCCGTCGCCTACGCCGGCGAGCGGGAGGTGTTCGGCCGGCCGATCGGAGCCAATCAGGCGATCGCTCATCCGCTGGCTGCCGCCCACATGCAGCTCCGTGCCGCGCTCACGATGACCCTGTCGGCCGCGGCGTCCTACGACGCCGGCCGGCCGAGCGGCGAGGCGGCCAACACCGCCAAGTACCTCGCCGCCGAGGCGGCATGGTTCGCCGCCGACCAGGCGATGCAGACCCACGGCGGCCTCGGCTACGCCGTGGAGTATCACGAGCGCTACTGGCGCGAGGCGCGCCTCCAACGAATCGCCCCGGTGAGCCAGGAGATGACGCTCAACTACATCGCCCAGAACGTCCTGCGTCTCCCGAAGAGCTACTGAATCCCGGCGTCCGCCCGGTCTCGTGACGCCACGGTGGCCTGCTCGGGGGCGACCTCACCATCGGCGGGTTCGCCCCATGGCACCTCCAGGCCGATGCCGCGTGCCCACAGGGTGGTGAGTGTCCGCGCCGCCCGGGTCGTGTCGATCGTGCCGATCATCGTCACGCTGATGAAGGCGTACTGGCCGACCATGATGGCGAGGGCGAGGGCCGTGTCGTCGACGTCGAGGCCGGGATCGATCCGTCCCTCAGCCTGCAACCGGCGCAGGGCCGTACCGATGCGCGCGACGACGCTCATCGTCGTCTTGCGCCGCGCCGCGCGCATCTTGGCGTCGAACGACGAGACTTCGTCCATCAACCGCAGGGTCTTGCGATTGGCGACGTAGAACTCGAGATAGCGCTGATTGGCCAGCTCGATCGTGCGCACGGGGTCACCGCCGGCATCGGCCACGACGCCCGATGTACTGCCGAGGATGTGCGTGTGGAGCGCCTCGGCGAGGGCCCAGAGCACGGCCTCCTTGTCGGCGAAGTACGTGTAGTAGGTGCCGTGGGAGACGTTCGCCCGTGCCGCGATGTCGGCGACGCGCGTCGAGAGGTAGCCCCGCTCCCAGAACTCCTCCTGGGCCGCAGCGAGCAGCAGCTGTCGGGTGCGCTCGCCCCTGCCGGTACGGGGTGTGCGCATCGTGCCGGCCGCGTGCGGCTCCGCGGGCGCGGGCGTGAGCCTGAGCGGCCTGTTGGGCGCCTCACCCGCCCCGTCCCGAACCATCATCGGATCGTAGAGCGATCAGCGCGCCCGGATCCTGCCGGGTGGGGAGCAGTCGACGACGGGGGTCGACGCGTTCAACAGGTGCTGGTGGCGGCGCCGGTGCCGGCGGCGAGTCCAGTGAGCCACGTGGTGCCGTCGTTGTAGGCCGCCGCGGCGGCCGCGGCGTGGTACCCGCCGGGCAGGATCCGGCGCTCGATCACCTGGCCGGCGGCACACAGCCGAGCGGTCATCGTGTCGCTGGTGACGAGCGGGACGTTCTGGTCGGCATCGCCGTGGAAGGCCAGGATCGGTGTCGCCATGGCGACCGTGCCAGCCGTGTTGGCGGCGAGGAGGGAGGCGAACGGTTCGACCGCCGTCGGGTCGGCAGCGACGAGTGCGCCCTGGGGCATCGCGACCGGTTCGTCGAAGCAGTGCTCGTCCATCAGGGTGAGCAGCTCGAGGCCGGCGGGGGAGAGGACCGACCCGATCGCCGCCTCGGCCTCGGGGTAGGCCGCAGCCAGGCCGCCGATCATCGACACCGTGAGGGCCGCCGCGGCCGGGTCGTTGACGCCGGCGCGGGCGAACTCGACGACCTCGCTCGACGCGGCGCCGAGCACCGTACCGATGATCGGCTGCTGCGGCGTCCACTCGGGTGCCAGTTGCGCGGCCCACAGGGCGGCGTGTCCACCCTGGGAGAACCCGACGATACCGGTGACATCGGAGAGGTAGAGGCCGGGCAGCTGGCGGGCGGCGAGGCCGGCGTCGAGCATGCTGCGGCCTTCGCTGATGCCCACGAGATACGGATGTCGTCCGGGGCCACCGAGACCCTCGAAGTCCGTCGACACCACGGCCCAGCCCTGGTTGGTCGCATTGGCGGCCGACTCGAAGTCGTAGGCGTATTCGTCGTCGGCGGTTTCGAGGACTCGCGACGGTGCGCACTTGTCGGCGACGCCGATCGTGCCGTGGCCGTGGAGGAGCACGTTGAACCCGCCGAACGGCGGGCGATCGTCGGGGGCGGCCACGAGACCGGTCACGACGGTGGGGGCGCCCGACACGGTCGTCGAGAGGTACATGATGCGCCAGCTGTCCTCGAACGCCGTGTCGATCGCCTGGAAGCGCAGCAGTTCGCCGTGGTTGCCGGCCGGGATGGGGTCGGGGGTGTCGTAGAACGCCGGATCGTCCATGGCGAACTCGACCGGTGCGGCCGCCGGTGGAGGGGCTGCGGCGGCCGCGGTGCCGAGGCTCGGCAGGGTGGCCGCAGTGCACCCGAGGCCGAGGGCAAGGGCGCTGAGCGTGCGGTACGGGTGGAGTGCTGCGTGTCGTCCCATGCCGACGATCATGCGCCGATCGCCCGACCGGCGCATCGGGCAACGCCTCATCTCATGCCTTATGGGGTCTTACGGCACCGCGATGAGCGATGAGGTCATCCGGCGGCCTCATCGCTCATCGCGGGCCGGGCGGGCAGCCCGTTCAGGTCGTGGCGGCGGCGAGCGCGGAGAGCGCAGGACCGGTGAGGCGGAAGCTCGTCCACTCGTCCATCGACTCGGCTCCCAGCGAGCGGTAGAACTCGATCGACGGGGTGTTCCAGTCGAGCACCGACCACTCGAAACGCTGGTAGCCGCGCTCGACGCAGACTGCGGCCAGCGTCTGGAGCAGCGCCTGGCCGATGCCGCGGCGCCGGTGCGCGGGCTGCACGAACAGGTCCTCGAGGTACAGGCCGTGGGTGCCGCGCCACGTGGAGAAGTTGCAGAACCACAGGGCCGTGGCGATCACCGGTCCGCCCGCGTCGGCACCGTCGACCGCGACGTGTCCGAACAGCTGGGCGTCGGGGGCGAACAGGGCGGCGCGCAGCTGCTCGGCGGTCATCTCCACGGCATCTGGCTCACGCTCGTACGCCGCCAGCTCGTGAACCAGGCCCAAGACGGCGTCGATGTCACCAGGTTGGACCGGACGGATGGCAAAACTCGTCACGGTCGGAACGTAGCGGGCGCCGGTCCGTCAGCCGTCGGCGGCGGGGAGGTGCTGCTGCAGCGTGAGCACCGACCCGAACAGGTCGCCGAGCCGTTCCACGCGATCGAGCACCTCGCCTGCGTCGAAGCGCAGCAGGGCCTCGCCGGTAGCACATGCCTCCACCTCGTCCCACGTCACCGGCGTCGAGACCGTGGGCTCGGCCCGGGCCCGGAGCGAGTACGGGGCGACGGTCGTCTTGTGGAACGCGTTCTGGCTCCAGTCGACGAAGATCCGCCCCGGGCGCTCGGACTTGGCCATCGTGGTGGTCACCTCGGCGGGCGTCTGGCGCTCGAGCACCGTGCCCACGGCCTTGGCGAATCCGGCGGTCGCCTCGTGGGTTGGTGCCGGCGCGTTGAGCGGTACGTACACCTGGAGACCCTTTGAGCCCGAGGTCTTGCACCACGCGTCGAGCCCGACCGTGGCGAGGACCTCCCGCACGCGGCCCGCCACGGTGCAGCACGTCGCGATGTCGGTGCCCGGACCCGGGTCGAGGTCGAACACGACCGCGCGCGGCATCTCCTGATGTTCGTGGCCCGCCATCGGCGCGTGCAGTTCGATCGCCGCCAGGTTGGCCGCCCAGACGAGCGCGGCCGGTTCCTCGATGCGGCAGTAGTCGATGCCGCCCCGGCGATCGCTCGGTCCCGGTGCGACCGGGACCCAGTCCGGTCGGTGTGACGGGCAGCGCTTCTCGAAGAACCCGGCACGATCGGTGCCCTCGGGGAAGCGTTTGAGCGTGAGGCAGCGGCCGGCGAGGTGGGGCACCATCACGGGGGCGATGCGCGCGTAGTAGTCGATCACCTGACCCTTGGTGAAGCCGTTCGGGTACAGCGGCTTGGCGAGGTTCGACACGGTGAGGTGGCGTCCGTCCACCTCGACGCGCTGTGACCGCGGCGCCATCGCAGGGCGGTCAGCCGGGACGCCGGCGATGGGACCGGCGAGTCCGTCGTGATCTCGGCGCGATCGCGCTGTGGGCCCAGTCGCCGAGCAGCGTCGCGCCCACCGGCTGCGCGGCGACCACATCGGGGTCGCATCCGTCCTCGTCGGGGAAGCGGCCCGCCTCGTCGGCCCAGACGAGTTGCATCACGCTCGGCGGTTCGACGTGATCGACGCCGACGCCGTAGTGGGCGAACCAGGTGCCCATCGGATCGTCGCGACCCGTGATCCAGTCGGCGGGGAGTCGATCGAAGCGCACCCAGTTGCCGTCGAGCAGGATGATCGCACCGTCGGAGACGGGCCGTTCGGTGAGCTCGCGACGGCGCACCCAGTTGAGCATGGTGACCGCCCGATCGGGCTCGCAGCCGAACACCACGACCTCGGGATGGGCCCGCTCGTGGAAGCCGATCGAGTAGCTCCACGGCACCGGCGCGGCGCTACAGGCACATCCGGGCACCGAGCAGTCGCCCGAGCCGATGTTCAACACGGCGATGCCGTGGGAGTGGATGACGGAGGCGATCCACAGCATCAGTTCGCTGCCATGTCCGGCCGGGTAGCTGGTGGCGCTCGTCATGTCCCGATCATGACGTACGGGTGTGACAGTGGTCGCGGATGATGCCGATGACCGCTGGTCCTCGAGGGCCGGCCGGTCCTCAATGGGCCGGCCGAGCGCGCCGGCCGGCGACGGAGCTCAGTCCGCCTTGTAGATGCTCTGCTTCGGCGAGGCGAAGAAGTCGCGGAGCAACGGCGTGAACTCCTCCAGCGCCATCGTCGGGTAGTCGGGGTCGAACGCCGGCTGGTCGTACTCCGCGCAGAACTCGGCGCACAGGTCGTAGTACTGGTGGCCGGCGAACCGGTCGCGCATGTTCCGGTCGAGGCCGAGGTGGTGGAAGAAGTAGTAGCCCTGGAAGATGCCGTGCTGCTCGACCATCCAGTGGTAGCCCTCGCTCACGAACGGCTTGACCACGGCGGCGGCGATGTCGGCGTGGTTGTACGACCCGAGCGTGTCGCCGATGTCGTGCAGGAGCGCACACGCCACGTACTCGTCGTCCCGCCCGGCGCGAGCCGCCCGTGTCGCCGTCTGCAGCGAGTGGGTGAGGCGGTCGACGTTGAAGCCGCCGAAATCGCCGCCCAGCAGGCGCAGATGATCGGTCACCCTGTCGGCGAGCCCGGGATAGAACTCGAGGCTGGCCTCGGCGATCCGGCTCCAATCCTCCTGGGTGCCGTCCACCATCGCCGTGAATGTCGCTCGGGGACGCTCGGCGGCGCCGGTGTGCTGACCTTCGACAGGGGGAGAGTCCGTGGTGGTCGTCATGGAACGAACGTACTCCTCGATCGGCCCAGTGTCAGTACCGATGTCGTATGAAGTTCCGGCAGGGGTGCGGCGCATGGTTCAATTTCGATGTGCCGAGCACGTCGAGATCCACCGACAAGCGCGAGCGGCTCCGGGAGCGTCGCGCCGCGCGCCGCGGCGAACTGCTCACGGCGGCGATGGAGGTCATCCGCCGCGACGGAGCCGACGCCACCATGGAGGAGATGGCGACCGCCGGCGGCATCAGCAAGCCGATCCTCTACC
Source organism: Desertimonas flava (assembly GCF_003426815.1). Classification (GTDB taxonomy): domain Bacteria; phylum Actinomycetota; class Acidimicrobiia; order Acidimicrobiales; family Ilumatobacteraceae; genus Desertimonas; species Desertimonas flava. The sequence goes on from NZ_QKYK01000002.1 coordinate 331,381, forward strand.
GCCACTTCAACGACCGCGACGGCCTCGTGTCGGCCATCACCGAACTGGCCCTCGCCGAGCTCGCCCGCCTGCTCGAGGAGAAGGTCGGTGAAGCCCGCCTCGCCGGCTCGCGTGCCGGCATCCGGGGCACCATCGACGCGTTCTTCCAGTACATCGACAGCGATCCCGAGCTGTACCGGTTCATCGTCGACCAGGACAGCCGGCTGAGCGACTCGGCAACGGTGGCGTTCACCGAGGAGGTCGGCAAGCACGTGTCCGGCGCCATCCGTGAGGCGCTCACCGACGCCGGTCGCAGCGCCGATCCCGCCGAGGTGTGGGGGCGCGCCATCGTCGGCATGGTCACGATGACGTCGAGATGGTGGATCGCCAATCCGTCGGTGCCGCGCGCCACGGTCGTCGACTACCTCGCCGACCTCGCGTGGACCGGCATCAGCGGCACGCACCTCCCGGGCGATCCACCGCACGGCCATCGCGACCACGCCTGAACATGACCCGCCTGTTCGTGTACGGGACGTTGATGCCCGGGCGGCTCCGCTGGCCGCATCTGCAGCCGTTCGTCACGGCCCACCGGTCGGCGGCCGTTCCGGGCACCCTGTTCGACTCGGGCAACGGGTGGCCCGTCGCCGTGCTCGACGGATCGCCGGCGGCCGGCCCGACCGTGCCCGGCGTGCTCGTCGATCTCGACGCCGGCCAGCTCGACACGTGTCTCGAGCTGATCGACGAGGTCGAGGACACGGCCACCGACGAGTTGCGCCGCGTGCGCGTCACGACCACCGGGGGCGAGGCGGCGTGGGCCTACCACTTCACCCGATCGGTGGCAGGACTCACGCGGATCGCCGACTGGTCGATGGTCGATCCGGCGCTCGAGGCGTGACGGGAGCCGCTGGCTCCCCACCCCGACGACTCACACCCGCAGGGCGTCGGCGGGGTCGAGACGAGCGGCCCGGATGGCGGGGGAGACGCCCGCCACCAGGCCGACGGCGAGCGCCGCCGCGGCGCCGCCGGCGAGGGCGCTGACGGGCACGTCGACGAGCCAGCCCTGGCTGCGGGCGTAGGCCGCGGTCACGCCGGCCCCCAGCGACACCCCGGCGATGCCGCCGAGGGTGGCGAGCATTCCCGCCTCGGCGAGGAACTGGCCGGCGATGTGCAGCCGCTTGGCTCCGAGGGCCCGACGCACCCCGATCTCGTTGCGCCGTTCGAGCACGGAGATGACCATCACGTTCGTGATGCCGACGCCGCCGACGACGAGTGCCACGCCGCCGAGGCCGAGGAGCAGCGTCTGCAGGGCCTCGTCCGTCTTGGCCCGAGCCTCGAGGGCATCGGAGGGTCGGGACACGTCGACCTCCGACGGTGCGTCCGGGCGGATCGACCGGGCGAGGACGGCCCGCACGTTCTCCACCTGTTCGGGGGTGGTCCTCACGTACAGCGTCGACGGTGACCGTGTCGTCTCGAAGAGCTCCTCGGCGATCGGGTAGCCGATCAGGGCTGCCGAGTCGAGCTCGGGAGCGAGCGGAACGTCGTCGAGGATCCCGATGACGGCGAACCACCCGCCGCCGATGTACACGCGCGGGTTGCCGTCGAGACTGCGGATACCGAGCCGCTGCGCGGCCTTGGCGCCGAGCACGACGGTCGGGACGTCCTCGCTGGCGGCGTCGAGGAATCGCCCGTCGGTCAACTCGGCGCCGGTGGCGGCGAGCGTACCGAGGTCGGACGCGAGGACCTGGATGCCGCTGGTGATGCTGCTGTCGACCGCGTCGGTGCGGCGTGCCGTGGCATCGACACCCGTGATGCCGGCGGTCACGGTGACCGGCCCGATGCGCCCGGCCATGCCACGGGCCTGCTCTGGGAGGGTGACGTCCTCGCCGAACATCGTCCGACCCGGCGCGACCCGCAGCAGGTCGGTGCCCAGTGCATCGATCTCGGCGATCAGATCGGCCTTGCTCGACGACGAGATCCCGACGACGGCGACCATCGCGGCGATCCCGATGGCGATGCCGAGTGCGGTCAGCGCCGTTCGCAGCCTGCGGATCCGCAGCCCGATGACCCCCACCCGGGCCAGGTCGCCTGGGCGAAGATGGGAGCGGTCGCCTGGGCGAAGGTGGGAGCGGTCGCCTGGGCGAAGATGGCCGCCCGAAGTCGGGCCCGCGGAGCGGTGTCGGCGGATCCTCATGCCGCACTCCGTTCGTCGGTGACGATGCGTCCGTCGAGGATGGACACCACGCGCGGCGCCTGGCGAGCGATGTCGCGGTCGTGCGTGATGAGCACAATCGTCCGCCCGGCCCGGTGGAGATCGACCAGCAGCTGCATGATGGCGGCGCTCGTCCGCGAGTCGAGGTTCCCCGTCGGTTCGTCGGCGAGGATGATCGAAGGGTCGCCGACGAGGGCCCGGGCGATGCCGACGCGTTGGCGTTCGCCACCGGACAGCTGTCCCGGCTTGTGGTCGCCCCGGTCGGCCAGCCCGACGCGTTCGAGCGCCTCGTTGGCCCGGCGGATTCGTTCCCGGCGCGACGCGCCGGTGTACAGCAGTCCGTCGGCGACGTTCTCCCTGGCCGTCATGCCGGCGACGAGGTGGAACTGCTGGAACACGAATCCGATGCGCCGGCCGCGCAGCGCGGTGAGCCGCGAGTCGCGCAGGCGGCTGATGTCGCCGCCGTCGATACGAACCGAGCCGGTCGTCGGCCGGTGCAGGGCGCCGACGACGTTCATCAGCGTCGATTTGCCGGAGCCGGACGGTCCGACGATCACGACGAACTCGCCGGCCTCGACGGCGAGGTCGACGCCGTCGAGCGCCCTGATCGGTGGTGTGCCTCCGTAGTGCTTGGTCACCGCGGACAGCTCGAGCACGGGGACGGTCATGACGGGATCACCACCTCGGCGCCTTCGGCGAGCTCTTCGGTGGTGCCGCTGACCTCGACGCGGCCGTCGGCGAACGTGCCGATGTCGACGCCGACGAGACGGGTGCCGGTCGCGTCCTTCAGCTCGAGGGCGTACCCGCCGTCGGCGACGGCGAGCAGGGCCTCGACCGGCACGGTGAGCACCCCTTCGGCCTCGGTCACGCCGACGAGCACATCGACCGGTGTGCCCGTGGACAGGGCTTCGGCAACGGCCGGGTCGTCGATGCTCACCTCCACCGGGATCGTGGTGGTGCCCTGCTCATCGGTCGTCGCCTCACCCACGTCGGTCACCGTGGCGGGTACCTCGGTCCCGTCACTGAGCTCGACGGTGACCGCGTCGCCGGCTTCGAGGAGGCCGGCGTCGTCGGCGTCGAGATCGATGCTGACGATCGGTGTCACGCTGGTCACCTCGATCTCGGCGTCGCTGCTCGCCTGGCCGACCACGCCGCCGACGTCGGCCACGCGCACCGTGCCGTCGATGAAGACGATCTCGCCGAGGTCGATCACGCCGTCGTCATCTTGCCCGTGGTCCTCCTGGAACGCCTTGACCGCCGCGGTGGTCGCGCTCGTCCAGTCGTCATCGACGGTGACATCGTGCTCCGCGGCGTAGCCGAGGGTGGCCAGCATCTGCTCGACCTGCAGGACGTCCGGGCCGTCCTCGACGCCGCCCGACAGCTCGCGCCAGAGCGGAACCGCGCCGTCGGCGGCGATCACGGGCTGACCGTTGACCTCGGCGATCACGTCGCCGGCCGAGATCTCGTCGCCTGCCGTGGGCAGCTTGGTGAGCGTTCCCTCGAGCACGAGGACGAGCGGTGACGCGTCGCCGTACCCGGTGGTCCCGTCGAGCTCCTCGTTGCGCACGAGATCCTGACGCGTGATCGGCGTGAACGAGAGTCCGGCCAGGGCCGCGCCGCCGTCGCCGCCGTCGACCTCCGTGTCGGCGGACGCGCCCTCACCGGTGCCCCCGGCGATCAGGAAGCCGGCGGCGGTCGCGGCCCCGAGAGCGACGACGGCTCCGCCGGCGATCACCGCTCGCTTCATCAGCCGGCCTCCTCGACGGCGAGCGCCGGCAACGCGCCGCCCTCTTGACCGCACGCCTCGCTGGCCTCGGCGAACTCCTCGTCGGACCGCGGACCGGCCCCTTCGTCGTTCGGGCCGCCGACCTGGATGGACACACCACCGTCCTCGCCGAACTCGGGGTCGGGCATGTCGATGCCGTGATCACGCATGCACTGGGCGAACTCGAGCATCTGCTCCTGCATCTCGGCCTGCCGCTCGGGGTCGACCTCGATGTTGCTCCGGGCCGCTTCCATGAAGTGCTCACACGCCTCGTGGGCGGCCTCGTACTCCTCGGGATCGGGACCTTCGCCGGCGGCGGCGCCCATCGACATCATCATCCCGCCGTCCTCGGTGAACTCGGGATCCGGCATGTCCACGCCGTTGTCGCGCATGCATGCGGCGTAGTCGAGCATCGCCTCCTGGGGATCCGACGATGGACCGCTGGTGTCCGCCGGAGCCGATGCCACCGCGCCATCACCGGACGCAGTGACGGCGTCGGGCTCGACGGTGCCGGTGTCGTCGTCCGTGGACGTCGTGGTGGGCACCAGCGTGGTCGTCGGCGCGGGCGCGGTGGTCGGGGGAAGCGTGGCGACCCCGCCGCCGGCGGAGGGGTCGCCGTCGCCACCGCACGCGGCGAGGGCGGCGACGGCGACGACGGGGAGGGCGAGCAGGCAGATCGGGCGGCGTGTTCTCATGACGCCACCGTGTCGAAACGGTGCTGAGAGACCTCTGAGAGCAGCTGAGAAGACCCTGAGAAGGGGTTCCGTCTCGGTCCGCGCCTCGTCAGACTCTTGCTTCATGCGAGTGCTGCTGGTCGAGGACGAGGTGCGCCTGGCGGGCGCGATCAGTCGCGGCCTGCGGGCCGAGGGGTTCGAGGTGGACGTGGCCAACAGTGGAACCGACGGCTTGTGGCGCGCCCGGGAGAACGCCTACGCGGCGATCGTGCTCGACATCCTGCTGCCCGGCCTCAACGGCTACGCCCTGTGCCGGGAGCTGCGCACGGAGGGCAATCGCACGCCGGTGTTGATGCTGACGGCGAAGATCGGGGAGCACGACGAAGCCGAGGGCCTCGATCTCGGCGCCGACGACTTCCTGCGCAAGCCGTTCAGCTTCGTCGTCCTCGTCGCTCGCCTGCGGGCCTTGATCCGCAGGGCGTCGAACGCGCCCGATGGGGTCATCACCGTCGGCGACCTCAGCGTCGACCCGACCAAGCGGCGCTGCTGGCGCGGCCCGAGTGAGGTGGTGTTGACGGCGCGGGAGTTCGATCTGTTGGTGGCGCTCGCCCGCCGTGACGGGGGCGTGGCCACGAAGGCCGAGCTGCTGACCGAGGTGTGGGGCTTCGAGTTCGCGGGCGACGAGAACATCGTCGAGGTGTACGTCGGGTACCTGCGCTCGAAGGTCGACCGTCCCTTCGCCCGCACCAGCCTCCAGACGGTGCGCACCGTGGGCTACCGGCTCGTCGACGACGTGGCGGCGTGACGGTGGCGCTCGGTCCGCTCCGGCGTGCACTCCACCGTGCTCGGGCCTCCGTCCGCCTGCGCGTGACCCTGCTGGCGGCCGGTGCCTTCGCCGTCACGTTCTTCATCGCCGCGGCCATCCTCCTGCGGTCGCTCGAGAACGGCCTGGTCGACGATCTCCGGGAATCCAACTCGACGGCCCTGGAGGCCGAGGCGGCGTCGCTCCAGGCGACTGCGGCGCTGCCACCCGATGTCGATGTCGTGCGCCGCACGGACGGCATCACCGTCGCCCAGTGGCTCGATCCCAGCAGCGGTCGCCGGATCACGTACCTCCTGCCGTCCGGGTATGCGCCCGGGGACGCCGCGGCGGTCATCCTCGGGGAGGCCCGACCCGTGCAACCGTCGGCCGCCCTCACGCTGATGGCCTCCGGCGATGCGTCGTGGTCCGACACCGTGGCGACCACGCGGGTTGCCGGCAGCGGCGTACTCGCCACGTTCTCGCCGCTCGCCGACGTGCGTGACGCGATCGCCCGGACGACAAGTCTGCTGTGGGCCGTGGGTCCGGCCCTGGTCGCCCTCGTGGCCGGCCTCGCCTGGATGCTGGCGGGGCGGGCGCTGCGTCCCGTCCGGCTGATGACGCGGCGGGTGAGCGAGATCGGGTCGCACTCGTTGCACGAGCGGGTCGCCGATCCCGGCTCGACCGACGAGATCGCCGAGCTGGCCCGGACGATGAACGAGATGCTCGGCCGGCTCGATGCCGCCAACGAGTCGAGCCGGCGGCTGGTGTCGGACGCCTCCCACGAGCTGCGCACCCCGATCGCCGTGATGCGCACCGAGCTCGAGGTGGCCGCCAGGGAGTCGGAGGCGGGGGCCGGCGACTGGTCGGCGACGAGCGGGGTCTTGCTCGGGGAGCTCGATCGACTCGCCGCCATGGTGGATGATCTTCTCCTGCTTGCGCGCGGCGAGGAGCGAGCCGCAGGGAGCCGGCCAGCCGACGTCGTCGACGTCGTCGACCTCGGGCACGAAGCCGGGGCCCGCCGGTACCGGGCGGACGTCGAGATCGCGGTGGTCGTCGATCCGGAGGTGACCGACGCGACGGTCGACGGCGATCGCGCCGCGCTGGTCCGGGCGCTCGATCACCTCGTGTCCAACGCCGCGCGGAGCGCCGCGTCCAGGGTGGAGGTGCGGATCGAAACGGGTGCCGGGGCGATGGTGGCGCTGCACGTCGACGACGACGGGCCGGGGATCCCGGTCGAGCAGCGCTCGCTCGTGGTGCAACGGTTCGTCCGGATGGACGAGGGGCGCAGCCGGGATGCCGGGGGCGCGGGGCTGGGTCTCGCCGTGGCCAGCGAGGTGGCTGCGGTCCACGATGGGCGCCTGGAGATCGACGACTCCCCGCTCGGAGGAGCGCGCGTGTCGATACTGCTCCCCGTTGGTAGGGCTCGTTCTGCGACGATGGGTGGCGATGCAGATCACCGCTGACTTCGACGCCGACACGGCCTTCGCCGACATCGCCGCCTCGCCGACCGACCGTGGCGTGCTCGAGCTGATCGTGCGCCGCCCGGAGATCGACCAGCGAGAGATCCTCGAGGTGGGCGAGCTGTCCCTCGAGACCGGTCTGGTCGGCGACAGCTGGTCGCGCCGGCCGAGCAGCCGCACGCCCGATCGGTCGCCGCATCCCGACATGCAGCTCAACATCATCAACGCCCGGCTGTCGCGGATCGTGGCCGGTGACGATGCCGACCGCCGGGCGCTCGCCGGTGACCAGTTGCACGTCGACCTCGATCTCGGACCGGAGAACCTGCCGCCGGGCACCCGTCTGGCGATCGGCTCGGCCGTCATCGAGATCACCGATCAGCCGCACAGGGGGTGCGCCAAGTTCGCCGCCCGCTTCGGCGCCGACGCCCTGCGCTTTGTGAACACCGGCCGCGGCAGCGAGATGCGCCTCCGCGGTGTCAACGCCAAGGTGGTCGTGCCCGGCACGATCACCGCAGGCGCCCTCATCACCAAGCTCTGACCCCCACAAAAACCCGATTCTCAGCCGTCTGTGGTTGCGTTTCTGCAACCACAGCAGCACAGGAATCGGTCGAGCCGAGGAGCGGAGAATCGGGGATCGGCGGGCCGCCGTACAGTGGCGACATGGAGCTGACGGTGGCCGCGGTGCAGATGGCGATGGTCGACGACGTGGCCGGGAACGTGGCCACGGCCGAGCGCCTCGTCCGGGACGCAGCGCACGCCGGGGCCCGGGTGATCCTCGTCCCCGAGCTGTTCGAGGGTCCCTACTTCTGCAAGGACATGCTGCCCGAGCACTTCGCCAGGGCGGTCCCGGTCGACGGGCACCCGACCGTCGAGCACTTCGCCAAGGTCGCCGCCGAGCTCGACGTCGTGTTGCCGTTGAGCATCTACGAGCGGGCCAACAACGCCACGTACAACAGCGTCGTGATGGTCGACGCCGACGGCTCGGTGCTCGGCACGTACCGCAAGTCGCACCTCCCCGACGGACCGGGGTACACCGAGAAGTACTACTTCAATCCCGGTGACACCGGCTTCCGGGTGTGGCCGACGAGGTACGGCCGGATCGGTGTGGGCATCTGTTGGGACCAGTGGTTCCCGGAGTCCGCCCGGTGCATGGCGCTGCTCGGCGCCGACGTGCTGTTCTACCCCACGGCGATCGGGAGCGAGCCCCCCGACCCGGACTGGGACTCGAGTGGACACTGGCAGCGGGTGATGCAGGGCCACGCCGGCGCCAACCTCACCCCGCTCGTCGCCGCCAACCGCATCGGTCACGAGGCCGGCGAGACGACGTCGATCACGTTCTACGGGTCGTCGTTCATCGCCGACCCCACCGGCGCCAAGGTCGCAGAGGCGTCCCGCGACGCCGAGGGTGTGATCACCGCGACGTTCGACCTCGACGCCGTCCGGGCGATGCGTCACTCGTGGGGCCTGTTCCGCGACCGCCGTCCCGACCTCTACGGCCCGCTCCTCACCCTCGACGGCACCACGGCGCAACCATGAGGATGCCGGCGGAGTTCGAACCGCACGAGTGCACGGTGATGTGCTGGCCGGCGCGCAGCGACCTCTACGGCGACCTGATGGCGCGCGCCGAGGCGGCCCACGCGCTCGTCGCCTCCACGATTGCCGGGTTCGAACCGGTGACGATGATCGCCGCACCCGGAGCGGGGGAGCGGGCGGCCGCTCGCTGTGGCGCCGGGGTCGACGTCATCGAGCTGCCGATCGACGACTCGTGGTTCCGCGACAGCGGACCGATCTACGTCGTCGGCGACGGCGACCCGCCCCAGCGGGTGGCGCTCGACTGGACGTTCAACGCGTGGGGCGGCAAGTTCCTGCCCTTCGCCGACGACGCCGCCATCGCCCGCCGCTACGCCGAGCTGGCGGGCCACAAGGTGCGATCGATCCCCGTGGTGATGGAGGGCGGGTCGCTCACCGTCGACGGCGCCGGAACACTCGTGACCACCGAGCAGTGCCTGATGCACCCCAATCGCAACCCGCGGATGACCCGGACCGAGATCGAGTGGGTCCTCGGTGACGAGCTCGGCGTCTCGACCATCGTGTGGCTGCCGTTCGGGCTCGCCCTCGACGACGACACGGACGGCCACGTCGACAACGTGGCCGCCTTCGCCGCCCCCGGCCGCCTCGTCGTGCAGGGGTGTTCCGATCCCGCCGAGGACGACTGGTTGCGCTGCAACGTGAACGTTCGTTGCGCCCGCGGGGCGAGCGACGCCGCCGGCAGGGCGATCGATGTCGTCGAGGTACCGGTGCTGCCCTTCGCCGAGATCGGCGGTGAGCGGGTCGCCGTGCCCTATCTGAACTTCTACGTGGTGAACGGCGCGGTCATCGTCCCGGTGTGCGGGCACGATGCCGACGACGACATGCTCGCGCTCATCGCCGAGCAGTTCCCGGACCGCGAGACGATCGGGATCGACGTGGGCGCGGTGCTCGCCTATGGCGGCGGAGGCGTCCATTGCATCACCCAGCAGGTCCCTGCGATCGGGTAATCGGTCACCGCTGCGGTCCCGGGCCGACTGCGGGAGTAGCCTGGCCGACCGGTGACAGCGACGGAACAGCCTGATACGACCGATCATCTCGCCGCTCTCGAGGCGATGCTCACGAGACGCAGCGTGAAGGTGTTCTCGGCAATCGGCCCCACCGCCGCGGAGATCGACGCCATCGTGCGGGCGGCGGTCACCGTGCCCGATCACGGTGCGCTCCGGCCCTGGCGGCTGGTCGTCGTCGAGGGCGAGGGACGGCATCCATTCGGTGATGCGCTCGCCGACGCCGGACGGGAGGCGAATCCCAGCCTCACCGACGACATGGCCGATCGACTGCGGTCGAAGGCGTTCGTCGCCCCGGCGCTCATCGCCGTGGTCGCCCGCGTCGATCGCTGTGCCAAGGTCGACGAGTGGGAGCAGGTGGCGTCGGCGTCGTGCCTGGGGTACGCGATCACCCTGGCCGCCGACCGTCTCGGTCTCGGTGCGATCTGGAAGAGCAGCCCCTTCCGGCGCGGTGCCGCGCTTCAGCGTGTGCTCGACATGGGCCCCGATGACGAGTTCCTCGGTTGGGTCAATCTCGGCCACCGCCCGCCCGACCTCCCGAAGGACACCAACGTGCGCCGTCCGGACGTCGATCTCGGCCGGATCGTCCGCGTCCTGCGGGCCGACGGTCAGCCGAGCGTCTATCGCAGCGCCTCCTGAACACGAGCGGCCGCTGCGAGCTGGGGCCGCGTCGGCCCGCTACTTGACGACGACGTCGAGCGTGATGCGCCGGGCGACGAAGACGGCGCCGACGATCACGGCGAGCGTGATCGGGGTGCTGATCCACAGCGACATCGACATGAGATCGCCGAGGGCCTCGATCTGCCCACCGCCGCTGACCACCGTGAGCAGAAGCTCGCACACGGCGGCGGGCACGAGGGCCAGTGGTATGCACAGCACGGCGACGACGATGTCGCCGTCCCGGTTGAACAGGACGCCCAGCAGCCAGCCGCTCACGAAGTGGGCGGCCGCGGCGGCCGTGTAGGTGAGCAGCACCGTGCCGTAGCCGATCGCCCCATAGGTGAGGTTGCGCTCGTCGTTCATGTGCGGCCAGTCGTTGGCGTCGTAGACGAACCGTTCGATCACGAAGCCGACGGTGATGTACACGCCCGACAACAAGGAGAACAGGACGAGGCTCACCGTTGCCGCGTCGCCGAGTCGGCGGCGCGTGACGCCGTTGACGACGAACATGCGGGCGAACGTGGCGATCATCAAGAACCCGCACACGCCGATCGGCCAGCGTTGCCAACCGGCGGCGATGCTGACCCAGAGGCTGGTGTCGATCTCGCCCCAGATCGACACGCACACGACGACCACGGTGTAGCCGACGGCGACGAACGCGAGGAGCGGGCCGAACCAGATGAGGTTGCCGAACATCGTCATGCTCGTTGCGGTGCCCAGGTCGACGGGATCGTTGCCGACGACGATGTCGTCGCCGGACGCTGCCGCGAAGGTGTCGGAGTGGTCAGCGGTGCCGATCATGAGGCTGCGTGCTCCCGGCTCGTGAGGTGGATGAAGAGGTCCTGCAACGGGATCGGCTCGAGATCGACGCCGAGCGAGGCGGCCCGCCGGGCGAACTCACCGTTGAACTCGTCGTAGACGACGGCCTGCTTGATGCTGCCGAACGTGCGGCTCGACAGGACGCGCAGTCCGAACGTCACGTCGTCGACGTCGGCCGCCTTGCCAGAGACGACGGCGCCGCGGGACCGCAGGCGGTCGACCGAATCGTGCACCACCAGCCGGCCGGCGTCGAGGATCACCACGTCCTCGATCAGGTTGGCGATCTCGTCGATGATGTGGGTCGACAGGATGATCGTGCGGGGGTGAGCGGCGTAGTCGGCCAGCAGCTCGTCGTAGAAGGCGTAGCGCGACGGGGCGTCCATGCCCAGATGCGGTTCGTCGAACATCGTGACCGGCGCCCGAGAGGCGAGCGCGGTGATCACCGAGACGGCGGCCTGCTTGCCGTGCGACAGCTTGCCGATGCGCTTCCTCGCCGGCAGCTCGAACAGGTCGATCAGCCGGTCGGCGTACTCCTGGTCCCAGCGCGGGCGCACGGCCGCGACCACCTGGAAGTGGCCCCGAACGGTGGTGGAGTCGGCGAAGGGCACGGCGTCACGGACGAGGCAGGTCTCGGCCATGAGACGGCCGTTCTCGTAGGGATCGTCGCCGTCGAGGCGAATCGACCCGTCCGACGCCCGTCGGTAGCCGGCGAGCAGCGCCATCAGGGTCGACTTGCCGGCGCCGTTGCGGCCGAGCAGGCCGGTGATCCGCCCGGCGGGGAGGTCCAGCGTGAGGTCGGCGAGGGCGTTGCTGTCGCCGAAGGTCATCCGCAGCCGGTCGGTGGAGATGGCGAGGCCGCTCACGAACGCGCTCCGAACGCCGCGCGCACTGCGTCGACGACGGTGTCGAGGGGGAGGTCGAGGCGGCGGGCCTCGGCGACGAGCGGCTCGACCACGCGGCCGACGAACTCGGCGCGGCGCTCCGCTCGCAGGCGTTCGGCGGCTCCGGGAGCGACGAACATGCCGACGCCGCGCCGCTTGTACAGGACGCCCTCGTCGACGAGACCCTGGAAGGCCTTCGCCGCCGTCGCCGGGTTGATCCGGTGGAAGGCGGCGTACTGATTGGTCGACATCACCTGCTCCTCTTCTGCGAGCACCCCGGAGACGATGTCCTCGCGGATCTGGTCGGCGATCTGCCGATAGATGGGCGTGCGGTCATCGAACATGTGCTCACGAACTCATGGGCTTGATTGGTTCATTAGTGATGTAATGAACCATAGAGGAGCGGCGTCTCGCTGACAACCTCCTTTCCGGCCAGAAACGATTCGACCGGACGATCACCGGTCGTTCCACGAGCCGGTAGGTGACGTCGGCGAGCAGCCACGCGTGAGGGCGATGCCGGCGACGGCGAACGACCAGCCGCCGAGACCGGCATGGTGGACCAGGAGGAGGAACACCGCCTGGTGCCAGAGGTACGCCGAGTACGAGCGGCGCCCGAGTGCGGCCAGCGGAGCGAGCGACAGCAGGCGTGAACCGATCGAGTCCGGGTCCCGGACGAGCGCCCCGACGAGGCCGGCGCTGGCCAACCCGGCGACCGTGATGCCCCATTGGTAGGTGGCCGGCTCGTACGCGCTGGCGGTGAAGTACAGCGCCAGCAGCACGAGGGTGGCGCCGGCACCGACGACGCGAGCGCTCGTCACCGGAACCCGGGCGAGCGCGCCCGATCGGGCGAGGAGCGCCAGGGCCACGCCCCACATCAGCGAGTCGAGGCGCATCGGGGTGAACAGGTAGGAGCGCGGGTAACCGTCGATCCCGCTGCTCGTGCGCCACGCCGCCGACGCGACCCCGGTGGCGACGACGATCCCGAGCCACGCCCGCCGCGGCAGTCCCGCGGCGGCGAGGCCGATGAACACGAACGGCAGCGCGACGTAGAACTGGAACTCGATGCTGAGGCTCCACAGGGGGCCGACCTCGAACAGCATCGAACCGAACCCGAAGACGTCGAGACCGTCGAGGTTGGTGAAGTTGTGGAGGTACGACGCCGAACTGGCCAGCGATGGCCACGTCGCCGACCACGACCGATCGTCGACGAGCAGCGAGACGACACCGATCGCGGCGAGCACGACGAGGAGCGCCGGATAGAGCCGGGCCAACCGGCGGGCAAGGAAACGACCGACGCTGATCGACCCCGCCGAGTCGAGCTCGGACAACAGGTTGGTGGCGATCAGGTACCCGCTGAGCACGAAGAACCCGTCGACTGGCAGCCATCCGGCCGCGGCGAGCGGATCGACGTGCCCGAGCGTCCACTGCAGGTGGTGGATCATGACGCCCATGACGAGCACCGTGCGCAGCCCGTCGAACGCGTCGCGCCGTGGTCCTCCCCGCACCGCGCCACCGTAGTCAGTTGCCGCGTTCGGGCGGCGCGAGGCGGGGTTACGATCGCCCGCGTGACGAGGCTGTACCACATCGGATTCGGCGTCGAGGATCTCGCACCCGGCACCACCGTCGCCTTCCTCAGCGGCGATCCCGACCGGTCCGAGACGATCGCCACCGACTACCTCGCGGACGGGAGGGAGCTCGCCCGCCACCGCGGACTCGATGCCTTCGCCGGCACCCTGCCGAGCGGAAACCCCGTCGTGTGCGCCACGTCCGGCATGGGCGCTCCGTCGATGAGCATCGTCGTCAACGAGCTCGTCCAGGTAGGGATCCGCACGATCATCCGCATCGGCACGAGCGGGTCGATCCAGGACCACGTGCGGGCCGGTTCGGTGGTGATCGGGCAGGGGGCGCTCACCAATCAGGGCGCGGCGCTCGACATCGCCCCCACCGAGTTCCCGAGCGTGGCCGATCCGTTCCTCACCGTCGCCCTCGCCGACGCCGCCGTCCGCCTCGGCATCGACCATCACGTCGGGGTGATGGCCTCCACGGACACGTTCTACGAGGGCCAGGAGCGCACGGAATCGTCCGCCAACCCACACCTCGTCCGGCGGCTGCGCGGGATGATCGACGAGTACCACGACCTCGGCGTGCTGAGCTTCGAGATGGAGGCCGGCACGCTGTTCAAGATGGGCGCGGTCTACGGCTTCAGCGCCGGCGCCGTGGTCGGCATCGTGGCGCAGCGCGGGCTGTCGGAAGCGCCCGACACGACCATCATCGGCACCGCCGTCGACAACGCGATCCGCGTCGCCGTGGCGGCCGCCGACACCTGGTCACGTCGCAGCTGACGTGACGCGGTGCCGGCGGCGGCCGGCGATCCAGACGGTCACTCGGCGGGTGGCACCAGCAGCGTGTTGATGATGTGGATCGTGCCGTTGGCGACGGCGATGTTGCTGCACGTGACCGTGGCGGCGCCGTCGTTGATGCTCACCGAGCCGTCGGCCTGGCTGGCGAACGTGAGCGGTCCACCTTGCTCGCTCGTCTGCGACGCCGACGTGACCAGGTTGGCGGCGCTGAGCGACTGCCCCTTGACGATGTGGTAGGTGACGATGGCGGTCAACTGCTCTGTGTTGCCGAGAATGGCCTCGAGGTCACTGGGGTCGAGCGCCTCGAAGGCGGCGTTGCTCGGTGCGAAGATCGTCCACGGACCCTCCTCGTTGAGCGCCTCGATGAACCCGCCCGCCGTGAGCGCCTCGGCGAACGTCGAGAGCAGGGGATTGGCGGCGATCGCGTCGCCGAGCGGGAGCGTCGCCGCTTCGGCGATCGAGCCGGCACCCTCGGCGGGCAGCGTGGCGCAATCGGGGCCGTTCGGGCCTTCGGCCGGGGTGGCGACGGCGGTCACGTTGGGTCCGCTGCTCGGCACGCTGCTCGAGCCGTTGCCGCCGAAGTCGGACGTCGGGGGCTGGAGGAAGCTGTCGATGATGTGAAGGATCCCGTTGGCGACGGGCAGATCGCCGCAGACGACAGCGGCCGAGCCGTTGATGGTCAGGCCGTCGGCACCGGGTGTGAACGTCAGCTCCGAGCCCTCCAGCGTGATGGCTGTTCCGGCATCGCCGAGCTGGACGCCCGTGAGCGCTTCACCCTCGATGATGTGGAAGCCGAGGAGGGACGACAGGAGGTCGGCGTCGGCCAGGATCGAATCGAGCACGGCGGTGGGCAGCTTGTCGAAGGCCACGTTGCTCGGAGCGAAGATGGTGAACGGTCCGTCCCCGTTCAGGGTGTCGAGGAAACCGGAATCCTGGAGCGCGGCGGCGAGCGTCGACAGATCCGGCGACGAGGCGATGGCGTCGCCCCCGGGCAGCGCGGCGATCGCCGCCGGCGAGCCGTCACCCTCGGCGGGCAGGTCGGCACAGCCTGGGCCGACCGGTTCACCGGCCGGCGGAACCGACTCGGGGCGCGAGGCGTTGCCTGCTGCAGTGGCCACCGACGCGGCGATCACCGCGCCGAACGCGACGGCCGCGGACAGCGCGGCAATTCTCGTCAGTCGTGTCCTCATCAGGATGTCCTTTCCGGTGCTGGCGGGGTCGCGACTCGGAAACGTCCCCAATGCCGAGATCCGTGTTCGACGGTGGCACATCCCGGCGTGTCGGTGACGTTAGCACTACCGTCGGTAACTCTGGGACCACCGTGTCAATCGACGAGGCGGCGGCACAAACTCGGTGGCTCGGTCGCCGCGGCGGACACCATCAGGCCCGGCGCTGTCGCTGGCACAGGCGTGGGCTTGGGGACGATCATCACGCTGTGGAGTCGCCGGTCCCACTCGGTCATCGGGATCTCGACCGTGGATGCACCTTCGGATGTCCCGCCCGTGGCTGGGCTCGTCACCTCGGCCGTGGCCACGTACCGGTTGATCGCGGTGTCGGCGTGGATCGTCACGTCGAGCCGATCGCCCGCCTCGACGTCGAGCCAGTCGCCGACGGCATGAAGGGAAACGCCGACCGCGATCAGACGGGCCCGTCCGTCGGGACCGACCTGCACGTGGAGCTGGCGAGACGTGTATCCGACGAACTCGGTCAGGGGGGTGCTGCTGCTGCTCTCCGTGCCGTCCGGTCCGATGGCGACCGTGAATGCCAGCGGCCGCACCTGGACCGGGATCCAGGTCGCACTCGTCTCGCCGGTCGCGAGGTACACGGCATCGCAGTCGCCGACGACGGCCAGGCGGTCGGCGGGGGCGTCGGCCGGCAGTTCGTCGACCTCGATCACGTTGTGGTCGAGCGGATTGCCCGTGATCCGGCTGATGCGTTCCTGCCAGGACACCATCTCGACGAGCGAGTCGCCGCGCCACGCTCGTTGCGCGTTCATCGCGGCCGGGGCCGTGTTGGCGACGAGCCCGTAGGCGGCGAGCACGGCCATCGCGCCGAGGGCCGTGCGGCGCCGCCCGACATCCCACCGAGTCACCCGCTCGGCGAGATCGTTCACGGCGACGACTCCGCCCAGCGCGAGGACCGGGACGAACTCGGCGAGGTAGCGCGGTGCGATGTAGCCGAAGGCCATCACACCACCCGAGACGCCCAGGGCGCCCAACAGCGGAATGCGGAGGGCGACGGCACCCGAGTGACCGCGAGGGCGGAAGGCCACGACGAAGCCCCAGATGGCCAGCACGAGGAGCAGCGGGCTCAGCGCCGTGATGCTGCCGGTGCGGAACGACTCGTCGAGATGAACACCCCAGATCGGACCGGGCGGTTCGGCGGGGAAGCCGACGAAGGGGAACCACGGCGTGAAACGCACGCCATCAGGCCGGAAGTAGCTGACGAGATCGGTCCAGAAGAACTGCGGTCCGTCGATGCGGCCGTCGTTCTGGAAGAGCACGAGCCGACGGTGTGGGCTGTACCGCGACCACACGTGCTTGTCGATCGGGAACATGTAGACGTGGCGGAACTTGGCCCAGTTCACCGCCGCCCCCACCGCGATGGCGAGCACCCCGGCCCCGGCGAGCACCCAGCCGGACCTGCGGGCGCGGCGAACGGCCAGCCACACCCCGGTGGCGATGAGCGACAGCGACATCGACCATCCGGCCGGCAATCTCGTCAGCATCGTGGCCATGGCCAGGGCCCCAGCCGTCACCACCCGTCCGGTCGTCGGCTCCTCCCATGCGCGTACGAGCGTGGCGAGGGTGGCGAGCGTCAGCGCCGTCGTCCACACGTACACCTCGTGATACACCCACGGTTGCGAGGCCAAGAACACGATCGCCGTGCCGCCCAGCACGCTGGCGACCAGGATGGCGAACGCCGCCGCCTCGAGACGGCTGACGGGAGCGTCCGGTCGGAGACGATGTCGGACCTGTTCGACGAGGGCGGTCAGGGCGATGGCGGTGACGACGAATCCGACGAGCATCGACAGGGCGGTCAAGCGACCGTCGAACCGCGACGTGACGAGCAGCAGCGGCATGCGCAGGAGGGCCGGGAACGGCCCGAAGTACATGTACGTCCGGCCGTCGACGACGAACCCCTCGATGCCGAGACTGTCGTTGGGCACGGCAAGCCTGCCGTGGAACAGAGCGCGGGCCTGCAGGTCGTAGAAGTTGCCGTTGAGGTGATCGGCTGTCGCCCCGCGCAGCGGGTTCCATCCGAAGTTCCACAACACCGCGAGGTAGGGGATCAGGCCGACACCGGCGCCGATCGCACACGCGTGCCGTAGTCGTCGCAGTGGGTGCGCGGGAATGAGCTCCCGGTCGGCGGTGAACGGCGCCAAGGTGCCGACGGTCATTCCAGTCCGGCGTCGTCGAGCAGGCGCTGGCACAGCTCCAGTGGCGGCGTCGCGACCTGCTGAACGGAGACGTCGAGGAGCGCTTGGGAGACATCGTCGGGCAACGAGAGGCTCGGGAGGGCGATCTGCCGGGGTGCGTTGCCGTTGGTCTCGGCCGCGTCGATCTTCTCTCTGGTGACATCGCCGAACTCGAGCCAGAAGCGGTCGTAGGCGGTGTCGACGGACATGCGGAACGTGAGTGTCCGCCCCGGCGGGAACTCGATCCACTCGGTCGGATAGAACACGAGCCCTTCCGCGATGCGGAGCCTGATGCGATCTCGCTCGGTCTCGATCATCACGGTCCGGTGGGTGGCCCCGTCCACCTCGAGGATGGGCACCCAGCCATCCCTCGCCCCGTCGGCGCTTGCCGTCACCGAGACCGCCAGATCGCGCACGCCAACGGTCACCCATGGCTCGTACTGGTCCCCGGTCGCCAGATACATCCCGTCGCAGTCGCCGACGATGCGGATCTGGTCCGTCGGTCCGTCGAGCGGAAGGTCGTCGGACCGCACGACGAGGTCGTCGGTGCTTCCCGTGAGATCCGAGATCCTTGCCTGCCAGTCGACGTACGTCAGCAGTGCCGGGCCTCGTGCGGTGGTCGCTGCCGCGGGGAGCGCGACCGCCACGTTGGCAACCGCTCCGTATGCGGCGCCGACGGAGAGCGCCGCAGCAAGGGCGAGCTTGGAACGGCGCTGCGTCGATCGGGTAGCCCGGCCGGCGAGGTCGACCGTGGCGACCACGCTGGCGAACACGAGGAACGGGAGGAACTCGCTGGTGTAGCGGTACGCCAGGTAGCCGTAGAACATCACACCGCCGCCGACGGCGAGCGCGCCGATCGCCGGGATCAGCAGGGCCCGGATCCACCCTGCCACGCGGGTGCGGACGATGACGATCGACCCCCAGACCGACAGGAGGACGAACACCGGGAGGAACGCCGGAACGCTCCCCGTGCGGTAGGTCTGGTCGAGGAACGCTCCACCGTGACTGCGCGCCGCGTCCGCTGGAAGCGACACGAACGGGAACCAGCGCGTGAAGCGGATGCCGTTGGGCCGGAAGTAGTTGACGAGCGTCGACTCGAAGAACTGCGGGCCGGTGATCGTGCCGCGATTGAGGCGCAGGGCGAGGCGTCGCCGCGCGCTCTTGCCCGTCCACACCTGGTGCTCGAGCGGAAACATGAACGGATGCCGGAACTTCGCCCAGTTGATCGCCACGGCGACGGCGAGCGGAACGAGGCCGGCGACGATCAGCGCCGGGCCGAGCCGGCGGACCCGCTGTGGCGTGGGGCCTGGCGGCGACACACACATCACGGTGCCGACGGCGACCGTGCACAAGGCCATCGCCCAGCCGGTCGTCGTACGGGTGAGGATCGCCCCGGCGACACATCCGCCGGTCGCCGCGACCAGCCGCCACGACGGACGCCGGGCGAGGGTCACGAGGCAGGCGAGCGCGCCGACGGCGAAGGTCGTGGCCCACATGTACACCTCGTGGTACACCCACGGAAGGGCGGCCAGGAACACGACGGTCGAGCCGCCCGTGATCGCGGCGAGCAACACCCCGAACGAGATGGCCTCGGTTCGCGACACCGGATCGTGGGGTCGGAAGAAGCGGCGCGTCGTCCAGATCAGCGAGGACGCGGCGATCACGAGGCCCACCCATGCGGTGAGCATCGAGACGGCGGTGAGCCGCCCGTCGAAGCGGTCGGTGACGAGCATGATCGGCATGCGCAGGATCGCCGGGAAGGGCGGGAAGTACATGAAGGTGCGACCGTCGATCACGAACCCCTCGATCCCGAGCGAGTACGCCGGCATCGAGAGATGGCCATGGAACAGCCGCCGAGCCTGGAAGTCGTAGAAGTTGGAGGCGAAACCGTGGTCGGCGGCGAGGCGAAGGGGATCGACCCCGAGGTTCCACAGCACGAGGATGAACGGCGCGAATCCGGCGCCCGCCCCGCCGAGGATGGAGCGTCGCATGAGCAGGCGGTCGGCGCCGCCACTGGGAGCTGTCGCCTCTTTCGGCATCGATGCCGCGCCCGTCGACGATGGGGTCGGGGAGACGATCGCGTCGGCTCGTCGGGACGCGATATCGAGCGTCACGGTCGGCTCCTGCGGTCCGGCGCTCAGCGACGCTCGGTGACCGGGTCGGTTTGGAGTTCGTACAGGAACTGATAGCCGAAGAGCGTCGGCCAGACGCGTGTCGCCATGCGGTCGATCGCGCCGGCCGCCTTGGCGACGCGGCCGATGGGGGAGGCGCCGCCGCGATCGAGTACTTCGACCGGCGAACCAACGACCGCTCGGCGGACGACGGCCAGCCCGGCGTCGGCGATGAGCCGCTCGAGGGTGCGGCGTGTGAAGAACCGCAGGTGGCCACGATCGAGCAGACCACGTTGGTCGTAGTCGAACCTTCCGCTCACCACCCTCAGCCGCGGGTACCAATGGGCGAAGTTGGGCACGCTGATGAGGATCGATCCGCCCGGTGCGAGCCGGTCGACCATCGATCTCAAGAGCCGCCCCGGTTCGGTCGTGTGCTCGAGGACGTCGGCCGCGACCACGGTGTCGAACGTCCCATCGACGTCATCGGGAAGTCCGTCGTCGAGGTCGGCCTCGACGAATCCGTCGAGGTTCTCGCCCACTCCTTCGTGCTTCACGACGTCGACGCCCACGACGTGATGGCCACCCCGGGCGCGTGCGAGGGCGCCGAAACTGCCGTCCGAACAGCCGACGTCGAGGAGGCGTCCGGCGGGCCGGTCCGCGATCCAGCGCATCAGCACACCGTGCGAGGAGTGCGGCGACGACTTCAGTTCGTAGGCCGCGTCCGCGGGATCGATCTCGCCTGCAGCTCCATCCTCGGCGCCGAAGCCCATGCGACGGAGGCGGTACTTGAGGACGTCGAGCGTCACGTCCTTGGCGTAGCGCACTCCGTTGACGTAGCAGATCTCGTCGCCGTAGTACGTCGGAATCGGGACCTCGACGATGGACTTGCCCGCCTTGAGCAGGCCGAGGATGATCTCGGTGTCGAAGTCGAACCCGTCGCTGTATGACTCGAACGGGATGTCGGAGAGCGTGTCGACTCGGTACGCGCGGTAGCCGCTGTGCCATTCCGAGAGCTGGAGACCGGCGAGCGTGTTCTGGGCCGTACTGAGGATGCGGTTGCCGACGTACTTGTAGACGGGCATGCCGCCGGCCCGCGCGTCGCCGCGGTTCATCATCCTGGATCCGAACACCGCGTCGGCACTGCCATCGGCGAGTGGGTCGACGAGACTCTCGATCACCTCCGGCGCATATTGCCCGTCACCGTGGAGCAGCACGACGATGTCGAGACCGTGGTCGATGGCCCACCGGTACCCGCTCTTCTGGTTGCCCCCATATCCGAGGTTGCGTGCATGACGCACCACCGTGAGCGGCAGGTCGTTGGTGGCTTGGTATTCCAGGCCGATCTCGTGGGTGCTGTCGCTGCTCGCGTCGTCGCAGACGAGGACGTGGTCGACGGTCGCACGGAACGACGCAGGCAGCCTGTCGAGAACCGACGCAAGGGTGGACGCAGCGTTGTACGCGACGACGAGGACGCCGACGCGCGGTTGGCCCTTCACGCCTGCGACTGTACTGGTTGCCATCGTCGCGATCTCCTCTCTTCGGTGTCGCCCGCCGGTCGCGATCGATCAGCCATCGGTCGGGGGTCGGGTGTCGCTGCGCCGGCGGCGAACAGCGGATCAGGCCGATGCAACCACCGTCCGATCGGGCGCTCGACGAGTCGATCCGTGATCGTGACGATGCCGGCGAGGATGGCAACGGTCGCGACCGCACGAGGCGCCCAGTCGATGGTTGACCCCCAACGCGACGCGGCCCAGAAGACCGGCAGGTGCCAGAGGAAGACCGAGAACGAAACAGTACCGAGCAAGCGGAGTGGTCGAGTGGCGAGAACCCGCTCGGCGATGCCACCCTCGTCGGCCGCAACCGCGATTGCGAGAACGAGCACGGCGGCCACGATGACGAAGGCGATTCCCTGACCTTCGAGATAGGCGAGTTCGTCGAGGTCGGCCGAGTAGAGCACGAGCGCAACGAGGGTGACGAGCGCGGGTGCTGTGACGAGGCGGGCCGCCCGGATGAAGGGCCGTACGTAGGGCAGCGCCAGGCCCGCGAGGCAGCCCACGAGGAGCGCGTCGGCCCGACTGAACGTGTGCAACGAGACGCGCCACCAGCCGGCGTCACCGAGCGCATTCCAGGTGGACGCGCGCCATGCGTAGCAGGCGGCGATCGAGCCCACGAGCAGTGTCATCAACGTCAATCGGAACCGGCCCAGCCACGCCAACGCCGCGACCCACACGAAGTACACCTGCTGCTCCATGCTGAGGTACCACAAGTGCCCGAGGTCGGGCCGGTAGCCGGCTGGGTCGCCGTTCGCCAGCCCGAGATTGAAGCGGAACGTCGCGATGCCGGCGAGCGTGCGGTCCGTCGTGGGGTGGGACCACTCGTCCCAACGATCGACGCGACTGACCAGCAGCACCGTGATGACCAGCAACGAGAGCTGAGGACCGAGCCGTAGCAGACGCCGCCCCCAGAATCGCAGGACCCCGATGGAGCCGGCGCGCTCCTGGTGGACGACGAGACTCCGGGTGACGAGGAATCCGCCGAGCACCAGGAAGAGGGTGACGCCGAGGCTGCCGCTCTTGAACAGGCCGTAGAAGGGACCGGTGTGCTCGGCCAGCCACGTGTCGGGAACGATGGTCCACAGGTGGCTGCACACGACGATGAGGCATGCGGCCCCGCGGAGCCCGTCGAAGGCGGGTGTGGGTCCGTGCGCCTCCGAGGCGCCGGTCGTCGGTCCCCCAGCCTCCGTCACGGATCACAAGTGTAGACGAGGCGTGACCCGAGGTATTACCGTCGGTAATCACAAGCGGAGGAGGGTGAGCTTGCACACCGGTCTGGTCGACATCATCGACATCGAGCCGCTCTTGACGCGGCTCGCAGAGAGCCGAGACGAGTACGCGTCGGCTTCCCCGTACCCGCATATCGTCATCGATGACGCCCTGCCGCCCGCGGTGTTCGGCGCGGCAGCGGCCGAATTTCCCGTCCCTCACGACGCATCCTGGATCGGCTACCTCCACGTCAACGAGACGAAGTTCGCCAACCCCCGTCCGGCCACGTGGGGACCGACGCTGCAGGAGCTCGCAGCGACGCTGTGCACGGACGAGTTCGTGAAGACGCTCAGCAAGCTCACTGGCTTCGAGCACCTCGTCGCCGACCCGACGATGGACGGCGGCGGCCTGCACCAGACGTTGCGTGGCGGGCACCTCAACGTTCACGCCGACTTCACCACCCACCACCGTCACCCCGAGCTGCGACGGAGGGTCAACGTGCTGCTGTACCTCAACGAGGGCTGGAACCCGGAATGGGGCGGCGCGCTCGAACTCTGGGACGCCGGCGTCAGGTCATGCGTCCGGCGCGTGGAGCCGATCGCCAACCGGCTGTTGATCTTCACCACGTCGGACGAGGCGTACCACGGTCATCCCGACGCCCTGGCCTGCCCGGCCGGAGTCGCTCGTCGCTCGCTGGCCCTGTACTACTTCACCGAGGAGGAGCACCCGGTCCGGCGGGCCACGAGATACCGACCGCGGCCAGGCGACGGCGTGAAGGGCGCGGCGATCTGGGCCGATCGTCAGGCCCTCGCATTGTTCGACCAGATGCGGGTGCGGCTCGGGGTCTCCGGTGCTGCGGCGAGCCGTGTCCTGGAGCAGGGCTTCCGACTGCTTCGACGCAGTCGTCCCGCCTGAGGCGCGCCAAGCTCCTTCCATGCCGGTCGTCGTCGAACCCCTTGTGGTGACCGACGCGGCGCCGGTCACCACCGCCTGGCAACGCGATCGACCGCTGCGAGTCGAGGCGTTCCTCGGCTTCACGAGTGGACCGCGTGTCGCTGTCCAGGAAGGCCTGAACGGCGTCCGCGGCATGGCCGTGATCCCCGTCGTGGCGTTCCATCTCGGCTACTCCAACCTGCTCGGCGGCGCGCAACTGGTGATGTCGCTGTTCTTCACGCAGTCGGGCTTTCTCATCGCCACGCTGATCCTGCACGAGTACGACCGCACCGGCGCCTTCCGCCTCGGACCGTTCTGGGCCGCTCGCGCCCGCCGCATCCTGCCGCCGGCGTGGTTGACCATCGCCGCCGTGGGCCTGGTCCGACTGCTGACCGACTCATTGCCCAACCCGGACCGGCTCGACCTGGTCACGGCGTTCGCGCACGTGAGCAACTGGTACCTGTACTTCTCCGATGCGATCACCGACGCCGTGGTGGAAGGGCGGTCGTCGGTGCTCAACCACTTCTGGAGCTTGTCGGTCGAGGAACAGTTCTACGTCTTCATCGCGTTCGTCTCGCTGTGGCTGTTCCGCACCAAACGTCGGCCGCTGATCGTGTTGCGCTGGATCGCCCTCGTCGGTATGACGGCGTCGTTCCTGCTGCCCTTCGTCTTCGACATGGGCGAGGAGCGGGTCTTCTACGGCACCGACGCCCGGGCGGGCGAGTTGCTGATCGGTGTCGCCATGGCGACGTTCATCGTGTCGCGTCCGGTGCGCGAGGGGATGCTGCGGCACCGCTGGCCCATCGTCGCGGCGTCGGCCGGCGCTCTCGTCACGGCCTGGGTGTTGTTCCACTACGCCCGGCCGCGCACCGGCATGCTGGAGAACGGCCTCCTGCCGGTGGGCTCGGTGCTCTGGGTGTTGGTGATCGTCGGCGCGATGCTCCCGGACGGGCCCGTGGCGTGGCTGATGCACGGGCGGCTACTCCGCTGGCTGGGCCAGTACAGCTACGGCATCTACGCCTATCACTTTCCGGTGCTGACGGTCGCTCGGTTCTACCTCGACGTTCACCCGCTGCTCCTCACAGCGATCGTCGTGGCCATCACGCTCGCGCTGGCGATGGCGAGCTACCGGTACGTCGAGATCCCGATCCGGCGGCAGCGCCTTCGGGGACGTCCGTTGGCCGTCGGCGCCGCGGTCGTCCTGGCGACCATCGTGGTCACGACGGCGCTCACGTAGCGGACGGCCTGGGCACTCCGTACTGCGGAACTCCGACTGGACCCGGCTCGGCGTTGGCGACGAGCACGGCCTGGCAGGTGCGGTCCGGCGTCCGACCCTCGTGAGCGATCAACGGTGAGCTGCTGGTGTGTCCGGGAGCCGCACGCTGAGGGACTGCTGCGCTGACGCCGCCGGCGGCCGATTCGGACAGCATCGGGGAGTGGGCCACATAGGCGCCGTCGACGGTCAGGACCCACTGGTTCTCGTCGAGGTCGGCGCTCACGGCAAGCTCGACCGGGGCCGCTGGGTCGATCGGCATCCACGGCGACGCAACCTGAGGGATCCAGTTGATCTCTTGAACAACTCGGTAGTTCCCGCTGCCGTCGGTCTGGAGCCAGACGACACCGCGGTCCGGGCCGAATGGTCCGAGCGCCCAGACCGCGGTCAGTGGCTCGGGTGTCACGCTCTCGTCGAATGTCACGGTCGCGCGGAACGAACCCGCACGCACGGGAGTCCACGGCAGGTCATCTTCCTCGGTCGCCACCAACGTCACGTCACACCGGCCGGCGACGGCGACGGATCCAGACTCGGGATCAGCAGGGAGGACCGGCCCGGTCTCGACGCGAGCATAGAAGCGTTCGACCGTCTCGGGTACCGGGCCGCGCATCGTGAGCCGTTCGAGCGGTGACGCCTCCCCGCACCCTTCCTCCGAGTACGCCCGACGGGGATCGGCCGGGAATCGCAGGGACGTGTTGGACATCGCCCGCCACACATTGCGGGCGAACCCACCGAACGTGAGCGGAGCGTCGTAGGCATCGGCGAGTCGCTCGAACGGACCGCACTCGAGGGTCGCCTGCGCCCAGGCCACCTGCTCGAGATACAGCAGCGGAGCGACGGGGTCGTGGAAGGGGCGCTCGTCGGGTAGGTCGGTCGGCAGCACCTGGTCGGGCGTCTCCGCGAACCGGGCGACGAGCCACGGCGCGTACGCAGACTTCTCCTGGCCGGGGAGGTAGCGGAACTCAAGTCCCTGGTGGCCGGTAAACGGATCGGCGATGCCGTTGAGGTCGAGGATGTCCACGTCGGTGCCCAGGGAGTAGCCCGTCAGCCCGATCGATCGCGAAGCGACGACGACCGCGTCCGGGTCGGCGAGCTTGATCGGCAGCTTGGTCCCGGTCGGCTCGAACGGATCGGCGAGGTAGAGGCCAGGTCCGTCGATCCATCCGGCGGCGTCGCCGAACCCGGCATCGGCGAGGGTGAGCCTCCGTCCTGGGTAGGCGCCGGTCAGCGACAGCGCGGGTACGTTCCCGGGTCGCATGAACACGCCGCACCCGACCGCCCACACGGCGACGGCGACGATGGCGGCGATGTGCCGTCTGGCGACGGGGACGACGAACGCCGGTGTCAGCATCATCACCATCGACGGCAGAAGGGCCCGGGCATGCACCGAGTCGCCGCCGACGATGACGATGATGACGACGACGTTCAGCACACCGCTGCCGGCGATCGCCACGAGGGCAGCGATGCGCCGTCTTCGGCCCGCCTCCGCGTTGCGCTGGACGAACGGTATGTACACCGCGAGCAGAACGGCCACGAGCGGAACGAGCAAGAGATAGGTCGATGTGAAGTCGGCGAAGTACTCCCATCCGAAGCCGGGTCGGGTTGCCGTGTCCTCACGGCCGAGCGACCACGAGGACGTGATCAGCCCGTAGTACCCCATGCGGAAGATCTGATAGCCGAGCGGCAGCGCGCCTGCGGTCAGGAGCATCGACGCGCGTCGACGTGTCGGTGCTGCCGTCCCCATGACGACCGCGAGGACCAAGACGGCGCTCGGCAGCGTGAGATCGGGTCGCACCAGTGGCCCGAGTCCGAGGAGCACGAGACCGAGGCGACCGACGGCTGCATTCGGATCGGCGTCGGATCGACTCGCCCAACGGGCAAGGATCCATGCGCTCGCTCCGATCCACGCCAGCACGAGTCCCAGCTCCTCACCACCGGTCGACCAGATCCACGTCGGCCACAGGACGGCGATGACGACGAGTCCGAGCGGCAGGAGAAGCGCGCCACCTTCGTCCATCAGCCTCGCCGATGCAGCAGTGGCGAGGGACAGCCCGAGCAGCGTCGCGGCGATCGACAGCGCGACTGCCACGTAGGCGAGCTCGAACGGGGTCACCAGGTCGCCGACCGTCAACGCCGCCACCCAGAGCGGACTGGCGAAGGTCTCGACGCGTTGGCCGGCGTTGAACACCGGTCCATTGCCGTCGAGGATCTGGTCGACGACCCGGAAGTAGGCGAACCCGTCGTCGGATGTCCACCGATGCGTGAACCCGAGCACGCCGACCAGAACCAGCGGGGCGACCCAGAGGCCCCACTGGAAGCTGCGTAGCGTCATCCACCGCGGCGCCGACACGATGGGACCGAGATGTCCCTCAGTTCGGCTGTCGTGGCCGCTGTCCGGCGACCGCTCGTCCTCCAACCCGTTCCTACCCTCCGTCGGCCGGCGGCGCCACCGTAGTGGCAAGTCTCGGGCGCTCGCGGCCTCAGGTTACTGCTGGTAGCTCGCCAGCCACGTCGGGAGTCGCGTGGGTCGGCCGTCCGCGGTCACCGCACCGTGCACGGTGACGGCCGTGGCCGCCGGCCGGTCGGCGACCGTCAGGAGGTACGACATCTGGAACGTCGCCCGGGCGGCCGATGCCAACGCGACGTGAACGGTCACCACGTCGTCGAAGCGGAGGGCGTTGCGGTAGCGCACGAAGGCCTCGAGGACGGCTGACTCGATGCCGGCATCACGCCACTCCGTGTACGGATGCCCGATGTGGCGGAGGAAGGCAACGCGAGCTTCCTCGAGGTAAGGCAGGTAGCGGCTGTGATGAACGATGCCCATCGCATCCGTCTCGGCGAACCGCACACGGATGTCGTGGTGGAACTCGTAGGCAGCAGGATCCAATGACGGCTCGACGTCCATGCGCACGGCGCGCAGGCTAGACGGTGCGTCACGTGCCCACGGCGTGCCGGGGCGGGCTGTGATGGTCAGGGGTGACCCGGCTCCAGAGGCCGTTGAAGGAGATGCTGTCGTAGAACGCCGTGCCGTCGACGACGAGCCCGTCGCGCAACCGCATGATCCAGGCGTAGCTGTTCTCGTAGGGCTGGCCGTCGTTGGCGATGCCGCGGCCGTTCCAGACGACGATCACGGTGTCGCCGTCGGCGTGGATGGAGCGGATCAGCACCGGCCGGAACGGCTCGCCGTGGGCAAAGCGGGCACCGAAGGGAGCAAGCACCTCGTCGATGAACTGCTGGCGGTCGGCGTACTCGCGCGACGCGACCGAGTGGCCCTCGATCCGCCATACCATGTCCGGGGCGAACACGTCGGTGATCGGTGCGTCACCCGCCTGCCACGCCTCGAAGGCACGACGGATCGTCTCTCGGTTGTCTTCGGTCTCGGGGTTGTCGGTCGGGCCGTCGCCCCTCTGGTCGGTGTCGGTCATCTCGTCTCCTGGCGATGGCCCGGGTGTGGGCGTCCGCTCATCGTGATCACACGTCGGGCCCGACTTCAAGGGGCGAACGCGGCCCCGGACCCGCTCTGTGACACCCCTTCGCCATAATCGGAGCCGTGGAATCGAGCGAGCAGCGGTGACGCTGTACGTGCACCAGGGCAACCACCTGGAGGTGCTGGCCGACGGGCTGGCCGCCGTGTTCGCCCAGCCGCTCGACGATCCGTTCCGGTCCGAGGTCGTGGCCGTGCCCACGGCCGGGGTCCGGGACTACCTCGTCCGACGCCTGGCCCGTCGCCTGGGCGTGTCGGCCAACACCGAGATGCTCTTTCCCGGTCGCTTCGTCGCCCGGGTGCTCGGTCGGTCCGCCGAGGCAGACGACCCGTGGCACATCGATCAGCTCACCTGGACCGTGCTCGGGCTGCTCGAAGACGGAGTCGTCGAGGTGCCCGGCTGGGTGGCGGCCACGACCCGTGGCCATTCGCGACGCGTCGCCGTGGCCCGGCGCATCGCCGACCTCTTCGACGGCTACGGCGCCAATCGCCCGCAGGTGTTGCAGCAGTGGGCGGCGGGCGCCCCGGGCGACGGGACTGTGCGGGACGACGGCCTGGTCGGCGGTCTCGACCACGACGTCGAGTGGCAGTTCCATCTCTGGCGGGCGGTTCGCGAGCGGATCGGCACCCCCAGCCCGGCCGAGGAGCTCCCCGCGGCGATGGCCGCCCTGCGGGCCGACCACGACCGGAGCGACCTGCCCTCGCGAGTGGCCTGGCTCGGCTTGGCCAGCGTCGCCCCGGCGCGGATCGAGCTGCTCGATGCCCTCGCCACCCAGCGCGACGTCCACCTGTTCGTCATGCGACCCTCGGGTGCTCAGTGGGACCGAGCCGAGCGCGTCCCGGCCGGTCGCCCCACCCCGCGCCGGCGTGCCGACGAGGACACCACGCCCGACCTCGATCGCAACCCGCTGCTGCGGTCATGGGGCCGAGCGACCGCCGAGATGGCGGCATTGCTCACCGGCGCTGGCCAGCCGGTGCCGCCGGTCGATCGCCCCCGCACGGCGACGACGCTGTTGGCGGCCGTGCAGGCCGATATCGCCGCCGATCGGGCGCCGGCGCCGGCCGGCGTGGGGATCGACCGGTCGCTCCAGGTGCACGCCTGCCACGGGGTCACGCGCCAGCTCGAGGTGCTGCGCGACGCCATCGCCCATCTGCTGGCCGCCGACCCAACACTGCAGCCGCACGACGTCGTCGTCCTCTGCCCCGATCTCGCCCGCTTCGAACCGTTCGCCGCCGCCGTGTTCTCGCGCGGCAGCCTGCCCGTCCCACTCACCGTCACCGATCTCTCGCTCGGCAGCGAGAACCCGGTGGCGGCGGCGTTGGCCCAGATCCTGCGTGTCGTCGCCGGACGATGCACCGCCGTCGACCTGCTCGACATCGCCACGCTGGAACCCGTCCGCCAACGTCTCGGCCTGGACATCGACGACATCGACCGCATCACCGGATGGATCGAACGGCTGGGCACGTCGTGGGGCGTCGACGCTGACCAGCGCCTGGAGTGGCTCGGCGACGATGCATCCGCGCCACGAGGTGTTGCGTCGCGCGACGCACTCACCGCCGGTACGTGGGAGGCCACCTTGCGGGCGCTGTTGAGCGGCGTCGCCATGCCGTCGCCCAGCCCGCGGGTGGTCGCCCTCGACGGCGTCGAGGTCGTGCCCTTCGACGACATGGGCGCCGACGCCGCGGCAACGGCCGGCCGCCTGGCCGAGCTCGTCGCTCGCCTGCGTCACGTGCGGCACCTCGTCGCCACGCCGCGCCCCGTCGCCGGCTGGTGCGACGTGTTCGTCGAGGCGCTCGCCCTCACGTGCGCGACCGACCGCAACGACGCCTGGCAGGCCGCCGCCGTCATGGCTGCCATCGACGACCTCCGCCGCTCCGCCCAGGGCACGGCGGGGGAGGCCGTCGAGCTCGAGGCGTCCGACGCCCGCACCCTGCTCGACGGCATCGTCGATGCCCACCACGGCCGCCTCCGTCTGCGCACGGGCGGGGTCACGATGTGCGGGTTGGCGCCGATGCGCAACGTCCCGGCCCGCGTTGTGTGCGTCCTCGGGTTCGACGAGGCCAGCCTGCGCCCGCCCGGCATCGACGGTGACGATCTGCTGGGCCGCCGGCCGTGCGTGGGCGAACCCGACCGTCGCGGCGAGCGGCGCCAGTTCGTACTCGACGCCCTCCTCGCCGCCGACGATCACTTCATCGTCGTCTGCGACGGCAGCGACATCACCACCAACCGCACGGTGCGCTTCGCCGTGCAGCTCAACGAGCTCCTCGACACCGCCGACGCGACGCTCGGCGTTGTCACCGGCGGGGACGCCGACTCGCCGGTGGTCGTACGGCACCCGCTGCGCAGCTACGACGAGGCGAACTTCGCGAGCGGTCGGGCCGGCCTCGGGCCGTCGGCCGCCGCCGGCGCCCCGTTCGGCTTCGACTCGGCGATGCGGCACGCGGCCATCGTCCGCCGGACGGCCGACGACGTCGGCACCGGGTCGCTCCTCGACCGCTGGAACATCGGCGCCGAGCCCGTGCCCGACGTCGTGCGTCTTGCTCACCTCGTCCACTCGGTGTCACGCCCGGCCCGCACCCTGCTTCGTGACCGCCTCGACCTGCGATTGCCTGTCGAGGTCAGCGAGCTCGACACCCGCATCCCGCTGTCGGTCACCCCGCTCGAGGCGGCGAGCATGGGACGCCGCCTGCTCGACGAACTGCGGCGAGCGGCTCCCGCCGACGCCGATGCCGAGGTGGCCGTCCTGGCCGAGTGGCGGCGGTCGGAATCGCTCAACGGTCGACTCCCGCCCGGACGGCTCGTCGATCAGTCCCTCGACGCGGTCCAGCGCCAGGTCATCGCGGTCGTCGACGCCGCCACCGAGCAGCTCGGCGGCATCGACCGGGCTGCCCTGCTGGCCGCCCCCGACTCGGTGGAGGTCGACCTGACGCTCCCGGTCGGGGCCACCGTCCTGCCGGCGTTGCCACCGCTGTCGGTGCGGCTGGTCGACACGCTCGCCCACATCGTGCACACCGACCGCTTCGGATCCGTGGTGTGCCGCCTCAGCTACACCCGGGCCCGAACCCGTACGCATCTCGAGGCGGCGATCCACCTCGCCGCCGCGGTGGCCGCCACCGGACGGACCGACTGGTTCGCCGTCAGCGCCACGCGCGGATCGAGTGGCGTCAAGGCGGCGGTCAGCGTGCTCGGCGTCACCGGCCAGGGCGACGAAGGAATCGCCGACGCCCGCCGCCTCCTCGCCGCCGCTGCCGAGATCCACCTCGCGGCCCGGCGCAGCGCCATCCCGCTCTTCGAGGAGACGTCCCGGGTGCTCCACGAGACCGGCACCCTGCAGGAGGAGCCGTTCCGCGGTAACGATCAGTACAACAAGCGCGCTGATCTCGCCGACATCGACACCGCGTTCATCTGGGACAGCGTGCCCATCGCCGACATCCTGGCCATGCATCCGTCTCCGCAGGTCTATGCCGATCTCCTCTGGAATGCCGTCGACGACTTCGTGTTCGACTGGAGCGCCGCCAATGCGGCGAGCACCCGGAAGGGATCGCGCTGATGGCCCGCGCCACCGCTCGGCCGGCGGCGTTCGACCTCGCCGGTCCGCTTCCGCGCGGCCGCACCGTCGTGGAGGCCAGCGCGGGTACCGGCAAGACGTACACGATCTCGGCGCTGATCGCCCGCTACGTCGCCGGCGAGACGAGTGGCGCCGGCCACGACCTCACCGCCGGGTTCGGCATCGACCAGATCCTCGTCGTCACGTTCACCAGAGCGGCCGCCGCCGAGCTGCGAGACCGCATCCGCCAGAAGCTCCAGGCCGCCGCCGACTTCCTCGAGGGCGGTCCGCTGCCGGCCACCGACCCGTGGATGGCGGTGTTCGACGAGGGCTCGCCACGCCTCCGGCACCGCCGAGCGCTGCGGCTGCGCGACGCCCTGCACCGCTTCGACGAGGCCGTCATCACCACCATCCACGGCTTCTGCCAGCAGGCGCTCGCCCAGGCCGGGCTGCGCGCCGCCGGCGACCCGGGCGCCCAGCTCGTCGAGAACGATCACGACGTGGTCGCCGAGGTCTGCCGCGATCTGCTGGTACGCGAACTGGCCGACGATCCGTTCCGGCTGTCGGTCGACGAGAAGGGCCGGCCGATCGAGTGGGTCGACGGCAAGGTGAAGCAGGCGGACGTGGCCAATCGGCAACCCCACGGTCCCGAGAAGGTCGAGCGGGACGTCATCGCCGCCGTCCGGACCGTGCTCACCAACGCCGGCGCCACCACCATTCCCGATCCGTCGATCGGCGGCGTCGCCGGGCGGTGGGCGGCGATCATCCACGAGGCGGTGACCGCGATCGGCCGGCGCCAGCGCCAGCGCAGAGAGATCGGCTACGACCGGCTCGTCTCCGATCTTCGGGACGCGCTCGCCGACCCCGTGGTCGGCCCGCCCCTCGCCGAGCAGCTCGGCAGCCGGTTCCCCATCGTGCTCGTCGACGAGTTCCAGGACACCGATCGCGTGCAGTGGGAGATCTTCCAGCGGGCGTTCGGCGACCGGCGTCTCATCACCGTCGGCGATCCGAAGCAGGCGATCTACCGGTTCCGCGGCGCCGACGTGCACGCCTATCTCGACGCCGTGCGGACGGTCGACGCATCGAGCCTGGCCGTCAATCACCGCTCCGACCGCCGCCTGCTCGACGGCTTGGCCGTGCTGTTCAACGGTGCCACACTCGGGCACGATCAGATCGCCGTCCATCGGGTCGACGCCGCGCCCTCGGCGCAGCGTTCCGCCGTCGCCGAGCCCGGCCGCGATCGTGGTCTCCGGGCCTCCATCCACATCCATGCCGTCGCCGACACCGACGCCGTGGCCCACACCAGCAAAGGGCACCTCGAGTCGGGGGCCGTGCAGCGCCTCGTCCTCGCCGACGTGGCGTCGCGGGTGCGCAGCCTGCTCGACGGCGCCACCATCACCATCGCCGGGCCCGACGGAACGAGCCAGTCCCGGCCGGTGCGGCCCGGCGACATCGCCGTGCTCGTTCCGTCGCAGCGCCGGGCTGCCGACACGGCGGCGACGTTGCGCGAGTGGGGCATCCCCACCGTGCGGTCGCGCACCGGGTCGGTGCTCGAATCCGAAGCGGCGCTGCAATGGCGCCTGCTGCTCGCCGGTCTCGCCACGCCCACCCGGGCCCGGGTGGCTCGGGCTGCCGGCCTGAGCTGGTTCTTCGATCTCGACCCGGCCGCCCTCGCCGACGTCGATCGTACGCTCGGTGTGGAGTCGGGCCCGGGCGGCGACGTCGGCGACACGCCGCTCGCCGCGCTGCAGCGCCACCTCGCCACGCTGGCCCACCGGCTCCGCACCGACGGCCTCGGCGCCTTCTACGAACAGTTGCGCACCGAGTCGAAGCTGTTCGACGTCGTGCTCGGCGCGCCGAACGGCGACCGCAATCTCGCCGATCTCGACCACGTCGCCGACCTGCTGGTCGGCGAGCTGCGCGGCCAGACGCACGAGCCGCTGCACGTGCAGCAGACCCTCGACCGCCTCATCGCCGACGCCGAGACCGAGGGGCCGTCCGAGGCCACCATGCGACGCATCGAGACC
The DNA here is from genome assembly GCF_003426815.1 of Desertimonas flava. Taxonomy (GTDB): domain Bacteria; phylum Actinomycetota; class Acidimicrobiia; order Acidimicrobiales; family Ilumatobacteraceae; genus Desertimonas; species Desertimonas flava. The sequence continues at coordinate 365,140 of NZ_QKYK01000002.1, forward strand.
GACGATCACGCCGTGCACATCACCACCATCCACTCCGCCAAGGGGCTCGAGTACCCGATCGTGCTGATGCCGTTCGCCTACGTCGAGCGGCCCAACACGCAGCGCCCGTACGTGTTCAACGCCGTCGATGGAACGTCGCCCGACGGATCGGGGAACGGCGGGGTCGGCAGCGGAGGGTCGGCGATCCGGTACGTCGACGTGGCGTCGTGGGTGGCGTGGGTGGACGGGTTCGACGAGGGCAGCAAGCCCGGCGACACTGCCGCCAAGGTGCGCGCCGCAGCGGCCAAGGCCGACGTCGACGGCGATGGCTTGCGCACCGTCTACGTGGCGATGACCCGGGCCCGTCACCGCCTCGAGCTCTGGTGGGCGCCGACGATGCGTTCGGCCACGTCGCCGTTCGGACGGCTGCTGCTCGACCGCGAGGGTGCCGGTCCGGTGCAGAACTCGCCGGTCGACCACGAGTACACCAAGCGTGGTGGCGCGGCGGCCCGCGAACAGATCGACGTGCTGGCCGCGGCGTCCAACGGCACGATCGCCGCCTTCGACGTGCCGGTCGATGTGCCGATCCGCCGGCCGCTGGCGATGGGAGGACCCGAGCGCGAGGAGCTCCTCGTGGCCGACGACGGCGGCCGTCATCCGCTCGCCAACCCCACCTGGCGGTCGTGGTCGTTCACCGCGGTCACCGCGGCAGCGGCCGGCCACGAACGGACGCCGGACACGGCGGGCCCGGTCGGTGGCGCGGACGAGCCGGCCGATCCGGCCGACGGTGAGGTGCCGATGCCTCCCACCACGCCGTCGGGCGCCGAGGCCGCCCCCGCGCCAGAGCGAGCAGCCGTGTCGGTTCCGCTCGCCGACGTGGTGGGTGGCACGACGTTCGGCACGATGGTCCACGAGATCTTCGAGCAGCTCGACTTCACCGATCCGGCGCTGCCGAGCAAGGCGCGGCGACTCGCCGAGGACGGGGCCCGGGCGGCCGGTCTCACGCTCGACGCCGCTGCCGTCGCCGCCGGGATCAGCGCGGCGGTGGCCACCCCGCTCGGTCCGCTGTTCGACGGCCGGGCACTCTCGTCCATCTCCCCGCCCGACCGTCTCGCCGAGCTGACCTTCGATCTCGAACTGCCGCGGCTCGTTCCCGCGGCCCGCATCGGCGAGGTGCTCACCTCCACCCTCGCCGACGACGACCGGCTGCGGCCCTACGGCGCCGAGCTGGCCGCCGCCCTCGACCCGGTGTCGATCACCGGCTGGCTCACCGGGTCGATCGATGCCGTGTTCCGCGTGGCTGAGGACCACTTCGTGGTCGTCGACTACAAGACCAATCGCCTGCATGCGCCGGGCACCACCGACCCCGGCGAGGTGCTGGCGCCGTACCGGCCGGACCGTCTCGTCGACGCCATGACCCACAGCCACTATCCGCTCCAGGCGCTGCTCTACAGCGTGGCCCTCCACCGCTACCTCTCCTGGCGGCTCGGCCCGGCCTACGACCCTGAACGCAACCTCGGCGGCATCGCCTACCTCTTCGTTCGAGGCATGGTGGGTCCGGCCACGCCGACACTCGACGGTGAGTCCCACGGCGTGTTCTCCTGGCGGCCCCCGGTGGCCACCGTGCTCGCCCTCGACGACCTGCTCGGCGGAGCTGAGCGATGAGCAACCTCGGCGGAGCTGAGCGATGAGCGGCCTCGGCGGAGCCGAGCGATGAGCGCGGTGTTCGTGCCGGCCGACGCCGCGGCCCTGCGCGGGTTCGCCGCAGCTGGGGTGCTCGGCTCCACGGAGGTGCATGGTGCGGCGGCTCTCGTACCCGGAGCCGACGACGACGTGCTGGTGGCCACCGCTCTGGCGCTGTGGGCGCCCCGCCACGGACACGCCTACGTCGACCTCACCACCGCTGCCGAAGACGTGGTCGCGGCAGTCGCCCGGGCCGGCACCGACGACCGGGGCGACGCCCAGGCGCTGCGCGCTGCGGCGCTCGACTCGCTCGTCTGGCCCGATCCCGCACGGTGGGCCGAGCGGCTCGCCGGCAGCCCGTTCGTGCGTACCGTGGGGGACCACGAGGCGTCGCCGCCGCTCGACGACCGGCCGCTCGTGCTCGCCGGCACCCACCTCTACACCCAACGCCAGTGGGTCGACGAGTGTGTCGTCGCCACCGCCCTGCGGCGCATGGCCGTCGGCGTCGAACCGCTCCCCGCGGCTCCGCTCGCCGACCTGCTCGATCCGGCCGGCGACCAGTACGCCGCGGCGGCGACGGCGCTCGAGCGCCGGCTGGCCGTCATCGTCGGCGGTCCCGGCACGGGCAAGACCTACACCGTCGGGCGCCTGCTCGCTGCCTTGCACGCCGGATGGCCGGGCAGCGAGGCCCCGCGTCTCGGCCTGGCCGCACCCACCGGCAAGGCCGCCGCCCGCCTCACCGAGTCGATCCAACAGGCGCTGGGATCCGACGACGACCGGCCGTCCGTCCCCGACGCCGTCACCGTGCATCGCCTGCTCGGTCCCCTTCCCGACTCCCGCACCCGATTCCGGCACCACGCCGGCAACCCGATGCCCTACGACGTGGTCGTCGTCGACGAGACGTCGATGGTGCCGCTGCCCCTCATGGCGCGACTGGTCGACGCCGTCGCCGACGGCTGCCGCCTCGTGCTGCTCGGCGATCCCGACCAGCTCGAGAGCATCGAGGTCGGCGCCGTGCTCGGCGACATCGTCCGGGCGGCTGCCGATCCGGCCTCGCCGCTGCACGGCTGCGTCACCCGCCTGCGCCGGCAGTTCCGCACCGGGCAGGACTCACCGATCGGTCCGCTGGCCGACGCGGTGCGTGATCAGCACCCCGACGACGTTCTGTCGCTCCTTCGTGCGCACGCGGCCGATCCCGAGTCGCCGGTCTCGTTCGTCGAGATCGACGACGCCGTCGACCCGGCCCCGGCCGCGGCCGACGCCGTCCGTGCGGTCGTGGCCCCGGCGTTCGCCGACGCGCACCGGGCGGCGGCCGCCGGCGAACGCGACGCGGCGCTCGCCGCGCTCGACCCGGTCCGCATCCTGTGCGCGCACCGCCGCGGCCCATTCGGCGTGGAGACGTGGAACGACCACGCCGAGCGGTGGCTGTTCGAGCGGCCGCCCTCGGTGCGCGACTACGTGGGCCGCCCGCTGCTCGCCACGCGCAACGACCCGCGCACCGGCATCGTCAACGGCGCCACGGGGATCGTCGTCGCCGGCGCCGGGAGGCTGCCCCGTGCCGTGTTCCGACGCGGCGGCGAGACGGTCGACTTCGCCCCGGCCGAGCTCGACGAGTTGGAGACCGCCTACGCCATGACCGTGCACAAGACACAGGGGTCGGAGTACGACGCGGTCGTGCTCATCCACCCGCCGGCCGACTCACCGCTGGCCGGCCGCGAGCTCCTGTACACGGCCATCACGCGGTCGTCGCGCCGGCTCGTGGTGGTGGCGTCGGCGGCGGCGATCCGCCGGGCCGTCACCAACCCGGCCCGCCGCCTCACCGGGCTCAGCGAGGCCCTCGCCGCTCCCCGCTGACGATCTGGGCACCGACCGTGTCATTCGGCGATCTGGGCACCGATCGTGCCGGATCTGCGACGATCGGTGTCCAGATCGATATCGGCCGGGACCGTGTGAGCAGCGGTCAGCGGACGAGGGTGGAGCCGCCGCTCGGCAGCTTGCGCACCTCGATGCCCACGGGGAGCTGGCGTTTCATCGTCTCCACGTGGGTGATGACGCCGACCATGCGGCCGGTGGCGTGGAGCCCGACCAGCGCGTCGACCGCCTCGTCGAGGGCGTCGGCGTCGAGTGACCCGAAGCCCTCGTCGACGAACAACGCCTCGTGGACATCGCCGCTCTGACTGACGACGTCGGCGAGTCCGAGCGCCAGGGCCAGCGCAGCCTGGAACTGCTCACCACCCGACAGCGTGCTGGGCGGGCGGGGACGGCCAGTGTCGGCGTCGTCCACCACCAGATCGAGCCCACTGCGGCGGGCCCCGACCCCACTCGGCTCGTCGCGCCGCAGCGAGTACCGGTGCCGGGTCATGCGGGCGAGGTGCACGTTGGCGGCCGCCGTCACCCGGTCGAGCTCGCCGGCGAGCACCCACGTCTCGAGCTGGACTCGCGTGAGGTTGTTGCCGTTGAGCGTCTCGAACACCACCCGCGCCGTGTCGTAGGCGGCGACGGCATCGGCCGACGCGCCCTCGAGGCGCTCGGCGCTGGTGAGCGCCACCGACGCGTCGGAGAAGCGGACGTCGAGCACCTGGAGCCGGCCGGCCGCCGCCTCGGCGGCGGCGCGGGACTGGGCCCGTGCCTTCGCCAGCACCTCGACGTCGGGCCGCTCGTCGGGGATGGCGACCTCGTCGAGGGCGGCCAGGCGGGACGAGACGTCGGCCACCGACGCCCGCCACGCCTCGATCCGGGCGGTGAGGCGGGCCAGCTCGTCGGCAGCCATCGCCACGGCGAGGGCCTCGGAGGCGTCGGCGAAGCCGCTCGCCGCCACCGCGTCGGCGAGGAGCGTGGCGGCCTGCGCGGCGGCGCCACGGGCGCTGGCAGCAGCCTGGGCGAGCGGCTCGAGCCGCGACACTGCCCGTTCGGCACGTCGTACCAGGTCGAGCCGATTCTCGATGTCGACCGCGGCGACCTCGCCGGCGCGGGCTCGTAGCTCGGCGGCCGCCTCGCGCTTGGCGGCGTGCTCGGCCACCGCAGTGGCGTGGCGGCCGGTGAGGGCCGGCAACCGCTCGGTGGCCTCGGCGAGCTCCTTGTCCACTCGGGCCAGGGCGAGGTCGAGGCGGACCACCGCGGCCTCGGCATCGGCGGCCAGGCGGTGTGCGGCGAGCGCCGCCTCGTGGCGCTGGCGCAGCACCTCGATGTCGGTGGCCCGCTGCGGTCCGAGGCGCCGCAGGTGGTCGTCGATGCGGGCGAGCACGTCGTGCAGCGCACGGGTGGCCTCGTCGCGCCGGTGCTTGGCCCGGGCGAGGTCGTCACGGGTGACCGCGGTGCTCGGGTGGGCGGATGCCGGTGCCGGATGCTCGGGGCTGCCGCAGACGGGACACGGGTCGCCAGGGGTCAGGCGGGCGGCGAGCTCGGGGGCGACGTCGGCGAGGAACTGCGACGTGAGCCGGTCGAGGGTGGCGTCGGCATCGGCCTCGGCCGTGCGGGCGATCTCGGCGTGCGAGGCGAACTCACCGACCTCGGCCTTGAGCGTGAGGACCTCGGCGGTCGCGGCCACCTCGGCCGCGCACCGATCGATCCCGCTGGCGACGGCGAAGCGCTCGATCCGTTCCGTCTCGAGCGGGCCGCGGCGAGCCTCGAGGTCGGTGACGAGGCGACGGCCGTGCTCGAGGGCGTTGGCGGCCCCCGCTTCGACCGCGGCGAGACGGTGCGTGGCCGCCTCGGCCTCGGCCGCCGCCTTCACGACGGCGAGCTGGTCGCCCAGCACCGAACGCAGATCGGCCAGCCGGGTGGGCGCCCCGGCCAGTGGCTCGGCCTCGATCCCCGCGGCGACGATGGCGTCGACGGCCACCGCCTGGGCCCGCTCGAGCGCCTCGGTGGCGTCGCGGTGTGAGGCGTCGGCGGCGACGTTGGCGCGGTGGGCGGCGACAACCGGCGCGGCCCGTTCGCCGCACCGGCCGCGCTCGGCGTCGGCGTGCATCGTGGCGGCGTCGGCCTGCAGCGTGGCCAGGCGGCGACGCAGTTCCGCTCGGCGATCCCAGTCGGTGGCCACGGCGATGGCCGCCGTGTGGACGTCGCGTGCCGCCTCGGCGGCGGCCGCCGCGGCGACGGCTGCCGTGCGGCGATCGTCGATGTGCGGCGCGAGATCGTCGAGTTGCCGCCGCAGTCCGGCCAGGTCGCCGGCGACGGCCGGAACATCGTCGTCGTCGTGGAGCGCGCCGAGCAGTTCGGCCACCGCCGCGGTGGCGTTGGCCCGGTGACGCTCGACCTCGCCTCGGGTGGCGTCGACTGTCTCGCGAGCGGCGGCGACGCGGTCACGCGCCAGCAGCGTGGCCCGCTCGTAGAGCTGGGTGCCGAACAGGTTCTGCAGCAGGGTGCGCCGCGAGGCCGTGTCGGACATGAGGAACTCGGCCCACTTGCCCTGGGGGAGCAGGACGACGCGCTGGAACTGGGCGGCGGTGAGCCCGACGAGTTGCTCGCAGCGGGCATTGACCTCCTGGGGCCGGCTGGCGATGGGTTCGAGCGTGTCGCCGACGACGCGGTAGAGGGCGGCCTTGGGCTGCTCGACGGTGGTGCCCCGGCCGCGCTGCTTGGGGCGCTCGTGGCGGGCCGTGCGCTCGACGCGGAAGCGTCCGGCCGCGGTGTCGAAGGTGAGCGCAGCGGTGGTGCGGGTGTGACGGTCGGCGTGGTGGGAGCGGACGTGCTCGAGCCGTTCGCCGGGGATGGTGCCGAAGAGGGCGAACGTCATGGCGTCGAACAGCGTCGACTTGCCGGCGCCGGTGGGGCCGCACACGACGAACAGGCCGTGCTCGGCCAACGGGGCGAAGTCGACCACCTCGGTGCCGGCGTAGGACCCGAACGCCTGGAGCTCGAGCTCGACGGGCCTCATGACACGCGGCTCACGGAGTGGCCTCGGCGAGGGCGGCGTCGAGCAGTTCGTGCAGCATCTCGCGCTCGGCGTGGGTGGGCGGACGATTGGTGACGTCGGACCAGAACGAGGTGGCCGCATCGAGCGGCGACAGGCGCGAGCGTGCCGCGGCCGGCGCGGGGTCGGCGACGGTGTCGGGACCGGCGGGCGGTTGCAGGACGATCTCGGTGACGAAGCGATAGCGGTGCAGGAGCCGGGCCTTGGCGTCGAGGACGTGGCTGGGGTCGGTGAGTACCGCCCGGACGAAGTGGTGTTCGGCGTGGGCGTGGCGGGGGGACATCAGCAGGTCGTCGATCGTGCCCGTGAGGGTGACGACCGGCCGGCCGACGGGCACCGGGATCTCCGTGGTGGTGCACCGGCCGGTGGGGTCGACGTCGACGATGACGACGTGCTTGGCGTGCGTCTCGGAGAACGAGTAGGGCAGGGGGGAGCCGCAGTAGCGGCGGGTGGGATCGGCGCCGACGAGTTGCGGGCGGTGCAGGTGGCCGAGGGCGACGTACGAGAAGCCGTCGAACGTGGTGGTGGCGACCCGTGGTGAGGTGCCGACGGCCAGCGCGCGCTCGGAGTCGGACTCGATGGCCCCGGCGACGAAGGCGTGGGCGACGGCCACCGACCGTGGCGCGCCGACCCGGCGGTGGAGGGCCGCCTTCAACACCGTCTGGTGGGTGGGGCGCCTCGGGGCGTCGTCGGGGTCCGGTTCGTCCCGTGTGGCGGCGGCCGAGACCCCGAGGTCGAAGGCCAGCTGGGCCGGGGCATCGTGGTCGGGCAGTAGCGGGAGGTCGGGCGCCCGACGGCGGTGGACCGGTTGGTTCGGGGCCATCACGGGGTCGAGGTAGGGCACGGCGACGACGTCGAGCGGACCGTCGGAGAACTCCAGCGTGACGGTCTCGCCGGCGCGGGCGAAGCCGCCGCGGATGATGACACCGGCGGCGTCGGTGAGGCCGTCGGCGGCGGCCACGCGGTCGGGGCTGTCGTGATTGCCGGCGATGGCGACCACCTTGGCGCCGGCGCCGACGATGCCGGTGAGGGCGTGGCGCAACAGGTTGACCGACTCGGTGGGCGGGATGGCGCGGTCGTAGAGGTCGCCGGCGACGACGACGAGATCGATGGATTCCTGGCCGACGACATCGACGAGCCAGTCGACGAACGCGGCCTGATCGGCCGCCAACGACACCTGGCCGAAACTGCGGCCCAGATGCCAGTCGCTGGTGTGCAACATCCTCACGGCCCCAACCCTAAAGAGAGGGTGTCACAGAGTTCGCGGATGCGAGGTCAGTCGGCAGCGGCGACGGCGGGAGGTGCGGCCGCGTTCGCCTCGGGGTCGCCGCGCACGCCGAATTGGTCCCGCGCCAGCCAGACGCCGACGCCGACCAGCGTGAACATCAAGATGGCGCACACCGTGTAGGCGACGGTGCGGCCGGCATGGTCGTAGGTGATCCCGGCGATCACCGCGGTGACACCCGCGACCAGTACCTGCATGCCGCCCAGCACACCCTGTGCACCCGCCTGGCGCTCGACCGGCACGACCAGGCCCACGGCGACACCCGTGCTCGACACGGTGAGGCCGTCGGACACCGAGTGCACCATGGCGATGGCGAACATCGCGACGCCGGTCGGCACGAGGCCGTACATGAGCATGAAGCCCGACCCGAGCAGCAGGCCCACCGTGGCCACACGGAAGGGCCCGACACGCTGGGCGAGCCGACCGCCCGTGGACCCGAAGATCACCAGCGGCAGGGCGAACAGGCTGATGCCGAGATTGGCGATCCACTCCGCCGTACCGAGGTCATCGAGGGCGACCGACCACAGCGCGTCGAAGGTGCCGATCATCAAGAACACGGCACAGCCGAGGGCGACCGCCCCGGCGAACGGACGGATGCGCAACAGGTCGAACGCCAGTCGCTGCGTCGGCGGCTCGACCGTCTCGGACACGTCGATGCGGGCGATGAACGGCACGGCGATCGCCGAGGCGGCGGCGGTGACGAGGAACGGTGCCGGGATGCCGAGTGGTCCGACGAGCACCGCGGCGATCGCCGGGCCCGCCGCGAACCCGGCGACGTCGGCGGAGAGGAGGCGGCCGAGGTTGCGCCCGATGTCGTCGGGATCGGCGAGGATGACGATGCGGCGCAGCGCCGGCACGGCCATGCCGACACCGATTCCCATCACGAAGCGACCGAGCAGGAGCGGCACGATGGTGGTGGCTGCGGCCATCGCCACGAGCGACACGACGTTAATGACCAGGCCCATCACGACGAGGCGCCGGGCGTGGCCCCGGTCGGCGAGGGGGGCGATGGTGGTCTGGGCCACGAACCCGGCGATGAACCCGATGCCGATGACGCCGCCGAGGGCCGACTCGCTGATGCCGTACTCGTCGCGAATGTCGTCGAGCATGGCGAACAGGGCGCCGTAGCCGGCAGCCAACAGGCCCCCGACGAGACCCAGCATGATGGTGAGGCGGCGCGCACGGGACTGCACGCTTCCGACCGTACCGGTGGTGGTGCCCGGTTCCGGCGGTCGGAATCCGCCCGCTGGAGTATCGGCCCGTCAGTGCCCGACGTCGACGCTCGGCTCAGCCGACGTCGCCCGATGACGCGTCGAACCCGCCATCGTCGGAGGCTCCGATGTCGGCCACATCCGCCGTCGTGTCGGCGAAGTCGCCCGATGTGTCGGCGAAGTCGTCGGTCGTGTCGCTGAAGTCGCTCGGGGCGTCGGTGGCGAAGTCGTCGGTCGTATCGGCAAGGTCGCTCGGGGCGTCGGCGGCGAAGTCGTTGCTCGTGTCGGCGAAGTCGCCCGACGTGTCGGCGGTGAAGTCGCTCGGGGTGTCGGCGGTGACGTCGTGGGACGTGTCCGCGAGGTCGCTCGCCGTGTCGGCGAAGTCGCCGGCCGTGTCGGCGAAGTCGCCGGCCGTGTCGGTGAGGTCGTCCGACAGAACGACGACGTCACTGGAGGGGTCGGCCAGCACGCCACCGAGGTCGCTCGACCCGCCGGCGAGTTCGTTCGACATCTCCGCCGGGTCGCGAGACGCGTCGGTGACGTCGTCGGGACCGTCGCCGTCGGAGGAGCCGTCGGGATCGAACGACGGATCGACGAGCGAGCTGACGTGCCCCTCCGCGGGCGGCGACGCCGCAGTCGCCGAGTCACCGCCGAACGGGTTGTCGTCGGGGCCGACGGCGATCGGTGTGACGGGCGGGGTGGGGGCGTCGTAGGCGTTGCCGCGCTCGGCCGCCTCCTGGGCGAGCCGCCGGTGTTCGGCCGCCGCCTGGCGAACCCGCTCCACGCCCGGCACGCTGCGGGCCTCGAGGTCAGGCAACTCGGCCTCGAGCCGCTTGGCCTCGCGAAGCTCGGCCGCCGCCGTGCGGTACTCGGCCGCCTGCTGCTCCTGCTGGTCGAGGATGTCCTCGTACTCCTTGGCCCGCGTCTGGGCCGCCGTGCGCTCCGCGTCGAAGGCCTCTTTCTCACCGGCCAGCCGGGTCGCCGTCGCCGTGGCCGTCGCGGCCGCGGCCCTGGCGTCCTCGGCTTCCAAGCGAGCGGCCGTCGCTCGCACGGCCAGTCCCTGGGCCATCTCGGTCGCCTCGGCGGCGAGCGCCGTGTCGCCTGTTGCCTTCGCCGCGTCGGCCTGCTTCCACGCCTCCAGTTCCTTGTGCCGGAACTCGTTGGCGCGGGTGTCGGCCTCCTGGGCCTGGCGGTTCGCCTGGGTGGCCGTCGCTTCGGCGGCGACCCGATCACGATCGGCGGCCGACGCCTTCGCCGTGGCGGCGCGGGTGGCGGCGAGGAAGTCCTCGTGGGCGGACATGCGGGCGGCCCCAGCCCCCACCTCGAGACCGAGCGCCTCCTCCTCGAAGTCCTCCGGCGTGGCGTTCACACTGTCGAGCAGCTTGCGGTCCTCGGGGAACAGCACCGGCTCGGGCCCGGGCGCCGTGGTGATGTAGCCGATGTCGCCACGCGGGCTGAGATCGAGGGTCTGGCCGCCCTGGAGCGCGGCGACGAGCCGACCGCTGTCGATCTCGGCCTCGAGCACGGCCCGCATCTCGGCCGCCACCTCGCCGGTCGGCGGGGTCGAGTCGTCGAATCGCGTGTACTCGACCCGTCCGTCACTGTGGATCCGGACCTGAGCGCCTTCGGAGATCGCCCGTTCGATGAGCAGGCGTTGCTGCTCGCTGAGGTTCGGGTCGGGGTCGTAGAGGACGATCGAGCGGTGATCGGCCCGATGGGCCGACATCTCGCCGTCGGGCTGAACGGTAACGCCGTAGCCGCTGCGCGCCAGCTCGATGACGTGGCCCAGCTTGGACTCGATCCATGCCTCCTGCTCCTCGGTCATCGGCGAGCCGGCCTCGGCCGACACGTACACCTTCCCGTCGGACGCCAGCGTGGCCCGCTTGCCGGCGCGCAGCGCGTCCCGCATCAGCCGGAGGTCGCCGTCGTCGCCGATCACGTCGCGAGGGGCGGTGGGGATGTCGCGAGGGGTCGCCATGCCGCGACGGTAGAGCCGGTCCCCGATCCCCGTCACCGGGAGAATCCCCGGATCCCGCCGGTTGTGTTCACGACCCGCAGTCTGTGCGGGTGTTGTTCACCGCGGCGCGTGCGGTGGTGCGGGTCGTGTTCACCACCCGCAGCCCGTGCGGGTGGTGTTCACTTCCGCGGGTCGCCGGCGCGTCGTTGCTTCTGGCTTCGGCTCCGCTTCGCTTCGCCGGCGCGTCGTTGCTTCTGGCTTCGGCTCCGCTTCGCTTCGCCGGCGCGTCGTTGTCTCCGGGCGCCGGCTCCGCTTCGCTTCGCCGGCGCGTCCGTATCCTGCCGGGGTGATCCTCCTCGACGCCGTCGACCTGTCGGCCGCGCGGCCCGGCCGGCCGCTGTTCTCGGGCTGCTCGGTCACCGTGTCCACCGGGGATCGCCTCGCCATCGTCGGCCTCAACGGCAGCGGCAAGTCCACGCTGCTCCGCCAGCTCGCCGGGCTGAGCGACCTCGAGACCGGTGTCGTGCGGCGAGGTCGGGGCGCCCGGGTCGTCGTGCTCGACCAGGACGCCGTGCTGCCCGGTGTGACCGTCGACGACGCCGTCGGTCCCAGCTGGGAGGCGGCGGCGATCCTCGATCGCGTCGGCCTGGGCGGCCGTGGGGGAGACCGCCTCGACACCCTGTCGGGCGGCGAGGCCAAGCGGGTCGCCCTCGCCCGCGCCCTCGTCGAGGTCGGTTCCCCCGAGGATTCCGACGAGGTCGTGTTCATCCTCGACGAGCCCACCAACCACCTCGACATCGACGCCATCGCCTGGCTCGAGGATCGCCTCGCTGCTCACCGGGGCGCCGTCATCCTCGTCACCCACGATCGCCATGTGCTCGATCGGGTCACCAATCGGATCCTCGAGCTCGACCGCGGCAAGACCTACGTCCACACCGCGCCGCCGAGTGGCCCGGGGGGTTCGGGCCAGAGCGGCTACGCCACGTACCTCGAGAACAAGGCCGAGCGTGAGGCCCAGGCCGAACAGGCCGAGTCCGTTCGCCGCAACCTCGCCCGCACCGAGCTGGCCTGGCTGCGCCGGGGTGCTCCCGCCCGGACCAGCAAGCCCAAGGCCCGCATCGAGGCCGCGACGGCGCTGGTCAACGCCCGTCCCGAGGCCGCAGCCCGGGCCGGCGACCTCGACCTGGCGTTCGGCACGGCCCGGCTGGGCGACACGGTGATCGACCTCGCCGGTGTCGGACACCGTTGGGGCGACGACGCGCCGTGGCTGTTCCGCGGCGTCGACCTGTCGCTGGATCCGCGCGAGCGCCTCGGGATCATCGGGCTCAACGGCGCCGGCAAGTCGACCCTGCTCGACGTGATCGCCGGGCGCCTGGCCCCGACCGAAGGCTCGGTCACCAGGGGCGTCACGGTCGCCCTGGGCGTCTACGACCAGCGGGGTCGCGAGCTCGACCCGGCGATGACCGTCGAGCAGGCCGTGGCCGGCCCGCATCGCCGGCCGGACTGGGAGGACGCCCGCTTCCTCGAACGGTTCTGGTTCGACGCCGACGCCCAGCGCGCGCCCATCGGGCTGCTCAGTGGCGGTGAACGCCGACGCCTGCAACTCGTGCTCACGTTGCGGGCCAAGCCCAACGTGCTGCTCCTCGACGAGCCCACCAACGACCTCGACCTCGACACCCTGCGCGTCCTCGAGGACCTGCTCGAGGACTGGCCCGGCGCCGTCGTCGTGGTCAGCCACGATCGGGCCTTTCTCGAGCGCACCGTCGCCGACGTGCTGGTGATCGACGAGCACACGCCGGGTCGACGCGTCGCCGGCGGGTTCGGCGGCTGGCTGGAGCGGCGCAGAGCGGCCGCCGCGGCACCGCCCAAGCCGTCGGTCCCGCGGCCGGGACCCAAGCCGGCCGCCGCCCCGTCGGCGTCCCGGTCGGTGCTGTCGCGGCAACTGCGCGAGCTGGACAAGGAGATCGCCGCCCTCACCCGGCGGCGCGACCGGCTCGCCGACGAGCTCGGTGCCGCCGGCACGGACGTCGACGAGATCGTGCGTCTCGGCACCGAACACGAGGCCGTCGAGGCCGAGCTGGCTGCCGCCGAGGAACGCTGGCTCACCGTCGCCGAGGCGCTCGAGTCGGCGTCCGCCTGAGCCGCGGCCGCAGCGCCCGGCGCCGGTCGGCGCCGGCGGGTGCGATGAGTCGGAACAGCGCATGGTGCGGTCCAGGCTCATCGCGGTGAGCGCCTGACTCGTCCGCGGGCGTGGTCCCGAGGAAGCGCCTACTCTCACGATCCACATGGAGGAGACCGCCAGGGACGTGATCGCGGTGGTCGTGGTCGTCGCTGCGCTGGCATCGCTGGCCCGTCGCAGCGGGCGCACGGCGCCGCTGGTGCTCGTCGCCGGCGGCGTGCTGGCGTCACTGCTGCCGTTCGTCGACGAGGTCCGGGTGTCGAGCGACCTCGTGCTCATCGGGTTCCTCCCGCCGCTGCTCTACGCCACGGCGATCCGCACCTCGCTGTTCGACGTGCGGGCCAACGTCCGCCCGATCGCCCTGCTGTCGGTCGGCCTCGTCGTGTTCACGATGTTCGGCGCCGGCCTCGTGGCGTGGTGGGTGTTGCCGATCCCGTTTCCCGCCGCCCTCGCCCTCGGCGCGGTCGTCGCTCCGCCCGACGCCGTGGCGGCGACGGCGGTCGCCCGCAAGGTGGGCATGCCCCGCCGCGTGGTGACGATCCTCGAGGGGGAGAGCCTCGTCAACGACGCCACGGCCATCGTGTGCCTGCGCACGTCGGTCGCGGCAATCGGCGGCAGCGTCACTGCGTTCGAGGTCACCCGCGACTTCGCCCAGTCGGTGCTCGGTGGCGCGGCGGTGGGGCTGGTGGCGGCGATCGTGCTGGCCAAGGTGCGCGGCCACATCGGCGACGCCGTCACCGACACGACCATCTCGCTGGTCACGCCGTTTGCCGTCTACATCGCCGCCGAGGAGGTGCACGGTTCGGGGGTCCTCGCCGTCGTCATCACCGGCTTGATCCTCGGGCACAAGGCCGAACGCATCCAGTCGCCGACGTCGCGCATGGTCGAGCGGGGCAACTGGTCGACCGTGCAGTTCATCCTCGAGAACACGGTCTTCTTCCTCGTCGGCCTGGAGGCCCGCACGATCGTGCGCGATCTCGGCGAGAACACCCTGTCGGGCGCCCGTGTCGCCGGCGCCGCGCTGGCCGTCCTCGGCGCGGTGATCGTGCTCCGTCTGATCTGGGTGCGGGCGATGACGCCGGCGACGTCGTGGCGGGTGTCGACGCTGGTGGGGTGGGCGGGCATGCGCGGCGTGGTCACGCTCGCCGCCGTGCTGGTGATCCCCACGGAGACACCGCACCGCGAGGTGCTCATCCTCATCGCCTGGACGGTGGCCGCCGGCACGCTGTTCGTCCAGGGGTCCACCCTGCCGTGGCTCGTGCGGCGCCTGGGCGTCCGTGGCCCCGATCCGGCCGCCGACGCCCTCGCCGAAGCGCGTTTGCTGCAGACGGCGGCCGCGGCGGGGGTGCGGGCGCTCGACGACGTGCTCACCGGTGACGAGCCGCCGGCCGTGGTGGATCGTCTCCGTCGGCGCGGCTTCGAGCGGGCCGACGCCCGGTGGGAGCGCTTCGGTGGCGGAGGCGAGACGCCGAGTGCCGTCTTCGCCCGGCTGCGTCGGGTCATGCTCGACGCCGAGCGGGGCGCCGTGCTCGCCGAGCGCGGCGAAGGCACCGCGCCCGACGAGGTCGTGCGCCGGGTGCTGTCGATCTTCGACGTCGAGGAGTCGATCCTCATCGCCGGCGACCGATGGAACTCCGCCGACCGTGACGACGATCTCGTCAACGAATCCGTCGGCGGGGCGTCAGCGTGCGACCACCTCCGCGACGCGGCGACGCTCACCGAGCCGTCGCCGTCGTCGGACCACTGCGAGGCCTGTGTGCGCGAGGGCACGGTGACCGTGCACCTGCGCATGTGTCTCACCTGCGGCAACGTGGCCTGCTGCGACTCGTCGCCGGCGCGGCACGCCGACCGGCACTTCCGCGGCACCGGCCATCCGGTGATGCGCAGCGTCGAGCCCGGCGAAGCCTGGCGCTGGTGCTACCTCGACAACACGCTGGGATAGCTCGCGCCGAACCGGTCGCGAGACGATCAACGCGCGGACGCCGAAGGGGGAGGCTCGGAGGGGGATTCCCCCTCCGATGCGGCGATCAGCGCAGCTTGCTGCGCCGCCGCCTCTTTCGATTCTTCGTGCGAGCGCAGCGAGCTCAAAGCAAACTCGCCGCAGCGGAGCGAGCGCAGCGAGCGATGCGGAGCGAGGACGAAACTATGCGGCGGCTTCCAGGATGTGGACGCCGCAGGCGGAGCCGAGGCCGATGACGTGGGCCAGGCCGACCTTGGCGCCTTCGATCTGGCGGTCGCCGGCCTCGCCGCGGAGGTGATGGCACACCTCCCAGATGTTGGCGATGCCGGTGGCGGCGATCGGATGACCCTTCGACTGCAGGCCGCCCGACACGTTGACCGGCGTCGTGCCGTCGCGCCACGTGGCGCCGGAGTTGAAGAACTCGGCGGCGCCGCCGGGCTCGCAGAGGCCGAGGTTGTCGTAGTGCACCAGCTCGGCCGTGGCGAAGCAGTCGTGCAGCTCGACGAGGTCGAGGTCCTCCGGGCCGACGCCTGCGAGCTCGTAGGCCTGCTTGGCGGCGTTGCGGGTGAGCGTGTTGACGTTGGGCAGCACCTGGCAGCCGAGGTCGTAGGGATCGCTGGTGAGGATCGACGCCGACACCTTGATCGCCCGCTTCTGCTGCTCCTTGGACAGAGACTTGAGCCGCTCGCCCGACGTCACCACCGCGGCGGCCGCGCCGTCGCAGTTCGCCGAGCACATCGGCCGGGTGTTCGGGTAGGCGATCATGACGTCGTTCTTGATCTCGTCGAGCGTGAAGCGCTTCGAGTAGGCGGCCAGCGGGTTCAGCGTGGAGTGGGCGTGGTTCTTCTCGCTGATGCGGGCGAACAGGTCGAAGTCGGCACGCGATGATGGAGAGTCGTAGCGGCGGGCGTACTCCATGCCGATCTGGGCGAAGACGCCGGGCATCGTGTCGGTGCCGATCCGCCCGTCCACCGGGGCGACGGCGCCGAAGCGGCCCTTGGGCTCCCACGTGTTGCTGTCCTTCTTCGCCTGGCCGCCGCCACCGAGGAGGCCTGCGCCGGCCAGCTTCTCGACGCCGAACGCCAGACCGAACTCGGCCTCGCCGGACTTCACGCCCATGATCGCCGTACGCAGCGCGGTGGCGCCGGTGGCGCAGGCGTTGGCCACGTTGTACACGGGGATGCCGGTCTGGCCGACCTGCTTCTGCACCTGCTGGCCGACACCGGCCGACGCGTTCATCAGGCTTCCCGCGCCGATGATGCCGATGTCGGCCATCGTGACGCCGGCGTCGGCCAGGGCGCCCTGCACGGCCTCGCTGGCGAGGTCGACGACGTCACGATCGGCGTGCTTGCCGAACTTCGTCATCGTGATGCCGAGGATCCAGATGTCGTCTGCGTTGCCAGCCATGTCAGTTCGCTCCTGTCGTGGGTTCGAAGCCGAAGCTGATCGCCTCGGTGCCGTTGTCATCGGTGCCGATGGGGAACGTCGTCAGGCGCACCGGCAGACCGAGCGGCACGTTCTCGGGCGTCGGCTCGACGTTCACGACGTTGCCCCGCACAGGGGTGCCGCCGAGATCGACCACCGCCGAGACGAACGGCACGGGGATGCCCGGGGCTGCGAAGGCGACGATGGTGTAGGTCTCCACCGTGCCCTCGGTGGGCAGGTCGACCTTGGTGAACTCGGTACCGAAACACTTGGCACAGGCGTTGCGTCGATCGAAGTAGCGGGCTCCACAACCGGTGCACTCGTTGGCGACGAGGTGGGGGGAATCCCCGAGAACGAGGTAGTCGACGAGCGGGACCTGGGCCGGGGCCTCGGGAGCTTCGGTGGCCGTATCTGACATGGTCGCGACGCTACCGACGCGCCGCCCATCGGATCGCACCGAGCGCGGTCGGTCGTCGGCAAACTGGGCCGATGATGTGGACGGTCGCCGCGTGACACCCGCTGTTGTCGCTCTGGAAGCGGCGGGCATCGCCTTCACCCTGCACCAGTTCGACCACGACCCGTCGGTGCGCGACTACGGGCGAGAGGCCGCGGACGCCATCGGCGCCGATCACGACCAGGTGTTCAAGACCCTGCTCGTCCTCACGTACTCCAGCGACGGAGCCGGCAAGCCGGCGGTCGCCATCGTGCCGGTGAGCTGCCAGCTGTCGTTGAAGCTGGCCGGCGCGGCGTTCCGCACCAAGCGCGTCGAGATGTGCGACCCGTCTCTCGCCGAGCGCACCACCGGGTACGTCGTTGGCGGGATCAGTCCGCTCGGGCAGCGCAAGCGCCTGCCGACGGCCATCGACGAGACGGCCGAGCTGTGGGACACGATCTACGTCAGTGGGGGTCGCCGCGGCCTCGACATCGGCGTCGCCCCGGCCGACCTGGTCCAGCTGCTCGACGCCGTCGTCGCCCCGCTCACGGCGTAGCCGCGGCGCTGATCCAACCCATCCGAGTGTTGGGAGTCCGGCCCGTGGGCATTCCACACTCGGGCGCGCTTCAACACTCGGATGGGTGGGGGAGGGTCAGGACCAGGCGGCCCAGCGGTACGTACCGTCGAGCGCGGTGCCGTCGATCGTGAGCACGCCGTCGGCGTCCACCCAGAGCAGATGGGTGGCCGCGGCGTTGAGCGAGGCGCTCCGCGTGCCGGCCGGCAGCGTGGCGGCATCGGGCCCGGCGGAGGACGGGGTCAGCGTGGCCGGATCGAGCCGGAGGAGCACGGTGTCCATCGTCGGCTCGAGCGGGATGTCGACGACCACCACGGCGCCGTCGAGGTCGGTGCCGACGAAGTAGAAGTTCGGCTGACCGCCCTCGCTCGCCGGAGCCGACGTGACCAGCGATCCCGACGCCACGTCGTAGGAACGGAACTCGAACGACTGGGTGTCGGTGGCCCCGAACACCACCACCTCGTCGTCGTTGATCCACGCGACGTCGAACGGGGTGAACGAGTCGCTGTCGCCGTCGTCCACCGCCGCCGTCTCGATGACCGACGACTCGCCGGACTCGATGTCGACGACGACGATCGAGGTGCCGAGCACGTGGGCGAGCGATGCTCGGTCGGGGCTCGTCACCGGCGCGCTGCCGTCGAAGCTGTCGGTCTCGCCGCCGTCCGCGGTGGCCACATGGATCGTGCCGGGGGAGCAGCACACGCCGACGAACGCCGTGGAGCGGTCGGCGTCGAGCGCCACCCCGTCGACGTAGTCCGCGCCCACGTCCAGGACGGGGAAGGGCTCGCCCGCCGCCCCGTCTTCGGCGACGGGGATCACGACGACCCGGCCATCGTCGGTGACGGCGACGATCCGCTCGGAGGGATCGAAGGGGGCCGCCGGGTCGGTCAACGGCGCCGGCACGTCGCCGGGAGCCGGTTCGCTGGACGCCGGTCCACTGGCCACCGGTTCGCTGAGCACGGGTTCGCTGGACATCGACCCCCCTGGTCCCGATGGACCCGTTGCCGGGTCGCTGGGCGGCGTCGAGGTCGCCCCGGCGACCGATGCGATGCCGACCGCGGCCGCCACGGCCGTCCCGACCAGGACGGCAGGCACGGTGCGGCGGGCAGCAAACGGGCGGCGGGTCCGGGGAGCCCGGTGGGAACGGTCGGCGAGCCGGGTCATCGTTCCAATCTCCCACACCCCGCCGCCGGCGGCGGTTCGCGCCGTCGATCGTGCCGATCAGCGGGCAGGGTGACGCAGCATCGCATCGATCAGGGCGACCCGCGTGCGAGCCGGGGGGTGCGACGACGCCAGACGCGCCTTCCAACCGACGGGGCGATGGCCGCCTCCGAGATCGATCACTCGCTGCAGCGCCGCCGCCAGGTTGCGGCCGTAGCCCATACGGACCGCCCGGCGATCGGCCTGCAGTTCGCTGCCGTGGCCGACGAGGTTGCCGAGCGCATCGGCCGCGTACAGGGCGATCGTGAACGGCAGGGAGGCGACGGTGAGGATCGCGGCGACGAACCGGCCCGTCGCGGCGAGAGCGCGCGAGTCGGCCCCGAACGATCCGCTCGCCGCGCGGGCGACGTTCTCGAGCCAGAAGCCGATGCGGGCGAGCAGGACGACCGGGAGCGACAACCAGTGGCGGATCGTGAGGGCCACGGTGTGCATCCCGAGGTGGTGGCTGAGCTCGTGGGCGAGCACCCCGGCCAGCTCGCGTCGCGACAGCTCGTGGATGGCGAACGTCGTGACGACCACCAGGTGGCCGCCGCACGCGTAGGCGTTGAGCTCGTCCGCCGGCAGCACGCGCAGCATGTAGCGGTGGGCGGACATGCGGTTGGCCTGGGCGATCTGCCGCCAGAGCGGGGCGATGACCTGCTCCTCGGCCGCCGTCGGCCGCCGGGCGCCGAGCACCGGGGCGAGCACCAGCGCCTGGACCGGCCGGGCGAACAGCAGCACACCGGCGGCGCAGTAGCCGGCGGCGAAGAGCCAGAAGGGCACGTCCCAGACGAGCCGTACCGGCATCCAGATGAGGAACAGGGCCAAGAGGCAGAACGGCAGGATGACCAGCGCCGGGCCGAAGGCCGAGATCGCGGACGATTCGAGCTGGCGGACTCGATGTCGTCGCTTCCCCGGGGTGGGCACAATCGCCCAGCCTAAGAGCCCGGCCGTCGAAGTCGATCCGGTCGGGCCGGAGCGGGCCGCGGCGACGCGAACGGTGCCGCGGCGCGGATAGAACAGGTGGTCATGACATCGACGCCGAACGGTGCCGCTCCCGTGATGGCCGGTGCCGAGCCGCTGAGCCACGATCCCGGCGTCGAGGACGCCCCCGGCCTGCTGGCGCTGCACGGCTTCACCGGGAACCCGTCGTCGATGCGGGGCGTGGCCGAGGCGTTCGTGAGCGCCGGCTACCACGTGGAGCTGCCGCTGCTGTCGGGCCACGGCACGGTCATCGACGACATGCTCCCGACCGGCTGGGCCGAATGGTCGGCCGACGTCGAGGCCGCGTACCAGCGCCTCGCCGCCCGCACCGACCGCATCGTCGTGGCCGGCCTGTCGATGGGCGGATCGCTCGCCCTGTCACTGGCCCTCGATCATCCCGAGCTGCTCGGCCTCGTCCTCGTCAACCCGGCCACCCAGCCGCAGCCCGACGATGTGCGCGAGATGGTGGCCGAACTGCTCGCCGACGGGACGGCCGTGGTGCCCGGCATCGGTAGCGACATCGCCGATCCCGATGCCGTCGAGCTGGCCTACCCGGGCACGCCCCTCGCGCCGCTGATCTCGTTCCAGGACCACGGCCTCCAGCCGCTCACCACGCGATTCGGTGAGCTCAAGGCGCCGCTGCTGCTGTTCACGTCGCGCCAGGATCACGTGATCGACCCGGCCCAGAGCGAGCATCTCGCCGTTTCGTACGGCGGTGAGGTCGACCATCGGTGGCTGGACCGCAGCTATCACGTCGCCACCAACGACTACGACCGCCACGACATCGTGTGCGCCTCCCTGCACTTCTCCAACCGGCTCGTCGCCGGCTGATCGGGTCGCCATGACCGTCGCGTCGCTGCCCAGCCCCGGCGGGAACGAGCTCAGCATCGGGCCGATCGATCTCAACGCTTACGGGCTGATGATCGCCCTCGGGGTGGTCGCTGCCGTGTGGCTGTTCGGGCGCCGCCTCGAGGCCAACGGGTTCGCCAAGCGCGACGTCGCCGGGTCGATCGCGGTGTGGGCCGTGATCGCCGGGGTCGTCGGCGCCCGGCTCTATCACGTGATCACCGACTGGAGCCGGTTCGAGGACGACCTCGGCGACATCCCCAAGGTGTGGCAGGGCGGCCTCGGCATCCCCGGCGGCCTGATCGCCGGCATCCCCGTCGGCATCTGGATGGCCCGTCGGCACGGCATCTCGGCCGCCGATGCGGCGACGTGCGCGGCACCGGCCCTGCCGTTGGCGCAAGCGATCGGACGGTGGGGCAACTGGTTCAACCAGGAGCTGTTCGGCCGGCCCACCGACCTGCCGTGGGGACTCGAGATCGACCCCGAGAACCGGCCGACCCAATACGCCGGCGAGGAGACGTTCCACCCGACGTTCCTCTACGAATCGCTGTGGAACCTCGCCCTCTGCGGCCTCGTCCTGTGGATCGACCGCCGGTGGCGACTCGCCCGCGGGGCCCTGATGGCCGTGTACATCGCCGGGTACGGCATCGGGCGCTTCTGGGTGGAGGGCATGCGCATCGA
Source organism: Desertimonas flava (assembly GCF_003426815.1). GTDB lineage: Bacteria > Actinomycetota > Acidimicrobiia > Acidimicrobiales > Ilumatobacteraceae > Desertimonas > Desertimonas flava. The sequence goes on from NZ_QKYK01000002.1 coordinate 386,452, forward strand.
CGACGCCGACGAGTTCGCCGGCCTCCGGGTCAACCAGTGGGTCGCCGCGCTGGCCGCGGTCCTGGCGATCGCCTACATCGTCTGGGTCGGCCGCCAGGGCGGCATCACCCGCCGCGACCCCAGCGCAACCCATCCGAGTGTTGAAGCGCACCCGAGTGTGGAGGGGCCCGAGGCGGGTCCCTCCACACTCGGGTGACGCGAAATCCAGCCGACTCCGGCGCCCGCGCGGCGTGAGAATCGGCGGATGATCGAGATCCGCGTCCCGACGCCGGACGATTATCCGGGCATGGTCCGCCAGGTCCGCGAGACCTTCGGCGGCAACGAGTTCACCGACGAGGTGTCGGGCCGCGAGAAGAACGTCCTCGACTTCGATCGCTACCGCGTCGCCTACGACACCCGCCTCGGCCGGATCGTCGGCACGTCGGGCACCGAGGCGTTCGAGGTGACGCTGCCGGGCGGGGCCACCCTGCCGATGGGCGGGCTGACGTGGGTGGCCGTGTCGCCGGCGCACCGCCGGCAGGGGATCCTGACCCGCATGCTCGACGCCATCCACGCCGACGTCGACGCCCGCGGCGAGCCGCTCGGCGGTCTGTACGCCAGCGAAGCGACCATCTACGGACGCTTCGGCTACGCCGTCGCCACGTGGCGACGGACGGTGCGCTTCGACAAGCGCATGGGGCCCCTCGCCGACCACGTCGTCGCGCCGCGAGGCTCGATCCGCCTGCTCAGTGGCGACGACCCGGCGCTGGTCGACGAGTTGGAGCCGCGATGGGATCGCTACCGCCTCGGCTGCGTCGGCGAGCTGTCCCGGAGCCGTCAGCGCCACGAGTTCGTGGTGGCCAGCAACGACTGGGACACGACCTACGCGCTGCACGACGACGGGTACGCGGCGTGGAAGATCACGCCGCAATGGAACCCGGCGCCGCCCCATCACGAGCTGCGCGTGCTCGCGTTCGCCGCCTCGACGACGGCGGCGAGCAACGCCCTCCTGGCCACGATCGCGTCGCTCGACCTGGTCGGCGACGTGGTGATGGGCGCGCCGCTGGTCTCGCCGTTGCCCTACCTGTTCCAGAATTCCCGCCTCGTCCACACCGAGCGGGTCGAAGATGCGATGTGGCTGCGCGTCAACGACGTCGCCCGGGTGTTCGGTGCCCGGACGTACGGAACCGACGACGACCTGGTCGTCGACGTGGACGGCACCCGCTGGTCGATGGGTGGGAGCGGCTGCTCGCGCACGCGCAAGCGCGCCGACCTCATGGTCAGCCGCCGCACGCTGGCCTCCCTCGTGCTCGGCGGCCACGACCTCCAGGCCCAGCTCGCCGCCGGCCGCATCGAGGCCCGCTCGGCCGACGCCGCCCGCCGCGCCGTGACGCATTTCGTGTCCATCCCCGAACCCTTCTGCCAGACCAGCTTCTGACCCCCGCCCGTACCCAACGGGTTGCCACCTGCCGGTTGGTGCCTGGCCCCAAGCGTCAGGTCGGCCAACGGGCAACCGCCGGGGCACTCCGTCGATCGGGCCCGTAGATTGGCCCACTGTGCCTGAACCCATCACCTCTCCACGGATCAGCACGGCCGACGTCGCCAAAGTGGCCCGCCTCGCCCGTCTCTCCCTCAGCGACGACGAGCTGGACACGGCCACCGGCCAGCTCGCCGCCATGCTCGAGCACTTCGCCGACATCGACGAGCTCGAGCTGGACGACGTCGACCCGATGACGCAGCCCTACCCGCTGCAGAACGTATTCCGCGACGATGTCGCGCTGCCGACGTTGGATCGCGACGAGGTGCTTGCCGCCGCGCCGGAGGTGGCCGAGCACCGCTTCAAGGTCCCGCCGATCGTCGGGCTGGAGGAGTGATGGAGACGGCCCCCGACAACACCGTCACCGCCATCGCCGCCGCCGTCCGGGCGGGGGAGCGCCGCGCGATCGACGTGCTCGAGGAGCACCTGGCGGCCATCGACGCCCGCGAGCCCGAGATCCACGCCTTCAACCTGGTGCTCGCCGACGAGGCCCGCGCCGCTGCCGCGGCGATCGACGAGGCCGTCGCCGCCGGGCGCGATCCGGGCCCCCTGGCCGGGGTGCCGATCGCCCTCAAGGACAACCTGTGCACCCGCGGCATCGACACCACGTGCTCGTCGCGGATCCTCGAGGGATGGAAGCCGCCCTACGACGCCACCGTGGTGCAGCGCCTCGCCGCGGCCGGCGCGGTGACGGTCGGCAAGACGAACCTCGACGAGTTCGCCATGGGATCGAGCACCGAGAACTCGGCGTTCGGGCCCACCCGCAACCCCCACGACACCACCCGTGTCCCCGGCGGCTCGAGCGGCGGGTCCGCAGCAGCGGTGGCCGCCGGGTTCGCCGCGGCCTCGCTCGGCAGCGACACCGGCGGGTCGATCCGCCAGCCGGCGGCGCTCTGCGGCGTCGTCGGCGTGAAGCCGACGTACGGCCGGGTCAGCCGCCTCGGGCTCGTCGCCTTCGCGTCGAGTCTCGACCAGATCGGCCCGTTCACCCGCACGGTCGCCGACGCCGCGGTGATCATGGAGGCCATCGGTGGACACGACGCCGGCGACTCGACATCGATCCCCGAGCCGGCTCCCGTTCTCACGACCGTGCTGAACGACGAGGTCGCCGGCCTGCGCGTGGGCCGGATCACCGACCTCCCCACCGGCGCCGATCCCGACGTCGTCGCCCGCCTCGATGCGGCGTTCGACGCGCTGGCCGCGGCCGGCGCGACGATCGTCGACGTGACCGTGCCGGCGTTCACCTACGGGCTCACCGCCTACTACCTCATCGCCCCGTCGGAGGCGTCGTCCAACCTCGCTCGTTACGACGGTGTGCGCTACGGCAAACGGGTCGCCGCTCCCGACACCAACGCGATGTACATGGCCACCCGATCGGCCGGCTTCGGCGACGAGGTCAAGCGACGCATCATGCTCGGCACCTACGCCCTGTCGGCCGGCTACTACGACGCCTACTACGGCAAAGCCCTGAAGGTGCGCCAGCTGATCGCCGACGACTTCGCCCGGGCCTACGCCGACGCCGACGTGCTGCTCACCCCGGCGTCTCCGTCGGTCGCCTTCCACATCGGCGACAAGACGGCCGACCCGCTGGCGATGTACCTGTGCGACACCTACACGATCCCGTCCAACCTCTCTGGTGACCCGGCGATGAGCGTGCCGTTCGGTACCGGTGCCGACGACCTGCCCGTCGGCGTGCAGATCCTCGCCCCGGCGCTGGGCGAGGCCGTGATGTTCAAGGTCGCCGCCGAGCTCGAGCGGGCCGCGACGGCGGAAGGGAGTACGTCATGAGCGACACGACGCTGATCGAGGGGACCGAGTACGAGCTGGTCGTGGGCCTCGAGGTCCACGTCGAGCTGGCGACGGCGACGAAGCTGTTCTCGGGTAGCCCCAACCGCTTCGGCGACGAGCCGAACACCAACATCGACCCGGTGACGCTCGGCCTGCCCGGCGCCCTCCCGGTGCTCAACCGTCACGCCGTCGAGCTGGCGATGCGCATCGGCCTCGCCCTCAACTGCACCGTGCAGCCGTGCGCCTTCCACCGGAAGAACTACTTCTACCCGGACATGCCCAAGGCGTACCAGATCAGCCAGTACGACGTGGCCCTGAACGTCGACGGTTGGCTCGACCTGCCCGGCGGCTACCGCGTCGGCATCGAGCGTGCCCACCTCGAGGAGGACACCGGCAAGTCGACGCACATGGGCGGCGCCGGCGGCCGCATCCACGGCAGCGAGGCGTCGCTGATCGACTTCAACCGGGCCGGCGTGCCGCTCGTCGAGATCGTCAGCCGGCCCGACATCCGCACGTCCGAGCAGGCCCGTCAGTACGTCACCGAGCTGCGCGGCATCCTCGTGGCCGTCGGCGCGTCCGACGCCAAGATGGAGGAAGGCTCGATGCGCGTCGACGCCAACGTCAGCGTGCACAAGCCGGGCACGCCGTTCGGCACCCGCTGCGAGATCAAGAACCTCAACTCGGTGCGGTCGCTGGGTCGCGCCATCGAGTACGAGGCCCGCCGTCAGATCGACCTGGTCGAGTCCGGCGACACGGTCCGTCAGGAGACCCGTCACTGGAGCGAGGGCGACGGGCGCACGCACACGCTGCGGTCGAAGGAGGACGCCGACGACTACCGGTACTTCCTCGAGCCCGACCTCGTGCCGCTCGTGCCCGATCCGGCGTGGATCGAGGCCGTTCGTGCCGCGCTGCCGCCGTTGCCGGCAGCCCGCCGTGCCGCGCTCGCCGAGGCGACCGGGGCCGACGCCGCCTCCGAGGCCGTGTCGGTGGTGGTCGACCGTGGCCAGGACGCGTACGTGCTCGACGTCGCGGCGAATGGCGGTTCGGCCGCCCGCGCCCTGGTGTACGTGAAGGAGGCCTTCGCCGAGCAGGGCGACACGCCAGAGGTGCCGGCCGCCGATCTCGCCGCCCTCACGTCGCTCGAGATGTCGGGTGCGGTCACCGCGACGCAGGCCAAGGTGATCCTCGCCGAGCTGGTGGAGAACGGTGGTGGCGACGCCGCGGCGATCGCCAAGGCCAAGGGCTTCGAGGCGATGGACACCTCGGCGCTCGACGCCCTCGTCGACGAGGCGATCGCCAACAACCAGGCGGCCTGGGAGAACTACCGCGGCGGCAACGACAAGGCCCTCGGTGCCCTCATCGGCGGCATCATGAAGGCCTCCAAGGGCCAAGCCGACGGCGCCGCCGTCACGGCGATCCTCCGCGCCCGCCGCGACGCCTGACCTCGCGATGAGCGATGAGACCGCCAGCCGGCCTCATCGCTCATCGCGTCGGCCGCGTCAGGACGGTCGGCAACCGTGTGACACCGTCGTCGTACGATGCGCCCGGTCGGCGCTCGTGCGCCTCTCTCGATCGAGTCCCTCGGTCCGACGTTCCCACCTCGAACGGAGGCCGCCATGTCGCGACTCGACCGTCAGTCCATGGCCTGGTTGCGGAGCCACAACCAAGCCATCTCCAACTCCCAGCTGTTCGACAACGGGGTGTCGCTCGATCAGCGCAAGCGCCTCGTCGCCAACGAGCAGATCCGCCGGGTGCTCCACGGCGCCTACCTCGCCGGATCCGCCGAGCCCGACGAACGGATGCTCCAGTCGGCGCTCTGCCTGGCCCATCCGGAGCTCGTCATCGCCGGCCCCAGTGCCGGGCGCCACTGGCACCTGCGCTTCATGCCCGACGACGGGCTGGTGCACGCGATCGCCCCGCCGGCGAGCCACCCGTGCAGTGAGCCGTGGGTCAGGGTCTACCGCACCCCGCTGCTCGATCCCGAGGACGTCATCACGCTGAGCGACGGGCGCCGGGTCACGTCGCCACCACGCACGGCGGTCGATCTCACCCGCTACGTCACTCCGTCCTCCCTGGCGTCCATCAACGAACACGTCCTGAGCCTCCGGTACTGCTCGGAGGAAGGGCTCCGTCGCTGTGCCGAGCGGCTGGACACGCCGGGACGACCGTGGGTGCGCCGCTACCTCCGCGTCCTCGCCGGCCGGTTGCCCGGCGCACCGTCTGAGTCGCACGGGGAGCTCAACGTCCTCGGCGAGTTCCTACGTCGCGGCGTCCGCGACCTCGTGCGCCAGTTCCCGATCACCCTGCCGGGCTACGGACCGGCCCGGTTCGACCTCTCCGTTCCCGAGCTGTTGTGGGCGTTCGAAGCCGATCTGCACCCGTCGCACTGGACGCCCGAGGGAATCGCCAGGGACCAGGCGCGCGATGCCGCGGCCGCCGCACTCGGGTGGGTCACCCGCCGGGGCGGTCCCGTCCGACTCAGCCGGGACAACCGGGCGGCGACGATCGACAGTGCCGTCGCCGAGATCGGCCGCCGGCGTGAGGAGGTCGCCCGCCTCTTCCAGGCCGGCCTCTGGCCACCGCGATGAGCGTCAGGGCCGCCTGACGGCCTCATCGCTCATCGCACACCGAGTCCTCTCGCGGGGCGATGAGTGTTGGGGCCGCGTGGCGGCCTCATCGCTCATCGCGCCCGGAAGCGTGGCCGCGGTCAGTCGATGATGGCCTCGGTGACGACTCGCGCCGTGTTGCGGGCGCCGAAGACCGGGCGGAAGTCGGCGGGGCCGAGCCGCACCACGACGGTGTCGCTGCCGGGGTCGACCTGGACGATCTGCGAGCCCATGCCGATCGCCCAGTACATGTCGTCGGGAGCGCTGGGGACGGCCTGGCCGATCCGCTCCTCCTGGTCGGCGGGACTGGCCGCCGGGTTCACCTGCGGGCCCGCCCGGTTGAGCCACCAGAGGTACCCGTAGCCGGCGTTGAGCTCGGTGGACGGTGCCCCGACGGACGCCTCCACCCAGTCGGTCGGCACGACCTGGGTCCCGTCCCAGTTGCCGTCGTTGAGGTACAGAAGACCGAAGCGGGCCATGTCACGGCACGTCGAGCGCACACCCATGAACGTGAGCGTGTTGCCCGCCCGGTCCTTCGTCACGTCGGACGCCCTCATGCCGATGGGCCCGAAGAGATGCTCCTCGGCGAAGTCGGCGGGCTCGACGCCGGTGCTCGCCTGCAGGACCTCCGAGAGCGTCTGGATCGCCGCGTTGTTGTACGTCCACGTCTCGCCGGGTGGGTACTCCTGATCCAGGGCGATGGAGAACGCGCTCTTGTCGTCGGCGTTGACGGCCATCTCGGAGTAGTCGAGCGCGAACGACCACTCTCGGCCTGAGTCGTTGCTGAGCAGGTTCTCGACGGTCACCGCCGCGGCGTCGGTCCCGGCCCACTCGGGGATGTACAGCGACGCCGAGTCGGTGATCTCGAGGTCGACGCCGGGGTTGCCCGTGTCCTCGGCGGCGATGCCCACGAGAGCGCTGGTCACCGACTTCGATGCCGACCACACCTCCTGGGTCGACTCGGGCGTGGTGTCCTGCCAGTACCACTCGGCCACGATGCGCCCGTGGCGCACCACGAGCATGCAGTTGCTGTTGAGCGCCTCGGCCTCGGCGGCCAACGCCTCGAGGGTGGCCCCGTCCATGCCGGCTGCTTCGGGCGTGGTGGTCTCCCACTCGGCACCGGGGAAGACGGCGACGGCCCCGTCGGGCTGTGCGCTGCCCGCAGACGAGACTTCCGCCCCGACGACGGGGGCCACCCCGCCGGCGATGATCACTGCGACCGTCCCGATCCGTCCTCTCATGGCTACCGACGGTAGCTCGTAGCCCTCACCATTCTTGGCGGGCTTCTTCGGCAAAGCCCTGGACGTCCTCGAACTCGAGCTCGACACCGTCGTCGGTACGCAGGCGACCGGCGAAGCGGCCGAAGACCTGATGCGTCTCGCTGCCCCGATCCCGCCCGGGAAGCTTGGTGTGCTTGTCGAACCTGGGCGACAAGGTCACGTCGAGCTGGCCGCCGGGATCGACGATGCGCCACGGCCGCATCGGCTCGTCCCAGTCGTACCGCCAGTCGAGCTCCCGCCCGATCTTGCTCAGACGCCCGTCGACGATCACGCCGTTCTCGGTGTAGCCCGAGCCCTCCGTCCACTTCGCCCCGAACTGCAAGCCGACGACGTGGTCGCCGGCCCGCCCGGCGCCACCGCCCCAGTTCCACGTGATGTCGGCGGGCCAGCGACCGCGGCCTACGTCGAGCACACCCCACGCGTCGCCCGCCGAGCCGCCGATCTCCCACACCCGGTCGCCGACCCGCAGCGTTCCCGTCGCCGGACGTGCCTGGTGCTTGGACGTGTAGTTGAACTCGCCGCCGCGGCCGTCGTCCCACGGGATGACGACGTTGAGCGACTCGTGGCCAGGCGGCAACGCGACGTACACATCGAGCTCGGCGGGCGACCCGTCGGGCTCCGTCCAGCGTCCGGTGAGCCGCGTGCCGGCGTCCTCGTCGACGTACGACACCGCGACACCGTCGCGCTCGACCCGGAGCGGCGCGGTGCCCGGCCGCTCGGGAAGCGCGATGCCCTCGCCCGGCCCGGTGACGATCGCCGTACCGCCCGTGCGCGCCGAGGGCATGTCGCACCACCACACGTCGGCCAGGCCGAGCACATCGATGTCGGCGTACACCGACGACACGACCAGATCGCCGGCCAGCACGGCCCAGTAGTCCCAGCGCTTGTTGCGACCCGGGTAGCCGGTCAGGTTGGCCCGGTGCAGGGGCCGGCGGGACCAGCCCAGCGCACCCGGATTGATCCCCCCGGTGGCCGTGCAGAGATCGACCTCCGCCGTCAGCTCACGTTCCCCGGTCGTCATCCACGCATCTTCGCGTCCCGCGCCGGTCGGCCGTCGCCGCGGGCGACAGGTGTCACGCCCCGGTTTACAAACTGTTCACGGTGCCTGTTCGTCGGGGTGGCGGACCAGACCTACAGTTGGGCGCGCATGGCGCAGGATGAACGACTGGAAGCCGGTTCTCTCCACGGAGCCGGTGCCCGGCTCGCCGGCCGCCGCTGTGTGATCACCGGCGCGGCGAGAGGGATCGGAGCAGAGATCGCCGCGCGCTTCCGCGCCGAAGGGGCGGTCGTCGCCCTCGCCGACATCGATCCCGCCGTCAAGGCAACCGCCGACGCCCTCGACGGCGTCGCCGAGGTGGTCGACCTCGCCGATCCGGCGGCGACACGCGCCGCAACCGAGTCGCTGATCGCCGCCCTCGGCGGCATCGACGTGCTGGTCAACAACGCCGGCATCCTGCGCATCACGCCGCTGCTCGAGATCACCGTCGAGGAATGGGACCTGGTGATGGACGTCAACGCCCGGTCGATGTTGGTGTCCACGCAGGTGGCGGCCCGGGCGATGATCGACCAGGGCCCCAACGACCGCGGCGTCGCCGGGAAGATCGTCAACATGTCGAGCATGGGCGCCAAGAAGGGCGGGGCCAACCAGGCCCACTACGCCGCGTCGAAGGCCGCCGTGTCCTCGCTCACCCAGGTCGCCGCGACCGAGCTCGGTCCCCACGCCATCACCGTCAACGCCATCTGCCCCGGCTACGTGCTCACCGAGATGGGTGCCGCGACACGGACGCCGGAGATGGTCGCCACCTGGAGCGCGTTGTCCCCGCTCGGCAGGTGTGCCACCACCGCCGACGTCGCGGCGATGGCCCTGTTCCTCGCGTCGGACGACGCCGACTACTGCACCGGCCAGGCGATGAACGTCGTCGGTGGAATGATCATGCATTGAGATGACCCTCGAACAACCCACCCTCACCGCCACCGCGTCGAAGCTCGGCGCCACCCTGTCGTTCCAGGCCGTCTCCAAGACGTTCCCCGACGGCACACGCGCCCTCGCCGAGACGACCTTCGACGTCGCTCCCGGCGAGTTCGTCACCGTCGTCGGCCCGAGCGGCTGCGGCAAGTCGACGCTGCTGCGCATCGCCTCGGGGCTGGAGAAGCCCACCACGGGACGCGTCGACGTCGACAAGTCGAGCCTCGGCTACGTCTTCCAGGACGCGACGCTGCTCCAGTGGCGCACGATCCAGCGCAACATCGAGTTGTTCGCCGAGCTGCGGGGGATGCCCAGGTCCGACCGTGGGCGGCGGGTCAGCGACGCCATAGGCCTCGTGGGGCTCGACGGATTCGAGGACAAGTACCCGCGCCAGCTCTCGGGCGGCATGCGTATGCGTGCGTCCCTCGCCCGGTCGCTCGTGATGGAGCCGACGATGTTCCTGTTCGACGAGCCGTTCGGCGCCCTCGACGAGATCACCCGTGAGCGGCTCAACGACGAGCTGCTCGCGCTGTTCCAGACGAAGGCCTTCGGGGCGCTCTTCATCACCCACTCCATCTTCGAGGCGGTCTACCTGTCCACCAAGGTCCACGTGATGTCGGCCCGCCCAGGGCGCATCGTGGCGACGTTCGACATCCCGTTCAGCTATCCGCGGTCGCCCGAGCTGCGCTTCGGCGCCGGCTTCAACTCGCTCTCGGGCGAGATCAGCCACGCCCTGCGACGGAGCCACACGTGAGCGCCGAATCGTCCGCCGGAACGGCGACGGACGCCGGCGCGACGTTCGTCGGCGGCCCCATCGATCCCGCCGCGGCCACCGACGACGCCCTGGTCGAACAGCCCCTCGCCGTCGACTCCGGCACGAAGCGCTTCCACATGATCGACGTGCTCGGGCCCCTCGCGGTGTTCGCCGCGTTCGTCGCCCTGTGGTACTGGATGCACCTCTGGGCGCTCGAGAACCTGTTCGACCGCGACGGGTTCTTGATGCCGGCCCCGCACCTGATCATCGACGAGAGCTTCATCGGGGGCAAGGCGCAGGCCTCGGGCGATGCGTTCAACCCCCGGGGTGACATGCTCAAGGCGCTGCTCGAGACGACGAAGCTGACGTTCGTCGGTCTGGCGTGCTCGATCCTCCTCGGCACCGCGCTGGCGATGCTGATGACGCCGTTCCGGTGGCTGGAACGCAGCCTCTACCCGTACCTCGTCGCCCTGCAGGCCGTGCCGATCCTCGTGATCGCCCCGGTGCTCGGCGCCGTGTTCGACTACACGTTCCGCACGAGGGTGATCGTCGTGATCATCATCTCGATCGTGCCGATCATCACCAACACGCTGTTCGGCCTGCGCTCGGCCGAGCAGGGCCAGCACGAGCTGTTCACGCTGCAGGAGGCGAGCTGGCACCAACGGCTGTTCCGGCTGCAGTTCCCGGCCGCCCTTCCGGCGATCTTCACCGGGTACCGCATCTCGGCCGGCCTCGCCGTGATCGGCGCGGTGGTCGGCGAGCTCTTCAACCGCAAGGGTGCCAAGGGCATCGGGATCCTGATGGACGAGTACCGCTCGCGCAATCAGTTCACGTTCACCTACGGCGCGCTCTTGCTGTCGTCGCTGCTGGGCATCGCCGTCTACTTCGCCTTCGGTGCCCTCCAGAAGCTCGTCATCGGCAAGTGGTACCAGCAGACCGGCTCGTGAGCCGGTTGCCGATCGATCACCACATCGCCCCGCCGCAACCGCCACAAACCGCCACAGAACCAGCACCACCAACCAATCAGGAGCCCACATGAGCGTCATTCCCTCCCGCAGATGGATCGCCGTCCCCGCAGCTGCCGCCGCCGTCCTGTCGGCCGCGTCCTTCGCGTCGGCGGGCACCACACCAGATGACACGGGTTCGGACGCCGCCGGCGGCGTCGACCTTTCGGGCGTCTGCCCGGAGACGATCGTGATCCAGACCGACTGGAACCCCGAGGCTGAGCACGGCTGGGTGTACCAGATGGTCGGCGACGACTACGAGATCGACGCGGGAGCCTACGCGGTCCGCGGGTCGCTCGTCGCTCCCGGTGAGGTGGACACGGGCGTCGACATCGAGGTCCGGTCCGGCGGCCCGGCGATCGGCTATCAGACCGTGACGTCGCAGATCTACGCGGACGACTCGATCCTGCTCGGCTACGTCTACACCGACGAGGGCATCCAGAACGCCGGGCAGTTCCCCACCGTGGCGATCTACGCGGGCATGGAGAAGAACCCGCAGATCATCATGTGGGACCCCGAGACGTACCCCGATGTGGAGACGATCGCCGACCTGAAAGAGACGGGTGCGACGGTGCGCTACTTCACCGGCGCGGCGTACATGGAGTACTTCGTCCAGAACGACATCCTGTCGGCCGACCAGGTCCTCGGCGGCTACGACGGCACGCCGGCCGCCTTCGTCGCCGACCAGGGCGCGGCTGCCCAGCAGGGCTTCGGCTCGGCCGAGCCGTACGTGTACCAGTACGAGGTGGAGGACTGGGCCAAGCCGATCGCCTACGACTACATCAACGACGCCGGCTGGGAGAACTACGGCGAGTCGATCGCCACCAAGCCGGAGAACATCGAGACCTACCGTGACTGCTTCGCCCTGCTGGTGCCGATCATCCAGCAGTCGAGCATCGACTACCTCACCGATCCCGCACCGACGAACGAGGTGATCCTCGAGGCGGTCGATGCGTTCGACACCGGTTGGGTGTACAGCGAGGGTGTGGCCGACTACGCCGTCCAGACGATGCTGGCCGACGGTCTGATCGGCAACGGCGACAACGACACGATCGGCGACTTCGACCTCGACCGGGTGAACAACCTGATCGAGATCGCCCGCCCCGTGTACGCGTCGCTGGGCCAGGAGCCTCCGGCCGATCTCACCGCCGAGGACGTGGTGACCAACGAGTTCATCGACCCGTCGATCGGCCTGCCCGCCGCTCCCGCCGGCAGCGACGCCCCGGCCGGCAGCGCCGCGGCGAGCACCGACGTGGCGACGGAGACCACCGCCGCAGGCTGATCCTGGTATTTCCTGTACTGGTTTCGTCCCACAGACGGGGCGAAACCAGTACAGGAACCTGGGGTGGGGGGCCCGGACGGGTAGTGGTCGCACCAGGGCCGGGGGAGGGGGCGCGAGGTACCCTCGCAGGCATGTCCGGCGACGTGTCTCCCGCTCCCACGAACACTCCTGTCGACGTCAAGCCCCGCTCGCGCGACGTCACCGACGGCCTGCAGAAGGCCGCCGCCCGGGCGATGCTCCGGGCCGTCGGCATGAGCGAGGACGATTTCGCCAAGCCGCAGATCGGCATCGCCAACTCGTGGAACGAGATCACGCCCTGCAACATGACGTTGCGGCGCCTCGCCGAGCACGCCAAGTCGGGCGTCCGTGAGGCCGGGGGATTCCCGATGGAGTTCGGCACGATCACCGTGTCGGACGGCATCTCGATGGGCCACGAGGGCATGCGGGCCTCACTCGTGTCCCGCGAGGTCAGCTGCGACTCGGTCGAGACGGTGGTCTTCGCCGAGCGCCTCGACGGCTTCTTGGGCCTGGCCGGATGCGACAAGTCGATGCCGGCGATGCTGATGGCGATGGCCCGCCTCGACCTGCCGAGCGTGCTCGTCTACAACGGCTCGATCATGCCCGGGCACGTGCCCGACGGTGACGGTGCGGCCCTCGACATCACGAGCGTGTTCGAGGCCGTCGGCGCCGTCGCCGCCGGCACGATGAGCGACGACGAACTGCTCGCCGTCGAGCGCCACGCCTGCCCGGGCGAAGGCGCCTGCGGCGGCATGTTCACCGCCAACACGATGAGCTCGATCGGCGAGGCCTTGGGCATGAGCATCCCCGGATCGGCGTCGCCGCCCGCCATCGACGGCCGTCGCGACGGCCACGCCAAGGCCGCAGGGGAAGCGGTCGTCAACATGCTGCGCCTGGGCATCACGCCGCGCCAGATCATGACGAAGGAGGCGTTCGAGAACGCCATCGCCGTCACCTCGGCCCTCGGCGGGTCGACCAATGCCGTGCTGCACCTCCTGGCCATCGCCAACGAGGCCAAGGTCGCCCTCACCCTCGACGACTTCAACCGCATCGCCGATCGGGTTCCTCACATCGCCGACATGAAGCCCGGCGGCAAGTTCCACATGAGCGACCTCGACCGCGTGGGCGGCGTCCCAGTCGTGCTCAAGCACCTGCTCGACGCCGGCCTGCTGCACGGCGACGTGATGACGGTGACCGGCAAGACGATGGCCGAGAACCTCGCCGAGCTCGACCCGCCCCGCCCCGACGGCGTGGTCGTCCACTCGCTCGACGCCCCCATCCACGCCGAGGGCGGCATCAACATCCTGACCGGTTCGCTCGCTCCGAACGGCTCGGTCGTCAAGGTCGCCGGCCTCACCAAGCAGCAGCAGCAATTCGAGGGACCGGCCCGCGTGTTCGACGGCGAGGACGGTGCGATGGCGGCGATCCTGGCCGGCGAGATCGAACCGGGAACGGTGATCGTCATCCGCTACGAGGGCCCCAAGGGCGGACCCGGCATGCGCGAGATGCTGGCGATCACCGGTGCTCTGAAGGGCGCCGGCCGCGGCGCCGACTGCGCGCTGGTCACCGACGGTCGCTTCTCGGGCGGCACCTGGGGCTTCTGTATCGGCCACGTTGCCCCCGAAGCGGTCGACGGCGGCCCGATCGCCTTCGTCCGCGACGGCGACACCATTCGCATCGACGTGCCCACCAAGGCGCTCGATCTCCTCGTCGACGAGGCCGAGCTGGCGACGCGCCGCAGCGGCTGGACGCCGAACCCGCCGCGCTACACCACCGGCGTCCTCGGCAAGTACGCCCGCCTGGTCCAGGGCGCCGAAACCGGCGCCGTCACGAACTGATTCGTCCTCGGCGGCATCGTCGCTTCGCTCCTCGCCGCCTGCGGGCGAGTTGATATGCGGCCCCCGGCGCCCGGCAAAGCCCGGGCGCCGGGGGCGCTGAAGAATTGCTCTGGCGTCATCTCGACGCTCGGCGCTCTCGGGGTCTTCCATCCCCACTGCCCCCTCGCGCGCTCGTTGGTCGGTCCGCGCCGGTGCTCATCGGCGCGCGTTGCCAGCGGGCGCCCGTCTCGCGCGCGCGTTGGTCGCCAGGGTCCGGGCGCGCAGAAGCTCGCCGGGGGACCCGGCGAGCTCGGTGCGACTCAGGTCAGCCCGACGGGCTGACTGGTGGTCTCAGTAGCGGTCGCGACGGGGGCCGCCGCGGTCACCGCCGCGATCGCCGCCGTTGCGTGGGGCGCGCGGGCGCGCCTCGTTCACAGTGATGGCCCGGCCGCCGAGGTTGCCCCCGGTGAGCTCGTCGATCGCACGGCGAGCATCGTCGTCAGCCATCTCGACGAAGCCGAAACCCCGCGAGCGGCCGGTCTCCCGGTCGGTGATGACCTGGGCCGATGTGACGGTCCCGACCTTGCTGAAGAACTCCTCCAGCTCGTTGGACGTGGTGGTGAAGGGCAGATTGCCCACGTACAGGTTGATGGGGAGTTCCTCCGTCTCGCGGCCGCCCGACTCGGCGACGCCGCAAGCCTAGCTCGCCGGAGATCGCGTGTTCGCGTGGCGATTCGGGCGACGCTTCCCGAAGCGATTCCAGACCGCCCGCCAGCCGGCACAGAGCAACGTCACGAAGGCGGTGGTGACGATGACGAAGGTCAGCGCCGTCCCGCGATCCCACAGCAGGCGCCGGGCGAACATGCCCACGGCGACGGCGATCAGGGCGATCGCCACGCCGTCGTCGACGCTGATCAACGCCTCGAGCCCCCGGCCCCGGCGACGCTCGTACAGCGCGACCACCACCCACGCGATGGCCAGCCCGATGAGGAACGGCCCGGCGGTCCCCAGCGTGCCGGCGACACCGCCGGACTCGTCGTGGCTGCGGCGCCCGAACCCGGCAAAGGCGAGCACGACGACCGCGTCGGCCGCCAGGGCGGCGGCGAGGAGGCGTCTCAATTCGACCCGGAGAAGCCGCCGAGGGCGCCGCGGTAGAAGACGAGGGGTTCGGGCGGCTCGGCGTGATGGTCGAGCTCGACGACGGCGCCGACGACGAGGTAGTGGTCGCCGAGGCGGATCGATTCGGTGATCTCGCAGTCGATCCAGGCGCCCACGCCGTCGATGATCGGGCACCCGGTGCTCGACGGGCGCCAGGACAACCCCTCGAACCGGTCGTCACCGACACCACTCTTGGCGAACCGCCAGCAGAGGTCGGCCTGGGTGTCCCGGAGGACGTTGACGCAATACTTGCCGAACGGGGCCATCGCCGCCCACGTGTCGCTGTCGGTCTGCGGGAAGAACCCGACGAGCGGCGGCTCGAGCGAGATCGACGTGAACGAGCCGATCGTGAACCCGTAGGGCGCCCCGTCGATCATCCCGGTGACGACCGTGACCCCGGTGGGGAAGTGGCCGAGCACGGACCGGAAGTGCTTGGTGTCGAAACTCGGCGGGGGAGCGGTCGCGGACATCATCACCATCGTACGGCGACGGCCCCTGGCCCGCCCAGATCGTACGGCTGGCCGCCGGAGCCCGGCAGGTGTGCGAGAGTCTCCGGGTGGCTCCGACCACCGGGTCCCTCGACGACGCCAAGCGGGCACTGCGCTCGCGGATGCTGGCGGTCACGCGGGTGATCGGGAGCGACCCCGCTCGTCGAGGTGAGCGTTCTCGGCGCGTCTGCGGCGGATTGGTGGAGGTCGTCGCCGCCCACCTCGAGCGCCTCGCCATCGGGGGCCCGGCCGCCGATGGCAGACGTGAGCAGCGGGTGATGGTGTTCGAGCCGTTTCGCACCGAGCCCGATCTCACGTGGTTCGTCGACTGGTGCGGCGAGCAGCACGTCCAGGTGTTCGTGCCGGAGGTGGACGGCGACGTGATGTGGGTCGTCCCCGGACGAGTCCCTCCGGCGACGCTCGACGTGGTCGTCGTGCCCGGCCTGGCGTTCTCGCCCGACGGTCACCGTCTCGGTCGGGGCCGTGGGCACTACGACCGCTTCCTCGTCGGGGTCGGCCCGCACTGCCTGCGCGTCGGTGTCGGGTTCAGCGAGCAGCTCGTCGCCGACATGCCCACCGCAGCCCACGACGTCCGGCTCGATGCCGTCATCACGGACGCCGGCGCGGCGAGCCGGCCGTGAGCCCGGCCGAGCGTCGCCTCGTCGTGCTCGCCGCGGCGGGCATCGTCGCCGGCACGGTGGTCGCCCTCGTGGGACCGTGGCAGCTCGCCCTGCTCGCCGGGTGGAACGCGGCCACCATCGCCTACCTCGTCGCCGTGTGGTGGGAGATCGGGCCGGCCGACGGCGACGAGACTCGCCGGCACAGCACCGTCGAGGACGATTCCCGGGCGTTGCGCGGGCTGATCGTGGTCGCCGCAGGAGTGATGTCGCTCGGCGGAGCCGGCGTCGGGCTCCACAAGTCGGCGAGTGTCGATCCGACGTGGCAGCAGGTGACGCTCGTCGCCACCGCCATCGTCACGGTCATCGCCTCGTGGCTGTCGATCAACACCGACTTCACCCTGCGCTACGCCCACCTCTTCTATTCCGACCCCGAAGGCGGCGTCGACTTCCCGGGCGTCGCCTCGCCGAGCTACGCCGACTTCGCCTATCTGTCGTTCACGATCGGGATGACGTACCAGGTGTCCGACACCGGACTGCTGACCCCGAGGTTCCGCCGTGTGCTGCTCAAGCACGCCTTGCTGTCGTACCTGTTCGGGGCCGTGATCATCGCTTCTGTGATCAACGTCGTCGCCGGACTGCTCTGATCCCGATCGCGCCGGCGGCCTCGAGCAGGTATAGCTTGGACCGAGTTGCGCGTGGCTTGATCCAAATTGTCAAGTCGCTCAGGGCAGGCACTTGAACGCGATTGCGCGATGGTTTGGCCCGTCTTGAACGGGATTGCGTGTTGGGGGAATTCGTCTGAATCTCCCTCTATGGTTCCGGGTCTGATCATCTGGATCGGGGAATCGCGCGACGAGTCGTGGGAGGTGATGCTTGGCTCGGTACCTGCTCAAACGGACGCTCAACTACGTGATCCTGCTGTTCGTCGCGGTCACCATCGTCTACTTCCTCGCCGCATCACAGCTGAATCCGCTGGCTCTGCAGGACATCACCAATCCCAACCGGGATTGGGACTCGATCTATAGCGCACTGGCCGACAAGAACCTGAGCCCGCGAACGCCGCTGATCGAGCGCTACTGGACGTGGCTCCGTGACGTGATCCGCTGGGACTGGGGCGTGTCACCGTCGGGCGGTTCCGTGAACGAGGCCATCAGTGCCAAGGTCTGGGTGAGCGTCCGGCTGGTCACCGTCGGCTTCGTCGTCGGCGCCGTGGTGGGTGTGATCGTCGGCGCCTGGACCGCCACCCGCCAGTACAAGGCGTCGGACCGGGCGGTCACGCTCGGGTCGTTGGTCGTCCTGTCGACTCCCGTGCCGGTCATCGCCGTCGTCCTCCAGATCAGCGCCATCTGGATCAACCGCAAGACGGGCTGGAACCTGTTCGAGTTCACCGGCGAGACCGGTCGCCACAGCGGGACGTGGATCTCGCCGTTCCTCGATCGGCTGCAGCACCTCCTCCTGCCGACGATCGGTCTGGCGCTCACCCAGATCGCCTTCTTCAGTCGCTACCAGCGCAACCTGATGCTCGACACGCTCGGTGCGGACTACGTCCGCACCGCCCAGGCGAAGGGTCTGAGCCGCCGCCGGGCCGTGTTCAAGCACGGGCTGCGGACCGCGTTGATCCCCACGGGAACGCTGTTCGCCTTCCAGGTGGCCACGATCTTCGTCGGCGCGACGTTCACCGAGACGTTGTTCGGCTGGCACGGGATGGGCGAGTACTTCATCCAGTCCCTGCTCAACCAGGATGTCCACGGCACGGTCGCTGTCGCCGCCTTCTCGGGCGTGTGCGTCATGGTCGGTGCCATCGCCTCAGAGCTCTTCGTCGTGGTGCTCGACCCCAGGGTGAGGGTGTCGTGAGCGCCGTCCCGCTCCAGATCGACACCGAAGCGTTCGGCGAGCTCGCTGAGCCCGACGCCGACGCCCCTCGCCAGCGCTTCTCGCGACGGGCCCTGGTGTGGCGCCGGTTCCGGCGCAACCGGATGGCCGTCGCCGGGTTGGTCGTGTTGGTGATGCTCGCCCTGCTGGCGCTCGCCGGCCCGTGGCTGATCGCCGACTGGACCCACACGGAGCTCGACCCCGGCTACAACCTCCAGGGACCGAGCCGCCGGCACTGGTTCGGCACGACGCAGAACGGCCGCGACCTGTTCGCCATGGCGCTCCAGGGTCTGCGCAAGTCGATGCTGATCGGCCTCGCCGTAGGGCTCGGCTCGACCACGATCGCCGCCCTCGTCGGCTCGTTCGCCGCCTACTTCGGCGGCTGGTTCGACCGCATCGCGATGTGGGTGATCGATCTCCTCTTGGTGCTGCCGGCGTTCCTGATCATCGCCATCATCATCAACGTCGCCGGGGGCGGCAGCAGCCTGTTGCTGCTCGTCGTGATGCTCGCCGGGCTGGGCTGGATGCTGTCGGCGCGCGTGGTCCGCAGCCTGGCCATGTCGGTCAAGGAGCGAGAGTACGTCACCGCCGCCCGCTACATGGGCGTGCCCGGCTGGCGCATCGTGCTGCGCCACATCCTGCCCAACATCTCGTCCCTGCTGATCATCGACGCGACGCTGGCGATCGGCGCCGCGGTCATCGCCGAGACGGGCTTGTCGTTCTTCGGCTTCGGGATCCGACCGCCGGACGTGTCGCTCGGGACGTTGATCGGCGACGGAGCCCGGATGGCGACCACGTACCCGTGGACGTTCTACTCGGGTGCCGGATTCCTCGTGCTGATGGTGGTGTCGATCAACTTCGTGGGCGACGGGCTGCGCGACGCCCTCGACCCGTCCTCACGGTCGGGAGGGCGCGCATGAGCGAGCTCGGGACGGTGGAGCGCAAGACCCGGCGGACCGCAGCCGGGACGGTGCTCAGTGTGCGCGACCTGCACGTGTCGTTCCCGTCCGAGGACGGCGTGGTGAGCGCCGTCCGCGGGGTGTCGTTCGACGTCGCCGCCGGCGAGGTGCTGGGCATCGTCGGCGAGTCGGGCTCCGGCAAGTCGGTGACCTCGATGGCGATCATGGGGCTGCTCCCCGCCTCGGCGAAGGTGTCCGGTTCGGTCACCCTGCACGGCGACGAGCTGCTCGGTCGGACCGACCGGGAGCTGTCCCGGCGCCGCGGCACCGAGATCGCCATGGTGTTCCAGGACCCGCTGTCGGCGCTCACTCCGATCTACACCGTCGGCGACCAGATCGTCGAGGCGCTTCAGGTCCACTCGTCGATTCGAGGGGATGCGGCGCGCCGCCGAGCCGCCGAGCTGCTCGAGCTCGTCGGCATCCCCAACCCGCGAATGCGCCTGAAGTCGTTCCCCCACGAGTTCTCCGGGGGGATGCGCCAGCGGGTGATGATCGCCATGGCGATCGCCAATGACCCCGACGTCATCATCGCCGACGAGCCGACCACCGCGCTCGACGTCACCATCCAGGCCCAGGTGCTGGAGGTCCTCAAGACGGCCCGACACGAGACCGGGGCGGCGGTGATCATGATCACCCACGACCTCGGCGTGGTCGCCGGCCTCGCCGACCGCGTGCAGGTGATGTATGCCGGCCGCGCCGTGGAGACCGGCTCGGTGGACGACATCTACCAGCGCCCGCGCATGCCCTACACCATCGGCCTGCTCGGGTCGGTCCCGCGTCTCGACGACCGCGAGCGGGGTCCGCTCGCCCCGGTCGAAGGCAACCCCCCATCGCTGCTCGACCTGCCGCCGGGCTGCCCGTTCGCCCCGCGCTGTCCCCTCGCCGAGGACCGCTGCCGCGAGCTCGAGCCGGTGCTCGAGCCGGTCGACTCCGGGGCCGATCACCGGGTGGCGTGCGTCCGCAGCGACGAGGTGGCCGGCGGGAACCTCGGCTACGCCGACATCTTCCCCGTCCCCGAACGGACCCAGCCGGTGCTCGCGGCCGTCGACCGGGACGACCGAGTGACGGTGCTGCGGGTGGACGGCATGCACAAGTCCTTCCCGCTCACCAAGGGCGCCGTGTTCAAGCGCCGCATCGGCACCGTGCACGCGGTCGACGGCGTGTCGTTCGACATCCGCGAGGGAGAGACGCTGGGTCTCGTCGGCGAGTCGGGCTGCGGGAAGACGACCACCCTGCTGCAGATCCTCGACCTCCTGCCCCCCGAGGCCGGGTCGGTGGCGGTTCTCGGCAGGGACGTCGCCTCGCTGTCGGGCCGGGCCGAGCGCACGGCGATCCGGCGCGACCTGCAGGTCGTGTTCCAGGATCCGATGGCATCGCTCGACCCCCGGATGCCGGTGTTCGACCTGCTCGCCGAACCGTTGCGGACCCACGGGATGTCGAAGGCCGACATCGCCGTACGCGTCGCCGACCTGATGGAGCTCGTCGGGCTCGAGCCGTCGCACGTGAGCCGCTACCCGCAGCACTTCTCCGGTGGCCAGCGCCAACGCATCTGCATCGCCCGAGCACTCGCCCTCGAACCCAAGCTCGTGGTGCTCGACGAACCGGTCGCCTCGCTCGACGTGTCGATTCAGGCCGGCGTGATCAACCTGCTCGACGAGCTGCGGTCGCGCCTCGGGCTTTCCTATCTGTTCGTCGCCCACGATCTGGCGGTGGTCCGCCACATCGCCGACCGCGTGGCGGTGATGTACCTCGGCCGCATCGTCGAGATCGGCGAGACGAACCAGTTGTTCGCCGAGCCGCGGCACCCCTACACCCAGGCGCTGCTGTCGGCGATCCCCATTCCCGATCCGGTCAAGGAGCGCGAGCGAGTCCGGATCCTGCTGCAGGGCGACCTGCCGAGCCCCCTCGAGCGCCCGTCCGGATGTCGCTTCCGGACGCGGTGCCCCCTGTTCGCCACCCTGGGCGACGCCGACCGCCAACGGTGCGTCTCCGACGATCCCGACCTCGTCGGGACCGCGGGCGACCACGCCGTGGCCTGCCACTTCCAACGAGTGGTCGAGGTCGTGCGCGACAAGCAACCGACATCATGAGTTCCGGGAGGACATCGATGAGATCTACTCGAACCGTGCGGGGACCACTCCGCGCTGCCGCAGCCGTCGCGGCTGTCGTGGCCGTCGGCGGTGCCGGCGTCGCCGCAGCCGGGGGACCTCAGAGCGCCCCGCCGGACGACGCTGCCGGACCGACGACCGAGCTCGATCCCAACACGACGATCAACATCAATCCCCAGCCGCGGGAGAACCTGCAGCAGGGCGGCGAGCTGCGCTGGCCCGTCGCGTCGCTCGCCGACAACTGGAACATCAACCACCCCGACGGCGGCCAGATCGACTATTCCGACATCATCGAGCCGATGTCGTACTTCCCGTTCCTCTCCGACGAGAACGGCGAGCTGACCGTCGACACCGACTACGTGCTCTCCGTGGAGGAGAGCGGCGGCGACACGGCCGGCGAGACGGCCGGCACCGAGACGGCCGCCACCGAGACGGCCGCCACCGGACTGCGGCGCCCGGCCACGGCGACGACCGAGCCGGCCGGATCGGACGCCGCCGGGACATCGGGAGCGCCGTGCGAGCTTGGTGACGACCCCTACACCGTCACCTACACGCTCAACCCCGAGGCCCACTGGAACAGCGGGGACCCCATCACCTGGGTCGACTACGAGGCCACGTGGCTCGCCCTCAACGGGGTGAACGAGGAGTTCCAGGTCCGCGACACCGAAGGGTTCGACCTCATCGGCGCCGTCGAGCAGGGCGTCGACGAATATCAGGTGGTCGTCAAGTTCTGCCGCGACTACCCCGACTACGAGGCGCTGTTCAGCAACCTGCAGCCGGCGGCGACGATCGCCGACCCGGAGACCTACAACACGGGCTGGATCGGCGAGCTCAACAACGACTGGTTCGCTGGGCCGTTCATCGTCGGCACGTACGACGCCAACCAGGGCGTCATCGAGATGGTGCCCAACCCCGACTGGTGGGGCGAGGCGCCCCTGCTCGACAAGATCATCTTCCGCGTGGTGTCGTCCGATGCCACCGGCCAGGCGTTCGCCAACGGCGAGCTCGACTACTACGACATCGGTGTCGACGCCAATGGCTACGCCCTGGCGTCGAGCACGCCCGGGGGCGAGATCCGCGCCGCCGCCGGTCCCAACTGGCGTCATTTCACGATGAACTCCGGGCCCAACGGCGGGTTGGTGCAGGAGCAAGCCATCCGCCAGGCGATCCAGCTGTCGCTCGACCGGGCGGCGATCGGGGCGTCGGACCTCGCCGGCATCCCGTGGCCGGCCAAGCCGCTCAACAACCACATCGTCGTCGAGAACTCGCAGTGGTACCAGGACAACGGCGGCGAGTGGGGCCGCTACGACCCGGAGGTGGCGGCGACGATCCTCGACGACGCCGGCTGGGTGATGGGCGATGACGGCGTGCGTGAGAAGGACGGTCAGCGACTGACGATCCGCTTCTCGCAGATCGTCGGCGTGCCGGTGTCGGAGAACGAAGCGCAGCTCTTCCAGGCCCAGCTCGGCGACGTCGGCATCGAGGTCGAGATCGTCGACCTCACGCAGGACAACTGGTCCGACGAGCTGGTGGCGGGCAACTTCGAGGTGATCGCCTTCTCGTGGCTCGGCACCCCGTTCCCGTTCCGTGGCGTGAACCAGCTCTACGGCGACGGCTCCGACAGCAACTTCGGGTTCTCGTCGATCCCCGAGCTCGAGCCGCTGCTCGCCGACCTGGCGACCAACACCGACGACGAAACCCGGTCCGAGCTCGCCAACCAGATCGACCAGATCCTGTGGGAGTACGGCCACACGCTCCCGCTGTACCAGCGGCCCGAGCTGATCGCGGTGAACGCCGACCTCGCCAACATCGGCGCCTTCGGCTTCATGACGCCTCGTGACTGGACCAACATCGGCTACGTGAGCTGACCCTCGCGTCGCGCGCTCCGGCGTGCGGCCATCCATCGGCGCTCCTTACCTCCTGAGTGCCGCAACGGCCCGGCGGGTTCCATCCCCGCCGGGCCGTTTTGTTGCGTTCCCCGGCCACGCAGGCCGCGCGCGCCGGTCGGCTCCGCTAGCGCTCCGCCGCCCTACCTCCTCGGACTTCAGGACGCTCGCTGCGCTCGCTGAACTCCGGACGTTGTCGCGCTGTTGCGTTCCCCGGCCACGCAGGCCGCGCGCGCCGGGCGGCTCCGCTAGCGCTCCGCCGCCCTACCTCCTCGGACTTCGGGACGCTCGCTGCGCTCGCTGAATCGCCTGAGTCTGCACTGCGGACGCTCCTCCCGCTTCGGTGAGGGTTGAACGATGGATGTGCGTACGGAATAGGCCGCTGCGAGCGCGCTGGGTCGGCACTTCGGCCTGGGCCGTCGCGTCTCACCGGAGGGTGGTGGGTGGTGGTGGTCTCGGTCAATAGGGTGTCTCGTCGTGCGCCACTCCAACGTTGCCGTCGTCGTGTTGCTCGTCGGGGCGGGGGTGCTGGGAGGCTGTGGCGGGGACGACGAGGCGACGGTCGTGCCGGGCACCGTCGTCGTCGACGACACGGGATCGGGGGACACCTACGTCCTCCCCGCGGCGTTCGCCGTCGGACAGACGGCGACCCTCTCGGGCGAGTTCACCTCCTCGGTCTCGGTGAGCGGCCCGACCGACGACGAGTACTCGATCACCGTCTCGGTCGAGTACCACTCGGAGGTCGTCGAGCTCACCGACGACGGTGGTGCGGTCGTCGAGTCCGAGTACGTCGCGGCGGCCGTCGACGCTTCCGACGAAGGCGTCGACACCGGAGCGTTCGAAGACCTCGTCGGAGTTCGCTACCGGGAGACGTACGCGGCCGACGGCTCCGTCGTCGACACGGAGCTGGTCGACGAGGACTCGCTCAGCGACGCCCAGCGGGCGGCTGCCGAGGACATGATCGGTCAGGCGTCGACGAGCACGATCACGTTCCCCACCGAGCCCGTCGGCGTCGGGGCGACCTGGGCGAGCGACTCGACGCTGCTCTCGCAGGGTGTCGAGATCGTCGTGATCGACCGCTACGAGCTGATCGACGTCGTGGATGGCGTGTACACCATCACCGTCGAATACGGCAGCCCGATCGACGACACGGTGGGCGGCGAGGACGTCACCGGGTCGATCTCGGCCCGCGGCGTCATCCGTGGCGACGTCGAGAACCCGCTCGCCGTCACGGCGCAGCTCCGCCAGCTCGTCGACATGTCGGTCGAGGGGGAGGGCACGCTCGAGATGTCCGTGGACGTCGCGACTCGCGCCGAGGGCATCGAGCCGCTGGACGAGGGAACGTCGCCGAGCGACACCCCTGCCGACTCGACCACCGACTCGACCACCGCCGGCTGACGGGGCGGGCGCCTGCGCCCGAACTCGCGGCGGTGTCGCCACGTCGGATCCTCCGTGACTACGAATCGAATCACCCCGATCGTCCGCCGCGCCATGACCGGAGGTGCCGTGTGCGGCCTGGCCGTGGCCGGACTGGCTGCCGGCACCGCCGGCGCCGCGTCGAGCGAGCCGCCGACCTCGGATGCGGCCACCGCCGCAGCCGCCGACGAGATCCAGTTCCCGATCGCCTACGAGGTGGGCCAGACCGCCGTCCAGACCGGACGTTTCACGACCGAGATGAGCGGCAGCATGCTCGGCGGGGAGTCGTTCACGGTGGACTTCGAGATGGCGATGACGTCCGAGGTGATCGAGGTCGACGAGGACGGCAGTGGCGTGCTCCAGATCACGTTCGACTCGACCGAGGTGCTCGAGGCCCCGGACGGAGCCGACCTGTCCACGCTCGATGATCTCGTCGGTGTCAGCTACACGCAGGAGTTCGATGCGGACGGTGAGATGGGCGACGTCGAACTCGCCGACGAGGACTCGCTGACCGACGACCAGCGTGACGCGTTCGAGGAGTTCGGCGATCAGGCCCAGGCGGCGACGGTCACCTTCCCCGAGGTGGCGGTGGCCGTCGGCGACACGTGGTCCGAGGAGACCGAGATCGAGTCCGAGGGCATCGAGATCCCGATGACACTCGACTACGAGCTGGTCGCCCTCGACGCCGAGACGTACACCTTGGAGATGACCGCCTCGTCGGAGTTCTCCGACGAGATCCAGGGGACCGACGTCGACGGCGACGTCCTCGCCACCGGCACCGTGGTCGGACGTCGCGACAACCCGCTGGCGATGTCGGTGACGCAGAACCAGGCGATCACGATGCACGCGGACGGCGAAGGATCGCTCGAGCTGGTCATCGACCTGACACTCGAAGCCGACGGGCTCCCCCTGCCGGCGTGACAGCGGCCATCGACGGCGGAGGGCCTCACGGTTGGTGCCAGGCACCGACCGTGAGGCCCTCGTTCGTCGAGCCCGGGCGCCCCGGCGCTACACCGCGGCGTAGTACTCGCGGCCGAGGTGGGTGATCTGGTCCTCACCCATCAGCCAGCGCAGGGTGTTCTTCAGCTTCACCAACTGGGTGAAGAGGTCGTGCTCGGGGTAGAGGCCCGGCGCCACCTGCGGGCTCTTGTAGTAGAAGCTCAGCCATTCCTGGATGCCGCCGAGCCCGGCGCGCTGGGCGAGGTCGGAGAACAGCACGAGGTCGAGCGCGAGGGGAGCGGCGAGGATCGAGTCGCGGCACAGGAAGTCGACCTTGATCTGCATCGGGTAGCCGAGCCACCCGAAGATGTCGATGTTGTCCCACCCTTCCTTGTTGTCGCCGCGGGGCGGGTAGTAGTTGATGCGCACCTTGTGGAAGATGTCGCCGTAGAGCTCGGGGAAGCGGTCGGGCTGGAGGATGTCTTCGAGCACGCCGAGCTTCGACTCCTCCTTGGTCTTGAAGTTGTCGGGGTCGTCGAGCACCTCGCCATCGCGGTTGCCGAGGATGTTGGTGGAGTACCAACCCGACAACCCGAGCATGCGGGCCTTGAGCATCGGGGCCAGCACCGTCTTCACCAGCGTCTGGCCGGTCTTGAAGTCCTTACCCGAGATCGGGACGTTGCGCTCGGTTGCCAGCTGGCGGAGCACCGGTGTGTCCACCGCGAGGTTCGGGGCCCCGTTGTTGAACGGCACGCCCTCCAGCAGGGCGGCGTAGGCGTAGAGCATCGACGGGGCGATCGTGGGATCGTTGGCGTCGATCGCCTTCTCGAAGGACTCGAGGTCCATGTGGGCCGGGCCGGGTTCGATGAAGATCTCGGTCGACGCCGCCCAGAGCATGACGACGCGGTCGACCTGCTTCTCCTCACGGAAGCGGTTGATGTCCTCGCGGATCGCGTTGAGCATCGAGCGCTTGTCGATCGACGCCTGGACGTTGTCGGCGTCGATGTTCTTCACGTACGTGCGGTCGAACGCCGCCGGCATCGGGCGGACGTCGCGGAGTGCCTCCGACACCTGCTCGATGTGCTTGCCGCCCTCGAGCACGCCGGCCCGCTGGGCGGCGACGTAGGCGTCGTCCGGGAACGGGTCCCAGGCGCCGAACACGATGTCGTCGAGCGGCGCCAGCGGCACGAAGTCACGAATGAAGGGGTGACGGTCATCGGTGCGCTTGCCGAGGCGGATCGTGTCCATGAGGGCCAGCGAGCCGATCGGCTGGGCCAGGCCTCGCTTGACGAGCTCGACACCTGCGATCAGGGTCGAGGCGACGGCACCGAGCCCGACGGTGAGAACACCGAGGCGCCCGTCGGCGGGCTGCACGGTTGGGGAAGGAGGAGGATTCATCGGTCGCAAGGCTATTGGGCCGCCGGCCGGACGCAGGTAGTCGCCCGGCGGCCGTGAGGGGGCGTTGGCTGCCCGTCACCCCTACCATCTGGCCCCATGTCCGCCGTGATGATGCCCGGAAAGCCCGTCGCCGATGCGATCTTCGCCGACCTCGACGGACGGGTGTCCCGGTTGCGCGACGCCGGTCACAACCCGGGCCTCGGCACGATCCTCGTGGGCAGCGATTCGGCGTCCGAGGGATACATCCGCATCAAGCAGGAGCGGGCGGCCGAGCTCGGGTTCGCCAACGCCCACATCCATCTCGCCGACGACGCATCCCAGGCCGACGTCGTGGCCGCCGTTCGCGAGATGAATGCCGCTGCCGAGATCGACGCGGTGCTCATCCAGCACCCGACGCCGCCGCACATCGACTACGAGGCGGCGTTGGCCGAGCTCGACCCCGACAAGGATGCCGACGGTCAGCATCCGATGAACATGGGTCGGTTGGCGCTTGGCATGGACGGGCCGATCCCGTGCACGCCTGCCGGTATCGAGGCGCTGCTGGCGTTCTACGAGATCCCGGTCTCGGGTCGTGAGGTGGTGGTGCTCGGCCGCGGGTTCACGCTCGGCCGGCCGCTGTCGCTCCTGCTCTCCTTGAAGCGTCCCACCGCCAACGCCGCGGTCACCGTCGTGCACACCGGTGTGCCCGACTGGCCCGAATACACCCGCCGGGCCCCCATCGTGATCGCCGCCGCCGGCGTGCCGGGAATCCTCCAGCCCGAGCACATCCGTCCGGGGGCCGTGGTCGTCGGTGGCGGCGTCCGCTACGAGGGTCGGCGGTTGCTCCCCGACGTCGACGAGCGTTGTGAGGAGGTCGCCGGGTGGATCACGCCGCGCGTCGGCGGCGTGGGGCCCACTACGATCGCCATGCTGTTCCGCAACACCGTGGAGGCAGCCGAACGACGCGCCGGCGTGCGCTGACCCTGGCCGGCGGCAGGGCGCACTTCCCGAAGCGTGACGCGTGCTCACCGCCATTGGCACGACGGTGTGCGTGCTGGGCGGCATGAGCCGTCATAAGAGGGCGCCGTGGCAGGATCGATGGCGGACCCCCGAGCCCACCACGACGCCGTTCGTCGCCATGGCGAAGGCGACGAGAGCTGGCGGATCTGGTCCGCGATGTGTCGATCGCAGGGGGGCCGATCCAGTGCTCGCTCCGCCGAGGCGGGCACCGAACCGGCCACCTGCTACCGGCGACGAATGCGCCGGACGACGGGGCTCGGGCTGCCGCCGCAGCCCGAGCCCCATACGACGAAGCTCAGAGGGTCTCGGGCAAGACGAACGACGGCGTCTGGCCACCGCCGCCTTCCACTCGCGGCCCGGGTACGCAGAGCGGGCTCGCGGGAGGATAAGTCACCGACGCCGACGCTTCGGGATTGACCTGGAAGTAGACGGTCAGCGGCGCACGGGCCCAGCTCCACTCGTCCCCTTCGGTCCAGGAGCCGTCGGAGTTCTGCGTCCAGCCCGGCCAGTCGATCGTGGCGCCCCCCGAGACCACCGCACCCGGCCACAGCACGCGGCCCGAGAGCGGCTGGTTCGTGTACACGAACTCCTCGCCGCCGGCACCGCGGAAGGTGATGGTGACGGTCGTCGCCGACGTCCCGGTGGCCCTCACCCGATACACGAGATAGGGGGTGTCGTGCTCACAGAGCGGGGCCACCAACTCGACCGTCAGCGTGGGCTGTGCCACGGTCGTGCACGTGGTGAGGGGGTAGTCGCTGCCGCCGCAGTCGGCCGCCGGAGCGACGCTGGGCGCCTCGCCACCAAGAGCCGATGCGCCCGCGGGTACAGTCGTGACGACGAACGCGCCGCCGATGAGCAATGTGGTAGCAAGCCGCGCAATACGCGTCTTCATGTCAATTCCGCCTTTGTTGTCCGCCGCCCGTCTCCGGGCATGCGATGCATCCTTCCGCAAGGATCCATCAGATTCCCCGCCGCCGCGGGCCGCCGTTCTCGCGTGAGAACTGAGCGGCACTATAGCGGAACGCGCTATGCGTGCCAAGCACTAAATGGGCGAAGTGCGACGTGATCCGGGATGCCGACTCGTATGCTCCGCCGGTGGTCCCGGCGCTCCGCGAACAACCGAGGCGTGCGCCGGCGGTATCGAGGTTCGCACCGTTGCTCGGGTCCTGCGTCGCCTTGATCGTTCTCGGCCGTGGTCTCTCGCCCACCGGTCAGGCAGGAGTCGACGTGATTCTCGTCGCTGGCGCTGCTGGTGCCGCGGGTGCTCTCGGTTCCCGAGCCCCCGCATGGACGTTGGTGGTGGCGGCGACCTCGTCAATCGTGATCTCCGGGGCCCTCGTCCCTGCCGTCGTGGCTGGCAGTGCCCTGGTGTTGGCGTTGGTGCCGCTCTTGACGGCCGTCCCCCTCCGTTCGTGGCTGCTCGCCGCGTCGTGGGGCTGTTGTCTCAACGCGTTGGCGCGTAGTGAGCTGCGGGGCGTTCTCGGGCTGTCGGCGTTGGTCGCCTGCGGTACGGCTGTCATCGTCGCCGTGGTCGGTCTTCGGGCGTTCTCCCGTCGTGTGCGCAGGGTCGTGTGGCTGACGTCAGCACTGCTGTGCCTCTCGGTCGTCGCGTCGAGTGCGGCGTTCGGAATCGTCACGCTGCGTTCCCGTCAGGAACTCGTGGACGGCGTGGACGCGGCCGAGTTCGGAGTCGCCGCCGTGGAGTCGGGCGACTTCGAAGCGGCAGCCATGTGGTTCCAGCGGTCCGCCGACCTCCTGCAGTCGGCGAACGAAGAGGTCAACTCGATACTGACGTTCCCGGCCCGAGCCGTGCCCGTCGTCGCGCAGCATCGCAATGCTCTGGAGCGCTTGAGCCAGATCGGCGCCGACGGCGCCTCAGCGGTGGCCGCGGCGCTCGGCGAGGTCGACCTCGACGAGTTGAGGGTGACCGACTCCCGGATCGACCTCGAGGCGCTCGTCGCCCTTCAAGCGCCGCTCAATCGGGTCCGTGACGAGCTCGTGCAGCTCCGTGAGGAGTCGGTCGGCTCGCGATCGGTGTGGCTCGTCGGCCGGGCAACTGAGGAGCTGGACGAGTTCGACGACAGCCTCGCCGAGCACCTTCCGTCGCTCGACAACGCGCTGAACGCGATCGAGCTCGCACCCGACATGCTGGGCGCCGCCGGTCCTCGCACCTATCTGCTCTTATTCACGACCCCGTCCGAGTCGCGCGGTCTGGGCGGCTTCGTCGGCAGCTACGCCGAGCTCGCTGTGGTTGACGGACGCCTGACGCTCGGTCCGGCGGGCCGGGCGAGTGATCTCGACACGCTCGTGGAGAACGCCGGGGGCCGCGTCAACGGCTTCGAGGAGTTCCGGGCGCGCTACGGACGGTTCGGCTTCGACAACGACGGGGCCGGGCTCGTCGGGGATGCGGCATTCCGCAACCTCGCCGTGACGCCCAGCTTTCCGTGGGTCGGCTCGATCGCGGCGGACCTGTACGAGCAAGCGACGGGTCAACACATCGACGGAGTGATCGCCGTCGATCCGTTCGTCGTCGCGAGCTTCTTGAACTACACCGGCCCGATCCACCTCGACAGCCTCGGCGTCGACCTGGACAGCGACAACGCTCTCTGGTTCCTGCTTCGCGACCAGTACATCGTCGGATCCGAGGACAACGAACGACGCACCGATGCGTTGGGCGAGGCGGCAGCGATCGCGTTCGATCGCATGATGCACGGTCAACTTCCCGATCCGATCGCGTTCGCTCGGGAGATCGGACCGTACGTCGGCGACCGACGACTCTTGATGTGGAGCGCACACCCGCGAGAACAGGTCTTGCTCGACCGCCTCGCGGCAGGCGGCGCGATCCCGACGCCGAGTGGCCGCAACGGATGGTCCGTCACCATCGCCAACGCGGCCGGCAGCAAGATCGACAGCTTTCTGGAACGCAGCGCGTCGTACGAGACCTCGACCGATGCGAGCGGCGTGACGACGTCCACGATCAGGCTCGTTCTGACCAACACCGCTCCCAACAGCGGACTTCCGAGGTACATCATCGGCAGTGAGGTCGGCCTGCCGCCCGGGACAACCCGCCTCTATGTGTCGTTCTACAGCTCGCTCGATCTTGTTGGCGCCACGCTCGATGGGACCGAGCTCGAGCTGGAGCGGTCGACCGAGCAGGGCTGGAATGTGTACTCCACCTTCGTCGAGATTCCGTCTGGGGGGTCGATCGATTTGACTGTGGATCTCATTGGTCAACTGGCCGCTCCGGACGCCATCGTCACCTGGGTCCAGCCCATGGCGAACCCGCTCGAGATTCTCGAGTAGGCGTGGCGGTCAACGAGTCCGCAACGTGCGCCGGGCCCGGCCGACCAGGCGCCACAATGCCGAGGTCGTGGCCGGTGCCGCGACCGCCAATCCTGCAACGTAGGTGACGACGAAGACCGCCGTGTCGATCGCAAGGAACCCGAGTCCGACCACGATGGGCCGAGTATCCGACTGCAGGACCAGATGTTCGAGAGCTGCCGTGATCGCGGTCGACAGCGCGGCGCAGGGAAGTGGCGGGAGCAACGCGCCCAGGATGTCGCGCGTTGAAAACCGCACGACCAGTGCGGCTAGGCAGACGCACGTGATGCCGACCATCACCGCTGTGGCCGAGATCGCCGCTCCGGCACCCACGACCCCGAACAGATGGACCAGGGCGACGAGGAGCCCGATACCGAGCAGCACCTCCGTGGCCGTGTACCAGTTCAGTAGCCCCGTCCTGCCCCCGCCCTTGATCGCCTCCTCGCTGACGGAGATCAGCGCCTTGCCGAGGCCGAGGCCGGACATCGCCACCACGACCACCCCGGCCTGACGCCATGGCTCGCCGAGAACAACCACGACGGCCGGTGTGCCGAGCGCGATCATCAGGCCGCCGACCAACGCAGACCCGACGAACGCCCAGTGAACGGCGCGAAGGTAGGCCACGCGCAAGCGGTCCGCGTCTCCCCTGATTCGAGAGAACGCCGGGAACAGGCTCGTCGCACCGACCTCGATGATGCCTCTGACCGGTATGAGTGCGATCCTCTGGCCGTACCGGAACTGACCGAGCGCTGCCGGGCTCAACGAGCCCCCGACGACCGTGGTCTCGGCCACCGACTGAACTCGTGCTCCGATCATGCCGAGCACGAGCGGTCGGCCGTATCGGGCGGACTCCCGCCACATCGCCATGGACGCCCGCCCCCTGCCGGGACGCCAGTCGGTGATCATCCACAAACTCACGACCCACACCAGAGAGGAGGCGTAGAGGCCGGCGACCATGCTCCAAACACCCCAGCCGAGCGCTGCCGTTGTCACGGCGACGCCCGCATAGGACACGGCGACCGCCGGGCCGACGATCAGTCGACGACGCACGCTGAATTCGCGCTGCAGCATCGCTTCTGGCACGTTGGTGAGCGCATGAAGCAGCACGACGCCGGAGGAAGCCGCAGCGACGACCCCGGCGTGGCGATCATCGACGAGCATGCCGATGACCGGTGCCGCAGCGAGCGCCGCCATCGCCATCAGCACGCCTCCGATCGTGGTGGCATAGAAAACCGTCTCGGCCGCGTCGGCAAGGTGGTCTTCGCGGTGGACGAGCCCGGCGCGCAGTCCGCCTTCGGCGAAGGTGCCGACGAACGTCACGAGGACGGTTCCGGCGACGAAGATGCCGACTTCCGTCGGTGATAGGAGTCGAGCCAGGGCGACCGTCTGTCCGACGGTGATGAGTTCCCCGACGACGAGCGCGACAGCCGACGCCGCCGCCACGCGTCCGATGTGCGAGCGCAGCGGCTTCTCACTCCCCGGAGCCGACTCGGCCGGGCGCTCGCTGAGAGCATCGGTCATCGCGAGTGCGGGCCCTCCGGTGCGCTACCGACGAACTCATACGCACGCTCGAATGCGGCCAGGCTGCTCTGGATCTGGGCCGCCGCCCGCTCGCGCAGGGCATGGCGGATTTCCGGAGCCTCGGCGTGGGCGGCGTGGATGGCGTCGTCGAGCCGCGCCGCCAACCCGTCGTCGCCGACGTTGATCACTCTCATGCCCTCGCCGAACATGTCGGCGAGCCCGAACAGCTTGTCGTCGTAGTACTTCGACGAGGACAGGGCGACCACGGGAATGCCCTGCGAGAGGGCGAACACCCCGAGGTGGTATGCACTCGTCACGACCACCCGGCAGCCTGAGACCCGTTCGGCAATCGCTCGTGGGGCGACATACCGACCGAGGGGACGCCGGGCCCCTTTCACTCCGCGGACGATCGGCATCGTCGACCGGCGATCCTGCGACCGAAACTCCGCGATGAAGATTGGTGACAGGCGCAGCCCGAGATCGCCGGCTGCGGCCCGCACCGACGTCGAGATCGCCTGGCGGGCGCTGGTCGGGATCGGAGCGTAGGTCGTGTCCCGGATGCACACGCCCAAGTCGTTACCAGGGGTGTCCCGCCGAAGCCCGTACGGAAGCTCGATCGCGTCGTCGCCCGTGATCACCACGCGGTCTGCGGGCACTCCCAGTGCCTCGAGGAGCGCTGGGCCGCCGCGGCGCTCGCGCACCGCGATGAGGTTGACGCGTGGCAGCACCTCGGCTGCTCGGGCGCGGAGGAGGGGATCCTCGAGCGGGCCGATGCCCTGTCCCACCATCACCACCGGCACATCGTGCTCACGTGAATACTCGACGAGATTGAATACCCGGTTCGCCTGGGCGGCGTCCGCGTCCGTCACGTACCCGCCGCCGAGAACCACGACCAGCGACGAGTGTCGGGCCGCCGACAAGACGACGTCGGGGAGCCGTGGGCCCACAGCAGATGCCCCCTGTTCGGCTGGACCCGGTCGTCCGACGATTCGGCGCCACGCTCGAGCAGCCTTTCGAACGGCGCCCTTGTACTTCTGGCGCACGAATACCTTGGACCGGAGCCATGCCATCACGACCGGACCCACGAAGCGAGGGCCTACGCGCGCTGCGAGACGCTCAGCGACGGTCGGCGTTCCCCAGGCTTCATCAGCGAAGTGCGTCACCGCCTCGCAGTCAGGGAAGTAGGAGCGCAACAGTGAGGGCGAGTCGGTCATCACGGCGAGCCGTGCAGCCGGCCAGCGATCGCGCAGCCGGCGAAGAGTCACGTCAAGCATGGCGAGGTCGCCGTTGTTCCGGAGCCAGTACTCGCTGTTCTCCACCAAGATCCGCAACTCGCAGCCGTCGGAGACGGACCCTGGGCCACCCTTGTTCGCCATCGTTCTCGCCATCTGTAGCAGCCACGCGGCCACTCCGGTGGCGATCAGCCTGAGCACTGTACATGGTCGTCATCTCAGACCACACCGCGTCGGCCCAGCCCTCCGGCAGTCCAGTACGAAGCGACCCCCGGCGCCTATACTTCGCAACCCGAGAGTCGCTGATCGTGGGCGAGTCGGCGAGAGGGTGAAGCGTGGCACCGACGAAGAAACACTCTGACGGGCTCAAGGTGCGAGCTGTCCGGCTTGTCGTCGAAGTGCTCGAGGCCGATCCCTCGCTCTCCCTGAACGCAGCAGCAATCCGCGTCGGGGAAAGGCTGCGCGTGAGCCCGACCACATTGCGTGCTTGGTGTCGGCAGGCGGGTGTCCAAACTACGTCGAGCTCCGGTCAGTCGACCGGAGCGTCTTCGCAAGCCGTGGCCCCGTCGCACCCCGATGTCTACCGCACGTTCGGGCTGCCGGGCGACTTACCGTCGCAGACTGCGCTTCAGGTCCAGATCTCGCGGATCCGACGCCGTTGGTGGCTCGTCGCGGCCGGCGCCCTCGTCGGAATCGTCGCTGGCATCGTCTCATGGCAAACCGGCGAGACGCTGTACTCCAGCAAGGCCGCGCTCACCGTGGTCTCCGCCCAGCGCGGACCCGAGCAGGACGCCATCATGAGCCAGGGATACGTCAGCTACTTCAATGATCCCTCCTACCAGGCGAAGCTGCGTCAGCAGGCGGGAATAGCGGGGGATGTCTCGTTCAAGGCTGAGACCGTGGTCGCCAGCCCGATCCTCTATGTCATCGCCTCGTCACCGAATGCAGACGATGTGGTGACGGCGGCGTCGAGAATGGCAACGGCACTTCGGGATCAGGTCAACGACGGAGTACGAGCGAACCGTGAGGCCTCGGTCGCCGCCGTTCTCGATGCGCTCGAGGCGACCGATGGGTTACCTGGCCAAGTGCAGGATCGCATCAGTGCGATCACGGCCGACAACACGAACGAGCTGCAGGTCGTGCAACTCGAATCGGCCGTGACCTCTACGACACCCGGCCCCATTCGCACCATTGCGTTGCCGCTCGCTGCTGGTCTGGTGGTCGGGTGCTTCGCAGCGATGGCGTTCGGAGCGGCCTCCCGGCGCCTCGAGTCGGCCTTCGACGTGAGTGACAGAACGGGACTCGAAGTGCTCACCGTGCTGCCCCGCATTGATCGTCGCGGCGGCGTGGCGCAGTTCGAACAGCGTGTCGGGCAGCTCGCCAACGTGGTGAGCCGCTTCGTCCAGCAGCGGCCGATGGTGGTCGCAGTCGCTGGAGCTGGGACGAACAGGGCCGCCTCCTTCGTGGCCCGCGCCTTGGCCGTCCAGCGGGGATCGCACGGCGAGCGAACCATCCTCGTCGACGCTGAAGGCGCAACGTCTGAAGCAACAGGAGCCAGCGACTACATCGCTGACATCCGGGGAGTCACAGTCCACGACGTCGCGCAGGATGGACCAGCGGCCAACGTCCTTGTCGTTCCGTGGGGAGAACACGCGGAAGGCCCCCCGGCTGGTGGTGCGGAGCGCTTCGACGACCTGCTCGGCAAGCTCCGGGCGAACGCAGACGTCGTGATCATCGACTGCCCGCCGATCGTCGATGCCGCGGACGCGCAGGTTCTCTGCGCCGCGGCCGATGTGACCCTCATCGCGATCGAGGAGTCGGCGACCCGCACGGCGGATGTCGTCAACGGGGTCCGTCTCGTGGAGCACGTCGGCGGGCTCACCCTTGGTGCTGTTCTCATCGAACGTGGCGGCGTGCCGGAACGCCACCAGTCCGGCGCGGGTTGATGTCGTACATCCAGCACGCACGATGACTCCATCACTGGTGGGGCGGGGGCTCCTGCGGGCCCGTCATCGACGGGGGAACCCTTTGGGGGCCGGTCTGGCGCTGCCGATCACTCTGTTCGCCCTGGTCGTCGTTGCGGCCGTCCCGGATTCTGCCCACGATCTGCTGCTGTATCTGCCATTGCTGATCGTGGCCTGCGGTGCCGTTGTCGCGGGCTTGGCCGAGCCCAGATTGGCGGTCCTGTACCTCCTGATCGCGATGTTTTTTCGACTCGCGGTGCCCGACATCCTTCCGGTCGACCCCTTTGTCTTGGCCTATGTCGGAGTACTCCTGTCGGTCTCGATCTGGCTCTCTATTCGCAGGAACCATCTGCCTCGTCTCGGCATTGTCGAGTCCGCAATGGTCCTGTATCTCGCATGGAACATCTACTCGATGCTGGACACAAACCATGCGCTTGAGGCTGTCTATCCGCGCACCAACGAAGAACTCTCCGTTTACCGGTTCATCCTGACCGGAACCGCCATTCCACTGTCGATGTACGTCGTTGGTCGGACGTTCTATCGGCGCCGCGCCGATGTCACGATCGTGCTCTGGGCCCTTCTCGCCTTCGGCGGCTATTCGGCGGCGGTCAGCATCATGCAGTTTCATGGTCCGCAGGGACTGGTCTGGCCTCGCTACATCGTCGACTCACCGAACTGGGTGGGGCGCGCCAACGGGGTGTTCAACCAGCCCGTCGTCAATGGTCTTGCCCTCACCGCCGGCTTCCTGGCGGGGTTGTTCCTCGCCGTCCAGCCACGCTCGCGCCGATGGATCACCATGCTCTCCGCCGGCACGTCCGTTGCTGCGGCCTACGGAATATATCTCACCCACACCAGAGCGGTGTGGTTGGCCTTCGTCCTCGTGTGCGTGATCGGTGCGATGTGCTCGGATTCGATGCGGCGAGGTTTCATCGCCGTGCTTCTGGTGGTTACGGTCGGAGTAGCCGCGACCTGGTCAACCTTCACGAGCGCAGACCGAGATGCCGGGGGAATAGGCTCGGCCAATGAGATCCATGACCGGCTCAACTCGATTGCTACTTCGCTCTGGGCATTCGAGCGAGAACCGTTCACCGGATGGGGAATCGGCAGGTTCACGGCGATCAACACCGTCCACCACCAACAATTTTCGCAGGATGTCAGCTGGGTCCGTGGCTATGGCATAGCGTCGCACTTTAACGAGCTCGGAATTCTTGTTGAGCTCGGCGTCGTGGGGCTGATGTTGTGGCTCACGGCTATCGTGCTCATCATTGTGCGCCTTACGGAAATGTATCGATCTCAATCGAATGACTTGTTCGTGCGCGAATTTGTGCTTCTCGCTCTCCTGCTTCTCGGTTCGGTCATTCTGGCGGGTCTGACAGTCGACCTACGCTTCTTCGACTTTCCCGTGGCCGCAACGATGTTGCTCGTCGGAATGGCTCTGGAGGCGAGCCGCTGCAACGACCTGGGCGAGCGCAGTCGGATCGAGCCGGTGGAAAATCTGTCGTGAACACGCGTTGGGTCCTGTGGGTTTCCACCGCACTCGAGACCCGAGGTGGTGTTTCAGCGTATGTGCGGATGGTGAGCCAAACATCGCTTTGGTCGTCTTGGAATGTGCGGCACATCGCTACCCACCGCGACGGCTCGCTCTTCGTCCGCTGCGTCGCATTTGCTCGTGCGCTGCCTCGCTTCCTCTCTGCGCTAGCGGCCCGTCCGAGCCTTGTCCACATTCACATGGCCTCGGGCGGGAGCTTCTTTCGCAAGAGCGTGCTCATGTGGCTGGCCAGAGTTGTGCATGTGCCTGTCGTCCTCCATATCCACGGAGGTGAGTTCCACCAATTCCATGCGCGCCTGCCTCGTCTCATGCGTCGGTACGTGCGTGCGACGCTCGAGGCCTCCTCGCTCGTGATAGCGCTCGGGGAAATCTGGGCGCACCGGCTCGCACGCCTAGCGCCGCGTGCTCGTATCGTTGTGCTCCCGAACGCGGTTCGACTGCGGCAACCCGTTTCACAGCCCAAGGTGGGTGAATCCGTCCGCGTCCTCTTCGTCGGCCGGATCGGAGAAGAAAAAGGTGCGTTCGTCCTTCTCGAGGCATGGGCACAGGTCCTCCGGCAAGGAGTACTCCCGACGCAACTCACGCTTGCCGGCGACGGTTCGATTGAGCGAGCTCGCCAGCTGGTGGCTGAGCTGGGCCTTGGCGAGTCGGTTCAAGTCCTCGGCTGGGTCGATCCGGGAGACATACCGCAATTGATGAGCGAGTCTCACGTTCTGGTACTGCCGTCATTGAACGAGGGCCAGCCGATGGCAATCCTGGAAGCGATGGCGCACGGCATGTGCATCGTGGCGAGCGACAGAGGTGGGATACCTGACCTCATCGACGACGACTGTGGGGTCTTGGTCCCGGCGGGCGATGTCGATGGTCTTGCGACTCCGCTCGCCGCCGTCGTGAATGATGCGGATCTGCGGGCACGACTCGGTGCTCAAGCGGCCCAGCGAGTCATCGAGCGTTTCGACATCGAAGTGGTCGTTCGTCGGTTGGACGACATGTACTCGGAGGTAGCGCGTTGAGGCGACGGATACGGCTGACGTACATCGTTCCGGACCTCGATGTCGGCGGAGCCGAACGTCATGTTGTGACGCTGATGCCAGCTCTCGACCCGACACGGTTCGATCCGTCTGTCGTCTGCATCGGAGAGGAGGGGGCTCTCTTCGGATCTCTTGCGAAGCATGGCGTCCCGGCCGTAGCGTTGGGACGTTCCAAGCGGCAGGCGTGGGCTGCGACGCTCGATCTTGTGCGTGAGTTGCATCGGATCGAGCCGGACGTCGTGGTCGTACGCGGCTTCAACGCCGAGGTGCTCGGACGCATCGCCGCGCGAATCGTGGGAACCCGCGCGATCGTGGTCTGGGTGCACAACTGCGGTGACGTAACAGCGCGCGGCCGGTTGCGAACGATGCTCGACCGAGTCCTTGATCCGGTCACCACCGCCTACTTCGGAGTCGCCCATGCCCAGACCGACTACATGGTCGACGAACTTGGATATCCCCCCGACAAGGTTCGCATCATCCACAATGGCGTCGACCCCGGTCTTTTCGAGCCCAGTGATGACCGGCGTGCCGTCGCGGAGCTCGGTATCGGCCCCGATGATGCTGTCGTCGGGATCGTCGCCGCCTTTCGGCCGGAAAAGGACCATGCCCTGTTCCTTGAGGCGGCGCGTCGGGTCAGTCATCGTATTCCGTCTGCCAAGTTCCTGGTCGTCGGCGATGGAGCAACACGGCCTGAACTCGAATCGCTCGCCAACCGCCTCGGCATCGCGGAGCGTGTCGTGTTCACCGGAGTACGGCCCGACGTCGCCGACGTGATGCGTGCCATGGACGTGTTCGTCCTTTCGTCGTACACCATCGAGTGCTTCCCGATGGCTTTGCTCGAGGCGATGGCGGCGGGGCGTCCCGCGGTCTGTACCGCAGTCGGCGGCGTTCCGGAGATGATCGAGGAAGGCGTAAACGGATACCTCGTCGCCCCGCGCGACGCGCAACTTCTGGCTGATCGAGTCATCGCCGTCCTCACAGAGCCGGGCCTGCGACGGCGCATGGGTGCGGCGGCCCGGTCGCGTGTCGAGTCGGAGTTCAGTCTTTCCGCAAGTGTTCGGCGCGCCGAGGCGGCGGTCGAGACCGTGCTTGAGGCAGTGTCCTCCAGACGAGACCCTGACGTCCGCCCTCTCCAGCTGGCCGTTGTGCTCGACATGACATTTGTCGGCGGTGTCGAGGTTTTCCTCTTGAACTTGTTCAGGCACTTTGATCCGAGCGTCGTACGTCCGCGCCTCATCTGCCTGCGTGAGGCAGGTCCACTCGCTGCAGACTTCGCAGACGCGGGCTTCGACGTCGAGGTGCTCGGCAGGACCAGCCGGTTCGACGTCAGCACCCTCCCCAAGCTTGTCGCAGCCTTGCGCCGGGACCGGACAGACGCCGTCCTGGTGACCCACCACCATCGCGCAGCGTTGCTGCTCGGACGACTCGCCGCGCGTATTGCCGGCGTGACCGCCAACATCGTCGCTGCCCACGACATGGACCTCACATCCGTTGGAAAGCGCGTGCTTCCGCGCTGGGCGGCGGCGACGATGCGCATGTCGGACGCCCTGGTCCTCCTTTCGCCGGCGCAGGGCCACTACCTGCACCGCGAAGAGGGCGTCGGAATCAGCGCCGGTCGCAGCATTCGAGAGGTCGTGATCCCCAATGGCATCGAGCTTCCACCAGTCCCCACCTCGGCGGACCGCGAACGCGCCCGGTCGATCCTCGGAGTCGCGCCAGGGGAATTTGCCGTCGGTATCGTCGCTCGGCTCAGTCCTCAGAAGGCCCATCACGTGTTGTTGCAGGCCTTTGCCATCTTGATCGAGACCCATCCCGAGGCCCGTCTCGTCGTGATTGGCGACGGTGAGCGCGGCGGGGAATTGAAGTTGCTCGCCCAACGGCTCGGAATCGCCGCACGAACGACATTCACCGGCACGCGCCGGGATGCGACGCAATTGCTTGCCGGGCTCGACGTCTCGTGCCTGTCGTCCGTCCACGAGGGCATGCCGATCGTGGTCATCGAGTCGATGGCAGCGGC
Organism: Desertimonas flava; assembly: GCF_003426815.1. Taxonomy (GTDB): domain Bacteria; phylum Actinomycetota; class Acidimicrobiia; order Acidimicrobiales; family Ilumatobacteraceae; genus Desertimonas; species Desertimonas flava. The sequence goes on from NZ_QKYK01000002.1 coordinate 426,961, forward strand.
CGTACCGGTCGTGGCTACCGACTGCGGATCGCTGAGCGACATGATCGATGACGGCGACAACGGGTTTCTCGTTCCGGTCTCCGAGCCCAACTCCCTCGCCCGACGACTCGCCCAGCTCGCCGACGATCGAGAGCTTTGCCAGCGACTCGGTGCGAACGGTCGACGTCGCGCCGAGCGTGATTATCAGATTGCTGACGCTGCCCGCGCCTACGAACAGCTCTTGACCGAGCTGTGCGGTACGACGTCCGAAACCTCCCGGGAGGTGCCCTGATGACCCGACACGTGCTCATTCTCGTGGAGAACCTGTCCGTGCCGTTCGACCGCCGGGTCTGGCAGGAGAGTCTGGCGCTGACGGAGGCCGGCTACGACGTGACCGTGATTTGCCCCGCCGGTGTGAAGCAGGACACCGAGCCCGACGTCGTCATCGACGGGGTGCACATCCTGCGCTACCCCCTCCGGCCTGCAGCGGGCGGTCCCGCCGGCTATCTCCGCGAGTATTCGCTCGCCCTGTGGCACAGCATCCGTCTCGCGCGTCGGGTCCAGCGACGGCGGCCGGTTCACGTGGTGCACGCGTGCAATCCCCCCGATCTGCTGTTCCTCGTCGCGCTCGTTCTGCGGATCCGCGGTGAGACTCGCTTCGTGTTCGACCATCACGACCTTGTTCCCGAGCTGTTCCAGTCACGATTTGCGCGCGGTGGACGCGTGCTCTATTGGGCAACGCGACTGCTTGAGCGTGTGACGTTCTTGGCGGCCACCGGGGTGATCTCCACCAACGAGAGTTATCGAAGCGCGGCGATCACGCGAGGCGGTATGGATCCCGGGCGCGTGCGCGTGGTGCGCAGTGCCCCCAACCTCGAGAAGTTCGTACCGCTCGAGCCTGATCCCGCTCTGCGGCGGGGAAAGCAACATCTCCTGGCCTACCTCGGAGTCATGGGACCGCAAGATGGAGTGGATTACGCCCTTCGCGCTCTCGCCCATCTGAAGCGTGATCACGGCCGCCGCGACTTCCATGCCCTGTTCATGGGGGGTGGTGACGCGTTCGACGACATGGTCGCACTGAGCAAGCGGCTCGAGCTTGACGACGTCGTCGAATTCACGGGACGTGTGCCGGATGAGTTCGTTCAACGGTGCCTGTCGACCGCAGATGTTTGTCTGTCGCCGGACCCGCTGAATCCATTGAACGACGTGTCGACGATGAACAAGGTGGTCGAGTACATGGCAATGGGTCGACCGCTCGTCTCCTTCGACCTGGTCGAGGCTCGGGTGTCAGCGGGCGAGGCTGCGCTGTACGTGCCAGCCAACGACGAGGCTGCGTTCGCCGCGGCCGTGAACGAACTTCTGGACGACCCGCGGCGTCGCAAGGAGATGGGTCGACTCGGCCGGCAGCGGGTGGAGCAAGAGCTCTCCTGGTCGACCTCGCGCCGCAACCTGCTGGAGTTCTACGCTCAGGTGTTTGCCGGCATCTCCGGCTGATCTCTCACCGGCCGACTGTGCGGACGAGAGGGCCGGCGCCGGCCCCGGTTGCTATCGAGCCGCGAGCAAGATCACACCGTCCTCGGGGAGCAGGGTCACTGACTCGGCGAGGCTGCCGTCGTTGACGAGCGGGTCTTGTGTTCCCCGCAGCCGGCGATACGGACGTTCCAACTCGATCATGCATGTCTCGGCCGTGGTGTTGACGATGGCGATGCCGTGTTCGAAATCACGCCTGAAGACGCCCGGCGACAATGAGCCGGTGCCACGGGTCACGGGGCGGGTGACCGTCGCCAAATCGGGGAAGGCTTCGACGGCGCGGCCCAAATACCCGCGACCGTGGCCCGCGCCGTCGAGTTCGTCGAAGTACGCAAGCTGTCCGTAATTGGTCCCCATGGGTGCCCAGAAGGCATTCTGCAGAAGTGTTGCGGTCAGAAAGAATCGGGCACGGCGAAGTCGGTCAGCGGGTGCTGCCTGGATCGATCGATCCACGTTGATCGTCAGGTTGAGCCCCGGTCGGCGCAGTCCGTCGGATGTGCTCTTCGAGACGTAGCGCTCCACCTCGGTGGTGAGATGGCGATCGGGATCGGCAAGGCGGTCGGCGAAGCTCTCGAAGGCCAAGCCGTCCAGCAGGCCACCGCACGCTGAGCGGTCGCCGTTGGCGACGAGGACAGCGGAGGGCATTCGTCGGCGCATGATACGTTCCGCCAACAACAACCCGCGGTCGAGTGGATTGCCGGGGCCGTAGATGTCTTCGTCGAGCTCATCGACGCCGTCGCCGTCGATGTCCCACCGGTCACTGTCCGCCGTATAGATGCGATCTCCCCAGACGTCCAGAAATACGCCGTCCCACAGGCCCGTCGCCCACACCTTGTCGGCAACCCAGTGTGCGGCGTACTCGGCGTAGGTCTGTCCCGCGATTCGTGGTGCCACATCGGTGAGGTTGGTCATCACGCGTTCCTGCCACTCGTGCACGGGGCGCCCGTCGCCGGTATGAGCGAGCCATTCCGTGGGAAATTGCGAATCGGTCGAACTCTGGAACTGCCAGAGGGAGTACGCGTTCGCCCAGTAGCCGGGCGAGCCAGTGCGAGGTAGTGAATCGACCAAATTCACATAAGCCAGGACGATTGTTCGAGGGCTAACACTGCGCAGTTGCTCGAAGTAGCTTCGTCTCACCCGATGTGCCCATTCTGAGTCGACGATAACCACGTCGAATGCTGCGAGCTCGGACACCTTCGGCAGTTCGTCGTGCTCAAGGAAGCACGTAGCCGTTCTCGGATAGGTCGGTTCGAGGCTGGGTCGTGCAATGCTCTCAGCGGCGACGGAGTCGATCCGCGCCCTGGTGGCGGCAGCGGCCGCCGTGGCACCGACGAGAAACGACCTACGCGAGACCGGCGACACTGCGAACCGCGCTACCGACTCTCGACGACGGCGGACTTGAGTTTGCCGCTCGGTGGGCGCTTGAGCTCATCGACGACGCGAATCGTCAGTTCGTGTCCCTCGCCGAATAACCGGTCCACATTCTCGCGAATCTGCACGGAGACGGCCTTCTCGTCGAAGCCGACGCCCGGCGAGACCCGCACCTCGAACCGCCCGGGAGCCAGCTGGGCGATCTGTGCCTCGTGCACGCCGGCGAGATCGTCGACGGCGGTGCCAGGCAAGGGGAGCGGGCGTCCGTCAGCGGTCGAGAACGTGTCCTCGATCCGACCATCGATGTCGCCCAGCAGCGGGAACGCCCGACCACAGACGCACGCAGAACTCGGCGCGCTGACCACCTCGTCACCAGTTCGATACCGCAGGAGAGGAAAGCCCCAGTTGTGGAGGGCGGTGCCGACGATCTCGCGCCGGTTCGATGAACCGTCGACCGGTAGGAGCTCGACGATTCCGTAGTCCGAGAAGATGTGCATGCTTCCGGCCTCGCAGACGCCAGCAAGCGCTACCCGTTCTGTTTGTCCATAGTGATCCACGATTGGACCATCGAACACCGATCGGAGCAGGTTGCGCTGTCCCGGCGTCATCACCTCCGACGATGTGATCACGGCTCGCACCGGAAGGTGTGTGCTCCGCTCGAGCAGCAGCTTGGCGAGGACGTTCATGCTCGACGGCCAACCCTCGATCGCGTGGGGTTCGAACGCCCGTATGTCGTCGAGGATTTGGTCGAGGTTTGCCGGTGTCAGCTGAAAGCTCGACACCATCAACTGGTTGGCTCCAGGGATGAGTTTTGTCGGGTATCCCCCCTGATCGCTGGCGAAGTCGCTTCCACGAAGGACGACACGTCGCGCCGAGCTCGGGAGCCCGAACCACCGCCATTGACGCCGGAGCGCGGCGAGCTCATAGATCGAGGAGCCCTGGGTGCGATACACCGTGACCGGCGCTCCCGAGGTTCCGCTGGACCGGGATGGCCACATGACACGGCGGGGATACACGCGAAAGTCATCAGGCCGCTCGACGAGATGCCGCCGCGTGAGCAGTGGCAGTTGTTCGAGGTCCGCCAGCGTCCGGATGTCTCGCGGGTCGACCCCCGATGTCTTGAACCACTCGCGATAGAACGGGGAGCGCGCGGCCACCAGTCGCACCATCCACCGCAAGCGTCGCTCTTGATATCGAGTCAGATCCTCCGCGGTTGCTCGCTCCAAGCGGGCCAGCGTGTGGTTCATCGCGGGGGCCAGCGGGTGGAGCCTGCGAACGCGGTGTTTGAGGCTCAGCCTCGGTCCGGGCGGAGCCATGCTCGCCTCCTGGTCGTCGGGAACGCGATGGGTGCGAAGGCTAGCAGTCGACCCCTCCGGAATAGGCTCCGCCGGCATCCCGAGTCACCAAGAGGTCAGAGTTGTCCAAACGGCTGTGGTACGTGAACAGGCTCCGTTCGATGAGCGCGGCCGAGATCGCGTGGCGGGCGACCCGGCCGCCAGCGCGGTCACTCCAGAACGCACGGTCGCGACTGTTGGAGCGCTGGGGACTGCGATCGTTGTCGCGGCGGACCGACGCGGAGTGGGTTCGATCGCTCGATGCGTTTCGGCGGGGCGAGCGTCGACCAGTCCTGCTCGATCGGCGTCGCGCCCAGAGCATCGCGGCAGCGCACCCCGCCGAAGTAGGTGAGCTCGTGGCCGCCGCCGATCGCATCCTCGAACGCCGGTTCAGTTTCTTCGGGTATCCGGAGGTTCGGCTGGCCGAACCGTTGAACTGGAACCACGATCCGGTCTCCGACGTCACGTGGCCCGTCCGGCCGGCATCGAAGATCGACCATCGTACGGCCGACGGTGATGTGAAGTGGATCTGGGAGCTGAATCGGTTACAACACCTTCCGTTGCTTGCCGAGGCGTGGCTGTTCACCGGCGACGACCGCTACGCCGAGGAGGTGTTCGCTCACCTCGATTCGTGGATGGTCCAATGTCCCCCGGGCGAAGGCATCGCTTGGCGTGGGGCCTTCGAGGCAGGTGTGCGGGCGATCTCTGTGGCGGTGGCCCTGCAGGGAGTCCTGGACTCGACAGCGTTGACCCTGGACCGCTATCGGACAGTGGCCAGCATGCTTGCCGAGAGCGCGCGACGCTGCTGGGAGGACCGATCCCGCTTCAGTTCGGCGAACAACCACCTCATCGGCGAGATGGCAGGTCTTGCGACGATCGCCATGCTGTTTCCGGACTTGCCGGGCGCCGCCCGCGGGGAGCGCCGTGCCCTCCGGGTTCTCGCCGCCGAGGCGGATCGGCAGATTCTGCCGGACGGCGCTGGTGCGGAGCAGGCGGTTGGTTACCAGGTCTTCACCGTCGAGTTGATGTGGACCGTCATGGCCCTGCTGCGGCGGCGCGGCGACAACCCTCCAGCGTCCATGGTGGCGGCCGTCGAGCGGAGTCGCCGATATCTGGCCGCTCTGATCGGCGAAGACGACCCGGCCCCCCGGTACGGCGACGACGACGAAGGGTTCGCGCTGCGTCTGGGGCCGGAACCAGTTCGTACGGTCGGAGACCACGTCTCGATCGTGGGCGGGGACAGCAAGCGTGCCACGGCGGTGCTCACCTCGGCATGGCTGGAGATGTCGATCGAACGGCCGAGGGCCGTCGCGCCGGCGAGCCTCTTTGCAGAGCACGGGGGCCTCGTCGTCCTTCGGTCGGGGCGGCGTCGCGTGACGGTGGATGTTGGGCCACTCGGCTACCTGTCGATAGCGGCGCATGGGCACGCCGACGCGCTCGCCGTGACGCTGAGTGTCGACGGTGCCGACCTCATCGGGGACCCCGGTGCTGGCAGCTACTACGGACACCCGACGTGGCGCGCGGCGAACCGCGGCACGAGGTCACACGCGACCGTCGTCGTCGATGGCGTCGATCAGTCGCAGATCGGCGGACCATTCCTCTGGACACACCACGCCAACGTGCGCGTGAGGTCCGTCGACCTCGAAGCCGGCATCGTCGACGCCGAGCACGACGGCTACACACGCCTCAGCGACCCCGTGATCCATCGACGCTGGGTCGTCGCCGCTCCCCACCTGAAGAGCGTGCTGGTGACCGACCTTCTCTACGGGCCGGGTGAGCACGACGTCTGCGTCTCATGGCCACTGCACCCCCGACTCGAGCGGGATGGCGGTCCGTCGCTCGATCTGGCCGCGGCCGCGACGGTCACGACGCGCTCAGCGGACGTCCGCGGCGACACGGCGAGCGATCTCGGTTGGTGGTCCGAGCGGCTCGAGCAGCGGGAGCCGTCATGGTTGCTCGGGACGATCGCGAGTGGCGCGCTTCCGATGGTCTTCGCGACGGTCCTGACCCCTCGTGAATCCACCTCCGCGGCGAGCGTGGAGGAGCTGGTGGTCGAGCGAGACGGCTCCTCGATCTCGGTGCGATGGCGCGGCCCGGACGGACTGGTCGCCGTCGAGATCGATGCACTGCGGGACGGCGCGGCAGTGCTGAGCTCGACACGTCGATGAAACCACGCGGCGAGGCGTAGCCTTCGAGGCGCCTGGTATCAGCATTTTGGAGTGGGAAGCCCAAGAACGTGACTACACAATCATCGTCTGAGGGAGGGGATCTGACGACTCTAAGCATCTTCGGACTCGGCTACGTCGGCTGCGTCTCGGCGGCATGCTTCGCCTCGAGGGGTCACTCCGTCATCGGTGTGGACGCCAATCCGGAGAAGATGGCGCTGCTCGGCGCGGGCAGAGCGCCAGTGGTCGAGGAACGAATCGGTGAGCTGACGGCCGAAGTGGTGGCATCGGGCCATCTGACGGTCAACGCCGATCCCACGGCTGCGGTGCTTGGCAGTGACATCACGATCGTGTGTGTTGGTACTCCGTCCGCTCCCAACGGCAGCCTGTCGACGGCGTTTCTCGAGCGAGCAACCGAGCAGATCGGTGCTGCGCTTGCCTTGAAGGACTCGTGGCACGTCGTCGTCTACCGGAGCACGATGATCCCCGGTACCTGTGAGGGTGTCCTGACACCAATCCTCGAGCGAACGTCCGGCAAGGTCGCGGGAGCCGACTTCGGTGTCTGCGTCAATCCGGAGTTCCTGCGGGAGGGCACGAGCGTTCGTGACTTCCTCGACCCCCCGAAAACGGTGATCGGCCAAGTCGGCGAACGCGGTGGTGAGGAGGTGATGGCGCTCTACGAGGGTCTGCCCGGTCCTCGGTTCCAGGTACCGGTGCGGGTCGCCGAGATGACCAAGTACGTCGACAACAGTTTTCACGCCCTCAAGGTGGGCTACGCCAACGAGATCGGTGCCATCTGCTCGGCGCTCGACCTCGATTCTCACGCGGTGATGGACATTTTCACGGCCGACACCAAACTCAACATCAGCGCTGCGTATCTACGGCCCGGCTTCGCGTTCGGCGGATCGTGTTTGCCGAAGGACCTGCGCGCACTCACCCACGCCGCGCGACGCAACGACGTCGACATTCCCGTCTTGTCCAACCTGCTCGTCTCGAACGAAACGCACGTGCGTCGGGTGGTCGACCTCGTCGCATCACTCGGCCGGCGCAGGGTGGGAGTTTTCGGATTGTCGTTCAAGGCGGGGACCGACGACCTACGCGAGAGTCCGATGGTCGAACTCACGGAACGGCTCATCGGCAAGGGCTACGACGTCCGCGTGTATGACGACAATGTGGCTCTGTCGCGATTGGTCGGCGCCAACCGTGCGTACATCGAAGAGCGCCTTCCCCATATCGGCGAGATTCTCACCGGCGATATCGATGAAGTGGTGGCCCACGGCGAGATCTTCATCGTGGGGTCAACGAAGCCCGCCGTGGCCGAAGCTGTCGACACGCTGAATGAGGACTGCTCGGTGATCGATCTCGTTCGTCTGCCCGAGGCACACCGTTTGCGCGCGCGGCCCGGATATCACGGCATCGCGTGGTGAGTGGACCAACGTTCAGCTTCCTCACCACGGCCTACGGCACGGAGGACTACATCGCGGACACGATCGAGTCGGTACTCGCTCAGACTCGGGGCGATTGGGAGCTCATCGTCGTCGACAACGGCCCGTCCGCTGAGATGGCGAGGATCGTCGAGTCGTACGCCGCCGCCGATGAGCGCATCATGCTGATCCGCCAGGACAACCGCGGCTATCGAGGCGGAGTCGCGGCAGCAGCAGCAGAGGCCCGGGGAGACTTCGTGAGCGTCCTGGACAGCGACGACCTCCTGCTTCCTGAATTCTGCGCCCGAGTCGGCGCCGTACTCGATTCGAATCCCGCCGTCGACGCCGTCGGGGTCGACGCCTATCGATTCAACGGGGACGATGGTCTCGATCTGCCGGTCCCGTACATGCGGTCCATCGGGGTCTCGGAACCGGCGGACCCGTCGAATCGGCTGAGCCTGACGGATGTGCTCGGTGGGCGGGTTCCCTATTACACCGCTGCTGTGCGGCGCACAGCGTGGGAGGCCGTCGGAGGCTACGAGCCAGGTGTCGACGACGTTGACGAATCGGTCGTCGTGTGGTGCCGGCTCGTCGTCGACTACGACGTGCGGCTGATCCCGGATCGCCTCGCGCGTTACCGACTGCGTGGGGACTCGCTGTCTCGCGATCCCGCCAAGGTCGAGAACTTCGAGCGGCAGCTCATGCGCTCGTTCATCGAGGGGGCAAGAACGTCCAACGACCCGGCGGACAGGCAAGCCCTCGACACCACACTTCGCCGCATGCGATATCACCAGGCGATTCGCCGCGCGCGCACAGCGCTCCTTGCGGGTGATGATGCGTCGGCGCGCTCAGAGGCCCGAGCGGCCTTCAACGAGCGCGCTTCGGCGCGCTCCGCGGTGCTTCTGGCGACTCTCACGGTCGCGCCGGGGCTCATGCGTCGTCTTCACCCCCTCAAGGCGCGAGTCTCGCAGGTGGTCACCGGTGCGGTCGCCCGAATCGTCGCCGGGCGGCGACGCTCAGCGGGCACCCGCGGTTAAGAGCAGCATCCTCACGTTGTTCTGCTACTATGGCGGGGGCCTAACCGGGGCGGGTGAGGTGCGCGGTGGCGCGGCGGACAGGAAAGGCTTGGATGATGTCTCGACTCTGGGCGCGTACCAGCGCGTTTGGCGCGCTTGCGGCCGCGCTCGTCTCGGTCGGAGCGATCCCAGTCGTCGCAGACGACGAGTCTCCATCTCCCACGACCGTGCCGGTGACCTCAGAGGCCCCGCCGCCGACCGACGGGCCCACCACGTCTGCACCGACGGCGACGTCCGTGCCTGAGACCACCACGACGGCGCCGCCGACGACAGCGGCCACGACCGTGCCCGCAACCACCGTTGCGGACATTCCTACGACCGCGGCTCCGAGCACAGTCACTCCGACGACCTCGCGCACCACGACGACCGCAGCTCCCACAACCGAACCGGCAACGACCATCGGGTCCGGTGAGTCGTGGACATCGATACCTTCGCGCCGCGTCACACGCAGCGGAGCCGAGCCGTCGGAGTTCGACGCGGCAGTGTGGCCGGCGGGACTCGGAGCCGTCAGCTCGGTTGCCACGGAATCGGCGTCTGATCTCATCTTCCTGCCGGCGGCTGCCGCCAACGGAGCGCGCATGACTGCCTCGCAGGGGTCGGCAACTGTGACCGCCATCAGCCCGTCGGCACGGCGGACGTTGGGACACATTGGCGTCGGATCCGTGCTCGCAGTCGCTGGACTCGACTCGGGCGAGTTCCTGCTGGTGGAGCATGACGAGGCGTTCGTCCTGCTGGCCGACTTCGATCCAGCGGGTGTGTCGTCGGAGCCGCCGTCCACCTCGACTTCGACGACGGTTCCTGTGACGTCGACGACGGTGCCTGCGTCGACGACGACATCGTCGGTGCCTGTGTCGTCGACGACGTCGACGGTG
>NZ_QKYK01000020.1 GCF_003426815.1 Desertimonas flava
ACGACACGGCAAGACTCCCACCCCGGACACCGCCAGCCACGACCGACACAAGTCACCAACACGACCGCCGCGCCCACGATCGCCCACACCCGAGCGACCACAAACCGCAACAGCCTGGTCTGAGCGCGCTCCGTCGGCACTTCGCCGTCACGGACGCGCCAGCCGGGCGCCGAGGGAGTCAGCCGACGAGCTGGGGCACGCGGCGACGGAGGAGGTCGGCCCAGGCCCGGTTGTCGAGCAACGACGGGTCGACGGTGTCGAGGTGGGCGACGCCCATGAAGAGCATCAGCATCACGAGGGCGGCGAGGTCGTGGTCGGGCCCGGGCTCGGTGCCCTGTTCGGCGGCGAGGGCGACCGACAGGTTGCGGCGGACGCGTCGGTGGAACGCACGCAGGTCGTCGGCCATGCCGGCGCTGCGCCACGCGCCGAAGTCGAGCTCGATCGCCAGGCGGCGGCTGACCCGGTCGGTGCGGGTGCTGAACGCCACGATGAGGTCGGCCATCTGATCGGCCACGCCGATGTCGTCACGGAAGCGACCGGCGAGGCGGTAGCGCGACAGTGCCCGCTTCGCCACCTCGACGAGGAGTGCCTCCTTGGTGGTGACGTGCCGGTAGAGGCCGGGGACGGTGATCTCGGCCCTCGACGCGATCGCCTCGGTGGTCGTGCCGTCGTAGCCGCGCAGGGCGAACAGCTCCTCGGCCGAATCGAGGATCCTGCGGCGCGTCCGCACGGTGCGCGCCCGACGACCGTCGGTCGGTTCGGGTTCGGTCACGGCGTCGGCGATCGCCGAGGCGACACGCGGTCGGCGCGCCGGCACCGAACCGGGGTCGGCGAGGATCGCGCGGAACCGCTGCTGCAGGAACTCGATCAGGGCGGGGTCGCCGATGCGTTCGGCGTCGAGGGTGTCGAGATGGATCGCCCCCATCAGCAGGACGAGGAAGAGGTGGGCGAGCAGGGCCGCCTCGGCCGGATCTCGACCGGCGTCCCCAGCCGTGAACATCTCGGTGAGGCTGTCCCGCAGCAGGGCGTTGAACTCGCCGACGGCGTCGCGCAACTCGTGGTTCTGCAGGGCGGCGCGGCTCAGTTCGATCGACAGGCGGCGCCGTTCCAGCTCGCCGGGGGCGAGATACTCGGCGAAGAGATCGGCGAGTCCGGCGGCGTGGTCGGCGCCACCGACCAAGGCCTGGCGGGCCTGCGACGTACGGGTCGCCCAGCGGGCGACCCGGAGTAGCAGCACGTGCTTGGTGGCGAAGTGCCGGTACATGCCCGGCACGGTGATGTCGGCCGCCTCGGCGATCGCCTCCACGCTGGTCGCGTCGAAGCCCTGCACGGCGAACAGGCGCGAGGCCGCGCCGAGGATGCGCTCCCGGGTCGCCGCGCCCTTGCGGCGCAGATCGGCACGGACCTCCGTCGGCAGGTCGCTGGGCAGGTCGGTGGGCAGGTCAGTCGGCGGCACGAAGCTGGGCCCGCACCCCTTCGCGATCGGTGACGGCCCGGACCTCACGGAGGGACCCGTCGGCGTCGACGTCGACGAGGGCGACCACCTGGAGAGACGCCTTGCGACCGATGGCCTGATCCGCGACGCCGAGCACTCCCCCACGGTACGACCCGCGGACGGTGGCGTGGACCGCAACCCGCCGTCCGGCCGAGAACGAGTCGTTGATCGTCACGTCGTCGGGCTCCACGACGAGCGGGCCGGCGTCGCCAACCCGGTCGTCGATGTGGGCGGCGGTCGCCTCGTGCAGCCGGTCGTCGGTGACGGCGGCACGGGCGGTCGCCTCTGCGGCGGCATCGGGCGGCACGGGAACCGTGGTGACCCACGGATCGAGGTGCGGGGGCTCGAGGGCGTCGGGCTCACCGGTCTCGAGCTGGCGGCGACGACTGAGGAAGTCCTGCTCGACCCAGTTGGACACCAGCCGCTCGCCGTTCCAGGCATACATACCGATGCCCCGCCAGCACGACAGCGCCCGCCCACCACCGGGCAGCGGCATCGACGCGTGCTCGCTGAACCGCATGCACAGTCGGTCGCCGTTGAGGACGAGCTCGTGCACGAGGAGCCCGAGCCCCGGCGCCCTGTCGTACAGCCAGCGCACCGCCGGTCCGTAGCTCTCGTCCCGCACCAGGGCGACGCCACCGATGTTCACGGTGTAGTCGTCGACGAACAGTTCGGGGTAGATCGACTGGTCGTGGGCGTTGGTGTAGTCGATCGCGTAGCGCTTCATCAGGGCCACGAACGGGTGGATCAGCGGCGTGGCGGATGGGCTGGAGGCGGGGTCGGCGGACGTCATCAGAGGGCTCCTACGGCGGGCGGGGACGGCGGGGACGGTTGCAGGCCGGCAAGTTCGGCGAGCGTCGGGATCAGATCGATGTGGGCGCGAGCATCGCCTTGATGTGTGGCGTGCAGCGACACGTGGGTGGCGCCGACGTCTCGCCACCGGTCGAGCGAGCGGACCAGGCGGTCGGGATCGAGCGGTCCGTGGATGTCGATCCGGCCCTGGAGGCCGATCGACGCGGGGTCGCGGTCGGCGGCCTCGGCGGCTGTGGTGATCACCTTCCAGGCGTTGGTCACCGCCTGGCCCGGGTGTGGATCGTGCACGATCCACCCGTCGCCGAGACGCCCGACGCGCCGGAGCACCGCCGGCGCCGTCCCCCCGCCCAGCCAGAGCGATATCGAGCCGCGGGCCGGCCGCGGCTCGATCCCGGCGCCGTCGACTCGGTGGTACGCACCGTCGAACGTGACGACCGGTTCGGCCCAGAGGCGGCGGAGCAGTTCGATCTGCTCGTCGTAGCGCGCCGCGCGGTCGTCGAACGTGGATCCCAGCGCCTCGTACTCGACGTGGTTCCATCCGATGCCGACGCCGAGCCGCAAGCGCCCACGCGAGATCACGTCGAGGGTGGTGGCCTGCTTGGCGACGAGCGCCGTCTGCCGCTGCGGGAGCACGAGCACGCCGGTGGCGAGCTCGAGGTCCACCTGTCCGGCGAGGAACGCCAGCAGTACGAACGGTTCGTGGAAGGCGTGGTGGCGCGTGTAGACGCCCGTCCAGCCCGGCCGCTCGCTCACGTCCGCGCCGAGGACGTGGTCGAAGATGTCGAGGTAGGCGAAGCCCGAGGCTTGGGCGGCCCGCGCCCAGTGGGCGATCAGTGCCGGATCGTTCCCGATCTCCTGCTGGGGGACGACCAGCCCGATCTGGATGCCGTCACCAGCGGCGGATGGCACCTCAGTGCCCTCCCACCGATTCGCCGAGGTAGGTCGCCTCGAGCTGGGCCGACCGCTCGCGAAGCACGGGCACCGTGCCGTGGAGGGCGATCTCGCCGCGGTTGAGGACGTAGCCGCGGTCGGCGACGGCGAGCGCCTGCTGCACGTGCTGCTCGACGAGCAGCACCGCGCAGCCGGAGGCGTGGGCGAGCTCGTCGAGCATGTCGAGGAGTCGCTGGACGATCAGTGGCGCCAGCCCGAGGCTCATCTCGTCGACGAGGAGCAACCGTGGCTTACCGGCGAGGGCTCTGGCCATGGCGAGCATCTGCTGCTCGCCGCCCGACAACAGACCGGCGCGACGCGACAGAAGGGGGCGCAGCTCGGGACACCGATCGAGAGCGTCGTCCACGCTGCGTCGGCGGCTGTGCTGACCGAGCTGGAGGTTCTCGAGCACCGTCAGATCGGCGAACAGCGCCCGGTCCTCGGGGACGTGGGCGAGGCCGCGCCGCACCCGCTCGTCGGGAGCGACCGACGCGAGCGAGCGACCGTCGAGGAGGACGTCGCCGCTCATCGCGGCGACGAGACCGGACAGTCCGAGCAGCGTGGTGGTCTTGCCCGCGCCGTTGGCGCCGAGCAGGGCGACGATCTCCCCCTCGTCGACGGAGAGGTGGAGGCCACGCACGACGGCCTGGCCGTGGTAGCCGAGGGTGAGACCGGTGGTCTCCAGGAGGGTCATGGTGCGTCCCCCGTTTCGTCGGCCCGGCCGTCGCCGAGATAGGCGGCGAGCACCGCGGAATCGTTGCGGATCTCGCCGGGCGTCCCAGCAGCGATCACCCGACCGGTGTCCATGACGTAGATGCGGTCGCAGACGCCAAGGACCAGGCGCATGTCGTGATCGACGAGCAGCATCGTCGACCCCGCCTCGACCAACGCCCGCAGGCGATGGCCCAGGGCGGCACTCTCCTGCTCGTCCAGTCCGGCCGCCGGCTCGTCGAGGCAGAGGACGGCGGGGTCGGTGATCAGGGCCCGGGCGACGCCGACGAGCTTGCGCTGGCCGTGCGACAGCTGGTCGGGGAAGAGATCGGCCGTGTCGGCCAGCCCGACCCGGTCGAGGACGGCGCCGATGCGCTCGCGATCGCGGTTGCGACCGAGGCCGACGAGCCCGCGCAGGACGTCGAAGCGGCGGGGGCGACGATCGGCGACGGCCAGGTTGTCGACCACGTCGAGATCGTCGAACAGTTCGACGGACTGCCAGGTGCGGATCAACCCGGCCCGCGCCCTGGCGACGGCGGGCAGGGACGACAGGTCGGTGTCGCCGAGACGCACCTCGCCGGTCGACGGGACGAATCCGGTGATGGCGTCGATGAACGTGGTCTTGCCCGCACCGTTGGGACCGATGACCCCGACGAGCTCACCCTCGGCGATCGACACGTCGACGGCATCGTTGGCGGTGACGCCGCCGAACCGCACGGTGACGCCGCGAGCCTCCAGCAGGGCGCCGTTCGCTCGTTCCTCGCTCACGCCGCTGCCTCCGGGGGCTGCGCCCCCGCTCGCTGCGCTCGCGCCCCATCCCCGTCCGGCTCGCTGGCGCTCGCTCGAACGGACGCCGTTCGCTCGTTCCTCGCTCACGCCGTTACCTCCGGGGCTGCGCCCCCGCTCGCTGCGCTCGCGCCCCATCCCCGTCCGGCTCGCTGGCGCTCGCTCGAACGGATGGCGTTCGCTCGTTCCTCGCTCACGCCGTTGCCTCCACGACGGGGGCGGGCGTTCGCCGGCGTCCGGCGAGGTGTCGGATCACACCGCCGGTGTGCCGCAGCGCCGCGGCGATCCCCTCGGGATTGGCGATCGCCGTGACGATGAGCAGGGCGCCGGTGGCCAGTTGCTCCGTCTCCCCCATGTGCATCACCTTGTCGAGCACCGTGCTCGAGAGCCCGCCCGCCACCAGCACGCCGGCCGTGATGGCACCACCCACCGAGGAGATGCCGCCGAGATAGGCGATGGCCAGGGCCGACAGCGAGGTCATCACGGCGAACGTCGTCGGCTCGACACGGCCCGAGTTCTGATAGGCGAGCAGGCTGCCGGCGATGCCGGCGAGGAACGAGGCGAGGGCGAACGCCAGCAACTTGGTGCGCACGTGATCGATGCCCACCGATGCCGCCGCCCGCTCGTTGGCCCGCACGGCGAGCATCGACCGGCCGACGTTGCTGCGCCGGAGGTTGACCACGGCGACGACGGCCACGATCATCACGACGCCGGCGAAGATGCCGAACGGGACACTCGGGACCCCCCGGTCGTCGAGCTGGTCGAGGGGCCCGAACTTGTAGCCCAACAAGCTCGGGGAGGGCGCCGGCACGGCGTCGGCCGAACTGCCGACGAGATCGTCGTTGTTGAAGACCAGCTGGTCGACGGCGTAGGCGAAGCTCAGGGTGACGAGCGCCAGATTGACGCCGCGGATGCGCACGGCGGGGACGGCCACGACGAGACCGATCACGGTGGCCACGCCGGCGGCGAGGATGGGAGCGAGGGGAAACGGGATCCCCCAGTCACCCGCCGAGCGGGTGAGGAAGAACGCGCCACAGCCGGCGACGGCCATCTGGCAGAGCGAGATCTGGCCGACGAGGCCGGTGACGACCACGAGCGACAGGGCGATGACCGTGCCGATGGCCGACACCGTGAGCGCCTGGCGCCACTCGTAGCCGAGCGTCAACTGACCCACGACGAACACGACGGCGAGCACGGCCACCAGCCGAACCGGCCGTCGGGTCTCGGGGGCCCGGGGCAGCCGCTCGATCTCGGTGGACCCGCGGACCGGGAGGGAACGGCCGCGGGCGAAGAGAGCGGCGACGATGACGAGCAGCGGCAACAGCTCGCGGCTGCCGTTGCTCGGCAGCCACCCGAACTGCGGTTTGCGCAGCAGGAGGATCAGCAGCTGGTCGACCATGCCGAGGGCGATGGCGGCGATCGTGGCGACGGCGACCGACTCGAAGCGGGCCAGCAGCACGGCGCCGATCGCCGGGATGACGAGCAGCGTCAGCGTGGTCGGCGACAGCGTGACGAACGGGGCGGCGAGGATCCCGACGGCCGCCGACAGCACCGACGACAACACCCAGCTGCGGGCGGCCAGACGGTCGGGCGAGTAGCCGAGCAGCACGGCGCCCTTCTCGTTGCCGGCGGCTGCCCGCGCGGCGAGGCCGAACACCGTGAAACGGAACAGGGCCCAGAGCCCGATGCCGGCGGCCACCACGATCACCGCCAACCACAGGCGGTCGGCCTTGACGATGCCGCCGAGCATGTGGATGGGCTGGTCGGGCAGGATCGACTCGGCCGACCGGGCGTCGGAACCGAACCGCAGCCCGATCGTCGACTGGAGCACGATGATGACGCCGACGCCGGCGACCGTCTTGGCGAGCGGCGGCGCCGTGCGCAACGGGCGGTAGACGAGGGCGTGCATGGCGTAGCCGAGGGCCGCGGCAACGGCGAGGGACAGGACGAGGGCGGGGACGACGGGCATCGAGCCACCCCCGATCCCGACGAAGGTCGGGATGTCGGGAAGGGACAGGTCGGCCCCGAACCACGCCGTCACCCCCTCGAGGAGTGACAGCGGGTTCGGGATCGGAGGCAGGAACAGCCGGCCGGCGCGATGGAGCTCGTAGTACGTGTACGCGCCGTACATGGCCACGGCGCCCTGGGCCAGGTTGACCACCCCCGAGCCGCGGTAGGCGACGAGGACGCCCTGGGCGAGGGCGGCGTACAGGGCACCCGTCCCGATGCCCAGGACCAGGAACAGGAGGTACTCGTTCATCCGGAATCTCCATCACGTCCGGCGGTCAGCCGAGCGGGTCGAACCAGTCCTCGACCTGCGTCATCTGGCCCTGATCGTCGAGCTGGAAGGCCCGGACGTCGTTGGCGCAGACGGCGGGGTAGTACTCGCCGGGGCACGACACGCTGGAGACGCCACCGAAGTACGGGCCGTCGAAGGCGGCCATCCCCGCGCTCCAGTCCTCGCGGGTCATCGTGTCGGGAATGGCGTTGCCGATGTCCCACAGGGCGAGCAGGGCGGCGAACCCGCCGAGGGCGTGGAACGACGAGAGCTCCTCCTCGGACCCGCCGTACTGCGGGTACACCTCGCGGAAGAAGTCGAGCTCGGCCGAGACCCCTTCGGGAAGCATCGGCGGGAGCCCGCTGCCGACGATGTTCCAGCCGTCGAACACCGCGGGGTTCTCGCGCAGGGTCGCCGGCACGGCGCACACCGTCGTGCTGACGATCGGCGTCTCGATGCCGAGGTCCCGAACGGTCTGGGCGATCTGCAGACACTGCGGTGCGTTGACGAGGGCGAGGATCGCGTCGGCATCGGCCGCTTCCGACGCCTGCACGTCGGCGGTGACGTCGGCTGCCGTGTTGGAGATGTGGCTGACGAGGATCTCCACACCCTCTGTGGCCGGCAGGGCCTCGATCTGGGCGACGGCGGCCCGCAGGGCGTCGTCATCGGCGCCGAAGATGACGATCTTCTCGGCCCCGAGGAAGCGGGCCGCGTAGGTCGCCGTGCCGGCGCCACCCCCGGCGTTGCCGCCCTGGTAGGCGTAGGCGTTGGCGGCGTTGAAGTCGGCCGGGGTGAGCGGCGTCTGCAGCAGCACGGGCACGCCCGAGGCCTCGAGGATCGGCAGGCCGAACGACGAGCTGAACACGTAGCCGTTGATCACGGCGCTGACCGAGTCGTCGTTGGCGAACTCCTGGGCGCACTCCTGGTTGCTCGCCTGGTCGACCCCGACGTTGCAGTGACGCACCTCGACCGGACGACCCTGGATGCCACCGAGCTTGGCGTTCACGTACTCCGCGGCGGCGTCGGCCCCCGCCGACACGAGGGGGTACGACGGCGTGCCTTCATCCATGTTGATCATGCCGATGACGACGGGCTCGAGCGACTCGTCGGCCGGTCCCGTCTCGGTCGGGATCGACGACTCCTCGCCGGCCGTAGTGCTGTCGGCGGTGTCCGTGCCCGTCGAGGCGTCGGTGAGTCCACCGCCGACGCCCAGGGCGACGACGGATGCGGCGAGGGCCGCAGTTGTCCGCAGTGTGATGGTTCGGTTCATGGTTCCCCCGTGATCTGGTGGTGTGGCGAGGTGTGGTGGTGAGGTGTGGTGGTGAGGTGTGGTGGTGTGGAGATGGTCGGTGTCGGGCGGGTGATGATCAGTCGGCCAGATCGGCGCGGAGGGCGCGCTTGAGGACCTTGCCGGAGGCGTTGCGTGGGAGCTCGCTCACGACGTGGAGACGACGCGGCACCTTGTACCCGCCGAGCTGCTGGCGGGCGTGGGCCTGGAGGTCGTCGAGGTCGAGTGTGGCGCCGGGAACCAACACGGTGACCGCACAGACCGTCTCGCCCCACCGTTCGTCGGGCGTGCCGATGACGGCAACCTCGGCGATCGACGGGTGCGTCACGAGGACCTTCTCGACCTCGGCGGGATAGACGTTCTCGCCACCGCTGATGATCATGTCCTTCACGCGGTCGGTGATGTAGAGGTACCCCTCGTCGTCCATCCGGGCGGCATCGCCGGTTCGCAGCCATCCGTCAGCGTCGAGCAGTTCGGCGGTTTCGGCCGGCCGGCTCCAGTAGCCGCGGGACATGCTCGCTCCCTTGGCCCAGATCTCGCCGTCGACACCGGGAGTGTCGATCACCCGGCCCTGTTCGTCGCGCAGCTGGACGGCGGTGGTCGGGAAGGGCAGACCGGCCGAGCCGAGCTTGGCCCTCGCCATCGACGGCTCGAGCAGGCTGACCGTGCCGGTCGACTCGGTGAGCCCGTAGCCCTGCGTGATCTTGGCGCCTTGCGAGAGGTAGCGATCGAGCAAGGCCGGCGGAACCGGTGCGCCGGCGCACATGAGCAGCACGCGAGAGAGGTCGCTGTCGGCGAAGCGGTCCTCGGCGGCGATCAGCTGGAGCATCGCCGGCACACCGAACGTGAAGGTGATCGGGTGCTCGTCGAGGGCGTCGAAGAACCGGGGCGGGCTGAACGACGGCATGATCACGACACGACCGCCGGTGGCCACTGTGCACAGCACGAGGGCGAGGGCGGCGACGTGGAAGATCGGCGTCATCGCCAACATCGCCGAGTCGTTGCCGAACGTGACGATCAGCATCAGGTTGCGCACCGATGCGAGCAGGTTGGCGTGGCTGATCATCACGCCCTTGGGGTTGCCGGTCGTGCCCGACGTGTACATGAGGATCGCCAGGTCGTCGGGATCGGTGTCGGCGGCGCGACGGAGGAGCGGCACGGAACCGTCGACGAGTTCGCGGTCGCGCGTCCATCCGCCGGGCAACGGTGCGTCTCCGCAACCGAGCAGCCGCGAGCCGAGGTCGTCCTGCACCGGGGCGAGGTGGCGGGCGAGGTCGGCGTCCGCCACGGTGGCCGCGCACTGCGCGTCGGTCACGATGAACTGGAGCTCGGCCGCGCTCAGTCGGGTGTTGAGGGGAACGAAGACGGCGCCGAGGGCGAGCGTGGCGACGAGGTAGTCCACGATGTCGGGGGTGTTGCCGGCGGCGAACGCCACTCGGTCGCCGGCGCCGATGCCCGCCGCGGCGAGGGCGGCTGCGGCCACCGACACCCGGTCACCGAAGTCGGCGTACGTGGTCGTCGGACCGCCGAGGACGGCGAACGCCGGATTGGGACCGGAGCGCCGGAAGCGATCGATCGCCATCACGGCGGCGTTGCGTTCGTACTGGTGCCCAGTGCTTGCCGAACTCGATTCGTGCGCGTGTGCCAACCTGCTGCCCCCTGTCCTGACTGTCTCGTGCCGCCGTCGAGGCAACAATATGTTGCGAGGGGTCACTAAAGTCAAACGTCACAGCCGCTCCGGGGCGACTGCCGCATGTCACGATGGGCGGGTGATCATCGACGGCGCCTGGTACGTCAGCGGCGAGCGCACGCTCGACACGGATTCCATCGACGATCTCGCCGCCGAGCGCCACAAGGGCGGCAGCCGGTCCGGGTTCGCCTGGCTCGGTCTCCGCATGCCCACCGACGACGAGCTCAGTGACGTCGCCAAGGCCTTCGACATCCCCGAGCTGGCGATCGCCGACGCGCGGCACAAGCACGACCGGCCCAAGGTCGAACGGCACGACAGCTGCCTGCTCACCGTCGTGCCGACCGCGCGCTACGTCGACACTCGGGAAGAGGTGGAGTTCGGCAATCTCTTCCTCTACGCCGGCCAGGACTACATCGTCACCGTGCGGTACGGCCAGGCCGCCCCGCTGCAGGGCGTGCGCACCGACCTCGAACGGACGCCGGACATCATGCGGCACGGGCCCGGCGCCGTCCTCCAGGCCGCCCTCCTCCACGTCGTCGAGTCCTACGGCCCGGTGATGGACGGGCTCGAGAACGACGTGCGCGAGGTGGAGCGCGACGTCTTCAGCGAGTCCCGCGGTCAGCCGACGCGGCGCATCTACTTCTTGATCCGCGAGGTGCTCGACTTCCTCATCGCCCTCGAACCGCTGTCCTCGTCGATGAAGCGCCTCACCGGACCCGAGTGCCTTCCATGGGTCGACCCGGAGATCGTGCCGTTGTTCCGCGACGTGGACGAAGCCTTGTCGGCGGTCGTCGAGCGCGGGCGCACCGCCCACCAGCTCCTCAACAACGCGCTCCAGGCCAGCATGACGCAAGCGGCGATGAAGCAGAACGAGGACACCAGGCGCATCTCGGCCTGGGTGGCCATCGGCGTGATCCCCACCGTGGTCGCCGGCCTCTTCGGCATGAACCTCGGCGGCATCCCCGGCCACGATCACGTGTTGGGGTTCGTGAGCGTCTGCGCCGTCACGCTCCTCGTGTCGATCTGGCTCTACCGCCGTTTCCGCAAGGCGAAGTGGTTGTAGGCGCAGGCGCGCGCCGCGCGCTCCCCGATCTCCGAGACGGAGCGGCCGCCGTGCTGCGCGCCAACGATCGGGGATCGGCCACGGTCGCCGCGCCCCGGTTGTACCCGCACCAGTGGAGCTGGGACGCGGCGTTCGTGGCGATCGGCCTGGCGCACCTGTCCCCGGAGCGGGCGTGCACCGAGCTCGAACATCTCCTGACCGGCCAGTGGCGCACCGGCATGATCCCGCACATCGTGTACAGCGCAGAGTCCGGCGACTACTTCCCCGACGCCGCTCGATGGGCCTGTGCCGACCTGACGGACGCCGCGCCCGGAGTTCCGGCCACATCGGGAGTCACCCAGCCGCCGATCCACGGCATCGCCATCGAGCGGATCCTCCGCACACCTGGCGGCGAGCGGGCTGCCGTGCGGGACCGTGTCGGCCGCATGTGGCCACCGTTGATGGCTTGGCACCGCTGGCTGGCGACGGCCCGCCGGTCCCCCATCACCGGGCTCGTCACGATCGTGCACGGGTGGGAGTCCGGCATGGACAACTCGCCACGGTTCGACGAGCCCTACTCCCGGGTGAAGGTACCCGGCTCGCTCCCCGCCTACCGGCGAGTCGACCGTGACCACGTCGCCGAGGCCGGCGAACGTCCGTCGAACGAGGACTACGACCGCTACCTCTGGCTCATCGAGGAGCTCAAGGCGGCCCGGTACGACGACGCCGAGGTGATGGCATCGGTGAGCTTCCGGGTGGGCGACGTCTTCATGACGGCCGTGCTCGCGGCGGCGAGCGAAGCCCTCGCCGCCGCTGGGACGCTGATCGACGCCCCGGCCGCCGACGTCGACTGGCTGACGGCGCAGGCCGCGTCACTGCGCGCTGCGGTCGGGGCCGCCACCGATCCGGCGACGGGCGACTCCGCGGACGTCGACGAGCGCACCGGACATCACCTCGTTGCGGCGTCGCCCGCCCGGTTCGCCGCATTGCTGTGCGGCACGGGCTCATCCGAGACCGAGACGCAACTCGTCGATCGGTTCCTCGGCGACGACTGCTGCGGCCACCCGGCGTTGTTCGCCGTGGGTCCTCCGTCCACCAGCCCGGCGTCGCCGGCGTTCGAGCCCACCCGCTATTGGCGGGGGCCCGTCTGGCCGGTCGTCTCGTGGCTGTTCTGGTGGGCGCTCGATCGCCATGGCCACACCGACGCCGCCGCGCAGCTGCGCGCGGGCGGGCTCTCCTACCTCGCCGACGGATCGTTCGCCGAGTACTACCACCCGTTCACCGGGGCTGCCCTCGGGAGCCGCGATCAGTCGTGGACGGCAGCGGTGACGGTCGACTGGTTGACGCCCACCTGATCGCCACTCGGCACACCAATTCCGTTGACGACGGCGCCGGCCGGGGCGACGCTGCGCCATGGCCACTACTTCATCAGGCCGAGTGAGCATGCGCCGGGCCGGTGCGGCTCTGTCCCTTGCCGCTGCGTCGGCGGCGACGATCGTCGGTGCCGGCATCGCCGACGCGGTCGACACCGACATCGCGATCAGCACGACCGCCATCGACTTCGGGCAGGTCGACGTCGGAAGCTCGGCGACGGCGTCGGTCACCCTCACCAACACCGGCGGCGATCCGTTCGGTCCGATCAACATGTTCGGCGGGGCGCCACCATCGGCCGAGTTCAACGCGTCGCAGAACTGTCAGGCGACGACGCTCCCCGCCGGCGGCTCGTGCTCGGTCACCTACTCCTTCTCGCCCGGCGCGACCGGCCCGTTCAACGACACCTCGTCGTTCACCGTCAGCGAGACAACGAGCCAATCCGACGGCGAGGACTTCTCGGTCTCCCTCACCGGTACCGGGTTCGACCCCAACGCCACCACCACGACGGAAGCCACGACGACGTCCACCTCGACCACGGTGGTGGACGCCACCACGACCCCACCGACGACCGCGAGCACCGGAGACGGCGCCAACACCGGCGCAGCACCCCCGGCTCCGCCCACAGCGTCCGTCACCACCAGCAGCACGTCCACCACGTCGACCACGCTGGCCCCGCTCGGCGGTCTCCCACTGACCGGCGTCGCGGTCCCGCGTCCGGCGATCGTCGTGAAGGTCGACAACGTCGACTCCGAACCGCAGGCCGGGCTCAATCAGGCCGATGTGGTGTTCGAGGAGATCGTCGAGGGCAGCGCGACCCGCTTCGCCGCAGTCTTCAACTCGGTCGACGCCGGTCAGGTCGGCCCGGTGCGCTCGGCCCGCACCACCGACGTCGATCTGGCGCTCGCCCTCGGCGACCCGGCGATGGTGCTGAGCGGCGCGAACGACAGGGTCCAGCAGGCCCTCCTGACGACCGGGATCGAGCTGATCGGCGAGGGGGCGCCCGGGCTGGTCCGACGCCCCGATCTGACGGAACCCCACAACCTGTTCGCCGACCTGCGCCAGATCTGGCCGCAGCTCACGTCGTCCGGAGACGCCGTGCCGATCTTCGGCTACGCCGCCCCGGGTTCGCCCGAGACCGGCACACCGGTGTCGTTCACCGAGATGCGGGTGGGCGCCTACGACGTGCGGTGGGACTGGGATCCCGGTGCGGGCCTGTTCGTCCGATCACAGCTCGGCCACCCGCACGCCCTGGCCGACGGGCGCGCGAGCACCGACAACGTCGTCGTCCTCGTCACGGAGTACACCGTCGTCGACGACAGCCCGGAGGCACACACCGTGGGCTCCGGACGTGCGGTCGTCTATCTCGACGGTCGGCGCGTGGAGGGGACATGGCGCCGCGAGACCGCGACGTCACCGTTCACCCTCGAAGCCGACGGGCAGCCGATCCTGCTCACCCCGGGGCGGACCTGGGTGGAACTGGTCAGCTCCGAGCACGAACTGACCGACGGCTGATCACGCTCACGAGCCGGCGCGGATCCGTCGCGGCGGCACGCCGAGCACGGCCCGGCACGTCTTGTTGAGCGCCTGCAGGTCGGCGAAGCCGCACGTCGCGGCGATCGTGCCGATCGGCAAGGTCGTCCCCACCAGGAGCAACCGAGCCCGCTCGACCCGGCGCTGCCGCAGGTAGCCGACCACCGTGGAGCCGCGGACTGCGCGGAACTGCCGGGCGAGATGGCTCCGCGAGACACCGACCGCGGCGGCGACCTGAGCGATGGTGATCGGCTCGGCGAGGTGCGCCTCCATCCAGCTCATGGCTGCCCCGACGATCAGGTCCTCCCGCCGGCCGTCGTAATCGCGGGTCCGGCGGGACCACACGTCGCCGAGCCGCAGCAGCACCGTCCACACGTCCGCCCGCGCCCGCGGGCCGGGCCGACCGGTCGCCGCCGCCGACACGACGGCCGACCGCAACAGGTCGTGCATCGCCGCCTGCTCGCCGCCGACATCCACGTACATCGGCAGCTCGGTGACGTCGCCGTCGGCGTCGGCCTCGCGGAGATGGACGTACCAATGATTGGACGGTCCGTCGTAGAAGTAGTCGATCAACGAGTCGGGCGGGACGAGGGTCATCGTGCCGGGACGGATCTCGAACCGGTGCCCCTCGACCCTCATGTCGGCTCGGTAGTCGTACAGGTGGAGCGACCACAGCTCGGGCAGCCGGAAGCGGTCGTGGTCCCGGTCTCGACCGTGGACACCACGGCCCAGGGACACGACCTCGGGCGGGCTGCCAAGGCGCAGGGCCACGCGAGGGCGGATGTCCGGCATGAGCACAAATTAACCACTCCCTGCAACACGACGACCACGACAGACGATGACGTTCTTCCTAGTCTCCGGGCGATGGACGATCTCGTCGACCGCAAGCACCTGCTGACCTCCGTCGAAATGGCCCACTTCGTCGCGTGGGGCTTCCTCCGCCTCGACGGCGTGGTCCCGGCCGAGATCAACACCAGGGCGATGGCGGCGTTCCGCGACGGTCTGCCCCAGTTCGCCTACGGCACCGCGGTGCACCGCACGCATCCAGCCGGTACGGCGATCGGCGACCTGCTGCGGCTCCCTGCGTTGGCCGGAGCGATCCAGAGCCTCGTCGGGCCGGCGCCGGCCGGTGACCACCAGTTCGTTCACGTGCGGCGGCCGCAGCAGGAGGCGGCCCAGCACCTCCACGCCGACGCCGTGTTCGACACGCGCACGGACGCCTTCGACGTGCAGCTGATGTACTTTCCCGAGGCGGTCGGCCGATTCGACGGCGGCACGCTCCTCGTCCCCGGCAGCCACTTCCGGCGCGTCAGCCACATGGACGTCGCCCGGTACCAGAACGTCCGCGGGCTGCAGCGCGTGACGTGCGAGCCGGGCACCGTGCTCATCCTCCACCACGGCATCTGGCACGGCGGCGGGCGCAACGAGTCCGAGCGGCGCCGGGTGATGTACAAGCTGCGGCTCAATCCCACGGTGCGCCAGCTCCGCCTGTGGAACACCGACGACATCGATCACCCCGACGTCGAGGCGACTCTGATGCGGACGCCGCCGTGGTCGGGCAACGACAGCCGGCTCGAGCAGATGAACCGGGCCCGACTGTGGCGTCACCTCACCGGCGACGAGACGTTCGATCTCGACTACTACTGGAGCCGCCGCGACATCGTGCCGACCACCGTGTCGGAGGCGACGGACCTGCGCATCGGTCGCCATGGCAGCGGCCAGGGATTCCTCCGGGCCACGGCGGTGTCGCGGTGAGCGCCGACCCAGGCCTTCGCCAGCAGGTGATGATCCTCTACCTCGACAGCTCGGCACTCGACAGCGAAGTCTGCGCATGGACGTTCTACGACGGCACCGGTCGCACCACCCACACCACCGGTGAGAGCGACGAGCCGCCCTATGCCACCGGGCTCGCCGCGCTCGTCGACGGATGGCGCCTGTTGCAGATCTCGCCGATCACTCCACCGGTCAACGGCCACGAGCACGAGGTGTCGGTGCTGCGCCACGAGTTCGTGTTCGAGCGCATCGTGGACCTCTGACGGCTCCCGGCTCGAATCGAGCAGGGACCAGCGAGTACAACCGGGCCCATGCCCGGACCACTGGAGGGGATCAAGGTCGTCGAGCTCGGGGTGTGGGTCGCCGCGCCGGCGGCGGGAGGGATCCTCGCCGACTGGGGCGCCGACGTCGTCAAGATCGAGCCGCCCGAAGGCGATCCGTCGCGGCTCTTCCAGCAGATGCTCGGCGGGGACATGCCGACCAATCCGGTGTTCGAGATGGACAACCGGGGCAAGCGCGGCGTGATCCTCGATCTGTCCACCGGCGAGGACCTCGCCATCGCCCTCGAGCTCCTCGACGAGGCCGACGTGTTCGTCACCAATGTGCGCACGGCGGCGCTCGCCCGGCTCGGGCTCGATGACCAGACGTTGCTCGCCCGTAACCCACGCCTGGTGTACGGACACATCACGGGCTACGGCCGCTACGGTGCCGACGCCGATCAGGCCGCCTTCGACATCGCCGCCTTCTGGTCGCGCGCCGGGATCGCTCACCTGCTCACTCCCGAGGGGGGCGAGCTGCCGTTCCAGCGCGGCGGGATGGGCGATCACAACACCGGGCTGGCGCTCGCCGGCGGCATCAGCGCCGCGCTGTACTCGCGGGAGCGGACCGGCGAGGGCCAGCTCGTCACCACCTCCCTCTACCGCGAGGGCGTGTACACGATCAGCTTCGACCTCAACATGGTGCTCGGCTGGGGCCAGCACCCGGCGATCGGCGAGCGCAGCCGCATGCCCAGTCCCACCGCCAACAACTACACCGCCGGCGACGGCAAACGGTTCTGGATCGTCGGCCTGGTCGGCGACCGCCACTGGCCGCCGCTGGCCCGCGTCGTCGGGCACCCTGAGTGGATCGACGACGAACGATTCGCGACCGCGATGGCTCGGGCCGAGAACGCCGTCGAGCTGCGCGAGCTGCTCGACGAGGAGTTCGCCCGCCGTCCCCTCGCCGAGTGGCGAGAGATCTTCGCCGGCGAGCCCGACATGTTCTGGGCACCCGTGCAGGACCCCTACGAGGTCGTCAACGATCCCGTCCTCCGAGACATCGGCGGCATCGTCGACGTCCCCGACGGCCCTGGTGTCACGCCGATGATCGCCACTCCCGTCGACTTCGGCGCCACGCCGTGGAGCCCGCGCGGCCTCGCACCGGCACTCGGTGAGCACACCGACGACATCGTCACCCCCCGCCGCCGCTGACCTGCGCCTGGCGACGATCTGTGAGCGGGAACGACAGGTTTCCGCGCCCTCCGCTCACACATCTCCGACGCCGTCGGCGGCGGCCGCCTCGTGCGCGGACCGCAACCGGCCCGTCACGCGAAACGTCCGCCCGCCCCGACGAATCGGGACGGGCGGACGCAGAAGCGGGGGTCAGCCCTCGGCGGGAACCGCCTCGGCCGCCGGGGCCGGCGCCGTGCCGTCCTCGTAGCTGCCGTGGATGTTCGACAGCCACGCGGCCGGATCGGCCTCGTCGGCATCGGACGAGTAGAACGTCATCGGCTCGTAGTCGGGAGCTGCGATGTCGAACTCCCGATACGTCATCATGCCGGTACCGGCCGGGATGAGCTTGCCGATGATGATGTTCTCCTTGAGCCCGATGAGGCTGTCGCCGCGGCCATCGATGGCGGCCTCGGTGAGCACCCGGGTGGTCTCCTGGAACGACGCCGCCGACAGCCACGACTCGGTGGCCAGCGACGCCTTGGTGATGCCCATGATCTCGGGACGGCCCTCGGCGGGACGACCGCCTTCCTCGACGACCCGACGGTTGGTGTCACGGAACACCTTGGCGTCCACGCGCTCACCGGGCAGGAAGCCGGCATCGCCGGGCTCCTGCACGCCAACGCGACGGGTCATCTGGCGAACGATGAGCTCGATGTGCTTGTCGTGGATCGACACACCCTGCTCGCGGTACACCTTCTGGACCTGGTCGACCAGGTAGTTCTGCGTGTCGCGGATGCCCTTGATCTCGATGAGGTCCTTGGGGTCCCACGGACCGTCGGTGATCGGGTCACCGGCGGTGATCTCGGCACCGTCGGCGACGATCGGACGAGCGCCCACCGGCAAGATGGTCTCGTGCTCCTCGCCGTCGTCGGTGACGACGGTGACCGGGATGCCCTTGCCTTCGTCCTCGCCGACGCGCACCACCCCGGTGG
Organism: Desertimonas flava; assembly: GCF_003426815.1. Taxonomy (GTDB): domain Bacteria; phylum Actinomycetota; class Acidimicrobiia; order Acidimicrobiales; family Ilumatobacteraceae; genus Desertimonas; species Desertimonas flava. The sequence continues at coordinate 18,133 of NZ_QKYK01000020.1, forward strand.
CCCGGGCCAGACGGGCCGCGCCACGCGGCGTGCGGGCCTCGAACAGCTCGACGACGCGGGGCAGACCGCCGGCGATGTCCTTACCGGCCACACCACCGGTGTGGAAGGTACGCATCGTCAGCTGCGTGCCCGGCTCGCCGATCGATTGGGCGGCGATGACGCCGACGGCCTCACCGAGCTCGATGCCCTTGCCGGTGGCCAGCGAGCGGCCGTAGCAGGTGGCGCAGACGCCGAGCTCGGCGTCGCACGCCAGCACCGAGCGGACCTGCACGCGGGTGATGTCGGGATCGTCGCGCAGGGCGCTGAGCTCGGTCTCTCCGACCACGGTGCCCTTGGGGAGCACGGTGCCGTCGGCCAGCTTGGTGTCACGGAGCAGGGCCCGGCCGAACAGGCTGGTGTCGAGGTACGACTTGCTGTTGGCCGTGTCGGGCTGGACGTTCTCGACCCAGATGCCGAGCGTGGTGCCGCAGTCGGCCTCACGGACGATCAGCTCCTGGGCGACGTCGACGAGACGCCGGGTGAGGTAGCCCGAGTCGGCGGTCCGCAGCGCGGTGTCCACGAGGCCCTTTCGGGCTCCCGGCGTGGCGATGAAGTACTCGAGGGTCTCGAGACCCTCACGGAAGTTCTTCTTGATCGGCCGGGGGATCATGTCGCCACGGGGGTTGGCCACGAGGCCGCGCATGCCGGCGATCTGGCGCATCTGCGTCATGTTGCCGCGGGCGCCCGAGCCGACCATCATGTCGATCGGATTGAAGCGCTGGGCGGCGAACTCGGCCTCCATCGCCTGCTGCACCTCGGCGGTGGCCGCGGTCCAGATGCGCACTTCCTGCTGACGACGCTCACCGTCGGTGATGACGCCCCGGCGGAACTGCGACTCGACCTTGTCGGCCTGCGCCTCGTAGCCGTCGAGGATCTCCTGCTTCGCCTTCGGCGTCTTCACGTCGTCGATCGAGACAGTGAGGCCTGACTGCGACGCGAAGCGGTAGCAGAGGTTCTTCAGGGCGTCGAGCGCGGCGGCGATGACGGCCTTCGGGTAGTAGTCCGACAGCCGCTCCACGATGAGGCCCATCTCACGCTTCTTGACCACGCTCGTGATGTGGCCGAAGCGGTCGGTGTAGCCGTCGGGCAACGCCTCCTCGAAGAGGGCCCGGCCGACGGTGGTCTCCACCGGCGACGACGTGCCGTCCGAGCCATCCCCAGACGTGTTCGGGCGACGCAGCGTGATCTTGGCGTGCAGTGACAGCACACCTTCGTCGTAGGCGCGCAGGGCCTCCCACAGATGGCGGAAGACCTTGCCCTCGCCCTTGGCGCCGTCGACCTGCTCGGTGAGGTAGAAGGCACCGATCACGAGGTCCTGGGTCGGCGTCACGATCGGGCGACCGCTGGCCGGCGACAGGATGTTGTTCGCCGACAGCATGAGCACGCGGGCCTCGGCCTGGGCCTCGGCCGACAGCGGCACGTGGATGGCCATCTGGTCACCGTCGAAGTCGGCGTTGAAGGCCGTGCACACCAGCGGGTGGATCTGCAGGGCCTTGCCCTCCACCAGCACCGGCTCGAAGGCCTGGATGCCGAGGCGGTGCAGCGTGGGCGCCCGGTTCAGCAGGACCGGGTGCTCCTTGATGACGTCCTCGAGGACGTCCCACACCTGCGGGCGGCTGCGCTCGACCATGCGCTTGGCCGTCTTGATGTTCTGCGCCAGCTCGAGGTCGACGAGGCGCTTCATCACGAACGGCTTGAAGAGCTCGAGGGCCATCAGCTTGGGCAGGCCGCACTGGTGCAGCTTGAGCGTCGGGCCGGCCACGATGACCGAACGGCCCGAGTAGTCGACGCGCTTGCCGAGCAGGTTCTGACGGAACCGGCCCTGCTTGCCCTTGAGCATGTCGGACAGCGACTTCAGCGGGCGGTTGCCCGGCCCGGTGACCGGGCGGCCGCGGCGGCCGTTGTCGAACAGGGCGTCGACGGCCTCCTGGAGCATGCGCTTCTCGTTGTTGACGATGATCTCGGGCGCACCGAGGCTGAGCAGGCGGCCCAGACGGTTGTTGCGGTTGATCACGCGGCGGTACAGGTCGTTGAGGTCCGACGTGGCGAAGCGTCCACCGTCGAGCTGCACCATCGGGCGCAGCTCGGGCGGGATCACCGGGACGACGTCGAGGATCATCGCCTTGGGGTCGTTGAGGCGGCGCCCGTGCTCGTCACGACGGTTGAAGCTGGCGACGATCTTGAGGCGCTTGATCGCCTTCTGACGGCGCTGGGCGCTCAGCGGCTTGCGGCCCGAGTCACCCGGGTCGATCGCCTCGCGCAGCTTGATCTCTTCCTCGTCGAAGTCGATGCGGTCGATGAGGCTCTTGATGGCATCGGCGCCCGTGCCGCCTTCGAAGTAGTCGCCGTACTTGTCGCGCAGCTCGCGCCACAGGATCTCGTCGTCGAGGATCTTGCGGGCGTGGAGGTCCTTGAACTCGTCCCACGTGCGGGCGATGAGGTCGAGCTCGACGGCGTAGCGCTCGCGGATGGCCTCGACGTCCTTGTCGGCGTCACGGCGCAGCTTCTTGGTGTCGCCACCCTCGGCCTCGACCGTCTCGGCCTCGGCCTCGAGCTCCTTGAACCGGCGGTCGATCTCGAGCTCGAGCTCCTTCTCGATGGCCGCGCGCTCCTCGAGGTACTCGTTCTCGAGGTTCGACAGATCCTCGTGACGCTTCTCCTCGTCCACCCAGGTGACGAGATTGGCGGCGAAGTAGATGACCTTCTCGAGCTGCTTGGCCTTGAGCTCTTCCTTCGGCTCGATGCCGGCGAGGAGGTAGGCGAGCCACGAGCGGGTGCCGCGCAGGTACCAGATGTGCACCACGGGCGCTTCGAGCTGGATGTGGCCCATGCGCTCGCGGCGCACCTTGGAGCGCGTCACCTCGACGCCACAGCGCTCGCAGATGATGCCCTTGAAGCGGACCCGCTTGTACTTGCCGCAGTAGCACTCCCAGTCGCGGGTCGGTCCGAAGATCTTCTCGCAGAACAGGCCGTCCTTCTCGGGACGCAGCGTGCGGTAGTTGATGGTCTCGGGCTTCTTCACCTCGCCGTGCGACCACAGCCGGATGTGATCAGCCGTGGCCAGCCCGATCTTGAGCTGGTCGAACATGTTGACGTCAAGCATTCGCGTCTCTTCTCGTTCTCGTAGTTCTCTGTCTCAGTTCGTCGCGTTCAGAAGGAACGGCTGGCCCGGCGGGCTTCGCGCTCTGCGTCGTCCTCGTCGGTGCCGCGCTCGGGGCGGGAGATGTCGATGCCGAGCTCCTCGGCGGCCCGGAAGACGTCCTCGTCGAGGTCGCGCATCTCGATCTCGGAGCCGTCGGTGGCGAGCACCTCGACGTTGATGCAGAGGGCCTGCATCTCCTTCATGAGCACCTTGAAGCTCTCGGGCACGCCCGGCTCGGGGATGTTGTCGCCCTTGACGATGGCCTCGTACACCTTCACGCGGCCGAGCACGTCGTCGGACTTGATGGTGAGCAGCTCCTGGAGGCAGTAGGCCGAGCCGTACGCCTCGAGGGCCCACACCTCCATCTCACCGAAGCGCTGGCCACCGAACTGGGCCTTACCGCCGAGCGGCTGCTGGGTGATCATCGAGTACGGGCCGGTCGACCGGGCGTGGATCTTGTCGTCCACGAGGTGGGCCAGCTTGAGGATGTACATGTAGCCGACGGTGATCGGGTTGTCGTACGGCTGGCCCGTGCGCCCGTTGTACAGCGTCGTCTTGCCGTCGGAACCGATGAGGCGGCGGCCGTCCACCGACTCGGGGTTGAGGTTCTCGAGGATCGACTGGATGGTCGGGTGCTGCCCGGCCCGGTCGACCTCGTCCCAGTGGGCACCGTCGAACACCGGCGTGGCGATGAACGTCGACGGCGTCGTGTTGGGGCGCGTCTTCGACTCTGTGCCGCGGATCGGCTCGCGGCCGACCTTCTTGTCGTTCTTGACGTCGTCCCAACCCCAGCGGGCGCAGTAGCCGAGGTGGGCCTCGAGCACCTGCCCGACGTTCATCCGGCTCGGCACGCCGAGGGGGTTCAAGATGATGTCGACGGGGGTTCCGTCGGCGAGGTACGGCATGTCCTCGATCGGGAGGATCTTGGAGATGACGCCCTTGTTGCCGTGGCGGCCGGCGAGCTTGTCGCCGACGCTGATCTTGCGCTTCTGGGCGACGTAGATCCGCACCAGCTGGTTGACGCCGGGCGGCAGCTCGTCGCCGTCGTCGCGGTTGAACACCTTGACGTCGATGACCTTGCCGTTCTCGCCGTGGGGCACCTTGAGGGACGTGTCGCGCACCTCGCGGGCCTTCTCACCGAAGATGGCGCGCAGGAGGCGCTCCTCGGGGGTCAGCTCGGTTTCGCCCTTGGGGGTGACCTTGCCGACCAGCACGTCGCCGGGGCCGACTTCGGCGCCGACGCGGATGATGCCGCGGTCGTCGAGGTCGGCGAGGATGTCGTCGCTGAGGTTCGGGATGTCCCGGGAGATCTCCTCGGGCCCGAGCTTGGTGTCACGGGCGTCGACCTCGTGCTCGTGGATGTGGATCGACGTGAGCACGTCGTCCTTCACGAGCCGCTGCGACAGGATGATGGCGTCCTCGAAGTTGTAGCCCTCCCACGGCATCAGGGCCACGAGGAGGTTCTTGCCGAGGGCCAGCTCGCCGTGATCGGTCGACGGGCCGTCGGCGATGATCGTGCCCTTGGTGACCTTGTCGCCCTCGAACACGCGCGGCCGCTGGTTGATGCAGGTGTCCTGGTTCGAGCGGCGGAACTTGGCCAGGCGGTAGACCTTCTTGCCGAGCGTCTTGTACTGGACGGTGATGGTGTCGCCGGTGACCTCGGTGACCTCGCCGTCCTCGAGCGCCTGGATCAGGTCGCCGGCGTCACGGGCGGCGCGGTCCTCGATGCCCGTACCGATGTAGGGCGCCTCGGCCCGCACCAGCGGGACGGCCTGCTTCTGCATGTTGGCGCCCATCAAGGCCCGGTTGGCGTCGTCGTGCTCGAGGAACGGGATCAGCGCCGTGCCGACCGAGACGATCTGCTTCGGCGAGACGTCCATGTAGTCGACCTCGGCCGGCGGCACGTAGGCGATGTCGGTGGTGGCGCCGAAGAAGCTCTCGGCCTCGAGCATGCGCTTGAGGTCCTCGAGGTTGGCGGCCTGCGGTGACCGGCGCACGAGCACCCGCTCGTCGGCGAACGTGCCGTCGGGGTTGACGGCGGTGTTCGCCTGGGCGACGACGTAGTTCTCCTCCTCGTCGGCGGCCATGTAGACGATCTCGTCAGTGACGCGACCGTCGACCACCTTGCGGTACGGCGACTCGATGAAGCCGAACTCGTTGACGCGGGCGAACGTGGACAGACCGCCGATGAGGCCGATGTTGGGGCCTTCCGGCGTCTCGATCGGGCACATGCGGCCGTAGTGGCTGAAGTGGACGTCGCGGACCTCGAAGCCGGCGCGCTCACGGGACAGACCGCCGGGGCCGAGTGCCGACAGGCGACGCCGGTGGGTGAGGCCCGACAGCGGGTTCACCTGGTCCATGAACTGCGACAGCTGGGACGTCCCGAAGAACTCCTTGATCGCGGCGACCACGGGGCGGATGTTGATGAGCGTCTGGGGCGTGATCGCCTCGACGTCCTGGGTCGTCATGCGCTCACGGACGACGCGCTCCATGCGGCTGAGGCCGATGCGCACCTGGTTCTGGATCAGCTCGCCGACGGAGCGGATGCGCCGGTTGGCGAAGTGGTCCTGATCGTCGAGGCGGTAGCCGGGCTCCTGCTTGACGAGGTGGAGCATGTACGTGACCGCGGCGAGGACCTCGCAGCGGCTGAGCACGTTCTGGTCCTCTTCGGGCAGGTCGAGCTGGTCCTCGGTGAGGCCGAACAGCTCACCGAGACGGGCAACCTCGGCGCCGAGCTTGCGGTTGAGCTTGTAGCGGCCGACGCGGCTGAGGTCGTAGCGACGGCTCTCGAAGAAGGCGTTACGGAAGTAGGCGCGGGCCGACTCCACGGTCGGCGGCTCGCCGGGACGGGCTCGCTTGTAGATCTCGACGAGGGCCTCGTCCTGCGTCGGGGCGAGGTCGCGCTCCTTGTCCCACTGACCCTGGAGGAAGTCGAAGTGGTTGACGAAGCGGTCGAGGAAGCCGGGGGCGCCCTCCTCGTCGTAGCCGAGCGCGCGCAGCAGCATGAAGATGCCGAGGCGACGCTTGCGGGCGACGCGGGTGCCGGCGGTGACGTCCTTGCCGGGCTTCTGCTCGACGTCGAACTCCATCCACTCGCCGCGGTAGGGATGGATCGTGCCCTTGACCAGCTGGTGCTTGGTGAGGTTACGCAGGCGGTAGCGCTCGCCGGGCTCGAAGATGACGCCGGGGGAACGCACGAGCTGCGACACGACGACGCGCTCGGTCCCGTTGACGATGAACGTGCCCTTCTCCGTCATGATCGGGAAGTCACCCATGAACACCGTCTGCTCTTTGATCTCGCCGGTGTTGCGGTTCATGAACCGGGCCCGCACGAAGACGGGCGCCGAGTACGTCATGTCCTTTTCCTTGCACTCCTCGACGGAGAACTTGGGCGGCGGACGAAGATCCTCGTCGAACGGGTCGAACTCCAGCTCGAGCTGGAGGTTCTCGGAGAAGTCCTTGATCGGGCTGATGTCGCGGAACGTGTTGGCGAGGCCCTCGTTGAGGAACCACTCGAAGCTCGACCGCTGGATGGCGATCAGGTCGGGCAGCTCGAGCGGCTCGAGCAGGTTGGCGAACGAGTAGCGCTCACGGGACACAGCGGTTGACGCCGAAGCATTGGCCACGAATCACTCCCTTACAGGTAGGTGGGGGTCACGAGATGAGTCACGGAAGTGCGGGCGCGACGAACGAGCACTCGAGGTGAGTGTGAGGACAGGCGACGCACGGCAACTGACGAGCCTATCGGCGCAGAGCGTAGGGAATCAACCCGCCACGGGGCTGGGCGCAGCCGGGCAGGGAACCTCTGTTCTGGGGCGTGTGCGAGACAGGGTAAACAGCAAGGCTCCCGGTGTCAAGTACCCCAGACGGCGCCGCGACGGGGCCGGCGGGCCGCACCGGCAGGCCGCCGCCGGCGTCGCACCGGGCAGGCCGCCGCCGGCGTCCACGCACTAGCGTTTGGCCGATGAACAGCCCGACCGTCACCGACGACCGCGACGCCGCGCTCGACACGCCCGCCGCCGAGCCGGCCGAACCGCAACTGATCGAGACCGAACTGCTCGTCGAGGAGATCTCCATCGACGGCATGTGCGGCGTCTACTGAGCCCGGCCCACCGGTGACCGACCGCGACGTCTTGGATCGCCACCTGCGGCTCGACGAACAGGTGGCCCTGCGGCCCGAGCCGTTCGGCGCGCTCGCCTACCACTACGGCAACCGCAAGCTGGTCTTCCTCCGGCACCCCGACGTCGTGCGAGTGGTGGAGGCCCTTCCCCGTCACGCCACCACGGCCGCCGCCCTCGCCGGCTGTGGCATCGCCGAGTCTCGCTGGCCGTCGTTCGCCGGGGCACTGTCCTCGCTGGCCGACTCCGGCCTGCTCGTCGAGGTCCCCGAGGCCGCCCCGTGACCGCTTCGCCCCTCGTCCAGCAGCTCAAGCAGGGCCTCGACGCGCCGATCTGCCTCACGTGGGAGCTCACCTACGCCTGCAACCTGGCCTGCGTCCACTGCCTGTCGTCGTCGGGGCGTCGTGACCCGCGCGAACTCACCACCGACGAGGCCACCGCCGTGCTCGACGAGCTGCGGCGCCTCCAGGTCTTCTACATCAACATCGGCGGCGGCGAACCGATGCTGCGCCGCGACTTCTTCGACATCGTCGACCACGCCGTCGCCCCGCCCGACGGCGGCCTGGCCATCGGCGTGAAGTTCTCCACCAACGGCACCTACCTCGATGCGGCCGCCGCCCGCCGGCTCGCCGCCACCGGCTATCTCGACGTGCAGATCAGCCTCGACGGCACCGACGCCGCCACCAACGACCACGTCCGCGGTGACGGTTCGTACGCCAAGGCCCGCCAGGCCATGGACAACCTGGCCGATGCCGGGTTCGGGCCGTTCAAGATCTCCGTCGTCGTCACCCGCCACAACGTCGACCAGCTCGACGAGTTCAAGGCCTTGGCCGACTCGTACGGCGCCCAGCTGCGCATCACGCGCCTGCGGCCCTCGGGACGCGGCGCCGACTCCTGGCACGAACTGCACCCCACCAACGCCCAGCAGCGCCAGATCTTCGACTGGCTGCTCCTCCACGGCGACTCGTCGGCGCCGCTCCCGGTGCTCACCGGCGACAGCTTCTTCCACCTCAACGCCCTGAGCGCCGACGTGTCGCTGCCCGGGCTCAACATGTGCGGCGCGGGCCGGGTCGTGTGCCTGATCGACCCGATCGGCGACGTCTACGCCTGCCCGTTCGTCATCCACGACGAGTTCAAGGCCGGCTCGGTGCGCGACCCCGGTGGTTTCACCAGGGTCTGGCGGGAGAGCGAGCTGTTCCTCGGCCTGCGCGAGCCCGAGGCGGCGGGTGCGTGCACCAGCTGCGGCAGCTACGACGCCTGCCAGGGCGGGTGCATGGCCGCCAAGTTCTTCACCGGGCTGCCGCTCGACGGCCCCGACCCCGAGTGCGTCAACGGCCACGGAGAGGCCGCGATCGGGGCGGTCGACCTGGCGATCGTCCCCAAGCCGGCCGCCGACCACTCACGGCCGGTGCGGCTGATGTCGCGCCGTCAGGCGACCGCACCCCTGGGCTGAGCCGTGTGGTGGCTCGCCGTCATCCCCGCCTATCTGGTCGGGACGTTCCCCAGTGCCGATCTGGTGGCGTCGGCGTCGGGCGTCGACATCCACGTGTCCGGGTCGGGGAACCCGGGGGCGTCGAACGTCACCCGCACGCTGGGCTGGCGCAAGGGCGTCGTCGTGTTCCTCCTCGACATGCTCAAGGGCGTGGTCGCGGCTCTGGTCGGGCTGTGGCTCGGCGGGCGGGCCGGCGGGCATGCGCTGGGCCTGGCCGCGGTCGTCGGCCACGTCTTCCCCGTGACCCGGCGCTTCCGTGGCGGTAAGGGCGTGGCATCCGCCGGAGGCGTCACCCTGACGCTCCATCCGATCGTCGGCCTGTGCGTGCTGGCGATCTGGTTCGGGCTCTCGCGCATCACCCGCAAGGCCGCCATCGCGTCGATCGTCGCCGTCGTCGCCACGCCGATCGGCGTGGCGATCAGCGGTCGCCCGGCGTGGGAGGTGGTCACGATGGCCGGCCTGGCCGCCCTGCTCATCGTCCGCCATGCCGGCAACATCAAGCGCATGGTGCGCCGCGAAGAGCTCTCCCTCGACCGCTCAGCCGCCTGACGCGCGACGACGGGCGCGGTGCGCGGGACTTCCGAGATAGTGCCAGGCACTATCTCGGAAGTCGGCACGGCCGTCAGGGGCGGTAGCGGGCGAGGGCCGCCTGGGCGCCGTCGATGAGGTCGAAGATGCCGTCGCCGATGGCGTGGACCTCGGCACTGCCGAGCTGGTCGCCCATCGCCCCGTGGAGGTAGCGGGCGTAGACGCCCTCCAGGATGATCGCCAGCCGCCAGTACTGAAAGGCGACGTAGTAGTCGATCGCCGAGAGGTCCCGCGTGGACTTGCTGGCGTAGCGCTCGAGCAGGGCGGCGAAGGTACCGAACCCTCCGGCCGACGTGGGATCGTTGTGGCGCCCGTCGTCGGATGCCTCGTCGGACCAGTGCACCCCGATGTAGCCGAGATCGGCGAGCGGGTCACCGATCGTGCAGAGCTCCCAGTCGAGCACGGCGACGATGTCGCCGGTGGCCGGGTCGATGATGGTGTTGCCGAACCGGTAGTCGCCGTGGGTGATCGCCGCCCCTTGTTGCTCGGGGATGTTGTCCGCCAACGCCGTGGCCAGCTCGTCCACGGCGGGGAGGTCACGCGTCTTGGAGCCGGCCCATTGCTTCGACCAGCGACGGATCTGGCGCTCGACATACCCTTCACGCCGGCCGAAGTCGCCCAGTCCCACCGCGTCGGGATCGACGTCGTGCAGGCTGACCAGGACGTCGACGAGGCTCTCGGTCATGTGCGCCCGCACCGGCATGCTCAACGGCTCGGCCTTCGGCGGGGCGTCGACCACGACACCGTCGACCATCTCCATGACGTAGAACGGCGAGCCGTTCACCGACTCGTCGGTGCACAGGCCGAGCGTCGCCGGCACCGGCACCGCCGTCGGGCCGAGCGCCGTGATCACGCGGTGCTCGCGGGTCATGTCGTGCGCTGTCGCGAGCACGTGGCCGAGCGGGGGCCGGCGCAGCACGTACCGGTCGCCGTTGGCGCCGACGACGCTGAACGTCATGTTCGAGCGACCGCCGCCGATCCGGTCGTAGCGGAAGGGAGGCTCTGCTCCCGCGACGTTGGCCGTGAGCCACGCACCGACCTTCTCCGTGTCGATGCCTTCCGGATCGATGCCCTCAGTCACGACCGGTCACCGTAGTTGGGGCGCCCGTCCGGCACCCGATTCGAGCGTGCAGCGTCGCCAAGGGTCGGTCCGCGATGGTCGCCGGGCGGGTTCGCTGGCAGCAGATGGCCCTGGAGTGCGACCATGCGGACGACGTCCGAACAGGGCCAACACGACGGGTTCTCTGGACCCTTCCGATCGGAGCACACGACATGACAGACATCGCCTTCCTCGGACTCGGCGTGATGGGCGCACCGATGGCCCGCCACCTCGCGGCCGCCGGCCACCACGTGACGGTGTACAACCGCACCGCTGCCCGCGCCGAGGCCTGGGTCGCCGCCAACGGCCAGGCGTCCGCCGCGACGCCCGCCGCCGCCGTCGCCGGCGCACGGCTCGTGATGGTCTGCGTCGGCAACGACGACGACGTCCGTTCGGTCGTGTACGGCGACGAGGGTGCCCTCGGGGCGATGGAGCGCGGAGCGATCCTCGTCGATCACACGACCGCCTCGGCCGACCTGGCTCGGGAGCTGGCCGGTCGGTGCGCGGCGGCCGGCGTGGGATTCGTCGACGCCCCCGTCTCCGGCGGGCAGGCGGGCGCCGAGAACGGGCAGCTGACCGTCATGTGCGGTGCCGACGAGCCGTCGACGTTCGCCGCGGCCCGTGACGTGATCGCCGCCTACGCCAAGAAGTGCGAACACCTCGGGCCGGTGGGCGCCGGCCAGCTCACGAAGATGGTCAATCAGATCTGCATCGCCGGCATCGTCCAGGGACTCGCCGAGGCGATCAACTTCGCAGCGCGAGCCGACCTCGACGTCGACCTCGTGGCCGACGTGATCGGTCAGGGGGCCGCCCAGAGCTGGCAGATGGACAACCGGGCGCGCACGATGGCACGCGGCGAGTTCGACTTCGGCTTCGCCGTGCAGTGGATGCGCAAGGATCTCGCCATCGCCCTCGGCGAGGCTCGACGCATCGGCGCCAGTCTCCCCGTCGCCGCGCTCGTCGACCAGCTCTACGAGCGGGTCGAAGCCCGCGGCGGGTCGCGGTGGGACACGTCGTCGCTCATCGCGTTGCTGCAGACACCCTGAGCGTGGTGCCCGGGATGGGCCGTGGCGTCAGCCCGGGCGGGCGAAACCGACCGCCTTGCCGAAGTTGACGCTGGTCACATTGACGACCGATCCCGTGTTGGGGGCGTGCACCATCTGGCCGTTGCCGATGTACATGCCGACGTGGCTGATCGGCGAGTAGAAGAAGATCAGGTCGCCGGGCTGCAGCTGGGCGGCCGACACGTGCGGCAATGAGGCGTACTGCTGGGCCGACTGGTGCGGCATGTACACGCCGACGGTGCCCCATGCCCAGGACGTGAGCCCGGAGCAGTCGAAGGCGACGCCCGGAGAGGCCGCGGCAAACCGGTACGGCGTGCCGAGCTCGCTCATCGCGGCGTTCACCGCGCCGCCCGCTCGGGACGACGCCGGTGGGATGGCGCCACCGCCACCGCCTCCGCCGCCACCACCGGACGAGCCACCACCGCCGGAGCTGCCACCGCCGCCGGAGTTGCCGCCGTTCGAGCTTCCCCCGGAGTTGCCACCGCCCGAGTTGTTGCTGCCGCCGCCGGAGTTGTTGCTGCCGCCCGAGTTGCCACCACCCGAGGGCGGCGTGACGGTGGGACGAGCGGTGTCGGCCTGCTGCTGCTGCTGCGCCTGCTGGCGCTGGGCGGCCTGTTCGGCCGCCGCCTGGGCGGCGGCCTGCTCGGCCAGCATGCGCTCGTACGACTCGCGGGCCCGGCGCTCCTCCTCCTCGCGGATGAGGTCACCGAGCTCGGCCTCGGCCTCGGCCCGAGCCTGCTGGTATTCGGCCTTCTGCGCTTCGGTCGCCTCCTGGGCGTCGGCGACCTCGGCCTGCTTGTCCTCGGCTTCGCCCCGCTTCTCCTCGAGGTCGTCCTTGTCCTCGGCGAGCTGGTTGAGCTCCCGCTCGAGGTCGTCGGAGTCGGCGGTGCCGGAGTTGAGCGCGACGCGGGCGAGCTCGTCACGCTGGAGATCGGCGGTGAGCGTGTCGGTGCTGGAGAACAGCGCCCCGAGACCGCCCGACCCGGCACCCATGAAGGTCTGGACCGCGACGTCTCCGAGGGTGCTCTGCAGTTCGGCGACCCGCTGCTCCTGGGCAGCGACGGCCTCTTCGGCGTCTGCGACGTCCTCGTTGAGCTGGCGGAGCTCGTCGGTGGCAACGACCAACTCCTCGGCCAGGATGTCGGCCTGCTCCTCCAACGCCTCGAGTTGGTCGGTCAGCTGCTCGACGCGATTGCGCTGGTCCTCGATGGGATCGGCCCCCGCCACCGTTCCGGTGAGGAGGGGCGCTGCGACGATGGCGGCGCCGGCGACCAGGACGGACGTGAGACGGGCGGACCAGAAATCACGGCGTGACGGCTTCATGACGCACGGCAGCCTAGCCCAAGATTACGAACTGATGTCAATCATCGCGACGCGATCGCGACAAACGTCATCAAAATCGCGGACAGGCGCCGACCCACATCGTGAGGGCCTATTCCCACTCGATCGTGCCCGGCGGCTTCGACGTGACGTCGTACACCACGCGGTTGATGCCATGGACCTCGTTGATGATGCGGTTCGACATCCTCTCGAGCAGGTCATACGGCAGGCGCGCCCAATCCGCGGTCATCGCGTCGTCGCTGGTGACGGCGCGGATGATGATCGGGTGGCCGTAGGTGCGCTCGTCACCCATCACCCCGACCGACCGGATGTCGGCGAGCACGGCGAACGACTGCCAGATCTCCCGTTCGAGGCCGGCGGCGGCGATCTCGGCCCGCACGATCGCGTCCGCCCGCTGGAGCAAGGCCACCTTCTCGCGGGTCACCTCACCGATGATGCGCACGCCGAGGCCGGGACCGGGGAACGGCTGGCGGTACACCATGTGGTCGGGCAAGCCGAGCTCGAGGCCGAGCTTGCGCACTTCGTCCTTGAACAGGTCCCGCAAGGGCTCGATGAGCTCGAGCTTCATGTCCTCGGGGAGCCCACCGACGTTGTGGTGACTCTTGATCACGGCAGCGGTGCCGTCGGCGCCTCCGGACTCGATGAGGTCGGGATACAGGGTGCCCTGCACGAGGAAGCCGGCCTCGACCAGCCCACCGGTGTGCTCCTCGAAGATGCGGATGAACTCGTCGCCGATCGCCTTGCGCTTCTCCTCGGGCTCGGTGACGCCGTCGAGGCGGGCGAAGAAGCGATCGGCCGCATCGACGTGGATCAGCTCGAGGCCCATCTCCCGGCGGAACGTCTCGGTGACGTCGGCGCTCTCGCCGAGGCGCATCAGGCCGGTGTCCACGTAGACGCACGTGAGCTGGTGGCCGATCGCCCGGTTCACGAGCGCTGCGGCGACCGCCGAGTCGACGCCGCCCGAGAGGGCGCAGATCGCCCGGCCCTCGCCGACCTGCTCGCGGATCCTGGCGACCTGCTCGTCGACGATCGACGACATCGTCCATGTCGGCCGGGCGCCGGCCCGCTCGTGGAGGAACCGCCGCAAGACCCCCATGCCGTAGGGCGTGTGCCCAACTTCGGGGTGGAACTGCACGCCGTAGATGCGCCGCTCCTCGTTCTCGAGCACGGCCACGGGGGCGTCGGCCGTCGACGCGGTGGCGGTGAATCCCGGCGGCGGCGTCTTGATGGCCACACCGTGGCTCATCCACACGTCGTGGGTCTCGGGCGCGTCGTCGGGCAGCACCAGCGAGGGGGCATCACGACGCATCGACGTGCGGCCGTACTCGCCGCGGGCGCCACGGTCGACATCGCCGCCGAGCTGGAGGGCGAGCAGCTGGGCGCCGTAGCAGATGCCGAGGATGGGGACGCCGAGCTCGTAGATCTCCGGATCGAGCAGCGGGGCGCCCTCGACGTACACGCTGGCCGGCCCGCCCGACAGGATCAGCGCCGACGGGCGCTTGGCCGCCACCTCGGCCGGGGTGATGCGGTGACGGACGATCTCCGAGAAGACCTCGAGCTCGCGGACGCGCCGGGCGATGAGCTGGGCGTACTGCGCCCCGAAGTCGACGACGAGCACGGGGCCGGCCGGGTCGGCGGGGGGAACGGCTGCGGTGGGCATGGACTCCGTGTCGCTCAAGGCTCCGATCGTATTCGCTCCGACCGCTGGTCGGCAGGTGACGTCTGGGTGAATTCGGTTCGATTCCGGTAGACCGGTTGCATGCCTCGCCCCGGATCGCGGCCCGACCTCGGCCGCGGCCTCCTCTCGTTCGTCGCCATCCTGCTGGTCACCCTGGCCGTCGCCACGCTGACGTCGGGGGCGGTCGAGGCATCCACCCCGCCCGACGGTTCCGCACCGCCCGCCTCGGTGGTCCCGGCGGCGGTCGCCGAGGGCGACGAGACCGTGGTGTCGGTCGGTGCGGCGGGCGCGGCGATCGCCAACAACGACTTCATGCCCGAGCGCGAGAACCTGTCGGAATGCATCGGCGCAGTGCAACGGCCGAACTGCGGCAGCAAGGCGAAGGGCGGCTGGCGGCAGGGCCTGACGTTCGGCGTGATCGCCGGCGGCATGGCGCTGATCGGCTGGCGACTGGTGGTGTCGGTCCGCAAACGCGACCGCGCCCTCAACGCATCCTGACGCTCACTGCCCGACCGCCCGACGCCTCGGGCCGTCGGCGCAACGAGCTCCAACTCCTCGGTCGCGTCGTCCACTTCGCGGGCACGCCAGACTGGCGCGATGACGCCAGAGGAGTTCCGCCGCGCCGGCCACCAGCTCGTCGACTGGATCGCCGAGTACGTCGCGAACGTCGAGTCCCGGCCGGTGACGTCGGACGTCGTTCCGGGCGATGTGTTGGCCGCGCTGCCGGAGGCGCCGCCCGACACCGTCGACGACTTCGCCAGCGTCCTCGCCGACGTCGACTCGACGATCGTGCCGGCACTCACGCACTGGCAGCATCCGAGCTTCTTCGGCTACTTCCCAGCCAACAGCTCGTACTCCTCGATCCTCGCCGAACTGCTCTCGGCCGGTCTCGGCGTCAACGGGATGAGCTGGGTCACCTCGCCGGCATGCACCGAGCTGGAGATCCGCGTCGTCGACTGGCTCGCCGCGCTGCTCGGACTCCCCGACCGCTTCCTCTCGACGAGCGACGGCGGCGGCGTCATCCAGGGCACGGCCAGCGAGGCGACGCTGGTCGCCATCCTCTCGGCCCGCTGGCGGGCGACGAGCGGCCGCGTGAACAACGATGGCGACACCACCAAGCTCGTCGCCTACATCACCTCGCAGGCGCACTCGAGCCTCGAGAAGGGTCTGCGGATCGCCGGCATCGGCACCGCCCAGACCCGCATCGTGGCCCATGACGAGACGTTCGCCATGCGACCCGACGCACTGGCCGAGGCCGTCGCCGCCGACCGCGCGGCCGGTCTGGTGCCGTTCTTCGTCTGCTCGTCACGGGGCACGACCTCGTCGATGGCGTTCGATCCGACCCCGGCGATCGCCGAGATCGCACGCGCCAACGGCATGTGGCTGCACGTCGACGCCGCGATGTCCGGGATCGCCGCCCTCGCCCCGGAGTACCGCTGGGTCAACGACGGCCTCGAGTCCGCCGACAGCTATTGCACCAATCCGCACAAATGGATGGGCATCAACTTCGACTGCGACGTCTACTGGACGGCGGACCGCTCGGCACTGCTCGGCGCGTTGAGCATCTTGCCCGAGTACCTCCGCTCGGCTGCGGCCGCGGCCGGCGCGGCCGTCGACCTGCGGGACTGGCAGATCCCGCTCGGACGCCGGTTCCGATCGCTGAAGCTGTGGTTCGGTCTGCGCCTCGACGGCATCGACACGTTCCAGGCGCGCATCCGCGATCACGTCACGATCACCGCCGAACTCGCCGCATGGATCGCCGACGACCCCCGTTTCGAGATCGTCGCGCCCCACCCGCTCAACCTGGTGTGCCTGCGCGTGGCCGATCGCGCCGGCGGTGACGAGGCGACGGAACGGTTGATCGAGGACGCCAACGCGACCCGGCGGGTGTTGTTCACGCGCACGGTGCTCGACGACCGCCCGGTGCTGCGTTTCTCCGTCGGCGGCGCGCAGACCCAGCGCCGCCACGTCCGCGCCGCGTGGGAGCTCCTCCAGTCCCTGGTCGCGCCCGTCCCGGCCGGGTGACCCGCCGCCCGTGCTCCGCGTGAGGCTGGGATCGTGCCGAAAGCCGGGACGATCGGCGCCTCACTCCCCCTTGGAGGCTCCGCTGGCTGTGGCCGGGGCTGCGAACGTGTCAGCGGGCGAGGCGGCCGAGGAGATCGGTGAGCATCGACGCGGTGGCGCCCCAGACGGTCTCGTCGTCGAGCTCGTAGAAGTAGATGCGCCGTGACGTCGGCGGCTCGCCCCATCGCTCGACGCGCCACGTGTCGGGACGGACCAGTTCGCGCAGCGGCACCCAGAGGACGCGCTCGGCTTCCATCGAAGTCGGCTGGAGATCGAGCTGGGCGGGAACGCGGGCGACGATGGGGACGATGTAGCTGCGGCTGACGACGGTGGCCAGATGGTTGAGCTCGCCGACGACCTCGACGTCGGCGGCGACGAGGCCGACCTCTTCGTTGGCCTCGCGGAGGGCCGCCTGCTCGGCCGTCTCCCCCGGATCGAGGCGACCGCCGGGAAAGCTCATCTCGCCCGAGTGGCTGCGCAGCTTCCGTGACCGCCGGGTCAGCAGCACCCCGGCATCGCCGTGGGGCCCGTCGGCGAGAGCCACCAGGACCGCGGCCGGGCGGGCGTCAGGCCCCTCGTAGGTGGCCGGCCGGCTCGATGGCGAGGCGGCCAGAGCCGCCACCACGTCCTCGGTGCTCACCTCGAGCGGATACGGGGCCGGCGGTGGGGCGTCGAGCACCGACCAGGCGTGCGGGCGAGGTATCACCTGCTCACCGCCCGGGCGGCGCGTGCGGCTGTCAGTCAGCGGGCGTCCACCCGGACTCGCTGAGCTGGCGCAGCACCTCGGGCAGACCGGCGGTCTTGAGGTTGGCGAGTACCTTGCCCGGCAGCTCCTCGCCGGCCTCCCACTGCTCCCATGCCGTGATCAGCTTGGTGAGATCGGGCGGAGGGGTGTCGAACGCCATGGGGGTGACGCTACCGGCTGCCTCCAGACGTCAGCAGCCGTCGTCAGCAGCGGTCGTGAGCCTTGGTGTTCAGCCGTCACGGCGCTTGCGGGCGAACGCCCGCCCCTGGTTGACGAGCCGGCCGGCGGCACGGCCGATGGACTCGCTGCGATCGACCGGAGCGCCGGCCGGACGGACACGGGGACCGGGGTTGCGAAAGTTGGTGGTCGCCCACATCAACGCCATCACGGCCACGACGCCGAGCATCATCAGGCGGGACGCGTTGTCGATCTCGAGGAACGGCAGGACGGCGGCGAGGGCGATCGCCGCCATGACGCCGACGTCGAGCCATCGGTGAAGGGGTCGGCCGACCGCCCGCCAGGCGCCGAGCGGGCCGGTCACGATCGCCGCGTTGACCACGATCAGACCGCCGGCGAGCACCGGGAAGAACGGCTCGGGGTTCTGTACTCCACCCGCAACGAGCATCAGTCCGAGCACGTACTCGGCGCCCTGGTGCAGCCAGAACGGGCGCTGCGCCTTGTCGATTCGCTTGTCGTCGGCGACCACGCCGAGAACGTATCGGGTCGACCGCCGAGGTGGGCCGGTGCCCGGGTAGCAGATGGTGCCTGGCACCATCTGTTACTCGGTACGTTCAGGCGGCGAGGCGTCCGATGACGGTCGCGAGGGCCGGCGAGTCGCTCCGCAACAGGGTCGTGGCGAACCCGTGGCGCCCGAGGTTCGCGGCGACTCGTTCGAGCAGGGCGTCGTCCAGTGCCCCGGGTGTCTCGAACACGAGGTGGACCGCGCCGTGCGGTCGCAGTGCCGCGGCCAACGCCGCGCATTCGCGCTCCGCCTCCCCCGTCCAAAAGACGTTGACGTTGATGGCCAGGGCGACGTCGAACGGTGAGACGGCCTCGAAGTCGGCCAACGGCGAGACCTCGAACGCGGCGCGACCGGCGGCGACCGCGCCGACATGTCGCGCCGCCGCCTTGGCCACGGCGCCGGCCGACCGGTCGATGCAGAGGAGGAAGCCGGTCTCGAGCCGGTCGAGCACGAGCGCGGCGCCGGCACCGGTTCCCCCACCGATCTCGAGCACGCGCTCATGGCCGGCCAGATCGAGCCCATCCACCGCCCACGCCAGCCGACCTCGTCGTCGCTCGCCCCTCCTCACGTCACCGCCGGACGGAAGTACCACACCTCGTCGCGGTCGTCGCCGTCGGCGACCCGGATGGCTCCGGGGAATCGCCCGACCTCGCGCCACCCGAGCCGCGAGTAGTACTCCTCGAGCCCGGTTCGGCTGCGCGCCGACAGATAGAGCTGCTCGATGCCGGCGTCGGCCGCCGCCGCGACGGCGGCGTCGACGAGGCGGCGTCCGAGGCCGGATCGCTGGAAGTCGGGATCGACCATCAGCAGTTTGAGCATCGCCCGGTGCCGCACGACCGGCTCGGGTCCGGGCTCGAGACGGACGGTGCCGACGAGGCGACCGTCACGCCGGGCCGCCAGCAGCGTGGTGCGCCCGGCCGCCACCTCGGCGGCGATGTGCGCCGCGACCGGGTCGACCGCGGCCCGCTCCACGTGCGTCCCGAATCCCACCGATCCCCCGGCCACCGACACCCGATACCACAACTCCGCCAGCTCAGCCGTGAAGCCCTCGCCGACGTCCCGAACCACGCCGATTCCGATGTCATCCTCGTGACCCATGAGCGAGACGTCTATCACCCGTCACGAGATGACCAACGCGCGGAGCGAGGTTCGTGGGCAGTGCAGATGGAGACATCACGAGTTGACATGCAACTCGCGCTGACGGAGGAGAAGGATTTCAGCGCGAAAGAGCGGCCCTGCTTTGAGGGCCGCTCTTTCGCTCGAACAGTGAGGGGGTTCCAGAGGGGGGAGCTTGCTCCCCCCTCTGAGACTCACATCATGCCGGGCATGCCGCCCATGCCACCTGGCGGGCCGGCGGGGGCCGGTGCCGGGGGCTCGGGCTTGTCCGCCACCAACGCCTCGGTGGTGAGGACGAGGGCGGCGATCGACGCGGCGTTCTGCAGCGCCGCCCGGGTGACCTTGGCCGGGTCGATGATGCCGGCCTTCACCAGGTTCTCGAGCTGGCCGGTGGCGGCGTTGAGGCCGTTGGCACCCTTGGCCTTCTCGACCTGCTCCACCCAGACCGACCCCTCGAGGCCGGCGTTCTCGGCGATGTTGCGAGCCGGGGCGACGAGCGCCTCGTACACCGTGCGAGCACCCGTGGCCTCGTCACCCTCGAGCTTCTCGACCTCGGTGGCGACGGCGGCGCGGGCCCGGACGAGAGCGGTGCCGCCACCGGCGACCACACCCTCCTCGATGGCGGCCCGAGTGGCCGAGACGGCGTCCTCGATGCGGTGCTTCTTCTCCTTGAGCTCCACCTCGGTGGCCGCGCCGACCTTGATGACGGCAACGCCGCCGGCCAGCTTGGCGAGGCGCTCCTGGAGCTTCTCGCGGTCCCAGTCGGAGTCGGTGTTCTCGATCTCGACCTTGATCTGGTTGACGCGACCGTTCACCTCGTCCTTCTCCCCGCCACCGTCGACGATGGTGGTGTTGTCCTTGGTGATGATGACGCGCTTGGCCGTGCCGAGCAGGTCGAGCGTCACGTTCTCGAGCTTCAGGCCGACGTCCTCGCTGACGACCTGGGCGCCGGTGAGGACGGCCATGTCCTGGAGCATCGCCTTGCGGCGGTCGCCGAATCCCGGGGCCTTGACGGCCGCGGCGTTGAACGTGCCACGGATCTTGTTGACCACGAGGGTGGCGAGCGCCTCGCCCTCGATGTCCTCGGCGATGATGACCAGCGGGCGGCCGGTCTTCATCACGGCCTCGAGCGACGGCAGCAGCGACTGCACCGTCGAGATCTTGGCCTGGTGGATGAGGATGTACGGGTTCTCGAGGACGGCTTCCTGACGCTCGGGGTCGGTCACGAAGTACGGCGACAGGTAGCCCTTGTCGAACTGCATGCCCTCGGTGAACTCGAGCTCGGTGCCGAACGTGTTCGACTCCTCGACGGTGACCACGCCGTCCTTGCCGACCTTGTCGATGGCGTCGGCGATGACCTCGCCGATGGACGGGTCGGCGGCCGAGATCGTGGCGACGGCCGCGATGTCGGTCTTGTCGCCGACGTCCTTGGCCTGCGACTGGATCGACGCGACGGCGGCGGCGACGGCCTTCTCGATGCCCTTCTTCAGGCCCATCGGGTTGGCGCCGGCGGCGACGTTGCGCAGACCACGCTGCACGAGAGCCTGGGCGAGGACGGTGGCGGTGGTGGTGCCGTCACCGGCGACGTCGTTGGTCTTCGTCGCCACTTCCTTGACGAGCTGGGCGCCCATGTTCTCGAACGGGTCGTCGAGCTCGACTTCCTTGGCGATGGACACGCCGTCGTTCGTGATCGTGGGGGCTCCCCACTTCTTGTCCAGGACGACGTTGCGGCCGCGGGGGCCGAGCGTCACCTTGACGGCGTCGGCGAGCTTGTTGACGCCCGCCTCGAGGGCGCGGCGTGCGTCCTCGTCGAACTTGAGAATCTTGGCCATGGTCTGCCTCAGTCGACGATCGCGAGGACGTCACGGCTCGACAGGATCAGCAGATCGCTGCCGTCGACGGTGACCTCGGTGCCGCCGTACTTCGAGTAGAGGACGGTCTGGCCGACCTCGATGCCGAGCGGGATGAGCTCGCCGGAGTTCTCGGCCCGCTTGCCCGGACCGACGGCGAGCACCTTGCCCTGCTGCGGCTTCTCCTTGGCGGTGTCGGGGATGACGAGACCCGAGGCAGTGGTCTGCTCGGCCTCGTTGGGCTGGACGACGATGCGGTCATCGAGCGGCTTCAGGCTCATGGGATTCATGCCTCCATTGGCGTGATCGTGTCGGAACAGGATGCGTCCGAGAACGGTTAGCACTCGGCTGGTGCGAGTGCCAGCGTAGGCTGCGACACGCCGCGTTAGCAACCGCGGGGTGAGAGTGCTAAACGCCCTGCTTCGCCGGAGTTCGGACGCCGGCCACGATCACCGCCGCCCGGCCGGCAGCCAGGTCGTCAGCGCCGCCAGCAACGCGACCAGTTCGGCGAGCGGAAGTCCGACGACGTTGCTCGTGCTGCCCTCGATCCGCGTGACGAAGGCGCCGCCGTGGCCCTGGATCGCGTAGGCGCCGGCCTTGTCGTGCGGCTCCCGGGTGCCGACGTACCAGTCGATCTGCTCGGCGCCGAACGCCGTCATCTCGACCGACGTGCTCACCACCTCCGTTCGGACCTGCCCGCCCGCGGCGACCGACACGCCGGTGTGGACGTGATGCCAACGCCCCGACAGCAGACGCAGCATCTTGCGGGCCTCGTCGTCGCTCCCGGGCTTGCCGAGGACCACGCCGTCGACGTCGACGACGCTGTCCGCGGCGACGACCACGGCGTCCGGTCGGGCCGTGGCGATCGCCGTCGCCTTGTCGTGACCCAGTCGCCGCACGAGGTCGACAGCCGCCTCCCCCGGACGCGGGGTCTCGTCGACGTCGGGCGGCTCCACGCGGAACTCGGCGCCGAGCTGCGCCAGCAGTTCGCGACGGCGCGGCGACCCCGAGGCGAGAATCAGCGGACGAGTCAGGGCGGCCACGGCCGGGTGGGGAAGGGTCACGGCGTCAGTCTGCCGACGTGGCGAGGCAGACTCGTCGGGATGCGACTCGGGATCGACATGGACGGAGTGATCTGCGACTTCAACGCCGGCTGGATGGCGCGTCACCGCGACGACTTCGGCAGCGACCTGGCCGCGATCGACACCGAGATCAAGTGGGACAACCTGCACACACTGTGCGGGTTCGCCGACATGGAGGCGTTCTGGCGCTGGGCCCAGGGCAGCGAGGACCGACCGTCGGTGTTCCGGCACCTCGAACCGTTCCCCGGTGCCGTGGACACCCTTCGAGAGCTGGCCGGCGCCAAGCACGAGATCGTGATCATCACGGCCAAGCCCGACTGGGCGGTGCCCGACACACTCCGCTGGTTGGCCGATCACGAGGTGCCCACGCGCGAGATCCACTTCCGCCACCGGAAGTCGACGGTGGCGTGCGACGTGTACCTCGACGACTCGCCCCTGGTCCTGCCGGAGCTGGTGTCGCGTCGGCCGGCGGCGACGGTGTGCCGCATGGTGAGGCCTTGGAACACGCCGCTCGACGGCGCCGTCGACGTCGACGGATGGCCGGCCTTTCGCGCCCTGGTGGGCGGCCTCTGAGCGTCCGCCCGCGCCGCTCGTGACGAACCAGTCGCCGGATGACCAGCGGTTGGCTAAGTTAAGCGGCCGAGCCAGTGGCGGGTCCGCCGTCACAAACCCCTCTTGGGGGAGGATCAGGGAGATGGAAGGGACCACACGATGAAATATCGTTCGCTCATCGCCATCGCGGCCGTCGGCGCACTCGCGCTCGCGTCCTGCGGTGACGACGATGACGCGGCCGGCGAGGCCACCACACCGGCAGCGGTGACCCAGGCTGCTGCCGACGCCACGGAAGCCGAGGCCACCGACGCTGTCGCGGTGACCACCGCCGAGACCACCGAGGCCGTTGCCACCACCGAGGGCGCTGACGCGACGGTGGCCGCTGCGACGACCGAGGCTGCCGCCGAGACCACCGAGGCTGCTGCCACCACCGAGGCCGCCGCGACGACCGAGGCCGCCGCGACGACCGAAGCCGTGGCCACGACCGAAGCCGTGGCCACGACCGAAGCCGTTGCCACCACCGAAGCGGTCGCCACCACCGAAGCGGTCGCCACCACCGAAGCGGTCGCCACCACCGAAGCCGTTGCCACCACCGAAGCGGTCGCCACCACCGAAGCGGTCGCCACCACCGAAGCGGTCGCCACCACCGAAGCGGTCGCCACCACCGAAGCGGTCGCCACCACCGAAGCCGTTGCCACGACCGAAGCGGTCGCCACGACGGAGCCGACAGCGACCACCGAGGCCGCTGCCGAGACCACCGAACCGGCCGCCACCACCGAGGCCGTCACCGAGACCACCGAACCGGCCGCCACCACCGAGGCCGTCACCGAGACCACCGAACCGGCCGCCACCACCGAGGCCGTCGCCGAGACCACCGAGCCGGCCGCCACGACGGAGCCGACGGCGAGCACCGGTCCCAGCGAGGGCAGCGAGCCCGCCGGGTCCGACGTCGCGGGCGGCATCACGTTCCCGGTCACCCCGGGTCCGGATTGGCCGGAGTCGCTGACGTTCACGCTCACCCCGTCGCAGGAGGCGGGCGGTCTCATCGACACCGCCACACCGCTCGCCGAGGCCCTCGCCGAGCGTTTGGGCATCGACGTCGAGCCCATCGTGCCGTCCGACTTCGCCGGTGTGATCACCGCCCTGACCTCCGGTCAGGCACAGATCGCCGGCGGCCTCGGCCCGGTGCAGATGGTGCAGGCCGAAGACGATGCCGGCGCCGAGCTCATCCTCCAGTCCGAGCGCTTCGGCAGCTACGAGTACGTCACGCAGTGGTTCACCAACGACCCCGACACGTTCTGCGAGGACACGCCGGTCGAGGATCCCGAGTCCGGGTTCCTCTTCTGCAACGGCGTGCTCGACGCGACCGGTCCGTCCGATGGCCCGATCGGTGAGGACCACCTCGCCGACGTCGCCGGCCAGACCGTGGCCTTCGTCGACCAGGGCTCGGCATCGGGGTACCTCGTGCCGTCGCTGCAACTGCTCAACGCCGACGTCGACCCGCAGGACGACATCGAGACCATCTTCGCCGGTGGCCACGACGCGGCGGTCCAGGCCGTGTACGACGGCACGGCGTCGGTCGGAGTCTCGTTCAACGACGCCCGCACCACCCTTGTCGACCAGTACCCCGACGTGGGTGAGAAGGTCGTCGTCTTCGCCTGGTCGTTCCCGATCCCGAACGACGGCTTCGCCGTCGCCGGCGACCTGCCCGAGGATCTCAAGGAGGCCATCACCGCCGCCTTCCTCGACATCGCCGCCAACGATCCGGACGTCCTCTCGGAGGTGTACGACATCGACGGCCTGACGCCGGTCGATGGGGCCGACTTCGACGTCATCCGCGACCTGCGGGCTCAGCTCTCCGACCTGCTCGAGTGACGTCACCCGGGCAGAACTGAGCGTTCACGTCTCGTCGGGCCGGGTCGTTCTCACGAACGATCCGGCCCGGCGCCGTTTTCCACGACCGTTTGCACGAGGGGTTGCATGATCCGCTTCGAGAAGGCCAGCGTCACCTACGGGGGTGGCGTGCATGCGATGAAGGATCTCGATCTCGAGATCGCCGACGGTGAGTTCGTCGTCGTCGTCGGTCTGTCGGGCGCCGGCAAGTCGACGCTCGTGCGGGCCATCAACGGGCTGGTGCCGCTCACCTCGGGGACCCTCGAGGTCAACGGCACGATGGTGTCGGGGCTCTCGGGCCGCGGCCTGCGCGACCTCCGGGCCGGCATCGGCATGATCTTCCAGAGCTTCAACCTCGTCAACCGCACGACCGTGCTCAACAACGTGCTGATGGGGCGGCTCCACAAGGTGCCCACCTACCGCACGATCTTCGGTGCCTACCCGGCGGCCGACAAGGAGCTCGCCCTCCAGGCGCTCGAGCGTGTGGAGATCGTCGACAAGGCCTACGTCCGGGCGTCGAACCTGTCGGGGGGACAGCGCCAGCGGGTCGGCATCGCCCGGGCCCTGGCCCAGGAGCCGAGCATCATCCTCGCCGACGAGCCGGTGGCGTCGCTCGACCCGCCGACGAGTCACGTCGTGATGAAGGATCTCCAGCGCATCAACCGCGAGCTGGGCATCACCACCATCGTCAACCTCCACTTCCTCGACCTCGCCACCAAGTACGCCGACCGGATCGTCGGCCTCCGCTCGGGCGAACTCGTCTTCGACGGGACGGGCGCCGAAGCCGACGCCACGGTGTTCGAGCGGATCTACGGCCGCAGCCTCACCGCCGACGACACGATGGACAAGTCGGCCGCCGCACTGTGACCGACACCGCCATCGCGCCCGGCGAGCCGGCTCGCCCCGCCACCCTGCCGGCGCGGCACGCACGGCCGCGCAAGCCGCGGCCCGGCCTCTTCGGCATCGGTCTCGGGGTTGCCGCCGTGACGATCACGGTCCTGGCAGTTCGGGCGACCGAGTTCTCCGTCGCCGACATCTTCGACACGATCGGCAACAAGAACCCGGTGCTCGAAGCGTTGCCCCACGCCGAACTCAGTCAGATCTTCTCGCCCCGGTCGCGGGCGGCGTTCATGGACACGCTGCGCATGGCCGTGCTGGCCAGCATCGCCGGATCGATCGTGGCGCTCCCGTTCGCGCTGCTTTCGACGAGGTTCGGTGCGCCCTGGCTCCCGCTTCGTGGAGTTGTGCGCCTCGTCTCCGGAATCGTCCGCGCCGTGCCCGAGATCCTCTGGGCGATGCTGTTCGTCGCCGGTGTCAGCATCGGAAAGCTGGCGGGTCTCCTCGCCCTCTTCATGTTCACGATCGCCGTCGTCACCAAGCTCACGGCCGACACGATCGACGGCATCGACACCGGCCCGCTCGAGGCCGCTGACGCCGCCGGCGCGGGACGCACGCAGATGCTCCGCACCGCCGTCATCCCCCAGATCCTCCCCGCCTACTCGTCGTTCGTCCTCTACGCCTTCGAGCTCAACATCCGCGGCTCGGCGGTGCTCGGCTTCGTCGGTGCCGGTGGCATCGGCGAGCGCATCCAGTTCTTCCAGGGGCAGAACGACTGGGAGCGGATGTGGGGCATCACCGTGATGTTCATCGCCGTCGTGTTCGTGATCGACCGCATCTCCACGCTGCTGCGGCGGAGGCTTGTATGACGTCGTCGGCGACTCCGGGGCGTCCCGGCACCGTTCGGCCGAGCCCGCCCGTCCGGTGGGGCCTGATCGTGTCGATCGCCGTGGTCGTCGGCGCGGCGACGTGGGCGATCACCGGCCTCGACGTGCGGTGGAGCAAGGTGTGGACTGCGCCCGTCGAGATGTGGCGGCGCGTCGTCCGCCTGATGGTGGAGAACGCGTCGTGGGACTACGTCGGCGACGCGCTCTCGGCGATGTGGGATTCGATCGCCATCGCGTGGCTCGGCACGTTGTTCGCGTCGGTCTTCATCATCCCGCTCGGTGTGCTCGGCGCCGAGAACGTCGTCGGCCGCTGGGTGGCGTTCGGATCGCGGCAGGTGTTCAACGTGCTGCGGGCGATCCCGGAGATCGTCCTCGTCCTGGCCGTCATTCCCGTCCTCGGCCTGTCGAAGACGGCTGGGGTGATCGCCATCGGCATCGGCTCGATCGGCACGATGAGCAAGCTCACGGCCGACGTGATCGAGGGCATCGACAAGGGGCCCCTGGAGGCGGCCGACGCCACCGGGGCCGGCCGCCTCGACCGCGTGCGCTGGGGCGTGCTGCCCCAGGCGATGCCGGAGATCGCCTCGTTCCTGCTCTACCGCTTCGAGATCAACATCCGGGTGTCGGCCATCCTCGGCGCCGTCGGCGCCGGCGGCATCGGCGAGCTCGTGGTCCTCAACCTGCGGTTCAAGGAGTTCGGCGTGGCCGGTGTCGGCATGGTGGTCATGATCGTCATCACGATCCTCGTCGACACGGTGTCGGGCGCCGTGCGTCGTCGCATCCTCGCCGGCCCAGGTGCACCGCTGCGCGGCGGCCCCGACCTCGACCCCGAACTCCGTGGCGAGCTCTACCTCGGCGGTGGAGCCGGCGGCGTCGGCTGAGCGTTACGGTAGGTGCCAGGCACCTTCCGTAACGCGTGAACCTGACGGTTCGCCTGGCACCGACCGTTAGGTCGCACAGATCAGCCGCCGGAGAGCGCCATCACGTCGTTGTCGTCGGGCACGGTGACGTCGTGCTCGAGCGCCGACGGGTCGTCGAGGTAGCCGGCCGGCAGTGACACCTTGATCGGTCCGTTGGTGTGGCCGCGCTTGATGCGCTCGCCACCCGGGACCACGGTGAGGGAGCGGTCGAGTCCGCCGAGGATGTCGTCGAGCTCGGCGATCGACGACACCATCGCCGCCCGGCGCCGCACCTCGGGACCCACCGGGTAGCCGGTGAAGTACCACGCCGTGTGCTTGCGGAAGTCGCGCATGGCGATGAATTCGCCGCTGTTGCGGCCGGGCGCCACGTTCCCGTGGGCGTAGTGCTCGGCCAGCATCCGGCCGTGCTCGGCCATCACGTCGATCACGTCGCCGAGCGGGCGCGACGCCGGGGCCTCGCCGTCACTGCGTTCTGGGCCACGCGGGCCGGCACCGAGGACGGTGAGCAGGTCGCCGAAGAGCCACGGCCGGCCGAGGCAGCCACGACCGATCACCACCCCGTCGCAGCCCGTCTGGCGCATCATCTCCACGGCGTCGCCGGCCTCCCAGATGTCGCCGTTGCCGAGCACCGGGATCGACGACACGTGGGCCTTGAGCTCGCCGATGGCGTCCCAGCGGGCGTCGCCGGCGTAGTGCTGCTCGGCGGTCCGGGCGTGCAGGGCGATCGCCGCGATGCCCTCGTCGGCGCAGACGGTTCCGGCGCGCAGGTGGGTCAGCAGGTCGTCGAACAGGCCCATGCGGAACTTGGCGGTCACCGGCACGCCGTACGGCTGGGCGGCGTGCACGGCAGCGCGAACGATGGCGGCGAGCAGGGCCGGCTTGGCCGGGACCGCCGCTCCCCCGCCCCTGCGGGTCACCTTGGCCGCCGGGCAGCCGAAGTTGAGGTCGACGTGATCGACGATGCCGTCACCGCACACCCGATCGACCGCCCGCCCCAGCATCTCGGGGTCGGAGCCGTAGATCTGCAGGCTGCGGGGCTGCTCGTCGGGACCGAACTGCATCATCGTGTCGGTCTTCGGGTTGCGATGCACGACCGCAGTGGCCATCACCATCTCGTTGACGTACACAAGGCCGGGGCCGAACCGGCGACACAGGGCGCGGAACGGCGCGTTCGTGACGCCGGCCATCGGGGCCAGCACCACCGGCGCCGCCGGCACGAAGTCACCGATCCGCAGTTCCATCGCCGTTCGACGCTACCGACCGAACTTCTTGTACTGGTTTCTCGTCACCCGTGACGAAAGATCAGTACAGGAACTCGAGCTGGCCCGGAGGCTCAGGTGGGGATGACGAGGCGGAGGTTGGGAATGGCGCCGGTGTCGAGCGGCGACGGGCCGTCGAGACGCAGGCGGTGCCAGCCGGCGGCGGCGATCATCGCCGCGTTGTCGGTGCACATCTCGCGCGACGGGAGATAGGCCCGCCGCTCGTCGGCGGCAGCGGCGGCCGACATCGCCGCCCGCAGCACGCCGTTGGCCGCCACCCCACCACCGAGGGCGATGCCCTTGGCGTCGATCTCGGCCGCCGCTCGCCGCGCCTTGTCGACGAGCACGTCCACCACGGCGTCCTGGAACGAGGCAGCCACATCGGCCGTCGCCACGTCGGGGTGCTTGCGCACGTAGTTCATCACCGACGTCTTGAGCCCCGAGAAGCTGAAGTCGAGCCCAGCGTCCCGCATCGCCCGCGGGAACCGGATCGCCGACGGGTCGCCGTCGCGGGCCGTCGTCTCGATCGCCGGCCCGCCCGGATAGCCGAGGCCGAGGAAGCGGGCGACCTTGTCGAACGCCTCGCCGGCGGCGTCGTCGATCGTCTGGCCGAGGAGCCGGTACTCGCCGGGCGCACGCATCTCGACCAGCATCGTGTGACCACCGGACACGAGCAGCACGACGATCGGGAACTCGATCGAGGGGTCATCGAGGAGGGCCGCGTAGAGGTGCGCCTCGAGGTGATTGACCGCCACGAACGGTACGCCCCACGCGTAGGCGAGGGCCTTGGCCGCCGACACGCCGACGAGCAGGGCGCCGATGAGGCCCGGACCGACGGTGCAGGCGACGGCGTCGATGCGGGACTCCTCGACGCCGGCCTCGACGATCGCTCGGGCGACGACGGGGTTGAGGAGGTCGAGATGGGCCCGGCTGGCCACCTCGGGGACGACCCCGCCGAATGCCGCGTGCAGCTCGATCTGCGAGCTCACCACGCTCGACGCGATGTCGCTGCCTCCGAGCACGATCGCCGCAGCGGTCTCGTCGCAGCTCGTCTCGATCCCGAGCACGACCGTGTTCTCGTCGATTGGTTTCATCGCGCGAGCTCCCCGAGGCGGTGGGCGTACTCAGGGCTCTGGATGTCGTGGCACCACATGACGATGGCGTCGGTGTTGCCCTCGTAGTAGTTCTTGCGGATGCCGGCGGGTACGAACCCGAAACGCCGGTACAGCTCCTGCGCCCCGTGACTGCTCGCCCGCACCTCGAGCGTCCACGCCGAACACCCGCGGCTGACGGCCGCCTTGGCCAGCGCCACCATCAGGCGCGTGGCGACGCCCGTGCGACGCTCGTCGGGGTGCACGGCGATGTTGGTGACGTGCGCCTCGCCGCCCGCCTGATCGTCGATGAACATCACCCCGGCGTACCCGAGCACTCGGGTGCCGCGCCGGGCGACGAGATAGAGCCGCCGCCCCGACCGCTCCTCGCGCAACTCGTCGTGGAACACCTGCGCCGACCACGGCTTCGGGTAGGCGACGCGCTCGATGTCCATGATCTGGCCGATGTGGCGGGTGCGCATGGGGTCGATGGACACCGGCCGCGTCACCGCACGTTCCAGCATCCGGTCCAGAATGCTCACGGTGTGCCTCCTGCTGCGGCACGGGTCGACCAGTTGATCTCGGCGTCGGGGGCGCGCAGGTAGAGCGGGTGGATGTCGGCCGGCTGGGCCCACTCCTCGCGGAGCGCCTTGGCGTGGGCCAGTTGGACGAGCGGGCCGGCGCTCGGTGATGCCTCGTCGGCGAATTCGCAGCGATAGCCGTCGCAGATCTCGTCGCGGTAGCGCAGTGCTCCGTCGCCCACGCAGAGCACCTCCTGGCTGCGGGCGAGGAGGTCGGCCACGAGCTCGTCCACCCCGGCGACCCGGGGCGCCGCCACCTGCTGCAGGCCGCCGGGCACCTGCCGGTACATGGCGTAGAACACCTCGCCCTTGCGCGCGTCGACGACCGGGACGACGACTCGATCGGACTGCCGGTGGGGGAAGGCCAGCAGATCGAGTGAGGACAGGCCGATCATCGGGATGCGCAACGCCTGCGCCAGCGCCTTGGCGGCGGCGAGGCCGACCCGCATGCCGGTGAAGAGACCGGGGCCGATGTCGACGGCGACCACGCTGATCTCGCCGATCTCGATGTCGGTCTGCGTGCAGAGGAAGTCGATCGCCGGCATCAACGTCTCGGCGTGCCGCCGGCCGCGGGCGATCTCGAACAGCCCGATCACGCCCTCGTGACCTCCGATCGCCACGCTCACCTGCGGCGTGGCCGTCTCGATCCCGAGAATCAACATGACGGCAACCCGAGTGCGGCGAGACGGGACGTCACGGACGGCCAGCGACGGGCCCACGACGTTCCCGTCGCCGAGATCGTGATGCAGCGACCGGTCGGCGGCTCGACGTCGGCGACCGTGTCGTCCTCGTCGTCTCCGGCTGCGTCCTCGTCGCCGGGGAAGTCCAAGCGGACGACGAGGTGCTCACCCAGTGAGCCGGCGACCACGTCGCCCCACTCGACGAGCACGATGCCCTTGAACTCGGCCAGTTCGCCGAGCGCCAGGTCGGCGACCTCGGCGAACTGCTCGAGCCGGTAGATGTCGGCGTGATGAAGGGTGATCGGCGTGCCGAGCACGGTGGCGTCGTAGCTGTGCACGAGCGTGAAGGTCGGTGAGGTGATCGGTTCGGTCACGCCGAGGGCGTGCCCGAATCCCTGGGCGAACGCCGTCTTGCCGGCGCCCATCTCGCCGGCCAGCACGACGATGTCGCCGGGGCGACAGACGGCCGCGAGCTCACCGGCGATGGCGTGCGTCGACGCCACCGATGACGCGAGTAGGGAGAGGCGGGCAGCGGGTGGCGACACGGCGTATCTACGTTACTGCGGCGACCGCCCGTCACCGGTGGACGAGTCGGTGCCGGCCCGGTGGACGTGGATACGGCGCAGGCGTGCGCTGAGGCCGCACGTGATCTCGTAGCCGATCGTGCCGAGCGGGCCCGCCCAGTCCTCCACGCGGAGGCCGACACCGCCCTGCTCGCCGATCAACACGACCTCGTCGCCGGCCGCCACGTCGGCGTCGCCGCAGTCGACGAGCAGCTGGTCCATGGTCACCGTGCCGACGATCGGGTGACGCCGACCGCGGATGAGCACGTCGACGCCGAGGCCCGACAGGTTGCGTCGCACGCCGTCGGCGTAGCCGAGCGGGACGGTGGCGATGTTGGCGTCGACGGGAAGGGCGTACCGCAGGCCGTACGACAGCCGCTCACCCGCCGGCAGGCGTTTGACGAACGACACCCGCGCCTTCAGCGAGAGTGCGGGCCGGAGCATGGCGGCCTCGTCGTCGACGCCGGGTCCGGGCGAGATGCCGTAGACGGCGATGCCCGCACGCACGAAGGAGTGATGCGCCCGCGGGTGCACCAGCGCCGCCGCCGAGTTGGCGGCGTGGACGAGGTCCACTGGCGGCAGGGCGGCCCGAACGGCGTCGAAGATGTCGAGCTGGGCAGCCGTGTCGGGACGATCGGGCTCGTCGGCCACCGCGAGGTGGGTGAACAGGCCGGCCAGGTGGAGGCAGCCGGTGGCGGCGATGTACTCGGCGAGCTCGGCGGCCTCGTCGGGGCGGGCGCCGACGCGATGCATGCCCGTGTCGATCTTGAGGTGGACCGAGACTCCGGTCTCGCCCGCGTCGCCAGCCGCGGCGGCGATGGCATCGATGCCGGCCGTCGTCGACACGGTCGGCGTGATGCCGTGGGCGATGATGTCAGGGGCGGCCTCCCGCGGTTGCTCGCTGAGCACCAGGATCGGCGCCTCGACGGCGGCCCGGCGGAGCTCGACGCCCTCGCTCACCAGGGCGACGCCCAGCCCGCTCGCCCCGGCATCGAGCGCGGCGCGGGCCACTTCGACGGCGCCGTGCCCGTAGGCATCGGCCTTGACGATCGCCCACACGTCGGCGGGGGCGACGACGTCACGGAGACACCGGATGTTGTGGGCGATGGCGTCGAGATCGATCTCGACCCACGCCCAGCGGTGAGACCCGCTCACCGCGGGCTCCCGTGCTCTTCGATCGCGGCGAGCACCGATGGCAGCGCGGCGATCACGTCGCTGGCCACGAGACCCGCCGCCGGGATGCTGTTGGCGGCGGCGGCATGGAGCCAGGCCCCGGCCGCGGCGGCGTCGAACGCGGTGGCCCCACCGGCGAGCAGCGCACCGATGATGCCGGAGAGCACGTCGCCGGTGCCGGCGGTGGCCAGGCGCTGGTCACCGTCGGCGACGAGGCGAACCGCTCCGGACGGGTCGGCGACCGTGGTGGTCGGACCCTTGAGCAGGACGACGGCGCCTGTGTGGGCGGCGAGCGAGCGAGCGGCCTCGATGCGATCGGGACCCGGCGGAGATCCGGACAGCACCTCGAACTCGCCGTCGTGCGGCGTGAGCACGGTGGCAGCGGCGCGGCGGTTCACGAAGTCGGTGACCGCGGCACCGAGGGCGACGAGCCCGTCGGCGTCGATCACCAGCGGTGTCGGTGCTGCGGCGACGAATCGCGCGATGTCGCCGGCCGTCCCCGGAGCGCGACCGAGCCCGGGTCCGACGATCGCCGCGCGAAACCGCTCGATGCTGTCGAGGGCGGGGTCGGCCCAGCCGGTGGCGGGGAGCGTCCGGCCCACGGCTTCGACCGGCAGGTCGACGGCGCCGGCGCCGGGAACAGAGACCACCACCATCCCCGAGCCCGCCCGCATCGCCGCTGCCGTCGCCAGCCGGGCCGCACCCGTCATGCCGGAACTGCCCGCCACGATGCGCAGCGACGTGTGCCACTTGTGGGCGTCGGCGGCCCGGCTGGGGAGCCATCGGGCGACATCGGTGGCCTCGATCACGTGAGCGGCCGCTCGCGTGACATCGAGACCGATGTCGGCGACCTCCACGATCCCGGCGAGCTGCTTGCCGGCGCCGAACACGAGGCCCGGCTTCAGCGCGGCGAACGTGATCGTGCGCTGCGCGGTCACCGCGCCCTCTCCGGCAGCGCCGGTAAGGCCGTTCACACCGCTCGGGATGTCGACGGCCAGGACTGGCGCGCCGCTCGGGTCGGGAGCGGCGTACTCGCCGCGGAAGCCGGTGCCGTACGCGGCGTCGATCACCAGATCGGACGCAGGGAGCACCGCTGGCGCATCGGTTGCGGTGAAGATCCGCACCTTCACCCCGGCCTGGGCGAGCACCGCGGCGGCCACCCGCCCGTCGTTGCCGTTGTTGCCTTTGCCGGCGACGACGTTGACCACGCGGCCGTAGGTGCCGCCGAGCATCCGCCGGGCGGTACGCGCGACGGCGGCGCCGGCCCGGTCGATCAGGACGTCGACCGGCTCGGGCGCGGCGGCGTCGATCGCCGCCATCTCGGCGGGCGTGACGACCGGGCTCACGTGGCGACGACCTGGGCGATCGCGACCGGGCCGTCATGGCTGAGCGACACGTGCCAGCGGCCGATCCCTCTGGCGATCGCGAGGTCGAGTGCCTTGCCTGTGACCATCAACGACGGCGCCCCGTTGGTCTCGCCGCCCTGCTGGACCCGCACCCAGACCTCGTGGAAGCCGAACGCGCCGAGCCCGACGCCCATCGCCTTCATGACCGCCTCGCGGGCCGCGAAGCGGGCGGCGAGCGAGGGCACGGGGTCGGACTTCGGGGTGACGTACTCCAGCTCCTCGGCGACGAAAATCCGCTCGCGCATCGACGGAGTACGTTGCAGCGACAGCCGGAATCGTTCGACGTCGACCACGTCGACGCCGACCCCCTTCACCATGTCAATTGGGTTCCCCGGCCACGCAGGCCGCGCGAACGGCCGGCCGACAAGCCGGCTCGGCTGAAGCCTCGGCAGCTAGCGCTCCGCCGACCTTCACCGCCCGGACCTCAGGACGCTCGCTGCGCTCGCTGAACTCCGGCAACCGAACCGCTCCGAGATAGTGCCAGGCACTATCTCGGAAGCGGGGTGGGGCTGGCACCATCGGGGACACCGTGTTCGTCATGACGTGCGCCAGAGATCGGCGGTCTCGCTGATCGGCGCGATCAGGAGGTCGGCGACGTCGAGGTCGGCGAGCCGGCTGTCGTCGAACTCCTGCTCGGTCTCGGTCACCCAGTCCACCAGGCGGTCGTAGCGCCGGTCGTAGCCCTGCAGGGCACCGCGCATCGTCGCCGCGTCGAGTCGCTCGTGGAAGCGCACGTGCAGCAGGGTGATGCCGGTGGTGACGCCCGACTTGACCTCGGGGACGAAGATGACGGTGCGGCCGTCGCTGCGCCCGCGCGCGACGAGGATCTCCCGCTGGCTGGCCACGTTGCGCTTCGTCCCCGACAGCACGGGGCGACGCTCGACGCGGCTGGAGAGCTCGCGCGAGATCCCGCCGCGATCGACGACGGTGACGGTGTCGCCGTCGATGCCGTAGCGCGTGAAGCCCACCACCTCGGCGACGGTCGGGTCGAGGTCGGCGAGCACCTTCAGCGTGCGGTAGCTCAGCACGTCGCGGCCCGCCCCGGCGGTCAGCACCGCCTGCACGAGCCGCCGGTCGAGCACGCCTTCGTCGCTGCGGGAGATGCCGACCGTGACGGTCTTGGCCTGATGCTTGATGGCGTCGACCGGCCGGGTGAGCTCTTCGATCGCCTGGGTGAGGGCGGCGAGGAGGTCGTCGAGGAGGGCGGCGGGCGTGCCGACCTTGCCGGTGCCCGCCTGGTACCGCTCGATCGGCTGATCGGACAGGGCGTCGCCGAGGAGTCCTGACAGCCGCACGGCCGTGCTCGCCTCGAGGTGGCCGTCGTAGCGGGAGTTGCGGAGCCCGTCGTGGAACTCGTCCGAGCACCGGCTGATGCCGGCCCGCACGTTCTGCAGCATCTCGTCGGGCGACAGGTCGAGCACGGCGGCCCGCTCGATCACTTCGCGGGCTTCCCGGAGCGGCAGCGCCGACGCATCGATCGCCAGGGCTGCCTCGTAGCCGAACAGGTGCCCGGCCATCGTCGACAGGACGAATCCCACGGCCGGATCGACCGGCGGCACGGAGATGGTGGCGGCGGCCTGGTAGCGCACGTCGCCGTCGTCGGCGACAACGATCGGCGTGGCCTTGTGGGCCCGGAAGATCGCCACTTCCTTGCTGACGTCGTCGGCGGTCGATCCCGCGAGCCCGGCCGCGCAGACGAGGATGAGCGGCTCCGACGACAAGTCGATGTGCTTCTTGTCCTCGGTGATGTCGCAGGCGATCGACTTGTAGCAGAGCTCACTGAGCTTGATGCGGACCTCTTCGGCGGCCACCTTGTTGACACCGTTGCCGACCACGGCCCAGTAGCGCTTGGTGGGGGCAAAGCGGCGGGCCGCGTCGGCGATGACGTCACGCCGGGCGAGGACGGTGCGCATCGCGTCGGGCAGCGTGCGAAGTGACGACAGCAGTTCGTGCCGGCGACGCTCGGTGGGCACGCCGGCGGCCTCGGCGATGGCACACGACAGCAGCATGCCTGCTGCGACCTGGGCGTAGAAGGCCTTGGTGGACGCCACGCTCATCTCAACGTCCCGGCCGTCGGACGTGTACAGCACGCCGTCGGCCTTGTCGGTGAGGTCGCTGGACCGCCGATTGACGATCGACAGCACGGCCGCGCCGCGGGCCTTGAGCAGGTCGACGGTGCGGTTGGTGTCGGTGGTGGTGCCACTCTGGCTGACGGCCACGGCCAGCGTGTCGGACATGTCGAGACCGAGCCCGAAGCCGGACAGCTCGGTGGCCGTGATGGCGTCCACGGTCAGCCTGCCGGCGGCGAGCTCGGTGAGCGTCTTGGCCATCGACGCCCCGGCGACCGCGGCCGTACCCTGACCGATCACCCGTACGCGCGTGATCGACCCCGCCGCCAGTCGGGCCACCACATCCTCGGGCAGCGCCCGGTGACCCACCACGGCCCGGAGCAGCCCGTCGGGCCCGTCGGCGATCTTCCCGCGCAACGTCTTGGCGAAGCTGTCGGGAGACTCGGTGATCTCCTTCAACAGGAAGTGCGGGGCGTTGCCGAGGTCGATGTCCCGCGTCGTCACTTCGGCCGTCACCACGTCGGCGTCAGTGACCGGCAGCGGCGAGCCGTCGTAGGCGAGGCGGATGATCCCGTCGACCGTCCCGGCGCCCGCCGCGTCGAGGGCGACGAGTTGACCGCCGCCCTCCCCATCGAGCCGGACGAAGCGGTCGGTCTCCTCGACGATGCCGTACGGCTCGCTGGCGACGATGAACCGGTCGTCGGCGAGACCGATGTACACCCCTTGACCGCTGCCCTTCAGGGCCAGGAGCACCGTGCCAGGGTCCGACGCCGACGCCGCGCCGATGGCGACCGAGCCCTCGAACTCGGCGACCGTGCGCCGGAAGGCCTCGGCGAGCGCTCCGGCACCGACCGCGGCCTGTCCGGGGCTGCCGGCGACGGTGTCGAGATGACGGGCGAGGAGGGCGGGGATCACCTTGGCGTCGGTGGTGATGGGACCGGCGAAGCGGAGGCCGTGCGCCACCTTGAGGTCGGCGTGGTTGTCGACGTCGCCGTTGAGCACCCCGACCGTGTAGTGGTGCTGCTCCCCGCCGGTGAGTTCGCTCTCCGACCCCCCCGAGGAGAGCAACCTCTCCGATCCGCCGGAGGAGAGCGAGCTCTCCGATCCGCCGGAGGAGAGCAAGCTCTCCGATCCGCCGGAGGAGAGCGAGCTCTCCTCTCCATTGACCGGGTGAGCGTTGGGCTCGGAGATGATGCCCACGCTGGCCCAGCGGGTGTGGCCGAGGACGGACACCTGCGCGGTGGGCGCGGCCAGTGCTCGTCGCAGCAGTTCGTCGGACGCGATCGCCGCTCGCATCGCCGCCGTGTTGTCGCCCAGCTCCCCGATCTCGGCGGCTGCCTTGTAGGCGAACGAGAGCACGGGGCCGGCCGACGAGTCGACGGCGCGCACCGAACCGTTCTGGAAGAGCGGATCGCCCGATCGCTTGGAGAGCACGGTGGCGATCGCCGGATCGGCGAGGTCGAGACCGTGACCCCAGAGGAAGACGTGGACACCGGCCGAGTCGCGGCCACGCACCTCCATGCGATCGATCGCCGACAGCGCCTGTTGCAGTGCGAGATAGCCGGCGCGTGCGGCATCGCCCGCACCGCGGCCGGCGAGGATGTCGACCTCGCGCACGGTGCGCAGGCGATCGCACCGGATCGCCCACAGCGCGTCCTTGAGCCGGATCGCCGTGGCGCTCTGGCGTTCCAGATCGTCGGCGGCCGCACCGGCGTCGATGCCGGCGAGGGCCGCGTCGACCTCGGCGGCGTAGGCGTCGAGCTGATCGAGGCGCGAGGTGATGGCCGCCAGCAGTTCATGCCGGTCGGCGAGGGCGAGCACACCGGGCAACCCACGCAGTGATCGATCGACGCCGGCGAGTTCATCGGCGACCGCTGCCGGGTCGCCCAGGCAGGCGAGCGCGGCGTCGAGCCCGGCGACCACATCGTCGGCGGCCGGCACGGCCCTGGTCGGAGGCCGGCTGACGATGGCGATGATCCCGCACATGACGGTCAGGTTACGCCGTGCCGACCACCCCCGCCGAGCGGTTACGGGCCCCGGTCGGCGACGATCGGGGCCCTGCCGGGGCCCCGATGGCGATCAGGCGCTGGCGCCCCAGCGGGCGTCGGCGAGGGCGGCGAGCGACGACGCCGCCTCGTGCGCCACGGCGTCGTCGGCCGCCTCGACCATCACACGGACGAGGGGCTCGGTGCCGCTCGGACGAACGAGCACCCGGCCGGTGGCGCCGAGCTGCCGCTCGACCGCGGCGATCTCGGCGGCGAGCTGATCGGCGGCGTCGGGCACGCGTACGGCGACGCGAACGTTCACCATCACCTGAGGCAGCCGAGTCATCGCCTCGTCGGCCAAGCGAGCGAGCGGCCGTCCCGAACGCTGGATGACATCGGCGAGGACGATGCCGGTGAGCAGGCCGTCGCCGGTGGTGGCCCGGTCGCGGAAGATGACGTGGCCGCTCTGCTCGCCGCCGAGCGACAGGCCGCCCGCGTCGAGTGCCTCGAGCACGTAGCGGTCGCCGACGGCCGTCTCGATCACCCGGATGCCCGCCTGCTCCATGGCGATGCGGAAGCCGAGGTTGGACATCACGGTGGCGACGACGGTGCCGTCGCGCAGCAGCCCGCGGCGGTGGAGATCGGTGGCGCAGATCGCCAGCACGTGGTCGCCGTCGACGACGCGGCCGAGGTGGTCGACCGCCATCAGACGGTCGGCGTCGCCGTCCAGGGCGAGGCCGATGTCGGCGCCGTTGGCCAGCACCGCGGCCGCCAACGATGCGGTGTGCGTCGCTCCGCAGTGCTGGTTGATGTTGCGGCCGTCGGGCTGGTCGTGTATGGCGACGACGTCGGCCCCGGCCGCAGCGAAGAGGGCCGGTCCGAGAGCGCTGGCGGCGCCGTTGGCGGCGTCGACGACGACCTTCAGCCCGGTGAGCGAGCGACCCTGGAGCTCGGCCAGCACGTGCTCGACGTAGTCGAGTGACTGCTCGACGTCGAGCAGCGGGGCGGGCTCACCGGTGGGAGGCGGCAGGGCGACGACGTCGGCCTCGATGCGCTCCTCCACCTCGTCGGGCAGCTTGAGACCGCCCGGGGCGAACAGCTTGATGCCGTTGTCTCGGTAGGGGTTGTGTGACGCCGAGATCACCGCACCGATCGCGTTGCGACGGGCTGCTTCGAACGCCACCACGGGGGTCGGCACGACGCCCAGACGATGGACCAGCACGCCCTCGGACGCCAACCCGGCGACGAACGCCGCCTCGAGCATCGCCGTCGACAACCGCGTGTCCCCGCCGACGACAGCCTCGGCGCGAGCGCCTGTCGCCACAGCCTCGGCGCGAGCGCCTGTCGCCACAGCGTCGGCGCTCCCCTTCCTGGCAAGAACCCGAGCAGCCGCCCGCCCCAGATCCAGCGCGAACGCGGCCGTCAGATCCGAGTTGGCAACCCCCCGCACCCCATCAGTCCCGAACTTCACGCCCCCGATTCTGCCGCACCCAACCCCCCAACCCCCGCCGCCACCACACCAATCTCAACGCGTCTTCAACACGAAGACCTAGCAACCGCCCAACGCGCCAATGAAGACCGGTAACAAAGCGACCAACGCGAGCGCGCCGAAGGGGGATGCTCGAAGGGGGATTCCCCCCTTCGATGCGGCGACCAGCGCAGCTTGCTGCGCCGCCGCCTCTTTCAACTCTTCAGCGCGAGCGAAGCGAGCTCGAACCAACTCGCCGCAGGCGGCGAGGGAGCGAAGCGACCGACGCCGCCGAGGACGAAATCAGCGCTTGGTGAACTGCTTGGCCTTGCGGGCCTTGACGAGGCCGTACTTCTTCGACTCCTTCTTCCGCGGGTCGCGGGTGAGGAGTCCGGCCTTCTTGAGCGTGGAGCGGCTCTCGGGCTCGACCTCGGCGAGGGAGCGGGCGAGGGCCATGCGCATCGCGCCGGCCTGGCCACTGACGCCGCCGCCGGTGATGGTGGTGTCGACATCGAAGCGCTCGGTGGCCTCGAGGACCCGCAGCGGCTCGACGGCCTCCATGCGGTGGGCCGGGGTGGTGAAGTAGGTCTCGAACGGACGACCGTTGACCGTGAGCACGCCGGTGCCGGGGCGCAGACGGGTGCGAGCGATGGCCTCCTTGCGGCGGCCGGTGGTCTGGGTGAGCGGTGCGGTGGCCATGACGGGTGCCTTCTTCTCGGATGCTTCTCGGGTCAGCGGGCCTTGGCGCCGTCGATGACGAGCGGGGCCGGGGACTGGGCGGAGTGCGGGTGATCGGGGCCGGCGTAGACCTTGAGCTTGGTGAGCATCTGGCGGCCGAGCGGGCCCTTGGGCAGCATGCCCTTGATGCTGTTGCGCACGGCGTCGGCCGGCTTGGTGGCGAGCAGCTCGGCGTAGCTGTTGGACTTGATGCCGCCCGGGTAGCCGCTGTGGCGGTACACCCGCTCACGGTCGGCCTTGCCGGCCGACAGCACGACCTTCTCGGCGTTGACGATGACGACGTGGTCACCGGTGTCCATGTGCGGAGCGAAGACCGGCTTGTGCTTGCCCCGCAGGACGCGGGCGACCTCGGTGGCCATGCGGCCGAGGACGAGGCCCTCGGCGTCGACGACGTGCCAGTCGCGCTGGATCTCGTTGGCTTTCGGGGTGTACGTGGGCATTGTCGGAGACCTTGTCTGTCTGGCGTCTTCGTCGGCTCGACTGGAAAAGAGAACCGGGCAAGGTTATCGGCGCCGAGGCCGGATCGGCTACGGGCGGGCCAGGTCAGTCGCCGACGATGTAGCAGCGCACCCGGCTGGCGTCGATTTCCGTGATCGTTCCGGCGCCGGGGTCGAACTGCCAGGCCCGGACGGCGGGGCGATAGCCGTCCACCTCGACGTCGTCGGTCACCGCGGCCATGGTCATGTCGTGCGTGCCGTCGAGCTCGCACTCCCCGAACTCGACGAACTGCCCCGGCCCCACGGGCACATCGATGGCCGCGAGCACCGTCTCGGGCGTCAGCGTCCCATCGGGATTGCGTCCGTCCGCTCGCGTCAGCCACAGCATGTGGCGCTCGCCGGCTCTCACGTACTGCCCGCCGAAGAAGGGCGGCTCGTCGCTGAGGCCGAGGACCCAGCCACCCGCGTTCTC
The DNA here is from genome assembly GCF_003426815.1 of Desertimonas flava. GTDB lineage: Bacteria > Actinomycetota > Acidimicrobiia > Acidimicrobiales > Ilumatobacteraceae > Desertimonas > Desertimonas flava. Next base: position 59,305 of record NZ_QKYK01000020.1, read on the forward strand.
GAGTCCGGGGATCGGCGACCCGTCGGGAGTGTGGATGGTGCCCGCTGGCATCTGCAGCTCGAACACGAGACCGACGTAGGACGCCGCGTCGCCTCCGGTCGGCGGGGCCGGCGCCGTGACCTCCCACGGCTCGATCGTGCCGTTGCCGTCGGCATCCGTGCCGGCCGGGTCGCCCGTGTAGAGCGCAGCCCACGTGTCCGGGCCGACGAGGCCGTCGACTTCGAGCCCGGCGGCCTGCTGGAAGTTCCGCACGGCCTGCTCGGTGGCGGGGCCGAAGTAGCCGTCGGCGTCGATGCTCTGCCCCCGCTTGTTGATCTGCTCCTGGATCGCCCGCACGGCGGGTCCCTTGTCGCACTTGCGCAGGGGGTAGGCGTCGTCGGCCTCGACGTAGGTGCAGCGGGGCACGGTGGTCGTCGTGGCTGCAGTGGTCGCAGGAGCGGTCGTGGAGGTGGGGGTCGGGGCGGCGGGTGGTGCCGGGCTGCCGTTGCGGTCGAGCGTGGCCGTGATCCCCGCCGCGCAGCCGGCGTCGGCGACAGCCGGCTCGGCAGCGGCGGTGTCGATCACGAGGACCCGCGCCGCCGGCTCGTGAACGGGGGCCGTGTCGGAGTCGGCGGGGTCGGGATCGTCGGCGAACGTGCCGACCCAGAAGCGGCCGTCGAAGTCGGCATGCAGCAACCAGCCACCGGGGTCGCCGAGATCGAGGCGCAGCGATTCGGTCCCGGTGGCTGCGTCGGCGACCACGACCGACCAACCGCCGACCATCTGCTCGGACTCCATGTCCCAGTCGGGCGCTTCGACCCACGCCCAGGTGGGTGCGGTGGCACCGGACGGGATGGCGGCGACCGGCCAGATGTGGAGTGGCGGCTGGGCGTACTCCTCCGGCGTGACGGGCGACGGCCAGTCCTCCAGCCGGTTGCCGGCTGCGTCGGACGTCGAGAAGGCCTCGCTGAGGTCGGCGAACGCACCTTCGACGACCCGGCCCGCGCCGATCGTGACGCTGTTGACGCCGTACTCGATACCGCCCGCCGGTCCGATGTCACGCTGCTCTCCGTCGGCGAAGTCGACGAGGACGGCGCCGTAGGCCTCCTCGTCGTCTCGCTCGCCTATGACATCGACGATGGTCGCCGCCGTGCGTCCGTCCAGCCAGCCGGCCGAGAGCAACCTGACACCGCCGGTCGCCGCGCGTACGGCTTCGGTGGCTCCGGGGGCGATACGGAAGACGTCCATCGGCACGCCGTCTCCGACGTCGGCCTCGGCGGGCGCGGTCGTGGTGACGTTCTCCGTCGGCGACGACGGGACCTGGGCCCACACCGTGCCGTCCGGCCCACGGACCGCGATCGTCGGCGGCGCGGCGAACGCCGGGACGTTGAGGCGCTCGGTGCCGCCGGCCCGCTCGATGGCCACGCCGGACGCATCGGCCACCACGAAGGCGACACCCTCGGGCACCGCCTGGCAGATGGTGCCGGTGGGCGAGGCGGAGGCCGGCGCCGCCGAGACGCCACTGGCACCGGCCAGGGCGGCGGCGAGCGCGGCGACGGTCGATCCGATCGGGACGGCACGCATGGAGGCCTTCATACCCCATTCAGAGCATCGGCATCGTCCGATCGATTCACCCTGCACCTCAACGGTTGGTGCCTGGAAGGTTAGCGGACAGGGCACGTAGTTGTCGGTGAGGCGATGGGTGATGTGGATCATGACGGTGACCTCCCCAGTCGGGACATGGGTGTTCCCGTCACAAGAACACGGGCCATACGCACGACCGGTGGATCGTCACTCTCCGCGCGTACTCCCGGGCACTCCCTCGCCGCGGGGACACCTCAGGTACGAACGGGAGGGTAAATACCCCACCGAAGCGTCCGGTATCTACTCTCCGGTCGGGCGGGCCGGGTGGCCGGTCACTGCCACGTGCGGACGGGAGGGTACATACCCCACCGAAGCGTCCGGTATTTACCCTCCGGTTGGGACGGCGACCAGCGGACGGCCCTCCGCCTCGCACGGCCTTTCCGCTCACCTGCCTGGCATCAACCGTGAGGTGCAGACCGTCGGGGTCAGAGGGTGGCGGCGAAGAGGTCGGCCGGGCCGGCGGTGACGGCGTCGGCGAGGCCTGCGGCCTGCGGCAGGAGCTGCGTGGCGTAGAACCGGGCGGTCACGAGCTTCTGGGCGAGGAAGTCGGCGTCGAAGCCGGAGTCGCCGGCCTCGGCGAGGAGAGCAGCGGCGAGGGCCGACTTGGTGAGCATCCAACCGCCGGTGACGATGCCTGCCATCTTCAGGAACGGGGTCGCGCCGGCGAGGGCGTTGGCCGGATCGGCCAGGCCGTTCACCTGCAGCCACTCCACCGTCGACCGCAACGTGGCCGCGGCAGCGGCCAGCCGCTCGCCGAGGACGGCCAGGTCGCCACCGGCGGCGTTCGCCTCGGCCGCCGTGGCGTCGATCTCGGCGAGGAAGTCGGCGATCACGCCGCCACCCCGCAGGCCGAGCTTGCGACCGACGAGGTCCATGGCCTGGATGCCGTTCGTACCCTCGTAGATCGGGGCGATGCGGATGTCCCGGTAGTGCTGGGCGACGCCGGTCTCCTCGATGAAGCCCATGCCGCCGTGCACCTGCACGGCCAGCGACGTGATCTCCACGCCGAGGTCGGTGCCCCAGCCCTTGGTAATCGGAGTGAGCAGGTCGGCTCGCTCCTTGGCCGCCGTGCGACCGGCCTCGTCGGGGTGCGACTTGGAGAGGTCGACCGCCTCGGCGTTGGCGTAGGCGATGCAGCGCAGCGCCTCGAGCTGCGCCTTCATCGTGAGCAGCATCCGGCGGACGTCGGGGTGGGCCACGATCGTGTCACCGAGCTCGCCGTTGACCGGCCGGCCCTGCTGGCGCTCGTGGGCGTACGCCAGCGCCTGCTGGTAGGCGCGATCGCCGACCGCGAGGCCCTCGATGCCGACCGACAGGCGAGCGTTGTTCATCATCGTGAACATGTAGCGCATCCCCTGGTTGGGCTCGCCGATCAGGTAGCCGACGGCATCGTCGAACGCCATCACGCACGTGGGGCTGGCGTTGATGCCCATCTTGTCCTCCACCGACACGCACTCGACGGCGTTGCGTGCGCCGAGGGTCCCGTCGTCGTCGACGAGGAACTTGGGCACGATGAAGCAGGAGATGCCCTTGGTGCCGACCGGCGCATCGGGCACGCGGGCCAACACGAGGTGGACGATGTTGTCGGCGAGGTCGTGCTCGCCGTAGGTGATGAAGATCTTCTGGCCGGTGATCCGCCACGTGCCGTCGTCGGCGGGGATCGCCTTCGTGGCCACGGCCCCGACGTCGGAACCGGCCTGCGGCTCGGTCAGGTTCATCGTGCCGGTCCATTCACCCGTCACCATCTTCGTGACGTACACCTCTCGCTGCTCCTCGGAGCCGTGGTGCAAGAGCATGTCGATGGCGCCCTGGGTGAGCAGGGGGCACAGCGAGAAGGCCATGTTGGAGGCCGTCAGCATCTCCTGCATGGCGACCCCGACGAGCCACGGGAAGCCACCGCCGCCGTACTCGGGCGGGAACGGCACGGCCGGCCAGCCGGCGTCGACGTAGCGGCCGTAGGCCTTCTGGAAGCCCTCCGGCGTGGACACCGTGCCGTCGTCGTTGCGGCGGCTGTGCTGCACGTCCCCGACGCGGTTGAGCGGGGCGAACTCGGCCGAGAAGAAGCGCCCGGCCTCGTCGAGGATCCCGGCCACGGTGTCGGGATCGGCGTGCTCGTAGCCCGGACGCGCGGCGAGGCCGGCGAGGTCGGTGACGTGTTCGAGCACGAAGCGGATGTCGGTGAGCGGCGCGTTGTACGCGGACATGTCGTCAACGCTAATCGTCGGACGTCCGTGCACCGCCCGGCCCGCCTGCGACATCCGGCAACCCTGTTCCACTCATCCCACGATTTGAAACGCGCGGGCCGTACAGGCACTAAGGTCTCGCCACCACATTGACCGGCGGGTCTCAGGAACCCGTCGGCAACGCAAACGAGCCGCGTCCGGCGGCAATGAACATGGACAAGGGGAGAGCATGAGACGCCATGGGCGTACTACTGCGATGGGACTGGCTGGAGCCGCTCTCGTCGCCACGGCGATCGGCGGCACCGCCCTCGCCTCCACCGCACCGACCGAACCCGCCGGCAGCGAAGCGGCCGCCGGTGACCTGCTGTCGTACGACTTCAGCGACACGTGCGGCACCGAGACCAACGCCAGCAACATCGCCAAGCTCGAGGCCACCGACGCCAGCACGTTCGTGCTGACGCTGTGCAACCCCGACGTGGCGATCCCGGCCAAGGTCGCCTTCTCGGCGCTCGGCATCTCGCCCAGCGAGCTGGTCGGTACCGATCCCACGCAACTCGTCGAGAACCCGGTCGGCACCGGGCCCTACACGCTCGGGGCGTGGGAGCGCGGCAGCCAGATCGTGCTCAACGCCAACGAGAACTACTGGGGCGAGCCCGCGCTGGCCAGCACGGCGGTCTTCCAATGGAACCCCGAGGGCGCCCAGCGACTCGTCCAGCTCGAATCGGGAACGGCGGACGGCATCGACAACGTCGGCACCGACGACTTCGAGCGCATCGCTGCGAACCCGGCTCTGCAGATCGTCAACCGCGACCCGCTCAACGTGTTCTACGTGGGCTTCAACGTCGACATCCCGCCGTTCGACGACCCGGTCGTGCGCGAAGCCATCGCGATCGGCCTCGACCGTCAGCGGCTGATCGACAACTTCTACCCCGAGGGCTCGATTCCGGCCACGCAGTTCCTCCCGCCGGCCATGCCGGCCTACGAGGAGGGCTTCGTCGACTTCGAGTACGACGCCGAGGCTGCTGCTGCGATGATCGCCGAGGCGTACCCCGACGGGCTCGAGGTCGATCTGAGCTACCGCGACGCCGCTCGCGGCTACCTGCCGCTCCCGACGCCGATCGCCACCGACATCCAGGCCCAGCTGGCCGAGATCGGCATCACGGCCAATCTCGATCTGCAGGAGTCGGGCACGTTCATCGACAACGCCAACGCCGGCACGCTCGGCTTCTACCTGCTGGGCTGGGGCGCCGACTTCCCCGATCCGTCGAACTTCTTCGACTACCACTTCGGCCCCGGTGCCAGCACACAGTTCGGCACGCAGTTCGACGACGTCACGAACCCGATCGCCGAGGCCGCGATGACGGTCGAGCCCGAAGCTCGCGCCGCTCTCTACGCCGAGGCCAACGCGGCACTCGCGGAGAACATCCCGATGGTGCCGATCGCTCACGGTGCGTCGGCCATCGCCTACAAGACCGAGGTCACCGGTGCGCACGCCAGCCCGCTCAGCAACGAGAACCTCTCGGTGATGGGCATCGAGGGCCAGGATCAGTTCGTGTTCGTCCAGAACGGCGAGCCCGCCGGTCTGTATTGCGCCACCGAGACCGACGGCGAGTCGCTCCGCGTGTGCGAACAGCTGGTCGAGTCGCTGCTCGCCTACGAGATCGGCGGCACGGAGACGATCCCGTCGCTCGCCGAGACCTGGGAGCCGAGCGAGGACCTCACCACGTGGACCTTCCACCTGCGCGAGGGCGTCACGTTCTCCGACGGCACGCCGTTCGACGCCAACGACGTGGTGGCCAGCTACTACACGCAGTGGGATGCGGCGTCTCCGTCGCACGTCGCTCGCGAGGGCAGCGAGTTCTACTACTTCTCGGCGCTGTTCGGTGGCTTCCTCAACCCGCCGCCTCCGGCGGAAGAGGGCTGAGGTCCTGCTGACCGCCTGACCGAAACGATCGTCGGGGCGGGCCGCGAGGCCCGCCCCGACGATGTTTTGCCCCTCATCCCACCGTGTTTCGCTTCGTCGTCCACCGACTCATCTCATCGATCCCGGTTCTCTTCGGGATCGTGGTCGCCGTGTTCTTCCTCGTCCGCGTCATCTCCGGAGACCCGTGCCGCGCCCAGTTGGGCGAGCGGGCCACCGACGAGATCTGCGACCAGTTCACCAAGGACCTCGGCCTCGATCGGGCCATCCCGGTCCAGTTCGCCCGCTATCTCGGCGACCTCTTCACCGGGGACTTCGGCAATTCGCTCCAACAGCGCCGTGCCGTGTCGACGATCCTCATCGAGCGCCTTCCGACCACCATCGAGCTGGCGGTGCTCGCCCTCTTCTTCGCCATCCTCATCGGTGTCCCCCTCGGCGTAATCGCCGCCTACAAGCGCAACTCGGCGGCCGACGTCGGCACGATGATCGTCGCCAACGCCGGCGTGTCGGTCCCGGTCTTCGTGCTCGGTCTCGTCGTCCAGTACCTCTTCGCCGTCACGCTCAAGGACTCGTTCATCTCCCTGCCCCCCTCAGGTCGACTGTCGCCGGGACTCGTGCCCGAGCCGTTCTACGAGACGTGGGGGCTCGGCAAGAACGGCGTGTTCGACTTCATCTCCAACTTCGAGGTGCTCAACGCGCTGCTGCAGTGGAACTGGCGCATCGTGGTCGACGCCGCCCAGCACCTCATCCTTCCGGCGATCGTCGTCGGCACGATCCCCCTGGCGATCATCGCCCGCATGACCCGGGCGAGCCTGGTGGACGTGCTCGGCCAGGACTACGTGCGCACGGCGCGGGCCAAGGGGTTCAAGGAGCTCGTGGTCGTCCGCCGCCATGCCCTCCGCAGCGCTCTTCTGCCGGTGGTCACCGTCGTCGGCCTGTCGCTCGGCAGCCTCTTCGGTGGCGCCATCCTCACAGAGTCGGTGTTCGGCCTGGCCGGGGTGGGCAAGACCTTGTCCGACTCGATCTATGCCCGTGACTACAGCGTCGTCCAGGGCTTCGCGCTCATCGTCGGCATCGGCTTCGTGATCGTCAACCTCGTCACCGACTTGATGTACACCGTGTTCGACCCGCGGGTGCGGGTGAACTGAGGCGGTGCCATGACGATCGAGACCGAGCTGGCCACCTTCGATCCGTCCGGACCAGCACCGGGGATCGAGGGCGGCGGGGCCTCTGCGGCGAAACCCACCAAGCGCTGGCGAGAGGTCTGGCGCCAGATCAGCCATTCCTGGTCGGGTCGGGTCGGCCTCGCCCTCGGCGGCCTGATCATCGCCATCGCCCTGTTCGCCCCGCTGCTCGCACCATACGGGCCCAACGAGGTCCTCCTCAGTCCGGCCGACAACGAGGTCAAGCTCGAGGAGCCGTGCATCCATTGGTTGGGCTGCGACAGCGGAGAGGTGCAGCACCTCATGGGTCTCGACGAGAACGGCCGCGACGAGTTCAGTCGTGTCGTCTACGGCGCCCGCACGTCGCTGCTCGCCGGTGCCGTGTCCGTGCTGCTCGCCGTCGCCGTCGGGACGATCATCGGGCTGATCGCCGGCTTCTACGGCGGGCGCATCGACAACGTGCTCATGCGATGCATGGACGTGCTGCTGTCGTTTCCGTCGTTGCTGTTGGCGATCCTCATCGTGTCGGTGCTCGGCCGTGGCGTGATCAACAGCGTGCTCGCCATCGCCATCGTCAGTGTGCCGGCGTATGCGCGCGTGGTCCGGGGCCAGGTGCTGTCGATCCGCGAACAGGACTTCGTCACCGCCGACCGCGCCCTCGGCGTGAGCAACCGACGGATCATCGCCCATCGCATCTTCCCCAACACGGTCACGCCACTCGTCGTCCAGGGCACGTTGGGGTTCGCCACGGCCGTCCTCGAGATCGCCGGCCTGGGCTTCCTCGGTCTCGGCGTGCAGCCACCGACACCGGAGTGGGGCACGATGATCTCGTCCGCTCGAGGTCTCACATTCACGTCGCCTCATCTCGTGCTGTTCCCCGGCCTGCTGATCTTCCTCAACGTGCTGGCGTTCAACCTCCTCGGCGACGCCCTGCGCGACGCCCTCGACCCCCGGAGTGCGGGACGTGAGTGATCAGCCGTCCGACACCAACGACCAGCACGTCGGCGACCAGCACGTCGGCGACCAGCACGTCGGCGACCAGCACGTCGGGATCGACGACGAGGCGCTCGGCCCGGCCGCCGAACTGCTGCACGCCGTGAGCGAGGCGCCGTCCGATTCGGCGCCCCCGCTGCTCGAGGTGAGCGGTCTGCGCACCTGGTTCCACACCCGCTCGGGCGACATCCGCGCCGTCGACGGTGTCGACCTCACCGTCGGCCGCGGCGAGATCCTCGGGCTCGTCGGCGAGTCCGGCAGCGGCAAGAGCGTGACGATGCTGTCGGTCCTGCGCCTCATCGACAAGCCGGGGCGCATCGTCGACGGGACGGTGCTGTTCGACGGCACCGACCTGGCCACGCTCGATCGGCGCAAGCTGCGCGACGTTCGCGGCAACCGCATCTCGATGGTGTTCCAGCAGCCCAACGCCAGCCTGCACCCCTGCTACACGGCGGGCGTGCAGATCAGCGAGGTCTACGAGATCCACCGCAACAGCACGCGCAAGGCCGGTGTCGAGAAGGCGGTCGAGATGTTGCGCAAGGTCGGTATCCCCGACCCCGGCCGCCGGGCTCGCTCGTACCCGCACCAGCTGTCCGGCGGCCAGGCCCAGCGGGTGATGATCGCCATGGCCCTCGCCGCCGAACCCGAGCTGCTGATCGCCGACGAGCCCACCACCGCGCTCGACGTGACGATCCAGGCCCAGATCCTCGACCTGATGCGCGAGCTCCAGGCCGACTCGGGCACCAGCGTCGTGCTGATCACCCACGATCTCGGCGTGGTCGCCGAGATGGCCCACCGCGTCGCCGTGATGTACGGCGGTCAGATCGTCGAGCAGGCGCCGGTCGAGGCGCTGTTCGCCGACCCCCGACACCCGTACACGCGCGGGCTGCTCGGTTCGGTGCCGGTGATCGGCGTGCGCCAGGATTCGCTCACCGTCATCAAGGGCCGCGTGCCGACGCTGATCGATCCCGAGCCCGGCTGCCGCTTCGCCGATCGCTGTCCTGAACGGATGGAGGTGTGCAGCCTCGCCACACCGGCCCTCGTCGACACCGGCGACGGCCGCCAGGTGCGGTGCTTCCTCCACTCCGACGCCACTGTCGAGGAGACGGCCGTCACGATCGGAGCCCGGCGATGACGAGTGAACTGGTCGTCGCCGCGCCGGGCAGCACCGCGCGGGCACCGCTGATCTCGGCCCGAGGCCTCACCAAGACGTTCCCGTTGCGCGGCGGCACGCTCGGACGCGTCGTCGGCGGCGTGCGCGCCGTCGATCACGTCGACCTCGACATCTTCGAGGGCGAAGTCGTCGGGCTCGTCGGCGAGTCGGGATGTGGCAAGACGACGCTGTCGCGGATGCTGCTGCGCCTCCTCGATCCGGACGAAGGCACGTTGCACTTCGCCGGCCAGGATCTGCTCACCGCGTCGCCGCAGGAGCTGCGGGCGCTGCGCCGCAAGATCCAGGTGGTCTTCCAGGACCCGTACTCGTCGCTCGATCCCCGCTCGACGGTCGGCGACTCGATCGCCGAAGGGCTGCGCGCCCACGGTGTTCCCCGCAGCGACCGCGAGGCCCGGGTGAACGAGGTGATGGAGCTCGTCGGGCTCGATCCCGACGTGGCCCGGCGTTTCCCGCACGAGTTCAGCGGCGGGCAGCGTCAGCGCATCGGCATCGCCCGCGCCCTCGCCGTGAACCCGAGCTTCCTGATCGCCGACGAGCCGGTGTCGGCCCTCGACGTGTCGATCCGCTCGCAGATCCTCAACCTGCTGCGTGACCTCCAGCGACGTCTCGGCTTCACGATCCTGTTCGTCTCCCACGACCTCGCCGTGGTCGAGCACCTCTGCGACCGGGTCGTGGTGATGTACCTCGGCCAGGTGGTGGAGACCGCCACCCGTGACGATCTGTTCACCGCGCCGAAGCACCCGTACTCGAAGGCGCTGCTGTCGTCGGTGCCGATCCCCGATCCCGTGGGTCGCAGCGAGCGCAAGCGAATCCTGCTCACCGGCGACGTGCCGTCGCCGGCGAACCCTCCCGACGGCTGCCGGTTCCATCCGCGCTGTCCCGAGGTGCGCGAGACCCGGTGCGCCGACGAGGTGCCGCTCTTGCGAGACATCGAGGGCGGCCACCTCGCCGCCTGCCACTGGGCGGAGTGACACGCGCCTCCGAACGATCGGTGCCAGGCGTGTGCCGTTCACCGATAGCGTGGTGGGCCGAGTCAGTCACTGCCGGGTAGAGGTTTCCGGTCCGAGCTGACCGATCCGCTCCCCGAATCCTCGCTGCGGACCGCCCGGCCGACCTTCGGCCATGTACGCCTTGCCCGCGACGTCCGTCGCGGTGACCGCCCGCGAACCCGGAGCCAGTGATGACCGCCAACGACCCGACCCCCGACCACGCATCCGCGCCCGCCGAGCTCGACATCGACGAGACCGACGTCGACGAGCTCGACGACGAGTCCGACATCGACGACAGCGACGAGTCTGACGACGACGAAGACGACGACGACGAGTCCGACGACGACGAGTCCGACGACGACGACGACGAGTCCGACGACGACGACGACGAGTCCGACGACGACGAGTCTGACGACGACCAGGAGACCGTGACCGACGAGGATCCGGCGTCGCCGACGTTCGCCTCGCTCGGCGTCTGCGCCGAGCTGGTCGCCGCTCTCGAGGCCCTCGGCTACGAGGAGCCCACGCCGGTGCAGCGCGAGACGATCCCGGTTGCCCTGTCGGGCCGTGACCTCATCGGTCAGGCGGCCACCGGCACGGGCAAGACGGCCGCCTTCGCCCTGCCGCTGCTCGAGTCACTCGTCATCGAGGGCAGTCGCCGCATCACCCAGGCCCTCGTGCTGGTGCCCACCCGCGAGCTGGCGATGCAAGTGTCCGAGGCGATGTTCAAGTACGGCAAGGGTCTCGGCGCCTCGGTCATCCCGGTGTACGGCGGCCAGCCCATCGGCCGCCAGCTCGGCCTGCTCGATCGCGGCGTCCACGTCGTCGTCGGCACCCCGGGCCGTGTGCTCGACCACATCAAGCGCGGCTCGCTCGAGCTCGACCACGTCCGCACCGTCGTGCTCGACGAGGCCGACGAGATGCTCGACATGGGCTTCGCCGAGGACCTCGAGGCCATCCTCGGCGCGGTCACCGGCGAGCACCAGACGATGCTCTTCTCGGCCACGATGCCGCCGCGCATCGACAAGATCGCCAAGCGCTACCTCGACCACCCCGAGCACATCACGATCAAGGGCCAAGAGGACACCGACCGCCACCGTCTCGTCAAGCAGCGCGCGTTCGTCGTGCCCCGCCAGCACAAGACGGCCGCCCTCGCCCGCGTGCTCGACATCGAGGCTCCCACGGCGGCCATCGTGTTCTGCCGCACCCGCACCGAGGTCGACATCCTCACCGAGACGCTCAACGGGCGTGGCTACCGCGCCGAGGCGCTGCACGGCGGCATGGACCAGGCCCAGCGCGACCGCGTGATGGGCCGCCTGCGCGACGGCACCGCCGAGCTGCTGATCGCCACCGACGTCGCCGCCCGCGGTCTCGACGTCGACACGCTCACCCACGTCGTCAACTACGACGTGCCGTCGTCACCCGAGACCTACGTGCACCGCATCGGCCGGGTCGGCCGCGCCGGCCGCGAGGGCGTGGCGATCACGATGGCCGAGCCGCGCGAGAAGCGCCAGCTCGGCAACATCGAGCGCGTCACCAAGCGGCCGATCACCGTCGAGCCGGTGCCGAGCGTGGCCGAGCTGAGGGCCCGTCAGCAGGAAGTCACGGTCGCCACCATCCGTGAGGCGTTGGCGGCCGACGATCTCGACGCCTACAACGACCTGCTCAACGCCCTGTCCGGTGACGACAACCTGCGCACGATCGCCCTCGCTGCGATCAAGCTCCTGCACGAGTCGAGCGGGGCCACGGCCGAGGAGCCGGAGATCCCGGTGTGGACCGACCGTCCGCCGCGGGCCGACCGCGATCGGCGCGGCCGCGACGACGGCGACGATCGGCGCGACCGCGGCAGCCGCCCCGAGGGTGGCGACGGCAAGACGGCGTACCTCCATGTCGGCGCCGGACGCAAGGGCGGCATCCGCCCCGCCGATCTCGTGGGCGCCATCGCCAACGAGAGCGGCCTCACCGGCAAGGACATCGGCCCGATCCGCATCACCGAGTTCTCGTCGGTCGTCGGCGTGCCCATCGACCAGATCGACAACGTGATCGAGTCGATGTCGGGAGCGATCGTCCGCGGCAAGCCGGTCCAGGTGCGCCGGTACAGCGAGGAGCCCCGGCGCCCCCGCCCGGGCGGACCCGGCAAGTGGTCCGGCCGCGACGACCGGAACGAGTCACGCGGCAACTACCGGCGCGACGACGACCGCCGCGGCCGCGACAGCGATCGCCGTGACAACCGGTGGGGTGGTGGCAACACTGGTGGCAACAGCGGCGGTGACCGCCGCGACGTGCGCCGTGACGGCCATCGCAAGGGCAGCGGCCCGCACACGTCGGCCAAGGTCAGCCGCCGCCCGCGCGACTGACCGTCCGCCTACGGGGCCGTGCTCCACGGTGGCGCCGTGGTGGGCGGCTGAGTCGGCGGCGGTTCCGTGGGCGGCGGTTCCGTCGCGGGCGGCGCGCTCGTCGAGGGTGGCATGGTCGTCGTCCCCGACGGGTCCCCGTACCAGCAGTCGTTCCAGACAGCGGCGCTCGGGTAGCCGACGGCATGCCACACGTTCTCGTCCGTTCGGCCCCAGCCCGCCTGGCTGTACCACAAAGCCTCCAGGTCGTGGCACATCTCCGAGTCCATCTGCATCGACAGCACCACGTGCGCGTCCGCGACGCACTCCGTGTTCTCCACCCACGAGGAATCGATGACTTCGAGGAGAGGCCGCCCGTCGAACGATGCGCAGGATGGGATCGGCGGAGTGGTCGGACCGCTTCCGCCGCCATCACCGGCGGTCGTGCTCGGCCCGGCGGGTGGGGCCTCCGAGGCGCCGGGCTGGACCGGCAGCGGGAACCGCAGTACGCGGAACGTGCCAGCATCGGGATCGAGGTCGAGCGTCACGGCACCGAGCGGCGTGGCGAAGATGTCTCCGCTTGCGGCGTCGGTCTCGATGCCCCGGAAGGCGAGCGCGGGCCGGCCCGGCGCGAGCTGGACGAGGTAGCGGGTCGTGTCGCCGGCTGGATCGACTGTCGACACGAAGATCGCCCGGTCGTCCCCTGAGAACGACCGGGCGGGCGACAGCGCCGACTCCCACTCGTCGGGGAACGCCCACCGCGTCGTGGCCCCGTCGACCGTCACGTCGGCGTATCGAGGCGCTCCGTCCAGGTGGTCGACCACGTGGGGTACGCCGGCAGCGTCGGAGGTGACCCCGGGGACCGGTCGGCCGGAGACCTCGACCGTGCCGTCGCCCAGCGCCAACTGCGTGGGAAAGGCCGGGTCGAAGGCGACATCGGCGACGACCCCCGGGGCGGCACCGAGCGCGGTGAGGTCGAACACGAGGAGCGAACGCAGCGGCACCGTCGTGTCGGCGTCCGCAGGACGGGCCAGCGCGTACAGACGACTCGTGTCGGCAACCGGTGGCGTCTCGACCACCCAGCCGGCGAGGTCGGTCGTCAGAACGTGCGCCGTGCCGCCGCCGCCGGGGATGGCTGCGACCAGGCGTTGGTTGAACCGGTCGACGACGATCACGCGACCGTCGTCGAGCAGGATCGGAGCGAGCGGACGCGCCGGGTCACACGCATCGCACACCTCGAGTCCGAGCTCGCCGCTGCCGGGGCCGATCGTGCCCTGCCAGATGGTCTCGGGCGCTCCGGGATCGGACACGACCATCGTGCCGGCCACGTCCACGATCTCGCCCGGCGGCGTGGTGGCGGCGACAGGAACCGCCAACGCCAGTGAGCCCAGGGCGCTGACGAACAAGATGCCGACGATCTGCGACCGCGGACGACGCGGCCAGCCGGTCCTCGGCTGCCGCAGGTCGAGACTCACAGCGGTTGCCTCCCCATCGACCCGACGGTAGTCCGTTGTCGCCGGCTATCGCCGCCGACGCCCGGAGCTTCCGCGGCGTCCGGCGACCGCTTGCAGCACCAGCAGCAACAGGCAGGCGCCGGCGAAGGCGACGAGCAGTGAACGCAGGCTGAAGTCGCCGAGCCCGTCGCCCAGCGCCGCCTGGGTGATCGCCCCACCGATGAGCGCGCCCAGCACGCCGACGATGAGCGAGTAGAGGCAGCCACGACGCTGCTCGCCGGTGACGCGGATGGCCAGACCACCGGCGACGAGCCCGACCACGATCCAGCCGAAGATGTTCATGGCCGACGACGTTACGGCGTCGCGGGATCAGGGCAACGTCGTCGCCGGGAGCGCGGCGGCGAGCGCCGCCGGCGTGCCGGGAAGGACCTCATCGCGACGCGGGGCCCGAGCGCGCTCGGCGAGGACGACGCCGTCGCGCTCGAAGACGATCTCGAACTGTCCGCCGGGCTCGGTGAGGGCTTCGAACAACCCGGTGCTCGTCGGATCGGGAGCGATGATGCCCCGCTCCACGAGCACGAAATCGACGGTGGCCGGATCATCGACGTTCTCGCCGGCGAGTCCCCAGTTGCGGGGGATGAACGGGTTCGGATAGTCGTAGGCGCCGACCCGCTGCGTGGTGTGCACCAGGAGGTAGTAGATCCCCGACACCGATGCGCCGTCGGGGATCATGTCGAGCGCCTCACGCCTGCTGTCGTCGACGGGGTTCTCGTGATGGGCCCAGAAGCCGGCGTTGTAGTTCTCGGTGAGCGGGCCGACGCCCCAGAGCTGCGCGGTGCGGACGCCGCACACGACGAGGATCCCCATCGCCAGCCACTTCCGTCCCCTGCTCAGGCTGCCGAAGAGGCGGACGGAGTTCTGGGACGCGATCGTGAGACCGACGAGGATCATCGAGGCGTAGTGGTACCGGTAGTCGCGGAAGAACGTCTGGTTGGCGAGCACGTTCGCCAGGAGCTGCGGGATGGCGATGAACGCCGAGCCGATCGACAACACCGGCAGCCAGCCGAACGGCGTGAGGAGCTTCCACACGTACTCCGACGCGGACGGCTCGCGGAACCGGCTGAAGACCATGTCGGGATGGCGGATCATGTTGCCGGCGATCTCGACGGGCGAATTGCCGAGCTCGCCGAACCAGTCGTTGTAGAACGCCGCGTCGCCGTTGAAGTGGCCGAGGAAGATGTTGTTGATGAACTGGAAGTAGATGGCCGAGGCGACGATGGTGGCGAGGCCCTTGAGCCGGTCTCCTTTGGCGAACAGGAAGATGAACAGGCCGAGGGCAGCGGTGGCGAGGGCGACGTCCTCCTTCCACAGCACTGCGGCCGCGCACGCGAACGCGTACAGCCCCCAGCGCCGCTCGAGGAAGAACCACCATGCGAACAGCATCGGCAGGATCGCCATGCCGTCGGGATGGAACGTCTCCCACGTCATGAACTGCAGCGTCGGGTTGATGAGGTACAGGACGCCGAAGACGACCCCGTAGATGGGGTTGGCGAAGTAGTGCCGGCCGATGCGGTACACCGGGTAGGCGCCGAGGCCGAGAGACAGGACGAAGGCGATGTTCAACAGGTTTGGCCCGGCGCCGAGCCAGTAGAACGGCACGAAGAGGTAGAGCAGGAAGTTGGCGTGGAATCCCCACTGGTTGAGGCCGCGCACGGTGATGAACGGGTCCTTGAACCGTGACAGCAGCCAGACCGACTGGTCGTACACGCCGAGGTCGAACGAGTAGGTGCCGAAGCGGTTGTGCCGTTGCACGAGCAGCTGGGCGAACACGATGATCCACACCACGACGGCCACGGCCAGCGCCCAGGCACCGATGCGGGCGATACTGCGGTAGCCGGGCTCGACCGGTCGGACGAACCGCGCCGTCAGGTGATCGCCGACGCGACGTCCGAACGCGACGATCCGGAAGCCGGCGAGCGGCTGGTCGGCATCGGCATCGGCATCAGCATCAGCCTCGGCATCGGCATCGGCATCGGCATCAGCCTCGCCACTGTCGGGCACGGCACGGGCGTCGGTCCCGTCGGTCCCGTCGGTCCCGAACTCGACGGCTACCGCCGGCTCCAAGGTCGCCTGCGGTTCGTCGCCGAACGGCGGCGCGGTCTGGTCGACGTCGTCGGAGCGCGTGGGATCGACGTCAACGCCGCTGGTGTCGTCGCCGCGAGCCTCGGCCGTCACTCGGCGCCTCTCGATCCGACGATTCGTCGTCCCAATTCCATCCCGTCTCGCCAGCGAGCGTAGTCGGCACGCCGTCGCGGCGACCGGCTGTGGCCGGCCGGTGCCGTGAGCTCCGGGCCGGGTCACGCGCCTCGAAACTCACGCGTCCGACCCGTCCACCGATCCCTAAGGTCGGCCGGATGAGCGTTCGCGACCAGATGCAGGCCGACCTCCGCGAAGCGATGCGCGCTCGGGATCGTCCGGCCGTCGTCGCGCTGCGCACGGCCCTGGCCGCGCTCTCCAACGCCGAAGCACCGTCGATCGACTCGGCCCCGCTCGAGGTCCGTGGCGATCTGGTGCAGCACGTCCGCCGGGAGCTGACGGACGACGACGCCGCCGCCGTCCTGCGCTCCCAGATCGTCGATCGCGAGCGGACGATCACCGAGCTGCTCCCCCACGGCCAGGACGCCGAGGTCGCAAACCTCCGCGCCGAGATCGCTGCCCTGCGCCCCTATGTCGCCGACGGCTCGTGATCGTCGACCGACCGCTCATCGATCGGCTCGACCGAACCGCCGCGCAGCTGGTGCTCGAGATGGCCGACGGCTACCAACGGGTCGAGCCGGCCGGGCCGGCCGCCGCCCGTTCGTTCGGTCAGGGAGCTCTCGTCGCGCTGGGCCCGGGTCGGTGGGTGAACCGGTCGATCGGCATCCCGCCGCCCGATGACCAGGCGACATTCGACGAGCTGGAGGGCTTCTTCGTGCGCGCTGGGGTGCCTCCCTCGTTCGAAGTGGACACGTGGGCGTCATCGTCGGCGCTTCGAGGGCTGGCGACGCGTGGGTTCAGCGTCGAATGGTTCCGCGAGCTGTTCGTGGCAGAGCCCGGCGTGCGCACCGAGGAGGCCACCACAGCGGTGAGCGTCCACGCGGTCGGGCCCGGACGCGTCGACGATTGGATCGAGGTGTTCTCCAAGGCGTTTGCCGGCGACGTGCCCTCCGAGCAAGGCGTGGCTGAGCTCCACGCACGGGCAATGGAGTCGACCCCGTCCACCACCCACTTCGTCGCCACGGTCGGCAGCGAGGTCGTCGGATGCGGGTCACTCTCCGTCATCGACGGGATCGCCTGGCTGGGTGGCACGGCGACGTTGCCGGCACACCGTGGGCGGGGAGTTCAGACGGCGCTGCTGCGCCATCGCCTGCAGCTGGCGTCGGATGCAGGCTGCGACATCGCCGCAGCGACGGCGATGCCGGGCGGTCCGTCGGGACGCAATCTCCGGCGCAGCGGGTTCACGCTCGTCGCCGTCCAGGCCGTGATGACACGACCGCTGACGCGAGGGCCGTCCTGACCGGCCGTCAGTCCGGGTAGCCGACTTCCCAGAGCGTCAGTCCGGTTGGCGGGGCCACCTGGCCGGCCGCTTGGCGGCGCTGCGCCCGCAGGATCGACGGAACCCGGCCGGGGGCGATCTTGCCGGCCCCGACGTCGACCAGCGTGCCCACGATCGAGCGGACCATCTGGTGGCAGAACGCGTTGGCCCGGATCTCGAAGCGGAGCAAGCGGCCGTCCCCGCCGGCGCCGGGATCGGTGACGTCGGACCACCGCGTCGACAGGACACGGCGGGTCAAGGATGGCTCGGGCTCCCCTGCCGGCACCTTCGGGCGGCGGCAGAACGAGGCGAAGTCGTGCTCGCCGATCACGGCGTCGGCGGCTTCGCGCATCGCCCAGAGGGCGAGCGGCGTGGTCACCCACCACGTTCGGGAGGCCAGCATCGGGTTCGGCGTCGGGGAGTTCCAGATCTCGTATCGGTAGTGGCGCCACTGGGCCGAGAAGCGGGCGTTGAACTGGTCGTCCACCCACGCCGCCGAGCGAACGGCGATGTCGGGCGCGCACAGCTTGTTGAGCCGGCGCTGCAAGTCGACGAGGTCGACACCCGCGGGTAGATCTCCCGACACGACCTGACCCCAGCCGTGCACGCCGGCGTCGGTTCGGCCCGCCCCGGTGAACGTCACGGGTTGGCGCACCACGGTGGCGACGGCAGCGGACAGCACGCCCATCACGGTGCGGACGCCGTCGTTGGCGGCGAAGCCGTGAAAGCCCGAACCGTCATAGGCGACGACCAGCTTCACCCGACCGACGGGGCCGGCGAGATCGGGAGTGGCGGACACGTCACGGAGTCTCGCAGCGACGTGCTAGCAACGACACATGGCCCCGCTCAACATCCATGCCTTCGACCACCTCGTCGTGAAGTGCTCCGACGTCGACGCCACGCTGCGCTGGTACCTCGACGTGCTCGGCCTCGAACCGGTGCGCGTCGACGAGTGGCGGGCGGGACAGGCGTTCTTCCCATCGGTGCGGGTGTCCCCGGACACGATCATCGATCTGATCCCGCGTGCCGGCGAGTACGGCGAGCGCAACGTCGACCACATCTGCCTCGTCGCCGACCGGGCGTCTGTGGACGCCATCGTGGCCGACGGCACCAGCGACTCGCCGACGTTCAGCATCGTCGATGGCCCCGGCACCCGGTACGGCGCCCGTGGGGATGGTTGGTCGGTCTACGTCACCGACCCCGACGACAACGTCGTCGAGATCCGCTCCTACGACTGACCCAGCACGGCCACCGCCCCGGCCAATCGAGTGTTGAACGCCCCGACGGGGGGCGCCCGACACTCGGGCGCGCTTCAACACTCGCATGGGTCCAGGCGTGAGCCACGCAGCGGCCGAATCCGGTCGACATCGGACCCCGAACACCGCGCGGCGGCCGGATCCGGTCGGCCCCGCCCAACGCGCAGGCCGCCGAAGGGGGATGCTCGAAGGGGGGATTCCCCTTCGATGCGGCGATCAGCGGAGCTTGCTCCGCCGCCGCCTCTTTCAACTCTTCAGTGCGAGCGAAGCGAGCTCGATCTATCTCGCCGCAGGCGAGCGAGGAGCGCAGCGACGACGCTCGCCGAGGACGATCAGACCAGTTCGATGCGGGCCATGTCGGCCCGGTCGCCGGGACGGGTGCCCAGCTTGAGGATGCGGGTGTAGCCGCCATTGCGCTCGAGGTAGCGGGGGGCCACCTCGTTGATGAGCTTGTGCGTCATCTCGCGGTCGCCGAGATAGCCCTGGATCTGACGCAGCTGGTGCACGCGTGCGGGGCTGCCCTCGTCCTGGGCCTTCTTGGCCTTGGTGATGAGCTTCTCGGCGACGGGGCGCAGGGCCTTGGCCTTGGCCTCGGTGGTGACGATCGCCTCGGCGGCGAACAGGGATGCGGCCAGGTTGGCCATCATCAGGCGCTGATGGGCGGCATCGCCGCCGAAGCGCTTGGACTTACGTGGGGTCGGCATCTCGATCTCTCCGTTATCACTCAGTCCGCTCAGCCACGCAGCGAGAGGCCGCGCTCGTCGAGCTTCTGCTTCACCTCGTCCAGGCTCTTCTGCCCGAAGTTGGTGATGTTCAGCAGGTCGTCTTCCGTCTTCAGCAGCAGCTCGCCGATCGTGTTGACCTGCGCCCGCTTGAGGCAGTTGCTCGGCCGCTCCGACAGGTCGAGATCCTCGATCGGCAGATCGAGGTCGGGCGAGCTGGAGGCCACGTCGGCGACTTCGCCGAGCTCGAGGCCCTGGGGCTCATCGCTCATCGAGGCGACGAGATCGGCGAGCGACCTCAGCGTGGCGCCGGCCGAGGCGAGAGCCTCCGACGGCGACACGGAGCCGTCGGTCTCGATGTCGAGCACGAGGCGGTCGTAGTTCGTCGAGTGCTCGACGCGGGTGGGCTCGACCTCGAACGTCACGCGGCGCACGGGCGAGTAGATGGCGTCGATCGGGATCACGCCGATCGTGCGGTTCTCGGTGTCGCGGTCGCTCGACGAGTAGCCGCGGCCCTGCTCGACCGTGAGGTCGATGGCGAGACGGCCCTTGGTGTTGAGGTGGGCGATGACGAGGTCCTTGTTCAGCACCTCGACGTCGGCGGTGGTCTCGATGTCTCCGGCCGTCACCTCACCGGCACCGCGCACGTCGATCCGGCAGGTGACGGGGTCGGGGGACTCCGACGTGACGACGATGTCCTTGAGGTTCAAGATGATGTCGGTGACATCCTCGGCGACGCCGGCGATGGTGTCGAACTCGTGCAGGGCGTCATCGAAGCGGACGGCCGTGATGGCGGCGCCGGGGATCGAGGACAGCAGGGTGCGACGAAGCGAGTTGCCGAGGGTGTGGCCGAAGCCGGGCTCGAGCGGGCCGATGGCGAACTTCTGGCGGTTGCCGGACTCTTCGTTGACGGCTTCGATGGTGGGACGCTGCATGACGAGCATGGCTGCTCAGACCTCTTCTTTTTCGGGTGTCGTGGACGGCTGCGGCGAATGCGAGTTCAGGCGGCGCACGGAACGCCAGTCTTCGGGGGTTCACGGGGGCGGAGCCCCCGTGTGATCACTTGGAGTAGAGCTCGACGATCAGCTGCTCGCGGACCGGCACGTCGATGTGGTCGCGCTGGGGCAGATCACGGACGGTGACCTGCTTGCCGCCGTCGCCGGACTCGAGCCAGCCGACGAGCGACCGGTCGAGTGTGTCGATGTTGTGTTGGATGACGATCATCGCCGCCGCCTTGGGGCTGAGCGAGACGACGTCACCCTTGCGGACCCGGTAGCTCGGGATGTCGACGCGCTTGCCGTTGACCAGCAGCAGGCCGTGGCCGACGAACTGGCGGGCCTGCGGGCGGGTGGACGCCCAGCCGGCGCGGTAGGCGACGTTGTCGAGGCGGGTCTCGAGGAGACGGAGGAGGTTCTCACCCGTCGGGCCCTGCAGGCGGTTGGCCTCTTCGTAGGTGCGCTTGAACTGCCGCTCGAGCACGCCGTAGATGTACTTGGCCTTCTGCTTCTCCTGCAGCTGGGCGAGGTACTCGCTGCCGTTGTTGCGGCGGCGGGTGCGCCCATGCGTGCCGGGCGGGAAGGGCCGGCGCTCGAGCGCCCGGCGGCCCTTGTCGTTCTCGAAGATGTTGGTGCTCAGGCGGCGCGACAGGCGCACCTTGGGACCGGTGTAACGAGCCATGGTCGGTGCTCCTCTCAGCCTCGGCGACGCTTGGGTTGACGGCAGCCGTTGTGCGGCACGGGGGTGACGTCCTTGATGGACGTCACCTCGATGCCCGTGTTCTGGATCGAGCGCACGGCGGTGTCGCGGCCGGAGCCGGGACCCTTCACCTGCACCTCGGCGCGGCGCAGGCCGTGCTCCTGGGCCGCCTTGGCGGCGCGCTCGGCGGCCAGCTGGGCGGCGAACGGAGTGGACTTGCGGGAGCCCTTGAACCCGACGCCTCCCGACGACGCCCAGGCGATGACGTTGCCCTCGGGGTCGGTGATCGAGACGATCGTGTTGTTGAACGAGCTCTTGATGTGGACCACGCCGGTGTTGACGTTCTTGCGGTCCTTGCGACGGGGACGTCGACCAGCGGGCTTCGGCTTCGCCATCGCTTACTTCCTCACAGCCTTCTTCTTGTTGGCAACGGTGCGCTTCGGGCCCTTGCGGGTACGAGCGTTGGTATGGGTGCGCTGACCGCGCACCGGCAGGCCCCGGCGGTGACGAACACCCTGGAGGCTGCCGATCTCGATCTTGCGCTTGATGTCCTGCTGGATGTCCCGGCGCAGGTCACCTTCGATCTTGAGGTTCTCGTCGACATAGGCGCGCAGCTTGGCGACCTCGTCGTCGGTCAGGGCTGAGACCTTGGTGTTCGGGTCGAGACCGAGGTCGGCGCACATCTTCTGCGCCGTCGGCTTGCCAATCCCGAAGATGTAGGTGAGCGAGATCTCCAGCCGCTTCTCGCGGGGGATGTCGATACCGGCGATACGAGCCATCGAAGCGGTTCCTCTTGTTCCTGTTCCTGAGTCTGTGTCAGCCCTGGCGCTGCTTGTGGCGCGGGTTCTCGCAGATCACCATCACGCGACCGTGCCGGCGGATGACCTTGCACTTGTCGCACATCTTCTTGACGCTGGGGCGAACCTTCATTGCTGCTGCCTCACTTGAAGCGATACGTGATCCGACCCCGGGTGAGGTCGTAGGGGGTGAGCTCCACCTGCACCTTGTCTCCGGGCAGGATGCGGATGTAGTTCATGCGCATCTTCCCGGAGATGTGCGCCAGCACCTTGTGTCCGTTGTCGAGCTCCACGCGGAACATGGCATTCGGTAGGGACTCGAGGATCGTGCCGTCGAGCACGATGGCGTCTTCTTTGGGCTTGGCCAGGGGATTGCTCCTTGTCGGGGCCGTTTGCGCCGATGCGTTGCATCGGTGTCGACGAGCCGGGCGAACCGGAATGGCCTGCGAACAGGCCGGGGAACAATGCTATCGACGCCGCAGACGGGTTGAAACCCCCGATCTACGGGACCCGCAGCGCCCTGACCTGGCATGATGGAGCAATTGGTCGCCATGGCAACCATCGCCATGTACGGTATCAGCCGTGTTGGCCGAGTCCTTGACCCCGGGATCGCTGCTGTGGCTGGCGGCGACGCGGTGGCGGGTCGCCGCCGATCACGAGCTCGCCGAGCTCGGCGTGACCCACGCGCAGTACGTGGTGTTGTCGACGCTGCTGGGGATGGGCCCGCGCGGGCAGCGCCCCAACCAGCGCTCGGTGGCCGACGAGGCCGGCCTCGACCCGTTGTTCGTGTCGAAGTTGGTGGCGGCCCTGGAGCGGCAGGGTCTCGTCCACCGAACGCGGGACCCTTCCGATGCTCGGTCGATCCAGCTCACGCTGACCGAGGAGGGCGTCGCCACGGCCCGGGAGGCGGCCGGTGTCATGCGTCAGCTCCACGAGGTGGTGTTCGCCGGGATCGGCGGTCTCCACGGACCGGCCGTCGCCGAGCTGGTCGACTCACTCCGCGAGCTCCTGGCGACCTCGCTCCCCGCCCGCTGACGTCGGCGGAGCCGACCGTCAGCGCCAGGAGGGGGCGCGCTTCTCCAGGACGGCGCGGATGCCCTCCTGGCCGTCGGCCGACGCAAAGAACTGGGCCGAGACATCACCGGCGAGGCGCAGGCCGGTGGCCATTCCCAGGCCGTCGAGCTCGTCGAAGAGCCGCTTGGTCCGCCGCAGCGCAGCCGGGTGGGCCTTGGCGAAGCCGTCGAGCACCGAGGCCATCTCGGCGTCGAGGTCGTCCGCGGCGGCGGTGACGAGACCGATGCGGGCCGCCTCGGCCGCGCCGAACGGCTCGCCGGTGAAGAGATAGCGGCGCAACGCTCGCCGGTCGAGCACCCTCGTCAGCGGCACGGCGATGATGGCCGGCACGAGCCCGAGGTGGACCTCCGGGAAGGCGAAGGTGACCGTGGCATCGGCGATGGCGATGTCGCAGGCTGCGACGAGGCCTGTGCCGCCGGCCCGGACGGCCCCGTGGACGCGGGCGACGAACGGCAACTCGCACGTCATGATCCGCTCGACGACGTCGGGCAGCGACGCGATCGCTCCGGTGGCCGCTGTGCCCGCGTCGGCCGGCCGGGACGACTGTTCGGCGAGATCGGCGCCGGAGCAGAACGCCGGACCGGCGGCGGCGAGCACGGCCACCTTCACCGTCGGGTCGGCGATCGCCAGCTCGACCGACGCGGCGAGCTCGGTGACGAGCTGGCGGCTCAGGGCGTTGCGGTTGCGCGGTGAGTCGAGCGTGATCGTGGCGATGCCGCCGCCGCCCTCGTAGTGGACCAACTCGTTCATGATGCTCCCTGCTGTCTCACCGGCGTCGTGCCGGGCGCCGGTGCCCGTGCCGGGAGGTAGTCGACCGGGATCGGCACGTGTTTGGCCCGGAGGTACTCCCCCAGCGCCTTGGCCTGGTTGTCGGCGCGCACGTTGGCGGTGGCGCCGTCGCCGAGCAGATCGTGCACGACGAAGTTGAGCGCGCCGACCAGCGGCAGCTCGTAGTGGTCGATGTCGAGACCCGCCGCTTCGGGGAGCAGGCGACGCAGCACGTCGACGGTGAGCGTGTCGCGCAGCCACGGCCAATGGGCGAGCTCGCGCACCCAGACGCCGACGTTGGCGTCGCCGCCCTTGTCGCCGGATCGGGCGTCGGCCACGAGCCCGAGGGGCGCCTCCCGCACGTCCGGAGGGTATTCACCTGACGCTTCGGGGTGGTGAATACCCTCCGGTTCGGACGGCGGGGCGACAGGTGGGGGTTCGATGTGCTCGACGCTGCCGTCAGGGAGCGTGACGCGGTGGTCGAGCGCGGATTGCTCGAGGAGCCCCGGCCAGTAGGTGCCGAACGAGCTGGCGGCGCCGGGCAGGTTGAGGCCGTAGAACCCGGGGATGTTGGCCAGCGCCAGCTCGACGATCGCCGCCCCGAACGGTCGCCCGACGCCCTGCTCGGTGCCCGTCACCGTCGTGCGCACGATCATCGAGGCGGCGCCCTGGTCGGCCGGGTCGTCGGCCACCGTGCCCAGGCGCTCGAACGTCAGCGCGTCGACGCCGTCGGCCGACTCGACGGCGGCCCGGACCGCCGACTCGTACCACGCCGCCTTGGCCTCGACGTCGAGGCCGGTGATCACGTTGGTGTACTGGTTGCGGAACCCGCCGAGCGCCGTGATGGCGACCTTGGTGGTCGCCGGCGGAGCCGACCCACCGACCGGCGACACCGCCACCCGGTCGGGGCCCACCTGCTCGAACCGGACGGTGTCGAAGTGGGCGGTGACGTCAGGGTTGAGATAGGCGGGCGCGCCGATCTCGTACAACAGTTGCGCGGTCGCAGTGCCCACGGTGACGGCGCCGGGGCCACTGGCCTTGGTGACCACGGACGAGCCGTCGGCGGCGATCTCGGCGATCGGGAACGCCGGTCGACCGATCACGTCGGCACCGATGGTGGTGAACCCCGAGTAGTTGCCGCCCGTCACCTGGGTGCCGCACTCGATCAGGTGCCCGGCGACCACCGCGCCGGCGAGTTGGTCGAGATCGTCGCGACCCCAGCCGTGCCACCACGCCGCCGGACCGACGACGACCGATGCATCGGTGACGCGACCCGTGATCACGATGTCGGCGCCGGCCGCGAGCGCTCGCGCGATGCCCCACCCGCCGAGGTAGGCGTTGGCGGTGAGCGGCTCGAACGGCCACGTCGCCAGTGGTGCACCGGTGCGGAGGTTGGCGAGGTCGTGGCCGGCCCGTTGGAGTTCGTCGAGCCGGCCGCTGACGTCGTCGCCGTCGACGACGGCCACCGACAGCGGACGACCCGCCGCGGCGAGCAGCTTGCCGACGGCGTCGGCGAGCCCACGCGGATTGAGCCCGCCGGCGTTGGTGACCACCTTGATGCCGCGCTCGGCGATCGTGTCGATGGCCGGCTGCAGCTGGGCGAGGAACGAGGCGGCGTACCCCGCGTCGGGCCGTTTCGCCCGCGTCTTGGCCAGCACGAGCATCGTCACCTCGGCGAGGTAGTCGCCGGTCACCACATCGAGATCGGGCTCGGCCACGATCTCGGCCAGGGCCGTCGACCGGTCGCCGAAGAACGCCGAGCAGTTGCCGATCCGGATCGGTCGCGCCATCACCCGATCCTGTCACCCCGGGCGATGGCGACGGCGATCTGGGCGCGATCCGTGACGCTCACCGTCACGATCCGCGCCCGGAACGTGAACGGGCACGATGCGCGCCCGGAATCAGACGCGTTTGCCGATGGCGTCGGTGAGGCGGCGGAACACCTCGTCGGGGGCCCCGACGCCGTCGACGACGACGAGGCGGCCCTGCGACGTGTAGTGCTCGATGAGTGGAGCGGTCTGCTCCTCGTAGAGGTCGAGGCGCCGGTTCACCGCGTCGGGGTGGTCATCGGCCCGCTGCATCACGTCACCGCCGCACACCTCGCAGATCCACGGCTGCCGCTCGGTGCCCGTCGCCGTGTAGTTGGTGCCACAGTCGCGGCACACCCGCCGTGCCGAGATCCGCTGCAGCACCACGTCGCGGGCG
This sequence comes from Desertimonas flava, assembly GCF_003426815.1. GTDB lineage: Bacteria > Actinomycetota > Acidimicrobiia > Acidimicrobiales > Ilumatobacteraceae > Desertimonas > Desertimonas flava. Next base: position 85,229 of record NZ_QKYK01000020.1, read on the forward strand.
ACGTAGAGGTCGATGACGACGTCGATCGGCTTGTCCCCCGCCACCTCGTCGAGGCCGTCGGCTTGCGTGACCGTGCGCGGGAAGCCGTCGAGGATGTACCCGCGCGTCTGGGCGTCGGCGCGGTCGAGGCGCTCGGCGACGAGCCCGATCATGATCTCGTCGCCGACCAGACCGCCCGAGTCCATGATCTCCTTGGCCATGAGGCCGAGCTCGGTCTGCTCGCGGACGGCGGCGCGCAGCATGTCGCCGGTGGAGATGTGCGGGACGACGTAGTGGCGCGACAGACGGACACACTGTGTCCCTTTGCCGGCACCCTGCCGCCCGAGAATGACGAGCCGAGCACCAGGAATCATGACACGGTCAATTCGAGCACGTCAGTGACCGTGCCGAGCAATCGAGGACTCACCCTGTCGGGAGTCCTACTTCAGGAAGCCCTCGTAGTTGCGCAGCGTCAGCTGGCTGTCGATCTGACGCATCAGCTCGAGCGCCACACCCACCGAGATGAGGATGCTGGTGCCGGCGAAGCCGAACGTGCTGACGTCGGCCGCCCACAACAGCAGGTACGGCAGGATGGCGATGATCGCGATGAACACGGCGCCGGGGAGCGTGATGCGGTTCACGACCCGGGCGAGGTAGCGCTCGGTCTGCGGGCCGGGTCGGACGCCGGGGATGAAGCCGCCCTGACGGCGGATCTGGTCGGCCTGGCGCACCGGGTCGAAGGCGATCGAGTTGTAGAAGTAGGCGAAGGCGATGATCATCAGCGCGAAGATCGTGATGTACACGAGGTTCTGCGGATCGACGATGTAGTCGTTCACGAAGTCCACGATCGATCCGCGCCAGCCGCTGTCGCTGCCGACGATGTTGCTGATGATCACCGGGATGAGCAGGATCGAGCTGGCGAAGATCACCGGGATGACGCCCGACTGGTTGACCTTGAGCGGGATGTACGTGTTCTGACCGCCGTACATGCGCCGCCCGACCACCCGCTTGGCGAACTGCACGGGGATGCGGCGTTGCCCGAGCTCGACGTAGACGACGGCGACGATGATGCCGAGCGTCAGCAGGACGACGAGGACGAACCAGATCCACTTGTTCTGCAGGATGATCGAGTAGAAGCCGTACGGCATGCCCGACACCACCGAGGCGAAGATCACCATCGACATGCCGTTGCCGATGCCGCGCTGGCTGATCAGCTCGCCGAGCCACATCAGCACGGCGGTACCGGCCACCAGCGTGGGGATGATGAGGTAGGCGCGTGGGAACAGCCCGTCGGGCAGGATCGGCACCGATGGCGCGTTCTGCGACAGGTAACTCGAGGCCCGGCCGTTTCCGAACACGAACACCAGGCCCGTCGCCTGCAACGTGGCGAGGGCGATCGTCACGTAGCGGGTGTACTGGGTGATCTTGCGCTGACCGACCGCGCCCTCCTGTTGGAGCTGCTCCAACCGGGGGATCACCACGCCGAGGATCTGCATGATGATGCTCGAGGTGATGTACGGCATGATGCCGAGGGCGAAGATCGAGAAGCTCTCGAAGCCGCCTCCCGAGAACAGGTTGAGGAACCCGATCGCTCCCTGCTGCTCGGCCTGATCCTGGATCTGGTCGATGGCCAGCGGGTCGACACCCGGCACGCGGATGGCGATACCGAACCGGTACACCACCACCATGGCGATCGTGAAGAGGATCTTGTTGCGAAGATCAGCGACCTTGAAGAGGTTCTTCAGATTGGCGAGCACTCAGCGATCCTTGTATGTGGGGCAGACGGGGTAAGTCCGGCGACGCCGAACGGGACGACCGGCCAACGACTAGCGGTTGGTGAACTGGTTGCCCTTGACGGCCGGACGGCCGGCCTTGTTCTCACGCTTGAAGGGCAGTGGGATGAGCGTCACGGTACCCCCGGCAGCGGTGATCGCCGCCTCGGCCGCCTTCGACACCGCGTGGGCGCTGACGTCGAGCTTGCCCGACACGGTGCCCCGGGCGAGGATCTTGACGAACACGTTCGACCGGACCACACCAGCGGCCGCCAGCGACTCGGGCGTGACGGTGCCGCCGAGGCGCTCGCCGAGCTCCTCGAGCGTGTCGAGGTTCACGGCCGAGTACTCGACGCGGAAGGGGTTGTTGAAGCCCTTCAACTTCGGCACGCGCTGCTTGAGGGGCATCTGGCCACCTTCGAAGCCGGCCGGGACGGTGTTGCGGGCGTGCTGGCCCTTGGTGCCGCGTCCTGCGGTCTTGCCGCCCTTACCGCCGATGCCGCGGGCGACCCGCTTGCGGTTCTTGGTCGATCCCGGCGCCGGCGCCAGGTCGTGGAGCTTGATGGTCATTCGGAGACCTCCGTCTCCACCCGCACCAGATGCGGGACCCGGGCGATCATGCCGCGGATCTCGGGCCGGTCAGGGAGGGTGTTGGACTTGCCGATGCGGCCGAGGCCGAGGGCGCGCAGCGTGCCGCGCGTCTTGGGCTTGGCGTGCTGGCCGGACTTGAACTGGGTGACGGTGATGGTCTGCTCGCTCATCGTGTCCCTCCGGTGGTGGCCGGCTCGGCCGGGGCGACGTGGCCGCCGCGCTGGCGCTCGTTGTACGCGTTCAGCATGCCCTTGGGCACGAACTCGTCGGCGTGCAGGCCGCGGCGCTTGGCCACTTCGTCGGGACGCTCGAGGGACTTCAGACCCTGGATCGTGGCGCGCGCGACGTTGATGTGGTTGGCCGACCCGAGCGACTTGCAGAGCACGTCGTGGATCCCGGCCTCTTCGAGGATGATGCGGGCGGCCCCACCGGCGATGACACCAGTACCGGGAGCAGCGGGCTTCATCAGCACGCGACCGGCGCCGGTGACGCCGATGATCGGGTGGGTGATCGTCGAGCCGGCGAGCGGCACGTCGAACAGGTTGCGCTTGGCTTCCTCGGTGCCCTTCTGGATGGCCAGGGGCACTTCCTTGGCCTTGCCGTAGCCGAGGCCGACGCGGCCGTTGCCGTCGCCGATGACGACGAGCGCCGTGAAGGAGAAGCGGCGACCACCACGGACGACCTTGGCCACACGGTTGATCGTGATGACCCGCGACTCGCGCAGGCCGCCGTCGCTGCCGTCGTTGCCCGGATCACGCGGGTTGCTGTTGTAGGAGTTGCTCATCGTCCGGTCTCCATGAAGCGTGCGAGCGACCGAGCGCTAGCGAGGGAGCGGCCACGCGCGGCCTGCGTGGCCCAGTGAGCTTCAGCGAATCGCTTGTATGAACGCAATGAATAGTTGCTCATGTCAGAACTCCAGACCGGCGTCACGGGCCGCTGCCGCGAGGGCGGCGATGCGCCCGTGATAGATGAACCCCCCGCGGTCGAACACGACCTTGGTGATGCCGGCAGCCTTGGCCCGGTCGGCGAGGAGCGTACCGACGCGGGTGGCGGCTTCGACGGTCGAGCCGCTCGCCGTGCGGAGGTCGGCCTCCGACGTCGACGCCGCGGCCAGCGTGCGGCCGGCGTCGTCGTCGATCAGCTGGGCGACGATGTGCTTGTTGGAACGGTGCACGGCGAGACGGGGGCGGGCCTCGGTGCCGTGGATCTTCTTGCGCACCCGGCGGTGACGACGGATCCGCGACTCACGCCGGATGTTGGCGATGTCAGCCATGGCCTACTTCTCCCTGCGTTCCCCGGCCACGCAGGCCGAGTCGCTGACGATGGTTGTGGTCGGTCGAGTCACTTCTTGCCTGCCTTGCCGGCCTTACGCAGGATGCGCTCACCCTGGTACCGGACCCCCTTGCCCTTGTAGGGCTCGGGCTTGCGGATGGAACGGATGTCGGCGGCGACCTGGCCGACGACTTCCTTGTCGATGCCGGTGACGACGACCTGGGTCGGGGCCGGGACCTCGAACGTGATGCCGGCCGGGGCCTTGACGTTCACCGGGTGGCTGAAGCCGAGCGCCAGCCGGATGGCGTCGGGGCCCTGGGCCTCGGCGCGGTATCCGACTCCGACGATCTCGAGGTTCTTGCGGAACCCCTCGGTGACGCCGACGACCATGTTGTTGACGAGGCTGCGGGTCAGGCCGTGGAGGGCCCGGTTCTCGCGCTCGTCGTCGGGACGCGTCACGTTGAGCACGCCGTCGGAGTTGCTGACCGAGATCGTCGGGGCGATCTCGCGGGTCAGCGTTCCCTTGGGGCCCTTGACGGTGACCGTCTGGCCCTGCTGGCTGCCGGCGGAGCCGGGCGTGATCGTGACGTCGACGCCCGACGGCACGGTGATCGGCGCTTGTCCGATTCGAGACATCTCAAGTACCTCTTCGCTACTTCTCGCTCCCCTACGTCACCAGACGTAGCAGAGCACCTCGCCGCCGACCTTGCGCTTGCGCGCTTCGCGGTCGGTCATCAGACCTTGGGACGTGGACAGCACGGCGACACCGAGGCCACCGAGCACGCGCGGCACGGCCGTCGACTTGCGGTAGACCCGCAGGCCGGGCGTGGAGATGCGGCGCAGGCCCGAGATCGTGCGGTCGCGGTCGCTCGAGTACTTCATCGTGATGGTGAGCACTTCCCCGACGCCCTTGGGCGACGGGGCGACTTCGAACCCGCCGATGTAGCCCTCCTTCTGGAGGATCTCGGCCAGGGCCACCTTCTGCTTCGACGACGGCATCTTCACTTCGTCGTGCTTGGCCGTGTTGGCGTTGCGCACGCGGGTGAGCATGTCGGCAATGGGATCAGTGAGCATCGTCTACCTCCTCACCAACTCGACTTCGTGATGCCGGGGATCTCGCCGGCGTGGGCCAGCTCGCGCAGGCACACGCGGCAGAGGCCGAACTTGCGGAACACGGAACGCGAGCGCCCGCAGCGACGGCAGCGGGTGTAGCCGCGGACCTTGAACTTGGGCTTGCCGGCGGCCTTGTTGATCAGTGCTTTCTTCGCCATGGTGCAGCGCCTCTTACTTCTTCTTCCCGGGCTTGCCGCCACGGAACTGTCGACGGTTCTTCCGGCGGGCCGGCTCGGCCTGCGCGTCAGCGCCCGTGCGGAACGGGAAACCGAAGGCGTCGAGCAGCGCCTTGCCTCCGGCGTTGTCGGTGGCGGTCGTCACGATGGTGATGTCCATGCCCCGCGGCGTGTCGACCTTGTCGTAGTCGATCTCGGTGAACACCGTCTGGTCGGTGAGACCGAACGTGTAGTTGCCCCGACCGTCCCACGAGTTGGCGGGAAGGCCGCGGAAGTCACGGATGCGGGGGATGGCGACGGCGATGAGCCGGTCGAGGAACTCCCACATCCGGTCGCCACGAAGGGTGACCTTGGTGCCGATGGCCTGCCCCTCGCGGAGCTTGAAGCCGGCGATCGACTGCTTGGCCACGGTGATGATCGGCTTCTGGCCGGCGATCACCGTGAGGTCGGCGACGGCGGACTCGAGCAGCGACGGCTGCTGGGTCGCCCGGCCGACACCCATGTTGATGACGATCTTCTCGAGCTTCGGCACCTGCATGACGTTGGCCAGACCGAGTTGCTCCTTGAGCTGAGCGGCGACCTGGTCGTTGTACTTCTGCTTGAGGCGCGGCACGGCCGGCGCCTCGACTGCGACGTCGCTCATCCGATGACCTCCGTCTTGCCGCCGCCCACACGGGCGACGCGAACCTTCTTGCCGTCGGCTCCGGTCTCGTAACCGATGCGAACGGGCTTGCCCTTGTGCACGTACGCCACGTTGCTGGCGTGGATCGGCATGTCGATGTCGACGATGCCGCCGCGGTCCTGCTGCTGCGGCGTGCGGCTGTTCTTGCCACGGCGGCCCGGCTTGAGGTGCTTCGAGGCCGTGTTGACCTCGGACACGATCACCTTGTCCTCGGCAGGGAGGACCTTGAGGATCGTGCCCTGCTTGCCCTTGTCCTTGCCGGTGATGACCTGCACGGTGTCACCCTTGCGGAGTTTCATCTCACAACACCTCCGGTGCGAGAGAGACGATGCGCATGAAGCGGCGGTCACGCAGCTCGCGACCGACCGGTCCGAAGATGCGGGTGCCGCGGGGCGTGAGATCGTCCTTGATGAGCACGGCGGCGTTCTCGTCGAAGCGGATGTAGCTGCCGTCGGGACGACGCTTCTCCTTCTTCGTGCGGACGACGACGCACTTGACGACCTCGCCCTTCTTCACGCCGGCGCCGGGAATGGCGTCTTTGACGGTGGCGACGAAGATGTCGCCGATGGAGGCGTAGCGGCGGCGCGTGCCACCGAGCACCTTGATGACGAGCACCTCTTTGGCGCCGCTGTTGTCAGCGACGCGGAGGCGAGATTCCTGTTGAATCACCGTGAAACCTCGTTTCGCAAGCTCACTTCGCACGCTCCAGCACCTGCGAGACGCGCCAGCGCTTGGTCTTCGACAGCGGGCGGGTCTCGGTGACCCGCACCCGGTCGCCGACGTTGACGTCGTTGGTCTCGTCGTGGGCGTACAGCTTCTTCGTCTGGAGGACGAACTTGTTGTACTTCGGGTGACGGACGCGCTCGACGACGGCGACCACGGCGGTCTTGTCCATCTTCTGGGAGACGACGATGCCCTCGCGGACCTTGCGGGCTGCTCGTGGTGCGGTCTCGGTGGCCGCCGGCGCCGCGGCCGGGGCGGCGGCCTCGGTGGCCGCCGTCTCGGTGTCGGCGCTGTCGACGCTGGTGTTCTCTACGTCACTCATGATGCGTTGGCCTCGGCTTCGGCGATCTCGCGCTGGCGGATCAACGTGTTGATGCGGGCGATCTGGCGGCGGACCCGCTTGATCTCGGCGGTGTTCTCGAGCTGACCGGTGGCGTTGCGGAAGCGGAGGTTCAGCGCCTCCTGCTTCGACTCACGCAGCTCGTCGACGAGCTGGGCGAGCCCCAGGTCGGACAGGTCGTTCGTTGTGCGGGCCATCAGACAGCCTCGTCTCGGGAGATCACGCGGGCTTTGATCGGCAGCTTCTGAATCGCCTTGTTCATGGCGGCCTTGGCCTGCTCGGGGTCGGGGAAGGAGAGCTCGAACAGCACCCGGCCCGGCTTGACGACGGCCACCCACAGCTCGGGGTTGCCCTTGCCGGAACCCATGCGGGTCTCGGCCGGCTTCTTCGTCACCGGCTTGTCCGGGAAGATGTTGATCCACACCTTGCCGCCGCGCTTGATGGCGCGGGTCATGGCGATACGGGCGGCCTCGATCTGGCGGGCGGTGAGCCAACCGGGCTCGAGCGCCTGGATGCCGTACTCGCCGAAGCTGATCGTGTCCCCACCCTTGGTGAGGCCTCTCGTGCGACCGCGGTGGTGCTTGCGGTGCGCGACCTTACGGGGCATCAACATGGTGTTGCCTCTCAGTCCTCGCCGCGGAAGTGCGGCGTTTCGTGGGCGTCATGGACGCGGCGGGCGATCTGCTCTTCTTCGTCGAGCAGCTTCTCGAGCTCGGTGTCGGCTTCCTTGATGAGCGGAGCCGCCTCGGGCTCGGCCTCGCGGCGGGCAGCGCTGGACACGACCCGGCGCGGCTCGGCGGCCTGACCCGAGGTCTCGCCGACGGCCATCGCCGCCTCGCGGGCGATCTTGTCGTCACTGACGGCCTTGTACGGGAGGATGTCGCCCTTGTAGAGCCACACCTTCACACCGACGCGGCCCGACGAGGTCTTGGCCTCACGGAACCCGTAGTCGATGTCGGCGCGCAGTGTGTGCAACGGCACGCGGCCCTCGCGGTACCACTCACGGCGGCTCATCTCGGCGCCGCCGAGGCGACCCGAGCACTGCACCTTGATGCCGAGGGCACCGGCGCGCTGGGCGTTCTGCACGGCCCGCTTCATCGCCCGCCGGAAGGCGATGCGGTTGGCGAGCTGGTCAGCGACGCCCTGGGCGATCAGCGCGGCGTCGAGCTCCGGGGTCTTGATCTCGACGATGTTGAGCTGCACCTTGGGGTTGCCCGTGATGTCGGTGATCATCGTGCGGAGTTCGTCGGCCTGGGCGCCGCGGCGACCGATGACGATGCCGGGACGAGCCGTGTGCACGTCGACACGGACCTTGTCACGGGTGCGCTCGATCTCGATGCGGCTGATGGCGGCAGACTCCATGCGGCGCATGATCGCCCCGCGGATCTTCCAGTCCTCGGTGAGGTAATCCTTGTACTGCCGCTCGGAGAACCAGCGGGACTTCCACTCGGTGGTGACGCCGAGCCGGTACCCGTAGGGGTTGATCTTCTGGCCCATTACTTGCTCTCTCCGTCCTCGTTGCTCGCCTCGGCGTCGTCGTCGCTGCTCGCCTCGTCGGTCTCATCGGCGGGCGTCTCGGCCACGTCGTCGGCCTGCTCGGCAGCAGCCTGCTCGGCCTCGACCTCGGCCTCCACAGCGGCGTCGTCGGTGACCGGGGCGTCATAGCCGGCGGCCTCGGCGTTCTCGACGGTGTCGAAGTACAGGTCGGCGTTGGTGATGTCGTAGTAGCGGCCACCGGGCACGTGGAACTTCATCGAGTTCCGGTTGCCCTTGACCGCGTAGCCCTCGGGCACCGAGCCGTCCTCGGGAGCGGCGACGGCGCCGGTGGGCAGGTCGAGCGCCTCGGTCGTGTCGACCGTGTCGTCCGACTCGCCGGTGACGGCGTCGCTCTCGGTGGACGAGCCCTCGCGCAGACCCTCGGCGCGCTGGCGGCTGCGGGCCACGCGCTCGGCGCGGGACCGGGCCGACAGCCCGGCGCCACGGCGGCCGGCGGCCGAGCTGGCCTGCCGGTTCTGCACGACCTCGAGGCGGTCGTCGCCGAGACGGGCGACCACGACGGTGATGTGCGACGTGCGCTTGCGGATGCGGCTGGCGCGGCCACGAGCGCGGGGGCGGAAGCGCTTGAGCGTCGGGCCTTCGTCGGCGAAGGCGGCGAGCACGAAGAGCTCCTCGGGATCCTGATTGTCGTTGTGGACGGCGTTGGCCACGGCGCTGGCGAGCACCTTGCGCACGTCGTCGGCAGCGCCGCGGTCGGTGTACTGCAGCACCTCGTCGGCACGCTGCACGGGCAGGCCACGGATGAGGTCGAGCACGACCCGCACCTTGGTGGCCGAACCCTTCACGTAGCGGGCAACGGCCTTGGTGGAGCGCTGGCCCTCGGCGAGCGCCAGCACGTTCTCGTTGAGCTTCGGACCAGTCATGAGAGTTGTCCTTCGACGAGAGCGACCGGAGCGCTAGCGGAGGGAGCGGCCAGCAACGGCCTGCGTGGCCGGGGAACGCAATGAGTAGTCATGATCTACCTACGACCCTTCGCGCCCTTCTCCTGGCCGGCGTGGAACTTGAACGTCCGGCTGGGGCTGAACTCACCGAGCTTGTGGCCGACCATCGACTCGGTGACGTACACCGGGACGTGCTTGCGGCCGTCGTGCACGGCGATGGTGTGCCCGACCATGTCGGGGATGATGGTGGAGCGGCGCGACCACGTCTTGATGACGCGGCGCTCGCCGGCGGCGTTCTGGGCGTCGACCTTCTTCAACAGATGGTCGTCGACGAACGGCCCCTTCTTGAGACTGCGAGTCATGACGGGTTACCTCCGACCCTTTCCGGAACGGCGACGGCGAATGATGAGCGACTGCGACTTCTTGTTCTTGTCGCGGGTGCGGCCCTCGGGCTTGCCCCACGGCGACACGGCAGGGCGACCACCGGAGGTCTTGCCCTCACCACCGCCGAGCGGGTGGTCGACCGGGTTCATGGCCACACCACGGGTCTGCGGCTTGACGCCCTTCCAGCGGTTACGGCCGGCCTTGCCGATCTTGACGAGCTCGTGCTCGGAGTTGCCGACCTCGCCGACGGTGGCCCGGCAGTCGATGAGCACGCGGCGCATCTCGGTGGACGGCATGCGCAGGGTGGCGAAGTCGCCGTCCTTGGCGACGAGCTGCACGGCGATGCCGGCCGAGCGGCCGATCTTGCCACCCTGACCGGGGCGCAGCTCGACGTTGTGCAGGGTGGTGCCGACGGGGATGAAGCGCATCGGCAGGGCGTTGCCCGGCTTGATGTCGGCGCCCTGACCGCTCTGCACGTGGTCGCCCACGTTGAGGCCCTTGGGCGCCAGGATGTACGACTTGGTGCCGTCGGCGTAGTGCAGCAGGGCGATGCGGCACGTGCGGTTGGGGTCGTACTCGATGGCGGCGACCTTGGCGGTCACGCCGTCCTTGATGCGCTTGAAGTCGATGATGCGGTACTGCTGCTTGTGGCCGCCGCCGCGGTGGCGGGCGGTCTTGCGGCCGTACGAGTTGCGGCCACCCGACTTCGGCTTGGGAGCGAGCAGCGACTTCTCCGGCTTGCTCTTGGTGATCTCGGAGAAGTCGGAGACGGTCTGGAACCGGCGACCGGGGCTGGTCGGCTTGCGTGTGCGGATACCCACGGTGACCTCAGTTCTCGAACAGCGGGATCTCGCCCGCCGAGAGGGTGACGATGGCGTGCTTCACGTCGGGCTTGGAACCGACGCGGTTGGTGCCACGGGTGCGGCGCTTCTTGCCCTTGCGGTTGAGCGTGTTGACCTTGCTCACCTCGACGTTCCAGATGGACTCGACGGCGTCGCGGATCTCGGGCTTGCTGGCCGACTTGTGGACCTTGAACGTGTAGACACCGGTCTCCATGCGGGCGTAGCTCTTCTCGGAGACGACGGGCGCCAGGATGATGTCGCGAGGATCCTTCATGAGTCGTCGCCCTTCGGGGTCGCAGCGTCGAGTGCCGCTGGACCAGATGTCGCAGCAGCGAGTGCTGCTTGTGTGAACACGATGTAGTCGTTGGCGAGCACGTCATAGGCGTTGAGCTCGCCGACCTGGATGACCTGAGCCTCGGGGATGTTCCGGAAGCTCAGGGCGGCGTTGACGTCGTCCCGCTCGATGACGACCAGCGCCCGACCCTCCACACCGAGGGCGGCGAGCGCCTTGGCGGCGTCACGGGTCTTCGGCGCATCGAAGCCCCACGAGTCGACGACGAGGACCTTGCCGTCGGCGGCCCGGTCGGACAGAGCCGAGCGCAGGGCGAGCTTGATCATCTTCTTCGGCGTGCGCTGGGCGTACGACCGCGGCTTGGGGCCGAGGGCGATGCCACCACCGCTGTAGTGCGGGGCGTTGGTCGAGCCCTGACGGGCGTTGCCGGTGCCCTTCTGGCGGTACGGCTTGGCGCCGCCACCACGGACCTCGCTGCGGGTCTTGGTGGACTGCGTGCCGGAGCGAGCCTTGGCGAGCTGGGCGACGACGACCTGGTGCATCACCGGGATGTTCGGCTGGATGCCGAAGGTGGCGTCGTCGAGTGTGACGGTGCCGGCGTCGGCGCCGGCGGGGTTCTTGATGGTGATCTGCGGCATCGCTTCGTTCCTCAGGCCTTGACCGCTTGCTTGACTGCGTTGCGCACGACCACCACGCCGCCGCGGGGGCCGGGAACGGCGCCCTTGACGAGCAGCAGGTTGCGCTCGGGGTCGGACTCGACGACTTCGAGGTTCAGCGTGGTGACCTGCTCGTGACCCATGTGGCCCGACATGCGGAGTCCCTTGAACACGCGCCCGGGGAACGAGCACGAGCCGACCGAGCCGGGGGCCCGGTGGTGCTTGTGGTTACCGTGGCTGGCGCCCTGGCCGCGGAAGTTGTGGCGCTTCATCGTTCCGGCGAAGCCCTTGCCCTTGCTGACGGCGGTGACGTCGACCTTGGTCCCGGCGGCGACGACGTCGACGAGGATCTCCTGGCCGACCTCGTAGCCGTCGACCGAGTCGAGACGGACCTCGATGAGGCGCTTGCCCGGGTCGACCGACGCCTTGGCGTAGTGGCCGGCATCGGGCTTGTTGAGCTTGCGGGCGTCGCGCCGTCCGTAGGTGACCTGGAGGGCGCTGTAGCCGTCGCGCTCGGGGGTCTTGACCTGGACGATGCGCATCGGCTCGACACGAAGCACCGTCACCGGGACGATCTTGTCGTCGACCCACTTCTGGCTCATGCCGACCTTTTCGCCGACGATCGCTGTGGTTGCCATGGCAACTGATCCTTGACTAGTGCCGGCCTCTCGGCCAGCTGATGGTTGATCGAGCGCCGGACCGTGTGGTCAAGCGCTATCCACGCTGCTGGGTCGCCCTGCGGCTCATTGCTGAGTCGGCTGGCCTCCATGCAAATGCTCCGCCGGCCGAGGCCGTACGGAGCATGGTGATGAGTTGTCGCCGGATGGTCCCCAGACGGACGGACCGCTGGGCTCACCCGGACATCGATTTGCGAATCTGCCGGAGAGGACGTGATGGCCTCTCAGGCACGGCTCTGGAACGCTATCGGGCCTGGTGGGTCGATCCAACCGGCCCGCGCCGATGCCGCCGGGCGGGAACCGGACGCCGAGCCGGGGCGAGTCCGAAACGGCGTTCTGGTCGGCTGTCAAGACGGCGTCGCTACAGTTCGGCCAGCGCGGGAGGCCGACGATGTGGGCCCGACGGGTGCGGCAGCCGACGCTCCAGTGGTCGCCGCCCACGTCGTCGAATCGGGGTGGTGGCCGGTCGTTGCCGCCGGGTCGGAGCTGCTGGGCGCGGCGGCAACGACCCGGCGACAAGGGCCGGTCGCTTCGACGCGTCAGCCCAGCTCAGCGGCTCGTCCGGCCCTCCGAGCGCGGACGGCGTCGGCGCGTCCCGATCGCGACCTCGGCGCGCGCCGGCGAGGCATCAGGGTCGTCACGGTCGTCAGGGTCGGGGTCGGCCGAAACATCAGGGTCGGACCCTGACGACTCGGGGGGCGCACCTCTTCATCATCGGTGGTGTCCACACGACAGCACAGCAACCGGATGCGAGTGCATCCGACACCACCGGAGGAATCATGAACACCAACACCCCCGCCGCGCAGCGGCACCGCCTGTCCCGCTTCCGTCTCGCCGCCGCCGCCGGCGCCGTGGCCGGCGTGGTCGCCCTCGGCCTCGGCGCCACGAGCGCATCAGCCGGGAGCCCCCCGACCATCCCGCCGGTCATCGTCAACCCGACGGACCCGCAGCCGCCGGTCCCGACGATCCCGCCGGTCATCGTCAACCCGACGAATCCCACCAATCCCCCGATCCCGACGATCCCGCCGGTCATCGTCAACCCGACGTTCCCCGAGCCCACCGATCCGGAGCCCACCGATCCCGTCCCCGGCGATCCCGGCGATCCCGGCGACCCGGCCGATCCGGGCGTCGAGGGTGACGGCGGCACGCCCGCCGGGCAGCCGCAGGCCGCACCGAGCGGTCAGCTGCCCGAGACGGGTGCGACGTCGGGCGTGCTCGTCCTCGCCGGCGTGGCCCTCACCGCCGGAGGTGCGGCGATCGTCACGATGACCCGCCGTCGTCAGACGGCCTGATCACCCGTCCGGTCCGGCCGGCCCAACCCCCGGCCGGACCGCCATCGTCCGCTCCACTCATGGGACCGCGAGAGCGGGGAGCGGGCATCGACCTTCGACCGGCACCCTCCGGTTGCCGGTCGAACCCCCAGAGCCGGCGCCTTCGGGCGCCGGCTCGGGCGCGTTGTCGACGCAAAGTGTGAGCCACGAGCGCGTGTATCCGCTTCGTGGGCTCACACGTCAGGGTTCGGCGGGCGGGTCAGCCGGTCCAGCCGGCGGCGTCGGTGCCGTGGGGGACGGTGGGTCCGTCGAGGCATCCGAGTCCCCGCGAGGGGCTGATCAGCGCGGCGTCGCCAGTGGCGGTGACGCGGCCCTGACTGTCGATGCTCCAGGAACCGTTGCCCCACAGGGGACGCACGGTCGTCGAGGCCACGTTCTCCGACGGCGCGCCGATGTGCACCGGATTGGACCACGGTCCGATGCCGATGGTGCAGGCCTGGCGGCGTTCGGCGGCCTGCAGCGACCAGTACGGGTCGTGCGGGGCGCCGGCGGGGTCGCGGATCTCGAAGTGGACGTGGGGCACGGAGTGTTCCGAGTTGCCCGAGTCGCCCATGTAGCCGATGATCTGTCCGGCCCGGACCCGATCACCCAGCCGCAGGCCGGGTGGGGTCTGCCAGACGAGGTCGCCGACGCCGTCGTCGCTGCCGGGGTTGTCGTTGTTGATGTGGAAGTAGTTGTAGCGCCAGCCGTCATCACCGGTCACCGTCACGCCGGCCCCGGCGATGTCGGAGCCGCGCGGTCCGATCGCCGTGATCGTCCCGTCGACCGCGGCGACCAACGGTTGCATGCGGACGCCGACGATGTCGACGCCTTCGTGCCGGCGGGTGCAGTCGTCGCGGCAGTCGTTCCAGCCGGGTGCGTAGTCGACCGGTCCCAACACCGGGAAGGCGATCGATCGCATGGCGCCGGACCCGTGGGCCGGCACCACCGGCGGCCGTGCCCGCTCATCGCCACGCGACCCCGCGGCCGGATCCGTGACCGTCAACGACGGCCCTGCCGCCACCATCGGTCCGGCATCGGGCTCGGTGCCGACCGTCGCGGGCGACACCTCGACGTCATTGTCACTGTCATTGTCGGCTTCGGGGGTGAGCAGTGTGGTGTAGACGGTGGTCCAGGTGCGTTCGAACAGTTCCCGTGAGAACGTGCGGTCCAGCGCGAACTGGTCCCACCAGTCGATGCCGGTGACCGAGTCGACGAACCACGACGACGCCACCGCCGTCACCAACCCGTCCGCACCGCTCGTGTAGCGGGCCAGATCCGCCCGGGCCCGGGCGTCTTGCACCATCGGCGGCGCCTCCACCGCACGGCCGTAGCCGGCGTAGCCGCCCCAGCGCTCGTCGGTGTAGCCGTATGCACCCGACCGGCCGTCCGCTGCTGTGTGTCCGTAGTCGCCACCCGACACCACCAACCGGAACGCCATCAACATCACCTCCACATCGACCGGCAGATCCTCCACCGCCACGTCGACGGTCGCTGCGTCGCCCTCAGCCGGCGTCGACTGCCCCGGCTGAGCCGGTGGCGTCGGCCGCGCACCCCCGGTCGGTGGGCCGATCCCGCTCCCCGACACGACAGGCGCGATGAGCGCCGGGGTCCGGACCGGTCTCGGCCACGACGCGCCGGGGCTCCCATCACCCGCACGCCACCCACCACCCCGCCACCTCGTGTTCCACGCCGGCAACGGCCCGAACGACTCCACCGGCAACACCATCGTCGTCGTCGTGGTCGTCGTCGAGGTCGACGACGTCGACGTCGTCGACGTGCTCGAGGGCGGGGCGACCGTCGTCGGGAGCGGGGCCGTCGACGTCGTCGCCGCCCCCGGAACGGTCGAGGTCGTCACCGGCCCCACCGTCGTGGTCGTCGTGGTCGGCTCCACCGTCGTCGTCGTGGTCGTGGTCTCGACCGTGGTCGTCGACGTGGTGGTCGACGGCGGCGTGTCGAGCGGCTGCGTGTCGGGCGGCTGCGTGTGGGGCGGCTCGCTGCTGCCGGGCGGTTCCGGTGGGGTGGCACCGGCGCTGGTGTGAGCCTGGGCGTCGCGGACCGACGCCCAGGCCGGGGCTGCCGGGTTGGCAAGCAGCCCCACCACGACGACGGCGACCGCGGTCCGCGCGAGCCGTCGGGTGGCGAACAGGTGGGGCGTGCGCCCGGAACGGCTCATGACGGCACGGTCGATGCGATGGCCGACACAGGCGGTTCGGCGTCGCTGTCGATGACGTCGATGGGGGTGCCTGCCGGCAGGTCCTCGAGCACCGCGAGGTCGTCGAGCAGTAGGCGGACACAGCCGTGCGACATGTAGCCACCACCGGCAGCGAGCTGCTCCTCGGCTCCCAACGGACCATGGATCGCGGCGATCGCGTCACCCGACGACTCGAAGTCCGAGATCGTCTCCGAATGCGCCGACGTGACCAGCACGAACGGCCCCCATCCCTCGTCGGCCGTCGGCGGTTCCTGCTTGAACGCCACGAAGAAGCTCCCCACCGTCGTGGGGGCCTCGTCGGTCCCCAACCCGGCCGGGGCGTCGAGCACCTCGACCCCGTCACGGAACACCTGCAGCCGGGTCGTGGCCACATCGATCACCACCCGATACGGCGTCGATGCCAACGCCACATCCTCACGCCGCACCCATGCCGTCGACCCGTTGGGTCGCTGCGGCAGCCGGACCTGCAACCAGCCCGGCCGCTGGTCGATCACCGGCAACACCGACGGCCGGTCGTGCCACCTCGCCGCCACCGTGCCCACCTTCGCCCCACCAGGGCGATCGAACTGCTCGATGTCGTCGGCGAAGCTGACCACCAACGTCGACGCCGCCGGCACCACCACCTCCCCCGCCGGACCGGCCTCCGGCTCCGTTGGCGGCACCGGAAGCGCCACGTCGGTCGTGGCCGGCGGTGCTGCTGTGTCGTCGCCATCGGACGTGGCGGTGATCACGATCCCGGCCGTTGCCGCCACCACGACGGTGGCGGCAACGGCAGCCCAGACATTGCGTCGACTCATGTCGCTGCTCCCTGTGCGATTCGGCGGGCCGGGCTCAGCCGGTCACCGGGATCGGCGACGGCGTCGGCGGGGCCGGCGGGGCCGGCGGCGGGGGGAGCTCGGCACACGCCTCGGCCCCGACCGTCTCGTCGTTCACCGACGCCGTGATCGTGTTGAGGAACCCGGTCCCGCTGTCACCGGCCGCCAACGAACAGTCCGCGTTCGCTTGGGTGTAGAGATCGTTGTCGGCCGTCACCTCGACCACCACCGTGTAGACGTGCTCCTCGCCGTCGCCGATCTCCGCACCGGCGGCGAGCACGGTGTCGGCTACGCCGTCGAACCCGGCGTTCAGCGCCACCCCGGCCGGGCCGGTCGTGGCGATCGAGTCGACCGTCACCGATCCACCGAACCGCAGCTGGTCGTCGAGGTCGTAGACCACGGCCATCCCGGCGTTGCGCACGGTGATCCGGTAGGTGAGCGTGTAGCCGCCGTCGCCGTCGGGCACGGCGCTGACGAGTTCCTTCACCGGGTCGAAGTAGGACCCCGCGGTGCACGCCTCATCGTCGGCGATCACCTCGTTGTCGTCGATCGACGCCATGTTCAAGAACCCGCTGCCCACCTCGCCGTCAGCGAGGTCGCAGTCCACCGCCTCGGCCGGCAGGTCGATCGGCACGTTGGCCACCACCGATACCACATAGGTATGGGTCTCCGGGCCGCCGACCGTGCCGGCGGCGATCGGCGCATCGGTCACGATCACCGTGTCGTCGAGTCCGTTCCATGCCGCATCGACGGCGATGTCACCGGGCAGCTCGTTGGCGACGGTCGCCTCGACGATCGTCATGCCCTCGCCGAACTGCAGGGCGTCGGCCAGGTCGTACACGCCTGCCCCGGCACCCGGGTTCGACACGGTGATCGTGTACTCGATCTCGTAGTTCCCGTCACCCACCGGCGTCGGTTCAGAGGTGATCTCCTTGGTGTGCGTGGGCGCCGCCGGCGGAGGCGAGCACGCCTCTTCGCCGGCATCGACCTCGTTGAGATCCAGCGTCGACACGTTGAGCAGGCCGGTGCCGGTCTCCTCCTCACCGAGGGTGCAGTCCGAGTTCTCGAACGTCACCGCTTGCGAGTCGACCGTGAACTGCACCGTCACCGTGTACGTGTGCACCTCCGGGCCGTCGGCGGTCCCGGCGGCGATCGGCGCATCGCTCACGATCACGGCGTCGGTGACGCCGTCCCATGCGGGGTTGGTCACCACGGTGCCCGGGGTGTCGTTGACCACCGTCGCTCCGGCGATGCTCACCGCGTCGCCATACTGGAGGAGGTCGTCGAGCCCGTAGCTGCCGGATCCGGCCGACGCGTTGGACACCGTGATCGTGTAGCCGACCTCGTAGAGGCCGCCGCCGAGCTCGACCGGCTCGACGCTCAACTCCTTGGTGTGGGTCGGCGCGGCCGGCACTGGATCACACGCCTCTTCACCGGCGTCCACCTCGTTGACGCCGATCGTCGAGCCGTTGAGCAGACCGGTCCCGGTCTCCTCCTCGCCCAGGGTGCAGTCCGTGTTCTCGAACGTCACCGCTTCGGCGTCGACCGTGAACTGCACGGTCACCGTGTACGTGTGCACCTCCGGGCCGTCGGCCGTGCCGGCGGCGATCGGCTCACCGCTCACGATCACCGAGTCGATGACTCCGTCCCACACCGGGTTCGTCACGATCGTGCCGGGGGTGGCGTTGGCCACCGTGGCCGCGGTGATCGTGGTCGCCTCGCCGAACTGCAGGGCGTCAGCGAGGTCGTAGGCCCCGGCCCCGGCGCCGTGGTTCGACACCGTCAGCGTGTAGCCCACCTCGTACACCCCACCGCCCAGGGCGGTCGGGGGCGTCGTGACCTCCTTGACGTGGACGGGTGTGCCCGGTGGCGGAGAGCACGCCTCTTCCCCTGCATCCACCTCGTTCACCCTGACCGTGGAGTCGTTGAGCAGACCGGTCCCGGTCTCCTCCTCGCCCAGGGTGCAGTCCGTGTTCTCGAACGTCACCGCTTCGGCGTCGACCGTGAACTGCACGGTCACCGTGTACGTGTGCACCTCCGGGCCGTCGGCCGTGCCGGCGGCGATCGGCTCGCCGGTCACGATCACGGAGTCGGTGACTCCGTCCCAGACGGGATTGGTCACGATCGATCCGGGCGCCGCATTCTCCACGATCGCCTCGACGATGGTCATCGGCTCGCCGTACTGGAGGGCATCCGCCAGGTCGTAGGCGCCGGACCCGGCCGACGGGTTCGACACCGTGATCGTGTAGCCCACCTCGTACACGCCGCCGCCCAACGGCGCCGGCTCCGAGGAGACCTCCTTCACCTGGGTGGGCGCCGCCGGCAACGGTTCGCAGGCGTCCTCCCCGTCGTCGACCTCGTTGACACCGATCGTCGACGAGTTGAACAGTCCCGAGCCACTCTCGCCGTCGGCGATCGTGCAGTCGGAGTTCTCGAACGTGACGGAGGCGAGATCCACCTCGAACTGCACGGTCACGTCGTACGTGTGCACGGCCGGACCCGAGGCCGACCCGGCACCGATCGCCTGGTCGGTCACGATCGTCGGCGACGACACCCCGTTCCATGCAGGATCGGTCACCACCGTGCCCGGCGCCGTGTTGGCCACCGTCGCGCTCGTCACCGTGACCGGGTCACCGAGCTGGAGCGTGTCGGCCAGGTCGTACACGCCGGCGCCGGCCGAGGCGTTCGACACCGTCAGGGTGTACACCACCTCGTAGACGCCGCCGCCCACCGGGGTCGGCCCCGCCGACACGGCCTTCGTGTGCACCGGAGAGCCGGGGAGCGGCTGGCAGGCCGTGGCGGGGTCGTCGACGTCGTTGACGTCGATGGCCGAGCCGTTGAGCAGGCCCGAGCCGCTCTCGCCCGTGGACCGCGTGCAGTCGGAGTTGGCGTAGGTCACCGCGTGGGCGTCGACGGTGAACAGCACCGTCACGGTGTAGGTGTGCACCGCCGGCCCGGATGCCGCGCCGGCTCCGATGGCCTGATCGGTGACGATGGCCGTGGTCGTGCGGCCGTTCCATGCCGCGTTGGGGGTGATGTTCCCCGGCGCCGTGTTGGCCACCGTCGCGCTCGTCACGGTGACCGGCGCACCGAACTGCAGGCTGTCGCTCAGGTCGTAGGTGCCTGCGCTCGGCGCCGCGTTCGACACGGTCAGCGTGTACACCATCTCGTACACGCCACCGCCCTGGGCGGTGGGCCCGGACGTCACCGTCTTGGTGTGCACCGGCGACGCCGGGAGCGGCTGGCAGGCCGTCGCCGCGTCGTCAGCCTCGTTGACGTCGATGCCCGAGCTGTTGAGCAGACCGGTCCCGTTCTCACCGGTGGTGAGGCTGCAATCCGAGTTGGCGAACGTCACCGCATCGGCGTCCACGGTGAACCGGACGGTCACGGTGTACGTGTGCACCGCCGGACCTCCCGCGGTGCCCGCCGCGATCGCCTGGTCGTTCACGATGGCCGTCGTCGTCCGCCCGTTCCACGCGGCGTTCGGCGTGACGCTCGCGGGCGTCGCGGTCACGTTCGTCCCGGTCACGGTGACCGGCGCACCGAAGCGGAGCGTGTCGGCCAGGTCGTAGGTGCCGGCCCCCGCCGACCGGTTGGACACGGTGATCGTGTAGACCACCTCGTACACGCCATCACCCTCGGCGGTCGGCCCCGACGTCACCGTCTTGGTGTGCGTCGGAGAGCCGGGGAGCGGCTGGCAGGCGGTGGCGGGGTCGTCGACGTCGTTGACGTCGACGGCCGAGCTGTTGAGCAGACCGGTCCCGGTCTCACCGGTGGTGAGGCTGCAGTCCGAGTTGGCGAACGTCACCGCATCGGCGTTCACCGTGAACCGCACCGTCACCCGGTAGGTGTGCACCGCCGGCCCCGCGGCCGACCCGGCGCCGATCGCCTGATCGTTCACGATCGCCGTCGTCGCCCGGCCGTTCCACGCCGGGTTCGTGGTGATGCCACCCGGCGCCGTGTTCGCCACCGTCGCACTGGTCACCGTCACCGGCGAACCGAACCGCAGCGTGTCGGCCAGGTCATAGGCCCCGGCGCTCGGCGCCGCGTTCGACACCGTCAACGTGTACACCATCTCGTACACGCCACCGCCCAGGGCAGTCGGCCCCGACGTCACCGCCTTGGTGTGCACCGGCGACGCCGGCAGCGGCTGGCACGCCGTCGCATCGTCATCGGCACCGTTCACGTCGATGCCCGAGGCGTTCATCAAGCCGGTCCCGGTCTCACCCGTGGTGAGGCTGCAGTCCGAGTTGGCGAACGTCACCGCATCGGCGTTCACCGTGAACCGCACCGTCACCCGGTAGGTGTGCACCGCCGGCCCCGCAGCCGACCCCGCGCCGATCGCCTGATCGTTCACGATCGCCGTCGTCGCCCGGCCGTTCCAGGCGGGGTTCGTGGTGATGTTCCCGGGCGCCGTGTTGGCCACCGTCGCACTGGTCACCGTCACCGGCGAACCGAACCGCAGCGTGTCGGCCAGGTCATAGGTCCCAGCACTCGGCGCCGCGTTCGACACCGTCAACGTGTACACCATCTCGTAGACGCCCCCACCGACAGCGGTGGGTCCCGACGTCACCGCCTTGGTGTGCGTCGGCGACGCCGGCAACGGCTGGCACGCCGTCGCATCGTCATCGGCACCGTTCACGTCGATGCCCGAGGCGTTCAACAGACCGGTCCCCGTCTCACCCGTGGTCAGGCTGCAGTCCGAGTTGGCGAACGTCACCGCATCGGCGTTCACGGTGAACCGCACCGTGACGACGTAGCGATGGATCGTGGGCCCGCCGGCGGCGCCCGCGGCGATCGCCTGGTCGTTCACGATCGCCGTCGTCGTGCGACCGTTCCACGCCGGGTTCGTGGTGATGCCACCCGGCGTCGAGTTGGTCACCGTAGCGCTGGTCACCGTGACCGCACCACCGAACCGCAGCGTGTCGCTGAGGTCGTAGGCGCCCGCCGTGGACCCGGCGTTCGACACCGTCAGCGTGTACACCATCTGATAGGCGCCCCCGCCCAGGGCCGTCGGCCCCGACGTCACCGCCTTGGTGTGCGTCGGCGACGCCGGCAACGGCTGGCACGCGCTGTCGTCGGCGTCGCTGCCGTTGACATCCATGCTCGAGGCGTTCAACAGACCGGTCCCGGTCTCACCCGTGGTCAGGCTGCAGTCCGAGTTGGCGAACGTCACCGCATCGGCGTTCACGGTGAACCGCACCGTGACGACGTAGCGATGGATCGTGGGCCCGCCGGCGGCGCCGGCAGCGATCGCCTGGTCGTTCACGATCGCCGTCGTCGTGCGACCGTTCCACGCCGGGTTCGTGGTGATGCCACCCGGCGTCGAGTTGGTCACCGTCGCGCTGGCCACCGTGACCGCCGGGCCGAAGCGCAGCGTGTCGGCCAGGTCGTAGGCGCCGGTTCCCGCTGACCGGTTCGAGACCTCCAGCGTGTAGACGACTTGGTAGACGCCGCCACCGACGGCCGTCGGGGCCCCTGCCGTCTTGGTGTGCGTCGGCACCGCCGGGATCGGCCGGCAGTCAGTGTCACTCGACGTGGCCCCGTTGACCCCGACGCTCGACGAGTTCAACAGACCGGTCCCGCTCTCACCGGTGGTCAGGCCGCAGTCCGAGTTGGCGAACGTCACGGCATCGGCGTTGACCGTGAACCGCACCGTCACCGTGTACACGTGCACCGCGGACCCCGCCGCCGATGCCGGGGCGATCGGCTGGTTCGTCACGATCCCCGTCGTCGTCCGCCCGTTCCACGCCGGGTTCGGCGTGATCCCCGTCGGCGCAGCCACCGTCGCGCTCGTCACCGTCACCGGCGACCCGAACCGCAACGTGTCGCTCAGGTCATAGGAACCACTCACCGACGACGGGTTCGACACCCGCAGCGTGTAGACGACCTGGTAGGCACCACCGCCGACCGCCGTCGGTGCTGCGGCCGTCTTGGCGACCGTCGGCGTCCCGGGGATCGGCCGGCAGTCGGTGTCGCTCGACGTGGCCCCGTTGACCCCGACGCTCGACGAGTTCAACAGACCGGTCCCCGTCTCACCGGTGGTCAGGCTGCAGTCGGAGTTGGCGAACGTCACGGCATCGGCGTTCACGGTGAACCGCACCGTCACCGTGTACACGTGCACCGCGGACCCCGCCGCCGATGCCGGGGCGATCGGCTGGTTCGTCACGATCCCCGTCGTCGTGCGGCCGTTCCACGCTGGGTTCGGCGTGATTCCACCGGTCACCGCCGCCACCGTCGCACTGGTCACCGTCACCGGCGAACCGAACCGCAAC